>JALNZG010000006.1 GCA_023229425.1 Ignavibacteriaceae bacterium
TGATTTACGAACAAGGATTAACGATTTTAGAAGTTAGAAGATTTTGTCACATCAAAAATCAAATATCGTTAATCGTTATTCTTAAATTCTTTTTATTTTCTTAAAATTATTCTCGCCATTTTGCGCAGAATATTTTTGCTAACTATCTATAATGCGGGAAAAGAAGGGAACGTAAGGGATTATTCTACATTAGAGCAGTTAGTTGTATTAAGCAATCTGGAAAGCATAAACTCTGTGCTGATAGAACAAGGGTTACCACAAAATGTAAGACTTAAGAAATTGAATGAGATTGCAATTAGGCAGATGAGATCTTTGCTGGAAAGCAGCGCAGTAAAAAAGTTAATGCATTAGCGACACGGATTACACAGCTTGCCCCGCTTTGCGGGGGATTTACACGGATTGGATTAGTAGTAATTTGTGTAATTTATGAGAGATGTGAATTAAAAATAAATTGGAGATGAGAGAAAAGAGGAGGATTTAATGAATGTGATAATAAGTTTTAGAAAACATTACTAAAGCGAGAATAATTAGATGTTCAAGTCAATATTATGGATAAATGATCTATGGTAATAAAAGCACAACTTGAAAAATATTTCTTCGAGTTAACTGGATTTTCTGCTTTTAATTTCCAGAAAGCACTTGGTGCAATTATGTTGCAAGGTAAAAATGTAATTATGCAAGCTCCAACGGGCGCTGGAAAAACTTTTGCTTCGATACTTCCATTTATTGTTGCTAAAGCAGAAAATCTATCTTTTCCCAGAAAAATGATTTACTCTTTACCGATGAGGGTTCTTGCAAATTCTTTGTACCAAACTGTATCAGAAAACAAATTTATTAATGAACTTGGGCTAAAGGTTACTCTCCAAACTGGTGAACACCCATCTGATCCTCTGCTTTTAGAAGGTGACATTATTTTCACTACAATAGATCAGTCAATCTCAAGTTTATTAAGTATTCCTTTAAGCTTACCAAAACGACAAGCGAATATTAATGTTGGGGCTTTGATTGGTTCTTATTTAGTTTTTGATGAGTTTCATTTATTAGAGCCAGATAAATCTTTAGCAACACTTTTTCATCTCTTAAGATTATTAAATGGTTATTCACCTTTTTGCTTAATGACAGCAACTCTTTCAGAAAGGTTATTAAAAGAATTTGCAAAAGAAACAAATGCAGAAATTGTTGATGTTAGCCAAGAAGAAATCAGTAAAATTCCAAGTCAACGTAATAAGCAAAGAATTATTGAAACCAAAAACTGCTTCTTAGAATCTCAATTTGTTGCTGAAGAACATCGAGATAGGACAATAGTTATTTGTAATCGTGTCAGTCGCTGCCAAGATATTTATCTGGAAATAAAAAAAATTAAAGAATCTGATTCTGAATTAGGCAAAAGATTAAAAGACACAGAACTTATTTGCATTCATGCACGCTTCTTTGGAAGAGATAGACAAAAGAAAGAAAAGAGTACCCTTGAATTATTCAAAAAAGATTCTGAAGCAAATGCTATTCTTATTGCTACACAAGTTATTGAAGTAGGAATAGACATTACTTGCGATACAATGCACACAGAAATATCTCCAATCAATTCGCTGTTGCAACGGATAGGAAGATGTGCAAGGTTTGAAAATGAAACTGGAAAAGTTTTTGTATATAATGTTGGAATCCATCTCCCATATAACAAAGAACTGATTGAGAATACATTTGAAGAGCTTAAAAGAAGAGATAAAATAAATATGGATTATCTTTCTGGTCAGCAAGTTATTGATGCCGTATTAACAAATAAGGAGATGAGTGAATTAAATGGAATTCTTGCAAGTAACCGATTAGAAGAGATAAAAAATTCTTGGATAAAATGTGAAAAATCAGCAGCTCACCACCTTATTAGAGAAATTGATTCGATAAGTCTTATTTTAACAAACAATCCGAATCTTTATGAGAATCCGTACAGCTTTGAGAGCTTATCAATTTATCGCTACACGCTGATAAGTGAGGTTAAAAAACTTGAAGAAAAATCTCAATTCGATTGGATTGTTAGAAAAATTGAAGAAGAAAGTAATTTTATTGAGGACTTGCAAAACGAATTTAATTATAGCCCACTTTCTAGTACACAATTGAAGACAGAACAATTTGTAATAGCAAACGCCAATGCAATTAATTACGACTTAGAGGTTGGATTGAATTTTTTAGGAATTGGAAATGATTGCTCAAAAAGAATTTCTAAAGATTCGACTGATAAAAAATTTGTCATTACCAAGGATACATACGAAGAACACATTAGTTTTTTAATCGAGGGTTATAGAAAATATTTTAAAGTGAAAAACGACTATTTCTTTGAAAAGCTGAAATCAAAACTTGGAATAGAAATAGATTTTGAAGAGATGATAAATTTTATGATTGTTTTACACGATTACGGGAAACTAAACAAAGAATGGCAGCGGAAAGCAAAAGAATCTCAAAGGCAGAAAGAGTACATTTCTGATGATGTAATACTTGCACATACAGACTATGATAGTAAGACAGATTCGAGAATAGTCTTTCCACCACACGCTGGAGCTGGTGCACTAGTAGTATTATTTTTATTAGAAAGATCTAACCCAATAAAAAAGTTGAAAGATAAAATTGTTACTATGTTATCCAAAGCAATTGCTACCGCAATAATGAGACATCATTCACCACTTGCAAATGATGTAACTCAATATTATTTAATTCAAAATGGGATCAAAGAAATAGAACAATTGTTAAAGGTTAATGCAAAAAATTTTCTGCCAATAGAAAAAGAAAACCAAATCTTACTGACCTACCATAATGACAACATAAGTGATTATATGGTAAGTTATCACTATGAAAACTTAGATTTAATTGAAACGATTCTCTATTTCTATTTTGTTAGAATACTAAGAATATGCGATCAAAAATCGTTTGAAATAAAAGAAGAATCTAAAAGGTAAAATAATGTATCAAAAAGATTTTTATGTGTTAAAAGAGAGCGGGACATATTCAAATGTTCTCGAAGCTATTGGTTTAGCTGAAGTCATTGGAAAAATAACAAAAAACCAAGAAAGTGTTAGGATAAGAGATCGATTAACACATTTCCAAGTTATTGTTGATGATGCCATAACAGAAGATATGGTTAATAATACAAATTATTTTGATGGATTTACTTTTGTCAAATTCAAAGAAGATACTCCAGTTCCCGAAGGGATTTCTTTTATTGATTACAAGAAGGAAAAAAGTATTAACAAAAACCAAAAAAAGAAAGAAAAAGAAATCTATCTGAAAATATCGAAAACCGCTGATAAAAAACAAAAACATTTATTATTTAAGATAATTGAAGAATACTCACCCAAGAAACGTTCTGATTGGGATATTCTTTCCAACATTAACAAGCTCAAAGTATCCACTGCTTATGAAAAGTTATTTAATAATGTTTTTAAGAATAAAACAATTAAAGACGAAAATATCTTTCCCGCTTTTTTAAAAGCTGTATTGACATTATATAGCATTTTGGATGACAACACTTTTGAAACTAAAAAAGCATTAAAACATAGTGGTGGGAAATTTGACGAAGTTAAATCCCTGCAGATGCTTAATCCTCATCAAGTAAAAGGTGTAAATAAAGAAAAAGCAACTGGTATTTCTATGGGTGCTGAAGATGTTTTATGGATTAGAGAATATTTAAAGATCATTGGCTGTTTCAAAGCAATGTTTGTTCGCCCTATTCAAGTTAGTAATAAAACTTGGGACACAAAAATTTATGTTCTTAGCCCTAAAGAAATCGATTATTCAAGATTGACCCTGTTGCATAATTCATTTAAACCAAATCTTCGTGGTGTTACTTCTTTGAAAATGGATATTTCAAGCATCCTCCTTTTTTGTAAAACTTTTATTGAAAATATTGAAGAATATAAAACTGAGAGGCCGTTTTTAAGGAGTTATCAGCCTAATCATTTTGTAAGTGGTTTTTCAACAGCTTATCTAAAGAAATTAGGAACTAGCGAATCTGTTTCTAACATTTCATTTCTTCAACTACCTGATTTTATAAAAGTAAAAAATAGAACAGATGGAGACAATTGGATTAAAATTTTGGAAGAGCACCGCAAAATATTTTCACGCGATGCAGTTAAAGAGGCTGGACAAGGATTATATATTCTTCAATCATATCGTTCATTTATATCTTCTGGAAGCATAGATAAATTTCTTGAATCTCTCTCGTCCTATTCAGAATTACTAATTCAAGAAATTTCGAAAGAGCATTACTACGTTTATCCATTTTCTCAAACATTATTAGAACAATTTTTCAAATTAACAGAGGATTATTATATGAAAACACTTAACACACCGTTAAGCCCTATTTTTCAAAATGAAGGGTTTAAGAACATAGCAAAAGCCATTCGTAGCAGTACCATTTCGCTTCAATATACTCCTAAAAATCAGAGAGTTTATGAAGTGAAATATGGAATGGCTCAAGATCTAAAAAGAAAATCAGCTTATAGAAATGAATTAGTAGAATACATTATGGAATTTACTGCATTCTTTAATGCTGAAAATGCCCGCATTAAAGAACGTAAGGGCGATAATGCTAAAACCAGAAGCAATATTAAACAACAAGACATTGAGGAATTTATTTCGTTGGTTGATGAATATGATGCCAGTCTAATTGGCAAACTACTTTGTGCTTATGGTTATGCCTTAGATAGAAAAGAAAAAATAAATGAAAAAGAGGTTGAATCATTAGAAACTGAGGGTCAAGAAGATTCAGAAGAGGAGTCAAATTAAAAATAGATTGTTTTCTAATTAAAAAAGTTTTTTATCAATAAAAGAAAAGGAAATTCAAAATGGAAACAAAGCAATTATCGTCATTATCTATTTGTGGTCGTTTGACCTTAAATATGCACTCGCTAAACAATGAAGGAGGGGAAGGAAACCAAATTCTAACAAGACAAGTTACAATTGTTGATAAAGAAGGCAACTTCTCAACCGTTAATGCTGTTAGCGGCGATATGCTAAAGCATATTCAATCAGAACATTTTTGGAATATAGCAGTTGAAAATAATCTTGCGCTATCTTCGGCTTGTCGAAAATTTGATGCAAATAGAATCACTGCTGATAAGGAATTTGTTGCATCCTTTGAAAAAGCTACACCCGATGCAGATGTTTTAGATTTAGTAATTAAAAAATCGAGTTTAAGTGAAGTTGAAGGGATACTAATAACAAACAACAATAAGAATGTCCCACGAAAATCTTGCGCTGAATTCGGTTGGTTGATTGGATTACCGGAAAAAACAAAAACCGAAAATTATTTTCATGTTAAGTTGGTAGCTGATTCCGGCAGCAAAGAAAGTGGAGAAGGGGCAAACTTAGGACAAAATATTTTTCATCGACCGGCTAACTCTGGAGTTTATGCGTTAGTATCAAACTTTGATATATGCAGAGTCGGTTATAACGATATCAGTAAAAAATATTCAATTGGTGATGCAGAAAGAGGTAATAGAGTTAAGGCATTGCTCAAATCAATTTTATATACTTTTATAAAACCAACTGGCGCTATGAGAAACACACAGAATCCTCACATCGTTGATTTTAACGGAGTAATTACACTTTCATCCAAAGCCATTCCGGCACCTACAACAAGTCCAATTAATGACAAATATGTTGAGGAAATTACTTCTATTGCTGGAACTTTGAATAAGATAGAGAAAGAATCAATAGAAGCTATACATTTTGATTCATTATCAAAATTTGCTGAAGAATTTGAAAAAATTATCACTAATACTTCCGGTTACAAATTAAAGGAGGCATAATTATGTGGTGGGAATTTGTTTATGAACCTACTACCCTCTTTTCCTTAAAGGCAAGCGAAGCAACAAACGCTGCTGGTAAAGCTTTACTCTGTCCATCTCCTTATGCGGTAAAGATGGCAATATTGAATGCTGTTTGTACGTATGACTCTACTGAAACAGCAATCCAATATTTTGATTTAATAAAATCATTAAAAATGGAATTTGCTTTGCCGGAATATATTGTTGTAAACAATTGCTTCTTGAGAATAATGCAAGAATCAAGGTCTGAGACTAGGAAAGAGAATCCAAACATTATGTTTAAGTCAACCGTTGCATTTAGAGAATATTTGTATTTGCCCGGAGAAATGAAAATAGCAATTAGTTCTGAAGCATTGATGGAACAACAAAATTTAGATTTCATAAGGAAATATCTAGCAAAAATAAATTACTTTGGTAAACGTGGCTGCTTTTTCCAATTAAAATCATTTTCAGATAATCCTATTGATGAATTATCAAAAGAATATTCTCGTGAGATTATGGATAAAAACTATTTTACTGATGGAAGATCAAAGGTTCTAAACAAAGTCGATGATTTCGGAGCTAAAGCTACCTTTGGGAAAGTCAATAATTTTTCAAATGAAAAAACTGAAAGAATTTCAAAAATTATTTGTTTACCATTTAAAGTAATAAAGTCAAACAAAAATTTTACTTTATTGCAAAGGACATAGTAAAAATAATCCGTGTAAATCAGTGCAATCCGTGTCTCAGGAAAAGTTGCGGATTGTTCCAAATATCAATTAGTAATTCACGCTTATTATGACCGGAACTCAAATACATTATTACTTTCTTTGCCATCGCAAATTGTGGTTGTTTACAAATCATATAGATATGGAGCAAACCAGCGATACGGTGGCAATGGGTAAGTTTATTTCGGAGACAACTTATGCAAGAGAAGATCATGAAATAAAAATCGATGATATTGTCCTGGATTTTTATGACAAGAAAAATAATGTAATTCATGAAGTGAAAAAATCCGACAAGATGGAGGAAACCCACATCTGGCAGGTAAAGTACTACATAAGCGTTCTCGAAGAAAAAGGAATTGAAGGCGTAACCGGAGAAATAGATTATCCGAAACTAAGACAAATGATTAAAGTTGAATTGACAGACAACGACAGAGAAGAATTGATTATGATTAAGAGAAAGATCAAAACAATATTAGAGTTTGAACTTCCACCGGAAGTAATTAACAAACCGTTTTGTAAAAATTGCAGTTATTATGAATTGTGTTATGTTTAAATAATTATCAAGATTATCAAGATTGTCAAGATTATCAAGATTATCAAGATTGGGTAAGAATATGAAAATTGAAAAATTTGAGGAAATGAAAGTTTGGCAAGAAGCCAGGACGTTTTGTAGTTCAATTTATAAATTAACCTCGAAAGGCAATTTTGTAAAAGATTACGGAATGAAAGATCAAATCCAAAGAGCATCTATTTCAATTATAACTAATATTTCAGAAGGTTTTGAAAGAGATAGCAATAATGAATTTGTTAAATTTTTAAATTATTCAAAAGGATCAGCCGGTGAAGTAAGAGCATTATTATATATTGCTTTGGATTTAAATTATATATCTGAATTAGAATTCAAAGAGAACTATTTAAAATCAATTTCGATCATAACTCAATTATCTAATTTTATAAAATATTTAAAAGCGGCATCTACCAAATCCAAACAATCTTGATAATTTTGAAAATAGCGAAGCGCTGATAATCTTGATAATCATGAAAATAGCGAAGCATTGATAATTATATAAAAAAAATGAAGCGAAACTACTACATATTCAGCAGCGGAAAACTTCTGCGCAAAGACAACACGCTTTACTTTGAGCCGGGTGAAAGCAAAGAGCCGGAAGAGGTTGAACTGACAGAAGATGAAATTGCTGTAGATGATGAGACGCTTACAGAAAACGAAGGAGAAGAAACAGAAGAGCCGAAGAGACTTCCGCGCAAACCAATTCCTGTAGAAGACATAGAAGCAATCTATTGTTTTAGCGAACTCCGTTTTAATACGCGTTTCTTAAACTTTCTTGCACAGAAAGAAATAACACTTCACTTATTTAATTATTACGGTTACTACACGGGCTCGTTTTATCCGCGCGAACCATACGTTTCCGGGAAGCTGTTAGTAAAACAAGTCCACGCTTACGAGGATGCAGAAAAAAGAGTTGCAATCGCGCGACGCTTTGTAGAAGGTTCGGCAGATAACATCAGAAAGAACTTACAGTATTATAATGCGCGCGATAAGGACTTATCATTCTTTATAGAAAAAACCGATGAACTTATTGCCAAAATAGAAAATACCGAAGACGTTCAGGAGTTAATGGGAATAGAAGGAAACATCAGATCAAATTATTACACTTCGTGGAATTTGATTATTAATGAAGATATTAATTTTACAAAACGGCAGAAGCATCCGCCGACAAATCCAATAAATGCGCTTATTTCATTTGGGAATTCTTTAGTTTACACAACAGTTCTTTCGGAGATTTATAAAACACAGCTTAACCCGCTGATCAGTTACCTGCATGAGCCGGGAGAAAGAAGATTTTCGCTTTCGTTGGATATTGCCGAAATATTTAAACCATTACTTACGGATAGAATCATTTTTTCTTTACTTAACAAAAACCAAATACAGGAAAAACATTTTTCAAAAGAGATGAATTCATGTTACTTAAGCGATGAGGGAAGGAAAATATATTTAAGAGAATATGATGAGAAACTAAAAACAACAATACAGCATCGTCAATTAAAGAGATCAGTAAGCTACCGGCATCTTATACGTCTTGAATGTTATAAATTAATAAAGCATCTGCTTGGAGAAAAAGAATATAAACCATTTAAAATCTGGTGGTAGACACGGATTACACGGATTAACACGGATTAATATTTATCAGTGAAAATCCGAGAAAACAGTGTCTGTCTTTAATAAAGGAGTAAGTATGTACACAATAATCGTTTATGATGCTGCACCGAAAAGAGGGGCAAAGCTGTTGAAATTTCTCCGGCAGCATTTACTATGGGTTCAAAATTCAGTATTTGAAGGAGAAGTTACGGAAGCGGAATTTGAGATAGTTAAAGCCGGAATTAAAGAAAGAATAAACAAGGAAAAAGACAGCATTCTTTACTATCAATTTGATTCGCAGAATTATACAACAAGAGGGGTGATAGGAGTAGAGAGAAATGAAACGGATTCTTTTATTTAATTTGTGGAAATTAGAGTTTGTCGTCGAACCCCCGGCAATTTTGCGTTATTATAGGTTGACGACGATAAAGCACATAAAAGCTTGGAATATAAACTAAAAAGGCAGTTATTCCGGCAGTTTTAATCGAACTATTGTAGAATTGAAATCTATAATTAGCATAGTAACCAATGCCCGCAATTATTGTTTTAATCGAACTATTGTAGAATTGAAATTTCGCATTTGTTCTTCAGCAATACGGCGTTCATTTTGTTTTAATCGAACTATTGTAGAATTGAAATATATTCTGGGTTTTTCGTAAGCGTCAGTAGCCCGCGTTTTAATCGAACTATTGTAGAATTGAAATAAGGGAATGATTATCTAAAAGAGGAACTTGATTTGGTTTTAATCGAACTATTGTAGAATTGAAATAGAGCTTTGAATGCTTTAGCTTGTTCACCGGTCCCGTTTTAATCGAACTATTGTAGAATTGAAATTTGCTCACACTATTAGTAATCTCACGTACTTCGAGTTTTAATCGAACTATTGTAGAATTGAAATCTAAGGTTATCGGGCGTTTGTATAATGCAGCTTTTGGTTTTAATCGAACTATTGTAGAATTGAAATGTTAAAAGTGGAAAGTAGAAAGTAGAAAGTGGTTCCGTTTTAATCGAACTATTGTAGAATTGAAATAGCGTATGGTAGCTAACATCGCCGCCGCTTGCTACGGTTTTAATCGAACTATTGTAGAATTGAAATTCAATTCTCTCTTCTTCATGGAATAAAGGTGTGCCAGTTTTAATCGAACTATTGTAGAATTGAAATTCGGTGCATTAGTTAATGCAGAGATCGCCGGAATGGTTTTAATCGAACTATTGTAGAATTGAAATACAGACCAAAACTTTAACAAGGCAGCCGTCTTGTTCGTTTTAATCGAACTATTGTAGAATTGAAATAATCTTGCTACTTGGAGTTCGGAAGCGGTTGGACTTGTTTTAATCGAACTATTGTAGAATTGAAATCTTGAATTATGAAGCTGGTAGTAGTTGCTGAAAGAGTTTTAATCGAACTATTGTAGAATTGAAATTTAAGTGAAATAGCAGTACCCAAATCTGTAAACTGGGTTTTAATCGAACTATTGTAGAATTGAAATTTATATATATATGCTTCATCAACCGATAACGGAACGTTTTAATCGAACTATTGTAGAATTGAAATTTGATCTAAAAACCTTCATCAGTTCATCGTTGGTAAAGTTTTAATCGAACTATTGTAGAATTGAAATCCAGACCGATAATTTGTCTAAAGTGGTACATTGTTCGTTTTAATCGAACTATTGTAGAATTGAAATTTCTTCAAAGGAAGGTTTTTCAACTTTTCCATGTCGTTTTAATCGAACTATTGTAGAATTGAAATAAAAATATACGATTTAGAGAAAAGCAAGAAAGAGAAAGTTTTAATCGAACTATTGTAGAATTGAAATACTCGCAGGATACATGTAACTCTTTGCGTAATAATGTTTTAATCGAACTATTGTAGAATTGAAATGTGGGTATATGATAACGTTAGTTAGTTGACGGTATGGTTTTAATCGAACTATTGTAGAATTGAAATCTGCAATAAGTACTTGCTTATAATGTTATTAGGGTCGTTTTAATCGAACTATTGTAGAATTGAAATGTGGGTATATGATAACGTTAGTTAGTTGACGGTATGGTTTTAATCGAACTATTGTAGAATTGAAATGCGGAAATGGGCATAAGAGAAAGGGAGCGCATAGGGTTTTAATCGAACTATTGTAGAATTGAAATGAATACAGGCTGTTGTTTTCCAGATGGCAAAAAATAGTTTTAATCGAACTATTGTAGAATTGAAATGTTCATCTCACGGCGGCGTTGATCATTGGATTTATCAGTTTTAATCGAACTATTGTAGAATTGAAATTCTTCATGGGTCAATTCCTTCCATCGGCAGATCAATGTTTTAATCGAACTATTGTAGAATTGAAATTGATTATTTATTCTTTTGTTCGTCGTAAATTATTTTGTTTTAATCGAACTATTGTAGAATTGAAATGTCGGCATCTGTTTTGTACAAGCCGTCGCTCTTACGGTTTTAATCGAACTATTGTAGAATTGAAATGTAACAGCGGCAACAATACCGCCGCTAAGCATCATGTTTTAATCGAACTATTGTAGAATTGAAATGCGCGCGCCAAGTTGTAAACGGCGTTGAATATAACAAGTTTTAATCGAACTATTGTAGAATTGAAATGCGTGTTGATGATTCTGATTGACCGCTAATATTATGGTTTTAATCGAACTATTGTAGAATTGAAATGTTTATCGAGAGGTTTTGAATCATCGTAATTTTCGAGTTTTAATCGAACTATTGTAGAATTGAAATAACGTACTTAGAAGGGATTGAGATTTCGGATGAAGGTTTTAATCGAACTATTGTAGAATTGAAATGAGCAACGTTTTCGGTTAATACCGTTGACGAAATCAGTTTTAATCGAACTATTGTAGAATTGAAATTTACGATTGGATATTTATGAACTACGCAAAGCAAGGGTTTTAATCGAACTATTGTAGAATTGAAATAACTTAAACCTTTCGGGTGCATTTGTTGCACTTCCAGTTTTAATCGAACTATTGTAGAATTGAAATATTTCCCAAGTAATGGAGATTGGATAAGGTATAAAGTTTTAATCGAACTATTGTAGAATTGAAATTAGGAATGTATAACATCACTTAGCTGTTGGTTGACCGTTTTAATCGAACTATTGTAGAATTGAAATAAAACTTATTCAAATGTAACTAAGAAACTCTTTGAAGTTTTAATCGAACTATTGTAGAATTGAAATTAGTTCACCAGTCCTTTTTGATTGTTAATGATTAAGTTTTAATCGAACTATTGTAGAATTGAAATTCGCAACTGTTTTTTTACTCGGTTGGTTCGGACTATGTTTTAATCGAACTATTGTAGAATTGAAATATATTCGTGACCTTCCGGCGTGTTGTTCCAAACAAAGGTTTTAATCGAACTATTGTAGAATTGAAATTGAAAAATCTAATAGTAGGTAAAAAACAATGCCCCGTTTTAATCGAACTATTGTAGAATTGAAATAATTCTTTTGCTTGTTTAATTGAGCTTTCCGAAATAGTTTTAATCGAACTATTGTAGAATTGAAATTTCGTTCATTTCTAAACAAGCGCGTTCATGTAACTGTTTTAATCGAACTATTGTAGAATTGAAATGTGTTTTTGCCTTATCATTGAGGAATATCACATCACGTTTTAATCGAACTATTGTAGAATTGAAATGTGTTTTTGCCTTATCATTGAGGAATATCACATCACGTTTTAATCGAACTATTGTAGAATTGAAATTTGTTTTATACCTTTCTTAAAAAATACGGTTATATGTTTTAATCGAACTATTGTAGAATTGAAATGCATTAATAACCGAAACTCCGAAGGATTGTTGTTCAGTTTTAATCGAACTATTGTAGAATTGAAATGTTGAACCGATGTTGGAATTAATTGATTTAGAATTAGTTTTAATCGAACTATTGTAGAATTGAAATCCTGGTAAAATCTTGTTTTTGTTGTTGCAAGTTTCAGTTTTAATCGAACTATTGTAGAATTGAAATTTTTTGCTTTTCTTCTAACTCTTCCTTCCGGTTCTGTTTTAATCGAACTATTGTAGAATTGAAATGTCGGTGACATCACTCACAAATGATGTTTAGTTTACGTTTTAATCGAACTATTGTAGAATTGAAATTATTATAGATTAAACATAAACAACGGAAGTAAAGAGTTTTAATCGAACTATTGTAGAATTGAAATTCCTTTCTTATTCTTGGGTAGCTCTATGAGCCCCTCGTTTTAATCGAACTATTGTAGAATTGAAATATCCCATACGGCGGATCAACCACAGCCAAGTCAAAAGTTTTAATCGAACTATTGTAGAATTGAAATATCGCATCATCAAAGCCTTCCTTGCGTGCTGCTGCGTTTTAATCGAACTATTGTAGAATTGAAATGATTATATTGATACTTATTGCAAGCTATGATTAGTTCGTTTTAATCGAACTATTGTAGAATTGAAATCCCGTCTGCGCTCCAGGCATAAAGTTTGCCGTAGGGTTTTAATCGAACTATTGTAGAATTGAAATATGCTTTATAATGGTTGTCTAATTGCATTTGTTTTCGTTTTAATCGAACTATTGTAGAATTGAAATAGTGATTCAAGTTCGATTTTAAGATCGTTGTATTGTGTTTTAATCGAACTATTGTAGAATTGAAATTCGCTTCGAGAAGTTGTTCGTTTTTTACTTTGCTCGTTTTAATCGAACTATTGTAGAATTGAAATATAAACTTATTGCGTTGGTTATATCTAACGCCTCGTTTTAATCGAACTATTGTAGAATTGAAATGAAGATTTCTCTTCTTTATTAGCTTCGCACGTGCAGTTTTAATCGAACTATTGTAGAATTGAAATATGCTTTATAATGGTTGTCTAATTGCATTTGTTTCCGTTTTAATCGAACTATTGTAGAATTGAAATTATTTTTCTGAAATAACAACAGTATCGGGCAATAATAGTTTTAATCGAACTATTGTAGAATTGAAATTTGATTGTACGGAGTACAAAACAAAGGAACAGATTAAGTTTTAATCGAACTATTGTAGAATTGAAATGTAGAATCTACATTTAGCATCTTCAACCAATCCTTGTTTTAATCGAACTATTGTAGAATTGAAATATTGCTGTTTTATCTCCCCATGTAGTCAAATATCGGGTTTTAATCGAACTATTGTAGAATTGAAATAAAGAATTGATTCAGTGACAGTTTCGATAATGCGTGTTTTAATCGAACTATTGTAGAATTGAAATCTGCGAAAAGTGAATAACCGGCAAAGTGTTTTCTAGTTTTAATCGAACTATTGTAGAATTGAAATTTAAGTAAAAAGACATCACCAAGTTTGCTAATAGGGTTTTAATCGAACTATTGTAGAATTGAAATTACTTATTTAGTTTCATTCCTTGACCGGGCACATAAGTTTTAATCGAACTATTGTAGAATTGAAATGTGTTTTTGCCTTATCATTGATGAATATCACAGCTAGTTTTAATCGAACTATTGTAGAATTGAAATTTGCTTCGCTGTTACTTTTCAGCATAAATTGGCGTTGTTTTAATCGAACTATTGTAGAATTGAAATTACAAATTATACCGTTAGAATCGTTTCGCCGGTTGCGTTTTAATCGAACTATTGTAGAATTGAAATTAATTTTAGGCTTTCAGCCGTCTCTTTTCCTAAAACGTTTTAATCGAACTATTGTAGAATTGAAATATGACAAAAGAAAGTTATCGGGCTTGGGTTATCATAGTTTTAATCGAACTATTGTAGAATTGAAATACCAAAACGTTTTTTTTGTCATTCTCGAAATAGTGGGTTTTAATCGAACTATTGTAGAATTGAAATACTTGGTCAATAGTCAGGACTAACTATTTTAGGACAGTTTTAATCGAACTATTGTAGAATTGAAATCCTGTAACAGGTACCAGTACGATGCAAACAATATAATGTTTTAATCGAACTATTGTAGAATTGAAATGTTATAAAAATCTGATTAACAAAATCGTTTACGAAGTTTTAATCGAACTATTGTAGAATTGAAATTTGCTTTGACAAATATCACAGCTATATGGACTGTACGTTTTAATCGAACTATTGTAGAATTGAAATACAGAAGAAAAGAGTTAAACAAATATTGTGAAAAAAGTTTTAATCGAACTATTGTAGAATTGAAATGAGGCAATGGAATTTATAAGCAAATTGCAAAAGGCGGTTTTAATCGAACTATTGTAGAATTGAAATCTTCTTTCGGCTTGGAGTTCGGAAGCGGTCGGACTTGTTTTAATCGAACTATTGTAGAATTGAAATATCATTAATATCTTTTTTATCAAACTTTTTTACCGGTTTTAATCGAACTATTGTAGAATTGAAATGCAGTAGTATCTGTTCCACTTGTAAAAGTATTTAATGTTTTAATCGAACTATTGTAGAATTGAAATTAGCTACAAACCACTTCTTAAACGTGTTGATAAACTGTTTTAATCGAACTATTGTAGAATTGAAATAAGGGTTCAGCAATGCGTAATTTTATACCTTCCGGGTTTTAATCGAACTATTGTAGAATTGAAATCGGCGTGTCTCTACTTTAAGCATAAGAGATTACTTTGTTTTAATCGAACTATTGTAGAATTGAAATTTGGAAGATTACCGGCGCCGGGAACAGCCACCGCGTGTTTTAATCGAACTATTGTAGAATTGAAATGTAAGTCGGGGTAACGTAATTGCGGCTTTGGTGATGTTTTAATCGAACTATTGTAGAATTGAAATTAGTATAGAATATATTCTTTCCATTTTGCGCAGTCCGCCGCGGCGGATTTTTACGAACTATCTGATTCCCAATTCGTAATTAATTCTAATAACTTTGCACTTGTGAGGAATAATATCCAATTTTTCTTATACACGTATTGACAAAGCAGTTAAATTATGTTAGGTTTGCCATACTTAAAATATGAAAAATCAGAAATCAAATATTATCAACACCATGTGCACTGGCACCACAACACCACCGGACATCGGAAGTTGGTAAGCGCATAATATTATTTAAATGTTAACAACCGACTTCCTCAAAAGAAGCCGGTTTTTTTTTGTGCATAATTAAATTTGGATAAAAAATGAAAGTTCTAAAATTCGGAGGTTCGTCCGTTGCTTCGGCTGAACGGATAAAAAATGTAATTGAGATCATAAAGTTATCCCTTAAAAAGGAAAAGAATCTTGCGGTCGTTTTTTCGGCTTATCAATCGGTAACTGATAAACTTGTAACAGCAAGCCATCTTGCCGCTGAAGGGAATGCGCTTTATTTAGATAATTTAAAGGAATTGGAAGACAGACATCTTACAGTTGCAAAAGAATTAATTTCCGTAAGCAAACAAAGCGGTGTTATTGCAAACATAAAATTTCAATTAAACGAACTTGATGATATTCTCCACGGTGTTTTTTTAATTAAGGAATTGTCGCTGAAAACACTCGATTATATTTTAAGTTTTGGGGAACGGCTTTCGGCATATACCATCAGCGAATGTCTTAACGATAAAAAAATTGCAAATAATTTTTTAGATACCCGCACGGTTATTAAAACGGATGCACAATTCGGAAATGCCCGCGTACTTTTTGATCTTACCAATAAAAATATTCAAAAGTATTTTGCCGCAAATAAAAAACTACAAATCGTTACCGGATTCGTAGCATCCACAATTGAAAATGAAACTACTACGTTAGGACGTGGCGGTTCGGACTATACCGCCTCAATTTTAGGCGCTGCTCTCAACGCGAACGAAATTGAAATTTGGACGGATGTTGACGGTGTACTTACGGCAGATCCAAGAAAAGTTAAGAATGCGTTTCCCGTAAAACATTTAACTTTTGACGAAGCGATGGAACTTTCACATTTCGGCGCAAAGGTAATTTATCCCCCAACAATGCAGCCTGCACATGCAAAAGGAATTCCTCTGCGTATAAAAAATACATTTAATCCTTCTGCAGAAGGAACGCTTATCAGCAAGAAAAAAATTGCAAATGATTTTCTGATAAAAGGAATTTCTTCTATCGATGCTATCTCATTAGTACTGGTAGAAGGAAGTGGTATGGTTGGTGTTGCCGGTATTGCAGAAAGAATTTTTAGCGCATTGGCGAAAAAACAAATTAACGTTATCCTTATTACCCAGGCTTCTTCCGAACATTCGATCTGTCTTGCAATCCCTCCGCGTGATAAAAAGAAAGCGAAAGAATCGATAGAGTATGAATTCAAATTAGAATTGATTGAAAAAAAGATCAGTGAAGTTAAAGTTGAAAATGATTTTGCAATTATCGCTATCGTCGGAGAGAATATGCAGAAGACTCCCGGCATTGCGGGACGTGTTTTTCAAGCTCTTGGCAAAAACGGAATTAACATCGCCGCGATTGCACAGGGTTCATCCGAGTTAAATATTTCCGTTGTAATTTCTAAAAAAGATGAAGCAAAAGCGCTGAACGCTTTACACGAGGCTTTCTTTTTATCAAAGACCAAATCGCTCAATCTCTTTCTAGTAGGACCGGGATTGATCGGAAAAACTTTTTTAACTCAACTGAAAAACCATCAACAAAAATTAGCGAATGAATTTTTCACTTCCGTGCATGTGTGCGGAATTATCAATACTAAAAAAATGCTTTTGCGCAATGAAGGTATTCCGCTCGATAAATGGGAGAAAGAACTATCTTCGTGTACCGAAACATCCGATTTGCAAAGATTCGTCAACACGATGAAAGAATTCAATCTGCCGAATTCAATTTTTATTGACAGCACCGCAAGTGAGGAGGTCGTAAAATATTATTTGGATGTTCTCTCTTCTAATATTTCCATCGTTACACCTAACAAAAGAGCAAACACAAGAACTTTCAGCTTTTATATGAAACTGCGGGAGACTGCTTCAAAACATAACGTTAAGTTTCTATATGAAACAAACGTCGGCGCAAGTTTACCAATAATTGGAACGATAAATGATTTAGTAAGCACAGGAGATTCAATTACAAAAATTGAAGGGATTCTTTCCGGTACGTTGAGTTATATTTTTAATTCTTTTAAAGAAGGGAAAAAATTCAGCAAGGTTGTTCAAGAAGCAAGAGAAAGAGGTTATACCGAACCTGATCCGCGTGAAGATTTAAATGGAAAAGATGTTGCGAGAAAATTATTGATCCTGGCGCGTGAATGCGGATATCAAATGGAATTGCCCGATATCAAAGTAGAAAATTTAATTTTCCCGAAAGCGCAAAAAGTTAAAACGGTTCAGGAATTTTTTGGTGTCCTGAAAGAAAATGACGATGAGTTTGAAAAACTTCGTATGAAAGAAGAAAAGGATGGAAAAGTTTTACGCTATATTGCTAAATTAGAAAAAGGAAAAGCAGAGGTCTCTCTACAAGCAATTGACCGGAACCATCCGTTCTATTTTATGAGCGGAAGCGATAACATTTTAGCGGTTCATACATTGAACTATGTTAATAGTCCACTTGTAATAAAAGGACCTGGAGCTGGAGCTGATGTTACAGCCGCGGGTGTCTTTGCTGATGTTCTTAGAATTTCAAATTATTTGAGTTAAGGAAAAATATATAGGGAAACTATGTCAACACAAAAAATAAAAGTAGGAATCTTAGGCGCAACCGGAAGCGTCGGACAAAAATTTATTCAACTTTTAAGCGATCATCCGTTTTTTGAAATTACGGAAGTCGCCGCTTCAGATCGTTCAGCTGGAAAGAAATATAAAGATGCTGTAAATTGGTTTTTGCCAACTCCAATTCCCGATGCCATTGCCAATCTTACGGTTAAAAATTGTAAACCGAATTTAGATTGCGGCGTTGTTTTTTCCGGTTTAGATGCAAACATTGCCGGAGAAGTTGAAGAAGCATTTGCTAAAAACGGTTATCATGTTATTTCAAATTCTAAAAATCACCGGTTTGATAAAGATGTTCCTTTGCTAATTCCTGAAGTTAACCCAGATCACTTGGGATTAATAAAAGTACAAAATTTCGGCAAAGGTTCAATTGTAACAAATCCTAATTGTTCAACAATCGGAATGTTGATCGCATTAAAACCGCTTGATGACGCTTTCGGAATTGACCAAGTAAACGTTGTAACGATGCAAGCTTTATCTGGCGCAGGGTATCCCGGCGTTTCAAGTCTTGATATTATTGATAATGTAATTCCATTTATCGGTGGAGAAGAAAATAAAATGGAAACCGAGCCGCTAAAAATTCTTGGGAATTTTAACGGGAAAGAAATTGAATTGAGCACTTTCAAAATCAGCGCTTCATGCAACCGCGTGGCAGTTGTTGATGGACATCTCGAATCTGTTCAGGTAAAATTAAAAAATAAACCATCCAAAGAAGATATTCTTTCTGTATGGAAAAATTTTAAAAGTGAACCGCAAGAATATCATTTACCGCTTGCGCCGATTCAGCCGATCCATTATTTCTTTGAAGATAAATATCCTCAGCCACGCCTGCACAGAGATATTGATAAAGGAATGGCGGTAGCAGTTGGCAGATTGCGCGATTGTAATTTATTCGATTACAAATTTTCAGTTCTTTCGCATAACACGGTTCGTGGAGCAGCCGGCGGAGCAATCCTCTGCGCCGAATTGATGAAAGTAAAAGGGTTGCTTTCATAATGAAAAATTTATTTAAAGCAAAAAAAGTGAGAGTCTTCTCCCCTGCTTCCGTATCAAACGTCGGATGCGGATTTGATATTTTTGGTTTTGCACTGCATCAACCGGGTGATGAATTGGTAATGCGAATCGTTGACAAACCCGGTATTCACATTACAAAAATTACCGGCGATGAACATCATCTACCTAAAGATGCGAAAAAAAATACTGCCGCAGTTTCCCTTCGAGCTATGATGAACGCACTCGAACCAAAGTTCGGAGTTGAGATGGAACTTCATAAAAAAATGCCGTTAGGCAGCGGACTCGGTTCAAGCGCCGCCAGCGCGGTTGCAAGCGTTTTTGCTTTAAATGCATTATTGAAAAAACCTTTTTCAAAAAATGATTTGCTGCTTTTCGCTTTAGAAGGAGAAAAAATTGCCAGCGGCAACATTGCTCATGCTGATAATGTCGCTCCTTGTTTGTACGGCGGATTTACATTGGTAAGAGGCTGCAATCCTCCGGATGTTATTTCAATCCCGGTTCCGGATGATCTTTACTGCACGATCATTCATCCGCATATTGAAATTAAAACCGAGTTTGCCAGAAGAATTTTGCGCTCGCAAATAAAACTTTCCGATGCGGTTAGACAATGGGGAAACGCTGCTGCATTAGTTGCGGGATTAATGAAACCGGATTATGAGTTGATCAAACGATCGATTGAAGATTATATTATTGAACCGATCCGCGGTTCGCTGATCCCGAATTATTTTCTGATAAAAGAAACCGCGTTGAAAAATGGAGCTCTCGGTTGTAGTATCTCCGGTTCCGGTCCTTCTGTTTTTGCGTTAAGCCGGAGTGAGAAGGAAGCCAAACTTATTGGTTCAGAAATGAAAAAAGTTCTCACAAAAATAAAATTGAAAAGCGACACCTTCATTTCGAAAATAAATCATGAGGGTCCTAAAATTATTTCATTGGTGGAAAACATTTGAAATTCTACAGTACAAATAATAGACAAACACAGATATCCTTCCGTGAAGCCGTTCTAAAAGGTATAGCAGATGACGGCGGACTTTTTATGCCGAATGAAATTCCAAAACTACCTGAAAGTTTTTTCCATAATATTGAAAAATATTCTTTTCAAGAAATTGGATTTGAAGTTGCAAAACTTTTTATCGATGATATAAATGACGATGATTTACGCACTATAATAAATAACGCAATTTCTTTTCCGGCTCCGCTTGTTCGATTATCAAACAATATTTCAATCCTGGAATTATTCCACGGACCGACTTTAGCTTTCAAGGATTTCGGCGCTAAATTTCTCGCGAATCTTTTAACGCATTATTTAAAAGATGAGAAAAAAGAAACATTAATTTTGGTTGCAACTTCGGGCGATACCGGGAGCGCGGTAGCAAACGGTTTCTATGAAAAAGAAGGAATTAAAGTTGCTCTTCTTTATCCCAGTGGAAAAGTAAGTCGAACGCAGGAACAACAATTAACCACACTCGGCAAAAATATTTTCGCTTTTGAAATCGAAGGTGTGTTTGATGACTGTCAACAGCTTGTAAAACAAGCCTTCCATGATTCAGAATTAAAAAATATATTTTCGATGACCTCGGCAAACTCAATAAACCTAGCCAGACTTCTTCCGCAATCATTTTATTATTTTGAAGCCTGCAAACAAGTAAAAGATAAATCGCTTCCGTTTGTGGTTTCTGTTCCAAGTGGAAATTTTGGAAATCTTACTGCCGGATTAATTGCTCAGACTATGGGATTACCTATTCATAAATTTATTGCGGCAGTAAATGCCAATGACGTTTTCTTTAATTATTTACAAAACGGGAAATTTGAACCGAAGCCATCGGTGCTTACGATTTCAAACGCAATGGATGTCGGAAATCCAAGCAACTTTGTACGTATCATTTCAATGTTTGAAAATGATGTTGATTTAATCCGAAAGAAAATTTCAAGTTCAAGTTTTAATGATGAACAAACTCTATCAGCAATAAAAGAAGTAAAAGAAAAATATAATTATACTATTGATCCGCATGGAGCAGTTGGTTATTTAGCATTGAATAAATATCTGCAGGAAACCGGACAAGAAGATGTAAACGGAATAATTTTAGAAACCGCTCATCCTGCAAAATTCTCCGAAATTGTTGATAACGTTCTTGCAGAAAAAACTGTTATACCGGAAAGATTATCCGCGTGCTTCGAAAAAGAAAAAGCTGCTGTAAAGACACAAAAAGATTATGCTTCATTTAAAGAAGTGTTAATAAAAACAATTACATAAAGGGAAATAAGATGGAAAATAAAGTAATCACAATCCTTGGAAGCGGAAATATCGGATTATCGATCGCAAACGGATTGGTTCACGCAAAATTGGTTTCCCCTAAAAATATAATTCTAACAAGAAGAAATACCGAGTTGTTAAAAAAATTTTCATTGCAAGGTTTTTCTGTTTTGGAGGACAATAAAAAAGCAGTTACTCAAGCAGATATTGTTATCATCGCAGTTCAACCACAACAGTTGAATGATTTATTACTTCAAATAAAACCGTCTCTGAAAGTAAAAAAGCATACGGTTATTTCTGTCGTTTCCGGCGCTACTGTTGCTGCTATGAAAAAAATTCTCGGTGGAAAAATAAAAATCGTCCGCGCTATGCCGAATACTGCAATAGCCATTCAAGAATCAATGACTTGCTTATCCTCCGATTCAACTGAAGCGTTGACCGATGCGGAAAAGATTTTTAATGCTCTCGGTAACAGTTTAATTATTAAAGAAGAATTAATGGGACCGGCAACGGCATTATGCGCTTGCGGAATAGCATTTTTTCTTCGCGCAATTCGTGCCGCTTCGCAAGGCGGAATTGAGATCGGGTTTCACTCCGAAGAAGCAATTATGATGGCTGCGCAAACTGCAAAAGGAGCCGCCACTCTTCTTTTAGAAAATAAAAATCACCCTGAAAGTGAAGTTGACAAAGTAACAACTCCGAGAGGAATTACTATTTCAGGCTTAAACCAGATGGAGCATAACGGCTTTAGTTCGGCTTTAATTAAAGGAATTGTTACTTCCGCTGAAAAAGCTGCCAAGATTTACTCATAAATATGCAATCTTGATAAAAAAGTATTTGACAAATGAACTTGAGTGCACTATCTTTGCACCTACTGAAATGAAAAACAAAAATATAAATATCGAAATTATAAATATGGCAATGTGCCTCTGTTGTATGATGATGTGTTCATCAACTCGGATGGTCTCAGCCTAAACGTTCTAATATTTTAATTGAAGCCCTTCCGAAGTGAAAACTCGAGAAGGGCTTTTTTGTTTGTATGTTCTTATAAAATAAAAAACTCTTATCGAGAAAGGTTGAGGGAACAGGCCCTATGAAACCTTAGCAACCATCACGCGCGTCGTGAATTTTGGTGCTACTTCCTGCCCGTTCCGGGTTGTCCCGGGAATTGTGGAAAGATGAGAATCAGGTATTTAACCTCTTCAGAAATCTTTTCCGGAGAGGTTTTTTTTTGTCTATAACTGAAATTAAAACAATAAATAAAAACAAAGAGGTAACAAAATGAGTGCTGAACAAAAACCAAGAAACTACAGATTTGAAACGCTGCAACTGCATGCCGGACAAACAGTGGATCCGACAACTAATTCCCGCGCGGTTCCCATCTATCAAACTGCATCATATAATTTTAATGATGCCGACCACGCTGCAAATTTATTCGGATTGAAAGAATTCGGAAACATTTACACACGGATTATGAATCCGACGACGGATGTTTTTGAAAAACGAATTGCCGCTCTTGAAGGTGGAGTTGCAGGTTTGGCAACTGCGTCAGGGCAAGCCGCCCAGCTTATAGCAATTACTACAATTGCGCAAGCCGGAGAAAACATTGTTTCCACCAGTTTGCTTTACGGCGGAACATATAATCAATTCAAAGTTACTTTCCCAAGATTAGGAATTGATGTTAAATTTGTTTCAGGCGATTCCCCGGAAGAATTTGAAAAACTGATCGATTCTAAAACAAAAGCTCTTTATCTTGAAACTATCGGCAACCCAAGATTAAATATTGCTAACATTAAAGAAATTGCAGATGTGGCACATAAGCACAATATTCCCCTTATTGTTGATAATACATTCGGAGCGGCTGGCTTTATTGCAAGACCAATTGACCACGGTGCTGATATTGTTGTCGCTTCCGCAACTAAATGGATTGGCGGACATGGAACTTCTATTGGCGGTGTAATTGTTGACTCGGGTAAATTTAATTGGGGCAATGGAAATTTCCCGATCTTCACTGAACCTAGTCCAGGTTATCACGGATTAAAATTCTGGGAAATATTTGGCGCTGATGGACCGTTTGGAAACATTGCTTTTATTATTCGCGCTCGCGTTGAAGCTTTAAGAGATTTAGGTCCGTGCTTAAGTCCATTTAACGCTTTTCTTCTTCTCCAAGGATTGGAAACACTTTCATTAAGAATTGAAAGACATGGACAAAATGCTTTGGAATTAGCAACCTGGTTAGAGAACCATCCGCAAGTTGCATGGGTTTCTTATCCCGGCTTAAAATCTCATCCGTACCATGAAAACGCGAAGAAATTTTTACGTAACGGATTGTTTGGTTCGGTTTTGACCTTCGGAATAAAGGGAGGACTCGAAGCAGGCAGAACATTCATCAACAATGTGCAGCTTGCAAGTCTTTTGGCAAATGTCGGAGATGCAAAAACGTTGGTAATTCATCCGGCTTCAACTACACACCAGCAATTAAGCGAAGCTGAACAGAAAGAATCAGGTGTTACAGCTGATCTGATCCGTGTTTCCGTTGGTCTTGAACATATTGACGATATCAAGGAAGATTTTGAAGAAGCTTTAAAAGCAACTTTGAAAAAATAATTTCATTCACCAGGCTGTTTCACCTACAAATGGATGAAACAGCTTATTAAAGTAATTTCTATGGAAACAAAAACGTTAGAAAAAATTTCAGCGCGAACACAATTCGTGAACTTGTATAATGAGAGGAATCCCTTTTATTTAGAGTCAGGAGAGACTTTACAGGAAGTTGATGTTGCTTATCAAACTTACGGAGAACTTAATACCAGTGGGACGAATGCTATCCTTGTTTGCCATGCCTTAACCGGCAATGCGCACGCAGCAGGAACAATTGATGAAGCTGAGCTTGAAAACAGTAAAGGACATGAATTTCTCTTTAAGTATAACAAAATGAACTTACACAACTTGGGTTGGTGGGATTCTTTAATCGGACCGGGAAAAGTTTTTGACACCGAAAAATATTTTGTGATTTGCTCCAACTTTCTCGGCGGTTGTTACGGAACAACAGGTCCCACCTCTCTCAATAAACAAACCGACAAACAATACCGCATGGCGTTTCCCAAGTATTCAGTAAGAGATATGGTGAAAGTACAAAAAAAATTACTGGATGTTCTAGGAGTAAAAGGGCTTGTAACCGTTGCCGGCGGTTCATTAGGTGGCATGCAAGCTCTTGAATGGGCAATAATGTTTCCTGATTTTATGAAATCCGTTATTCCTATTGCTACGGCAGCTCAACATTCTGCGTGGGCAATTGCTTTTAATACGCTTTCAAGACAGGTAATTCTAAATGATGCGGGATGGCAAAGTGGAAATTATTTAGAACAACCGAAGGGGCTCGCCGCCGCAAGAATTGCCGCAATGATCAGTTACCGCGCTCCCGAAGATTTTAATCAAAAATTCGGAAGAGAAACTGATGAAGAAAGTGAAAATCCGCTTGATACGAAATTTCAAATTGAAAATTATCTTCTTTATCAGGGCGAAAAACTTGTTAAAAGATTTGACGCTAACACTTATTTGTACATCACCAATGCGATGGATAGCCATGATGTTGCGGCACAAAGAAGATCACTTGAAGAATCTCTCGGGAGAATTTCGGCTAAGTGTCTAAGTATTGGTATCTCGTCAGATATTCTTTACCCACCCGACGAGCAAAAGAGTATTGCTTCTCAAATTAAAGAAGCTGAGTACGAAGAAATTGACTCGCCTTTCGGTCACGATGCTTTTTTAATTGAATTTGAACAAGTAAGTAATTTTATCACCAAATTTTTCCACAAAAACGGATTGTGAGCCAATTCTTTAAGTGAAGAAAATTCTCTATTTTTGTAATAAGAAATAGATTTTTTTACATTTGAAAGAAGGCTAAATGAATTTTGAAGCCCTAAAAGGTTTTCATGATCCATGTTTTGTGCTTGCAGAAAACGGAACTATTCTAAAATTAAACGAGGCGGCTTTACAATTTTTCCCGTCATCTAATAGTAAAATAACCGGCGAAAAGTTTTCTAAAATCCTTGCTCCGACTTCCGTTCTTAGATTCGAAGACGCTCTATTCGCTTCAATAAAAAACAACACCTCTGCTGAATTTGAAATCTCCATGCAGTCCTTCGATGCAAATATTTACGATGTAAATATTTATATCTCACCGTTTATTAATGAAATGGATGGGGGAAAAAATGTTCTCATTGTTGGAAAAGATTTTACTTCGGAGAAGAAAAAAGAATCAGAATTTTTGCGGTTCTACTCCGTAGCTCAAAATACGGTAAACCCATTGCAGATCACCGACTTGAATGGAAAAATGAATTACGTTAATCCTGCTTTTGAACGAGCGAGTGGTTATAAAAAAGATGAATTGATCGGTCAAAATCCAAATATTTTCGGAAGTAAAAAACATTCAAAAGAATATTGGGAGGCGATGTGGAGAACCATTTCTTCCGGCAAAGTTTGGCTTGGTGAAGTTGAAAACAAAAAGAAAAGCGGTGAATCTTTCCATACACGATTATTAGTCTCTCCGATAATCGATGAAACACAAAAAGTCGTTGGGTACTTTGGCGTTCACCATGACCTTACCGATAAAAAGATACTTGAGAAACAATTGATCCACACACAAAAAATGGAAAGTATCGGAACACTTGCTGCAGGAGTTGCACACGAAGTAGGTAATCCACTTGCCTCAATTTCTGCATTAGTACAAATTGTTCAACGCGAAACCGATGATAATTTTATCAAAGAAAAACTTGAACTTGTTAAAAAACAAATTACACGCATTTCAAAAATTATCCGGGATCTAGTTGATTTTTCCCGCCCATCAGATTACGAATTAAAGTCCACCGACATTAATGATAATTTGAAAGAAGCGATTGAAATTGTAAAAGTTGGTAAAAAAACAAAAGATATAAATTTTATTTCTCACTTAGATGAATCCCTCCCTTCCGTCCCGTTAATAGCGGATCAAGTTCAGCAGGTTTTTGTTAATATCTTAATCAATGCCGTTGATGCCATCGCCGAAAAAAAAGAAAAATATATAATTGAAGAAGAATCGTTCATCAAAGTAAGCACATCAATAAAAGATGCAACTATTAAGGTTATTTTTGACGATAATGGAATTGGCATCCCGGAGCAATCACTTTCCAAAGTGTTTGAACCTTTCTTCACGACAAAGAAAGAAGGAAAAGGTACGGGGCTTGGACTTTGGGTAAGCTACGGAATTATCAAAAGCTCGCACGGTGAAATAAAAGTTGAGAGCTCTTATAAAAAAGGGACAAAATTCATTATTAATTTTCCTCTGAATTTAATACTATAAAGGAAACAGATGCCTGGTAAAATTCTTGTTGTTGATGACGAAAAAGATATTAATGATTCGCTTTCTTTCATTCTCAGGAAAGAAGGTTATCTCGTCGAACAAGCCGAAAACGGAAAAGTTGCTTACGAGAAAATATTAGCTAGTTATTATGATTTAGTCATCACAGATATTGAAATGCCTATGATGAAAGGAACTGAATTATTAGAAAAGATTTCGGCAATTACCCCGCAAACTTCCGTCATCATGATTACCGCTTACGGCTCGCTTGAAACAACTATCAAAGCTTTACGCAACGGTGCACAAGATTATATCCTTAAACCGATTGAGTTTGACGAAATTCTTTTTAAAATAAAACGTCTTTTTGAAATGAAAAATCTCATTTCAGAAAATCAACTTTTACGAAAAGAGATTCAGCGTACTTATGACTTTTCTGAACTCGTCGGTAAATCTCAAGCGATGCATAAAGTTTTTGAAATGATCCAGACAGTCGCGGAAACAGAAAGCACCATTCTTATTACCGGCAACTCCGGAACCGGCAAAGAACTTGTTGCCCGTGCAATTCATTTCAACAGTAAAAGGAAAAATAAACCGTTCGTTGCGGTAAACTGCGGAGCTATTTCTGAAAACTTGATTGAAAGCGAACTGTTCGGACATAAACGGGGTGCGTTCACCGGCGCTATATCAGATAAAGAGGGATACTTAAAAGCAGCCGACGGTGGAACCCTTTTCCTCGACGAAATAAGCGAAATGCCATTGCAACTTCAAGTAAAACTTCTCCGTGTTATCCAAGAAAAAGAGATCACACCTGTAGGAACAACCTATTCCATTCCGATTAATGTCCGTTTTGTCGCAACAACAAATAAAATTTTACAAAATGAAGTCGCTACGGGTAGATTCCGGGAAGATTTATTTTATCGTTTAAATGTTGTTGAATTGAATCTCCCTTCTCTAAAAGAAAGACCGGAAGACATTCCAATTTTGGCAGATCATTTTATTAATAAATACCGGAGAGAGATCGGGAAAAATGTAAAAGGAATTGACAGTTCCGCTATGCGCGCTTTACTCCATTACGATTGGAGAGGTGAAGTCCGTGAATTAGAAAATATTATTGAGCGCGCCGTAATTTTTGCAAAAAATGAATTTATTACGTTGGAAGATTTGCCCCAATCCATGCACTTGTTAAAAGATATCCATATTCCTGAAAAAGCCGGTTCGCTTGATGATTTTATCAAGAAGGTTGAAAAGGAATTTATCATGAAGTCTCTCGAAACCAACGAGTTTGACAAAGATAAAGTTGCCAAGCAACTCAACCTCGGGCTTTCCACACTCTATAGAAAAATTAAGGACTACGGGCTGGAACAATAAAATACTTATTTCTCAAAGCCAATAAGAGCAGTTCTAAAAGTTTAAATGAATACCGAATAACAAACATGGGAATAGGAATTTCGAAATAAGTACGAGTAACATTTCAACTTCATCATTCAAAATTCCTTGCTCAATATTTATTATACCATTTGGGGTTCTCACGATGCACATTTGGACAAAACCTTTCAGAGTTCATCAAGCACCTCTTTTTTCTGTTCATTCAAATGAACATATTTGCATTGATTAGTGTACAGTTTCGGGAACATTTCTTAATAACCACTCGATTTTAGCCTATAAAATTAGGCTCGGAATTTGCTATTTTACAGCAAGAAGAATAAGGAAATTTGCCATGAAAAAATATTTTTTACCAATTGCAATCGTATTTGTAATGTTCTCCCTTTATGGATGTTACACTCAAGTCGATTTTCGTAACCGTCATCAAGATGATTACGAATACTCACACGATCAAGACCGGGATGATAATTATTCCGAGAATGATTCTGATAATTACTCCGACGGAGAATCGGATGTTAGCATAAACAACTATTATAGCGGGTACTATCCGGGTTATCGAAGATATCTTTGGCACAATTACTATCCTTCTTTTTCAGTAGGTTATTCTTACGGTCCATATTGGGACCCTTTCTGTTATGATCCTTGGTGGTATGGTTATTATCCCTCTATTCCTGTTATTGCTTATTATTCACCGTATTACTATGACAATTATTATTCCGGTGGTTACTATAATAATTCCTATTGGAACGGTGGTTCAGTTTATAAAGAAAGAACGAATACCTCTTCCCGTTTAAGGAATAATGACGGGGGAAGAGGAACACCTACGTTAAGAGATAGGACCACGAGAGATCTAATCCAAACCTCATTAAGCAAAGACAGGCAAAGAACCGAAACTTTAAAAAGAGACGTAATTAGTAGAACACGCGAAAGTTCTCCGGTTTTTAGAAACAGAGATAAAAACAATTCAGGCACGACTACCGGTAAAGATAGAACTATTAACCCAACCGACCGAACCAAACGCACATCAGAAGTTGATGATGCGATAAAGAATAGAAGAAGTTCAGATCAACCGGCAACAAGAAACCGGGAAATCATTCGAAAGGATAAAAGGTCTTCCGATACCAATTCTGACGAAGTTAGAAAAGCTACGCCTGAACGTAAAGAATCCGAATCACCGGCTGTTGATACCGACAGAAGAAAACCTGAATCAACTTCCCCAAGCAGAGATAATTCAAGTAAGAGAAAAAAAGAAAACAGCAGTTATTCTCCACCGAGGAGAGAATCATCCTCCCCAAGTTACCAAGCTCCGAGAAGCAGCAACAGTGGATCATCCTCAAGGTCATCTTCCTCATCGTCTTCTAGAAGCGGCGGAAGCAGCAGCCGCGGCTCAAGCGACCGGAGAAGATGATCATGAAAGCGCTTAAACTTTTAGCTTTCGGAATTATCATGTTTGCCATGCAAGGTTGTTACACAGTAATTTGGACACCGGATGTCGCTTTTCCCACGAAAGAAAGAAGTGAAAATTCGGACTCATATTATGATGAACCTTATTATGGAGAATATTATCCATATTACGAACTCCCTTGGTGGTATTCGATAGCACCACCCCCAAGTCTAATTATTCCCGCAAGTGAAAGAACAGCTCAAGAGACTAAATTGAGAAATGGGAGTACTCCAGATAGAGGAACACCAAATAGGCCGGAACAACCAATAATCAATGTCGGTAATCCATCAAGAGATCAAACGCCTACAACAACTCAAACGACAACTACTGATGATAATTCATCAACAAAGAGCGAGAGTACAACTCCGCAAAGAGAAAAAGGAAATTCTTCTAATTCACGTGATACAAGAAATAATGACGGAAGCCGTTCTTCCGATACTCCAAGGAGATAAACAGTATGAAAGTTCTTAAAGTTTTTTTTCTAACAATTTTTATTTTTTCCGCAATCAGTCAGTCCCAAACTATTACTGACGCCTTACGCGTTTCAGAAAGCGGTTTAGGAGTCGGGGCAAGAGCTTTAGGGATGGGGAACGCTTTTACTGGAATAAGCGATGACGCTTCTGCAATGTATTTTAATCCTGCAGGTTTGGGATTAATTAAACGATTGGAAGTTGCTGGCGGTTTGGATTATTTCAATTATGGAAATGATGCAACCTTGTTTAATAACAAAACCAATTATACAAGCAGCGCTACAAACTTTAATCAAATAAGTTTTGTGTTCCCCTTCCCTACTTTACGTGGCAGTATGGTCTTCGGAATGGCGTACAATAAAAGTAAAGATTTAACTTCTGCTTTAAAATTCAGCGGATTTAATATCGGAAGTCACTCAATGATTCAATATTTAGAAGAAGTGAAAACTCCTTTCGACAATCAATCATACCAATATTCTGTTCCTTACGATTTACTGTTAAGCAATGATACGGGAAAAGTTTCAGTTATTAACGGAAAGCTAAATCAAAGCGGAACTACTTTACAAGAAGGCGGATTGGAGAGTTGGACTTTTTCAGGCTCGATGGAAGTCTCGAAAAATTTATATGTCGGTGGTTCTTTAAATGTAAATTCAGGAACGTTCAATGGTAACCGCGAATATTTTGAAGATGATTCAAAAGGAATTTACACGAACGTTGAAACAGCTCCCGGGATTCCTTCTACGAAAAACTTCACAACATTTTACAGAAATGATATTCTTGATTGGGAAATAAGCGGCTGGGATTTGAAGCTTGGGACTATTTATCAGCTTTCAAAACTCGCACGATTTGGCGTAACAATTCAACTCCCGAAAACCTTTTCGATTAAGGAAACTTACACTTTTGATGCATATTCAAAATTTGGAAACACGGTTGTTAATCTTTCGTCCGATTTAAAAGATTCTTACAGCGATAAAGTCGAATATGATATTACAACTCCGTTTGTTTTAACAGGTGCCGCTTCGGTTAATGTGAAGGGATTAATTTTATCCGGTGAGGCTACGCTCACAGATTATTCCCAAACTGAATTCAGCAATGCCAAGGGAATTTCCGAAAGCTATTTTGCAAGTTTGAACAAAGATATGAAAGAATTACTACGTGCTGTTGCCGCAATTAATGTCGGTGCAGAATACACGATCCCGCAAGTTGGTGTGCGTGTTCGCGGCGGTTTTATCTCTCAACCTTCACCATATAAAGGCGATCCTTCAGATTTTGGTAAAAAGTATTTCACCGGTGGTATTGGATTTTTAGCCGATGAAACTTTCGCTATTGATGTTGCCTATGCTCACGGTTGGTGGAAAACTTACGGTGACAACTACGGAACAAATCTTTCCAGAGTTACTCAAGATATTTCAACAGATAAGATGTTGGTTACGTTTAGTTACCGGTTCTAATAGTTAGAAGTCAGATTTAAACATTAACAGTCAAATAACAAATGAAAACTACAAATTTTATTTATTTTGTTTTGATTATATTTATGTTAATTTCTTGTTCATCACCGTTAGACTCAATTGATAATTCTCTTTCAATTGAACCTTCAAACAGTAAATTAAAAATCGCTAATAGTAGTAATGAAACTATATTCTTATATGTAGTCGAGCAGGAAGTAGCTGCTTCAATAAATTGGACACCTCACTTTGGTGATCCCAAAGTGTTAAAAAATAGTTCAACCACCATTAATTATTCGGAAATCTACAATGGGTCTAATGAACCAGTAAACTCTGGTGATAAAGTAATAATTTACTATTGGGATTCTACTAATAAATCCGATCCCAAAATATTTAATAAGGTTATTGAATTATAATAATAATGTTGTAAGGCGAAATTTATTTCGCCTTACAGCTAAGATTTAACGAACTAAAGTTCGTTTTACAATTAAGTTCTATCTTCTAAAAAATTCAGAAACAATTTTTTCCCAATTAACATCATTAAGTTTTTCAAGTTGACCAATATATAATTGGCTTTCTTCAACATACTCGTCGTGATTCTTTTCTGTTTTGATAAGGTCTTTCATGAGAGAGTTGAAATGTTCGATATCTTCTTGGTAAAAAGTAACAGCAGATTTTCCAATTCGCAATTCTTTAATTTCGATATCCAGATTTTCAGCATCCAGAGCACAAATCCAATTTCTTTCATACGGCGTAACATTAAGCGCCGAAAGATTTCGCTCAAGAAGAGTATTTATCTGCGACACTTTTCCGCTTACCGGTGAATGAAAAGTTATACTTCTGTTCCCTTGTTTTACAGTAAATAACGGCTGACCTGCTTTAACGTTCATACCAAGATTTGGAAGTTCTATAGAATCAATTATACCGATCAGTTTTTTGGCAAAGTCATCTATTCCAACTTTAGCAATTCCTTCCTGATTCATACTAACCCACGTATGATTTTTAGAGATGAAAACTCCACCCGGAATAGAAAACTCACCTTTAGTAAAATCATCAGAAGCCGGCAGATGTGTAATGTGAACTTTTGGCTTAAGCTGCTTTTGAATCTTATCCTGACGTTTAATTAAAGATTTCTTCACAAACGCCAGTAGTTCATCCTCCGTAAATGGTTTCTGAACATAATCCATAGCCCCATACTTCATAGTCTCAACAGCAGTTTCAACAGAAGCGTAGCCGGTAATAATAATTACGTCAATATCAGGACGCAGATGTTTAACCGATTTAGTTACTTCTACACCATCCATTAAAGGCATTTTAAGATCAGTAAAAAGAAAATCGTAATGATGTGTTTGAATAAGTCCCAAAGCTTCCTGACCTGTTTCCACAGTATCAATAGAGTAACCATCGAGCACAAGAATTTTTCTGAAACTGCTGAGAATAACTTCCTCGTCATCAACACAAAGAATTTTGGCTTTGGGATTTGCAACTTCAGCGCGCTTCAAAGTCTTCGCTTCACTTGAAAAATCCAGTTTAAGACTTTCCTGCAAAACAAGTTCGCGTTCATTTTTCAATTTCTTTTCAGCTAAACGTTTTCCAAACATCCGGATCAAAACATCCGCAATGATGAAAATGATTACAGCAAGTATTAATAACGGCATAATATTTCTCCTAAGAATTAATTTATTTTTATTTTTCTAAAAGAACAAAACTACAGCAGTTCTGAACTGCACATGATCAAATATTTTTTTTCATAATCAATATCCGTTGGGATAACCCGGTAAACCCAGCCTTCAAAATATGGGTCTTTCTCAATTAAACTTGAATTTAACTTAATATTTCCATTTACTTCAACAATTCTCCCTGAAACCGGAGAAAGTATTTTATGTGTTCTCTCATCAACCGATTTGACAGATATACAGCTTATTCCCTGCATAATTTCTTCTTCCGGCAGTTGCAATTCAATTTCTTTTATGACTTCGATTGTCTTAAGAAAAAGATCACATACTCCAATCAATACGGAACCGTCTCTTTCTTCAAACATCCAGCTTGCATAACCAAGACGTAAATATTTCACCGGGCAATTTACATAAAGTAATTCCAAATTTTGATTTTGCACCGGAAAAGATTTTTGTTTGCTTTTTATTTGTTGATATTTATTTGCTCGATAAACCGAACTTAATAATTCATCAACCGTAAAAGGTTTCGGGATAAAATCTATCGCTCCCTTATAGAGCGAATTGACAGCATTTTCAACTGTGGAATACCCGGTTGTCATAATAACCGAACTGTCAATATTTCTGTTATGCAATTCATCTAAAATCTGAAATCCATCACCGTCGGGCATCATTATATCGCAAACTATAATCGGATAATAATTTTTAGAAATTTTTTCAATTGCAGATTTTACGTTCGCTGCAACATCTACCGTATAATCATCTAAAGTACAGATTTTTATTACAGCGTCTTCAACCACCTGCTCATCATCAATCACTAGTATGTCCGCTGCTTTACTCATTTCATTACACTATCTTTGCTGAGCAAGTGGAAGCCGGATGACAAACGTAGTCCCTTTTCCAACTTCGCTTTCAACTGTTATTGTTCCGTTGTGATTATCAATTATTCCCCAGATAACTGCTAACCCGAGTCCCGTTCCTTTTTGTCCTTTTGTTGAAAAGAACGGTTCGAAAATTTTTGAAATATCGTCGTTACTTATTCCGCTGCCGGTATCTTTTATTTTTATTTCGATATATTCACTCAACCCTGCTGAATCAACAAACTCCCATTTTTCCCAATTGTTTTTTTCTGAAGAGCAAACTTCATAAATCCCTTGGCCGCTGATTTCAAAAACAAGCACGGGAGAGCCGCAGTCAGGGCAAGTTTGATCAGGTTGAACAAGAGAAATATTACATTCAGGACAGACAAACTTTGCATCTTTACTAACCGGAAAACCAAGATCGAAATGGTTGCGGTGTTTTCCGTACACAGGGTCAAGGTGAATAAATCCTTCTTTATTTTCTGATACTACTTTTACTTTGAGCGAAGGAAGTCCACCGATCTTAAAGTCATTATCAATCAAACTATGCCGTTTGGAGCATGTAGCTTTTTTTATCTGTGCAACACCGTAAGGTGAAAGAGAAATTTGATGAGTAGTTACGGACAGCGTTCCGCCGGTTTCCCCGATTGCATCGGAAGCATTTACACAGAGATTAATAAATACTTGTTGGATCTGGTTTGCATCAACTGTAATCTTTGGAAGATTGTTATCCAATTCTTTTATCATTTTCACTTTATTAAGAGAAAGTTGATTTTCGATGACACCGATCGCTCTCTCAATAATTTCATTAATGTCAGCGTTATTTTTTTTCGGAACCGTTTGCCTTGCAAAATCAAGAAGACTTTTTACAATTTCTCTGCAGCGCAAAGTTTCTCTAACAATCACTTTCAGATCTTCCTGAAATTCAGCGTTGTCTTGAGTTCTTTTGAGAAGAAAACTGCTATACGTAAGCACACCCGTCAGTGGATTATTAATTTCATGTGCAACACCCGCCGCGAGTCTTCCGAGTGAAGCCATTTTATCAGATTGAAAAAGCTGCATTCTTGCTTCGGAAAGTTTTTTCGTCATATTATTAAAAGAATGAGCCAGCATTCCGATTTCATCTTCACCCATATCTTTAATTGAATAGTTTAGATTTCCCATAGCTATCTGCTTCGTAGCGCTAAGCAAATTATTTACAGGATGAGAAACCCAGCGTCGCACAAAAAATCCGATTAACATCCCAACACCCAGAATTGCAACAATCGCAAAAATGACAATTTCCACTTCGCTTTTTTGTATTGTTTGATCAACCTCAGCAAGAGAAATGGTAACATCTAAAACGCCAAGTACTTTTTGATTTTTAGGGTGTGCATGACATTCAGCCTGCCAGCAAGATTTTTCATTATAGATCGGAGTGATGATTCCCATAACACGACTGGAATCAGGATCAATTCTGAATATTCTAGTTCTTTCCGTTATTGATATTTTTTCTAGCGGTTCATTTGCAGAGTGGCATGCATAACAGCTTTCCGCCTTCTTATCAACCATCCGGTTAATATTCGTTGAATCCGATGAATAAATAATTTCGCCAACTTTATTTAAAATTCTTACATCTCTAATCTGCGGCTGTGTCCCGATAGAATTAATGACCTGTTGAATTCGGTCGCGTTGATTAAGCATCATATCAAAACGGGTGCTGGATATTACCGTCTCCCCAAGTTGATTTGCGTGCCGTTCAACTTCTATCAGCAGACTGCGGCTATGTGACTTGACATTAAAATACGCAAACACTCCAATAATGGTTAATGATGTTAGCGCAACAGCAAAAATTAAACGAAACCCGATTTTTTTAAACATTATTTTTAAAGCGATTTATTTCCAATATTGAAATGTTGCTTGAATTATTTACGACCAACTAATTTTCCCGGTTTTTGTTTTGGAAAAGAATAATTTTCATGGCAATTACTGCAAACCGGTTTAACGGTATAATTGTTTTCTGCATGGCAATCTTCGCAGTTAAGTTGCGAATGTGTTTCATCCAATCCTAAACCCGTTATGGAGTGTTTAAAAGTTTCATTATTCCATGCTTTATGACAACTCGAGCATTTATTATCAAGTTTAGTGTACGGCATCTTAGATCCATGACATTTTGCGCATGACAAATTTACGTGAAACTTATTAAGAGCCCAACCCGTTTTCTTTCCGTGCTCAAATGGCTCTGCCGATTTATTAAGGTGACAACTTCCGCATTTATCTTCTTTATGACAGCTAAAACATTTCTTATGATGTTCATCCAATGATTTTTGAGCTTTTACTATTTTCGATTTTTCAATAGAAGCTTTATTCACATCATGACATTTTAAGCAAGTCTCATTCTTATGACAACTTGTACATTCAATTTTAAATTTCTTTGTATGATCATCATGAAAAAATGTGACCATTTTACCCTTTTCATATTTTGTCTCGAAGACAATCTTGTCAGGTTCAATCAGCGCCGGGTGAACTTTACCCATAACTTTTTTCTTTGCTTCTTCTTTTTGAAACCCCTTTTTGTCCATCTTTGGGCTATGGCATGAGTTACAATTTGTACCATGGCTCCACTCTCTATGGCAAGTAATACACTGCCGGTGATAAGCGGCTTCCAGATCAGGTTTGCTGATGTCATCTCTATTACGATAAGTTTGATGACAATTCTTGCACGACTGAATTGGTCCGCTTGTATTGTAATGATGGCATGTACCACAACCACCGGACATTACTGACATTTGTGCGTGTACCCGGTGTGAAAAAATTACCGGTAAATATTTTTTTGATAGTTCTTCCAGACTTACAACATCCACAGTTTTATCCGGCGATTCATATACCGTTTTCATTTTCTCACGCGGACAAGGGACTAAGCACGGATCATCTTTTGTCGGAACATCACAAACATGACAAGTTTTACAGGTGATGTTCGACTTTGAGTGATCTTTCCCCAGATTCTGCTGAGCAGTTACGGTAATAGAAATCGCAAATAAGAAAAAAATTAATAATCCCTTTTTCATTTTTTTGCCCCTTTGATTGTGTATTTAGTAGGTTGTGCAGTTTTTAAACCGGGCAAACTGATAACTGGAAAATTTAACACGATAAATCTGTAAAGAAGAATAAGTATCGCCATAAATCCAATTGTTACCGATATTTCTCCAAATGATGGAAAATAAGATTCCGTTGAATAAGGCGGTGTGTATGCAACTACAAAATTATTAATTCTATTTAAAAGAACTCCAAATACGACCAATGCCGATGCAATAAAAAGAAATAGAGGAGATTTCAAAACCTTGGGAGAGAGAAACATTCGCAATGGAATAATTACTCCAAATAAAAGTTCTATTGTAAACATTACACTAGCAGTATTGAATTCCTTCAAGTAAACAAACGTTTCGCGAATGAACATATCTCCAAGCTTAAAAGCAAGGTAAACGCCAAGCAGCGGAGAGATCATCGAACCTAATTTTGAAAGAATGTGCATCTCAGGCTTTAATCCAAGTGATCGTGAGGCTAAAAGTGATTCAAAAATTACCATCGGGAAGCCAACACTTATTGCTGAAAGTAAAAACAATAATGGAAGAATTGGCGTTTGCCACAATGGATGCATTTTAGGTCCGGCAATTACCATCAACGTTCCGAGAGAAGATTGATGAAGTGTAGAAAGTACTACACCGGCAATGATAAAAATAAACATCGTTTTTGAAAGATCGCTATCAATCAATCGTAATACTTTATCAACAAATCTATTTAATCCGGAAAGGAATCCGGGTAATTTAACTTTTCCTATAAATCTTTCTGCAACCACGGGGAGAAATTCAATATAAAGAACATTCATATATATTATAACACAAATACCAACTTCAAATAAAGCTGAACTGCCATTCCACATAACCAATGGATGCCAAATAAAATACCACCTACCGATATCAACAAAAACTCCCATCGCAACAAAAGTATAACCAAGCATGGCTGTTAACAGAGCAGGACGTACAATTGCATTGTATTCTTCTCTATGCATAACGTGTCCGAGAGCAGCAGTTGTAAAACCGCCGGCTGCAAGTGCAACGCCAGCCGCAACATCTACTCCAATCCATAATCCCCAAGGATATTGATTGTTAAGATTCGTTACAGCGCCGAGCCCTAAGAAAAATCTCCCCATCAGAAAAACGAGACCATTCACAGCAATTATCATTAAAACAATAACGCCGGGAGTAAAATATTTATGTTTTACCGGAATAGGATTTACTTCTTCACGATTCATGACTTTTCCTCCTCATCCAATTCTTTACGATGTTTAGTAATCCACATAATTCCACCCAGTAAAGCATACAATGAAACCGGAGGAACAAAATAGGCAAATATTCCATGTTGGATTGATTCGGATACACCGGGGGCAGGATTAGTTCCGAGTTGGGGGAAATCCAATTCGACAAAATCTTTGCCTGACAAATACATCCAAGCAGTACCTCCTACCTCATGCTCTCCAAAAATATGATCAACAAATTTTTCTGGATTTCGTTTAATTCGCTCTCGAGCAATTTTCACGAGTTCAGTTCTCGGACCATAAGTAAGTGCTTCAACCGGACAGATATTTACACAAGCAGGAAGTTTTCCTTCTTTTGTTCTGTTAAAACAAAAGTCGCATTTCATAATTAATGGATTAATAGCTTTGTCATATTCAAAAGCAGGAACCTGAAACGGGCAAGCAGCCATACAATAACGGCAGCCGATACATTTATCTGTATCCCAAATTACGGAACCATTTTCTTCTTTAGAAAATGCCCCTACAATACAAGCTGAAACGCATGCCGGATGGTCGCAATGCATACATTGTACTTTTACATCAACCGGCAGATTAGAATTCTTGCCCGAAGAATATTCATTCACCACTGTTAGAGCTTTTGTTCCTGGTCTTCTTTTATCTTTGAAAACACTTCTCTCTTCATAAGATTGAAGATCGCCAGCCGGTAGATCATGTGCTTCTTTGCAAGCCCACTCACAATTACGGCATCCAACACATACGGTGGAATCAACCAAAACCCCCATTCTGTCTTCAGAAAGTATGTTTTTAGGGGCTGCTTTTACAGTAGAAGTTGAAAGTCCTGCGACTCCCGCTCCAATTACTGCGGATGTTTTAAGGAAATCACGACGGCTTTTGCCAGACATTTTGTATTCCTTTCAAGATGTAAATTAATAATTTTTATAATGCATAAAATCAATTGCTATTTTAAATACAATATTATGCCATTCCGATAAAAAACAGCCTCGCTAAAAATTATGTGAAATTTTCAGCTACATGAAGAGTTTTGGGACATTCATTTTTTTATAAAATGATACTTGTATGCGGAAATTTCTCAATACTGACAATATTTTTATCGATTTTTAAGGAAAGAGAATAAATGGCATCCTGTAACTCTTTTTTTAATTATTATTGGTAAATATCAAATAATGCTAATCAAAACATGATGTGCAAAAATCAAATTATTTTTTAGCCTACCACTTCCTGAACTTATTACATTTTGAAAAATATTTTGCTATGGAAAAGGATATGCATTAAACCGACTAAAAGGTATTTAATGCGAGTTTCTCTTTAATTGTGATGTAATTTTCAACACCGTAGTGTAAGGATAACTTACACTTTAACCACATCTTATCGTTTAACAATTCGACACTAATAGCCTAACTCCTTATTTTTTAATAAGATAAAAGAATGATAAAAACCATCTAGTCGCTGGTATGTTAATTGTCCCTTAATAAATTCAATTACCAAATTAAAAGTCACAAGGAGATGGTCATGATTACGTTTTTATTAATACTCATTTTAGTTTTTGTAGGTGTCGATTTGCTCGTTCGACTTGTTATTGATCCGTTAGCTTCCGGATCAGCTAAGAAAAACAAAGTTTCAAAATCTTTCACATCGAGGTTCGATCCCACGATTAGCCTTGCAAGTGAAACAATGTATGACGGCGGGAAACTGCATAATGAAACATACTCAAGCAACGCTTCCGAGAAAGAGAATATCTCAAAAGATGCTGGTTCAAGTCTAAAGTAATAAAATAATTTTTAATGGAAAGACTCACATAAAAAGGTTACAGTATGGTCGCAATTTTTGTTCTGACGGCATTTTTATTTTTCATTTTAGTTGATCTGCTTTTATTAAAAGTTCAAGGAAAAAATCATCCGGCATTTGAACCCTCTTTCTTTCAAATTGATTTATCAGCCTTTGGTGGAAGAAGTTTTAGTATTCCATCAAATTTATTTTTTTCTAAAGGGCATACGTGGCTTAAGAAAAATAAAGATGGGTCACTTGATATCGGGATTGATACATTTGGAACAATGGCTCTCGGCGCAGTATCATTGATAAAATGTGCAGAGGTGGGCAAGGAGCTAAAACGTGGAGAGATAATTTTCGAGGGTGCATTCGGAAATAAAACAGTGAATTTCCTCTCCCCCGTTAATGGAATCGTGAAATCGGTTAACACAAATATTATGGGCAAAAAAATCTACGATCCATATGATGCATGGGGAGTTAAATTATTTTCAAAAGACTTCCATGAAAACGAAAAGTTGTTTTTATCAGGAATCGGAGCGTCAAACTGGATGAAAAAAGAATTTATCAAATTAAAAAATTTTATCGGTAGTCATTCGCCTAATATAGAATTAGCCGGCGCAACTATGTATGATGGAGGTTCATTAGCTAACGATGCGCTCTCTTCATTAATAGACAAAAGTGCAAATGATTTTGAAAAAGAATTTCTCTCACTCTAATCTGGAAAAACAAATGTTAAAAGAAAAAGGAATTCTCTTTGATGTGACGCTTTGTGTAGGATGTGGATCATGCTATCAAGCGTGTAAAGAGAAAAATAATTTACCGCAGACAAATAAGGATTTTTTAAAAGATCATCTCTCGAATAACACTTTTACCGTAGTTGAACAATATGGCAAAATGTACGCGCGGAAACTTTGCATGCATTGTAATGAACCATCTTGTGTATCTGTCTGTCTGGTAGGAGCATTTAACAAGAATGTCACAGGTGCAGTACTGTATGACGCTGATAAGTGTATTGGGTGTAGATATTGTATGCAGGCATGTCCTCATAAAATTCCCCGATATGAATGGGGAACAACTCAGCCCCGTGTACGCAAATGCACTCTCTGTATTGACCGTGTTAAAGCGGGTAAGATATCAGCCTGTTCTGAAGCTTGTCCAACCGAAGCGACGTTGTTTGGTGATATGGACCAACTGGTTGCAGTGGCTAAAAAAAGATTGAAGGATGATCCGGAAAAGTATTATCAACAAATATACGGTCTTGAAGAAGCAGGCGGTGGTCATGTACTTGTTTTATCGCCCGTACCATTCGAACAACTGGGTTACACTTCGAAGTTGTCAAAAGAGCCGATGCCTGCGTTTACCATGAGGGCAATGGAAAAGATTCCTCCGGTTGTAGCCGTTGGAGGAGTGTTCTTGAGCGGGATGTATTGGCTTACAAAAAGAAAAAATCAAATAGCTAACGAAGAAAAAAAAACTACTAATGGAAATAAAGAAATATGAAAACTAATGAAATTTTAAAACCCACATTCTGGAAAGTGGTTTCAGTTATGATCGTTACAATGGGTTTATTTTCAACTTATTTTAGATTTTCCCGTGGACTTGGAGCAACAACTAATTTGGTTGACACCGCTCCATGGGGCTTGTGGATAGGATTTGATTTCCTTGGTGTTGGACTCGCCGCTGCGGGATTTACGATCGCTGCAACGGTTCACATTTTCAACATCCATAAATATGAACCACTGGTAAGGCCTGCAATCTTAACAGCTTTTATAGGTTATTCGCTGGTTGTTTGCCTTCTGGTAGTTGATCTGGGAAGACCGGAAAATTTTTGGCATCCGCTCGTAATGTGGAATATTCATTCTGTAATGTTTGAAATAACCTGGTGCATAATTTGTTATACAACGGTACTTACTTTAGAGTTTGCCCCCGTTGTGCTTGAAAAATTTAAACTCAAAGCGCCTATTAAATTCCTGAAAATAATCTCTATCCCTGTCGTTATCGCCGGTGTTTTATTTTCCACGCTTCATCAATCATCTTTCGGTTCTCTATATTTAATTGTGCCCGGCAGATTGCATCCGTTGTGGTATTCTTCTTTACTCCCAGTGCATTTTTACATTTCCTGTATAGCGGCAGGCTTGTCGATGATAATTTTTGAGTCATATCAAACTGCCAGGGCATTTACTGAAGAGAATGGTTTCCATAATACCGGTTTAAAAATGGATATTTTATCAGGGGCAGCTTCTGTGGTTTTAATTGCTTTGATTGCCGGCTTTTTATTGAAGATTTATGATTTTCTAAATAACGGCAAACTAATCTATTTAACTATTCCTTCAACTGAAACATATCTTTTCTATTTGGAAATAGTGGTTGGAACAATTGTCCCTATCTATTTACTTAGTTACAGAAAGTTCAGAAAAGATAAAAAATGGCTCTACATCATTTCGATCTGTGTAATTTCCGGTTTGATATTGAACAGGTTGAACGTAAGCATTACCGGTTTAGCTGCGTCTTCAGGAGTAAATTATTTTCCATCGTTTGATGAGATCAGCATTACGCTGATGCTTGTTGTCCTTGCAATATTCGCTTTTAAGTTAGTTGTTAAAAACTTCCCGGTTTTTGTTGGTGAAGAAGAATACGAAGATACGGTTAATGGAAAAAGTGCGAACGAATCAAAACAAATAATATTAAGTGAATGATATGAATAATGAAAATGGATACAGGAGCAGCAGCTATGAGATGTTGAAGTGCATCTGGATGGCTTCGCAGGTTGTAGAATATAAATTATGCGATAATCAATTTGATTGCGAAGATTGTGCTTTCGATAGAGTTATTAGAAATTTTTCGAATGAAAAAGAAACTCAGTTCACCGAGACAACAAATGTTGCAAAAATAATCTCTAACAAATTGCGAAGCATTAAGTATGATAATAAAATTATATACCTAAAGAATAATCTCATTGCTAAGGAAATCTGTCATAACACATTTTACCTGGGGATAAACCCTATATTAATTAGCTTTCTTGATACGGTAAGTTCGGTAATGGCATACGAGCATGGAAAAAATATTTTTACCGGACAACAGGTAATCCAGATTTTCGGTGCGTGGGGAACGGTCAGTCTCTCCGCACCCATGGATTTTTCAATTTACGATAAAGTAAGCGAACCCCCGGACGACTCGATGAAGTCCCACTGGTTTGCAATAATCGGCACGACTCATCATGAAATTTCAGTTGGCAAGTTATATCAAGAAGAATGGGATAATATGCATGAAAGAGCTACGGGTATTATCGAAGGGATTAAATCGTATTTACCTAAAGTTGGGGACACAATGCAGGATGGGGGAACCCAAATTAAGTTTCTTCATCAACTCGTCGGAAATAAAAGGTACATCAAAATTCTGAATTCTTTAAGCAATTAAATTGCTTAAGGTTTAATATTCATCCTCATCCTGTTTTCATGAGATTAAAAATGAGTCCTCTATCCCATAACACTCAATTGCCATTATCCATGTTACGATAATTCATCATACACATTGTAAATAGTTAAAGTTATGTCTAATTTTGCAATAATCGGTTAGGGGATTTTATGAAAACTAAGGTTCTAAATAAACTAAGCGTTCGACTTATAATTTCTATTTCATGTATTCTGTTCAGTATTCTTTCGGTTTTTACGTACATTATTATAAATAATCTCGATAAGTACTTAACCGAAACCAGATTTGAGAGCGCTCATAATATAAGTGACTTGATTAAAAAATCAACTCGCTATAGTATGCTATTAAACAGGCGCGAAGATGTTCATCAGATAATTAAAACACTTCGCACTGAAATTGGTGTTGAGGAAATACGTATTTACAACAAACAGGGTTTAATTATTTTTTCTACTAACCCTGCTGAAATTCTCAAAAAAGTTAATTTAACCGCCGAAGCTTGCATCGTTTGCCATAATAGCTCCGTTCCGCTGCAAAGTTTAACAAACCAAAATAAAACTAGGATTTATAAAAATTCCGAGAATAAACGCGTGCTCGGACTTATTAATCCAATACAAAATGAACCTGATTGCTCAAACGCAGACTGTCATGCCCATTCCCCTAGAGTTCGCATCCTCGGTGTTCTTGACGTTGTCGTTTCGCTGGAGCAACTAGATTCAATAATCCAAAACAGCACTAGAGAAGTAATTTTAACTGCTGTTCTTATTATTGTTGTTATTTCTTTTTTTTCCGGTTTGTTTATAACATTTTTAGTTAACAAACCGATAAAAAAATTAGCGAAAGGAATTGAACAGATAGGAAATGGAAATTTAGATTATAAAATTGAAGTAAATTCTAAAAACGAACTTGGGCAAATGGCGCGGCGGTTTAACGAGATGTCAACAAAACTAGAAGAAGCATATAAAGAAATAAAAAAATGGTCGGAAACTTTGAATGATAAAGTGATTGAAAAGACCGAAGAGCTCAAAAATATTTATAACCAGGTTAATCAAATTGAAAAACTAGCTTCGCTAGGAAAACTATCAGCCACTGTTGCGCATGAGTTAAATAATCCACTCGCAGGGATTTTAACATACAGCAAATTGATAACAAAAAAATTGCAGGCTTCGCAGAGGGATTCGGAGCATGCAAAACTTATTGAATATTTGGAATTAATTTCCCATGAATCTGCTCGCTGCGGAAAAATAGTAAAGGATCTGCTCATCTTTTCGCACGGTGAACGGGATGAATTTGCGAGAGAAAACCTAGTAAAAATAATTGATAAAAGTGTAACCGTTATAAAACATCATCTTGAAATTCACGGGATAACTTTGATCAAAGATTATTCAGAAATTCCGAATGACATTTACTGCAACGCACACAAAATTCAACAGGCGGTGATGTCGCTTTTGATCAATTCAATTGAAGCAATGCCGCACGGCGGAAAAATAACAGTCAACCTCTCGCACGAGAAAAAGAATGTGATAATTAGGATCATTGACGAAGGTACGGGAATTGCCGATAAAGATTTACCTCATATCTTCGAACCGTTTTATTCAACAAAAGAAGCCTCCAACGGCACCGGGCTTGGATTGGCTGTTGCGTATGGAGTTATTACTAATCATAAAGGACAAATTGAAGTTGAAAAAACTTCATATCAAGGAACTACATTTAAAGTAGTATTACCACAAAATGAACAACTTGCTTAAGAGGAAGATTTATGGATAAAAAAGAAAAAATTCTAATAGTCGATGATGAAAAAATTGTGAGGGAATCTCTTTATCACTGGTTTGAAGAAGAAGATTATATAGTTGATACCGCCGAGAATGGAGAAACCGCCTTAATAAAATATGAAAAAGAGAAATTTGATCTTCTTCTTGTTGACATGAAAATGCCAGGCATGAGCGGATTGGATTTGTTATCCAAAATTAAAGCAATTGATAAAGATGCGCTTATTATCCTTATCACTGCGTTTGCATCCGTACCAACCGCCATTACCGCTTTGAAATCCGGTGCATACGATTATGTAACCAAACCCGTTGATCCCGACGAACTTGCGCATCTCGTTAAAAAAGCCCTTGAACAACGTGCGCTTAAGATTGAAAACATTCAGTTGAAAGAAAATATAGCTGAAATAATTAAACCGGATAATTTGATCGGCGAAAGCTTTCAGATGAAAAAAATTTATGAGCTTGTGCACACTGTTGCCGGCACAGATACTACCGTTATGATTAGGGGCGAAAGTGGAACGGGAAAAGAATTGGTCGCAAAAGCCATTCATATTAATAGCAGCAGGAAATATTTCCCGATTATTCCAGTGAACTGCGGCGCTCTGGCGGAATCACTTCTCGAAAGCGAGTTGTTCGGACACGAAAAAGGGGCATTTACAGGGGCTCAATTTAAAAGAAAAGGAAAATTTGAAATGGCAGACAGGGGAACAATTTTTCTTGATGAGATTGGCTCAATTTCCCTAAAGATGCAGATTGAGCTGCTAAGAGTTATCGAAATAAAACAGTTTAACCGAGTCGGCGGAAATGAATTAATAAAAAGTGATTTTAGAGTAATTATTGCAACCAACGAACCTCTCGAAGAACTTGTTAAAGCTGGTAAGTTTAGGGAAGATTTATATTACAGATTGAATGTTTTCACAATTGTAATCCCTCCGCTGCGTGAAAGGCGGGATGATATTCCTTTACTTGCAAGTTTCTTCATAAATAAATTTTCAACGGTAATGAATAAAGCGGTAAAAAGCGTTTCTAAAGAAGCAATGGATTTTCTAGTGAACTACGACTGGCCCGGGAATGTTCGCGAATTGGAAAATGCGATAGAACGAGCGATGGTAGTTGGAAAATCTAATTCCATTATTGTTGATGATCTCCCTTTTCATGTTTCTATGAATAATTTTGGATTGGAAGGTGACGAGAAAAGCCTTTCTTCAATGGAGAAAAAATATATTCTTAAAGTTTTAAATGAGAATAATTGGAATATTTCCAAGAGCGCTCAGATGCTTGAGATAGACAGGGTTACCCTTTACAATAAAATAAATAAGTACTGTCTCCGTAAAGCTGATTATTGATGGATATCTTTATCGCACCGCTGAAATTTTACAGCGCTTTGCTGTTGCAAAACCTTGTTAAAGAATTATCGAAAAGGTTTACTTCAAATATTCACATTATTGAACTAAAGATGAATCTCGATGATTTCTTATTTTTTGAACGGGGGCAATATTTTTCTACCCAGATTATTGCAGAGGCAATGAAGCTTACAGACGAATTTGACGGTAAGATAATTTTGTTAACTAACGTGGATATTTTCGTCCCGGTATTAACTTTTATTTTTGGGGAAGCACAGCTTAACGGAAAACATTCCATTCTTTCTGTCTGCCGGTTGCACGAAGAATTTTATTCCGGTATCTCAAACGAGAGCCTTTTATTTGAGCGTACGATTAAAGAAGCTCTTCACGAGCTTGGACATTGTTACGGTCTGCGTCATTGTATTGATTGGGACTGCGTAATGCACTCGTCACCGGGAATTGAGGAAGTCGATATTAAGGGAAACACTTACTGCCACAAATGCATTTCTAAGATTGAAGGTTATAAACAATAATTGGATATGATTAAAAGTACGAGAATTACTTCAATTAAAGTTCCTTATCAAACAATATTTATTGGAAAGTTCTTCAGCGAAATTTATATTTGATTTAATATTTACCATTTTAAAATGAAATTATCCTTAGACAAACTAATCCGCCTTTGGCGGACTTCGTATGAAATTTTTCTTAATAAAACATGTCAAGAGATAAAAAGCACGAAAAAACAAAGTCAACTCTTGAGTTTTTGTTTTGCTCTCCCTGATACGTTTTTTACAGATGATTTCTCCCCTCTTTTCACTGATTTTCCGGAAGTTTTTTATTTCTCGGCAAATAAGGAAGAGTTCTTAGCGGTAGGGAATATCCATTCTCTTTCCGTTGAAGGTTCCTTCCGTTGGAAGGAACTCGAAAAGCGATATACAGATTTTCCCGAACCGTTGATGAATTCTTCTGAGCCAATATTTATTAGTTCCCCTCTCTTCTTAGCGGCTATAAAATTTGATCCCGAAAAGAAAAGTGTTGAGTGGAGTAATTTTAAAAACTGTGAGTTCTACATCCCTAAGTTTCTCATAAAATTAGAAGCCGACTCTGCTCTTTTTCGGTTTAATGTTTTATTTGATGATACCTTTTCAATTGAAAATTCCGTATTGGAATTTTCTACTTTGCTCTCAACAATTTTTCAAAATGATGGCAACAATAAAATTGATGAAAAAATCAATTACAAAGGGAACGTAAACTCGTTTGATGAGAGAGAATTATGGAATTTAATAGTAGAAAAAGCACTTTCGGAAATCAGAAATTCTTCGTTGACAAAGGTTGTGCTTGCAAGAAGAATTTTATTGCGTACACAAGAATTGGTTCATTATGAGGTCTTACCCGGCAGATTAAAAAAAGCAAATCCTTCTTCTAATATATTTTGCCTAAAGCAAAACGATTCCGTCTTTATAGGCGCTTCACCTGAAATTTTGATAGAACTGAAAAATAACAATATCATCACCGAAGCAATTGCTGGATCGTGCGTAAGAGGCAGCACTACTGATGAAGATTTTCATTTGGAAAACGAATTAAGGAATTCTGAAAAAGAAATTAACGAACATCGCTCTGTTGTCGATTTCATTACCGAGAATTTAACTGGTTCAGCTTCTGATATTACTTATGAAAAAGTTCCTAATGTTAAAAAGCTGGCCTCAATTCAACATTTATCAACAGAGATTACCGCAAAACTAAAGACCGGTTCATCACTTTTTTCACTTTTAGATAAAATTTCCCCGACACCTGCCGTATGTGGAAGTCCAAAAGAAAAAGCTCTGGAGTTAATTTCTGAACTGGAAGATTTTGACCGCGGATTATACGCCGGACTAATCGGTTGGGTCTCTCCTTCATCCGCAAAGTTAGTAGTGGCAATCCGTTCGGCGCTTATAAATAAAAACACGATATTTGTTTATGCCGGTTGTGGAATTGTTGAAGGCTCAAACCCGGAAAGTGAATTCGCAGAAACTGAAACAAAATTAAAGACAATCCTTTCGACGTTTAATGAAAAAAATTAATAAAAATATTTTGTGGTCAACAATTTTTTTTGAACAACTTGCAAAACTTGGAGTAAAGCACGTCTGTATTTCACCCGGTTCGCGTAGTACTCCCTTAACGCTTGCCGCGGTGTATAATAAAAAACTAACGTGTTTGAAAATAATTGATGAACGCTCCTCGGCATTTTTCGCTTCGGGGATTGCACGCACTACCGGAACACCCGTAGTATTAATTTGTACATCGGGAACCGCTACTGCAGAATATTATCCAGCAATTATTGAAGCATACCAGCAGAGAATTCCTTTAATTGTCTGCACTGCCGACCGCCCGCCGGAGCTTGTAAATAAAGGGGCAAATCAGATGATTAACCAAAAGAATTTGTATGCCAATCATATTCGCTTTTTTGCTGACGCCGGATTGCCGGGAACGTCCCGAGAAAAATTGGAGTTAATAAAAAAGTTGGCGGTTCAATCATTTGAAATTTCTGCCTTAACGAATAAGGGACCTGTTCATATAAATTTTCCATTTGAAAAACCTTTTGAGCCTGAAAGTTTTACTGACAGCATTCCTTTAAATTTAGTATTGAAGTACGAAACGCGAGAAGAATTAAAAGGGAATATAAAATCGGTTTCTAAAGATTCAGAAACTTTAATTAAACTTATTGCAAAAGCTAAGAAAGGTTTGATCATTGTAGGACCCGGTGAGTACAATGCAAAGTTTCCGAGTTTGATAAATGCAGTTTCGAGTAAAACCGGTTTCCCGATTTTTGCTGATGGAGCTTCTCAACTTCGGTTCGGCACAACTTCTAAAAAAAATGTGATCGCAAATTATGATGCGCTGCTTCGTTCAGAATATTTTATAAAAGATTTTAATCCTGATTTGATTCTTCACTTTGGAAGAACAATTACATCCAAAGGACTTGAGCAATTTCTTGAAAAAAGTTCTGCTCCGAAATATTTGATTAACGAATTCGGCGATTGGTTTGACCCGACAAGAAGCGCTAAAAATGCCTTGGCGATGAAACCATATTTATTTTGCCAAAAGTTATTCGAAGTGGAAAGTTTTTCAAAAATCACAACCGAGAAAAAGCAATGGTTAAAGTTTGTAACAACTGCTAATTCAACTGCTGAAAAAATAAAAAACATAACTTTCGCAGCATCGTTATTCCCTAATGAACCAAAGACGATAAACACACTACTTGAAAATCTTCCGCAAAAAACAAATGTTATGCTTTCAAATAGTTTGCCTGTGCGCGATTTTGATTTTTTTGCTTCAAACCTAAATAAGAAAATTACCGTGTTTCACAACCGGGGCGCGAGTGGAATTGACGGAATACTATCAACTGCATTGGGCATCGCGTATTGTTCAAAAACTCCAACAGTGCTGCTCACGGGTGATTTAGCTTTTTATTATGACCTCACTTCCCTGCTTACGGCAAAGCAGTACAATATCCCTTTAATAATAATTTTAGTGAATAATAACGGCGGCGGTATATTCCAATTTCTTCCGATTGCAAAATATGAAAATGTATTTGAACAGTATTTTACGATGCCTCACTCATTATCATTTAAAAACTTTGTTAAAGAGTTCGGCGGGGATTATTCGCTTATAAAAAAGCAAAGTGATTTTGTAAAACAAATGAACAAATCTTTAACTACCAAAAACTTCTCTGTTCTTGAAATTAAAACCGATGCGAAAACTTCATTAGAATTAAGAAAAAAATATTGGGGGGCTGTTTCCGATTTCTTTCAATTCAAATCTAGATTATAACAAAGACGAAAAGTATTACTTCAGAATCTCAACGTTTCATTTTTATTTAAAACAGCAGAGCCCCGAAAGATTCCGGGGCTCTAACTATTATCTATTTATTACTGAACTTTATTTCATCAAGATCATCTTCTTTGAAATATTTACGTTTGTTCCTTTGATATTGTAAATATAGAGACCTGAGGCAAGTTTGGATGCATCAAATCCAAAACTGTAATTTCCACCTTCCAACTGGTCGTTTACTAATTCTGCAACTTCTTGTCCAAGAGTATTATATATTTTTAGTGTATAATAGCCTGATTCCGTTATTGCAAAATCAATTACCGTAGTTGGGTTAAATGGATTTGGATAATTTTGGCTTAAACCGTAAGCAGATGGAATTTCTCCCGACTGTTGTGTGAGATCTTGATTTCCATCTTTATGAAAACTCTTTCCATTGATCTCTATTATGGATTTCCACGCGCTTTTGTACTTATCAATTGCTTGTGCGTACTTCTTAGCGACAAACATTTTTTGCGCGTCAATCATTTTCTTATTCGCTTCATCAAGCTTCTTTAAGCATTTTGAACTTGTGCAGTTTGCTTGTGCTTCAGTAAAAGCTAACGTAGCAATGGCTTTATCTGCGTCAACCAAAGTAAGGATGACAGTCAAGAGTGTAGCTTGAGTCGCTTCATCAATTGAGTTGTTCTTGTTGTCATGATCATCATCACCGTCATGATCTTCATCACCATCATGATCATCGTCGTCATCACCGTCATGATCATCAGATTTAAGTAAACTCAAAAGTTGATTGACCGCTTCTTTTTCTTCTTCAAATACTTTTTCACCTTTTTTAGTAGAAAGATGATATTCGTCAGTCCATAATTCAGCTTTAACACTTTGCTGAATATCTTTGATAGCTTCTCCAATCTTTTTATCAACATTTTTACTAACCGGTAATAATGCTTGAAGAATAGGAATAGTTAAGGATTTTGCAAGCATAGTTGACTGTTTTACAGTAACTGATTGTAAAGCAGATGAAGTATTACCGTTTGCGTCAGTGGCTGTCCAGGTTACAACAGTTTCTCCAAGAGGAAATTGGGCGGGGGCATTATTTGTGATAGTTGGATTAGGATCGCACACATCGGTTACTGTTGCAGTGCCAATAGCTCCAACAAAACCGCCGAGAACAGTTGCGTTAACAACAAGAGCAGCTGGGGCAGTTACAACGGGTGCAGTTACATCCGCATTAATTGTGATTACAACATTATCAGATGAAGAACCACCATTACCGTCATTAACGGTTAGAGTGAAAGTGTGAGTTCCCGGAGCGAGAGCTAATGTTTGTGCTGCTGTTGTAGCGCTGTTGCTCCAGCTATAAGTTAAAGCGTCACCATCTGCGTCAGTTGAGCTGCTGCCGTCTAAAGTAATTGTGCTTCCGGCTGTTGGCGCGCAATCTATTGTTTGATCTTGTCCGACATTAGCTACCGGAGCTGTGTTACTAAATGTTGAAGGTTCCAATGATGGGACTTCATCAGAGAACATGGTAATATCGATGCGGTAATTTAATCCTACCCAGCCGCCGAAATCTTGTAATCGAATTGTGATTTCATTTAATCCCGGAAGAAGCGCTTGGGAAATAACTTGATCGCCTGCTGCACCTGTTGACTCACCATCAATTTGAGAAATAAAAGCTCCGTTTATTGAAAGCCAAGCACGGTTATCAGCCTTGATTGTAAAGGTCATATGAGGACTGGAAAAATCGGTTGGAACATTAAATCGGATTCGATAATCTGTAGTAGAGTTCAAACCGACAAAAGGACTCGGATCAAAATTTATCCATGAGTTAGTCCCCGCAGCAAAACCCCATGGGTGCCAACCTGTTAAATATGCAGGCTGCCATGTAGCGCCACCATCGCGGGAGGCTTCTGTGTATTGATCAATTTCACCTTGAACACCGGAACCGCCAAGAATAGTTAGTGTTTGTAATGTACAAGAAGTTGGTGTAACAGATACTCCGGGAACCCAAGCTGTTCCAGCCGGATTAATGATTGTTCCAACGTGTCCACCAACACTACTTGAAACTGTGTTTCCGACATTTTCATCAAAGGAGAAATACGCCGCAAGTCCGGCATTATCGCAGAGGTTGCCATGAGTCATATTTGCAGCAATTTCTGTTTGTGTACGAGCAACATTCCAAATTCTTAATTCGTCAATATCACCGTTCATTTTGTTACATTGACATCCTAAAGGATCTTGTCTTGCTATATTAACAGGACCCGCATCGGAGGCAAGAGGAGTATTCATGGTGTGCGAGCTTACTAAAGCCCCGTTAATGTAAAAATTAACTCCATTAGCTCCTGTCTTAAAAGAGACAGCAACGTGTACCCATTGATTAATTGGAAGTGACCCGCCGCTATAAATCCAGCCAAAACTTCTGCTGTACAACCCAAGAGCCGGTTGACCATTAGGGTGGGTTTCAAATAGGTAGTTATAACTTCCTTTATCGATGATCGTATTATTTGCAGCATCATCTAAATAGATCCATGCTTCAATTGTCATGCTTCCGGTTAATCGTAAATTTGGGGCGTCCGGCACTTCAATATAAGAACTGCCGTTCATGCTTAATGAACTGCTTTGTGCTACGAGCGAATTGGCTCCGAGCAGAATTAGAGATATTAAAATCATTAGTGAAAATGATTTTAATAATCTGAAGAATCCCGGTTGATTCTTTTGTATTGTTCCGTACATAGTGTTTCTCCTATTATTTGTATTGAATTTTATTTTGGACGAAATAACTTCCGTCTCTCCGAACTGCGATAAACAATTAAAAACTGCAAATGAGACGGTAAGAAGTAGTTGTATTTCCGCTGCTAATTTATGTTGGTTGAAGTATGAAATGATAGAGTGGAACCACTCTATTTTTACGAGTATTTTCACTCTTCATAGGGTGGGTTAGTAAAAATGATTGTTTTGGACTAATCAAAGAAGGCAGTAGTATCGGATTAATTTTAGATCCAGCATTTTCGATCAAATTTATGAAATGTCCACTATTCATATTTCGTTTCTCTCTTTTTGGGGTGCTTCCATCTCATTTTTTTGTTCCTGAGTCTTGACTACTGATTACTTTCTCCTCTCTTACAACATCAAAACCATAATTGTCTTGCTCCGTTGCAACTTGCCAGTTTAATTTTGCAATGCGTTTATTCATATTCTACGCTTTTTTCCACTATATTTGTATCCTAATTGTTTCCTTTCATTTAAAAAGTTGTACACATTGATTAAAAAGTTTGCTGCAAAACTGAAAAAAATTCTTGGGAGTAAATCCAAAGATGCCGAAGTTACCCCCGTTGAAACTATCAAGAGTAAAAAAATATTACTACCTCAAACCAAAGCGCACCCTAATGAAAAACCGGGGATTATAGAACCACAGCGTAAGCCATATAAAAAAGAAACTCGAGAAGAATATCGTCTGCGCCATCAAAAACGGTTTCAAAACGAACCCGTAAATGCTCAACCCTCGCCTAAAATTACAACTGTGGACTGGGATGATTCTGTATTCAAAGTGGATGTAGTTGATGGCAAAACCCGGTTTCATGATCTGGAGATATCAAAAGAAATCCTTCATGCAGTTTATGATTTGGGATTCCAACATTTTACTCAAGTACAAGCAGAAGTCCTTCCTAAAGCAATGAGTGGTGAAGATATTACTGCCCAGGCGCAAACCGGAACCGGAAAGACCGCCGCATTTCTTATTACAATATTTAATCACATTATAAAACACCCGATTGAAGAAAAACGGAATCCGGGAACACCGCGTGCGCTTATTCTCGCCCCGACACGCGAGCTGGTTCTACAAATTGAAAAAGACGCGCGAGGACTTGGCAAGTATATTCAGCTTTCTATTCTTTCACTTTTGGGTGGAATGGATTATCGAAAGCAGCAAAGCACTCTACGAATTGAACCGTGTGATATATTGATCTGCACGCCGGGCAGGCTTATTGATTTTATGCAGAAGAACTTAGTGCATTTGGGAAAAGTCGAAATACTTATTATCGATGAGGCCGATAGAATGCTAGACATGGGATTCATCCCTGCGGTTAAAAGGATTGTTGCAAATACACCGGCAAAAGCTAACCGACAAACAATGTTTTTTAGTGCAACTCTAACCAGTGATGTGAAGCGACTCGCGGAATCATGGACAAAGCAGGCATGTGAAATAATTATTGAGCCTGATGATGTTGCCATCCAAAGCATTGAACAAATAACGTACATAACCACAATTGAGGAAAAACCGACTCTTTTGTATAACCTGATAATGCAAAAGAATTTGGAACGGGTTTTGGTTTTTGTAAACCGGAGAGATGATGCTAAACGGCTTAAAGAAAAATTTGAAATGTATGGAATTAGCTGCGCGCTGCTTTCAGGAGACATTGAACAAAACCAGAGAATTAAGAGATTGGAAAGATTTAGAGAAGGTAAAGTGCGTGTGCTTGTTGCTACTGATGTTGCTTCGCGTGGAATTCATGTAGAGGCAATTTCGCATGTGATCAATTACAATATGCCGCAAGATGTAGAAGAATATGTGCATCGCATTGGTAGAACTGGGCGCGCAGGGGCTACCGGAATTTCAATCAGTTTTGCCGATGAAGATGATTCACATGAGATTCAAAAGTTAGAAGAATTTCTCGGGAAAAAAATTGAATTTAGATTCCCTGAAGACAAGCTGCTTGTTTCAATACCGGAAAAACATAAGACCATTGAACATAAAAGACCAGTGCAAAAAACGATTCATAATAAAACTTTAAGAGGACCAAGCAGAAGAAGATAAAACTGGATTTTTGTATTCGAGTGGAAGTTTAGGAAGACTATATGAACCGCTTAATTTAAGTTTTTCTAAAATTCTGCAACGCTAGTTTATTTAGTCGATCCTTAAAAAGACAAAAAAAGATAGAATAGGGAAAAAAAGGAGAAGAAAAGGAGAAGAAAAGTTGTAAAAAGAGTTGTCAAATAATGCAAGATTTAAATAAATTATGGTGAAAATCTTGCAAAATAATTAAAGAAAAAAGGACAACTTTAAGTGAAAAGCAGCTCACCAAACCAACATCAAAAAAGTTTTTTGTATCAAGGCTTAACGGAAATGCTGAATCCCCAAGACACATTATTCCAGTTGACAAACAAGATAGACTGGGCAGAACTAGAGAAAGAGTTTGCAAAGTATTATATCAATTTTGGCAGACCGGCCAAACCGATACGTTTGATGGTATCCTTACTAATACTGAAACAACTTTATAACCTTGGAGATGAGACAGTAGTAGAGCGGTGGGTGCAAAACCCATATTATCAATACTTCAGCGGAGAGAAAGATTTCCAATGGAAGTTCCCGGTAGAACCGAGCGACTTCGTCCACTTTAGGAAAAGGATAGGAGAAGAAGGAGTAAAGAAGATACTAGAGATTTCGATAAGACTCCACGGCAAAGAAGCAATGGAGAAGGAAGTAGTTGTGGATACAACGGTTCAAGAAAAAAACATCACTTTCCCTACGGATGCAAAACTACACAAAAAGATAATCGCACAATGCAGAAAGATAGCCACAGAAGAAGGTATCGAACAGCGACAGAGCTATAAGCGGACGGTAAAGAAATTGATTATGTTACAGCGGTTTAGGAATCACCCAAAAAATAAAAAGGCAGCCAATGCGGCAGCAAGGAAATTAAAAACGATAGCCGGCAGAGTAGTTCGAGAACTTGAGCGAAAGCTGACAACTGAAGAACAGAAACAGAAGTATGAGGAAAAGATAGAACTATTCAACAGAATCTTACGGCAAAAGAAGAACGATAAAGAAAAGGTTTATAGTATTCACGAACCAAAAACCTATTGCATCTCCAAAGGGAAAGAACACAAGAAATACGAGTTCGGCTCAAAGGCATCAATCGTCACGACAAAACAAAGCGGAATCATAGTAGGCGCCTATAGTTTAGAGAAGAATGATTATGACGGACACACTCTACCCAAAGCACTTGATCAATGTGAAGAGCTTAGAGGAGAGAGACCAAGAGTTGCGATAGTTGACAGAGGATATAGAGGTAAATCGAAAATAGGAGAAACCGAGATATTAATACCGAAGCCCCCCAAGAAAGGGACAAGCGAGTATGAGAAGAAAAAAGCGAGAGCAAGATTTAGACGAAGAGCAGCGATAGAGCCAATAATAGGGCACTTAAAAACGGATTACAGATTAGAAAAAAACTATTTGAAGGGAGTCGTTGGTGACTCAATCAATATGATGTTAGCTGCTGCTGCATTTAACTTTAAAAAGTGGATGAGAAAAATGAAAAACTTTTTTGGCTCTTTTTTCAAAAACTTACAAAGAGATATTTTTAGTCTCTTGGAGTCTATTTTGTCACCACTAATTCTTAAATTCACTTTTTAAGGATCGACTATTTAACAACAGAATTATTTAAGCATATTTTTTAATTCATTTCTGCCCATTAGTTTCTAAATAGTTTTTCACATCCAATAAATTGTCTTTTAGAAAATATCTCTCGGCACCGGCTGCTTTTGCCGCTTCACGAAATTCGCTATCCGAATAATTAGTAACGATGATGACACGCGCTTCGGGAAATCTTTTCTTAAGATTTTCAGTTGCCTTAATTCCATTTACTTTTGGCATTCTAATATCCATAAGCACATAATCGGGTTGTGCTTCCGTGTAGGCTGTCACCACATTCCTTCCATCTTCGCATTCAAATACCATATCCGCCGGAGTAGCAACAATTGAACGAATTGATTTTCTCATTTCTTTGCTGTCGTCGACAATTAGTAATTTCATTTAAGACCAAGTGTATTTTTAATTTTATTCCAGTCTCAAGGTATGATATTTAAAACGAGATAGATAGAGTGGAACCACTCTATCTTTACGTGTAGCTATAACAGATTTTTATTTTCGAGGGCAAATTTTAACAGGCTATATGAACCGCTTAAATTAAGTTTTTCTGAAATTCTGTGGCGGTAGTTTTCTATTGTCTTCGGACTCAGAAAAAGTTCTTCGGCAATTTCTTTACTGGATCTTGATTCAGCGATTAATTTGAGTACGATAATTTCTTTGTCAGAAAGTTCTTTCAATCCCGGGGTAAGTTCTTCTTTCACTTTCTTTTTTTCTGACAATTTTGAAAGTAAAGAGGGACTGATGAAAATGTGTCCATCATGAACCGAATGAACGGCGTTTACAATATCCAGTGCTGCGCTATCTTTTAGAATATATGCTTTAACATCTAAGTCCATCGCTTCATTTAACATATCTTCATCGTCGAACATTGTTAGAAAAACTATTTCAGTAATATCATTTCTCGATCTCAATTCCTTAACAACTTGGAGACCCGTTAAGTAAGGCATATTTATATCAAGTACGGCGACATCGGGTTTTTGCTCAAGAATTTTTTCTAAAGCCTCTTTTCCATCAGAGGCTTCTCCTAAAATATTTAGACTGATATCTGTTTCTAATGCCATTCGCACACCGCCGCGAAATAATGGATGATCATCTGCTATTACAACGGTTATTCTTTCCATTTTAAGCGTCCCTTTTTAATGGAATAGTTAGTTTTATTTCCGTCCCGATACCGGGATGTGAATCAATTTCATAAATCCAATCAAACAGTTGTGCCCGTTTTTTCATTCCATAAAGCCCAAAACCATGTCCGAATTCTTCATGTTTATTTATTTTTTTTTCATCTATTCCTTTTCCGTTATCCAATATCGATACTTTTAAAAAATCGGGCAATCGTTTTATTACAAGACTCGCCTTCTCAGCCTTCGAATGCTTAATGATGTTATTAAAACACTCCTGAATTATTCTAAAAAGGCTAATCTCGGCTGCCGGTTCCAAAGTGCCATTTAAGTCATCAATTTCTGCAGTTATAGAAATATTAGTCGATTCATTCAATTGGGTTGTCAATGATCTAATTGTTTTGGTAAGTCCCAACTGATCTAGCAGATGGGGATGGAGATTATGAGAGATCGAACGGACTTCCTGCAAAGTTTGCGATACCAGTTCGGAAGTATCTAATAAACTTTTCCCTTCAATTTGAGATTGCTGCATCTTTACAAGCAAGAGGTTCTTTATTACCAATAAGTTTTGCCCCAAACTATCATGAAGTTCACCGGCAATTCTTTTCCTTTCTTCTTCTTGTGATTCTAACAATTGTTTTGAGAATGACATTTGAGCCGCGATCTGTATTTTTATCTCTTCTTCCTCTTTTAATTCTGTAATATCCTGAACAGTTCCACATATTTTGAAAACCTTCCCCGATGCATCTTTTACGTTAACACGCTTGGCTTTTATCCAACATACTTTGTCATTCTTTATTATCCGGTAATCATTTTCTTGGTTTACCTGGAGGTTGTTTTCACTAAAGTTAGTATTAACCAGTTCCCGGTCTTCAGGATGGATTTTTTCAAGCATTACTGCCTTGAAATTTGTTCTTAGGTTGGAAGTGTCCAGATCGTATATTTTAGGAAACTGCTCAGAAAAAGTAAACACATCATTTTTTAAGTCCCATTCCCAGTTCGCTATCTGGGCAATTTCTTGAGCGCTCTTCAAGTTGTTTTCATTAACCTGTAATTCATCAATTACCATTGCCAGTTTCTCGTTTTTTTCATCAAGTTTTTTATTTATAGTTTTGATTTTCTTTCTGCTAACGTAAATATAAACAGAGGTAAAGGAAGCTCCGGCGAATGAAAGTAAAAGCAAATATTTCTGCAATTTTTCAAGGTCGATGTTTTCAGTTAAAACATCTTGCTCTTTTTTCAAGTATTCATTTTCTGATTCTTTTTTTTCGGATTCATATTTTACAATAGATTCCGAAGCCTGTATTGCAAACTCCTCACTGAACAAACTTTCCTCAACATAGTGCATTAAATTATAATAGAAGGCAGATTTTTCCCATTTGCCCATCAATTGATATGCTCTTGCTATGTTTTCATAAGTATTTCTTAAAAGAGTTTTATATCTTTTTGATAGACATATATCAAGCGATCTAAAAAAATATTTTACTGACTCGTTATATTTTCCTTCCTTAACTTTTTTATAACCAATATTATTCAGATATAAAACAACTAACCAATTGTCACCAATTTTTTCGGCAATTTTAAGAGCTTCTTCTTCATTTCCATATGTATTGTAGAAACGTGACAGGTTTTCATTTGCTTCATAGTCATCAGGTTTGTTCTTAATTACTTCAAGTTGAATATCTAGAGCTTTTTTAAATAATTCTTTCGCTTTTTTTTCGTCTTTTTCGATAGTCCCCCCGATATATGCAGCATAAGATCTTAATTCAAAATCGTCTGAATTTTTTATTGTTTCATATCCTTTGCGGATATAATCTATGGATGATCTTAAATCCGCGAAGAAATAAGTTCTCCCAATTTTGGTTTCAACTAATGCTGCATTCATTGGATCATTTGCACCTTCATATTTTTTAAGTGCTTTAAAATAATTATCCAATGCATAATTATATAAACCGGCTTTAAAAAATATATCTCCCGATTTCAACAAAGCCTCAGCCTCATCTCTAAAAGAGTTGTTCTTTTTTGCGATATCAATATCTTCAGAATACTTTTTTATTAGCGCATTGTTTTCATCACCAAGTATTGAAAAATAAGTTAATAAGATTCTTCTAACATCTTCAAAATTTTTAAATGGATCATAAATTTTCAAGCTATCAACTGGAGATTGCGCTAACACGCTATTTAGTCCCAAAACTACAATAACAAAAAATAGTTTTAACATTTTTTTTAATCTTGTGAAAATAATTTATAGTCCCTTATATTTAAGATGATTTAACATAATAAAAAAATCTATTACTTTTCTACTTCCTATTCTAAAAAGGATCACTAATAACATAAGAATATTTCAGTTGAAATAAAGGCAGCACCATTTAATTTCTGTCCATTTGATTATTTAGAAGAAGGATTATTATCTCAGAAACATTGCACTTGTTATGTTTTATTTATAATCCCGGATTCGTCAAGAGAGTAAAATCTCAAATGACGGATTTGATTCAATAAATAAAAAAGCCGCAAAATAATTTTCTGCGGCTTTAACTTTTCTATAATTCTTTTCGCTTACATCAAACTTTAATAAAAATCTTTTTCGCGTAAAGAATCCACATTAATCCAAGCCAAACGATTACGTAGAGAAGCGCCCATGCAAGCGAGGCATGTATCGGAGCAAGCCATGATAAAAAGAGATTATTAAATAAAAAGCTTTGTAGACTTACTTCCACCCCTGCGTTGTTTGTTACTTTTATTAGTCCCATTAATCTTGCACCTATTCCGGACAAAAAGAAGACTGCGATGGCGTTTGTGCCATAAACGACAAACGGTTTTGTCCACCAGGTAATTCCTTTTACATCAATAAACCAATAGCAAAGAGCAAAAAAGTGGAGAGCCATTCCCGAGTTAAATAAAACGTAAGAACTTGTCCACAAACTTTTATTGATCGGGAACCACATATCAATTATTGTTGCAAGAACAATTCCTAAATTTCCAAAAATGAACATCCAAACTATTTTGGTAGTTTTTTCATTGTTCGTTCTAAGCCACGCTCCAAGCAGAACACCGCTGAGCGCAGTTGAGATTGCCGGAATTGTGCTTAACAGACCTTCAGGATCCCAAACTTTTGTATGTTTCCATAAATGTCCGGGTAATAATAAATTATCCAACCAGCCGGCAAGATTTGGTGCAAACAGCGGAATTCCATTTGCATCCGAAATTACAGGAATGTATAAATTCGGCATACCGTAACCGGGAACCGGGATCAGCGTCATAATTATCCAATAGAAAATTAAAAGCCCGCCTGCGATGTAAGCTTGTGTTTTCCAATTAGCTTTTAAAAAAATAAGCGAAGCGAAAAAGTAAACTACCGCAATGCGTTGCAGAACTCCGGGAATACGGATTGTAGATAAATTGAAATAAGGGAATCCATGAAGAACCATGCCGATTAGAAAGATCATTATAGCTCTTCTAAAAATTTGAAGAATTAATTTTTTCTGATCATCTCCTCTTTCTTTTCTTTTAGTAAGGGAAAGAGTAATTGCAACGCCGACAATAAATAAAAAAAATGGGAAAATATAATCGGTCGGCGTTACGCCGTTCCACGAGGCATGTTCTAAAGCGGGATAAATAGAACCCCAGCTTCCGGGGTTATTCACGAGGATCATTCCCATGATGGTTATTCCGCGAAAAACATCAAGAGATATTAAACGGTCGGATTTTGCTGTTTCCATTCTGTACTTCTAGTTAAGTTGATAAAAAAATCAATCAAACTTACTCGAATTAATTCATCTGTACAAATTGAATTTTATTCAATCGGTTTTTTGTTAAACTTTGCCCGGACTATTTCAATTATTGCAGGTAGAATCGAAATGAAAATGACCGTAAGAATTGCTAAACTGAAATTCTTTTTGATGAAGGGTAGGTTGCCAAAATAATATCCTGCAAAGATCAGTAATCCACTCCATAACAAAGCGCCGGCAATTGAATATGAAATAAATTTTAGATAATTCATTCTGCCAAGTCCTGCAGTAAATGGAGCAAAAGTTCTAACGATAGGAACGAACCGGGCAATGATGATCGTCTTTCCGCCGTATTTTTCAAAGTATGCGTAAGTTTTAGCAAGATATTCTTTCTTAATAAATCTGACGGAATTTTTCTTCAATATTTTTACCCCGAGAAAATGCCCAACCCAATAGTTCGCATTATCACCGGAAAGCGCGGCAACAACTACAAGTAGAAAACAAAAATAAACATTCAAACTTCCAAGTGCTGCAAGTGTGCCGATGGCAAAGAGAAGTGAATCTCCGGGCAAAAATGGTGTAAAGACGAAACCGGTTTCCGCAAAAATTATAAAAAATAAAATCACATAAGTAAACGTCCCGTATTGCGCAGTCAATTCGCCTAGATGCTTATCGAGATGAAAAAATAATTCTACAAGATTTTGAACAATTTCCAAAATTCACCAAAGTTAATTAAAAAGTATTATTGTGTAATCGAAATTCGTACATCCAAACCGGCTTCATTAATGGTTGAAGGAGAAACTCTTGCCGCACCTTCAGGCGTAATGGAAGACCGTTTGTAAAAAACAGAAAGTGTAACCCGCGAACTGATAACATATTTTATTCTCGGTTCAAGAGATGTTCTGGTTGTACCGTCTTGTGGTATGCCTTCCTCAGTAAATTCATTCATTTTAAAAAGTATGGTAGAATTTTTAGTATTAGAGTAAGAGAAACTAAACTCAATATCATTCTTTAGAGCAATTCCAAATAAAGGAACTTCGAAACCGGACTTTGAATAATTGAGTGACATTCCTATTTCACGTGAATATGTTTCAGTAATATTTTGATTTGTAATACTGAGATCGTAATTATTTCTTGTTGAGTATTTCACGTTCCCGGAAAAATTTCCATCCCAAAATGAATTTAAAGTTAAATTCAAACCTACAAGCGGGGAAAATCCATAAGAAATTTTTTGTGAAGAAGTTGCCTGTTTTCCGTTGTCTATCCGCCAGCCTTCCGTATAATTTGCGCCGTAAGCATGGTCGAGACTAACTTTTTTAGCAAAACTTTTAAAGATTGAAAACTTTTCAAGTCCATCCCATGTAATGCGCCAATTTGGGCGTGGAACATATTTAACTATACTTTTTAAAAAACCAACTTTTGAAAGCAGTGGAAGTGTTTCAAACCCTTGCATAAACGCTTCCGAGAGATTTTCATTTTTATAAGTCGCTTTAGGATTATACAACTCGCCAACCCGTTTTATTCCGCTCTTGAACATTGAGAGGAAAAAGACCGGAGGAAGAGAGAAGAAAGTGCGGTCAATCGTTCCGGTGGAGCTAATATTTTGTATAGTTGTAATTCCATTCTCGTCTGAATGTAAAGTAGTAGATTTATTAATTGACCAGCCGACTTTCCAATTTAAATCTATTCTTGCCCCTTCCCAAAGCGGGCGAGAAGTTTTTAGATCAACCGAATTTCTCTGGCTGTAATTATCTGTTAATTTGCCGTTGGCAGCTCTTGGTCCAATGTCATTTTTTAAACCAAGCATGAATAACCGGGAAGGACCTTCATTAGCGTTGTATTTAATTCCCCAAAAGTTTTTAAACCCTGTTCCCGTACCGCGAATACCGTTTGCTGAAACCGAGTTATCATTAGAGAAATTTACACTTATCGTTTCATAATCAAACAGAACTGTTTTAGCCAGAGCTTTCAAAAAGAAAATTGCATTACTTATTGCCGTTGGTTTGTGCGGCAGCGTATCTTTTGCAGCGCTTTGCGCCAATGAATCTTTCACAACTAAATTCTGCGTTTGAGGTTGGTTTTCTATTGGAGTGCCGGTTTCATCTGCCGTAGGTGGACTATTTCTCGAAGGAGTTACTTGCGTGGATGCCGGTTTGTTTTTACTATCTTCTTCTTTAAATAACGGTGCGGCAAGAGATTTTAATTTTAGTGAAAAACCTAAACTAATTCTATTTGAATAACCGACTCGCCTGCCAAGTTCAACCTGCCTAAAATCGTTATCCCATTGATACGTAACGCCGTAGCCGGCAGTTAATGTAAAATAATTTTTCAAATCCCAAAACGAAGGAAGCCGCGGAGAAGTTTTAAAATCAAACACTTGTTTATAAGTGTAATCTCTGCCGAAGAAAACCCCGCCTAAAATATCTTTCCAAATTTCACGTTCTCTCCGCTGATTATCGTATGCATCGGTTTCCAAATAGGAAAGCGTAGAAGCAACATCTACGTTGTAGGTTGTTCCAATATTCCAGAAACCGTTATCAGAAAGTTTCCACCCGTAATTAAATCCACGTGAAGAAGTAAAATCTCTTGAAATAATTGTTTTTGAGTCACTATTTCTTTGCGCTCTTGTAACGTTTGTATTTCGATTTCTTCTTGCAGAAAAATTCCATGAAAACGACTGTGGAGTATAATAAATTTTTGCATTACGATAATCACTTAAAAATGCGATAACTGTTCCAAAAACAGGAATGTTTGAGGGATAAAAATAATAATCGCTGCTAATTTGTACAGCATAATTTGCTGAGGCATTCCAAATCCAACTTTTTGATGACATTGTGTTTGGGTTTCTGCTGAATGACTTATTGAAATTGAAATTTAGGGTGATTGAGTTCCAAGTATCGCGGATAAGCCAATAATTAGACGGGATATTTAATTTGATGTTGGAAACATTCCACGAATCAGACGAAGAAAATGTTTGAGATTCGGTACGTATTTCGTCTGCAGTTTTATACTTCGCTTTTTTTACGGTCTCTTCAACTCTTATATCAGTTCCCGGAAAATAAAGAGGTTTTCCAAGAGCTTCAGTTCTCGAATAAGTTACTCTTAAATTACTTCCGGGCATATCAAACGGAAGAAATTTTAATACGTTTACATCGGTAGATAAACTCCAGCTTTTTGAATCAACTCTTGATCCAAACCGGTCATTCAGACGGTGGAAATAGGGGTCGGTCTGGCTCATATTAAAATTAATATTCATCAGATCGGCAAGTTTTAATGAAGTTGCAAAACTGTATGCCCAACCCGGCGTATCATCAGCCCCAATTACACGAAGCTCATTCACCCACACTTGTCCGGAGATCGATCCGGTGGATTTATTCACAATAACAACAGATAAAAACTTGATAGCGGTAAGAGAAGGATTTCCTTTTACAACATAATAGTGGTCATTGAATCCGGGAACCGCCTGACTGAACTCAGTCGTAATTTCAGTCGTATCGCGCGCTTCCTTAAGAGAGGTTAACTCTTTGAAGAGAATGTTCACTTCATTCCAGCCGGGAGTTATCGGTTGGCGGTAAGCGTAAAAGTTATTAGTATCGGCGCCGAACCGGAAATAAATTTCGGCATTTGCACCGTTTGCACCAACGTATGAAACTCCATCTGTGAGAAGGCTCTCTTCACCGTGAATAAATAATTTCATCTGCGTGTAATTGAAAACATCAAGCGGACGGAATAAATATTTTACCGCTTCGCGAGACTGTCCCAACTTCATGTCATTGATAGTTAAATTCAAAGACTGCTCATTTCTGAAAATTTCTTCATCCGGACGGCTCCGGTCTCTCTCCCTCTGCACACCGGGCGGACTTTGATAGGCAGGATAATTATCTTCAATGTTCACAACAGAGACAGCCATAATGCTGTCTTTTAAATCTTTTTTCTGCCACTGATTTCCGACAAGATTAAAATCAGCCATTCTAAAATGGACCGTATCAGTTGCATTTGTTACAAATAACCGGAGGTATTCAACAACAGAAAAACTCGGACTGCCATAAGCTAATAATGTGTCCTTTAAAGGAATCCGGTATAAATACCAACCATTTGTTCCTCCGCCGGCGATAAAAGGATTATTCTCTGTAGTGAGCGGAATTTCGTAACGGTAATAACTATTTAGTTGATCTAAAAAACCGTTACGATTTAAATCTTCTGTATCGGGAAATCTTCCTACATCCGTTAATGCAGCATTCCCCTGCGTTCCGTTGATATTAAAATAGGTCAACATTGTTCTTGTACCGGAATTGGAAAAACTAAAATTGTCATGGCTTGGGTCAGAGTCAGCTGTTTTGGACAAAGATTGTTCTGAACCGTCAAGTATTCCGTCTAAACCATTATCTTCGCCGTTATCAATGAGATCGTTAGTGTTTTTATCTTCTGTATCACGTTCACCGTTCGGGATAACATCCTCACTAATTTTCCCGAGATCGATATAAATTTTGGCATTAGTTTTAGCGGAATCTGCTTGAAGCCAAAATTCTAAAAATTCAATATTTTCATCAACGAGGTTGTTAGCCGTTGAAGAAAGCTGTTTCATCATTCCGCCCCAAGTTAGGGATTGATTTACTGAAGCAATGTCCGGGGAATAATTAAAAGTACCGGGTGTTTTAGGAATATAAACATAATCAAGAACGGTAACTTGTTCATCGCCCCGTGCAACCTTTTTTTCGGGCCAAATGTCTCTTACCAAAACATTGGATGGTAAAATGTTGTACCAAAAACTTTTCCCTTTGTAGGTCATGGTAAGGGAATCACTTCCGGTTGATAAACCTGTGAGTGATTTTAGTTCGTTAGGAATGCTTAAATCTTTCCATGAAGTATAAGAAACGCCGACAGGGATAATTCTCTTTGAACCTTCAAAATCATCAATATATGCAATACTCTTCCCTTCATCCGAAGAAATAGTACTTTTCTTAGTGTTGGGATCGGGATTCATGTAGGCGAATTCACCGCTCAAACTTATAGAGGACATATCCCGTGTTGAAAATATTTTGTCAATCGCTTTTGTAAGAAAAGGTAAATCCGCCGAAGTATTGAAATCAACACCGTAAATTGAATTGCTTAACGGTTCTTCTCCTATTCTAACTTTATCACTTAATGTTTGCTGCGTTAATGTTAAAGCAGAAAATCCGAGTTTCGTTCTTTTTGAAAAATCAATTTGCCCGCGTACACCAAAAAGCGTTTTAGAAGCAAGCTGGAACAAATCATTTTCTTCGTAAGTAATTTTCAAATTTGCTCCGGGAACAAGAGCCGCATCATTCCTGATAGTTAATTGCCCCATGCTGTAATCCATATAATAATCTATACCGGCAGTCAAATCTCTTCCATTGAGATTAACTTTTACGGAATTTTCAACAAGCGTATAGCCAAGTTGATAAACCGCTGAGGCTTCTCCCGAGTAAGTGCCGGTCATAATAAATTTATCTTTAATATTATTTTGCCGTGCGAAGGTTACTGTTTCATCATAGACGCTTAAATATCTTAAAGAGTCAACATTAGGGATTTCAGGAGGCATGTTTCTACCAAACGGTTGCAACACAGGGAATATAATTTCCCCTGTCTCGGGAATAATTGTTAATCCGGATTTAAAATCAAAGATACCGTCAGGTTGCCCTTGACCGCTTTGGCCAACAAGATCGAGTCCAAAAGCATTTAAGAGACTTGTTTTTCCCAAAATTAACTGTGGGTCTTGTCCTTCGACAATATATTTAATATCGAAAACAAAACCTTCTTTTTTAATGTTTCTTCCGTTAATAGGGTAAATATTTTTGAGAAGTAATTTCCACGCTTTTGTATTTTCGGGTAAAAGATTTTGTGGTTTCACTAATTTAAGCACTAGCCGCTGATTGGAATCACTAGGAGCTTGGTCAAAAAATTCACCATAAAAAATATCATTCTCATCTCCGTCCATTCCTTCGCGTTGGTAAGCTACCGCAATAATATCATTATCTTGAATTTGCGATTTAAATGTGATATGACCCGTATTTTTATTCAAGATATAATCGACTTCTTCTGTCAAAAGTATGAAACGGCCTTGAGCGATTTCTCCTTTCTTTACCTCTAAACCCCTAATATCATTTGAATAAACTTCGTCTTTATTCCGGGGGACTAATTCAATTAATGCAGTGGCGTTTTTTTCTTTGGGATTACTACTCGTTTGATTAATTGATTTCCAAACCTCAATATATTTTATGAAGTATTGGTCTTCGGTTATATGAACAGCATTTGCGTAATATTTATTAAATAAATCTAGATTAACTTTATCGGTCGTGTCGGCGTAAGTCGTATCAATAAAATAGTGATTGCGGGAATAATCATAAGCATGAATAGAAAATTCTTGCGTAGTTGTACCGCCGGAAACCGTCTTCTCTTTTATTTCCCCTTTTTTCTGGCTCGCAAGTGTAGTAAGTGTAAGGGGACCCATTTTAAAAGTTGCTTTAATTCCAAATAACGCCTCACTGCCGCCTACAAGCGGAGAGGTTTGAAGTGAAACGTTTCCCGCTTCAACGCTCTGAACTATTTCGTCTTCGTAGCCTGTATATTTTATTTTTAATTGATTTTCATATTCAAAAGTCCGTTCGGTATTCCAATCAGCGCTAATGGCAAGCTTATCGCCAATTGTTCCGTTTACATTTATCTGCACCGTTTGTTTAAAATCGGGTTCGTTTCTTGTATTGCCCAAACGTGAAGCAGTAATTCCTTCGGTAGTTTCGTTGCGCCAAGCTCCATGGATATCAACCGCACCTCCGATGCGCAGATTAATTTTTGGAGGACCAAAAATAGTAAGTATCCCAAGACTCGGGAGTGGAATTTCAAAATCGGTGATATCTCTTATTAAATCACCCAATCCCCTTTTTGCATCTTTTAGCTCGTACTTATATGCAAGTTCATCCCACAACTCTTCCTGCCGTGTTTTTAACCGTAACTCAACATACTCTTGCAGCGGAATTCTTAAAATAATTTTTGTTACCTGGTCACCGACTTTCTCCTTAATTTCCACAAACTCTCCGGTCGAATCAATTTCAACAACACGCCGTTTAATTGCCGGGGAAGGCTGTGCAAATAATTTTGCTGCTTTGCTGTTATACAGAGAAAGGGTCGGAGTGTCTTTTCTTTTATACTTGAATTGCTCAATTCTAGCAGTGGAATCGCGCCGGAGTGAATCGAGCCTGATGGAATCTATTCTGGTAAGTTCTGCTCTTAGTGCAAGAGTATCTTTACCGGATGTTTTTTTCAGGGTTGCTAGCGAATCGGTTTTAAGAGAATCTAAAACTTTTTTAATATCGTTGGAATCAATTACAGCGTTAGTAAATTGGATGGAAAAATCTTTTTGCGGATTTATATTTTCCTTGGGGACTAAATCTTCAAACTGATAATTCCTTTCATTTTCTTTTTCGTAAGATGAGTTCAACTTTTCAATTTGAAAGGAAGCATCAAACCATAACAAGGAATTAACCTTTGTAGATTGGTTATCGGAAGAACCCATAAAAAGATAAAACAAAAAGATAACCGCACAACTGGCGGCCACTTGAAGTAATAGTTCAAATAGATGTAGAGCAATACGTTTAATAGGAAAACCTTTGGACTATGAAAGTTCTTTTAAAGAGTAAAAAATGTTTCGATAATTCCTCTCAAATTTGTATTGAAATATAAAGAATTCAGTGTAAAGCAAAAACAATCTTTTTTCTATTCGAAATTAAAAGAAACCTTATGAATAAATTAAGGTAAAATTTTAGCACCGTTACTAGCAATATTAAAGATGAGATAATTCCTAATTCCTAATTCCTAATTTTTAATTCTTACGCTATGTCCGATAATTCAGTTTCAACAGAAATGATATCAACCACCTCACCATCTTCAACAATAACTGCGCTTAAACGGTTTCCGGTATAGACGGAAGTATCAATATAAACAGCATTGCTTATTTCATTATACGTAACTTTTGTATGTCGCGTATGCCCAACGATCTGCAGTTTCCCCAAATTTAATAGCGGATTTCTATTCCAAACAATTCCGACAGTTTCATTAAGATGCCGTCTGCAGAACAGCTCAAGAAAATCATCACCAACGGGTCCATACCCTCTAAACTCTTTTGCATATACATTTGCAATGCCCGCGTGAGAAATAAGACAATCACCAAAATTTATAAACAACGGGGCGATTTCGATGTAGTCTAAATGCTTATTTAAATAATTCGGATGTTTGTTATAAGCAGAAATCGTTTTTTCGTTTCCATTGTAACCCCATGAATGAACAAACGGATGAAGAGGTCGGGTATATGAATACAAAAACATTAAATCGTGATTTCCTTTTGTAAACTGAATTCCTTCATCAAGGAGCAATTCAAACACTTCAATAGGACTATTACCGCGATCAACCAGATCTCCAGTCGCATACATCATAATATCGAAATATTGTTTACGGACTTCTCTGATTAACTTGCGCAAAGTTAAATAACAACCGTGGATATCACCAATAACAGCAATCATCGATACCTAAATGTAGTTATTTTGTTTAGCAAATTCTGTCAGTTCACTTCTAAACTTTGGATGAGCAATACTTATAAGTGCATCAGTACGTTCGCGGATTGATTTTCCGTGAAGCTGCACAACACCATATTCAGTAACTACGTAATGAACATCAGCGCGATTAGTAACAACACCCGCTCCTGATTTAAGAACCGATGCAATTCTTGAAATGGAAAAATCTTTTGTTGTTGAAGGAAGTGCGATAATCGGTTTCCCTCCTTTTGAACGGGCAGCACCGCGAATAAAATCCACTTGTCCGCCAAACCCGCTATAAATTTTTGTCCCGATAGAATCCGAGCAGACTTGTCCTGTAAGGTCAACTTCTATAGCAGAATTAATTGCGACCATCTTAGCATTTTGCGAAATAACAAAAGGATCATTTACATATTCCTGCGGATGAAATTCTATCATCGGATTGTTATGAATGAAGTTATACAAACGTTGTGACCCAAGCACAAATCCGGCAATCATTTTTCCTTGGTGAAGCGTTTTCTTTGAATTAGTTATTATACCTTTTTCGACTAAGTCAATAATTCCATCTGCAAACATTTCCGTATGAATTCCTAAATCTCTTTTACTTTCCAAGAATTTCAAAACATTATCCGGAATTACTCCGATCCCCAATTGCAGTGTAGAACCATCTTCGATTAAATCGGCAATGTTCTCCCCAATCTTCGAGTAAATATCTTGCCACTCCGGAGAAAGATTTCGTTCTGATTGCGGAAGTTCAGGAATCGGTTCATCAAGTTCTAAGATATATTTTATTTTGCTGATATGAATAAAACTATCGCCTAACACACGCGGCATTTGTTTGTTCACCTGAGCTATAATTATCTCGGCTTTTTCTGCGGGAGATTTTGTTATACCAACTTCAACTCCATAAGAACAAAAGCCGTGTTCATCCGGTGGAGAAATATGAATTAACGCAACATTTGGTTTGATAATTCCTGTTGAAAATAAAAGCGGAACTTCATATAAATAAACCGGGATAAAATCAGCGTCTCCCCTGGCAAAGGATTTTCTTGCTTCGGAACCCATAAATGTTGCATAGTGCCTAAAATGTTTCTCCATCCCTGGTTCAAAATAAGGAAGTTTTCCAACCGAAAGAGCATGAAAGAGTTTTACATTCTCAAGTTCATCCTTCCTAGCAACCATCGCATCAATTAATTTAAAGGGCATTGCACAGTTGGAATGAATAACTACATTATCATTTGATTTTATTACTGTTACTGCTTCTTCTGCGGAAACTAATTTTTGAGAATAATTTTTTAAAATACTAGAAGCATACGTTGGTTTAGCAGCTGCATCAGTCGTCATAATTTCATCTTCATATTAATTGGTTGAGAAAAAATGGATCCTCCGGAATTCTACATTAAACGTATCGGCAATAATTTCGTTTGAACAATAACCGTTGTGCGTACAAATCCCTTTAGATAATCCAGTGTCTTCAATTACTGCTGCGGAAAGACCTTTATCTGCAATATCCAAAAGATAATTTAACGAAGCGTTTGTTAAGCCATAACTAGCTGTCCGGGCAACGAGCGCCGGCATATTGGGAACACAATAATGAATAATATTATGCACTATGAAAACCGGGTTTGAGATTGTTGTCGGTCTGCTTGTTTCCACACAACCACCCTGATCAATAGAAACATCTACGATCACTGCTCCTTCTTTCATTGTCTTTACCATCTCTTCGGTAACAAGATGAGGAGTTTTTTCCCCCTTCATTAAAACAGCACCGATAAGGACATCTGCAAATTTTACTCCGCGAGAAATAGTATATGGATTAGCCATAACCGTAGTTATCTTTCGCTGGAAAGTTTCATCTATTTTCCGTAACCGATTTAAATCTTTATCTAATACGATCACCTGAGCACCTCTTCCTAGTGCGGCTTTTGCAGCGCATGTTCCGACTACTCCGGCGCCTATGATAACTACTGCAGCAGGTGCAACACCTGTAATACCCCCGAGTAAAACTCCTCTGCCGAAACTAGTTTTACTTTCCAATAATCCTTCAGCAACTTGAATTGAAACGGGACCTGCAATTTCACTCATGGAATGAAGCACGGGTAAGCCGGTTTCGCTTTCAATCAATTCATACCCTATTGCCGTTACTTTTTTTGCAAGGAGATTTGAGAGCACTTTTTTTTCGCTTACAACAAGTTGCAGAAATGAAAAAAGGATTTGATTTTCCTGCAAATACTCCGACTCTTCTTCTGTAATACGGGCAACTTTGGTAATAATTTCTGACCGCTGAAAAACTTCTTCGGTTGAATAAACAATTTTTGCGCCGAGCGTTTTATATTCATCATCTGAAAAACGGCTTTCTTCTCCTGCACCTTTCTGCATATAAACAGTGTGCCCGGCTTTGATCAATGCATCAACACCGGCAGGGGCCAATGCAACCCGTTTTTCTTCAAACTTACCTTCTTTTGGAATTCCTATTCTCATATTATTTCTCTGTTTATTCTACAAACATATAATCCCAGCGGGATTAACACAAATTTTTTTCTTTATTTATCCTTAAAATATCCTACTTTACCAGCACACTTCAACAATTCCCCTCTAAGAACTATAGTCCCTCTACATTACTTGCAGCGTATCTTTTTATTTTTTGTGTAGTAGTTTTTTCAAATTCATGCTGACGAATATAAAACTTTTTTATTTGTTTAAATGATGATAGTTGTTCGTTTGTCTGTTTGATCACTTCACTGATTTTTTGATGGATCAATTCTTCAGTAATGGGAACATTGTTCTTTTCGGAATATTCAATAAACGCCTCGGCATCTACAAAAATTTGTGCGGCAATTTTTTCATCATGTTTAGCATCCTTTTCACCATACACAAGCGATTCCAACACGTAAGGGCTTCGATGCAAAATATCTTCAATCTCTTCCGGGAAAATATTTTTGCCGTTGTTTGCAATAATTACATTTTTCTTCCTTCCGCTTATATGCAAAAATCCGTCTTCATCAAAATAACCTAAGTCACCGGTCTTAAACCATCCATTTTCAAACGCATCTTGAGTAAATTTTTCATTTTTATAATAACCGAGCATTATACTTGGACCTTTAGCAAAAATTTCACCAACTCCTTCCTCGCCCGGTTCATTAATTTTTATTTGTACGCCCGGTAAAGGTAATCCTGCTGCGCTGTCTTTAAAGTTATCAAGTTGATTTAAAGCCAATATCGGTGAGGTTTCCGTTAATCCGTAACCCTGCACAAAATTAAATCCGAATTCTCTTAATCCTTTAGAAACTTTGGGATCAGGAGCAGCGCCACCTGCAATAAACAAACGGACAGAACCGCCAAATTTCTGGTGAAGTTCATGAAAGATTTTTTTCTTAGAATTTTTCCAACCGGCTTTTTCTGCAAAATCAGTAAAAGAAATTAACGGTTTCATAATTACAGATTTAACTTTATCCTTTTCAATCGCTTTGTAAATTGCCCGAAACATTTTTTCAAACAACAGCGGAACTCCGAGCAGCATGGTTGCATGTACTTTTTGAATATCTTCCGAAACTGTTTTTAAAGACCGTGCATAATGAACCGAAGCCCCGCTAAACAGAGGACATAAAAATCCACATGTGCATTCGTATGTATGATGTATCGGAAGAACCGAGAGAAATTTATCTTCGGGATGAATGAAGAGCATTTTTGTCATGCTCATTAAATTCGCTACCAAATTGGACTGGCTAAGCATCACACCTTTTGCTCTTCCAAGTGAACCGGAAGTAAAAAGAATACCTGCCGTTTCATCGGGATTTATTTTTGGTAATTGGTTAACATTTATTGGCTGAATAGTTGAGATCATTTCATACATTGAAAGGGATGAGTCGTCCTTTTTTTGCATGTCCATCGTGATGAAATGTTTTAATCTTTTTAACACATCTTTTTTTTCTGATAACAACTGCTGGTAGGTGTCTGAAAAAATAATTGCTTCAGTATCGGATTCATGGATGACATTTAATATTTCACTTGATGTAAGATTTTTATCGATCGGAACAACAACAAAATTAAAAGACATTAACGTGAGATATGCAATTCCCCATTGCACACGGTTCTCACCGATTAATGCTATGTGTGTTCTTTCTTTGATCCCTAATTGTTGAAGTGCGGTTCCAAATCTTAAAATGTTTTCCAGTAATTGTTGATACGAGACTTTAGAAATCGGGGTGTTCGTTAAATCTTCAAGCGCCAATTTTTGGTGATACTTTTGCGAGGATTTTATAACCATGTCCTGCAAAGATGAAATAAATGGGACATCATAAAGTTTAATATTTACAGCCATCAAAACTCCATCATTTAGTTATTAGTTATTAGTTCTCAGTTTTCAGAAATTAGTAGTTTATAACTTTTGCACATAGCTTGATACTTGATACTTTTGACTTTCAAATAATTTCTAAGCATTGTTCGAGGTCCTTCAAAATATCATTTACATTTTCAAGACCGCATGCAAGTCGAATGCCGCCTGGGTGAATTCCCGATTCAACTAATTTATCTGCCGGAACTGCTGAATGCGTCATAGAAGCCGGATGCTCAATCAACGTTCGTGTATGCCCAAGACTAACAGCAAGCGTCATCGTGTAAGCATTTTTTGCTGCATAGTTCATAAATTTTCTTCCCAATTCTCTCATTTCTTCATTTGTATTTCCTTTCAAAGCAAAAAAGAGTAAACTACCGGGAGCAAAATTTCCATTAAAATCCTGCATCTGTTTCTTTGCTAATTCATAATATTTAAATGAAGGTAAACCGGGATAGTTAACTAATTCAATTTTAGGATGTGAAGAAAGAAACTCGGCAATTTTCTGTGCGTTCTCAATTTGCTTGCTTATGCGAAGTTGTAACGTCGGTAAACCATAAGTAAGTACCGTCCACGCAGCTTTTGTGTTAAGGACTGCACCAAAATCTTTCCGGTACAAAACGAGTGAATCATAAAAGGATTTTTTACCAATAACTACACCCCCCATATCGGTGCCAAATCCTCCAATCCCTTTTGTTAATGAATGAATTGTGAAATCGGCTCCCAGTTCTATCGGTCTTTGACAGTACGGTGTGGCAAATGTATTATCGACGACGATATAAACTTTTTCCGGTTCACTTCTTTTAGCGTTTATTTCATCAAGAATTTTTCTGATCTCTCCGATATCAATAATATCCAAGTTGGGATTTGAAGGAGATTCAAAATATACTACCCTTGTTTTGTCTGAGAGGACTTTGTAAATATTTTCCGGTTCGGTTAAATCAACCTGCGAATTTTTAATTTGATATCTTGGGTACCAATTATTGAGAAGAGAAAAAGTGCATCCATACAGGGTCCTATGTGAAATAATTTCATCGCCGGTTTTCGTCAGAATTCCAAGAATACCTGAGATGGCTCCCATACCGGTTGAAAAAGTTAAAGCCATTTCTCCCTTTTCGATATACGCAAGATTCTCCTCAAGCAAATCTTTGTTGGGTTCACCAAGACGATCGTAAATATAAATGGGGTGCGAGTTTTCAGTCATAAAATCTGAATGAGCAAATTCAGAAAAACCTTCAGCTCCGCGTTCAACAGAATCAAGACGAAAGATAACTGAAGAAGTAAGTGGAGCAACTACGTGATGTGTATAATCCCATTTCGTTGATTGGTTTTTCCCATAAATGAGATGTGTTTCCATTGAATAAGCGGAGTCATCAATTCCTTCGGTTTTAGCAAAAGAATCATTTTTCTTTTCCATTGTCTTCCCTGTGAAAAATGTTATAAATAATGTGTTTAAACTTAGTTATTTCTCCTCTAATAGTGAAACTGAAATTTCATCTTCATGATCAATATTCCGTTACTCAAAATTCATTTTGCGTTTCGCCCTATGGTTTTACGTTTCATCAGTATGATACTGAAGATCAAATAAATTTATAATAAAAAATCCTCCCGAAAGAGGATCAATTTTTTCTAAACCATATTCTATACTGTGAGATCAACATCGTGCTGTTTTGAAAACCGCATACACCAAGGTGCGACGCTGCACGGAAAAAACATCATAACTAATAGTAGATCAAAATTATATTTTCCTTTTTTATAATTTCTATCAACTACAGATAATTAACATTTAGAGACATCTGAAAATAGAGAACTTGTTTTAAGAAAAATATTTTAAGTGTAATTTTTAACAATTTGTTTAATGACTTCGCCTTGTTCAGCCATGGCGTTATGTCCCTTATAGCCGATGTAGTGTTTGCATCGTTTGGTAGTATAATCGGCATCTTTGTCTTTTTTGATTTGCAGTGTAGCTTGGGCTTGTTTGATGGTTGCGTCAACGATCGTTCCTTTTTCTAAGATGATATGGCTTTGCTTCAATTGGTCATAAAAGGTTTTAAACAAGAGTTTATCTATCCCTAATAAGGCAAACTGTTTACGATATCTACAGATAGTTGTTTCATCCGGAATGCTATCTCCGCTGGTTAACTTGATACCTTCCCGGATTGTTCCGATAATGCTTTGCAGATGAACCTCAAACGACTCAGTAAAAAAAATAAAGTACGGTTTTTAACGAAGTTGTGAGACCTTATTTTTCGATTTGCCTTGACTATGAATTTTCTTAGTCTGACTTAACTCATTATCCTTGACTATTTCATCTCTTTAGTCTAATTTGCATAGAGAATTTTATAAAACAACTTTCAACTAGTTACTTTGAGCTACCAAAATGGATATTAGAGATTTCAAAGCCGGCACTTTTATCCCCCAATTCAAGTATAAAAGTTTTCTGCCTGAAAAGATCCACAAGGAGTGGATTATCAGTGACCCAGTTGTTAATAAGCTTCTGGAGGAAGCTAATCTCAAATTAGGTGAACTAAATGCCTTTTCATTGATCGTTCCGGATGTAGATCTTTTCATCAGAATGCACGTAGTAAAGGAAGCGACTACTTCCAGCCGAATCGAGGGGACACAAACTCAGATTGATGATGCCCTTTTAAATGAAAAAGATATTAATCCTGGGAAAAAAAATGATTGGAAAGAAGTCCAAAATTACATAGTAGCTATGAACTCTGCCGTTGAAAAACTTGCTAAATTACCAGTATCTTCTCGCTTAGTTAAACAAGCTCATAAGACCCTTTTGGATAATACTCGAGGAAAAAATAAACTTCCAGGTGAATTCCGTACAAGCCAAAATTGGATTGGTGGCGCTTCAATTAAGGATGCTGTTTTTGTTCCACCTCATCATGAGGATTTGCCCGGTTTGTTGAGTGACTTGGAAATTTTTCTCAACGATCAGCAGATGAACATTCCTCACTTAATTAAAATCGCTATTGCTCATTATCAATTTGAAACTATTCATCCCTTTCTCGATGGTAATGGACGTGTTGGTCGTTTGCTGATTACCCTTTATTTGGTCGCTAATAATCTATTAGCTAAACCGACTCTTTATCTCTCCGATTTTTTTGAAAAGAACCGCCAGTTATATTACGACAACCTCAATAATGTTAGGGCATCAGATAATCTGACTCAATGGATTAAGTTTTTTCTAAGCGCCGTTATTCTTACGGCAACAGACGGAATAAATACTTTTCAAGCAATACTTAAATTGAAAAGCCGTATTGAAGATGAAAAAATTATTACTCTCGGTCGGAAACTTCCGTTAGCTAAAACATTTATTACTTTCCTCTACACTTCCCCTATCGTTTCTGTTTCTGTTCTAGTTGAGGAGCTTGGAGTAAGTAAACAGACTGCCAACCTTGTAATTAAAGATTTTGTTAATCTCAACATACTGAAAGAAGTTACCGGACTTAAACGTAACAGACTTTTTGTTTTTGAAGAATACCTCAATCTCTTTAGAAAATAATTAGGCACCCAATTTTGTCTCATATTTCTTAATCAACAAAGAAATTGCCAAAGCAATAATCAAATAAACCCTTGACAATTCTCCTATAAAGAAAGATTACAAAAAAGAAGTCTGAAATACAAAATCCTCCTCACGAACACTTCTCTTACTCTTCTCCTTTTGCGGCACTGTCTTCACTACTGACGGTTTCATCTATTTCTATTTCCTCAGTAACTTCAGCGGAGATTGGTTCCTTTTGATCTTCAGAATTATCCCAACTCGTCCTCCTTCCGAATATATCCAGTCTGCGGATTACAACGGGTAATTGCTTATCGTAAATGTTTGAATAAGTTACTTCAACCGTCAATTCACTCATTATTTTTCTGATTTTATTCCTGAAAGAAACTGCTTCGTTATGCTCTTCCTCTGCATCAAAAGCTATCATGGTTAACGATGTTCCTGCCGCAATAACCGATAATTTCATATCGGAATTGTAGTTTTTCCACCTCAAACCTTCATCGAGCTTCGGCATCCATTCGATGATGTTCTCTTTGTAATCCACTCCTCTTGACACTTTAATTTCATTTATTATCATTGGTCCTATGCCTCCGTTGTAAAGTTCAACCGAAGTGTGGTTTCCGTAATCAAATAGATCAATAAAGCATATCGGCCTGGTCGACAGGGTATTATGTTCCCGCTGTATTCTTATAGTTATTACAGTTAACAGAATTGCTGCGATCGAAATAACCATTGCTGAAAACGCAACGATCAAGTTCAAATCTGTGCTTGATAAATTCATAGTCTTATCCTTGGTAATCTTTTTATTTTCAGTTTCATAAGGTCAAAAAATAAGGAATTATAATTTAATCATCATTCTTTTTCTGTCGTCACTTGTTACTTGTCACTTTTTACTAAATATTCTTTATCTTCCCCATCAACAAATAAACAATTAAACAAATCAACAATTAAACACTTCACCCTATGTCAACCCTGCGCACCGGCACCTGCAGTTGGAAATATCCTTCATGGAAGGGAATTATTTATTCTGATAAAGCTGAACAAAATTATCTCGAAGAATATTCCCAGCATTTTAATACTGTTGAAATTGATCAATGGTTTTGGTCTCTCATCACCCAGAACAAAGTATTGCTTCCTAAAGAGGACGATATTAAGGCCTATACGGATTCCGTCCCAGATGATTTTAAATTCACCGTCAAAATTCCGAACAGTATTTCTCTCACTCATTTATATAATATTGATAGAACTAAATTATTCAAACCTAATCCTCATTTTCTTAGTGCTGAATTGTTCAACAAGTTTTTAGAATTGCTCGAACCTATGGGTAAGAAAATTGGGGTCCTCATGTTCCAGTTTGAATATCTGAACAGACAAAAGATGAGCGGACTTGATGAGTTCTTGGATAAGTTTGAACCCTTTATCCGGCACCTCGATAAAAATTACACGTATGGAGTTGAGCTCCGTAATCCTAACTATCTAAAAAAACCGTTCTTTGAGTTCCTCGAGAGAAATGATCTCGCCATGGTTTTTTTGCAAGGATATTACATGCCTCCGATATGGGAAGTCTATAACGAATGCAAAAGTTACATCAACACAACAGCGGTAATAAGGCTACATGGTCCCGACCGTTCCAGCATCGAAGAAGAAACGAGTAATGTCTGGGATAAAATAGTAAAACCGAAAGACGGGGAGATAAATAAAATTGCGGAAATAATTTATTCATTGACCCAAAAAGATGTCGACCTTTACCTCAACGTCAACAACCACTATGAAGGCTCCGCCCCGCTAACAATAGCAAAACTTAAGCAGCAATTAAAAATGTAATCGCCTAATCGCGACAAAATCTATCTCGACGGCACGGACAATACATCGAAAAAAAACTCCAAGAATACCAAGACAAACAAATTCCCTGTTCCCCATCATCAAATCAAATTCTGAAATTGCAAAAACAGTTATAAAATCATTTCTGTCAAAACCGGCATTTCCTAATTCATAATTTGGCATTCCTAACTACTTCAAAAATATCATCTTCTTCATTGATGAATACTTTTGTTTCCCATCAAGAGATTCCGCGCTTAACCGATAGAAATACACTCCACTTGGAAGGCTCGCAGAGTTAAACTGCACTTCATAATTTCCAGCAGAAATAATTTCATCTTTCAGCAACTTCACATCTTGACCTAATACGTTGTAGATTTTTATCAAAATTTTTGAATCAAAAGGTAATGCGTACTTTATAACTGTTGATGGATTGAACGGGTTTGGATAATTCTGACCCAGATCAAATTTCTGTGCAGGTTCACACTCGGATCTCATGCCTGTTGGCTGACTTATTTTGTATTCCGGCGAAAGAGCTACTATCTCATTATTAAATTTTCCAAGTATCTTGAAAGTATAATTACCCTGCTGGTTTATTGTAATTGCAACTGAGTCACTAGCGAGGTTAAAAGTAATATTGGGGTTCGGGCATACAAATTCAACAGCAGAAATATTTTTCAAGTTTTTTGCGAACAGTGATATTGGTAGATTTGTGGTTACTAATGGTGTCAAATTAATTTTTACAAAATCAACTGGCAGCCATTCAACATCAGAATAATTAGCAGATAGATTCGCATCGATCCAGTTGTAACGGCGAATGATCCATCCCTTTAGGTAAAGAACTTCGTCTTCATACGTTTGCCCGACATAATACTCTGGCCATTGATAGACCCCAATAATAGGCCAGCGAATAAAATTTCTGACCCTGGCTTGGTTGATCTCAAGAACCGTTTGATCTAAATAACCCATTATCCCGGTTAAGTTAAATGCTGTCAGTCTCAATTCGTTCCATCTTTTAGCTAATTTATTTTTAAATGCTGGGTCGTTAAAAATTTTTTTAATCCAAAATGGCGAGCTCCAAATTCCCTCGTAAGGAGCTCTCTCTGCCTCCCACCCTGATGGTAACCAACCATCTCCATAATCGGCAAGTCCTAATGAAATGTCATAATCCCAAATAGGTCCAAAAAATAATTTGCCACCTAAGCTGTCTCGGTTTTTATGGAGGTATGCACTCAGCCGGTAAGTGTCAATCGTTTTAACAAATTCGTTAAGTAGGGAATAATCTACCAGGGCGTCCATATCAACATAATCGTAATATCCAAGAAAAGGATCTTTATATGTAGTCTTCGAAAGTGATGTTTCAAATTGGGTTATATAATTCTTGATATACTCTTGTTGAACGGGAAGTATATTAGCTGCAGTTGGATAAACATAAATGTAACTTATCGGTGAATACTGACTCGGTGTTTTAGGATAGACCGATGGGAACACTGAATTAAAATATTTATCACCCGGATCAATACGATCTATTTTCATGATATACCCCCCGGTTAAAGCATCTCCACTTATATCATTGGTTTCGAGCTTTTTTATGTCTACCCTAGCCTTGTCCCGCTTGACTTTTTCCTGAAGTATGTAAAGTCCTACATACTGATTATCAATTACGACTTCGCAGAATCTTGTGCGTGAAGCATATCTGCCAATATCTTTTCCAAGCTTATAACTGAGAACGTTGCGCAAAAATGTTTTATCAGTAAATGACGCGTTTAAAACCCAATCACTTTCAGAAGGCATTCCCAATAAGGGTACATTAACCGAATTTCCGAGCGAATCCCTTAATTCTATTCCGTACTGCTTCTTGGGAAAACCCTGTGAACTATGCCCCCTTATTTCAATACCGGTCTTACCGTTATAAACATTGAATGCATCCGTTACCCTATTTATACTCCCCCTCCCATTATCAATCACTCCCATATCAACCGTGATTTTTTCCGCATCTTTTATTGTCTTTCCATGGGTATTGATAATAAATATTGGAAGATCCGACGTCGTAAAATTGACTTGAGCCAACATCACTGCATTCATTAGCACTAAAGTAAAAAATAGGATGTGTGTTGTCATTTTCGAAAAAGAAGTTAGTTATTCAAATAATTATTATGTTTTTTATTGGGCAAATTCCGTGCATTAAACATAACGCCTAATGATGCTTAAATGCAAGACCATTCAAGTAATTAGGTAACGAACTCTTTCTCGCATTTTTAGTTATATTTTTCAATTTAGGGGAAGGATAGATTAAACAACGAATAATATCATTAAAATAAAAAACCCCGAAAATCGTTCATTTTCGAGGTTTTCAAGTGGGCTCAGAAGGACTTGAACCTCCGACCCGCTGATTATGAGTCAGCTGCTCTAACCAACTGAGCTATGAGCCCATAAATATTTCTGAGTTGGTGTTCAAAAATAATCCTTTTCTTACGTTTCACAAAATCTTTCTAGACATTCTTACAGTTTTTCTCAATCTTTGGAAATAGATTATCAAAGTTAAAAATTATTAATTATCCATTAAACTAATCTCAACTTTTTGGCAAAAACCGAGGATATCCTTGGAGATTAGTTGGAATAATTATTGATTGTCAACTGCCAATTATTAGTTTTGTTAAAATTGGGGTGGGATAAAAAAAATTTTGTCCCGTTTCGAGAATAAATATAAATATTTGATTAATTTAGGTTACCACAAAATAGGATTCTGTATGAAAATATATCTTTACACTTTCCTTTTGATTCTGCTAATTCCGGCATTTTCTCCGGCACAAAACATTAACGGCAGAATTACTTCAATGTTTTATAGTTTTCAACGATATGACAGCCCGGGAAGTTCTACAAAGTATATCAGAAACTATGATATGCTCTCTCTAAACGTAAATAAAAATAATTATTCCTTTCGAACTCTCTTCAATTATGAAACCGATTTCTCTAATCAACAAACTTATGACCCAAGAGTACGGTTTTACAATCTTTATTTTGAAGGAAGAAATCTTTTCAATGTTGCTACAGTAAAACTTGGAAGACAGCCAATTATTAATTCTATTTCCGGCGGAGTTTTTGATGGAGCTACAGTAAAAGTAAATTATTGGGAAATCCAATTTACAGGTTATTATGGCGCTAATGTTCCTGGATATCAAAAGTTGGAACTGACCAAGGATTGGTCAAACAACGATATTTACGGTGCAAAATTTACTACTTCTAAATTGACAAACTTCTTCTTCGGATTAAGTTATCTTCATAAAAATTATAAGCCGAATGATTACACCGCATTACGGCTTGATTCGTTGTTAAATCCATACACAGCAATAATCAAGCGCGATGCAAGCAAATTCGATTTTGTTTCTGCTGAAGCAAGTTTCGATAATCAAAAAGGATTATCACTTGATACGCGTTATAATTTTGATTTAAATTATGTAAAAACTTCTTTGTTTGAATTACAAGGAAGATATGAAGCGATCAATAATCTCGGACTTCTTTTCTATTATAATTATCGGGAGCCGATGTTAAAATACAATACCGTTCTTTCGGTTTTTGACGGACAGAATTCTCAAGAATTTGAAGTAGGTGCAGATTATAGAATTTCTCCAACTTTTACGGTGCTTGCAAAAGTCGGCGATGTTCAATATAATGATAAAACTTCGCAACGAATTTCTGTTGGATGCAATTCCACTTACGGTTCAATTTTTTATAGAAAAAACTTGGGGTACGCTGGTGAATTAGATGCAATTTCTGTTTCAACAGGATACTCTTTCTTGGAAGGATTGCTGACACCTTCATTAGGAGCGGCTTATACACACTATAAATTAACCCCGGAAGATAAAACGCAAAATCTTACAACATTGCTTGGTAATGTGAACGTCCGTCCATGGAGGATGTTATCCTTCGATCTTCAAGGACAATTTTTGAATAATCCTCTTTATAAACATGACTTCCGGTTTATGTTCAAAATTAACTATTGGTTTAACACAAATTTAAACGTGATATAATATGAAAATAAAACATTTCTATACTATACTTTTTATTGCGGTGATAGCCTTTTTAGGCTTTGCCGCTTTTACGGTTCAACATTCTTTAACTGGCGAGGAAGCTGGAAATAATAAATCACGAATTAAGTTTTCTCATAAATTTCACGCAGAAATTACCGATTGCAAAGGCTGCCATACTAAAGCAGGAGATGCAAAAACAATGAAGGATCAGCTTCTGCCTAGGATGGAAGATTGCGCCACCTGTCATGATGTTGAAAATACTGACGAATGTAATAAATGCCACTACGAATCTGTACAAGAACCGCTCATTCAAAAAAAATCCGCAATCATTTTTAATCATAGTTTCCATATTGGCAATAAAGTTGAATGTACATTTTGCCACAAAGGAATGAACGAAGTTGATTACAGCTTTGAATCCGTTGGAAGTGTGCCGTCAATGGAAACATGCGCTTCCTGTCATGGTGAAAAGCAAACAGCTTCACTTGCTTGCGAAGCTTGTCATATTTCTACCGTAAATCTTTTGCCAAAATCTCATAACGTGGTTGACTTTAAGAAGCGACATAAATTTTTAGCAGAAAAACCAAATGCAAATTGCGTTATGTGCCACGACAATAACTCTTGCGAAGAATGTCATACCGGTACAACTATGATAACGGAAACAGGAACCTGGACAAACTTTTATGCACCTTACAAGCCACATACATTTGTTGATGGAACTAAACAACAACAAATCTCAAGAGTTCATGATTTAAATTTTCAATTTACACATGGAATTGATGCAAAAGGAAAAGAGACTAATTGCCAAACTTGCCATCAAGTTGAAACATTCTGCGTAAGTTGCCACGAAAGTAAAACCGGTGATCTCTACTATACCGGAATTGCTCCAACAAATCATAAAAGCGCAAACTTTACTACATTTGGAGTTGGGACAGGTGGCGGAGAGCATGCAGTATTAGCTCGAAGAGATATTGAACGATGTGCATCATGCCATGAATCAAACGGAGCCGATCCCGTTTGTATTACCTGTCATGTTGATAATCTTCCCGGGAAAGGAAATAATCCCAAAACTCATCCTTCAGGCTTTATGAAAAACGAAGGCAGAAGTTGGCATGATACCGATGGCGCGGTATGTTATACTTGTCATATTGGCGCATCCTCGAATGGAATTTCAGGCGTAGGATTCTGCGGTTATTGCCACGGGAAACTATGAAACTAAGTTGATTAACTTAAATTTTTTGGAAAAAATTATGAAAAAAACATTACTTATCTACTTACTGTTAATTCTTCCGGCTTTGTTTTTGTTTTCTTGCAGCGAAGAAAGTTCGGAGTTAGAGGCTCTGGAAAGCAATACTATTCACCAACCTGGAGTTTTAGATTCAGCATCCTCTAATTTCCATGGAAAGTTTTTTGTTCAGAAAAACATGAAATTTACCGACTGCCAAAAGTGTCACGGAAAAAATCTTGACGGCGGAATTACAAATGCGAAAAACTGCAGCGATTGTCATAAACTCGCTACCATTCATTTGAACTTAGCGGGTATCCAAGATTCAACCAATGATAACTTTCATGGAAGATATTTATTACAGCATAGTCTTGCAGATTGCGGTCAGTGCCACGGGAAAAATTTGTCCGGCGGTTCAAGCAGTCCAAGCTGCGCAACATCTCAATGTCATGAAGCTATTTCAGTACACAAAACGGCTTTGCTTGACACAGCCTCTGCCGATTTCCACGGAAAATTTGTGTTACTAAATAAATTCTCCAAATGCCAATCTTGCCATGGACTAAATTTTGCCGGTGGAATTTCAAGCCCAACTTGTGCATCATGTCATGAATCTATTGACGTTCATAAAGAGGGAATTGTTGATACAGCTTCAGTTAACTTTCATGGCAAATATCAATTTAAGAATGGACTAAAAGATTGTTCACCTTGTCATGGATCTGACTTCAAGGGCGGAGAACAAAGCCCGGCATGTACTACTTGTCATTCGTCGCTTTCGACACACAAAGCAGGGATTGTTGATCCAAACTCTCCTGATTTTCACGGGAAATATCCGTTAGCCGGAGGCAAATTTACAGAATGCCAAAGCTGCCATGGAGATAATTTCCAGGGAAAGGGAATTAGCCCAAATTGCACAAATTGCCATAAATCAATCGATGTTCATAAGACCGGGATTGTTGATCAGAATTCTGCGAATTTCCATGGTAGATACAAACTTAAATCCGGTCTTACTGATTGCTCTTCATGCCATGGTGCAACATTCACCGGTGGACTCCAAAGTCCGTCATGTGCTACTTGCCATGCAACAATAACTGTTCATAAAGCTGGAATTGTTGATACAAACTCTCCGGAGTTTCATGGGAAATATCCATTAACCGGAGGAAAATTTACAGCATGTCAAACATGTCATGGTGATAATTTCCAGGGTGGTGTTAACAGCCCGAGTTGTGCAAATTGCCACAAATCAATCGATGTACATAAAACAGGTATCGTCGATGTAAACTCGTCAAACTTCCACGGTAAGTACACACTTAAAAGCGGACTTGCCGATTGTTCTCCTTGCCACGGAGCATCATTTAGCGGAGGAAATCAAAGTCCTTCTTGTAAGACCTGCCATACAACTATTGATGTACATCAGACAGGAATACTTGATGAGAACTCGCCGAATTTCCATGGTAAGCGTAATGAATTAAAAACTAGTTTCACCGGATGTCAATCATGCCATGGAGATAATTTCCAAGGTAGTCTTAACAGCCGGAATTGTACAGATTGCCATTCAACTATTGCTGTTCATAAAGATGGAATTGTCAATACAAGTTCTCCAAATTTCCACGGGAAATTTTTAAAAGCGACGGCATGGAATATTTCAGCTTGTGCAAGCTGCCACAGCAGTAGTTTTACCGGTGGAGGAACGAGCCCCACATGTAAAACCAGCGGCTGCCATACAAGCGCTCAAGGTCCCGCTGCATGTAACACGTGTCATGGGGATTTCAATAATCCTTCACAAGTATCTCCGCCAAGTGATTTGGATGGAAATACTTCTACAATATCACCGGGAGTTGGTGCACATTCAAGCCATTTATCTGCTGTTGCAAACGGAATTTCTTTAGCTTGTTCGGAGTGCCACACCGTTCCTACCGATGTTAATGCGGCGGGACATCTCGGCAGCGACGGAAAAGCTGAATTGACCTTCGGAGCTTTTGCGAATAAATTAGGTGGTTCATCATATGATTTAACTACCAACAATTGCGCTAATACTTATTGTCATGGTAACTTCGAATTTAAGAAATCGGATGCTTCAGCTACGTCTCAAAATCAGTACACAGCGGATAAAATGGTAGGCAACAAAAGAGCTCCCAAATGGAATTTGCTAGATGGAACTGAAACAAAATGTTTTAGTTGTCATGGCAAAAGCGATGCGGATCCATCACCAATTGGGCACGTTTCTTATACAATTGATCAATGCGTATGGTGCCATTCAACGGTTGTTAATGCTTCCGGTACAATAATTGATAAAACTAAACATATAAACGGTAAAATAAATGCATTTGGAACAAAATTCCTTAAATAACTCATTCTTAAACAAAAGGTGAAAAAATGAAAAATATAATGTCCGTCTTTCTCGTTGTTCTCTTTGTTTCTTTTTTAAATGGTCAAACTGAAACTGAAAAAAAGTCTCATAGTTTTGTCGGTTCTTCAACTTGTGGAATGTGCCATAAAGCAGAAAAAGCCGGAAAACAATTAGACATTTGGAATGGTTCAAAACATGCACTGGCTTATAAAGCTTTACAAACTAAAGAAGCCGATGCAATTGCTGCTGAAAAAGGATTTAAAACTCCCGCAGTTAAAACTGATGCTTGCTTAAAATGCCATGCTGTAGGTTATAACGCAGATGCTGCTTTGCTTGGAGCAAAATTCAAAGTTGAAGATGGTGTTCAATGCGAAAGTTGTCATGGTGCCGGTTCAGATTATAAAGATATGAAAGTAATGAAAAACAAGGAAGAATCAATCAGCAAGGGCTTGATGATGCATTCTGACGGAGAAAAATTCTGTACAACTTGCCACAATAGCGAAAGTCCAACATTTAAAGGATTTAACTATGCAGAAGCGTGGAGTAAAATTAGTCACCAAATTCCAATAAAGAAATAACAATACTTATGGAACAACAAGAACTTCAAAAATCAGCGGGTAAATTAGCAGACCTAACCTTTAAACTGCTTGCACGCTGTCATGAAAAAGAAGAAAGACTCGCAAAGCAACATAATTTAACGCAAGCGGAATTCCGATGTTTGCGTCAAATTAATGAGATTGAAAATATTAACAATAAAGAAATTGCCGAACGAATGAATCTTAGCGCCAGCCGATTAACCAGAATAATTGACGGGCTGGTCGAAAAAGGTTATGTGATTAGAGAAATTGAACCGAATGACCGGAGAAATATGAGGCTCTATCTTTCCGAAAACGGAAAAGTATTCACTCATACTTTAAATGATGCTTATATCAATATTCATTCTGAAATATTGGGAGATATTGATGCAACGCAACATCAACCTTTAATTGGTGCAATGACTGGGCTGCTTTCCGCAGTAGAAAAATGGATGGCACAGGAAGAAAAATAATTTGAAATGATTACTTGCCGCTAAATTTTTAATTTAAGATAAGCGGCAAGTAATTTTTCTTTTGTTTGCCTTAAATCCTCAGACAAAACTTTAACTTCTGCAAGAACAGGCATAAAATTAGTGTCACCGTTCCATCTAGGAACGATATGAAAATGAAGATGATCGTCAATCCCGGCTCCGCTTACTTTTCCTAAATTTGCCCCAATATTAAAACCATGAGGGTTCATAGCAAGTTTCAACGCTTTTTGCGCAAGCTGAAGTTCTGCCATTATTTCCTTATTCTCTTCTTCGGTAAGTGAAGCGAATTCACTTAAATGGCGAAAGGGAACCACCATTAAATGTCCGTTATTATAGGGATAAAGATTAAGTATCGTAAAAGTCAACTCCCCTTTATTGACAATTAAAGAACTCGAGGTTTCAACTTCTTCTTTTCCCGTTTGACAAAAAATACATCCGGAATCTTTTGTTACATTTGAAAAAGAGTCGATATACTGCGAGCGCCATGGAGACCAGAGTTTTTCCATTCCCAATTCTTTAAATATTTATTAAGACGACATTTTTTTAGCGATGTACTAATTTATAAATTCAAGATGCCATCATCTATTGATGACGGCATCTTGAATTTAATTTTATGCTTCTAATTTAGACTTTTTATAGTCTTCAACAATTTTATTTTCTATCTCCTTTGGAACATCTTCATAGTGAGATAATTTTCTTCTATGCGTTCCCCTACCTGCAGTTAAACTCCTCAATGTGGATGAATATTTGTAAAGTTCAGATAGCGGTACATTTGCTTTAATGATCTGAAAATGCCCGTCGCTTTCCATACCAAGAATTTTTCCGCGCCGGCTTGAAATATCCCCCATAACGTTGCCCATACATTCTTCAGGCATTTTTACTTCAAGTTCATAGATCGGCTCTAGCAACACTGGTTTTGATTCGGTAAATCCTTTTCTAAAACACATAGCGCCGGCAATTTTAAAAGACATTTCATCAGAATCCACATCATGGAAAGAACCAAAATGCAAGGTTACTCTAACGTCAACAACTTTGTTTCCCGAGATCACCCCTTTTTCCATTGTATCAATTATTCCTTTTTCAACCGCAGGAATAAAACGTCCTGGAATAACTCCGCCGACTATCCCATTAACAAATTCGAATCCAGTGCCTCTCGGCATTGGTTCCATTTTAAAATGAACATGCCCATACTGTCCTCTACCGCCGGATTGTTTTTTATGTTTATATTCAACATCATCAACTCTGCCGCGTATAGTTTCTTTATAAGGAATTTTCGGTTCAACTAAATCCACATCAACGCCATAGCGTTCCTTCAAGCGTTTAACGGCTAAATTAAGATGTAGTTCTCCTTGTCCCGAAATAATTGTTTGAGCAATTTCCGGTTCCCATTTCACGTTGAATGATGGGTCTTCTTCATGCAACGAGTGTAAACATGTAGCAATTTTATCTTCTTCCCCTTTTGCTTTGGGAATAATTGCTCCCCGGATAATCGCTTCTGGGAAAACAATCTGATCGATGATCACCGGCAAAGTTTTTGATGAAAGTGTATTACTGGTATGCGAATCTTTAAGTTTTACAACTGCACCGATATCGCCTGCAAGAAGTTGGGTTACTTCTTTTCGAGTTCTTCCATTGAGAACAGAAAGCTGACTTAAACGCTCGCTTTTTCCATTTGCTTCATTGATTAAATCAAGCCCTGCATAAACTTTACCAGAAAATACTTTAAAGAGTGAAAGTTCTCCAACATGCGGTTCGGAAACAATTTTGAAAATAAACATTACCGGTTCACCTTTGGGATCAACCTGAAGGGATATCTGCTCATTTTTATCTTTTAGTTTCGCTTCAAAAGCACCTCGGTCAACAGGGTTGGGGAAATATTTTTCGACAAAATCCAAAAAGTTATTTATTCCGACTCCTTTTGCTGCGGATGTTGCAAAGACCGGAGTTAAACTTCTGTTTATCATTGAAGTTTTTATTCCAATTTCTAAATCAGTTTCGGAAAGTGTTCCCGATTCAAAATATTTATTCATTAATTCTTCATTAAGCTCGGCTACTTTTTCAATTAATTCGGTTCGGTATTTTTCAACTTTCGCATTTAATTCTTCCGGGATTTCCGATTCGGTAACTTTCTTTGAGCCAACATCACCGTAAGTAAACATTTTCATCTTAATAACATCAATGATAGATGAGAAGCCCAAACCTTCTTTAGCAGGAAAGGTAACAATAACTGCCGCATCTGTTAATCTCTCCTTAGCTTGAGCTACAATTTCCTCAAAACGGGAATGTTCATTATCGCATTTATTTATGATAATCGCAGTGGGAATCCCGTATTCAGTAACAAAATGACCGGCGGATTCCGAACCTACTTCAACTCCTTCAACGGCTTTTAGAACCATAACGGCGGTATCGCAAACTTTCATGCCTGCTTTAACTTCGCCGATAAAGTCTGAATATCCGGGAGTATCTAAAATATTAATTTTGGTGTTTTTCCAGTCGAGGTGCAAGAGAGAGAGAGAGATTGAAAATTGACGTTCGATTTCGTTGGCTGAATAATCGGAGATTGTGTTCCCCTCGGCTATACTTCCAATTCTATTAATTTCACCGGCAGTAAATAAAAACAATTCGGACAGCGAAGTTTTGCCGGTTCCTCCGTGCCCGATTAATGCAATGTTGCGTAATGATTCTGGACCATATTCTTTCACGGTTTACTCCTTGTTATGGATTAGAATTTTCGAGCCCCGCCTACGCGGCGGGGATTTTTAGAATTTTAGTCTTTGCACGAATGCCGCAATCCCTTTTTTAACAGCGTTTAAATTCGTTGTTAAACTCTGTACCGGACCCTCAATCCCTTCCCTAATTTTTTTTTCCACCTCAAGTAAATTTACCACACGGGATTTTACAGATTCAACCATCCATGAAATGGAATGCATCTGTTCTTCAGCATAAGTAGTAATTTTATTAACCGAATGAGTTAAGGTCTCGAAGGAATGAAGCATAGGATGGATCTCGTCCGCCATACGACTGATATCGGCTTGCATCTTTTCAAACGACTTTGTAATTCTCTTGATATAAAAAACCAAAGCAATACAAAGCACTGAAGCTGATGCTAACAGCAAGACTTGAAAGATTTGAATAATCATAATCTTTTTTCGTTATGAATTTTTTGCATCTTTGTATGCACTTACACCGGCTTTGAAAGCGTTTTTGATTTTATCGCTCTCAGTTGCTACAGTTTCTTTGCCGGTTGAAATTGCTTGACCCGCTTTTTCTTTTGCTTCGGAAAAAACTTTTTCAGCATCCTTAATAAGTACATCGGCTTTTTCTTTTGCATCTGCAATTAGTGATTCAGATTTTTTTTTCCCGTCGTTATAAATAGTAGAAGCTTTTTCTTTTGCTACATCTAGATATTTTTCCGCTTCATCGAGTAGTTCATCAGCTTTTCCTTTTATGTCCTGACGTAGTTCTTTACCGCTTTTAGGCGCATATAATAAAGCTATAGCCGCACCGACTACACTCCCGGTTAAGAAACCTATTAGTAAACCCTTGCTTACATTGCTTTCTTTTGTTGACATGACATCTCCTTTTTTTTACTTTTTATTACACACCGTTAAGACGATGCGATTTAATTTACATGTTATAAATTCTTCACAATTTCTTCAGCAAACCTATAGCAGCCAACTTCTTTTGCCCCTTTTGTCAGACGGGCAAAGTCATAAGTTACTACTTTCGATTTTATAGTTTTTCTCATAGCTTTTTCAATTAAAGCAGAAACTTTTGTCCATCCCATAAATTCAAACATCATTACACCGGAAAGAATAACCGAACCGGGATTAACTTTATCAAGTCCGGCATATTTAGGAGCCGTTCCATGCGTCGCTTCAAATATAGCTGTTTCGTAACTCATATTTGCACCGGGAGCAATACCCAAACCACCAACTTGTGCAGCTGCGGCATCAGATAAATAATCTCCGTTCAAATTTGGAGTCGCTAATACTTCATATTCATTCGGTCGCAATAAAAGTTGTTGAAAAATGCTGTCTGCAATTCTATCCTTTAATAAAATTTTCCCATCGGGCATTTTCCCGTTGAAATTTTTCCAGAGTTCATCTTCGGTAACAACATAATCACTAAATTCTTCTTTGGCAACTTTATAACCCCATTCTTTAAATGAACCTTCGGTAAATTTCATAATGTTCCCTTTATGAACAAGAGTAACACTACTTCTTTTCTTTTCAATTGCAAACTCAATTGCTTTCTTCACCAAACGTCTTGATCCGAATTCGCTTATCGGTTTAATACCGATACCTGAAAGTTTTCTAATATTTTTATCAAATTTTGTATTGATATATTTTATTAATGCTTCAGCCTCTTTTGAACCTGATTTAAATTCAATTCCGGCATAAACGTCTTCCGTATTTTCTCTAAAGATAACGATATCCAGATCCTGCGGGCGTTTCATAGGGCTTGGTGTCCCTTGATAGTATTTCACCGGACGAACACATGCAAATAGATCAAGCAATTGGCGAAGTGCGACATTCAAACTTCTAATTCCGCCACCGATTGGCGTTGTTAAAGGTCCTTTGATTGCAACGGAATATTCTCTAATAGCATCTACAGTTTCTTGAGGAAGCCATTTATCTTTTCCATAAACTTTAACAGCTTTTTCTCCGGCATAAACTTCCGCCCACGCAATTTTCTTTTTACCGGAGTACGCTTTTTTTACGGCTTCATCAAAAACTAATTTTGACGCACGCCAAATATCGGGCCCAATTCCATCGCCTTCGATGAATAAAACTATGGGATTATCAGGTACGGTGATTTTGCCGTTTGAGAAGGTGATTTTTTCGCCATCGGCAGGAAGAATGATTTTTTTAAATTTTTTCATTGAGAACTCCATTCAATTTTTTCTATTGTTCGATCGTTATTTTCCCAAATCTTTTTTGATAAAGCAGAACACTAATAACACCTACCAGAACCGCAAACCATAAGGTTACGATCCTTATGATAAATGTAGAGGCAAAAGCAATTTCAAGTGAATAATGCTCTTGCTGAAGTAAAACCGTCAATGAACCTTCAGTTACTCCTAAACCACCGGGAAGCATCGAAATTGCACCTACAATAGTTGCAAATGCATAACTGAAAGAGGCCCAAAGCAAGGAAACTTCTACTTTAAAATTAACGAGAATTATGTAATATCCCAAACATTCTAAAAACCAAGCTGCCAAACTTAACAACGACATTTGAAACAAAGGTTTTATTTGAAGCATTTGGTAGGAGCTTTCATAAGCTGCTTTTACATGCGATCCATATTTTTTTACAAAATTGATTTTTGAAAAAAAGTTAATGATCGCTTCGCCGATATTTTTATTTGTTAAAGCGATTGTAACGATCACAAAAAATATCCCCACAGCAATGATTATTCCTCTTCCAAAATTATACACATACCCGCCGATAAGTCCGATAAAAATGAGTGAAAGAAAATCAGTAATTCTTTCGGCAAAAATAATTGGGGCGGTTTTGCTTATCGGTTCGCCGGATATTTGTTTTACCAAATATGCTTTTAACAGTTCTCCCATTTTACCGGGAGTTACACTCATTATTAGTCCCGACATAAAAACAGAAAAGGAATCAATCTTATTTATTTTGATATTTAAAAGCCGCAAATAAAAATCCCACTTTAAAAATCTTGTTACGTAATTTGAGAAAGATAAAAGCAAAAGCAAAGGAAGAAGAAACCAATTAAACAGAGAGAAAGCTTTTAATACTTTATCAAAATCAGCATAGAGTGAAAAAAGGAGATAGAGCAATCCCGCTGCGGCAAGTGAGATGAAAATATTTCTTTTAATTTTAGCAAACATTTCAAAGCACTTTCAAAATTGCTTGGTAAACTTTTGTAAGCGGCAAGCCAACAACATTATAATAACAGCCGTTAATCTTTTCGATAAATATTGCACCGTAATCATCCTGAATACCGTAAGCTCCCGCTTTATCCATAGGGCTTCCGCCGGCAACGTATTCCTTAATTTCATTTTCTTTTAATTTTCTAAAAGTCACTTCAGTTTTTTCGTAATCATTGATCATTTTTCCATTCAGAGAATTGAATACACAAAATCCTGTGTACACAAAATGTTTTTTTTTACTAAGACTTTTTAACATAAAAACTGCCTGGTGAATTGAAGCCGGTTTTCCGAGTATTTTTCCATTGATGACAACAATGGTATCGGCAGTTATTAAAATACCTTTCTTGTTCAGTTTCTTAGCTTCATCTAATTTTTGTAGAGCAAGTTTTTTTGCAATGATTGAAGGTTTTTGATTAGCCTGATATTCTTCATCAAAATGGCAATGTAAAATTTCCGGATGAAGATTTATTTGCTCCAACAATTTTTTTCTGCGCGGAGATTTTGAAGCAAGATATATTTTAACGGAAGCTGGGATCATTCAGTTTTCCCTATTGTGCAGCCAAGAAAATAAAAATCAAGAATTTCGTTATAACTTTTCCCTTTGGTCGAAAGATTCATTGCCCCCCATTGGCACATCCCGACTCCATGTCCGCTTCCCTTTCCACTCAAAATTATTTTTTTCAATTCACCTTTTGCTAGTTCTTTTGAAATTGTAAATAAAGAAGAACGCAAAATTCCTTTAGTGTCTTTTCTTGTAAAAACGTTTCTAACTTCAGTAGCTTTCAGAACAATGTCTTCAGCCCCATTAAAACTAATACGGAGTTCTTTCACCCTCCCCGAGGTGAATACATCTGATATTTCAATATCTTTTATTACCCGTTGCTTTTTGGACAAAAGATTTTTCGCTTTTAATAATTTTAAAAGATCAGATTGAGTGTATGACTCTTTCCAGTTAAAAGTAGGGGAAATTTCGCAGTTGGGATTTTCGTCTCCATCTTTTTTAGTAACTAAATAATCATCAACCTTACCGGAAAAAACATTTGCAGGATTTTCAAGCATTCCGCCACAAGCTGAATGATAAAATACTTCAGCAAGTTTTTCTCTGAACTTTAGTACTTCATGAGATGTTTCGGTTACTGCATTTTTATCAAGTTCAGTAAAACTTCCGGAACCTAAAAAGACCTGGTCACGAACATCATCCGTAATATCAAAATATGTATTCCCCTTTGCTTTTTTCATTTCAGCAAAGGTTCTTGCGCAAATAGCGAAGGCTTTCAATGCCTCAAATCGTTTCGGCTGATTAAATTTTACCGCCATTTCTGCCGGTAGAACTCCAAGCAAATAATCATCCACAGCTAAACGATTGATTACAAATATTTTATTGTTATCACTGTAAACCACCAACACATCTCCCGAGTATTTTTTACCGGAAAACAAAATTGCACTTTCTGAATCAACCGGCTGCAAAAGGAAAGTAATTCCATCAATTTCTCGTGAATTAAATTTTACATTAACTCCACCGCTGTTAATTTGAAAATTTAGAATATCCCCTTTTTTCAATTTGCCGGTTTCTTGATTGTCCGAAATAAAATTATACGCACCTTGAACCGCAAGAGAAACTGATTTTTGCTCCTCACTTAAAAGCACGCGAATTTGATTTTTCTCATTTGCAACAATTTTGTAACCACGCTTCAATGATTCACTTTTTGTCTCTGCACTATTTCTTTTGGTTGCAGTGCACGAGTATATACCAAAGATAAAAAAACAAATTATGGAAATTTGGAAAGGATATTTTAGATGGGAGAAAGAGAATTTTTGGAAAGAAGAGAAGGTAAACACAAAAACTATCTGAACATTGCTTTGATACTTCCCCACGTTCTTTTAACGCCGGAAATGTTATGTGATACGCTCACTTCTTTTGTATATGATATGGCACCATCGTAATCAACTATTTTAATACGATAGATAAAAATTACATCGGTAACTTTGTAAGCATTTTGGTCAAGAAAAGTATAATAAGAATTAGAGCCAAGAGGTTTAATTGTTTCTAAAGCGTTAAACTCACCTTGATAAGTTTTTCTTTCAACAACAAATTCCTTAACGTTTTTTTCATCGGATGTTTTCCATTCAATGCGGACGTTTTCACCTTCGTTCTTAGCGTTTATAAAATCTAAAAATACTCCGCCCAAAAGAGAGGTAACGGAAAGAAAAGTTATAAAGATAAATAATTGCTTTTTCATGGGTGAAATATATTACCCTTAAAGGTCTTTGTCAAGGAGTAATTACTACAAATTTTCACTTTTTTTTACCAAGTACCTGAAGAAACGAAATAATCTTTTTCATTTCTAAAGAAAATCTTTATATTTAGGGCAAATGGAGAATTAATTATAGCGTTATGATAATATCGAACCTTCACTTGCTAACCGGATTAAATGAGTTACAAAATTCTGTTGCGCATAATATCTCAGAGTTCCCGAACAAACTTTGCGAATTTATTGCGAATGAATTTCAACTTCAATCAGCAATTCTTTTTAAGATTAACAACAATAATAAGTTAGTCTTTCAGGGAAAGTCCCCTTCCGCACGGAAATCTTTTTTGCCAAATGCCTTATATGAATGCTCCTCGTGCAAGATTCATCAAAATGATTTTGCAAAAGTTTTATTTAACGCGGATGTAAATTGTGAGATCCAATCAACCGATTTTGTGATTTACGAAAGCTGTATTTCGATAAAAGTCTCTTCAGAAAAATATCTTTTAAAAGTTTCGCAAAAAACCCCATTCACTCAAGGCGATAGAGAATTTTTAGAACAATTTGGCGAATTTCTTATTCCATATCTCCAAACTGTATCCGGAGCTGTTATTGAACCGGAGTTTAATTTAAGTAAAATTGTTGCCGAATTAGCAAACGAATTTCGCACTCCGACAAACAGCATTATCGGATTTTCTTCTTTATTAAATGACGACAAGCTCACTTCCAACCAAGCGGATTATGTATTAACCATCAGAGATAATGCACAAAAACTCCTTTCACTCTTAAACGATCTAATTGATTTTGCACGGGTGGACGGCGGCGGAGTAACTCAAACTCCAAGCGAAATAAATTTCAAAAATGTTGTTACTGAGATTTTAAATCAGCAATCTGATAAATTAAAAAATACCGGGTTTACATTCGTTTCCTCAATAGCAAACGACTTAGCGGCGATTATTAAAATTGATCATCAGAAATTACGGCTTGTGCTTACAAATTTTTTATCTTATCTGCTTTATCATTCGGTAAGCGGGGAAGTAACCGTTACCGCTAATCTTTTAGATAAAAAACATGTTGCGATCAATATTTCAAATAAAACCGCTTCTATGCCGGATAGAAGTTCTCTTCCTAAAGCATTAGATATTTCCGCTCAAAAGCAATATAGTTTTACTGCTTTAAGTTATATGCTTGCCAGAAAGTATGTTGAATTAATGCAGGGAACCGTTGAGGCAGCTTCAAATAGGGATAGAGGAACGAACATCCGCTTTATTCTTCCGATCAATGAAGTTAATGATATTGAAGCTAAGATTTCTATTCTTCCCAAGGCATCGGAAGGAAAGAATAAAGTATTAGTAATTGAAGATGATTATGCCACTTCAAAACTCCTAGCCAACTATCTTAATAAATGGGGATATGAACCGGTAATTGTTAATGCCGGATTAAAAGCGCTTGAATATCTGGAACGTGAACAAGTGCTTGCTATTATTACCGACATTATACTTCCGGATATTAACGGTTTGGAATTGCTTAAGAAAATCCGGGAAAATAAATCCACTAAATTTATTCCGATAATTGTTTGTTCGGTTGAAGCCGAACAGCAAAAAGCTTTTTTAATGGGAGCTGTTGAGTACTTTGTTAAACCGATCAAGTACAAAGATTTAGTTGAAGTCTTAACAAGTTACAAACTGAAAAAAGATTCAAACATTCTTTGTGTTGATGATGATGTTCCGACATTGAATTTAGTGAAAGAGGCAATATCGTCTGTCGGCTATAACCCTATTGCCCTTTCTCAGTCCTCTAAAGTTATCGAGACTATAAAAGACATCCCTCTTGACCTGGCGATCATTGATCTCGATATGCCTGAGATCAACGGGTTTGATTTGATCAAGCTTATAAAATCAAATCCAAAGTACACTAATCTTCCGATTATGATTTATACCGGGAAAGAAAATTATGAGGAAGATCTAAAGAAAATTGATGGGTTGTTTACTGAACTGCTTGACAAACGAAGTACTAATATTGAAGATTTAGCAAGCACTGTAAACGCAATGATCAACCGCTATGACGAACCTACTACACCTGAAGAAGCGGCAAAACAAATCGATGTACCGAAAATTCTTTTGGTGGAAGATTACAAACATTCCCAAATAATTGTTACCCGTTTGTTAAAAAAGAATAATTTTACATCGGTGGTGGTGGTTGAGAACGGTGCCGAAGCAGTTGACCAGGTTGGCAAGCAAAAATTCGATCTCATTCTAATGGATATGCAGATGCCTGTTATGAACGGATTTGAAGCTACAGAAAAAATCAGAATGATGTTGGACTATAAAGAAATTCCGATTATCGCTCTTACTGCCTTTGCTATGAAAGGTGATAAAGAGAAATGTTTGGAATCAGGCGCGACCGATTATATTCCAAAACCAATTGACAGCCAGGAATTTGTTGAGAAAGTAAAGTTTTACACTTCCGATAAATTTATTAAAAGAGCATAGCGCGACAAGTTTCAAGTAAAAAGAAGAGAGTAAAAAGTCCGCTGGATAGTATCTTGTAATAGGGTGTATGTTATACAGAATTTTCAAGTATTAAAGTTGATAAAACGGCAAAAAATAAAGTTTCAGTTAAAATATAGTACGCAGACTGCCATGTGTACTATACGGAATTTTGGCAGTATAATTAATAGTTAGGCAAAAGAACTTTCCCCATCGAACATGAATAATAAATCTCCAAAGCGGGCGGCCAGGTTCAATGCCGGTTGGTTGCTGGTCGGAATGACGCTCGGCATTATTGGCGGCGTGGCTATGAAAAACCTACCGGTCGGCATCAGTATGGGCATCTTCATTGGTGTGGCTTTCGGCTTCGCGATACCAAAGAGGCGTAGGTGACTGCTGCGAGACAAAGGCCTAACTAAGCGGTTGCACCCGACGCGGACCGCTGCTTTCATGCATCGCAAGGTTTACACTTCTTCGCGCGCGGTCCGCGCGGGTGAACCGCAGGCCGTTAGGCGGCTTAAAAACTACACCGTTATTTTCTCTACTAATTTAAGATGATCGTCTATAAATATCTTAATCTTTGCTTAATTTTGAGAAAAGGAAATAAAATTAAATGAAAAAATATTCTTCTAGTGAAATTATTGAAATACTCAAAGGTCATAGAGCATTATTAAAAAAATATAGTGTTATAAGAATTGGATTATTCGGTTCATTTTCAAGAAACGAAGCAACTAAGATAAGCGATATTGATTTGCTCGTTGACTTTGAGGATAAATCTTTTGACAATTTTATTGATTTAGCTTTTGAGTTAGAGAATATTTTCGGTAGAAAAGTTGATCTTCTTACAGAAAAAGGGATAAGTCCTTATATCTTTCCATTAATTAAAAACAAGATCCTTTGGTATGAAGCATAATCTTATTTATCTAAAACACAATAGAGTTTAATAATGATTAGTGAAAATCCAAGAGTCAGGTTTGCGCCAAGTCCAACAGGATACTTGCACGTTGGCGGTCTCCGTACTGCACTTTATAATTATCTTTTTGCAAAAAAAAATAACGGCGCTTTTATTCTTCGCATAGAAGATACGGACAGAACACGTCTTGTTGAAGGAGCCGTTGAAAATCTAATCACTACATTGAAGTGGGCAGGGCTTGATTATGACGAAGGTCCGGGAAAAGACGGTGGATTTGGTCCGTATGTTCAATCCGAACGATTAGACATTTATAAAAAATATACCGACGAACTCGTCCGACAAAAAAAAGCTTACTACTGTTTTTGCACTTCAGACAGATTAAAACAACTCCGCGACGAACAGCAAAAAACCAGTGTACAATCAAAATACGATAAGCATTGCCTTCATATAAATGAAACTGAAATAAGTGAAAAACTTAAAAACAATGAGCCTTACGTTATCCGCTTAAATGTTCAACCGGATGAAATGATCCGTATTGATGATATCATCCGGGGTGAAGTTATTTTTAACAGCAATGTGGTTGACGATCAGATTTTATTAAAGAGCGACGGCTATCCAACGTATCATCTTGCAAATGTTGTTGATGATCATTTGATGAAAATTACCCACGTAATTCGTGGAGAGGAATGGCTTTCATCAACACCGAAACATATTTTGCTTTATAAATATTTCGGCTGGGAAATTCCGAAATTTGCGCATCTCCCTCTTTTGTTAAATCCGGATAAATCTAAATTAAGTAAACGGCAAGGCGATGTGGCGGTGGAAGATTACCGCGCAAAAGGTTATTTGAAAGAAGCGCTCGTTAATTTTGTTGCTCTTCTCGGCTGGAGCGCAGGAGACGATAGAGAGTTTTATTACCTTGATGAATTGTGTGAATCATTTTCATTAGAACGGGTAAATAAAGCCGGGGCGGTTTTTAATATCGAAAAACTTCAATCCATGAATTTCGCTCATCTTCAAAAAAAGAGTGATGAAGAATTCTTGAAATTGTTGAAGGAAGAACTTGCAGTTTCATCTTTTAATAACCATTCGTTAAACGACGAAAAGTTATTGCTCATAATTCATTCGATGAAGGAGCGGATAAATTTTGTTAAAGAAATTATTCTCAACGGAAGTTATTTCCTAACCCGACCGCAATCCTATGATCTTGAAGCGATAAAAAAACATTGGACACATGAAAGTGCACAACTTCTTCAAAAATTTGCTAAAACCATTCATGATATTGAAAATCCCTTAAAAGAAGATTATGAAAATGTTTTACACAAAGTTGCCGAAGAAGCGGGAGTAAAAAATGCAGCAATTATCCACCCGCTTCGTTTAGCGGTTTCTGGAGTTAGCGGCGGTCCGGGATTGTTCGATATTCTCTTCATTCTCGGCAAAGAAGAAACGATTGATCGAATAAATATCGCTAAAGAATTAGTAAAAGTTTGATTTTAACTCTATTTCAGCTTTTCCCTTATTATGAAATGATAAGAAATTCGATTATTTTAGCACACGGAATTATTTCTACTTATTAGGATTTGTTTATTATCTACTTTTTGTCCTCCCTTTTATCGTTTCTAGAGAACACAAGAGCTATTCTTCATAGGTTGAAATTCAATTCATGGCATAATATCAACCAGATGAAAGTACACATTACATGACCACTTCCTTTAATGAATTAGGACTCTCCGACGAAATGCTTCAAGCTATTAAGATGAAGGGATTTGAAGAACCGACTGAAATTCAGAGCAAAATAATCCCGTTAATTCTTCAATCTGAGAGCGACTTAATAGGACAAGCACAAACCGGCACCGGAAAAACTGCAGCGTTTGCATTACCCATAATAGATAAATTAGCAACCAAATCCAGTCATCTCCAAGTTTTAGTCCTCGTTCCTACACGTGAACTTGCTATTCAGGTTGCGGAGGAGTTTAACTCTCTTCGTGGACATAAAAATATTCACGTCGCCCCTATTTATGGCGGACAGTCCTACGATATTCAATTAAGAAGACTGAAAAAAGGAGTTGATGTTATTGTTGGAACTCCCGGAAGAGTTATGGATTTATTGAAGAGAAAGATTTTTTCTCTTGGTAAACTTTCTTTTGTGGTTTTAGATGAAGCCGATGAAATGCTCAATATGGGATTCATTGATGACATTGAAGAAATATTAAGCGGAGCTAACTCGGAGCGAAGAACATTCTTATTCTCAGCTACAATGCCGGATCGAATTTCAACCCTGGCAAAAAAATATATGAAAAACCGCGAAATTGTGAAAGCAAAAAATGCGGGACAAACTATTACATTAACCGATCAGATTTATTTTGAAGTCCGCGAATCTGACAAACTTGAAGCTCTCTGCCGCATTATTGACACAACAAATGAATTTTACGGAATTGTCTTTTGCAGAACTAAAAATGATGTCGATTTCATTACTTCAAAATTACATGACCGCGATTATGACACGGAAGGATTACACGGAGATATTTCTCAAGCCCAGCGGGAAAAAATCTTAAATAAGTTTAAAAAGAAAAAGACGAACGTGCTTGTTGCAACCGATGTTGCCGCACGCGGTTTGGATATCGACGACCTTACACACGTAATTAATTTTGCGTTACCTCAAGACCCTGAGGCTTATCTGCACCGCATCGGAAGAACAGGAAGGGCCGGAAAAGAAGGAACTGCGATTACTTTCGTTTCACCTGAAGAATATAGAAAATTGATGTTCATTAAAAACATTACAAAGACTGATATCCGAAAAGGACGTATCCCACAAGTAAAAGAAGTGATCAATTTCAAAAAAGAGAAAATTGCCTTAGAAATTAAAAATCTTATTACTAAAGGTGTTGATACAAACTACGTTACTCTTGCCAAAGACTTGCTTGAGAATAACACACCTGAAGAAATTACTTCCGCATTGATTCAATATGCTTTTCAAAATTCTCTTGAAGAAGGAAGTTATGCAAACGTACAGGACTTCTTTGAATCAAAGAGGCAATCCGGAAACTTTGAATCAAAAAGTAGCAGCTCTAGAGGAAGACAAGAATCAAGAGGCGGTAGAGGAAGAGAAGATAAACCACGAGACGGCAGAAGAAGAGAAGAGAACCCTAGAGGCGATGGTAGAAGAAGAGAAGAGAGTCCCAGAGGAGAAAGCAGAGGAAGAGAAGATGGTTACAGAGGAGAAGGTAGAGAAAGAGGTGACAAAGGTCAGGAAAGATTATTTATTGCCGTTGGGAAAAAAGACGGTTTAAGCCCAAAAAAATTAGTCGACATGCTTATGCAAAAAACTAATATTGAATCACGCAGAATTGATGCGGTTCAAGTAATGGACACGTATTCATTCTTTTCCGTTTCCCCGCGCGATGCAGAAGTTGTCTTAGAAAAATTAAATTCAAAAAAGAAGGGCGACCGCACCGTTGTTGAACGCGCAAAACCTTCAAAATAAAAAATAATTAATTTTAAAAAGACCCGGGATTTTCGTTTCGGGTTTTTTTGTTTTAAATTTCTGTAAATTTGTAACAAAAAATAGAAACCCTATGAGTGAACAACACAACACCGGACTACCGTCTGAATCCACAAAGAAAAAAAATTTCATCTATGAAATCATTAATGAAGATTTAGAAACTAATAAATGGAATGGCAACATTCATACACGCTTCCCACCGGAACCAAACGGTTATCTTCACATCGGGCATGCAAAATCGATTTGCCTTAATTACGGTATTGCAAAAGATTTCCAAGGAAAATTCAATCTCCGTTTTGATGACACAAATCCCAGCAAAGAAGAACAGGAATATGTTGATTCAATTATTGAAGATGCAAAATGGCTTGGCGTTGAGTTTGAGGATAGATTGTTTTTTGCGTCAGATTATTTTGAGCAGATGTATCAGTTTGCCATCGGGTTGATTAAAAAAGGAAAAGCTTACGTCTGCGATTTAAATGCCGATGAAATCCGAGCAACGCGCGGAACCTTAACCGAGCCGGGAGAAGAAAGCGCTGACCGTAGCAGAAGTATTGAAGAAAATCTTGATCTATTCCAACACATGCGCAATGGAGAATTTAAGAACGGTGAAAAAACTTTGCGCGCAAAAATTGATATGGCTTCTCCAAACATCAATTTGCGCGATCCAATCATGTACCGCATTGTTCATGAAACTCACCAGCGTCAGGGAAATGCATGGTGCATCTATCCTACGTATGATTGGGCGCATGGATTGGAAGATTCAATTGAAAAGATTACCCATTCAATTTGTACTCTGGAATTTGAAAACCACCGCCCCCTTTATGATTGGTTTTTAAATGAACTTGGGATTTATCATCCCCAACAAATAGAGTTTGCCAGGTTGAATTTAAATTACACGGTTATGAGCAAAAGAAAACTGCTTCAACTTGTCAAAGAAAATTATGTTGATGGCTGGGATGATCCGCGAATGCCAACCATTTCCGGTTTACGCAGAAGAGGATATTCTTCCGAAGCATTGAGAGATTTTGCTGAAACTGTTGGGGTGGCGAAAAGAGATGCTTTGACAGATATTTCTCTGCTTGAATTTTCAATACGGAATGATTTGAATAAACGCGCACAACGGGTAATGGCTGTGCTGCGTCCGTTAAAAATTGTTTTAACAAATTATCCGGAAGATAAAGTTGAAGAGTTAGAAGCGGTAAATAATCCCGAAGACGCTGCAATGGGAAAGAGAAATATTCCTTTTTCGCGTGAATTATTTATTGAGCAAACAGATTTTATAGAAAATCCACCAAAAGGATTTCACCGGCTTGTTCCCGGCGGCGAAGTGCGATTGCGTTATGCTTACATCATCAAATGCGATAAAGTTATAAAAAATGAAAACGGCGAAGTTGTTGAATTGCGCTGCTCATTTGACCCGGAAACAAAAAGCGGAACCGGAACGAGCGCTAAAAAAGTTAAAGGAACAATTCATTGGGTTTCGGCATTGCAAGCTGTTCCCGTTGAAGTGAGACTGTACGATAGACTTTTTACAATTGAAAATCTGGCTTCGGATGAGAACTGGTTAAATTTCCTGAATCCTCATTCTCTTGAAATTATTGATGATGCTCTTGTTGAACCGTCTTTACAGAACGCAAAAATCGGAGAGCATATTCAATTTGAGAGGAACGGATACTTTTGTCTTGATTCAAAATTTTCTACTCAAGAAAAATTAGTGTTTAACAGAACCGTTACTTTAAAAGATAGCTGGACTTCAAAAAAGTAAAATATAAAAGTTGGTTATTGCACATTAGTCATAGAAGCACGTCCGCCCCCATTTTGGCAATATTTGATGTGTAGTTATTTCCAGTCATCAGGTTGAGTTGTCTCTTGTGGATTGTCTTTTAACCAGTTTTCAAAATGTTGGTCAGATGAAGTTAAGATGTCAGTCAAAAAACTTTCAAATAATAGACAAAGTCTGGCGCGCTGTGAATTCAACCTATGTCCACCTTCTATTAAGTAGAGTTGAGATTTGAAAAGTTTAGAAAATTTTATACTATTTTCACTGGCAATAACATTGTCATCAAACCCGTGAACTATGGTGGTTTTGATACTTGAAGCAGGTGTTGGATTTTGGTCTGGATAGTATTCGGGTTTAATATAAAATGCCGGTGCAATTAAAAACTGTCCCAATAAATGTCTTTTAGGTAGGGTTTTATCATCGTCCATTCTAACTTCTTCGTTTTCAAAATATGTAATGACTTTTTGTGAAATTCTTGTTGAAATATATGCTCCTCTGCTAGAACTTAATAATACGAGGTCGCCAGGGACATTCACATCATCTTTGATAACATTAAAAAGTTTGTCTTCCATTTCTTCAATTGGCATGTCCTCTGGGTATCTTATCGAAATCATATTAATACCCATTTTTAAAGCCACTGGTCTTAATGCTTCAATTTTGAAACCATACCAAGGTGAACCAAATCTACCATGAGAATAAATCACTGTTATTATTGAATTTTGCATAATGTTTTATTATTAGTTATTTAATATTATTAGTTATTTAATTTTAAACCTAAAAGATATGTTTGAGTATTGTCCAACTTAAATGATTTAATTGTGCTTTTTAATTCATCACTTAAGTTTATAAGTACGTCATCTGGTGGTCTTGTTTCAAGGTTTAATTCATCCAAGTCTAGTTCTTTAGAGATATTTTTCATTAGAATTCGACACCAGTATTGAATTGCTATTAATCTTAATGGTCTTATATCGTTTTTGAGTTCAACTTTCTTTTCTATGCTTTTATTCTTTTGAAAATTTGATAAATTACAAAATAGATTTTCAATTAAAACGAACCAAAATCTAAAACCTTCGTCCATAATATAGGAATCATAAAATTCTCTAAAACTTTTAACTCTATATTTATCTTCACCATCTTTCTCAAGCATCATTTCACCAATTGAATGCTGAATATGTTTATGAAGTTTACATGCATCTACTGGGGCAATTAATGATTTTGTTTGAATATAATTATTAAATAAATCAGGGTGAACAAAAATCCTACTAATTATACTTATGTCTGGGTCAAATTGAAAAATATTTTGATTTTGCTTAAGCCCTAATGTTTTATTAGCTATAATTTTTAATTTGTTCCAATACTTGACTATTGTTTTATGGTTATATGAGAATTTAGTTGTATCAACTCCCTTTTTAATTGCTTCTGTTAATCCAAAAAAACTAGCAATAAGATAAATACTACTTATTATGAAATACCCTGTATTATTAGGATTGGAAGCAAACCCTTTTTTGTTTTTTATATCGTCAAGATATTTTGCATCTAACCAATTGGAATCGAGTTGTTTATTAACAATTCTATCTAATCTGTCATCTAATTCATATAAACATCTTAATAATGGTATATAGAATTTAAGTTTTTGATTTTCTTTTTCTTTTTTCCCAGCTAGTAAATTATCAAACCGTTTTAGTATCAATTGGGCAAAAAAGCCTAACATACCTGCAACGAATGCAGCAACAATTACAGCAAACGCAGTTAGTATTTTTATTACAGTTTCTTTGTCAAGTTGTTCCATTTTACAAAGTATACAGCAAAGTTAAAAAATATCTTTTTGTTTCTCTTTTTTCACTTTCTCTATCAAAGACGAAATAGTCATTGTAAAACCTAAAATTGGAAAGTAATGAAAATTCGTTTTCCACAATTTCTTTTACTTCTTTTTCTCTTGTTGCCATTTTAAAACCAACTTTATTCATTAAAGCAAGCATTTTATGACTATGTTCATTGTTTGTGCTTAAAATTGTAAATTGTTTTGGAAAATCTTTTAACGATAATTCCACAAGTTTTTTTGCAAGTCCTAATCGCCTGTATTCTTCTGGATAAACGGCTGTTCCGCCTCTTCTTAAATTTCTTTTAACATATGATACAGCAACTAAAATATTTTCTACGAAACCTAAATAAATAATTGCCTTGCCATTTTTGATTCTGTCTCCGTGATACTCTTTTCCATAGTATATTGAATATGACATAGATAAAATATCATAAAATTGATCCTCAAACTCAGAAAAATTCTTTTCAAAGTTTGGGTCTAAACTGTCAAGTCTTTTAAATTCAATATTCATTCATGTCATTGTTTGTACGGGGTCACAATATAATTGCCAACACAATTATATAAATGTAATTCAAGAAAATTAGAATAAATATATTGTGCTACGGCGTTTTACTGACTATACTTGTGAGCCTCTGGCTCAATAGTTCTTAGTTATACTTTCAAAAAAATATTTCTATACATCTAACTTAACAACCTAATTTTACTATTCAAAACTTTTCAATAGCAATTTTGGAACAGTGTTATAGCATTATACAATAATCACACTTCGACTTCGCTCAATGCGATTTTAAGATCGCTTTTGAGAAAGCCTTATCTTTTTTTATATTATTTTTTTCTTTCACTCTTTGGCTTGCCGATCAAAGGACCATTGTTTATCGTTTCAAAGGTAACTTGAACTTCATCTAATGTTTCCACGAGTTGTTTAAGAATAATAACGAATTGTCCCTGCTGTGTAACAAGAAATTCAGAAAACTTTTCAAGCTTGGGGAGCACGTCATTTAAATTAGAAATGGTTTTTCTGATCGGTTCAATAATTTGCTTTCCATCCGGATCAATCATTTTGGCGACAAGTCCTTCAGGCTGGCTGTAAGCAGTTATCACAGTATCTAAACGCATTAAAGAATGATTAACCAAGCCCGTCATTACCCGCAAAGAATCGGATATCTGTGCGGCATTTACCACCAAAGATGCCATCGGACGTCTTCCATATTTGTCAGGTTTGGAAATGCTTTCGATATCAATATTCAAGTTGTCTGTGATTTTTTTCATCCCCTCGGCGGCGTCAGCCATATTTACCAATGCGCGGAAGAATGCCCCTTTATCAACATTATTATCTTTATTAATATTTTCGGAGAAGGCTGCAAGATTATAAATAACCGTGCTCAGGGGATCCCCGGTTTTTTTCACCATATTTTTTGCGAGAAGGATTTCACCTTCGGGAATATCAATCGCAGGAATCATACTTCCTTCTGCTAATTCTGAAAAGTTCTCCGGACCTTGCAGAAATTCAATCGTACTGGTTGAAGTAACCGGATTAACACTTTTCAACAATGCTGATTTTTTTACAATTTTTTTTCTGAATTCTTCATATACTTTAAAATCGGCAAGGATATAATTGTCCTCCGTTAATTCATAATCGGTGATCACTCCGATTTTAAATCCTCTAAAATATACTGGAGTTGAAGACGACAGTCCCACAGCGTCACCAAATTTTGCTTTGAACAGGAATTTTTTCTCAAATACTTTATTATGCAATAATAAATATCCAGTTGAAGCAGCAATAATGATGAGTGCGGCAATTAAAAAAGTGCCGACAATTTTTTCCGAGTAGCGTAATTTAAATTTCATAAGTTACTCTGCTAATAATTTTGAAATTAAGCCTGTGACAAAATCAGATTTTGATTTTTTAAATTCATTAAACGTATTTGATGAATATAAAGTCCCTTGTTGCAAGAAAATTACAGTATCAGCCAACTCGTACAATTGCGCATCAATACTTTCGCAAAATATCTGAATAATATTTTCTTCTTTTAACTTTAAGATCATTTGGAGAATAGTTCTTTTTATTTGAAAACTGCAGTTCATAAATGGATCATCATAGAAAATAATTTTCGGTTCAGTTAAGTACGTTCTTATAAATAAAAGTGCCTTACGTGTAGAGATTGTTAGTTTTGCCGGTCGCTCAGTTAATATTTTGCCTGGCAATTCAAAGATTTCCATCAAACGTGCAATTTTTTTCTTTTTCTCTTCAAAAGATATTTCCGGAAAATGAAAATCATAAGGTACTAAAAGGTTTTCGAGAACATTTATATTTGAGAGTAGTCCGCCGTATTGAAAAACAAATCCAATTTGTTTTCTTATAGTTCTTTCTTTTTTCTGGAACGACGTGAATACATTTTTCCCATCAAGTAAAACCTTTCCTCCGTTGGGTTCAAGTAATCCTGCAAGAACTTTAAGAACGTTGGTATTCTCTTCCGACTGATCGGATAATATCCCATATAATTGTTGATCGAAAGAAAAAGAAAAATCATTTAAAATTTGATTTTCCTTATTATAAGAAACGTTATTTGCTTCCAATTTTTGCATTATACTAAATACATTATTGCCGTAATAAGAATATCTACAATGATCACCCAACTGAGAGAAAGAACTACTGCTTTAATAGTTCGCTGCGGTACTTCAGTGGAAGCAAAGTTGACTTGAAGTCCTTGATAACTCGAGACTACTGCTATGATAAATCCAAAGAAAAGTGATTTGATAAAACTTGAAGTAATATCGCTCACTGAAATTTCTGAAAATAATTTATAAAGGAAATCCGGAATCGGGATTGGGGCAAAAAGATATGCCATAAACCACCCGCCAGCTAATGCTGCAATATTAAAATAAATATTTAGCGCTATCATTGAAAGCACGACGCCAAGTACTCTGGGAACTACCAAATATAAAATCGGTGAGATGCCGAAAGAGACAAGCGATTCCACTTCTTGATTAACCACCATATTTCCTAGTTCGGCCGCAATGGCAGTACCCGAGCGGGCGATGATAATAAAGGCTGTAAGCAGTCCACCAAGTTCGCGAAGAATTACCGTTACAAGAATAGTGTATAGCAGTTTGCTTTGTCCGAAACCGGGAAGAATTGCGCTTCCTTCGAGAATGATTATTCCACCAACAGCAACTGCAACAAAAGCGATCAAACCTAATGCTTCAAATCCAGTAAAGAGAATTTGACGAATCAAGATGAGCCGGGTAATTTTCCGCTGAAGGAAAAAGTTTTTCAGTTCATAAATAATTTCTAATACAAAGGAAAAAACGGAAATCGATTTCCTGTATAGCAATAATGTCTGTCTTCCTAAAGCAAAAGAAATTTGTTGCACTTTATTCCTCTTTATTTTTCTAAAAGCGAAATTAAAACTACACTTTTAATTGCACGACAATGCCGGCATCCAACGGCGCTTTTCTTCTTTATAGAATTGTGAGCAGTAATTTCATTTTAAAAGTAAAGAAATTATTGCTGTTTTTCATCCCATTTGCAGGATTAATTTCTAATTTTTTCCAACGCTTTTCTAGCAGCATCAAGTAAAAACATTTCACTTACCGGCGAACCCGTTGCATGCTTCATCCAAACATCGGGTGAGACGCTGCCGAACGTTGCCATTCTTTCGAATTCCTTTCCAAGGTTTCCTGTTTGCTTTATATGCTCATCTATTTGAAAAGAAATAATATGACCGAGCGGATAATCCGGTAAATAAAGGAAAGAATCTATCATGTGCGAATAAATACCGAGCAGCACCACATCTTTTATTTTAAAGACCGGCGCATAAAACTTGTTCCAAATACTTTTTGCGATTAAGAGAACAGCTTCTTTTAATTGTTCTGCATTTGCATCCGGATGTTCGTACATCCAATGCCATGCTTCAAGATCAACAAGCGATACACCGGCAATCTCATACGTTGCCCAAAAATCTTGCAGTGCATGTAATGCTTCTGCATTTTGATCTTCCGGTTGCAAATCCAACAAGGCTAAATCTCTGCTCTGGAAAAGAAATGCGAACGCTTCGGTAAACGCGGTGTTCGGAACACCTTGCAGCAAAAAATGATCGATCGTATTTAAAGAAAAAGTCTGTTCCACATTATGTCCCATTTCATGAACCGCGATGTTATAACCTTTATAATTCATTCCGGTTTTATCAACGCGAGTACGGAGATGCGCTTTCTCGGAACGCATTCCTGCACCCCACGCATGACCGGAGCCTCGGGCAGGATCAACCTCAATATTGTTTGCTAAAAATTCTGCTCTTTCTTTTGTGAATCCAAGCTTGGCTAAAAGATTCGGAATATCCTTTTGATAAGCTTTCGGAGTTGGATATTTTTTTGCTACAATTTTATCTAAGTCAGCTTCCGAGTACTTGCTCTTTGGTTTAAATCCGTTATACCAAATATCAAATGGTTCAAGTGATTTCCCTAATCTCTTTTCAATCAGCTTGGAAGTCTCATTTACAAGTGGAGACGATAAAATTGATTCGAGAATTTCTTTCACACGAACTTCCGGCATTTCACGGTTTTCGTTAAATCTTCTTTCGATCATGGTTTTTGCGGTTGGAGAATAAGGATCAGCCAACTTTGCAGCTTTGAAATCATCAAGCAGCATTTTATAACGGGTGTTTGGTTCGGCTTTATCTGAGAAATTTATAACTGCATTTTTATTTTCAGAATAATCTTTCACAGAAGAAATTTTCACTTCATTTGTAAAAGGATTCCAATCAACTGCCGGATTGTCGATAACGATTTCGGGAATTGTCTGTGTAACAATTCTTTCCATAACTTTTTGAATGATTCTTTGTTTCGTCAATCCAATTTTTTCTAATGGATAATTTGCTTTTAATTCATCGCGCAAATTCCAGTGGGAAAGTAAACGCATTTTTTCGGGGAAAAGCCGCTCCCCTTTTTCACTTATTACGTGATGCATCCAAATATTGTAACCGGCTATATATGCAGATGATTTTGCCGAAGCTTCACCAATTGCCAAATTAACTTCTGCGGGAATTCTTTTTGCAAAACGATGCGCCAAACGGGTTTCCGCCCAATCTTTACGCGTCCATAACTCCCCTTTCGATAAACGATCTTCCAAAGTTGTTAATGGAAAATTGAGCAGAACAACAAAAGCAATTTTATTTTGAAAAAAATCATCGTTGATGTGAGCAGAAGGATCGTATCCGGCAAATATTTCATCAACCGGCAAAATTGGACCTAATTCTAAATCAGCTTGACGGCGATAATCCAAATTTAGTTTATTAAAGTGACCATCGGTTTGTTCAAGAAGATATTCAAATCTATCGAAGAGTTGATTATGCGTGTCCGGATCACCTGCATAATTTGCAGAAACAAAATCTTCAAACTGGGTTTGGCTGCCGTCGCTTTCACGCCAAAATTCAGCAACTTGAGTTATTCCTTTTTCGATATTTGCCTTTTGCTTTTCACCATACTTTTGGATGAGTTGCTGCTTTAAACTTTTAGTTGATATTTCAATCCAATTTGGTTTTAACGATTGCGGTTTCATAAAAGTTATTCCAAACAAAATAAAAAAAAGAATTGATGTTGAAAGAAAATTTTTCATAAGCATTCCTGTTATTTTTCTTCAAGAAATTTCTGAATTTCGGTACGGCACAAGTCCATTTCACAGCCAACGGCTAAATGCCCGCAATCATTTTTTAAGAGAAGCGTTTTGGAGTTTGCTGCTACCGCAAAATCAAGCGCCGGCTGTGGATTCAATAGCAAATCCGTTTGAGAAACAATGATGAAAAGTTTCGCTTTAATATGTTTTGCTGTTTCTTCAAAAGATGAATTAAAATTTCTTGTAATATCATGCGTAAACATGGCATCAATTTGCGCAAGGTAACATGCGGTAGTAAAAATTGGAGAAGTTCTCTCAAACTTCTTTTGCAATTCTGTGAATTTATCTCTGGGATAGTTTTTGTTTACGTTTGCCGGAGTCCGCGCCAAAAGTTGAATGATAATATTTAACTTTTTCAGAATTTCATTTTCAGATTCACCGTATTTCTTGCCGGTAGTAATTATCTCTTTCATCAATGAAAAAATAATTTTCTCGTTCGAGGTGATTTTGGGTGAAGCCGAATAAGGAATTGCTTTATCCATAAAATCGGGATAAGCCACTACAAATTCAAAAGCCTGCATACTCCCCATTGAACCGCCAATGACTGCAAGCAAATGATTGATGCTTAGAATATTTTTTACCAATTTATATTCCGATTCAACCATATCGCGCACCGTAATTTCCGGGAAAGGAATTTCATGGGAATAATTTGTGGGCGAAGTTGAAATACCGTTTCCGAGCGCATCAACCACAATGATGAAATAACGTGTTGTATCTATCAATTTATCCGCACCGAGTAAACTAATTACATCCTTGCTTACACCCGCAAACCAGGTTGGAACAAGAATTACATTTGATTTTTCGCTATTTAGTAAACCAAATGTTCGGTAACCAATTTTACAGTCATGTAAAATTTTTCCATTCTGTAATTTCAAATCACCGATAAGCCCAAATAGCTGAATGCTTTCTGCAAAACTTTGTTGCAGAAAAAAGAAAATGAAAAAGAGGAAGAGAAATATTTTTCGTTTCAATTTATCAACCTTTCACTGCTTCTCTTCCGATGCTGTAATAGGTGTAATGTATTTCTTTCATTCTGGACGGATCAAAAATATTTCTTCCGTCAAAGATCACTTTATTCTTCAACTTAGATGAAACCAATTCGAAATCGGGATTTCTGAACTCATTCCATTCAGTAAAAATGAGAAGTGCATCTGCGTTGTCAAGTGCAGCATATTCATTTTCAGAATAGGTGATTCTTTCTTGCAAATAAAACTTTGCCGATTCAACCGCCACCGGATCGTGTGCGGCAACTGTTGCTCCGAGTTTTAACAATTCATTAATAATTACTACCGAAGGAGCTTCGCGCATATCGTCGGTATTTGGTTTAAAAGCTAAACCCCAAACGGCAAAATGTTTTCCTTTTATATCATTATTGAAATGAGTGAGAACTTTATTAACCAGTACAAGTTTCTGAACATTATTTACCTGGTCAACGGCGTTTAATATTTTTAATGGTGATTCGTTTTCCTGCGAAGTTTTTATTAGGGCTTTCACATCTTTCGGAAAGCAGGAACCACCATAACCGATTCCCGGAAATAAAAATCTTTTGCCGATCCGGTTATCAGTTCCCATACCACGCCGGATCATATCAATATTAGCGCCGACTTTCTCACAAAAATTTGCTAGTTCATTCATGAAGGTGATGCGCATGGCTAAATATGAATTTGCCGCGTACTTGGTAACTTCAGCGCTTGCGGTATCCATCGCTAAAATTGGATTACCCTGCCGGACGAACGGTTCGTACAATTCTTTCATCCTTTGCATTGAGTGTTCATTACTTGTACCAATAACAATTCTATCAGGTTTTAGAAAATCATCTACCGCAAAACCTTCACGCAAAAATTCCGGATTAGAAACAACATCGAAATTCTTAACACCGGCTTTTGCAATTTTAGCAGTAACTCTTTTTGCTGTTCCAACGGGAACAGTGCTTTTGTTCACGATAATTTTAAAATCTTTGTCATTATTTTCTTTTAAAATTTTCCCAATACTTTCCGCAACTCCCAGAACATATTGTAAATCGGCAGAACCGTCATCATCTTGAGGTGTAGGCAGACAAAGAAAAATAATTTCAGAATTTATAATTGCATCTTTCAGATTATCGGTAAAAGCTAATCTCTTCTTGGCAATATTTCTATAGAATATAGTTTCAAGACCAGGTTCATAAATTGTTACCTCGGCATTCTTTAATTTTTTAAGTTTCTCCAGATGGTTATCAACACAAATAACATTATTCCCCATTTCTGCAAAACATGTACCGGACACAAGACCAACATAACCAGTTCCAATAACAGCAAGATTCATCTAACACTCCAAATATTTCGTAATGATTATAACTGAACTAATTAAAATTAACTAATTTTTATTCGATAAGGAAAAGAGTGCAGATTTTCAACTTCATTTTCAAAAAGAATGGATGGTATTTGGTACAAATTCAGTAATTTTAGCAAAAGAAAATCCTAATCTTAACTAACAGAGGAAATAATTATGAGTATTCTTGTTGATAAAAAAACGCGCTTGGTGGTTCAGGGAATTACCGGCGGAGAAGGTTCTTTTCACGCAAAACAAATGATCGAATATAAAACAAAAGTTGTTGCCGGAGTGACACCTGGTAAAGGCGGAACTAAGTTTGATGATACCGACATTCCAATTTTTAATACCGTAGCCGAAGCCGTAAAAATTGCGAAAGCAAACACTTCAGTTATTTTTGTTCCCCCGGCATTCGCCGCGGATGCTATTTTAGAGGCTGCAAACAGCGGAATAAAAGTTATCATTTGTATTACGGAAGGAATTCCTGCAAAAGATATGACGATTGCTTACAATGCAATTAAAAATAAAGATGTTGTTTTAATTGGTCCAAATTGCCCAGGTGTAATTTCTCCCGGACAAGCTAAAGTCGGTATTATGCCCGGCTTTATTCATAAGCAAGGAAAGATCGGCGTTGTCTCACGCAGTGGAACTTTAACTTATGAAGCTGTAAAACAATTAACCGATTTAGGCATTGGTCAATCAACCTGTGTTGGAATCGGTGGTGATCCGATTATCGGATCGCAGTTTATTAACATCATCAAAATGTTTAATGCTGATCCGGGAACAGAAGGAATTGTTATGATCGGAGAGATTGGCGGAAGCGCTGAAGAAGATGCCGCAGCATTCATCAAAAAGAATGTGCAGAAACCGGTCGTAGGATTTATTGCCGGAAGAACCGCTCCTCCGGGAAGAAGAATGGGACATGCCGGTGCAATCATTTCCGGCGGGAAAGGAACTGCCTCTGAAAAAATGTTAGCGATGAAAAAAGCCGGAATTAAAGTTGTTGAAAGTCCTGCCGAAATTGGAATTACCATGAAAAATGCTTTAGTTGAATTTTACGGTGATAAGAAACCATCTAAAAAAACTGTTGTGAAAGCTGCCGTAAAGAAAAAAGTTGTTGCAAAGAAAACAACTAAAAAATAATTTGATTTTTTAATGATAAAGCGTCATCTAGATTTAATCCGGATGACGCAATTTTTATGTACAATAAACGGAGAATAAATGACAAACAGAACGTTTGCAATGATTAAACCTGACGCAGTAAAAAATAATCTCATCGGACAAATTATAGCTAAATTTACTGAAGCAGGTTTCAAAGTTAAAGCGATGAAAATGACACGACTTACAAAAGAATCGGCTCAAGGATTTTATGAAGTTCATAAGGAAAGACCATTTTACAATGACTTAGTTGAATTTATGATTTCCGGTCCCGTGGTAGCTTTAGCTTTAGAAAAAGAAAACGCCGTAGCCGATTACAGAAAACTTATCGGTTCAACTGATCCGGCTGAAGCTGAGGAAGGAACCATCCGCAAATTATATGCAGAAAACAAAAGTGAAAACGCTGTACACGGCTCTGACTCCGATGAAAATGCAGCAATTGAAATTGCACACTTTTTTTCAAGACACGAATTACTAAATAACTATACTGTCTAACATTGCTAAACTGGCAAAAAATCTCATCAGAAACTAAATTCCAAAATGACCATTGGAGTTACCGGATTGACGAATTTCAATTAGAAAACGGTGAACGTGGAGTTTATCATTACGTTCACACTTTTGGTTCTTCAATGGTTATTCCAATTTCTTCCAATGGAAAAATTTTGATGGTGAATCAATATCGCTATTTAAATGAACGCGAAAGTATTGAGTTTCCGTGCGGTGGAATGAAAGAAGGAATTTCGTACAAAGCCAATGCTATAAAAGAACTTCGCGAAGAAACAGGATATTCTGCTAAAACGATTCTAGAAATAGGAGAATTTGCACCATTTACAGGAGCTGCAGATGAGATATCAAAAGTCTTTCTCGCAAAAAATTTATTCCTTTCTCCACTTCCGAAAGATGCAACGGAAGAATTTGAATTACTTGAAAAAACTCCAAAAGAAATTGAAGAACTGATCAATAAAAATATTATTTGGGATGGACTAACATTGGCGGCTTGGGCGCTGGTAAGGAGACATTTTCAAAATGAATTATAAATTTGTTCTCATCGCACTTTTTCTTCTGCAAACTATTTACTGCCAAACGAATAAAATCAATATTGCAACGGGAGCCGATCTGCTTCTTTCTGAAAATATTGATTTAGTTGAAGGAAGAAACATTGCAATCGTTACAAACCACACTGCTGTTTTATCAAACGGAACACATCTTATAGATGCACTTTATTCATCAGAATTTAGAATCAAAATTGTTGCGTTGTTTGGACCAGAGCACGGAATACGCGGGCAGGTGCAAGCGGGAGAAAAAATTGAAAATCTTATTGATGAGAAGACTCAAGTTCCAATATATTCTCTCTACGGAAAAGATAAAAAACCAACTAAAGAAATGTTGAAAGGTGTCGATGTTTTACTCTTCGATATGCAGGATGTCGGAGCTCGTTTTTACACATATATTTCTACTCTTTATTATGCGTTGCAAGCGGCGGCTGAAAATAATATTCCGATTGTCGTATTAGACAGACCAAATCCAATCAGCGGTAATTATGTTGATGGACCTATTCGACAAGATTCTTTAAGTTCGTTTGTAGGAATTGCTCCAATACCCATTGCTCATGGAATGACTTTTGGCGAATTGGCAAATTATTTTAACGATGAAAATCTTTTGGGAAATAATTTGCACGCGACACTTGAGGTCTTGAAGATGAAAAACTGGAAGAGGAATTATTTCTTCGACGATCTGAATCTTCCATGGATAAAACCATCTCCAAACATTACGGATTTGCAAACTGCAATTCTTTATCCCGGAACTTGTCTTATTGAAGGAACAAATGTATCTGAAGGAAGAGGAACCACTCAACCGTTTTTAACTATCGGAGCGCCGTTTATAAAAGCAAAGAAATTGGTTGATGCGTTGCATAAGTTCAAATTTATAGGGTTAACATTCACTGAAACTTCATTTACACCTAAAGATGCACCAAATGTTTCCGTAAATCCCAAGCATAAGGGAAAATTATGCCGTGGTATTACAATAAAAGTAATTGACAAAAGAAAAGTTGAATCTATTAAGTTTGGAATTGCTTTACTTTCCGTTTTACATAAACAATACCCAACAGAATTTTCGTTTAAAGATAAAACTTTCGATCTCCTTTCCGGCGATTCAAAAATAAGAGAGCAGATTTTAAAAAATATTTCTCCGGATAAGATTTTCAAATCTTATCAAGAAAAACTGAACAACTTCAAAGAAAAAAGAAAAAAATATTTACTTTATTAAAGGATAAAAATGAAAAAACTACTTGTGCTAACTTTACTTCTCCTTCCCTTTCTTGTCGGATGTAATAAAACTGAAGAGCCGAAAAAAGAAGAAAACAAATTCTCTACCGCATTTGATTCTTCGGATATCAAAACTGTTCCGATTTCCGACGGCGCTTTTTCTTCCGTTGATTTAAAATATTCACTTAAAAAAGGTTCTGAATACAACTACCGTTTAACCAGCATTACCAACGATGATCAGTCGATTTTGGCTGACACTTCCGTCTCTCAAAAAATTAAACAAGCCCTTACTTATTTATTAAAACTTGCGGTAAAAGACGTTGACAAAGACGGTGTAATGGAAATTGAATTTACTTTTTCTTCAGTTAAACTTGATGCTTCGGGAAATGGAAAAACTTTCTCTTATCAATCAGGCAATAAATTAACGGCTGATGAAAAATTAAGATATGCCGACTATGAGGCGATCATCAATAATCCCTTCACGGCAAGAGTTGCGCCGAAAGGTGAAATTCTCGAATTTTTTAGAACCGATAGAATTGCGACTAAAATTTTGGAATTAAAAGGTTTAAAAGATTCCGTTTCTTTGGAAGAAAAGAAAATGCTGCAGGAACAAATCTCGGAAGGAGCCTTGCGCCCACTGCTTACGCAGGTCTTTAGAAAATTGCCGGATCAACAAGTGAAAAAAGATTCTGTCTGGTCGCTTACAAATCCACCGGCACAACTTCCGTTTTTTGAGATGTCTAACACTATAAAATTCAAAATAATCGGTTTTGAAAAATATAACGAAAGCAACCTGGCTGTTATTGATGCGGGATTATCTTCGCAATACAAAATTTCGGAGAGAGCAAAACAGGCAAAAGTAACGGTGAAATCTCCGTCATACACCGGTGAAGGAAAAATTTATTTTAACTTGTCGAAAGGATTAGTCGAAAGATCAAAGACTAATTTGTATCTGACTATTGAGATGAGTATGCAAGCCCCTTCGAGAACCGGCGGAATGCAGAAAGTAACCCAAAGACAATACACGAAGACTACTAACATTTTAGAACTTTTGTAATTAACAAAGTTTCAAACATAGAAAACAAAAGCCTAAGTTGTACGCTTAGGCTTTCTTGTTATTCAACTTCCGCGGCTTTTTATTTTAATCCCCTCTTGTCCAATAATGCATCAATCTTTGGTTCTCTTCCTCTAAACTGTTTGTATAGAACCATAGGATCATCGCTTCCGGCTTTCTCTAAAAGATTTCTGAATGCCTTGGCAGTAGTTTTATTAAATACATCATTTTTTTCTTTGAATGCAGCAAAGGCATCCGCATCTAAAACCGCTGCCCAAACATATCCATAATACCCGGCGGCATAGCCGTCATCTGCAAAAATGTGCTGGAAATTTGTACTCTGATAGCGCGATTCAATTTCATGAATCAATCCATGTTTAGATAATGATTCCTTTTCAAATTTAGGAACATCCCGTTCATTTGTATCTGAAATGGTATGCCAATCCATATCAAGAAGTGATGCCGCTAAATATTCAACGGTTTCAAATCCTTGATTGAACTGTCCGGCATTAACAATTTTTTTGATCAGTTCTTCCGGTATTGGTTTTCCCGTTTTATAATGCTTTGCATACATTTTTAAGACTACCGGATCAGACGCCCAATTCTCCATTACCTGAGACGGCAATTCAACAAAGTCAACCGGAACTCTTTTACCGGATGGATAAATTGAAGTTGCGATCAAATAATGAAGCGCATGACCGAACTCGTGGAATAATGTATTAACGTCATCAAAACTTAATAGCGCAGGTTTATCTTTAGTAGGTTTTGTAAAATTTCCAACGTTATAAATTACCGGGGAAATATACTTTCCTTCTATATTTGACTGGTTTGTGAATTCACTCATCCACGCGCCGCTTCGTTTACTATCTCGCGGGAAATAATCGGTGTATAAAATGCCAAGATGTTTTCCATTTGCTTCCAGCACTTCAAAAACTTTTACATCGGGATGATAAACCTGGATATTTTTTTTCTCAACGAATTTTAGTCCGTACAGCTTTGTAGCAACTCCAAACGCTCCGTCAACTATATTTTCAAGTTTAAAATAAGGACGAAGCATCTCACCGTCGAGAGCATATTTTTCCTTTCTAACTTTTTCAGAATAGTACCACCAATCCCATGACTGTAGCTTAAAATTTCCTTCTTCTTTGTCAATAATCTTCTGCATGTCGGCAACTTCTAATCCGGCTTTGTGTAAAGCGGGTTTCCATAAATCATTTAAGAATTTGTAAACATTTTCGGGATTCTTAGACATGTTGATCTCTAATTTAAAATCGGCATAAGTTTTATATCCCAATAAAACAGCTTTCTCAACGCGCAAAGATGCCATTTTTGTTAGAATCTTTTTTGTGTCTAATTCATTATTACTATTTCCGCGGTTTAAATAAGCTTTAAATAATTTCTCTCTCAGATTTCTTTTTTCAGAATATTGAAGGAAAGGAGTCCAGCTTGGTCTTTGCAAGGTGAAAACCCATTTGCCTTCGAGTTCTTTTCCTTTAGCGGTTTCGGCTGCGCCTTGAATTACTCCTTCGGGTAAACCGGCGAGGTCTTCTTTATTATCTATCACTAACCCAACGGCATTGGTTTCTTTCAAAATGTTTTCCGCAAACTTTACACCGAGAAGAGAGAGTTCTTCATTTATCTTTTTAAATCTTTCTTTATCTACTTTATTAAGATTAGCTCCACCACGGACAAAATCCTTAAAATAGTTTTCAAGCACAACTTTTTGTTCTGTAGTAAGATTGAGTTTCTCTTTTTCTAGATAGATACTCTTTACCCGGTCGAAGAATTTTTCATTCAGATAAATCTCATCAAAATGTTTAGATATCATTGGTGCAGTTTTTTGAGCAATTGCTTGAATCTCAGCATTGGTGTTCGCACCGTTTAAGGCATTAAAGACGTTATTAACCTTTGTGAAAAGCTTTCCGCTTTTTTCAAACGCTTCAACAGTGTTTTTGAAAGTCGGTTTTTCTGTGTTGTTAATTATTTCTTCAACCTCAGCCAACTGACGTTTCATCCCTTCATCATAAGCGGGCATGAAATGTTCATTTTTGATCTCGTTGAAAGGAGGTGTTCCGAATGGAGTTTTCCATTCTTGGAAAAAAGGATTGTTCATTTTATTTTTATCCGATTGCATAGTAAATGCGCAGAGTATTGTAAATAGGAAAACACTTAAAATTATTTTCATTTGAAAACTCCTTGAATATTAGCATGTATGATGTAAAAGATGAAAACTTTTGTTTATATAGTTTGCAAAAATATTGTGCGAAAAACCGTGAGAATATTTTCTTGAGTTCCGGCTCTATCATGTTATGATTTTATGAACCGGATAAGCTAAATCTTATTTTAAACTTTCTGAACGATAATTCTCATTCCCTCAACTTTAATAACTTTTATTTGTGACCCTCTTTCTATAAAATCTCCGGCGGTAACTACATCGTAACGTTCACCCTTTATTATTGCAGTTCCGGCGGGACGAAGCGTGGTAAAGGCTTCACCCGTTTCACCTAAAAGATTATAATAAGATGGATGAGAGATAAAACCATCATGCGCAGCGTTCTCGTTTGATAAAATCAATCTATTAAATGTAGTGGTCTTGGGAAGATATTTCACCAACAAGAACATAATCACGACTGAAGAAAAAACGGCTGTTCCAAGTTGAATGATTGCGGTGAAAAGGATGTTCGAATCAAAATAAAATTCTGCATTAAAAAGTGAAAAGAATATCGAGCCGATAACCAATAATATTCCGGCTATACCAGTAACTCCAAAGCCGGGGATGACAAATATTTCTACGATCAATAAAATTATTCCGATAACAAATAATAAAATTTGAAATATTGAAGCGATCTGTAAGATGAATGACGAACCGAAAAAGAGAGCCAATGCAATAAGTGAGACAGTCCCGGCAAAACCCCAGCCGGGTGTTTTAATTTCGGTGTAAAGACCGACCAATCCGATCATGATCAGTAAAGAAGAGACAATAGGATTATTAAGGAAGCTGACGAATTCTTCAGCCCAATTTGCTTTTGCTTCAATAATAACGGCGTTATGAATATCAAAAGCGGCTAACACTTTTGAAATGTTTTCAACTGTGGTATCGGAGATTTGATATTTTAATGCCTCTGCTGAGGTTAAAGTTACTAGCGTAGTGCTGTCGTCAACACCGAGAATTACAACCCGTTCATCAACCATCGCTTCGGCTATATCTGTTCTTCTTCCGTTTTTTTCTGCGGTGGAACGCATTTCCGAACGCATATATGATTGATATTTCTCCGATTGCTTCTGTCCCGTTTGATCAACAACCGTAGTTGCGCCGATTGAACTTCCGGGAGCCATAGCAATTTTTTTACATGACAGAGTTATTAATGCACCGGCAGAAATTGCACGGTTTTTTACAAAGGCGATTGTTAAAACTTTGCTTTCCAGAATTGCGTCTTTTATTTGTGTAGCTGCATCAACTCTACCGCCAAATGTGTTTATCTCAAAAACGATCGCTTGCGCGTTTTGAGATTCCGCATCGGAAATTACTCTTCTTACAAAAGGAGCTAATCCCAGATCAATCTCCCCTTCAATTTTTGCATGAAAAACTTTTTGCGCGCTTGTGAATGCAGATAACGTTACAAAGAGTAAACAAAAGGCATATAATAATTTTTTCATTTTCAACCTGACTAAAATTCAATGTTATTTTCATTGGAAATATACAAAGAGTTCCTGAAAAAAATTTAGTGCCCCTGACAAGCATGGCGTGCTTTGTGTCTTGAAGGCAAAGTCATCTCGCCACAAAGTCACGAAAAAACGAAGGGCAGCAACAGAAGAAAAAAATATTTTTGGCTGCCAGGAGATTGTAGAATCTCATTTTCATTATATTTAGCCGTAAGAATATTTTTTATAGAAATTTAATAAACAAAGATTGTGTTAATAAAAAAGGTACTAAGGTTAAAACCAATTAAGATAAAATTATGGAAGAACAAAAAAACATATCCGAAATAATATTATATCAAACTGAAGACGGTAGAACAAAAATAGAAGTACTTCTTGAGAATGATACTGTTTGGTTAACACAGCAGCTAATGGCTGAACTATTACATACAACCAAACAAAATATTAGTCTTCATATCGGCAATGTCTTTAAGGAAGGAGAATTGCCGGAAGATTCAGTTGTCAAGGAATGCTTGACAACTGCAAAAGACGGGAAAAAATATCCAACAAAACAATATAATCTTGATGTGATTATTTCTGTTGGCTACCGCGTAAAATCTATTCAAGGAACGAAATTTCGTATATGGGCAACACAACGGCTTAAGGAATACTTAATCAAGGGTTTCACTTTAGATGATGAAAGATTAAAAGCCGGTGGTTTTCGTAACAAATATTTTGACGAATTATTTGAACGTATTCGGGATATCCGCACTTCCGAAAAAAACTTTTACTATAAGGTGAGGGATATTTATTCTCTTTCGGCAGATTATGATCCGAATGTAGAATTAACTCAAAATTTCTTTGCTACGGTACAAAATAAATTTCATTGGGCAATTCACCACCATACTGCGGCTGAACTTATTGCGCAAAGAGTTGATGCAGCAAAACCCTTTATGGGATTAACGGCGTGGAGCGGCTCTAAAATCCGAAAGCATGATGTAACTGTAGCTAAAAATTATCTCTCTCTTGATGAACTAAAACAATTGAACTTATTGGTAGAGCAATTCCTTGCATTTGCGGAATCTCAGACCCAGCAGCGAAAAGTTATGTACATGAAAGACTGGATTAAAAAACTTAACGACATTCTGATTATTAATGAAAGAGAGATTCTTGAAAGCCCAGGCAGAATTAGTAAACAAAAAGCAGAAGATATCGCATCAGCGGAATTTGAAAAGTACAAACAAATTGAAGCCGAGACAGAGATAAAGCAACTTAAAGAACTTGAGAAAGAAGTAAAAGAAATAACTCCCTCTGTAAAGAATAAAAAGAAGAATAAATAAAAATGAGGGGAATTATCATTTCGTTGACGTCAACAAAATGATAAAACAGCTCAAAAATGCAATTAGCGCTGTTCTACAATCTGTAGAGACATGACATGCTTGGGGAAAAAACAAAGCGAGATTAACTTTTAGCGTGATTGTTGGCAATGCTCATTATTTATTTTTTTCTTGGGAAGAATGAAAAATAGTTTTAGTTTTATTGCACTAATTAAACAAAGAAAAAGAAGTATGGAAAAAGTTACTTGGATGGATGTTTAAGAAATAGTACGGAACATGTAAAAAAACTTTACATTGTTGATTTGAGCGGCGGTCTACAAATAATGCTGTCAGGTCTCTACCAAAAAGGTTCAATATGAATTTAAATACTCTTCTCGGAAAACGAAATGTCATCCTAATTATTTTTGCGATTTTGCTAACCATCGTATTAGCTTTTATCCACAATCTATCGACTAGTTATAGCAATAAATATGATACTTCGTTATTGCCAAAAGACGAAAAAATTGAAAAAATATTTAAGAGTAAACCGGATACCTTAAAAGGAACTGATATCTATTATTATAAGAATGCCATTAGTTCATTTGAATACGCTTGTGAAAATAAATCATTAAGTGAGCTTGAGGATGCAAAAAATGCTTTAACTGGGTTGTTGGATAAATTTCCAAATTCAAACTATTTAGCTGATGCCAAGATAAAACTCAAAGAATTAATACTCTTAAAAAACAGAATTCAAAAACGCAATTCAATTAGCGAACAAATTAATGCTTATAATAATTTGTATCAGTTTAATAATTCATTAAAACTACTTTCCAAATCCAAACAATTCTTTGACGATAGCGAATATGACGAATTAAGAAATGATATTACAAAACAAAAACGCAATTCAATTAGCGAACAGATTAATGCTTATAATAATTTGTATCAGTTTAATAATTCATTAAAACTACTTTCCAAATCCAAACAATTCTTTGACGATAGCGAATATGACGAATTAAGAAATGATATTATAAAACAAAGGGATAAACCTATACAAGTTAGTATAAGAGAATTAATATCTCAGTCGAGTAAATATGATGGTAAAATAGTGGAGGTTAACGAATTGCGCGCAATAAGCAATGATATTCAAAGTAAGTTCTTTCTGACTTATAAATCAACCGGAAGTGGAAGGTTGGATTATGATACCGACTTAAGGATATTGATTTGTTATGCTAAGGCTACTAATCGGGATCAATTGATTTATTTAACTGGCGATAATTATCCTGAAATGACAGTGACCGGAAAGTTTGTTAATTTATCTCTTTTTGGTAGTAGTTACATTGATGCGAAGGAAATAAAATATTAATGCCCTAATCTGCGCAGCAATAAAAACCGCTTATTCGATAGAGTCGGTTTAAGTATTTCAAGTTTTGTTTATAAAATTTATTCGATCTTTAAAGTAGGTAAGACTTAATAAAATATTAAAAAATCATTAGCATTTGTTTCCAAATATCCAATGTTTTTCATGGTTTCAAAATAGACGTATACAGTAATGTGTTTTTATAAAAAAATGGAGTCCATCTAATGAATCGAAAGAAATTTATTGAATCGCAAGGGGCAACATGTCTAAACTGGACTTGGAGCTGGTCATTTATCAATAAAAAAGATAAAGTCATTATTTTTGGCGCTTGGGATAAAGAGACAAATGGTAATACGACTGTTATTTTAGATAAAAAATGGGAGTATAATCCAATTGGACGAAAAAATAAAGCATACACACAGTCTCTTGAACACATACGGTTAATTGAAGAAAAAGGTTATTCGCTCAAGACATTCAAAATTATTTATTCAGACGAGAAAAAGGATGTCAATAATAATGGACCAGCCGTTATCAAAGATTTTATCCCAGAATTAAATACTATGACATTAATAAAAAAGGGCACAAAGTGGTATGCTTTAAATGACCGAATTAGTTACTTTTTACCAGAAGAAGTTGAAAACCCCACTCAATATTTCGAAGGTGCTTGCAGAAAGGTAACTGTTAATACTTATGAACGTAATTTTGAAGCTAGGAAAAAGTGCATCTCACATTATGGTTTGAAATGTATTGTATGTTCATTTGACTTCCAGAAAGTTTATGGAAGCCTTGGGGATGGTTATATACATGTTCATCATCTTAAACCTTTATCTGAGATTGGAAAAGAATATAAATTAGACCCAATAAAAGATTTAAGACCAGTATGCCCAAACTGCCATGCAATGATTCATAGAAGGCAATCTGATTTGAGCATTGACGATTTAAAATCTCACTTGAAAAAAACAAAAAACACATAACTCGACACGAATAATGTTTTTCGCAAGGTTATAAAATACCTTGTGTAACTGTTTTTTTTATAGTGAAAAAGTATTGTGTTATTTCGCCATACATCCACGGATGTTCGCACGACCTCTGCCAAATTTCCTTATTCCTCCGTGCAGTTTCACCAAGTCTCTATAATATTGTCATGTGACTTTTTCTGGGGTACTTAATTTATTTCCGCTTTCCAGCATCATTTAAAATGAGATGCCCCATTTTATCTCTTTTCGTTTGCAAATACCGAAGATTGTTTTCGTTCGGGAGAATTTCTATCGGGATGCGTTCTACAATCTCCAAATCATAGCCCTTTAATCCGACAACTTTTTTCGGATTGTTGGTAAGTAATTTTATTTTGCGGACACCGAGATGAAGCAGTATTTGCGCACCAATTCCGTAGTCGCGTAAGTCCGCGCGAAATCCGAGCGCTTCATTCGCTTCAACGGTATCTTTTCCTTCATCCTGTAAATTGTATGCGCGAAGTTTATTCGTTAGACCGATTCCCCGCCCTTCCTGGCGCATATAAACAACAACGCCAACACCTTCTTCTTCAATCATTTCGATTGCACGGTTAAGCTGGTCGTGGCAATCGCACCGTAATGAATGAAAAACATCGCCGGTCAAACATTCGGAGTGCATACGAACAAGCACAGGTTTGGATGGAACAATTTCTCCTTTAACCAAAGCAAGATGTTCTTTCTTCTCAATTTTATTTTCGAAGAGGAACATTCTAAAATTTCCTTTTGAAGTTGGGAGATTGATCTCTGTAATTTTTTCTACAAGACTCTCTTTTTTAATTCGATACTGAATTAAATCTTTTACGGTAAGAACTTTTAAATTAAATTTTTCGGCAAGTTCAATAAGCTGTGGAGTGCGCGCCATTTCGCCGTTGTCTTGTAAAATTTCGCAAAGAACTCCGGCGTGGGTTAAACCGGCAAGAGCGCACAAATCAACAACTGCTTCAGTGTGCCCGGCACGGCGGAGAACACCTTCATCCATTGCACGGAGCGGGAAGATATGTCCGGGAACCGCGAAATCATTTCTTCTTGAATTCGGATCAATCATTTTTTTGATTGTTACTGCTCTATCGGCGGCAGAAATTCCGGTGGTTGTTCCTTCAACGGCATCAACGGTTACGGTAAATTGCGTTCCGTGTAAAGCGGAGTTTTCATCAACCATTAACGGGAGTTCAAGTTCTTCCAGGCGTTTGCCGGTAAGGGAAATGCAGACTAATCCTTTGCCGTGCGTGATCATAAAATTAATTATTTCGGGAGTAACAAACTCCGCCGCACAGACAAAATCGCCTTCATTCTCACGGTCTTCGTCATCAATAATGATGATCATCTTCCCGTTTTTTATTTCTTCAAGCGCTTCTTCAACGTTACAAAACATAGCGAGAACACCTTAGTTAAAACTTTCAGAATATTCTGATCTCAGAACAAGGATTAACGATTTACGATTTTTGATTTATTCACCAGACTACTTCGTATCGTTCATATCAACTTTTTTAACTTCTTAAATCTAAATTCGTTAATCGTTGATCTTAAATCTCAAAAAAAATTAATTTCCGTCTTTGGCTTGTGTAACAATACCAATTGCAGATTTTTCAAATTTCATTTTGACATTATCGGCAACTTTTACAAGAATTGTTTTTTCTTCAACAGTATCAACCGTTCCGTGGATGCCGCTGAGCGTAACGACTTTGTCCCCTTTTTGAATACCGCTGATAAGTTTTTCTTTTTCTTTCGCGCGTTTCTGCTGGGGACGAATGATCATAAAATAAAAAATTGCGAAAATAGCACCGAACATTATTAGTGTGCTGTACATACTGCCGCCGCCGTCTTGTCCGGGAGGCGGAGCCATTGCCAAAAGATAATTCATTTAGTTCTCCATTATTGTTTTTTGATGTGAAATTTTCGGAAGGATTTCTTCCTTCCAACTTTTAAAAGTTCCGTTTATAATATTTTTTCTTGCTTCGGTAACAAGGTTCAAATAAAAATGTAAATTATGTACAGATGCTAATTCCAAAGCTAAAACTTCTTTAGCGATAAACAAATGTCTCAAATATGCTCTTGTAAAATTTTTGCATGTGTAACAGTCGCATGCTTCATCAACAGGCGAAAACTCGTTTTTGTATTTATTATTCCGCATCGAGAGAATTCCGGTTGAAGTAAACAAATAAGAGTTGCGAGCGTTTCTTGTCGGCATTACACAGTCGAACATATCAATTCCGCGCTCAATTCCTTCAAGAATATTTTCCGGTCTGCCAACGCCCATTAAATAACGCGGCTTATTTTCCGGCATTAAATCAGTTGTAAAATTAACTAATTCATACATGGTTTCCATCGGTTCTCCAACTGCCAGGCCACCGATGGCGTAACCGTCAAAATTTAATTTGATTAAATCTGCCGCTGAGGCTTCGCGCAAATCTTTGTAAACGCTCCCTTGAATAATTCCGAAAAGAAATTGCTCGTGCCCGTAAACCGGTATTGTGTTTTCAAAAGCTTCTTTATTCAACACAGCCCAAGCTGATGTTAATTCTTTTGACTTCTTTGCATACGCATAATCGCACGGAAACGGAGTACATTCATCCAAAACCATCATAATGTCCGAGCCGATACTTCGTTCAATTCCAATTACTTTTTCGGGAGTAAAAAAATGTTTCGAGCCGTCAAGATGCGAGCGAAATTCAACTCCATCTTTTTTTAGTTTGCGCAATTCCGATAAGCTAAAAACCTGAAAACCGCCGCTATCGGTAAGGATTGGTTTTTGCCAATTCATAAATTTGTGTAATCCTCCGGCTTCTTCCAGAATATCCGTACCGGGGCGCAAATATAAATGGTACGTGTTTCCTAAAATTATTTGCGCTTTAATATCATCAGTAAGTTGAGCTTGGTTTACAGCTTTAACTGTGCCTTGTGTACCGACAGGCATAAAAATAGGAGTTTGTACAACTCCATGTGCGGTTTCAAAATATCCGGCTCTTGCTTTATTTTCTTGCGCTTCTAAAACGAACTTTAACAATCGGTTCTCTTTTTCTCAAATTTGATGGCGAAATTTACGGAAAATGGGGCAGGTAAAAAAAGTTTTGTTAGACGATATTAACTTCTTCTTCTAATTGAATTTCAAACTTCTGATAAACGTCTTCTTTGATTGCATTTGCCAGTTGAAGAATGTCTTTTCCTTCCGCGCCACCGTAATTAACAAGCACAAGGGCTTGATGTTCGTGCACACCTACATTTCCAATCCGCTTCCCTTTCCAGCCACACTGTTCAATCAACCAACCTGCGGGAATTTTAATTGTGCTTTCTGAAACCGGAAAACTTTTAACCGAAGGAAAACCTTGACTTATATTTTCAAAATGTTTTTTTTCAACTTCAGGATTTTTGAAAAAACTTCCGCAATTACCTAATATTTTCGGATCAGGAAGTTTCTCTTGTCGAATTTTTATAACGATGTTACGAACATCTGCTAACAATGGATTATTCTTTCCAATACTTTTTAACTCTTGTTTAATTGCACCGTAATTAATTTTCAAGTCATCAGTTTTCTTTAACTTAAAAACCACAGAAGTAATGACAAATTTATTTTTCAATTCGGTTTTGAACATGCTTGTTCGATAGCCGAAGATACAATCGCTATTGAAAAATGTTTTTTCGGAAAAATCACTTAAAAATATTCCATTTAATGCAAAAAACGTATCTTTCAATTCCTGTCCGTACGCCCCGATGTTCTGGATTGGTGCAGCTCCAACGGTGCCGGGAATCAATGAAAGATTTTCTATTCCATAATAATTATTCTCAACACAGTAGGCAACAAAATCATCCCACAATTCACCGGCAAATACCTCTAACAAAACAGAATCTTTCTCCTCATCTTTTTTGTTGATTCCTTTTTTGTTGAATTGAAGAACAAAGCCATCAAAGTTTTTTGTAAAAAGGATATTGCTTCCGCTGCCGAGAAATAATATTCTTTCTCCCTTCACCTGTGATAATGCTTCTTTTAGCTCTGATAAAGTATCAACTTCACAAAAGTATTTGGTTGAAACATTCAGTCCGAATGAATTTTTATTTTGGAGATTATAATTTTTGTGGATGAACATTTGATTTATTTAATCGCCTGTTCAATATCTGCAATCAGATCCTCAACATCTTCAATACCAACGGAGAAGCGGACAAGTTTTTCCGTTAAACCGAATTTCTCACGCTTCTCTTTTGGAACAGATGCGTGCGTCATTGAAATCGGATGACATAAAAGACTTTCAACTCCGCCGAGACTTTCTGCAAGCGTAAAAACTTTTGCATTATTCAGAAATTGTTTTGCGGTTTCAAACGTATCGAACTCAACGGAGATCATACCGCCAAAACCGGACATTTGTTTCTTCGCAAGTTCGTGCTGTGGATGTTCCGGCAAACCGGGATAAAATACTTTTTTTACTTTGGGATGCTGCTTCAAATAATCTGCAATTTTAATAGCGTTAGCATTGTGCCGATCCATTCTCACAGCAAGTGTTTTTGTTGAACGAAGTGTCAACCAGCAGTCAAATGGTGATGGAACCGCTCCCGCAGCATTTTGAATATAGCGCAAACGTTCGTGAATTTTTTCAACACCGGTTACAACAATTCCGCCGATGATATCGCTATGTCCGTTTAAATATTTTGTGGTGCTGTGCAGAACGATATCAATTCCAAGTTCGATCGGACGTTGAAAATAGGGACTCATAAATGTGTTATCAACTACGCTGATGAGATTTTTTTCTTCACATAATTTTGCGACTGCTACTAAATCGGTTAAGGTGAGCATCGGATTTGTCGGTGTTTCAATATAAACCATTTTCGTGTTCGGTTTTATTTCCGCTTCAATATTTTTCACATCCGAAGTATCAACCCACGAAAAAGAAATTCCGAAGTCAGTCATTAGTAATTCAAACAAGCGGTACGTTCCGCCATAAACATTATCAGTAACAATTACGTGATCACCACTTTTCAGTAAAGACATTAATGAATGAATTGCAGCTAGACCGGAAGCGAAAGCAATTCCGTATTTCCCTTTTTCAAGCGTAGCGATGTTCGCTTCAAGCGCGGCGCGTGTTAAATTATGGGTCCGCCCGTATTCATACCCTTTGTGTACGCCAAGTTCCGGCTGATGATAAGTTGAAGTTAAATAAAGCGGAGTAATTACTGCGCCGGTTTCTAAATCAGCTTTTTGTCCTGCATGAATTGCATCAGTTGAAAATCCCATGTCGTTCCTTTCAAATTTTATAAAGATGACGCGTATTCGATTATATCGTAACGGGTAACAATGTCAATAATTCTTCCGAATTCCAAAACTAAAACTGCGGGAGATTCAGTCAACTGTTTTTTAACGATTTGTAAATCACTTTTTTCATCAAGGCAAGGGAAAGAAGAACCCATTACTTCCTCCACAGTTGCATCAAGTAACGCATGATTATCAACTAAACTCGCCATAACTTTTGCTTCGCGAATGCTTCCGACCGACTGACCGTTTTCGATAACCGGAATTTGCGAAAATCCGTTTATGTTAAGAACTTCAATAGCATCACGGACTTTATCTTTCGCATGCAAATAGATTAAATTCTTTACCGGTCCGTTTTTCTTTGCGTTTGATAAATCTCTTAGCGTTTTCATTTCCCGATTTAATAACCGCTTTTCGCGCAGCCACTCATCACTGTGCATTTTACTTAAATATCTTTCGCCCGTATCGCAAACGATAAAAACAATAACATCATTTTCAGTTAGATCTTTTGCAATTTCCAAAGCAGCTTTTGCAATAGTACCGGTGCTTCCACCGCAGAATATCCCCTCTTCTTTCGTCAGTGCGCGTGAAACAGAAAATGAATCGAAATCAGAAACATTAATTATTTCATCTATGACGGGAAATTCAATATTCTCAGGAATGCAATCCTGACCAATACCTTCAACTAAATAAGGAACACCTTCGCTTAGCTTTCCATCTTTTTTATATTCTTTTAAAATGGAACCAACCGGATCAGCGCCGATAATTTTTATTTTAGGATTTTTTTCTTTCAAATATTTTCCAACGCCGCTTATCGTTCCACCGGTTCCAATGCCGGCAACAAAGTGAGTAATTTTGCCGTCCGTTTGTTTCCATATTTCCGGTCCCGTTGTTTCATAATGAATTTTTGGATTTGCGGGATTTGCGTACTGGTACATAAACAATGCGTTTGGAGTTTCCGCTGCAATTTTACGCGCAACGTTAACATAATAATCGGGACTATCATGTTTAACTGCGTTTGGACAAACAATTACTTGAGCGCCAAAAGCTTTCAAGTAATTTATTTTTTCAGAACTGACTTTGTCGGTAACGACAAAAACAGATTGGAATCCGCGGATAGCCGCTGCCAACGCTAATCCAATTCCGGTGTTCCCGCTTGTAGCTTCAACTACTGTTCCGCCGGGTTTTATTATTCCGCGGTTAACAGCGTCATCCAACATCGCAATACCGATGCGGTCTTTAACGCTTCCCCCGGGATTAACCGATTCAAGCTTAGCTAAGATTAACGGCTTCAAACCTTTATTAACCTTGTTTAACTTAATCAACGGCGTGTTGCCAATTGCTTCTAAAATATTATTCTTATAATCCATTACATCCTCTTTTTAACATTATAACACAAAAAACTCTTCTACAATTCCTAATTCGTAATTCTCAATTCCTAATTAAACCGGTGTCCTCTTAAAAACTCTGCAATCTTCAATCGTTTCTTCCCTTCCTGTTGTATTTCTAAAATACTTAAAGAATTTTTTTCACAACCGAAGATTAACTCACTTGGAGATTCAAATAATTCTCCCGGATTAAGATTTCGTTCAACAACTCTTGTTTTATAAACCTTATAAATTTTTTGTTGATGGATGAAAAATGCTGCCGGGAATGGCGAAAGTCCGCGCACTAAATTATGGATATCATCTGCATCTTTTTCCCAAACAATTGCACAAAGCTCTTTTGTTATTTTGGGAGCCGGAGTTGCCATTGAGTTATCCTGTGGAAGTAGTTGATGACGCCACTGGCGGGATTGCGAATTAATCATTTCAATCGTTTCAGCAACTGCTAAACTTCCGAGCAAACTTAATTTATCATGAAGAGAACCAAAATCATCTTCATCATCAATTGGAATTTCTTTTTTCAAATAAACATTTCCGGTATCAACTTTTTCCGCAAGAGCAAATGTTGTTACTCCGGTTTTCTTTTCACCCTTTATTAATGCCCATTGTATAGGTGCAGCGCCACGGAATTTTGGCAAAAGTGAGCCGTGCAAATTAAATGATCCAAATTTCGGCATCGAATAAATTTCTTTCGGTAAAATCCGGAATGCTACGACTACAAAAAGATCGGCTTCTAAATTTTTTAGTTGTTCAATAAAGGTTGCATCATTAAAAGCTTCCGGTTGTAGAACTTTGATTGAATGCGCAAGAGCGAATTCTTTAATCGGAGTGAACGTGACTTGCTTCCCGCGTCCGCGCGGTTTATCCGGGGCAGTAACTATAGCTACAACATCATGTTGATGATCGAGAATAGTTTGAAGGGAAGGAATTGCAAAATCCGGAGTTCCGAAAAAAATTATTTTCATAAAATATTACATGGTTCCTTTTTCCGTAACCGGGTATTCAATCTCAACTTTTCTTGCAATAATTTTTAGTAATGGTTTCTTTACCATTTTTTTCCCCTCGTCATCAAGACGGTCGGTAAAAAATGTTGCTTGTAAATGGTCATACTCATGTTGAATGACTCGCGCAAGCAAATCATGGTCTTCAAGCATATGATCTTTCAAATCAATATCTTGATAAAGGAGTTTTATGCCGAGCGGTCTTTCAACTTTTGCACGAATGCCGGGTAAACTTAAACAGCCTTCTTCCAAAATTCTTGTCTCTTCAGAGTATTCAACTATTTTTGGATTTATGAATACCATTGGCTTTGATTTTTCAAAACCTTTTACAGACGATAGATCAAGGATGAAAATTGATTTATGGCTTCCGACTTGGTTAGCCGCTAATCCCATACCTTCCGCGTTGTACATTGTATCGAACATATTGTTTATTAACGTAAGAATCTTTGCATCCACTTTAGAAATGCGGATCGCTTTTTTCTTTAATATTTTATCTCCGTAAAGAGTAATCGGCAGCACTGCCATAACTGTTTTCCTTAACTAATTTCTTCAAATGCAGGCGAAACAGTATCGGCTTCGCCATCGGTAAAAATCAACAACTCTGTGGAATAAAAGTACATCCTGATGAGCACTCGAAATATAATTAACAACTGCTGAATTAGAAAGGTAAGAAGGAGGAAGTAAACCGGCTTTTTGGGGAGTAAACTATCTACAAGATTATAAATTGCTGCACCAATCGCCACAAATATCAGCATGATAAAATATACGGTCATCACTTTAACAAAATTCTTTTTAATAAATTGAAAAGATTTATAAAGAGAACGAAATAACTTTGTTGAATCAACTACAACAATAGCCACCTTAGTATAATCTGAAATGATATTAATAATGCTGATAAGAAGCAGGAAAAAAAGATAGCGAAAAATCTGCACGGCAAATTCTATAAAGGCATTCTCTTTTTCTAAAAAGATCTGCTTAATCCCATAATCAATTAAAACGTTAATACTGATAGCAACAAAGTAAAGTGAGCTAATAAAGAAAGCGATTTTCAGAAACCTGATATAATACTTTACGCTTCCGTAAAAGAAATCAACCACATGATTTTTTTTTGAGTTTGTAAATACTGCAAGTAGCCCGCCTAAATAAAAGAGCTGGAGAAGAATATAAACCCCGGCAAATGTATAAAGAAGGATCGGAATTGCATCCAGAGAATTTTGAAAAATGTGACGAAACTGAACATACCAGAGATAATCAAATCCAAGACTGAGATTATTGTTGATGAGTGAGTGTGCTAATCCTTGCTGAAGTACTGAAAATAAAGGAAGTGACAAAGCAAACGCAAAAACAATATTCGTTATCCAGAAAAGTAAAATAAATTTTCTGTGTGCAAAAACCATTCTTGAACCGGTTACCAGAATTTCTTTAATGGAAAGGTTCAAGACAAACCTCCGAAGATCATCAATAGATTTTGTATCCAGAAGAACCATCTAACGGAAAGATATAATGCACCGCTGTACTGCGATGCAACCGTATATGAGTTATTGGCAAAATTCAGATCAAATAAATTTTTTCTTTCCGGATCAATTACGGCAGAAAAGACTTTGTTTGTAGTATGAAAAATAATTTTTTTAATTTTTTCTTTACCATTCCAAAAAGTTTTTAAAGTGTCCTTATCGGTATGGAGATCAATTTCTAACGGAACAACCGCTTCCCCATCTCGTAAAATAACCACTTCGGCTTCCCGGTGATCCTTGGAAACATTAATTCCAAGTATCCGGTAGTCACACGTATAAGAATTTTCATAAAAACCTGTAATGAGCCACTCAATATTTTTATGAGTATATTTTCTCAAGACGGAAAAAAAATCTCCGGCAGTTGGATGCTGAAATTTATAAGTGTTAAAATATTGTCTTAGAATAAAAAACAGTTTCTGTTCCCCAAGATATTTTTCCAATGTAAAAAGGAAGAGCGCTCCCTTTGCATAAGAGACTGATTGATAGACACTTTTATTTAAAAGACGAAAACTCGGATCGTTGAGAGAACCATACATAGCATAAGGGTAATATGCCGCCATCAAATCAGCTTCAAACGGTTTGGGAATTTGCGTAAGTGTATAAATAAAGGGGATTCGTTCAATTGCAAGCAACTCCATTCCGGTTACCGGCAAATAACCGAAGAGTTTGAACGAAGCAAATCTCTCACCATATTTTTTTTGCAATATTTTTTGCGAGACGTACTCGGCAAAACCTTCATCAAGCCAGGCTTCGGTAGTTTCATTATTGGCGAGTAAACCATAAAAATATTGATGAGAAAATTCGTGAATAATTACTTCTTCAACAGCTTTCGTAAACTCCGGTGAAAAATAATCTTTAGAGAAAGTGAAAAGCGCGGGATACTCCATCGCTCTTATCATTCCCGCTTTTGTCGGTGCATCTATTACTGTTAATGTTTTGTAAGGATATCTTCCGATATTTTTTTCAAAAAAAGAAAAAGCATTATTCACGGCATTGCAGATTCTCTCTCTACTCCCCTCATTTGTAGTTTGAAGAATGTAATGAACAGCAACTTCCGAATGATCTTTCCATTTGATCGTATCGGTAAAATCCAAAACATCTTTTGCTGCAAGCCAGGCGAAATCATGAATATTATTTTGAACTACTTTATACGTAGTGTTCTTCGATTCAACTTTTTTACTTATCACTTCACCGGAAGAAGCAAGCACGAAACCATTGGGAATAGTTATTTCAAGCGAGTAGTTGGAGAAATCTGCATAGAATTCCGTGAAAGGATAATAAGGTTCACAAACCCACCCCGCCTTGCCGGGCAGGCTTCCGTTTTCATACACTCCTAATTTGAGAAACCACTGAGCTAAGAAGAAAAATATTTCGTTTGCATCGTACCCGAAACGGCTGTAAGCTTTGGGAATTTTTACTTCATACTCAAACGCAATTTCAAGCGAATCATTCTGATTTACCGGTTGATCTAAAACAATTTTAGCAACCGTACTATCAAAACGATTATCTGTTCTGCCGGAAGAATAGTTTAACGATTTCTCCTGACCGTTTACCGTTACTTTATTGATATAAATATGAGAATGAGAATTGTCCGGGATTCTTCTCCCGCTTAAAAATTCTGTCCGCTTATTGCTGAAAGCATTTGGGTAAAGATGAAAATAAAGTTCAGAAGTTGGAATATCTGATGGATTTTTCCATTTTATTACTTGTGAAGCTTTGAGTAGTTTCTTCTGAACATCTAAAGAAACTTTAATTGAATAAGAAGAAAATACTTTTGCCGGTCGCTTTGTTTTAGCTCTAATTGAATCATCAACATTTACTTTTACAGTAACACTGTCACTTAAACTGCTTACAGCGTTTGTCTGCTTCTCTTGGTATTGAAAGAAAGCATAAAAAAGAAAAAGGGATATGAGTGCGATGTACTTCAATGATAACTGTGTTTTTAGTTTGAATAAAAAAGGGTGATCGCTCACCCTTAATGTAAAAATATGGAGAAAATTTTTATTTTACCAACTCATATCTTTCGTTCTCAATTTGAAAGAAAGGTTCTTTCAAGCGGAAAAACCTAGTTCGTGGCTTTTATGTGACTCAATCCTCCTTCAGTTAATACGTTTAACCGCATCTAATTCACTCACAACCAATGGACCTGTACAGTCACTGGCGGGACTATTTATTTATTAGAGAGGTTGTGTTTCGTGTTAAAATAATGTAGTACCGACTAATACTTTAAACATAACTAAATTATTTGAACTAAAGGATCCAGGTTTAATGACACCTCCAGAATTAATCGGTTCAAACACAACTGAAGAATTTATATTCATGAAATCAAAGATATTAAGTCCACATCCTAAATAGATGTTTGAATAGAAACAGAAGAAAGTATGCTTATCTTGCACTTTCAACTGCCATTGCGCTATGTTTGCATCCCAATATTGTCCGTTGGCAATACCTAATCCAAAACCATAAAATAAATTAAAAAATGATTTATTTGAAAAGTAATACTTTCCATCAATTCCCCACTTTAACTCATTGGCACGATGCTCTGTTCCATCCCACCTAGCAAATTCTAAACTTAAAGCTAAAACCTCAGGAAATGCCTTAATATCAGATTCAGTCTTCACAGTTATTGCATTAGTCAGTGAAAATTTCTTAGCTGTATTTGTAGAACTGACCCCGAAATTATAACCATATTTTCCTGATTTATGATAAAAAGTATCATCTCCTTTTCTTGTTTTTTCATCTACATTTCCTTTATAGATACCATACACTGTACCTGAAATGAGACCAATAAAACCTCCGATTATTGGCATTGCCATAAATCCTATTCCCATTTCATCTTGAGTATCTCCCCTCAAAACTGAAATAGAGTATAAACTAAAAGCAGTTGCTGCTCCAATACTGCTATGTTGAATTATATATTTTATTGGTTGGCTTAACTTATATTTAAGACCATATACATCATACAAAGCAGTATCTGATTGCGATACTTCGTTTTTTCTCATTGGAGTATCAGAAATTATTTCGTTTTGTGCATGCAATATCATTGTGAATACAACAAATACGAGAAAATATTTTATCATAATTTGACTCATTCAGAATACCAATACACAAAAACTAACGGCATGTTATGTTAAAACCCAATACTGCCGCATTTATTATTTATAGATTTCCACTCACACTCTACTTTTATTGATCCTCTACGATGTTTTAATTTTGACCTCGTAGAGGTCATATTATTGTAAAAACCAAAGCACTCACAAGGAGTAATCCTCGTAGAGGATTTATAAACGCTTGCATTGTCAAGCACGGTTAATCAAAAAAATCAAACAAATATTTTTCATCATAAGCTATCTCAAACTTTTTAAGCAGTTCCGTATATTCCTGTCGGAAGGTTCTTTTTGTATGATGAATTTCTTGTTTAGCTATATAATTGTAAATAGTATCTAATTGGGATTTGCCGTATGAGAAAGCTCCATACCCCTCTTGCCAATGAAATTTTCCTCTGAACCAATCCTTCTGGTTTATAAATGTAGATGAATCCCTTTTTATACACGCTACAAGATCTGATATTTTATCATTGGGATTTAATCCTAATAATATATGAATATGATCTGGCATTCCGTTTATTATAAGGGATTTATGTTTTCTGTTTGTTATTATCCCGCTGATATAGCTGAATACTTCTCCTCTGATCTCCTTCCTTAATAATCGCTCCCGATACTTTACCGCAAATACCAAATGAGTATAGAGTTGTGTAAATGCGCCTGGTTTCATATTAAGCTCCATTTTATTGATCCTCTACGAGGATCAATTCTTTAAGATTACACGTTATTACCATAATTAAACATCTACGATGTTTTAACACATGTTCAATTCGTTTTTGTTGTTGTGTTCCATCTTCTATCATTATAATTCCGTACTGTAATTTTTGACCTCGTAGAGGTCATATTATTGTAAACAATAACTCTCTCGAAATATTTAATCCTCGTAGAGGATTTATAAATCATAGTATCTAATTACACCTCCGCAAATTCATTCCTATATCATTAGAAATCTCTCGAGTTAAAAGGGAACACCATTGTACAATAGAAACAAATAACATTTTATCTAAGCACCCGTATTTGCGGAATGTCAGTGGAATTTATTTTTCTCTTGCCTGCCCGACTTTGGCGGAAATCAGTATTGTATTACAAACACACTTTTAAGAACAACTTTCCGCCGCGGCGGATTGAAAACAAACTTTATAATTACACAATTGCCACACTAAAAAACAGTTTACCCACCTTTGTTAGTAGCCACTACCATAATTGGATCCCCTTGATTGTATAAATAGTATTCTTGTCTAACAATTCCTATTTCGCTAATGTAAGTGACTAAAAATGTATTCTGAAAAACATGAATATTGTTAAGACTATCTTTTTCGTAATAATTGTCTTTAGAAACATACTTATTACAAATAAATTCACCCGCCGGTACATTTATTTGACTATTCAATGAAGTCACTTGCATGGTATCGGCTATAACTTTATTAAAGGCAGAAGAATATCCTGGATTTACTTCGTATTGGGTATTAAGGGTTACATGATATTTATATAAAAGTACCGAAGTATCTCGACTCTCGTACTTTGCTGTTCTTTGATATTTTATTCTTTCGAAATAGCCTTCACTCTTTTCAATTGCCAGAGTCCGGAACGTCGTTAATGGTTCGGATATCTCCGAGTGAATAATAGAATATCGTTCACCATCGATTATTGTATCACTCAATACCCTTACAGCAAAACTCAATTGTTTAGTTGAATTATTTGTGAGATCATAAACGTACATGTCATACGTCCACATATTGCCAATTATAAGATTCATCTTTAGCGAGGCATTTGGTACAATTTTACTATCCGCCGGATTATTGCTACATTTTTGTAGAGTTAATCCGAGTAAGACAATACTCAAAATTATAATTTTATGTTTCATCCTAAAAAAATCTCCATCAATGCAACAAATTACAAGTTGTTAAACTCCAACACTGCCCTATTAATTATTTAATAATTTATTGTTCTTTTGTTTATCCGCATCGGTGGATGCAGCTAACTACTTTACTTCTAATTCGTAATTCCTAATTTCTAATTCCTAATTATCTCAAAAAGATCATCTTCTTCGTATCATGATATTTTCCGGCGCGGATAGTATAAAAATAAACTCCGCTTGGAACATGATTATTAAGTGAATCAATCCCGTTCCATTCAACAGAATATTTTCCGGGAGATATATCTTCACTTACTAATGTTATAACTTCGCCTCCCAGCATATCATAAATTCTTACTTCCACATATTCCGGCAAAGGAATTGCAAACCCGATAGTTGTTGAAGGATTGAATGGGTTAGGATAATTTTGTGAAAGTTCATAAAAATCCGGTAAAATATGTTCGTCTTCAACTTTAACTGTAGGTTGCGTTTTGAATCCAAAGGTAGAAGACCACAGACTTGTTCCATATTGATTCATAGCAGCAACGCGCCAGAAATAATTTTTATTCAATACTAACTTTGAGAGCGAAAGAGTTGTATCAACTAAAACCGTATCAAGCAAAGTCGTTTGCGGTGTAATAGTTATGCTTGATGCAAATTGGAACCTGTATGAAGTCGCAACGTTTGATTTAGCCCATTTGAATGTTGGACTAAGTGAGACACCTATGCTTGCGTGAACCGGTTCAAGCAAGGTTATTGCAGCCGGGAAACCGGTAGTGAAATTGAACGTTGAAGAATAACTGCTTTCTCCGGCTGGATTTGAAGCTTTTGCACGCCAATAATATTTTTTTAATCCCACCATCCCTGTCAATTTAAAAGAAGTATCCGTTAAAACGCTGTTGGCAAACAAGGTTCCTGTAAAAGCTTCGTTATCAGCTACCTGTAATTGATATTGAAAAGCATCTTTTGCATAATTCCATACCAACTTTATCGTATCTCTTTGATTAGTTCCATCATTTAAAGGATTAGCCAACACCGGAACAGGCGGTGGTAAAAGTTGAACCAAATTAGAAAGACCGCTTTCATTCCCGGTTCTATCTAATGCAGTTACTCCGAAAAAAAGATCTCCCTGTGTAGAAACAAGATTTTTCGGAGCGATCTGTTTTAGCGAGGTGATATCTATAATATTTTGGTTATCATCTAATTCAGATTGCAAAGGATTTGCCGAAGAAAACTTATACAAAACATAAAAGAAAGAAGAATCACCATCCATATCAAGTGTCCCTTTCTCCCAAACAAGTTTGTTTACGGAAGTTGCTGCATCTCTTTCTAAGCGCAAATTATTTGGAGCCATCGGCGGATTATTCACTTTCCAATTCATAATCGGAGTTAATGAAGGATATTTGTACAACGTGTTTCTCAAAGAATCTGTAAATCCTAACCGATTCTCTAAAGTTGAACTAGTATTATATAAAACACTTCCCTGGCAAAAATTATCTGTCCGGTTTAGGCGGATCTGTCTTGGAAGTTCGTTAGCGTTAAAGGGATTGTTGATACGATAAACTGCATGACCAACGTACATGTGTCTTCCGTTAGCGCCGGCTGAGTCTGCCCACCAGGGCATTAATTTGCCGTAATCTTGTCCGCCGCCAAATGCCCAATAAAGTTGCGGATTAATATAATCAATAGATTTAGCATGCAGCCACGCCATAGCATCGCAATAAATAGACTCATAATTATCATTCCCCGAAATTCCTGATGGATAATTTGGACGCCAAATTCCACGAGGACTTATTCCCCATTTAACAAAAGATTTAACTGCAGTGATGCTATCACTTATCATTTTTACAAGTGTATTTACATTATTTCTGCGCCAGTCCGCAAGACCAAGACCTGAATTGTATGCAGCATAGGTTGCTGCATCATCAGTTGTTAGCATACCATCAAGGTAAAAATAATCGTCAAAATGAATACCGTCCACATCATATCGTTTCACAACATCCATGATAACAGAAAGCACATATTCTCTCACTTGAGGAATACCAGGATTAAGTATTTTTATAGGTGGATTAGTCCCTTTGGTGATTATCCACTCAGGATGCTTTTTCGAAACGTGATTACCTGAGATTGTATAATTTCCAACACTTTTTTCAGCACGGTAAGGATTGAACCAGGCGTGCAATTCCATTCCCCGTTTGTGTGTTTCGTCAATTGCAAATTGCAGCGGGTCATAATATGGACTCGGCGCACTTCCTTGATTTCCGGTTAACCAATAAGACCAAGGTTCGATTGATGAATTATAAAGAGCGTCACATTCCGGTCTTATTTGAAACATAACTGCATTCACATTTACAGTTTTAAGTCCATCTAAAATATTGATCAAAGCTTGCTTTTGGGATTCTGATGAAGCTCCTCTTGTGGGCCAGTCGATATTTGTTACGGTGGCTATCCAGGCGCCTCTAAATTCACGTTTGGGTACAAATGTTTGAGCAAAAGTTGAGAGACTAAAGACGAGAAGTGACAGCAGTAGAATTATTTTTTTCATGACCGATTCGCTTTTATTGAAATGTTTTATACAAAAATAAAGAATTAATCGTTAAACTACTACCATCGCTTTAGTGGCAAGTTAAAAGTAGAATGAGAAGAAAAAAAATGAGTTGATAAAACAGATTTGTCTTTTTGCCATTGTTCTCTAAAAGATTTATACTGAAATTAGAAGTGAAAATTTTTAGGTTTAACTAATCCCGGAAAAACGAAATCTTAATTACATGAAAAATATTCTCAATATAATATCCATATTTTCGATAATTCTTTTTGCTTTTATCGGTGGGTGTAAAGATACGGTAACAAATCAGCAAGTTGACGATACCATAATTCCGGCTTCAAATGTTTTATTCGGTAAACATATTCAGCCTATTTTTACAGTGAAGTGTACGAGTTCAGGTTGTCATGATGATGAAACTCGTGCAGGAAGTTTAAGTTTAACAAGTTGGACGAATGCACATATTCCGGGAATTATTAACGATTATGAGCCTGCAACTTCGCGGTTAGTCTGGGCGATTGAAGGGCAATTAGGTTCAAACAGTATGCCTCCGTTTGGCTATCCCGCTTTAACGCAAAATCAAATTGAGGGAATCATAACCTGGATAAAAGAAGGAGCGAAAAATAATTAGGAATTAGGAATTACGAATTAGGATTGAAAATTTATAGAGTAAATAAACTTCATAATTCAATATTCTCTGTTCGGTATTCAAATTAAGAACTTTGCTCTTTACTGTACAATTCAACTCAAATCTCCTAATTCCTAATTCTCACCGTGTCCGCCTCTGGCGGAATTCCTAATTCTACAAAATGTATTTGCCGATCAACTTGCTAAAAGCCACAATATCAAATCCACCGGTAATGTCAAAGTGTATTGGACCAATTGAGCTTACGAAAATTTCAAGTTCACAATCCAAATCAATTAAGCCGGCAGTTTCAACTGAAAAAGTTTGGATTCGGCTGTATGGGATTGAAGTAAAGTCAATTTTCTTCCCGGTTATTCCTTGCACATTTGCCGCTATTATTCGTTTGTCGGTAAAGACGAGCTGATCTCTTACCGTTTTAAAAGCAGCAAAAACATTTTCATCATCAAGAAACATTTTGTGCATAATGTCGATGATCTCTTCAATCTTAATTGGTTTCAACTTAAGGAACGTAGCATTTTTGAAATCTATCATAACAAATCTCCTTTGTTCTAAAATCTCTCACTATTTTGAGTGCAATATAATAATCCTCCGTGATAATTGAATTCCAATTTGGCACACACTTCAAAGGTAACTGAACGCTCGTCACGCATCAGCGTGATTGCCTGCGATGGAAATAATAATCGCCAAACATAGGAAGCCGTTAAGACTGCTCAGTTTCAATTATCTAAACAAATAGAACGACAATAATTAAGAATGAGTTATTGTTCATCCTAAAAAATCACTCAACAATTTCAAAAGACGGAAAGCTGAACTTTGGCAGGACGAAAAAGATGATCTTAACGAAATAATGTTTCGAGAAGTTCTATTCCATCAGCCCCCTTCGCCTTTATTCCTTTCTAATGATAAGCACAAAGAGATTTTGTGAGCAGCACGAATGTAAAGTTGAACAGAAAACCAGAAGTTGGGAAGGCAGAAGTGAAAGTTGACATAGAATATATTTTTAAATTATCTTGATTTTAGAGTAAATTAGTTTTAGGTTAATACTATAAATTAGACAAGGAAAATAACTTAGGGAAAAGTCACTTGGATGGATGTTTAATAATTGGTATAAAAAAACTTCTAAAGAGATTCTACCCTCTTTCATGTTATTCTATTATTGTAAATCAAGAACGAAAAACAAATGGAATTTATTGAAGGGCAAACGCTCAATAATATTATCGGAAAAGAGGTAGGTCCCATTCCCTACGAAAAAGTGCTCCCTCTCTTTACCCAAATTCTTGAAGAGATCAGTTACGCTCATCGGCAAGGGGTTGTTCACCCCGATCTTAATCCAATTAACATTATCCTTACTCCGGAAAACAAAATAAAAATAACCGATTCCGGTATTACCGGTAAAAAGAGTCAAACCCAAACACCAAAAACCGGCACAAAGAGGGGGACACTTTTTTATAAATCACTCGAGCAACTTCGGGGTGAAAATGTTGATAAGCAATCCGATATTTACAGTTTGGGAATTATCCTTTATGAAATGCTTGCCGGAAGATTGCCATTCGATAAGTATGAAAAGATGAGCGATTTTACGCTGATGAACAAAATTGTTAGCGAAAAACTAGACGATCCTCGAGAATTTTATCCTCACATACCCGAATGGCTTGTAAACATAATTCATAAAGCTACAGCAAAGGAAAAATCCGAAAGGATAAAAACTGCCGATTCTTTTATCTCATTATTAAAAACCGGAAAAGAGACTTTTGAGAAGCAAGTTCAAGAAGAGCTTGAAAAAGAGAAACGACTCCGTAAAGAAAGAGAAGATTCTGAAAAGAAAGCTCAAGAAAAAATTTTAACAGTAAGGCAACTGAAAAGAGAAAAAGAAATAACAAGACCAACTGAACAAGAGCCCTCGATAAAAGAGCCAAACAAAGGGAAAGCGAAAAGCATTAAAGGAAGGAAGAAGAAAATCGTAGTTATTCTTTATTTAGTTTTTTGGATAGCAGTAGCATCGGCGTCTTTTTTGATTATTTATGATAATAAAACTATAGACAGCGAATGGATGACTGAAAACCTAAATATTGCCTATTACAGAAATGGGGATTCGATTCCTGAAGTAACAGACCCGAAAAAATGGGCAAAGTTAAAAACCGGCGCTTGGTGTTATTATGATAATGAGCCGGAGAATGGTAAGGAATATGGAAAGTTATATAATTGGTATGCAGTAAATGACCCGAGAGGATTAGCCCCGGAAGGATGGCATATACCGACGATTGAAGAATTAACAAAAGCAGTAAATAATGATGGTGATGCATTAAAAGCGATGGGATATGGAAGCGGCAAAAACACAAGCGGCTTCTCTGCATTGCTCGCGGGCTACCGCGACAGCGTTGGTTACTTTTACGATTTGGGTTACGTCCCTTACTTTTGGAGTTCTACGGAGTACGATACAGTGAGCGCATACGATTTGGTTCTGCCCTACCACGACAGCAATGTCACTTTGTCACATAACAGTAAGGCTTACGGCTTTAGTGTTCGCTACCTTAAAGATAAAAAGAAGCTGGTACTTATACAATAAATTTTAGCGCAGAAGACTTTCTTCGGGAGTTTATTTGTACAGCATTAATGCAGTGTCGGTGGATGGGAAACAGAATTTTAGAGCAACTAAAAAAATGATAGTTCTAAAATAGAATTAAAACAAACAGAAACGGTATAAGCGAATCAATCCTAGGAGTTATGAAAACAAAAAAAACATCCTTAACTATTAAAATACTTCTAGTGCTAAGTGTTTTTATCTTATCAATTATTTCACTTAAATGCAATTATGGGGAAGAACATGATGCTGGAGGGATTGTTAATTTTATAATAGTCGTTGATTCGGATATGGATTCATTGACGGTATCAAACTATGACATTTTTAGTGCTGATGTAATAAAAATAAATATCAAAGAATTTCCATGGTCGTATAAATACAAAGATGCATTTTCAAACAGCCAGCCTTGGTTTTTCAAAAGTTACAATGATTCTGGTTACATTAAAATTGCTTTTTATAGTAGTGAATTAGAAAATGATAATAAATATGTGTTAAGAGATTCAATAAGATATTATGCTCCCTTTAATGATTTTAGTATGCAGTGGGCATCAGAAGAAAAAGTAAATTACAATTATAAAATGTCGGCACAGCCTGATTCGGTAAAAATTAAATTGGGATGGGATGCAGAGTGGGCAGATTATAGCACAGATACACTTATTACAAATCACTATTGGTCGTTAACTGAATTTGGAGGTCGATATGACATGTTAAGAGGAATGATAATTAATCCAACAGAGACAGATAATTGCAAGTTTCAATTCACCAGTTCAGGGAAAGTCGGTAGAAATTACAAGTCGTTTTATATACCAAAAAATGATACGGTTTATTTTAAGATATACAAGGGGTTATTAACAGTTTTGCAGTAGTGAGAAAGCATAGGATTTGTTCATCCAAGTGTTGTTAGATGGAAAGGGAAAGTTTAGAGCAACTAAAAAAATGTTGTTGATGAAATAAAAATTCAGACAAGGTGTTTTATGCGAATAAAAAAAAAGATACGGATAATGTTAACGGTGGTGTGTATTTGCACATTGCAATTAACCTCACAAACCGTTACTGGTAAATTAGTTGACCAAAACGGTAGTGGTTTAGCGGGCATACAGTTAGAACTTTATATTAATCCAAAAGTATATAACGCAACTTCTTCTTCAGATGGATCATTTATTTTTAATGATATTACTTATGTGCAAAAAGATGAACTGCTCCCAACCGGGTATTCGGTCTCAGATAATTATCCAAACCCATTCAATCCTAAAACGAGGATTGGAATAACATTACCCAACAGTGGAAGTGTTAGAATTAGTTTGTATAATTTTCTTGGACAATCTGTTCTAGCAGAGCTTGAAAGATATTATAGCGCGGGAACAAATTTTGTCGATTTAGAACTGAACGGATTACCGAATGGTGTTTACTTTGCTAGAGTAACACTAGATGGAAAATATACAGTTACAAAGAAATTGATGCTCATCTATGGCAGTCAGCATCTGCCTTCTTCAATAAACCTCCCAAATATTCAACTTAACAAATCCACAATTACAAATAGTTTAACATTGGAGACAAATCTTGATAGTCTTGTAGCTACCAGCACTATCACGGGAAGAAAAACTTTTAAGAATTTGCCAAGCATCGTGAGTAGTTCATTAAATTTAGGGAATTTTACTATTGAAAGATTTTGTCTTGGTCTGCCAACGGTAACATATGAGGACAAAACATATAATACTGTGCAGATAGGTGCTCAATGCTGGTTAAAAGAAAATCTTAATGTCGGAACTATGATAAATAGTTATAATTCGGCCGATTCTATGAGAAATAATGGCATAATTGAGAAATATTGTTTTAGGAATGATACTGCAAACTGTAGTAAATATGGAGGCTTGTACCAATGGGATGAAGCATTGACGTATAATGGGACAGAAAAAGTTCAAGGGATATGTCCAAGCGGTTGGCGTATCCCCACAAAATCAGAGGGTGAAACGTTAAAGGCATCTGTGAACAATGATGGCAACGCATTAAAAGAAGTAGGAGAGGGAACGGGGAGCGGAATTGGCACCAACACCAGTGGCTTCTCGGCATTGCTCTCTGGCCACCGCTCTTCATATGGTTTTTTCGAATTTTTGGCAACCTCCACTAGATTTTGGAGTTCTACTAAGTATAGTACAACAGCTGCCTTCTTTATGGCCTTGTCTAGCGATATCAATGCCACCTCCTTCAACGATGTAAATAAGTCATACGGTTTCAGTATTCGTTGCTTAAAAGATGAAAACACTATTAAAATAGGCAGTCTGAAAGACCAAACGATTTCCATGAACTCGCAATTTGGTCCGTACAAGATTTTAATGAGTCATGTAAAGTCACCTCTTGATAGTATTGAAATATTTGCCGCTTCATCTAATTGGGAATTGGTAGACACAAATTCCATTGTACTGACCAAAACTAAAGATGAAATTACTCTAACCGTATTACCGAGTCTTGGAAAATATGGCGTGACAGAAATATCTTTGGTTGTTCAAGACAAAGAGAACAGAGACTCCGCTAGTTTTAATTTGACCGTTGTTGCAAGCAATGCAAATTTATCTTATCCAACCATCTTGAGAAAATTGGATGAAACCGAAATGACAATTAGACAGAACGAATTGACCCAAATGCTCGGAACAAAATATATTGCAACACTTGATTCGTTTGGTCTTATAGGGCATCTAGGAATGTTGAGTAGAGGGCGGTCGAGCATAACTACAGCCGATCAAGCTATTTCGGTCGCAAAAAATGCATTATTACATTTTAAAGATTTTACAAATGTTGCTGATACTTCGTTGTTGACCGTTCACGAGGCAACAAATTACAACCCTTTCCCAACGAATAATTCAGATTGGACTGTCGATTTTGATAATCAGTCGTATAATAATCTTGAAGTGTGGCGAACCAACATTCTTTTGCTTATCAACGATGTAAAAATCTCTATGGACTGGCATCATTACAAAGACATTTTTATTCCTAAAGTTGATTTGATCAGTAAAGAAAGAGCAAAAAGAGAATTAGTCGGAAAAGAAATCTCATATTATTGCTGGGGACCAACCAAATTTACGATGACCGAAGAATCCATTAATATTGATAGTTTGTCATTAAGTATTTACCCTTTAAGTAAAAATGATGTGATAGAGTTTCGGGCAGTTTGGAAGGTTCCTATTTATGAATCATCAAGCCAATTTCCAAGTTGGTATTATTTCATAGATGTTTTGACTGGTGAGATAGTTGGAACTGAGCAGTTGTTTATTTGTTAAAGTATTTCGTACAAAAATTAAAGAGCCTATGAAAAATGTAATTTATTTTATTCTTGTTTCACTTCTTGTGTTTACATCATGCAAGAAAGATGCAAGCAATCCTCTATCTCCAATAGACACTTCGCAAACAGTTACGTACTCTGGGAAAGTGTACCACACAGTAAAAATTGGTAATCAAACTTGGCTTAAAGAAAACTTGGATGTCGGTGTGATGATTGATAGTATGCAAAACCCAAGCAATAACGGAGTAATTGAAAAATACTGTTATGGTAATGACACAGCAAATTGTACTAAGTACGGTGGATTATATCAATGGAGTGAAGCAATGGCTTATGACACCGCAAACGGTACAAAAGGCATCTGTCCAACTGGATGGCACATATCAACGACGGCAGAATTTGATACATTAGCGGCAGCGGTGTATAATAATAGCAACTCACTAAAAGCAGTTGGGCAAGGAGATTCGCAATATGGAGGAGCTGGCACAAACTCGAGCGGTTTCTCTGCCTTGTTAGCGGGCTACCGCTCCTATAGTGGTAACTTCTTCAATTTAGGAAACGTCACTCTCTTTTGGAGTTCTACAAAGGACCCTGGAACGTACGCCTACAACATGTACATGTGGGACAGTGGTAGCATTATCAGCATTGGCCTTGGGTTCAAGGTGTACGGTTTGAGTATTCGTTGCATAAAGGATTAAAATGAAAATTAACGGATTTTGTGTAACATACGATTTGACAAGTCGAAATTATGACCAGTAATTGCATGAGATTCAATTAAGAATTAACTAAACACCCTGTAATTGTTATGAGTAAAAAGAACAATTCGAATGCAGTACTATTAATATCGTTAATGTTTCTTGTCCTAAATTGAAAGTTAAAACCATAGAGTTTTGTGCAATCTAAAAAGATGATAGTTTTAAAGTAAGCAGCATCATAAACAGGAACCAGAAAATCGAAACATACATTTTCGCAAGACCATCGGGATTGCAAATAAAAGGGTATGCAAAAAAAATTAACGACGTAAATACGGTTCTTTGTTTTGATCTCGAAGATATCCTAAAAGAGATACCCGGCGATTCGATTAATGCCGATGAAAAACAATTGCAGAGGAAAGCAGTTGTAGATACGATAGCAGTATTGAGCGACTCTTTTAAAAACAGACGTATCGGGATTAGGGTGAACATTTTTAATTCAAATGAGTTTTATAAAGACCTTGAAGCCTTAGGAAAACTTAAAACACAAGTAAGGTTAACCTCAATTTTTTTACCAAAAGTTGAAAACGGAAAAGAGATTCTACATTGTTTTAATCTTTTCAAGGAGAGAGAAATTGAATTCGAAGATATTATTCCGATCATCGAAAGTAAAAACGCATACGTAAATCTCAACGAGATTGTGACCGTAGCAAAAGATTTTACAAAAAAATTAGCTTTTGGCCATTGTGATTTTAATTATGCGCATCACCATTTCCCTTTCTTGCACCAACGTTCAGAAAAATATTGGGAATGGATTGAAGCTATTAACAAAGTTACAGAAGCCAATAATATACTCTTTATAAACTCACCGTATCTATTTCTGGATGATGATGAGGGCTTTTTATGGAATCTAAAACAATTGAACTCAATTGTTACGGGTAGTGTTGGACAAATTACTTTAACTTTACGCCAGACAATGCTATGCTCGCTCTACAAAAATAATTCAATCCCGTTTGCACTTAAAAAAAATATTTTGTAGAGAACAAACAGATAAAAACTTTCGCAAATACTCTCATTTCTGATTTTGAAGAGAATAGGATGGGGACTCTAAGTTTCTCGCTCAACCGTAAAAAGAGGATCGTCATCTCTCCTCAAGAGTATTTGGCGGCAAAAGAATATTTAAGAGAATTGAACTTTTCAAATGGAGAATAAAATCAAAGTTTTAATTGTTGGCGGTTGTTTCCCCGTTCAGGAGAATATTACCCCAGAGGACCTTTATCACCAGATATTAAAAAAGAAACTTAACGAATATATTGGAGTAAATCTGGAAATTAAAATAATCCGTTACGATCTTATTCCTCAATGCTATGAAGCTATAGTTGAAGCAATTGATCTAGACAAACCGGATTGGATATTATTCCACTTGAGGGTTGAACCGCTTTTGGGTTTGGCTAAACTCTATTATAAATATCATGACAAAAATAAGACAAGAACTACGTGTATTACTGCCTCTTCTATAAACTTCAAATACAAAAAGAACCATCCGACAGGCAAGGAGTTAAAGGATAAAGAGAGTTCCGGAGGATCATTAAATTCACAAAGTTTGGTGCGTTACATTTTAAGAGAAATGAATTACTTTTTGGGAAAAATTGTTGGAAATATGACCTCCGCATTTGCTATTTATTTAGATTTATTACAACAGATCATTACGTTATGTAAGAATAGCAATATCGAACTCATAATTACGGGTCCGGTTTCAAGACCACATACTTTTTATGAAGATTATTTTTCCCGCAAATTGCATCTCTTTATAAATTCATTTATCAGTGGCAAGGGAATGATCTATCTAAATTGTCTTGGGAGAAGCGATCAAAACGGTGAATCACTTTTTTTTGATGATCAAATTATGGTTAATGAAAGAGGTCACAAAAGAATTGCAGAATTAATTTATACAGCGATCTGTGAACAAAATTTATCTATACGGACAATGGTTGTCAGGGATGAAACATGCCCCGGGTCTAAAGGCACCCACAAATTGCTGTAGTGATTGCCCTGTTTACCGTAATGCAACGGCGGGGAGTATCAACTTTTTCATTCTGAATTCTTACTTCTGAATTCCGCCTTCTTCCCTTATTACTTTAAACTTTCAACATTCCGCCGCTAGTCAAATCCACTTCATTTCCTTGTACCAGGCAACCGTTCTTTTAATTCCTTCTTCAAGAGATATTTCCTGCTTATATCCGAAATGATCAAAAGCTTTTTGCGAAGAACAGATCCAATCTTTTTGAGTGATGTCGCGCGCTTTTTCCAAATTCAACGTTGCCGCTTTACTTGAAAAATGAGAAAAGAAATGTGCAACCGCCGCAATACCATAAACTAAAAAGTGAGGAACAATAATATGCAACGCATGACGGTTTAATGATTTCTCCGTTACCTTGCCAATTTCTTCCCAAGTATAAAATTTTTCAGAACCGATAAAATATATCTCTCCTTTTGTTCTTTCGGAAAGAGCGGCGAGATAAAGTCCGCGAACTAAGTCCTTAACGTGAATTAAATTGATACGCTTAATGTCTAAACCGATTGTTGTAAAAATTCCAATATGATAAGTTTTAAAGAAAATTAAAATTTCGGTATCGCGTTCACCATAAACAGCCGGTGCACGGCAGATAGTGATTGGCAACTCATTAAAAAACTGGCTTGCGACCTTTTCTTTTTCTAATTTACTTCTTCCGTAAGTAGTTATTGGGTGTGGTTCCATCGCCTCATTAACCGGTTCTCCGTCAAACGAAGGACCGCCTGCAGTTTGACTACTCACAATCAGAATTTTTTTCAATGAACTTTTAAACTCAATCGCGGTTTCTAACAAAGTTCTTGTTGTTTCCACATTCCCCTTAAAATAACCTTCCCGTCTTTTTGATTTAACAACTCCCGCAACGTGATAGAGATAGGAAGCGCCGTTAAAAGCTTTGCGCAAGCCTTCTTTATCAAATAATCCCGAATTAATAATTTCCACATCTTTATCTTTTAACCATTTCAGATCGCTGCTTTTACGGATAATACATCGTACTGCAAAATTCTGATCGAGTAAATAATCTACTAAATGGCTTCCCACAAAACCATTGCCGCCTGTAACAACTGCAATTTCCTTCATTTTTTTTCCGTAATTTGATTTTGAAACTATTTAATTATAGATTTTAAATGAAAAATTACAAAAATAAGTTCGTATAAATAAATTATTTAATAATAACCGGATACGGAGGATCTTTTGGATCTATTTAATAAATGCTTTGAGTTTACGCGTGCCGACGAAGTTAAAAAGCTTGGCTTATATCCATACTTCAGACCTATCGAAGCAAATGAAGGACCCGTTGTAAAGATTGAAGGAAGAAAAATTGTTATGGCAGGCTCAAATAATTATTTGGGACTAACCGCACATCCTGCTGTAAAAGAAGCCGCAATAAAAGCTATTGAAAAATATGGAACAGGCTGTTCGGGTTCCCGTTATTTAACCGGAACACTTGATCTTCATATAGAATTAGAAGACAGATTGGCAAAATTCTTAGAAGTTGAAGCAGTATTATTATTTTCTACTGGTTACCAGACTGCTCAGGGAATTATTCCTACATTAGTAAACCGCGGCGAATATGTTGTTTCTGATAGAGATAACCATGCTTGTATTGTCGCTGGAAATTTAATGGCAAAAGGGATAACTGCAGAAGTTGTTCGGTATAAACACAACGATATGACTGATTTAGAGAGAGTGATCTCAAAACTGCCGGAATCTGCCGGAAAGCTTGTTGTAAGCGACGGCGTTTTTTCCACCGGCGGTGAAATTGTTGATCTGCCCGAATTAAATAAAATTGCAAAAAAATATGGCGCAAGAATTTTAATTGATGATGCACATGCTACCGGCGTTATCGGTGTTGGCGGAAGAGGGAGTGCAAGCGAATTTAATCTTGGAAAAGAAATTGATCTAACTATGGGAACCTTCAGTAAAACTTTTGCATCGCTCGGCGGTTTTGTAGCAGGCACAGAAAGAGTTATCAATTATTTAAAACATAATGCCGCAGCCTTAATTTTTTCAGCTTCACCTACTCCGGCATCAGCCGCTTCTGCATTAGCCGCTCTTGCTATTTTGGAAAAAGAACCTGAAAGAGTTACAAAAGTTGTTCGTAATGCAGCAAAAGTCAGGACTGCATTAACAGAAGCCGGTTTCAAAGTTGAACCGGGAAGAACCGCTATTGTACCGGTTATCGTCGGCTCTGATGAAGTAGCTTTTGTAATGTGGAAAGCTCTTTTTGAAGCCGGTGTTTTCGTAAATGTTTTTATTTCTCCCGGTGTTCCGCAAGGCAGACAAATGATGCGAACAAGTTATATGTCAACTCATGAAGATGAACATCTGGACTTTATCATCGAAACCTTTAAGAAAGTCGGTAAAGAATTCGGATTGATCTAATTGGTTATTAGTCATCAGTCAATCGTCATTTTGTTTTACAATGACTACTACCCAAGATAATTCAGAATAAATTTTGAAAGGTGTTACTATGAGCGCTTCCGTAGAAATTTCCATGGTACGAACAAAATCAGAGTTGATGGAGTTTATCAAATGTCAATGGCAGTTTTATAAAAATGATCCATACTGGGTTCCACCTCTGATCATGGATAGAAAAAAACTCTTAAATAAAGAGAAGAATCCATTCTTCAAACACGCGGAAGCTGATTACTTTCTCGCTAAAAGAGATGGTAAAATTGTCGGACGAATTGCTGCAATCAAAAATGATCTGCATAATAAATACCACAATGAAAATATCGGATTTTTCGGGTTCTTCGAATCTATTAATGATCAAGCGGTTGCGAATGCTTTGTTCGATACGGCAAAAGACTGGCTTGCCAAGCGAGGATTAACCCACATGCGCGGTCCGGCAAATCCCTCTTCCAACGATGAATGGGGAATGCTGCTCGAAGGCTTTAACGACTCACCACGATTATTAATGACGCATAATCCAAAATATTATTTAGACCTTTGCGATAACTACGGATTCTACAAAGCAAAAGATCTCCTTGCATATCAACTTGAAAACAAAAAAGTTAACTCCTCTGAAAAACTTAAACGCGTCGCTGAGATCGCCAGAAAAAGATCCGGTATAAAAATTACTTCTCTTGATATGAAAAATTTTAATTCTGAATTAGAGAAAATAAAATTAGTTTATAACAAAGCCTGGGCGCCAAACTGGGGTTTTGTTCCCATGACCGAAGATGAAATTGACGCGATGGCTAAAGATTTAAAACCATTAGTTGAACCTTCTTTAGTTTTGTTTGGTGAAATTAAAGGAGAGGTTGTAGGTTTCGCCCTTTGCATGCTTGATTATAATCAGATATTCAAAGAAATGAACGGGCATCTTTTCCCTTTCAACTTTTTAAAATTGAAAACGAAGAAAAAAGAAATTAAATGGGCAAGAGTTATTACGCTTGGCATTATTCCCGAATATCAAAAACGGGGACTTGACGCAGTGTTTTACATGGAATGTCTTAATCGCGCGCATACTATCGGAATTGATTTAGGCGAAGCAAGCTGGATTCTTGAAGATAACGAAATGATGAACCGGGGCGCAGAAGTAATGCAAGGCGAGGTTTATAAAAAATATAGAATCTATGAGATTGCAATTTAGATTCTTCCTCTTTTCCCTTTTTCTTTTTTACACAGCTCCATCATTTTGTCAATACAACAAAAGCGATGAAGCGTTAGTAAAAACAACTTTCACAAGAGAGTTCGATAATAAAATTATTTCATCCTATCTCAATTCAAATGATGAGAGAAAAATACAAACTGCACTTCTCTCGATAAGTCATTCAGAGGATTCTTCATTCATTCCCCAAATCTGTTCTTTAGATTTTCAAAAGTATTATGGAATCATTTGTTTTACACTTGGTCAGCTTGGGGAACAGCGAAGTTCAACTCAATATCTTTGGCAGATGTTTGAAAAACATCAAGTTAAGGAAATCCAAAAGCTAGTTCTTGAAACAATTGGAAAGACCGGCAACAATAACGATTTACAAAAATTTCTTTACTTAAATGAACAAAAGAAAATTATAAGTAACTGCGGATTCGCATTAGCGATTTACAATTTTTCTCTCCGCAAAATTTCCGAGAAGGAAAGCATTTCTTTTCTAAATGAAATTTTAGCGGCAGGGAAAGAAGGATGTGAAGAAACTCTTTTCACTCTTTATCGAATGGGGACAACAGATTCTCTAATTCTCTCTTCGATCGAAAAAATTATCCGCACTGAAATTAAAAAAGAAATCCCTTCGCAATTTGTTATTCAATACGCGCTAGGAATTTTCCGCAAAGCAAAATACTTTCCGAATGATTTTGGACTTCTTTATAAGTTAAGCGCTAACTCTAATCCAATAATCCGTATTGAAATTGCTCGAACCAGTATTTACTTCCCTTTTACAGTGCTAACTAATTTTGATTTTCTTCTTCAATTACTCCTGGATAAAAATTCAAATGTTTCAAGACAAATGGCAATCTCATTCCGTGAAATACAATTAAACGAAAAATTCAAAGCAGATGCCTTGCAGTTTATTAGAAATCAACTGAAGAATAAAAATCTTTCTGAGGCGACACGCGGTGAATTGTTTATTGCTTTCATAAAACATTTACAGACGCTCGATACCTATTTTATAAAAGAATACGAACCATTCATAGATAAAGCCTTTGTCTATCAAAGCTGCGGTGAATTGGCAATCCTTCCGAATGATATTTTTAATTATCTCATCGGGAAATATGCACTTGAGAAAAAAGAGAACAAACTTTTTATTCTTTCTTCGTTGTTAAAGCATCAAAAAAATTATGGCGGCAGTAAATCTTTTAGTGATTTTGCCTTTAAAGTCCTCGCCGAAAAAGATATTTCCCTTTCAACTACTTTGCTCGATGAACTTTCCGATGATTTTATCTCTAAGAATAAAAAGAAGCTTGTTGAAACCATTTTAGCCGACACAAAACGGAATAAAAATGATCTGAATTTCGCCGGTAGTCTTGAGAGTTATTATAAAGTGACAGAAAAAATCGGTAAAATTTCCGCGAATAAATTCTGCAAAATTTTAGCTTCTTCCAACATTCATTCAATTGCTAAGTTTGCCTCGGTTAAGCTTGGGAATAAAGTTCCAAATCAACATAACATGAAATATTTTGCAAGACTTTGGGAACGTGCATTCAAATATGAGGGAGCAATAGTAAAAACCACAAAAGGAAATTTCACAATTCAATTTCTGCCGGATGCGGCTCCTATTTCAGTTGGTAACTTTTGTCTGCTTGCAGAAAAAAACTTTTTTAACGGATTAAAGTTTCATAGGGTTGTTCCCGCTTTTGTTATCCAAGGCGGTGACCCGGAAAATACCGGTTGGGGAGGTTCTGATATTCCCATCGTTTCTGAATTTTCACCATATCAATTTCAAACGGGAATTGTGGGGATGGCAAGCAGCGGAAAAGATACCGAGAGTTCACAATGGTTTGTGATGCAGGCGTTTCACCCGCATCTTAACGGCAGATACACTATCTTCGGAAATGTGGTGGAAGGATTAGAAACCGTTTTACAGACAGAACAACAAGATAAAATTCTCTCAGTTGAATTGCTTCACTGATAAATTATTTCGTCGTATTTTCCGGCGTGCGGCGGGTCAATCTCCTTTAACGTTTTGAAAATAGATTTATCATGGTAATCTTTTAAGTACTCAATAATCTCTTGATATTTCGCATCAAAAAATACTTTAATAAAAATACTTCGCAGATCAATTTTTGATTTCAATGACTGCAAAACATTTATAAGAGAAACTATCCTTTTCTGCCCGTTGTTTTTATTCACTTCAAAAAGATCAACCCCGTAATGATATTCAGAAATAGCTTCACGGAAAGGTCTGAACCGCTCATTTAGAATATCCTCGACTAAATCGCGCCGGTTATAAGTTCCCGAACTTTTATCCCAACCTTTACTGTATTTACTACTCAAAGCGAGATGAACAATGTCAAGGGCTTTTGTAAAAACCGGAGTGCCGCTCATTTGTTCCCACGAATCATTATCCATTCCTAAAATTAGGTAAGCGTAATAATCTAAAAAACTTGTTATTGAATTGTTTACCATCGGATTAAAATAGAGCGCTTGATTTTTTTCGTAACTGAAATTCCAATTGTTATCGAGGATCGTCAACATCGGGGAATTTTTAGTTGAATTGTAAACCGGTCTCTGGCTGCCGACAAAAACTTGAGCCGTGTAAGAAATTTCATCCGCGGCAGTTAAGAAAAAAATTGTGAAAGTACATTTTATTTTGGGGTTGTTCCATGTAGCGCCTGTAAACCGGTTGTTATTTAAATAATCTTGAACCGTCTGAGCAAAGTTCACAAGACTTTCTTTGTTAATAACGGGGAGATTTTCATATTGAACGGTGACCGTTGCCTGTAGTTCCTGCGCTTTTAATGAAAAGGTTAAGAGCACAAGTAAACCAAGAATAAACTTCATAATCATTCCTCAAATTCAGTTTTACAGAGCAGAAATTTTTTACTATGAAATCTTACTAAAAATATCGGTAAAAAGAAAGGATGAAATTGGAAATGTTGTAACTTCCAAACTGCTGAAGTTATATTATTTTTAGTGCCATGCGCATGAATCCTAAATTAGAAATAAACTCAATTATATCAGAAAAATTATTTATCTTTATTCAAGACATTGGTCAACTAATGTTTTCTCGAAAGATTTATTTTATTTCCATAAATCTCTTTAGAACCGGTTAGATAACTAACTCATAGATACTATAATGAATATAACATTAATCAGCGCATCTGATTTGCCGGGATTTCAATTCAGGAACATAGTAGGTTTTAACAGCTATGTTTTTATGAGGGTAGCTCCAAGCCAAAATAACCTGATACTTTTATTAGTTGATGGTGATTTGAAGAATTATGACGCCAACAATGATTTTGGTTATCCTATCTCAGGTATGTATAAATCTTTAGAAAAAGCTGATCTTGCCGGGGCAGAAGGAGATAATTATTGGACGAATGAGAGGAGGATTAAATGAAAAAATTTTTTACCGCACAATCGCAAAGTTCAACTAAAGCTACCTCTAAAATTGTACTCATCTACTTAATCGTCAGCGTTCTATGGATTTTCTTTTCAGATAGCCTCATCAGTAGTTTAGGACTCTCTCTTTTTATCCAAACAATAGTTTCAATTATTAAAGGATGGGGTTTCGTAATTGTTACTTCCATGCTTCTTTATTATTTGATTAGGAAAAGTACCGGTCATATCATCGATGAACATAATATGTTTACCAAAATTGTGGAAACGGTTCCCGTCGGGATAGCATTCGCGAGTAAAGAAAGCTTAACTAACACAAAGGGAAAAAGTGGTTTTTTATTTTTCCTTGTATATCTTTTAAGAATAAAATGAAAATAGGATATAGAACGATATGCCAACTATTCAATACGGCCAAATATTCATACTTCTTTTTCAATGTTTAATAGTTGCATCACTTCTATTATTCCTGTTCCGATTACGCACAGTATTTGGATTAGGTTTACTATTTACTGCATTGGGCGTTTTTCAGTATTTGCAGGTGTTTCTTGCCGGTACACTTTACATTGAAGTTGCGCCTGGTATTTTAGTTTCGCCCGGATCAACAGTAATGTTCAGCGGAAGTCTTTTTGCAATACTTCTAATTTACATTCGTGAAGATGCTATTGAAGCGCGCAAAGTAATTTATGCCATTCTTGCTGCTAACCTTGTTTTAACTTTTCTACAAATTGTATTTAGCTGGAATTTAGAAGGAGACGGAGTTAAAAATATTTATAGTCTGCCAAAAGAATTATTTACTCAAAATGCACGTGTACTAATAGTTGGAACTTTAGTTCTTTTCTTTGATTCTTTCATTGTGATTATTTTGTACGAAGTTATATCGCGGTATGTTTCTGTTCTTTTTTTACGTATCCTCTTTTCGATGGCAGTGGTACTCAGCATTGATTCATTGCTTTTTTCTTTTGGTGCATTCGGTGGGACAAATCAATTCCTAAGCATTTTAGTTTCGGGATTGATCTCAAAAAACTCTGCCGCATTAGTTTACTCGGTTTTATTTACAATTTACCTTGTTTATTTAGATAAGGACTTACACAAAAAAGTAGTTAATGCTGGTTCATTTAAGGATATATTTTATTCTCTAAGCTTCCGGCAAAAATATGAACATGTTTTTCAGGAAAAGGAAATTCAGAAAATAGAACTGCAGAAAAGCGAAGATTACAACCGCCTGTTATTCAATACTTCTCCTATCGGTTTGGCACTTTGCAGAATGGATGGCTCGCTTATAGATGTTAACCCTGCTTTTGCAAAAATTATTGGCAGAACTATTGATGAAACATTGAAACTAACTTATTGGGATATCACACCGGAGAAATATGCCGCACAAGAAGAATTGCAGTTAAAAAGTTTAGAAGAAACCGGCAGATACGAATCTAATGAAAAAGAATACATACATAAAGATGGGCATCTCGTGCCTGTTCGATTACACGGTTTAATTATTGAAAGGAAGGGTGTAAAATTTATTTGGTCAAGCGTTGAAGATATTACTGAACGCAAAAAGACAGAAGAAGTTTTACATTACCACCGAACCTTGTTAGCTGAAATGGGTAAAGTTGCAAAAATAGGCGGATGGGAATTCGATGTCGCAACCGGTAAGGGAACGTGGACTGAAGAAACTGCAAGAATTCATGATCTTGACCCGAACGATGAGACAAATATGGAACGCGGATTAAGTTTTTATAAGGATGAATCCCGCTCAAAGATTGTTGATGCAATTAAAGAAGCGATTGAGTTTGGCAGATCATATAAACTTGAACTTGAACTAATAACGGAAAAGAACATTCATAAATGGGTTCAAACAATAGGGCATCCCCAAATTGCTAATGGAAAGGTTATTCATGTGCGCGGTTCTTTTCAGGATATCACCGAACGCAAACTGGCAGAAGTAGCATTATCTGAGGCACATGAACAATACCGGCAGGCTCTTACACAAGCTAAAGCAGTTCCCTATCTTCGATATTATCATGAGAACCATTATAATTTTATTGGTGATGACATTTTCAAGTACACCGGTTATCCAGCTCATGAATTTCTTCCTTCACTATGGAAAGAACTGCGGCAGGAAGTTGTTATGATTGGCGAATGTGCCGGATTAACTATAGAAGAAGCAGGAGACCAAATCAGGGAGGGTAAGCGTTCAAAGTGGCTTGCTGATTATAAAATTCGTACCAAGAACGGCGAAATCCGGTGGATAAATGATTCTTCTGTACAAATCAAAGATCAACAGGGAAAAATAATTGGTGCTCTTGGAGTGCTGCAGGATATTACCGAGCGCAAAAAAACCGAAGAAGAAATCAATAAATCGCGCGATGAGTTACGCTCATTATCAGTTCACTTACAAAACATTCGCGAAGAAGAGAGAACAAATTTGGCAAGAGAAATGCACGATGAAATTGGGCAGATTCTTACTTCAATCAAAATGAATTTATCCTTAATGAAAAGACAAGTAGGGAATAGAGAAAAGAAGTTTCAAAGAGAAGAGTTAGATAAAGAAATAAAGTCCATGTCGGAAATGGTGGATCATGCAGTGGTTCGTGTTAGAAAAATGATAACTGAGCTGAGGCCTGAACTTTTAGATAAATTAGGACTGATCCCAGCTCTTGAATGGTATGTTGAAGAATATGAAAAGGAGACAAAAATAAAATGTAAGTTCAAAAGTGATTTTGAAGAACTATTGCTCGATCATAATGTAGAATTAACAATATTCAGAATAGTTCAAGAAGCATTAACAAATGTTACAAAGCATTCAAAAGCAAAGAACGTAACTGTAAATATTAAAAAAACCGAAACAGAAATAGTTGTTGAGATAATTGATAATGGAATCGGTATTTCAAAAGAAAAATTAAAAGTGGAAAAATCTTTCGGTTTACTTGGAATGCGTGAGCGCGCTAATCTTGTTGGTGGAAAAATTGAGATATCTGGAATCACTGGTAAGGGAACGACGGTTAAATTAGTTATTAGCAATTAGTTCTTTGGAAAAATTATTTGCTAACTTAAAGTTGATAAAAAGAATTGTATATTTCTAAAAATATTTATTTGGTTTTACAATGATTAACGTCTTTATAGCTGATGATCATACTTTGATCCGCGAAGGTATAAAAAAACTTCTTGCCCAAGAAATAGATATTAAGCTTGTAGGTGAAACTTCAAATCCATTTGAGGTTGTAGATCAAATTGTTAAAAGTAAGTGTGATATTTTAATTCTTGATTTATCTATGCCCGGTAAAAGCGGACTTGATGTTCTAAAAGAAATTAAAGTCCTCGTCCCTCAAGTAAAAGTTTTAATTATGACTATGCTTCCGGAAGATCAATTTGCAAAACGAACACTTAAAGCCGGCGCTTCAGGATATATTACTAAAGACCGCGCAGGGGACGAATTAATTACGGCAATTCGCCGGGTTGCAGACGGTAGAAAATATGTAAGTCAATCATTAACTGAACTGCTCGTTGATGATCTTGACGGCACTTCTCAAAAACCACTACATGAAATTTTATCTGACCGTGAATTCCAGATTCTTAAAATGATGGCAAAAGGAAAAACTCAAACAGCTATTGCAGACGAGCTTTCCATCAGCATTTCTACAGTTAATACCTATCGCAGCAGAATCTTCGAAAAACTTAATTTACACTCAAATGCCGAGTTGATCCACTTTGCATTTCAAAATAATTTGACTGAGTAACTACTCTCTGTAGTAAAATTACTACAAATATTTACCTTCCATTGCTACATTACTTTTTTCTCTTCTTTTTTACTTTAGTATAAAGAAAATGCACAATAATAAATGAAAAGAATTATAATAGTAGACGATTCGGCAACTCTAAGAAGGGATTTTAAAAAACTCCTTAAACCCATAAAGGGTATAGAGGTAGTCGGTGAAGCAATTGATGCAGAAAGTGCATTGAGGCAATGCCATGAGTTAAAACCAGATATAATGATCCTTGATATTAATCTAAAAAACGGTAGTGGAATTGATGTGTTGGAAAAGATGAAAAAATGCCCCCAATCTCCAATCACTATCATGTTCACAAATTATTCTAAGGGCGAATTCCAAAAAGCGACTAAACGTCTTGGCGCCGATTATTTTTTTGATAAGACCAATGATATAGAGGAATTGGTCGCCACCTTAACAAATTTATCTTCGAAGCAATAATCGTCATACTGTCGTAAAGCTACTACATAAAAATTCCTTTTTTTCTACAACAGAATCAATAGTTACACGATACCCGTTATTTAGATCTAAAGTTAGATTGTTCACGGAAATTAAATAAAATATAAGAAATAAAAATGACCATGAACATATTACTATTTGATAACTCGCCGGAAGTCAGAACAATGATCCAACGGAATCTTTTTCAGATTTCACGTACCCTAAACATTGTTCTCGTCGAAAATATGTTATCCGCAAAGGAAGCCTTCAACAAAACCGTTTTTGATATTGCGATTATTGATATGGATAAATTAGACGGAATATTTTCTCTATTTATTAAAACTGCACGAGATACTAATCCGGATATAGTTGTTATTCTTCTCTCTTCACTTCCATTTGTAAGGATATTTGAAATATTTATAAATAAAGGCGCCGATTATTGTTTTGATAAAACGAATGAGTTCGAGGAGCTGATTAAAAAGATTGATGAGCTTTTAATAGAAAGTTATCAATTGAAAAAAGTAATTGGATAAGGAAGAAAAACCATGAACAAAGAATTAAAACACAATAGTAAACAAAACACGGCAGCAGAGCGAGCCGGGCAGCTTTCTAAATTATTCGCACTGATAAGTATTTCTGTTGGAGCGCTGGTGCTTTTGGGGTGGACATTCGATATTCAATTGCTGAAAAGCGTTTTACCGGGGTTTGTTTCAATGAAAGCAAATGCAGCAATCGGATTTTTTCTTCTTGGCTACTTACTTATTCTGAATGGAAATAAAAAAATTGCCAGTTTGTATTCAAAAATTATTACAGTGTTTGTTTTATTACTTGGGCTGCTAACACTATTAGAGTATTTATTCAACATGAACGTTGGAATAGATCAACTTATTTTTCTTGATTCACCCGGCGCTGCACTAACTTCTAACCCCGGTAGGATGGCTCCAACGACAGCAGTTATGTTTATTTTACTTTCATCCGCATTAATCTTTTTTCAAAACCGGTTAGGGCACCGAACAGCTCAAGTTTTTTCTCTGTTTGTTATGGCAACCGGTTTTGTCTCTTTTATGGGTTATGCTTATAGTGTTAGTGCACTATTTCAATTTCACACATATACTGCAATGGCATTACACACGGCAATACTTTTTATTCTTCTCAGTTTGGGTATTCTTTTTTCAAAACCTCAAGTTGGGTTTATGAAAATTTTGTTAAGCAGAAATGTTGGCGGTGCAATGATGCGAAGAATTTTACCTGTCGCTATCCTTTTGCCGTTTCTCATAGGATGGATTCATGTAAATTCTCAATACTTTGAATTGCTTCCGTTAGGAATAGCAGAAATTATCTTAGATGTAATAAATGTTACTCTGTTTTCAATCTTGATCTTTTGGCTTGCTAATTCGTTAAACATGGTTGATATAAAGCGCGAACAGGGGAAAGAAGAATTGATAAAACAGAATGCCGTGCTTAATGCTATTATCAATAACTCGCACTCTGTAATCATATTCATGTTAGATAAAAATTATAGATACGTTGCTTTCAATGAGAACCACAAACTGGAAATGAAGAAAGTTTATAATGTTGAAATTGCAGTTGGAATGAAACTACTGGACTTAATTACAATTCCAGAAGTAAAAGAAAAGGCGAAGGCAAGTATTGACCGCGTTCTTGCCGGCGAAACATTTGTAGAAACAGAAATCCAGCCGGATGTAAATATCTATTATGAATTTCATTGGAACGTTGTTAAAAAAGAAGGAGAAATAATTGGCGCGTCTTGTTTTGTTATTGATATAACCGAACGGGAGAAAGCAGTGGAAAAAGTTCGTGAAAGCGAAATGAAGTATAGGCAATTATTTGATGATGATCTTTCCGGCAATTTCATTACTTCGGTTGATGGAACTATTCTGTTGGCTAATCCGGCATTGGCTGGTATTTTCGGTTTTAAGACTGCGGGTGAAATGTGCGGTTTAAATATTGTTTCGTTTTATAAAAGCCCTAAAAGCCGGGAACCGTTTTTGAACCTTTTGCGCGAAAAGAAAAAGCTCGAAGACTTCGACCGAGAGTTTATCCGCCGTGATGGCAGCGTTCTTTCTGTTATAGAAAATGTGATTGGCGAGTTTGACGAAAAAGGTGAATTGGTGCGAATAAAAGGATATCTGTTTGATAATACCCAGCGCAAACTTGCAGAAGAAGCTTTACAAGAAAGTGAAAAAAGCTACCGTAAATTTTTTGATGAAGATCTCACAGGCGATTTCAAATCCACACCAGATGGAAAGATGCTTATGTGTAATAGTGCTTTTGTTAGAATTGTTGGCTGTGACTCGGTTGAACAAGTTTTGCAGATAAACACCTGCGATTTCTATGTGGGGCAAGCCGATAGAATAGAATTTCTGAATAAATTAAAGGAAAAAGGGAAGCTTGAACTTTATGAAGCAACTTTGCGCGGCTGTGACGGAAGAATAATCCATGTTATAGAAAACGTTCTTGGCAAATATAACGAGAAAGGAGAATTAGTTGAAATTTCCGGTTATCTGTTCGATATAACCGATCGTAAAAAAGCAGAACTCGATTTAATCGAATCCGGGAAAAAATACAGGCAGCTAATTGAGAACGCTTCCGAAATTATTTTACTTACTGATAAAAATGGTAATTTCACTTTTGCAAATGATGCTGCTCTAAAATTTTCAGGCTATACCTTTGAAGAAATGACCTCATTTAATTTTTTGGATTTAGTGCATAAAGACCACAAGAAAAAAGTGAGTACCTTTTATTATCGTCAGTTAATCAGAAAGGATGAAACGACGAGTCTCCAATTTCCCTTTTATACTAAAGATAGATCATTCAAATGGTTAGAACAGAATGTTAAATTATTGACGGAAGGGGAAAAAATTACCGGCTTTCAATTAATAGCCCGTGATATAACCAAACGAAAAGAAGCAGAAGAAAAAGTTCTACTGCTCTCACGTGCTGTAGAAAAAAGTCCGGCTACAATAATGATAACTGATGCAGAAGGTAATATCGAATATGTTAACCAGAAGTTCATTGATTTGACCGGTTATACATTTGAAGAAGTAAAAGGGAAAAATCCTCGAATATTAAAATCGGGCGAAAAATCAGAAGAAGAATACAAAGAACTTTGGAAAACGATAAAATCCGGCAAAGAGTGGCGCGGTGAATTTCATAATAGGAAAAAGAACGGTGAACTCTATTGGGAATCCGCATCCATTGTACAGATCAAAAATGGTAAAACTTTTTATCTTGCTGTAAAAGAAGATATAACCGAACGTAAACTTGTAGAAGAAGAACTTATTAAAGCAAAGGAAATAGCCGAGCAGTCAAATAAATTGAAAGATTCCTTTATAGCAAATATCTCACATGAAATTAGAACTCCACTCAACGGCATTTTGGGAATGACGAGCATCATTAAAGAAATTTATTCACCGAACATTAACGGTGATGAAGTAGAGTACTTCACGGCAATTAATAAATCCAGTGAGAGGATTATCAGAACAATTGATTTAATACTAAATTATTCCCAGTTGGAAACCAGAACATTTACTTTTATTCCTAAACAAATTGAACTTTCAACTATTTGCAAGAGTTTGGTAAGTAAATTTGGTGTCGCCGCCAAATCTAAATCACTCTCTCTTTCATTTGACAATAAATTAGGGCAAGTATTTATAGCGGCAAGCGAGTATTCCATTACCCAGGTAATCTCCAACTTAATAGAAAATGCGATCATCTACACTAAGTCTGGGTTTGTTAAAGTGCATCTTTATCAAAGTGCACAAGATGAAATTATGCTTGATGTAATTGACAGCGGTATTGGCATTAGCAGTAAATATTTAGATCACATCTTTGAACCCTATAGACAAGAGGAAATGGGTTACGGCAGACCTTACGAAGGTCTCGGACTCGGACTTGCGTTAGTCAAAAAGATTTTGGATTTACACAATGCAACCACCTCGGTGAAAAGCAAAAAGGGAGAGGGAACAACCTTTACAATTAATTTCGTTAAGAGCTTGCAAATCGTTGAAGAGTTAACCGCCAAACAAAATATTGCCACTAAAGTTGAAATTACTTCAACTAAAATTGACTGCTTAGTTCTCATTGTAGAAGATGACGTAATAAATCAAAGTATAATTAAAAAATTTATTAACAGAAAATATAACACCCTCGTTGCCGACTCCCACGATAGCGTGATGGAGATTTTAAAAAATAATAAAGTTGATTTAATTTTAATGGATATCTCTCTTCAAGGGTCAAAGGATGGATTAGAAATAACCAAAGAGTTAAAAGTCTCGAGAGAATATAAACAAATACCGATTATTGCAGCAACTGCACACACACTTGAACGCGACCATAAGGCAGTGATGGCAGCTGGTTGCGATGATTATCTTGCAAAACCATTTTCTATGAATCAATTGCTTGGTAAAATAGATAAGTTTATGCAATAATCGTTGCCTCTTGCCATAAAATACTTGCCATTTTCGCAAAGGATTTTACACTCTCGAAATGTCTGCTATCGCATAATTGGGATTTATATTCCTTTCCAATTAATAAAACCTTTTCATTCCTTTCAGAATTGTTTAATTTTGAATCCACAAAGATAATGGAAGAAAGTTTTTATGGGACGAAGGCATTTTTCAACACTAATTCTATTTCTACTTTTTTTGATAGAAATTTCCGCTCAACAAAATCCGGGGGCAAAATCTATCTCACTCGCCAATGCAGATGTAGCTTTGAACAGCGATGCTTTTTCCCTTTTCACAAATCCCTCCGGTCTGGCGCAAATGAACTGGACAGAAGGCGGAGTATTTTATTCCCCTTCCCCATTTGGTGTAAATGAACTTTCCAACACTTTTTTTGCCGCTTCAATTCCCACTAAATATGGTTCACTTGGATTTGGCGTTACTAATTATGGTTTTGAGTTATACAAAGAAAATAAATTCGTTCTCGCTTATGCCAACAGATACGCAAAGAATTTTTTTTACGGTCTCTCACTTTCGCTCAATCATCTTTCAATAAAAAACTATGGTCAGGATAATGCACTCGTTTTTTCTCTCGGGGCGCTTTATTACGTTTCGCCTGATTTCCGGTTTGCCTTTACCGCCTATAATTTAAACAAAGCATCTTGGGGAAAGGAGAAAAATCAAATTCCGACAGTTTATAAATCGGGTATTAGTTACGATGTGTTGCAAAATGTAAGTTTAAATTTAGCTTTGGAAAATGAAGTCGGTTTTAACCCATCGTTACAGTGCGGAATTAATTACGACATCAACGAATACTTTTCTCTTAGAAGCGGATTTGCAAATGAGCCTACAAAATACAGCGCCGGATTCGGTATCCATTATTCACAATTTGAAATTGATTACGCAATTTTCACTCATCAGGAACTTGGCTTAACTCACCAGTTTTCTGTTTTGTTTGGATTAGAAACGCTTGAAAACCGGGCGGATAAAATCAGGAAGTATTTAGGTTTTTGATCGAAATGAAAAAACTTTTTATTCCGGTTACTTTACTTTTTTTGTCAGGCTTAGGTTATACATTCGCCCAAACCGATACTTCATCAACCGATATAGAAGAATCATTAGAAACTGTTCTTGAAGAAACAACCGATGAATCCGATAATAATTTTCTTTATGATGAATTTGAAAATCTTGCCCGCCACCCAATAAATTTGAATACTTGTACAGCGGAAGAACTTATACAAATCCCGATATTAGACTTGCCTGATGCAGCATTAATTATAGAACATAGAAAGAAATTCGGGATGTTCATTTCTTCCTCTGAGTTATTTTCAGTGGAAAATCTTAATTCCGATAAAGTACAAAAACTTCTTCCGTTTGTTTTTGCTGAACAGTCGTCTTTCAAAGAGGAAAAGAAAACTATTCCGTCTGTTTCTTTTTTACACGATTTAAATTTTGAATACCGTAGCCGCATCATTAGTGATCTTCAACCGCGCGCCGGATTCCTTGACAATGCTTATCAAGGAAATAAAATTAAATTTTACAACCGCGGTATTTTTGAACTTGACAATACGTATCGTCTTTCTTTCCTCACAGAAAAAGATGCCGGAGAAAAGAGTCTGAACGATTTTACATCTTTTTCTCTTTCGGCAAAAAAACTTGGAAATTTTTCTTCTCTTGTTGTCGGAGATTATATTGTAGAGTTTGGACACGGGCTTGCACTTTGGTCTCCGTATGCACCTTCAAAGTCATCAGATATCGGTTTTGTAACGCGGCAGCGGGATAAAAATATCATTCCCTACAAAAGTACCGATGAAAATAATTTCTTTCGAGGCGCCGCTATTCAATATGACTTGTATCCATTTAATTTTTCTCTTTATGCTTCCAACAATTTTTTTGATGCAAGCATTGATTCAGTACGAAATATTATTTCATCCATACCGATTGATGGATACCACCGAACAGAGATTGAATACACGAAAAAGAATACCGCCCGAGAACAATTTCTCGGCGGAAGGATTGATTATGATGTTTCGAATGCACTTCAAGTTAGCGGACTTTATTATTCATCCACTTATTCCCTTCCGATTGAAACTTCGAGCAGCGCTGTTTCCGCAAAAGGAAAAACCTTTGCACATTATTCAATTGCTTATTCTTACTTGCCTGCCGACAAGGCAGGTGAACAAAGTTCATTTATTGCCTCGGGAGAATTTTCTTTTAATGGAATTTCTGTCGCTCAGCTTCATTCATTGCAAAAAACTTTCTCAAGGAATTTCAGTTATGTTTTCTCTGTTAGAAGTTATCCGCGGAATTACTACTCGCTTCACGGACGGGCATTTGCGGAAAATCCTTACGACCTTCAAAACGAAATCGGTTTATACAACGGAATACTTTTTTCTACCTCGTTTGGCAAAATTAGTTTTTACTACGACCAATTTATGTTTCCCGCGGGGACCGGCTCGACTCCACTATCTTCAAAAGGAAACGAAGTTCTTTTAAATGTGGTTTCCCGAATATCTAAAAATATTGAGACAACACTCCGATATAAAAATGAAAAGAAGGATGTGGTAATAACCGGCAAAGAAGTAAAAGAATTTACGGAAAGGTTTCGTCAGCAAGTTCGTTTTGAAACCACGTTTCCTGTTTCTTCAAAACTTTATTTGAAAAACAGAATAGAATACAATTCATATTCCTTGAAGAAGGATTCATTTAATGAAAAAGGCTGGCTCTTTTTTCAAGATGTGAAATACAAAATAGAAGGTGATCTTTCACTTTACGGGAGAATTATTTTCTTCAAAACCGATTCTTTCAATTCTGCAATTTATGAGTTTGAAAATGATCTTCCGGGGATAATGTCCAATCTTGCAATGTATGGTGAAGGTTTTCGCTGTTATTTGCTTGTGAAGGTTAAATTGTTGAACAGATTAGCTGTTTCATTTAAATATTCGGAAACCACAAAACCAAAAGAAAAAACATTAAGCAGCGGCACTTCAGAAATTTTTACAAATGTGGATAACAACTTCCATCTACAATTAGAACTTGCCCTTTAGCTAGTTAGCAAAACAGAAAAAAGTTATCTCATAACCAGATATCGGAAAGGTTGAGTGTTTTCCATTCAGTCTTGCAATCTTAGCGCGGTGAAGCCGCCAACCTCCCGCCTCAGGCGGGTTGATCTCAGTCCGCCGCGGCGGAAAGGATTAACGATTTTTGATTTTAGAAGCTAAAAAAAATCAAAAATCGTCCCGCTTAGGCGGGATTAATCCCCGTCTGAGCCGGGCAGGCTTGTTCGTAAATCTTGTCCGAAAAAACAAGAATTTAACTGAGGATACTATTCATTCGAGGGTGATACTCTGTCTCGTTCAGGTCAAGTTATATTTCTTTTGATTAAGCTAAAAATGTTTTGTCGTTCCTTGTTTCTAAAAAAATATTCCTCTATTTTTATGTAGATTAAATCTAAATAGTATGAGAAAGCACCTTTGGCGATAAAAAAAGCAACCGATATTTTTAGAGAATTTCTAAAAAACGGAAGTAACAGAATAACCCCGGAACGCTTCGAGATTCTCGATGCGGCTTTGGAATGCAACGGACATTTTTCTGCGGATGAACTCTTCATCGAAATGAAAAAGAAAAATTCCAGAATCTCCCGCGCAACGGTTTACAATACCCTTGATTTATTAGCGCAATGCGAACTCCTTTCTACCCGTAACTTTGGCGATAATATGAAGCGGTTTGAAAGCAATTTTAAAAAACAGATGCATGACCATCTCATTTGTCTTGACTGCGGAAGAATTCTTGAATTTACTTCCACAGGCTTGGATAAAATCGAACAGCAAGTTTGCCGGGATTTAGATTTTTTCCCTTCAAGTTATTCATTTAATATTTTTGCGCGATGTAAAAAAGGAAAGAACTGTAAATATTATCATGGGAAGTAAAACGTTAGACAAAATAAAAAAAGGAACTTACTTTACTATTGAAAAACTTCCTTCAGGGATAGTTAAAGTGCAGCTTATCCGCCTTGGGTTATCGGAAGGTGATACAATTTTTTGCTTAGAGCGGTTACCCGGTGGAACGATCATCGTTCAAAAGAACCGGCAGGAAATTGCAATCGGATTTGAGCTTGCTAAGTTAATTTCAGTAAGAATTAAAATTATTTGAGAAAAAATTTGAAAGATATCATCGAACATAAGGAACATCACTTACATCTGGATAATATTTTATCCGAAGGAACAAAAAACGGATTACCAAAAATCGTTCTAGCGGGAAATCCGAATGTCGGGAAGTCACTTTTCTTTAATTATCTCAGCGGAACTTATGTTGATGTCTCGAACTTTCCCGGAACAACGGTCTCGATAACAAAAGCGCTTTACAAAAATTCTGAAGTATATGATACACCCGGTGTATATGGTGTTTCGTCTTTTAACGACGAAGAAAAAGTTGCCCGTGATATTATTCTTGAAGCAGACATCGTTATTAATATAGTTAATGCACTTCATCTTGAAAGAGATTTGTTCCTAACTCTTCAATTGATTGATATGGGAAAAAAAATCTCTGTTTTTCTAAATTTTAATGATGAATTAAAAAAAAGAAAGATATTAATTGATCCAAAGAAACTTTCTGAACTGCTTGGTGTACCCGTATATGAAGCCTCAGCCGTAAAGAAAATGGGATTTGAAAAACTTGACGAAGCAATTGCAGATGCAAAAGTCGGGATACAGCCGGACGCATTGCATCACGTATTGCATGAAACTTTAAACCGGGTGGGATCCCAAGCTGAAGCGCTGTTAATTATCGAGGGAGATGAAATCATTGCGGAAAGGCACAGCGTCCCTTGCGGTTCCGGTGATGAACGGGAAATTATTTATATCGAACGAAGAAACCGTGTGAATGAAATTGTTTCAACGGTCGAACGTGAAGATTCTTCAAGAGGACTTTTCTTTAATGCGTTAGGAAAATATTCGCTAAATCCGGTTACGGGAATTCCAATTTTACTTGTGATGCTTACGGTTCTTTATTTTTTTATCGGAGATTTTGTTTCGCAAAGAGTTGTAAACTTTACTGAAAAAACGATCGGCAAAAAATATTTTGAGTATTATCTGAAATCCTATGTGGCAAATTATACTCCTTCAGAAATTTCGGTTATCATAAAGGATGAGGAAGACCCAGCGAAAAGATTAAGAGTTTATTCTTTTAAAGAAAATTTGAACGAGGATCAAAAAGTAAAACAAGAATTTAAGCATGTTTCACGAGATGAAAATGCGGTTGTTGATTTTAAATTTTCTAATTTGATCGCAAAACTTTTATTTGGAGAATTCGGCATAATCAGCATGACGATTACCTATCTGTTGTTTCTTCTTCTTCCGCTTGTTGCCGCATTTTATTTTGCGATGGCTTTGATGGAAGACAGCGGATATCTTCCGCGCCTGGCAACAATGCTTGATAGAATGATGAATAGAATAGGACTGAACGGCAGAGCCGTCATCCCCATCATGCTCGGTTTCGGATGCGTTACCATGGCTACCATCACTACTCGCCTGCTCGGAAGCGAAAGAGAAAAAACCATCGCTACAGCAATTCTTATGTACGTTATTCCTTGTTCGGCACAACTTGCAGTAATTGCCGTACTGTTAAGCGGAGCCGGATTCCTTCCTATTCTCATTTATGTTTCCGTCATTTTTTCAACGCTTGTCGTTATATCTACAACTTTAAATAAATTCTTACCAGGGCAATCAACTCCTCTCTTAATTGATTTGCCGATTATGCGTCTTCCAAAATTAGATAATGCCTTCAAAAAAACTTTTTTCAGAACATATGGATTTATGAAAGAAGCATCCGTTTGGTTTTTTGTAGGGGCATTGTTTGTAGGCTTGTTGGATGTTACCGGTTTGTTAGTTCTCTTTCAAGATATTCTTGCGCCGATTACAACGCATTGGCTTAAGCTGCCAAAAGAAGCGGCGACTGCTTTTGTTATGGGTGTTGTAAGAAGAGATTTCGGGGCGGCTGGATTATTCGGTTTACATTTAATGCCGATGCAAATCACCGTTGCGCTTATAACTATAACTTTATTTGTTCCTTGTATTGCAGCCTTTATTATCATGATTAAAGAGCGCGGAATGAAAGAAGGATTGATCATCTGGTTTAGTGCATGGATATTTGCGTTTTTAATCGGCGGAATTGTTGCTCAAATAATTATTTAATTTTATTATGATGAAAAAGAAACTAAGAAATCCAACACCAAAATTTCCAATCGTTTGGAAGAAAAAAGATTTTTCAATTAAAATCTTTTGTTCAATCCCAAATATCGCAACCGGGATTTTACTCACTGCAGGCGAGAACCATTTTGTAATTGATCCGGGCGATGGAATTTTACGGGACTTGAGTAAAGAGCTTGGCGTGGAAAGTCTGAAAAATATTTGTAATATTTTCGTTACTCATGGGCACCATGACCATCTCGGCGGTGTTTGGTCCCTGCTTACGTATTTACGTGTAATGAATAAAACGTCTCCACTCAAAATTTATTATCCTTCCGGATGTATTGAGATAGAAAGTATTTATCATGCTTTTACAAAAGTTTATTCACACAACCTTCCTTATAAAATTGAATTAAAGAAAATTAGCGAGGGGAAAAAAATCACTATTAAAAATGTTAAGGTTAAACCGTTTGCCGTAATTCATAAAGAATATCTCTCGAACACAAAAGAAAAAAGAGCCGTACCCGCATTGGGTTTTCATTTCAAATACAATGGCAAAACCATTTGTTATGGCGGAGATACCGGCTATTGTGATTCGTTGGTAAAAGCGGCAAAGGGCGCTGATCTGGCAATTCTTGAAGCGGGACACGAAGATGCCGCATCCGATGATATGCACATGACAATGGAAGAAGCACAATCAATCGGGAAATCTGCAAAGGAATTTGTTCTCGTCCATATCCCCGAATAAATTTTTTCAGTTTTTCTTAGTAACTATTCTTATCTTTTAAACAATATTTAAAACTAATTTGGAGCTGTATGAAATACTTTCTTTTTTTATTCATGACCGGAATTCTTTTTTGCCAAACTTCCGATTCTCTCCGGTTTCCCGAAGAAAGACATTTTAAAAATATACGAATGCTTACACCGGAAGGCGAAAATGCCGAAGCATATCTTTCCTTTGATGAAAAAAAATTAATTTATCAATCTACTCACGGAAGCCTTCAATGCGATCAAATTTTTACTATGAATATTAACGGTAGTGATAAAAAACTTGTTTCAACAGGAAAAGGAAGAACGACTTGCTCTTATTTTCTTCCGGGAGATTCTTTAATTATTTATGCTTCAACTCATCTCGATAACGAAAACTGTCCTCCGCTGCCGGATAAATCGAAAGGTTATGTTTGGAAGTTGTATGAATCATTCGATATTTTTTCCGCAAAAACAGACGGCACAAATCTCAAAAGGTTAACTTCAACTTATGGTTATGATGCCGAAGCTACCGTCTCTCCAAAAGGAGATAAAATAATCTTCACTTCAACTCGCGATGGGGACCCGGAGTTATATTTAATGGATTTTGACGGCTCAAATCAAACAAGACTTACATTTGAAAAAGGATATGACGGCGGCGCATTCTTCTCACTCGACGGATCGAAAATTGTGTTCCGTGCAAGTCGTCCGAAAACCGAGCATGAATTTGAAGACTATAACGACTTAGTTAAAAACGGTTACGTTCGTCCGACTGCATTAGAGATTTTTACAATGGATGCAGACGGAAAAAATATAAAACAGATCACTCATCTTAATAAAGCAAGTTTTGCTCCTTTCTTTTCTCCGGACATGCATAAAATTATTTTCTCTTCCAACTCCGGAAGCAAAACCGGTAGAGATTTTAATTTGTTTATGATTAATGCTGATGGCACCGGTATAGAACAAATTACATTTTACGAATCGTTCGACGGATTCCCGATGTTTACAAGGAATGGGAAACATTTAATTTTTGCTTCAAACCGGTTCAACAAAAAAGAGGGCGATACAAATATTTTTATAGCAGATTGGATTGAATAAAATAAAAGGATCATTCAAATGAAAAAAAACTTTTCGGTACTACTTGTTCTTTTTGCATGCAGTTTTCTTTCTCCCCAGGTTAAACAGCACGAGAGTGCTATTACTGCAAAAGAGATTATCGGTCACATTTCCTATCTTGCTTCGGATGCCATGAAAGGAAGAGCAAGCGGAAGTAAAGAAATTATTGTTGCCGCTAATTACATCAAAGATCAATTTAATTTATTCGGATTAAAACCGCTTTTTAAAAATTCTTTCTTTCAAGAATATTCTTTCATCTCCGATGTGAAAGCTTCCAAAAACAATTCTCTTTCTTTTAAGGTAAAAGGTAAAGAAATTAAATTGAAATATGGAAAAGATTTTGTGGCTACTCCCTTTTCCGGAACAAGTAAAAGCAAAGCGAAATTAGTTTTTGCCGGATATGGAATTGCTGCCCCGAAATTGAATTATGATGATTACAAGAGCCTTGATGTGAAAGGGAAAATTGTTATTGTGATGAAAAATAATCCCGAATATGATAATCCGCATTCTGAATTTGATAAATTCTCCAGCTTACGGTTGAAAGCAACTCTCGCAAAAGAAAAAGGAGCTTTGGGAATTATTTTCGTTAACGGTCATCTGCCGAAAGATTCATCCGACGATCTGATAAAATTCAAATACGATAGAGCAGGCGGAGTTAAAAATTTTTCAGTCGTTCATGCTAAAAGAAATTTTATTGATAAAATCTTTGAAGCTGAAAACCAAAATTTTGCTCAGCATCAAAAGATGATGAAAGATAGTAACAAAACCGCTTCATTTGAATTTGTAAAATCTTCAGCACAATTAACAACTGAAATAAAAGAAGTTGAATCGAAAACTTTAAATGTTTGCGGTTATTTAGAAGGGACCGATCCAAAATTAAAAGATGAATTTCTCGTTATCGGCGCTCATTATGATCATTTGGGAATGGGGGGTGACGGATCTCTTTACAAAGGAACGGATGAGCAAATCCATAACGGTGCAGATGATAACGCTTCCGGCACAACCGGAGTTCTTGAGCTCGCAGAAAAATTTGCTTCGCAAAAAGCGCAATTAAAGAGAAGTATTATTTTTGTAACTTTTTCAGGTGAAGAATTAGGACTGCTTGGTTCAAATTATTTTGTTAATAATCCTCCCGTTCCGGTAGAAAAAATGGTAACAATGCTTAACCTTGATATGATCGGAAGATTAAACACTGAAAATGCGCTCACTATTTACGGAACAGGAACTTCATCAAAGTGGAAAGATTTGCTTAACGAAAAAAACACAGCATCTTTTAAATTAGCGTTTAACGATGAAGGATTTGGACCAAGTGATCACTCATCCTTTTATGGAAAAGCCATTCCCGTGCTTTTCTTTTTCACCGGAGTTCATTCTGATTATCACCGTCCGGCTGACGATGCCGATTTAATTAACTCGACCGGGGAAGAAAAAATTCTGAATTATGTTTTTGATGTTGCAAATGCTCTTGCCGTACAACCGGAAAAACCGGATTATATAAATGTTCCGAGAAAAGAACAAAGTTCAGGCGGATGGAAAGTTTACGTTGGAACGGTTCCTGATTATTCAAGTAATAGTGAAGGTTTTAAACTTTCCGGTGTAAGCCCGGGAAGTCCTGCAGAAAAAGCCGGATTAAAAGCCAATGATATTATGCTCAAGTTTGGCGATAAAAAAATTGAGAATATTTATGATTACGTTTATGCCCTGCAAGACCATGTTCCCGGTGATGTAGTTGAAGTTCAAGTTAAAAGAAATAATGAATTGCTTACAGTAAAAGTTACGCTCGGGGCAAAATAATTACTCGTTTCACGAAAGCGAAGATGATGCAGAAACTTCACTTCGCTTTTTTTTATTTCGATTTTTTGCATTAGCAAAACATTGAATTGATTTAGCGCAACTTATCTGTTTCCGCGAAAGAATTATACCTCTTTTCCCCTAAGTTTTCTTAATTTCATTATAAGAAATTAAGAAATTATTATAACCCTCTTGGAACTCTAATGAAAAAACTTTTCATTTTAATTATGTCATTCTTTTTCGCAATGCAGTCATTCGGACAATACGCATCCATCTGGGATCAAGTACCGGGTAAAATTAAAGTGAAAAAATCTTTTAAACGATTAGAATGGTTTTACCGGCAGCGGGCTTTCCCATTAGACACGATTCCACTAACAAATTATTTTAAGGAAAAAGAAAAACAAATTTCAGTTGATAAAATCTCTCTCTCAAAAAGTAAGGCTTTGGTTTCATGGTCTGCTATAGGACCAAAATCTATCACCTCCGGATGGCCTACCATTTGGGGGAATTTTAGCGGAAGGATTCGCGGTATAGCAATTCATCCGGCAGATCCAAATATTGTTTATATCGGTGCGGCTTCCGGTGGAATTTGGAAAACCACTAATGGAGGAACCACGTGGCAGGATTTATCAAGTCAATTTGAACTTTTAACTTTTGGCGCAATAGCCATTGACCCGCAAAACCCCGAAACTGTTTACGCCGGAACAGGAGAATTGCTCGCCGGATGGGATATGAATACCTATTCCGGTGATGGCATTTATAAAACAACGGACGGAGGAAGCACCTGGGCGAAAACCAATCAAGGAATTGGAAGCTCAACTCACATTGCTGCAATTGCGGTCAGTCCGAATAATTCAAATATAATTCTAGCAGCATTAGCGAGCGGAAATTGGTTTAAAGGAGATATGTCAAACGAAGGAATTTGGAGAAGTAGCGACGCAGGCGTAACATGGACAAGAGTGAAATCTTTACAAGACCCGAATGAAATTGTTTTCCACCCTACTGATGTTAACAGAGTTTATTTTTCTTGCGGCGGTGGTTATACAACTGCGGGAGTTTATTATTCAACTAACGCCGGTACAAACTGGATTCAATCTAATGCAGGCTTACCTGTTACTTCATCAATTATGCGAATACAAATTGCCCTTGCAAATTCTACTCCCTCAACTCTTTACTCATATATTTATACTACTGAAACTGATTTAATATCCAAAGCTTACAAATCCACTGATAATGGAACAAATTGGATTCAAATTTCCACTACAAAAAATCTTGGCGGAAGTTATGACGGTTCTACCTGGGATGACCAAGGTTGGTATGATCTAACTTTAGCAGTAAAACCTACTGATCCGAACTTTGTTTTGTTTGGAAATATAGAACTGCATAAAACAACGAACGGTTCGAGCATTAATGTTGTGAGAAATGTGTCCGGTCCATTTAGCGGAACAACTGCATGGGACAGCCCCATGCATGTTGATTATCATAAAATTGTTTTTGCTCCGTCGAATTCTAATTATGTTTATACTGGTTCGGATGGCGGTATTTATAAATCCACAAACGGCGGAACTTCATGGTTTCATGTAAATAATTTGATTTCCACTCTTCAATTTTATCGGCTTGCTTCTCATCCTACAAATGAAAATATTCTGCTTGGGGGGGCACAAGATAACGGCGTTTTCAGAACAACCAATAAAGGAACTTCGAGTTGGAGTTTTGTAAGTACAGGTGATGGAATGGAATGTTTCTATGATTACACTAACCCAAACATTGTTTACTACAGTACCCAGCAAGGAAGTCTCGTTAAATCTACTGATGGGGGAGTAAGTAACTGGAACGATATTACTCCTATTTGGGATGCAACTTCTGCTTGGACTACTCCATTTGCGATGCACGTAACCGATCATACTATTCTCTACACGGCTTCAAAAAGTTTTTGGAAATCCACAAACTCAGGTTCATTATGGACGAACATATCTCCTAATGCAGCAACTAAGACTATTATTTCTTTCGATCAAAGTAAGGTAAACACCAACAACTTTATTTTTGTTGCAGGTGAATATTCAACTTCACCGCAAATTAAAATTTCAACCAATGGCGGTATAACATGGGTGGATAGAACTTCAAAAATTCCTACTCCCAATAATTATATTGCACGGGTTGTAACTGATCCGAATGATGCAAATACCGTTTATTTTGTCCGCTCCGGTTTTGGTGCGGGAAAAGTTTTTCGTTCAACTGATTTGGGTAACAATTGGACTAACATCAGCGGAAATTTGCCGGATGTACCTTGCAGTGATCTTTTTATTGATCCGGTGAACACTGCATACATGTATGTTGGAAATGATTTTGGCGTTTATTACACTACAAACAGCGGAACAAGCTGGAGCAGATTAGGAAACGGAATGCCTTACGTTCCCGTTTTGGATTTCAGTTACTTTAATAATGGAATAAAAAGATTATTGCGCGCAGCTACACATGGTCGCTCCGCATTTGAAATTAATCTAAATGATATTCTTACAAGCATTTCAGTCGAAGAAAATCCGATAACAAAACCGGTACAATTTTCACTTGAACAAAACTATCCGAATCCATTTAATCCGGCAACAACAATTAAGTTCTCTGTTCAGAAGAAAAGCTTTGTTACCTTAAAAGTATTTGATGTACTGGGAAAAGAATTACAAACTTTAGTTGATGAAGAAAAATCTGCAGGAAATTATGAAGTTACTTTTGATGCTGCAAAATTAACATCAGGTGTTTACTTCTACACGATGCAAACAGATAACTTTCTCGCAACAAAAAAGTTAGTTGTGCTAAAATAAAAATGGAAGGAAGAACAAATGAAAAAGAAAAAAGTCGGCAACAATATGTTATCATTCAAGAGAACCTTTTGTAATCTTGACCGGGTTGTTTTCTTCGCTCTTTTACTTTCATTTTCTCTCTTCGCTCAATTTAAAAACGTCCGTGTTGATGCCGCTACTACAACCGATGCCGAAGAAGTTACGATTGCAATTAATACAAAAAACCCTGCACAAGTTGCCGCCGGTGCAAATATTTATTATAATTTCTTTTCTTCAGATTCAGCTTTAAATTGGAAACAAGGAACGCTCACTTCTTCTCTCGGCGTTTGGGGCGATCCCTGTGTTATCTATGACGGTCTAGGAAATTTATTCTTTGCTCATCTTTCTTACCCCGGCTATGTTTCAGCCAATTGGATAGACAGAATTGTTGTTCAAAGATCTACAGACAATGGAAAAACTTGGAACGATGGAGTTGGAGTTTTTTATAACCCGCCAAAACAGCAGGACAAAGAATGGCTTGCTGTTGATCTTCACTCACAATATAAAAATAATCTTTACACAAGCTGGACTGAATTTGATAAATATGGTTCTACTGCAAAACCTGACAGCACAAGAATTCTTTTTTCGCGTTCAACAAATCAGGGTGAAACTTGGTCGCGGGCAGTAAAAGTAAGCGACAAAGGTGGCAATTGCATAGATGAAGACAATACTGTTGAAGGAGCAGTTCCGGCTGTTGGACCAAATGGCGAAGTTTATGTTGCATGGTCCGGCCCATTAGGAATTATGTTTGATAGAACAATTGACGGCGGTTTAACTTTTGGGAAAGATATTTTTGTTACTTCTCAACCGGGCGGCTGGGATTTTTGGGTTCCCGGAATTAACCGCTGCAACGGTTTACCGATAACATTATGCGATACAAGTTCGTCTGTTACGCGCGGAAATGTTTATGTCTGCTGGGGCGATCAAAGAAACGGAACGGATAACTCCGATGTTTTTGTAATTAAGTCAACTGATGGAGGAAACACTTGGGGAGATGTAGTTCGGGTGAATAATGATAACACTACGCGTCATCAATTTTTTCCGTGGATGACAATTGATCAAACAACCGGAAATCTTTATGCGGTTTTTTATGATAGAAGAAACACAGCTGGTTACGCGACTGATGTCTATCTTGCAAAATCTTCAAATGGCGGAGAGAGTTTTGATAATTTTAAAATAAGCGAATCTTCGTTCACTCCAACTTCAACTGTTTTTTTTGGCGATTACACAAACATCGCAGCTTTCAACAAAAAAGTGTATCCTATATGGATGCGACTTGACGGACAGAAACTCAGTGTTTACACAGCTTTGATCACCGATACACTAAGCGTGGTAAATGTTAAAGATGAAGCGGCAAAGGTGTATAGTTTTCAACTTTATCAAAATTTTCCCAATCCCTTTAATCCAACAACATCAATTTTATACAATTTAGAAAATGAAAGTTTTGTAACGCTAAAAGTTTTTGATGTGCTGGGAAAAGAAGTTGAAGTTTTGGTGAACGAAACCAAATCCGCCGGACAGCATGAAATATTTTTTAATGCGAAGAACATTGCATCCGGAATTTATTTTTACAGTTTATCAGCAGGAAATATCCATCAAATGAAGAAGATGATTTTTGTGAAATAAATATTTTTTGTTATAACTTTTTAGAAATGTCATGCTATTCAGCACAGTAGAAATGTCATGTTTAAATATAAGAATTAAGGCGGACCTGACCGCCGGTCTTGCGGAACGTAACGAGCCGAAGCGTAGCGAAGGCGA
>JALNZG010000025.1 GCA_023229425.1 Ignavibacteriaceae bacterium
GATCCCCTTCGGCGAAGGGGTCATGATGGTCCCGGCGGTCGTCCCGAAGAGGTCCACCCCCGTCGAGATGGCCCGCCGGACGTCGCCGTCGGTGATGATCCCCACCAGTCGCCCATCGCCGTCGACAACGCCGGTCACCCCCAGCCGCTTCGCGCTGATCGTGAACAGGGCGTCTTTCAGCGGCGTGTCCGGCGAGACCAGCGGGATCTCGTCCCCCGTGTGCATCAGGTCCGAAATCGTCTGCAGGCGCCGTCCCAGCGCGCCGCCCGGGTGAAGCCTCGCAAAGTCATCCTCGGAGAACCCCTTCTCCTCGAAGAGGACGACCGCCAGCGCGTCCCCCATCGCCAGCGCCGCCGTCGTCGAGGCGGTGGGCGCCAGCCCGAGAGGGCACGCCTCCTCCCGCACTCCCACGTCGAGGGTCACGTCCGCGTACCGGCCGAGCGTGGAGCCCGCGTCCCCCGTGAGGGCGATCACCGGCAGTCCCATCCGCTGGAAGACGGGCATCAGGCGGACGATCTCCTCGGTTTCTCCGGAGTTGGAGAGGGCGATCACCACGTCCCCGCGCCGCACCATCCCGATGTCGCCGTGGATCCCCTCCGCGGGGTGGAGGAAGAATGCCGGGGTCCCTGTGGAGGCGAGGGTCGCCGCGATCTTCCGGGCGATCAGCCCCGATTTCCCCATCCCGGAGACGACGATCTTTCCCCGGGCCCCCATCAGCAGGTCCACCGCCTTCCCGAATCGCTCGTCGAGCTTTTCCCGAAGCCCCTCGATCGCCGCGGCCTCCACGGCGAGGACCCTGCCGGCGCGCTCGATGCGGTCATTTTTCATCGGTCGCCTCCTCCCCCGCCGCGGCACGGATCGCAAGGAGCGTCCGCAGGAGCGGCTCCACGTCGGCCAGGGGCAGGCTGTTCGGCCCGTCGGACAGCGCGCGGTCCGGATCGGGGTGGATCTCGAGGAAGAGGCCGTCCACGCCCGCCGCCACGGCCGCCCGCGCCAGGGGGGCCACGTACTTCCGCTCGCCGGAGGAGACGTTGCCCGCCCCGCCCGGAAGCTGCACGCTGTGGGTGGCGTCGAAGATCACGGGGCAGATCGACTCGCGGATCGCCGGGAGCCCCCGGAAGTCGACCACCAGGTTGTTGTACCCGAAGGTGGTCCCCCGCTCCGTCACCAGGACGTTTCCGTTGCCGGTGGAGAAAACCTTCTCAACCGCGTTGCGCATGTCCCACGGCGCCATGAACTGCCCCTTCTTGATGTTCACCGCCACGCCCGTCTCCCCCGCCGCGACGAGCAGGTCGGTCTGGCGGCACAGGAACGCCGGGATCTGGAGCAGGTCGACCCGGGGGGCGACGGCGCCGGCCTGCCGGGGTTCGTGGACGTCGGTGGTGACGGGAAGGCCGTGCCGCTCCCGCACCTTCGCGAGGATGCGCAGCCCCTCGGCCTCGCCCGGCCCGCGGTACGAGGCGCCGGAGGAACGGTTCGCCTTGTCGAACGACCCCTTGAACACCACGTTGACGGGGAGCCGGGCGGCGAGATCCGCGAGGAAGGCGGCGACGGACAGGGCGAGCTCCTCGGACTCGAGGACGCACGGCCCGGCGATGAGCAGCGGCGGGCATCCGGGGCCGACCCCGAACCGGTTCGCGATGGAGACCCGACGGATCACGCGTTCCCCCGCCCGGACTAGGGTCCGGTCCCCTGGCGGGCCCGGACCACCGCCGCGCCGATGAAGTCGCGGAACAGCGGGTGCGGAACCAGGGGGCGCGAACGGAACTCGGGATGGAACTGGCAGCCGAGGAACCAAGGGTGGTCGGGAATCTCCACGATCTCGACGAGCCGGTCGTCGGGCGACACGCCGGTGATCCTCAGCCCCTTCTCGGAGAGCGCCTGGCGGTAATCGTTGTTGAACTCGTACCGGTGCCGGTGCCGCTCGGAGACCTGGCCCGCGCCGTAGGCCTTCCGCGCGAGCGACTTCTCGAGGACCTTGCACGGGTAGGCGCCCAGGCGCATCGTCGCCCCCTTCTCCTCCACGGCGCGCTGCTCGGGCATCAGGTCGATCACCGGGCACGCGCTCTCGCCGTCCAGCTCCCGGCTGGTGGCCGACGCGAGGCCGCACACGTTCCGGGCGAACTCGACGACCGCCACCTGCATCCCGAGGCAGATCCCGAAGTACGGGATCCTGTTTTCCCGGGCATACCGGACAGCGGCGATCTTCCCCTCCACGCCGCGGGAGCCGAACCCCCCGGGGACGAGGATGCCGTCCACCCCCTTGAGCAGCGCCTCCGCGCCCTGCCGCTCCACCTCCTCGGAATCGACGTACCGGTTGTGAACCCGCACCTGGTGCGCGATCCCGCCGTGGGTGAGCGCCTCGTTCAGGCTCTTGTACGACTCCTTCAGGTTGACGTACTTCCCGACGATGGCGATGGTGACCTCCCCCGTCGGGTTCTTCCACCGCTCCACGACGCGCTCCCAATCTTCCAGGCGCGGCTCGCCCGCCCAGATGTTCAGGAGCTCCATCAGCTTGTCGTCGAGCCCCTCCTGGTGGAAGACCAGCGGCAGCTCGTAGATCAGGTCGACGTCGCTCGCCGTGATCACCGCGTCCTCGGTGACGTTGCAGAACAGGGCGATCTTCCCCTTGATCTCCTTCGGGAGCGGCCGGTCGGTCCGGCAGAGCAGGACGTCGGGCTGGATGCCGATGGAGCGCAGCTCCTTCACGCTGTGCTGTGTCGGCTTGGTCTTCAGCTCCCCGGCCGTCTTGATGTAGGGGACGAGCGTCAGGTGGACGTAGAGGACGTTCTCCTTGCCGCGGTCGCTCTTCACCTGCCGGATCGCCTCGAGGAACGGGAGGCTCTCGATGTCGCCCACCGTGCCGCCCACCTCGACGATCGCGAGGTCGTACCCCTTGGCCGCCGCGTAAATGACCCGCTTGATCTCGTCGGTGATGTGGGGGATCACCTGCACCGTGCCGCCGAGGTAGTCGCCGCGGCGCTCCTTGGTGATGACGGAGTGGTAGATCCTGCCGGTGGTGCAGTTGTTCTTCTTGCTCGTGCGGGAGGAGACGAACCGCTCGTAGTGCCCGAGATCGAGGTCGGTCTCGGCGCCGTCGTCGGTGACGAACACCTCGCCGTGCTGGAAGGGGTTCATCGTGCCCGGGTCCACGTTGATGTACGGGTCGAGCTTCAGCATCGTGATCTTGAGGCCCCGGGCTTCCATCAGGGCGCCGATCGAGGCCGCCGCGAGCCCCTTCCCCAGCGACGAGACGACGCCGCCGGTCACGAAGATGAACTTCGGCTTCACCGCCTTTTCGGCCCGCATACCCTCTCCTCCACGGCTTTCAGATCCTCGGGGGTGTCCACACCGACCGAGTCGTACGCGACGTCGACCACGCGGATCCGGTACCCCGCCTGCAGCACGCGTAGCTGCTCGAGCCGCTCCGCCTCCTCGAGGGAGGAGGGCCGCAGGGCCGCGACGCGGAAAAGGAACTCCCGCCGGTAGCCGTAGATCCCGAGGTGCTTCCGGTACGGCCCCGTCCCCATGTCCCGGTAGTGCGGAACCGGGGACCGGGAGAAGTAGAGCGCGTCGCCCCGGGCGTCGACCACCACCTTGACCACGGAGGCTCGCGCGTATTCCGCCGGGTCGACCTGAAGGAGCGCCGCCGTCGACATCAGAACGTCCGGCTCGGCGAGCAG
>JALNZG010000008.1 GCA_023229425.1 Ignavibacteriaceae bacterium
CAGATTCGCCTGATCCGCTCGGAACTTTCCGCTCGTTTGATGCAGCGCTTACGCTGGGTTATGCAACAAAACTTTCAAGCGATTGGGGACTCGGATTAAACTTCAGAATTATTCATAGCAATCTATCCGATCAACCTACTGCCGAAGAAACCGGCTCAGGTATTGCCACAAGCGTAAGTTTTGATATAGGCGCAATGTGGCGTCCGACTTCATTTAACATAGATTTATGGGATTCTTTTAATATACCATACTTAGATATTGAATTCCCAGGTTTGCAGACTGATTTGAGTAACCGGTTCAGTGTCGGGATGAATTTAAGCAACATCGGTCCAAAGATTTTCTATATTGATAAAGCTCAAGCCGATCCTATTCCAACCAACTTTCGTTTAGGATTTGCTACTATTCTGTGGAAAGATGAATTTAATTCACTTACATGGACTTTAGATTTCAGCAAACTCTTAGTAAACAAACTTACCAAAGAAGAAATTATTGGTAAGGATACGGTTAATGTAACAACGGTTGATCCTGTTTACCGCGCATTGTTTTCTTCTTGGTCAAACAAACCGTTTAGTGAAGAATTACGTGATATCGTTACTTCAGTTGGGTTAGAATATTGGTACGGTTTGCCGGGCGATTTTCTCTTTGCAGTTCGCGGCGGCTTTTTTTATGAAGACCCATCGTATGGAAATAGAAAATTTATGACCTTCGGCGCCGGCATCAGGTATGATATTTATGGGTTCGATTTCAGTTATATTTCAACAAGTGGGTTTAAGGATGGCGAAAATCATCCGCTCAATAACACACTCCGTTTTACTATTTCAGCCGGCTGGGATGCGGTCGCAGAACAATCACTTGGTTTACCACGGGGAATTTAATCTGAATGAAAATTCTAAAAAATTATTTTTTAGCAGCTTTAGTTTTTTGTCTGGGCAGTCTTTCTGCCCAAACTTTTATAGGTGAAATAAATCCGTTCCCAAAACAGCCTGTTGATTCGCATAGAAGCGAAGTACGAAACCGCAATGCAGTTGATACAATAAAAATTCTTGCTGTTCTGGTTGAGTTCCAAAAAGATACCGATGCCAATACTGGCGGTGACGGAACTTTTAACTCAATCTATGGGAAAGAGTACGGGGATAAAATTATTGATCCTTTACCTCACGATGTAAATTATTTTTCCAACCATCTTGAATTTGCTAAAAATTATTTTGCGAAAGTTTCAAACGGAAAAGCGAATGTGGTTTATCAATTTCTTCCGCAAGTTGTTACCGTTTCAAAAACGATGAGAAATTACTCTCCGCCGGTAAATTCAACCGATTTTACTGCGATGGCAGAATTTATGAAGGAAGTTTGGTTGCTTGCGGGAAATCAGAATCCGAATTTTAATTTTAATGATTTTAATTTGTTCGCAATTTTTCATGCGGGGGTCGGAAGAGATATTTCTCTTCCCGGAAGTTTGGGGAATGAAAAAGATTTACCTTCGGTCTATCTCGGTTTGAATGCGCTTCAAAAATATTTTGGGACTACTTTTACCGGTATTCAAGTTGGAAATGCTAATTCCAAAGTCACAAATAGTATGATCCTTCCGCAAACAGAGAATAGGGAAATAACCTCTTTCGGACAAACAAGTTTATTTCAAGTTTCGATTAACGGATTGATCGCCGCAAACATTGCAAGCTATTTGGGCTTACCGGATTTGTTCGACACCAACACTGGATTAAGCGCTATCGGTAAATTTGGTTTGATGGATGGACAAGCGATTTTTGCTAACCGTGGACTCTTTCCGCCGGAACCATCTGCATGGGAAAAGATTTTTCTCGGCTGGGAAATTCCATTTGAAATTGAAGTGAAAGCCGGCAGTGCTACTTATATTATTAATCCAAGTTTAGATGCACTGCACAAAATTTATAAAATTCCCATCAATGCAAGCGAATATTATTTAGTTGAATACCGTCAGCGCGATGTTAATAAAGATGGTTTAAAAATTTCTCTCAAACAAAATAATGTTGTTGTAACAAAAACTTTTGCGTTAAATGAATATGCTTATTTTGAAGCGATTCCCGAAACCTTACTTGCCGGAGTAACCACAAGCGTTGATGAACATGATTTTTCTTTGCCGGGAAGCGGGATACTCATCTGGCATATTGATGAAAAAATAATTAGTGAAAAAATTACCGACAATAAAATCAATAGCGATAAAACCCGCCGTGGTGTTGATGTTGAAGAAGCTGACGGTGTGCAGGATATCGGAGAACAGTTCACTACGATTTTTGGCGATAAAGTTGTAGGCGAAGGATGGGAATCTGATCTTTGGTACAAAACCAACTCAGCAAAACTTTATCAGAATAAATTCTCAAGCGATACACGTCCCAACACAAATGCCAACGACGGTGCAAACAGTTTAATTACATTCCAAAATTTTTCTGATCTGACCAATCCGTTACAGATGACTTTTGATCTTCAATTTAGCGGAGATGTGGTTAAACCGATATTTAAAAAAGCTATCGCATTGCCTTCGACTGACAACAAACTAACATCAATTAATTTTAACGGGAAGAATTACTTTTTTGTTTTATCGAATTCTAATCTTTATCAATTTGATGAAAAAGGGAATTTGGTTGATTCGGTTTTGAGTTTTTCATCTTTTAAACCTGCGGTTTTTGTAGAGAATGATCTACTTTATGTTGTCGGATTATTCAATTCTACAAATTTAGTAAACTCTTCCAGCATTAACATTTTGACTTTTTCAGCAACAGAACGACATTACGCGTCTAATAGTTTCTCGTTTATTGCATCAACTCCTCCTGTTTGTTGGCAAAAATCAAAGTTTATTTTTGGAACTACACTTGACGGCATTCATTTGATTTCTGTGAATGCCGATTCGATATTAAACCATAGTAAATTTGTAACGGATTATGTTGGTACAGCAATCAAAATTGCTTCTCCCAGTGTGGCACCACTTCCAATACGACCAGATAGATTAGATTTTATAACAAAGCAAAAATATTACACTTATATTATTTGGGATTCTCTCAACTTTGTTGAAAATTTACATGACCTAGTCCAATCCAAGACTTCTTCCGGTGTAAGTTTTTTCGTTGTACTTTCGGAAGAAAAATTTTATGTCATAAACGATAAAGCAAAAATAATTTCTGAGTTCTCTGTAAACGGTTCCCCAACTTCCTTTTCACTTGCCGATTTGAAACAAGATGGAAGTAACTACATCCTCTACACAAATGGAACAAACTTAGAAGCCTACAATTTATCGGGAGCTTCTGCGGAAAATTTCCCGTTCCATGATCCGATGGGAATTGGTTTTACCGGAACACCGCTTGCAGCCGATATTCAAGGAGATGGAAAATCTGAGGTAATTGCAGTAACTACAGATGGAAGAATTTTTGCTGTGGATGGAGGAACAGGAAAAGTTGTAAATGGTTTCCCAATCTCTACAGGGCAAAGTTTGAGCTCGACACCAATTTTATTTAGCGATAGCGGAAAAGTTTCTCTTGCAGTACTAAATGAAAATTCTTTTTCGGCTTTTAATATATGTGGTACAGGCGGAAAGTATTTCTGGTCTGAAGAAAATGGAAATTCGTGGAATAATTCTTTTGTTGATAAAGCGGCAAATACAAATTCGATTTCTGAATTCTTTCCCAAAGCAAAAGCATACAACTGGCCTAATCCGGTGTATGATGGGCAAACATTTATCCGTTATTATGTCTCGGAAGATTCGAAAATAAATATTAAAATTTTTGATTTAGCCGGTGATTTTGTTGCCGAGTTAAACAACACTGCTATCGGTGGAATGGATAACGAAACGACCTGGAACGTAAACAACATCCAAAGTGGAGTTTACTTTGCTCGTGTAGAAGCAACGGGAAACAGCGGCAAATCAGAATCAACCATTATTAAAATTGCAATCGTTAAATAAATTAGGAATTACGAATTAGGAATTTGACTCATTCGTTTTAAGCCTACCTTGAATTTAGCTTTTCGAGGTTTTGAATTAGAAATCACTTTATGAAAAAATTTATTCTTGTATTCTTTACTCTCTTCGCAACAGCGTTTCCGCAGTTCACAGAATTCCATCCTGAACTGAATTGGTTTACGTTGAAAGGGGAACATAGTGTCGTCCATTACCACGAAGGCGCCGAACGAACCGCCAAAGTTATTGCAAAAATTTTAGATGAAGTTTGGCAGCCGATCACTTCACTCTATGAATATGAACCTGAAACCGTTCACTTTGTTATAAAAGATTTGGACGATTACTCAAACGGCGCTACATATTTCTTCGATAACAAAATTGAAATTTGGGCAAGCGCGCTCGACTTTGATCTGCGCGGCGGGCATAATTGGCTGCGCAATGTTATCTCCCACGAGTTTACACACATGGTGCAAATTCAAGCTGCTATGAAAGCTACAAGAAGAGTTCCCGCTCTTTATTTACAAATGCTCAATTATGAAGATGAACGCCGTCCCGATATTCTTTACGGCTTTCCAAATGTAATTGTTTCCTATCCGCTTGCCGGAATTAATATGCCCGCCTGGTTTGCCGAAGGAACCGCTCAATATATGCGGAAGGAATTTGATTACGATAATTGGGATAGTCACCGCGATATGATCTTACGGAGTTACGCGCTTGACGGAACGATGCTGACGTGGAATCAAATGGGAGTTTTTGAAAAAACAAGTCTTGGGAATGAATCGGTTTATAATTCCGGGTTCGCGTTGACAAGTTATCTTTCTCAAAAATATGGTGAAGATAAACTGAGGGAAGTTACAAAAGCTCTCGGTAAGTTGAAAAATTTTACGATTGATGCAGCTTTTCAAGATGTACTCGGCAAAGATGGTGATGAAATTTATAACGAATGGAAAACTTTTGTAACGAACGATTATAAAGAACGAACAAAAAAGATATACGAAAACTTGGTTACTGGAGAAAAAATTGATTCGCTCGGCTTTGGGAATTTTTATTCTTCCTTTTCAAGCGACGGTAAAAAGATTTATTACATTTCAAATCAGTCATCGGATTATTTCAGTCCTTCTTCAATTTATGAATTCAATCTTGAAACCAAAGAGAAGAAAGAAATTACTTCCGGCATTCGATCTACCTTTGGTTTTATTTCTTCCACGAATAAAATTATTTACGCAAAACTTTCAGAGGATAATCCGAATTGGTATAACGTGCATGATCTATATGTGTATGATGTTGACACAGAAAAAGAAACCCGTTTAACTAATGACATGCGCGCCAATCAGCCGTCTGTTTCTAACGATGGAAAGCAAATTGTTTTCCTTTTTCAGAAAGACGGAACTTCTAATCTTGGTATGGTTGATATTGACGGAAAGAATTTCCATCAACTAACTTTTTTTCAAAATGGCGAGCAGGTTTATAATCCGAAATTTTCTCCCGATAATTCATTTATCGTTTTTGACTATTCCTATCTTAACGGTCGCGATATTGCCAGAGTTAATACTGACGGAAGTAATTTTTCTTATCTCTTAAAAACTGAGAATGACGAACGGAATCCCGTTTTTGATAGGGAGAATAATTTAATTTACGCTTCCGATAAAACCGGTATCTATAATCTTTATCAACTTGACGCCAACACCAAAGAAGAAAAGCAAATTACAAATGTTACCGGCGGCGCGTTTATGCCCGCGGTTGATGAGAAGGGAAACGTTGCTTACAGCGGATATACTTCAAGCGGATACAAAATATTCTTGCTGAAAAAAGATGAGCAAAAAAATATTGCGGTTGAACAATCCTATATAAGAAAAAATAATCCACCGATCGGAGATGATAAATCCCGCCTTGGTCGGGATGATTTTGCAAAATTTGATTTGAACAGGTTGAAAAAATTTAACGACTATGAAACGCCCAATTACAAATCCGAAAAATATTCCGGCGCTTTTTCTAAACTGACATTCTTCCCGTTTTTGCGATATGATAACTACAACACTTCAAATAAGTTTATGGAAAAGTTGAAGCCCGGTGTTTATGTAACGTCAAACGATATGTTAAACCGCTATTCACTTTTTGCAGGCGCTTCAATCAATTCACGCTTCGAACGTGATCTTTTTATGACGTTTGAATACCGGAACAAATTACCAATCCTTTTTTCGTTGGGGCTGAAACCGGAGATGTCGCTTGAACTCTTTAATATCAGCCGAAAAGCAAACGTTGATATTTTAATTGAAGATTTAACAGCGATTAAAACGGATGTGACCTATAGTTTATTTGAAGTTGATATTGCCGCCAAGCATAGAATTTTTTCCCGCGAACATTTGCTTGAATTACGGTATGCGTACAGCCGTTACACGGCAACTATCGGAGGTTTTATTTTTCCCGGAACATCCGACCTCTATCCGACAAATTACGATACGTATTTAATCGGTAGTAATTTTCAGATAAAATATAATTTTGATGCAAAGAAAATTTATATCGATAGCGACATTAATCCGATTGGGGTTGATGCCGAGTTAAAATATAATTATGAATTGAACCGCTTTAATCCCGATGGTAATTATCAGGTTGAAGACGGTGTGCTGAAACCGTTATATAGAAAATTTGATTATCATAAACTTGAACTAACAACAAATGGACATATTTCAACTTTTAAGAATCACACTCTTTCGTTAAAAGTGAGAGCCGGTTCTATTTTAGGTCCCAGCGTTCCCGATTTTTTTGATTTTTATCTCGGCGGATTGATCGGAATGAAAGCGTATCCCTTTTACGCGGTAAGTGGAAATGAAATTCTTTGGTTAAATCTTGCTTACCGTTTTCCGCTTTGGCGCAATATTGATGCACGTATCGGCTATCTTTATGTTGATAAAATGTTCATCTCGGTTTACGGCGATATTGGCAATGCGTGGACGGGAAAAATCCCCGCCGGAAAAACATTTAAGAAAGGCGCCGGCGCCGAACTTCGAATCGCACTCAATTCATTTTATCTTTTTCCTACGAGCGTATTTTTTAACGCCAACTACGGATTTGATAAGTTCACTAAAGATGTTCGCTCGGAGAAAGTTGCTTATGGAGGCGAATGGAGATTTTACGGCGGTATCCTTTTCGGGTTTGATTTTTAGAAATTGTAATTTATCTCTTAGTGAAACTTAGTGTTCTCAGTGTCTAAGTGGTAAAGTCTTTTTCACCACTAAGGCACAAAGTAGACAAAGAAACACTAAGATAACTTAACAGTAATTATTATTAGTAGAATATGAAAAACAAAGCGTTCAAATTGTCATTAGTAGTTTTGATTTACTTCTCTGCAAGTCAGCTTTTACTCGCACAAAAAATTGAGTATTCCTTAACTGGCAAGCTTCATAGTGATTCTAAAATACTATTTGAAAATTCAAAAGCGAAGACACAAAATATCTCTTTCCAATCTCCAAATAAAAAATCTCCAATAATTGCGGGACTCTTGTCATTAGCGCTTCCCGGTGCGGGAGAAGTTTATGCGGAAAGTTATTGGAAAGCCGTAATCTTTGCCGCCGTTGAAGTAAGCGCAATTGTTGTTGCTGTTTCTTATAACAAGAAAGGTGATAACCAAACTTCAACGTTTCAACAATATGCCGATGGACATTGGTCTATCAAACGCTATGCGGAATGGACAATAAAAAATATCTCTTCAATTAATGATACAGTCCACCCTATCTTTTATGGTGTTATAAGTAGCGATGGTTCGGTGAATCATTCCGAACTAAACCGGCTTGAACGGAATCTTGGTAATGGATATTCTCATGCACTGCCGCAGCATGGTGATCAGCAGTATTATGAATTAATAGGAAAGTATCCGCAATATAGCGGCGGTTGGGACGACAAGGAAGCTTGGGAAAAAGAGCATCCGGAGCAACAAATTGATTTTCACATTCTCTCACAGCGCTTTTACGATTATTCAAAAATGCGCGGACAGGCAAATGATTACTACAACATTTCCGACAAAGCAGTGATCGGAATTTATATCAATCATCTTCTTTCCGGTTTAGATGCAGTTTGGTCTGCAATATCATTTAATCAAGATGTTGCTGTAAGTGTAAGAGTTAATCCGATAAATACGGGAGAGAACGTAACTTTCTATCCAACAGTAAGTATAAGGTTTGCTTTTTAGCTGACAGTATTTGGGAAATAGTTAGTAAAAATATTATACATCCGGCAGGAAGAAAACTTTTAAAGAGTGCTAACTGCCTTTTGCCTATTGCCTTAACAATTTCTTAACGCAATTATGTTTGTGCTAATTTATTTATTTACTATGTTTACACACAAAAAGTTTTCGGCTTAACAACGCAACTGTTTTGGATTTAATTAACTTATCACGCTAACAGGTTTATTATGAAAAAGAAAAATACTACCGAGCCGCAGTATGTAACAAAAGAAATCCTTAAGAAGGAACTCTCCAAGTGGGAGAAGCGCCTTACCGGCAAGATTGAAAGCCTTGACACAAAGATTGGCGGTGTTGAACAACGTCTTGATGCAAAGATTGACGGTGTTGAGCAGCGCCTTGATGCAAAAGTTGACACGGCGGTCCAATCCATGAAAGACTACACCGATAGCCGCTTTACGCAGCTTGAAACAAGAATAGACGGTCTCGAACAAACGATGGTTGGATTTGGACAGAAACTCGACGTGCAGGGAAATAAAATGGACAGATATTTCGACGGCATTGTGAAATTGGTTGAAGGGCTTACAGGCAGAATAACTTTTGATGAAGAACACCTTGAAAACCATGAGCAGCGCATTAAGAAACTTGAGGAACAAACTGTATAATGCAAGTGCTGATTTAATGACCATTGACCATAAGTTTCGCGGTTTAACCCCCGCTGTTGTTTTGAACTTATTTAACTTATCACGCTAACAGGTTTATTATGAAAAAGAAAAATACTACCGAGCCGCAGTATGTAACAAAAGAAATTCTTAAGAAAGAAATTTCCAAATCGGAGAATCGCCTTAACGCAAGGATTGACGGCGTTGAACAGCGCCTTGATGCTAAGATTGACGGCGTTGAACAGCGCCTTGATGCTAAGATTGATACAAAGGTTGATTCTGCAGTTCAATCTATGAAAAACTACACCGATAGCCGCTTTACGAAGCTTGATGCTAAAATTGACACAGCCACTCAATCTATGAAAGACTATACAGACAGCCGGACGACGCAAGTGCAGACTAGCATTCAGAAGTTAAGTGAGAAACTTGATACGGCTGTAACGGGTATTGTGCAAATGCTTGAACGTTCAATCGGGGCGCAGGAAAAGGTAAATGAACGTATGGATAACCACGAAGAACGCATTACAAAACTTGAAGAACATTCGGTATAATCCCTGCTCATCACTCCTTACCCCACGCCGCCTATATGCTTAATAAAATAGTGCTTGGAGTACAATAATTTTTACTATAAATTTGTGCTCGAAGAACTTGCACCTTAACTACGCGACTGACTAAAAAATAATTATCTCATATACTTTTAAACTATTTGTAGTTCATTATGAAAAAGCAAAAGAACACCGAGCCGCAGTATGTAACAAAAGAAATTCTTAAGAAAGAAATTTCCAAATCGGAGAATCGTCTGAACACAAGGATTGACGGTGTTGAGCAGCGCCTTGATGCTAAGATTGACGGTGTTGAGCAGCGCCTTGATGCAAAGATTGATGCAAAGGTTGATTCAGCAGTTCAATCCATGAAAGATTACACCGACAGCCGCTTTACGCAGCTTGATACAAAACTTGACGGCTTAGCGCAAAAGATTGAAACCCGCTTTGAGAAATTTGAACGGTATTTCGAGCAGCTTATGGGGATGATCGTTCAGCAGAATAAAAAAATTGACACTTCTCTGAAACAGTTAAAAAACCATGAGCAGCGTATTACAAAGTGAGCGCCTCTGGCGCCATGGCGGCTTTGCGCCACTTGAGGAACATTCGGTTTGATGCCTATTGCCAACTGCCTACTGCCTACTGCCTTTTACCTATTGCCTTAACAATTTCTTAACGCAATTATGTTTGTGCTAATTAATTTATTTACTATGTTTACACATAAAAGGTTTTGTGTCTTAATCTTGCAATTGTTAGAGAAGTTATTTACCTTGATTTTGTTTCGAATATCCGTTTGTTTATTCAGTTCCAAATTATAAAAGATAGATAAAAAGTTTTTAATAGAAGTGATGAAAATTCCGGTTGATGTTGAAATAAGTGATGGTAAAATAAAAAATTACCTTTTATTAAAAAAAGATGTTGGCGATAAATCGTTTTTCCTTTTGCAAGCCGGTTATTCTTTAGAAAATTTTGAAAAGTTGATTAGTGATTTGAGAGAACAAATCCTTTCTTTTGATGCTGTATTTATTGAAGAATCTGTGTATGGTGATAAATACAAAATCCCCGGTGTGCTAATTGGGCCAAATGGTAAATCGTTATTAATAAATACAATTTGGATGAAAGAAAATATTACATATAAATGGAAGTTTATTACTCTTTTCCCTTCCAAGGAGAAAACAAAATGAATTTTGAACTCTATACTAAAGTTGCTTTAAAAGGTGATTTGAACGAATACGGTTTAAAAAATGGTGACGTTGCCGTTGTTGTAGAAAAACATGCTGAAATAAATGGACAAATTGGATTTACACTTGAAGTATTTAACGCGCTTGGCGAAACAATTGCTGTACCTACCGTAAATGAATCGCAAATTGAATTGTTAACGAGTAACGAGATTTTTCACATTCGTTCTTTTGATGTTGCTAAAGTTGCTGAACCGACCGGTAAATATTTCTCTTAGTTTTTTTGAAAACTATTGCCTACTGCCAATTGCCTTAACAATTTCTTAACGCAATTATGTTTGTGCTAATTAATTTATTTACTATGTTTACACACGAAAAGTTTTGCGCCTAAACACCGCACCTGTTCTGAAATAATTGTCCAATACATATTAACTATATGAGGATTATTGTGAAAAAACATCTACTTCTTTTTACGCTTCTTTTATTTATGGGATTTACATATGCCCAAAATCTTACAAATGCTGGTTTTGATACTTGGACGGCAGGTGTCCCAGATGGTTGGACTCTTGATACCCAAGGAACAGATTGTACATTTTCAGAAGTAGCGGGTGAAACTAATAGTGCTATGAGGTGTGCGGTTACTACTAACGGTACGGGCGTTGATGGTGAATTTAATCAAACTGTATTGGACATTATCGCTGGCCAAAATTATGATTTTCAAGTTAGAGTTAAAGGAACTACTGCCGTAACGGCTGCTTTAAGATTTTGGTGTCAATGGCAAGACGCCAGTAGTGCAAATTTGACATCTACTAATGTCCAACCTTCTACATATTATACCACCACCACCTCGTGGGCGACATATTCAATTTTACAAGCTACTGCACCTTCACTGGCTGTTAAAGTTAAATGGGTTGTTAGGTTATATGGTCTTCAGACAACAGATATTGATAATATTTTATCTCCACTTCCCGTTGAATTAACAGCCTTCTCAGCATTAGTTCAAAACAATACTGCTAACCTCACATGGCAAACAGCCACAGAAGTAAACAACTACGGCTTTGAAATTGAGAGAATTAGGTATGAGGATCCGTCCGTGGCGGAAGGAATGAGGAATTGGAATAAAGTAGGTTTTGTAAATGGCGCAGGTAACAGTAACTCACCTAAAGAGTACAGCTTTACGGATAAGTCTGCTTCATCAGGCAAATACCTTTACCGTCTAAAACAATTAGATAACGACGGACAATACACCTACAGCAAAGAAGTAGAAGTTGACCTTGGTATGCCTACAGCATTTGCGTTAGAACAGAATTATCCTAACCCGTTCAACCCGACAACAAGCTTGCAGTATGCAGTAAGCGCTAAGCAGTTTGTTACCATTAAGGTATTCGATATGCTTGGCAGAGAAGTAGCTCTTCTTGTAAACGGAGAAAAAGAACCGGGCACTTACACAGCAGAGTTTGCAACTACCGGTCTTGCAAGCGGTACGTACATCTACCGTATGCAGAGTGGAGAGTTTGTGCAAACCAAGAAGATGGTTCTCCTCAAGTAATTTTGACCTCACCCTTAATCCCTCTCCTTATGAAGGAGAGGGAAAGAGGAGAAAAAAGAAAAGAATTGAATTGAAAATAATTTCACTTGTTTTATAAGTATTCCCAGCCCTCTCCTTACCAAGGAGAGGGGCAGGGGAGAGGTTGTTTTTATGACAAAGCATTATAACAAATCATCAGAAAAACAAAAACGACGACTCCTCAGACAAAACCAAACCTACCTTGAAGAAATATTATGGCTACATCTTCGTAACAGAAAATGTCTTGGCATAAAATTTCGCCGTCAATACTCAATTGATCAATACGTGGTAGATTTTTACGCTCCGGAAATTAAACTTGCCATCGAACTTGACGGTGGTGTACATAATGAGTCAGACCAAAAGGCATACGACGCGATTAGGCAAAAGTATATCGAACATTTCGGGGTTACATTCTGCAGACTAACTAATGAAGAGTATGAAGGAAACCCGGAGAAAGCGTTGTTGAAAATTGAGGTTGCGATAAAAGAATTATCACTGATCAAATAAGTTTCGACCTCACCCCTTCCCCCTCTCCTTACCAAGGAGAGGGGCAGGGGAGAGGTCGTTTTTAAAAAAGACTCAAAAGATAATTGATTAAGCCCCATTACTAATCAAAATCTATTACATGCAAACGCTTGCAAATAATAAATATTTCAGTAATATTTGTAATAGTAATAATAAGCGAAATGATTTTTCGCAATTATTTACTTAAAAGTTCATTTCACATAAAACAAATCTGGTAATTCTAATCTTAGATACCTAAGAACATAATTCAGATAAAATGAAAGTTACGCCATCATGCGCATAATGATAATTATTGCAATGATGGGGGTACAGATAGCTGCGCAAACCGCAGTAGATACATATTATTCAAGTATCAATACTTCAAGCGCTTCTTTTGTAAGCGACTTACAAAGTAGAATACGGTCACCATATACTCAAGTGGCTTACGCTCAATTTGATGAAACGAATGTTGCAAATTATGCATCACGGGATACAACCGGCGGACAAAGAGCCGTTACTTGTGTTTACAGCGGTTATGTACAAGTTTATACTCCCCCTTTTGCTTGGACGCCAACAACTTTCTTTAGCCGTGAGCATACATGGTGTCAAAGTTGGTTTCCTACGGGTGGTTCAACAACTTCAACCGAAGGGGCTGATCAGCATCATCTTTTCCCTGTACATCAAAACAATGCAAACGGTGTAAGAAGCAATCATCCTTTAGAAAATGTTTCGACGGTAACCTCTTCTTTCCTTGAAGCCAAGTATGGGAAAAATTCTTCAAATAAAAATGTTTATGAACCGCGCGCAAGTCATAAGGGAGATGCAGCGAGAGCTTTATTGTATATGTCGGTTCGTTATAATGGTGTGTCGGGATACGACTGGACTTTTAACAATTTAAATGATGTGATTTTACCGGGACAGACTATTCCAGAAGCCCCACAAGATGTTACCACACTAATAGCTTGGCACAAACAGGATCCACCCGATAAATGGGAAGTTGAGAGAAATAGTTACATTCAATCTATTCAAGGGAATAGAAATCCATTTATAGATCATCCCGAATATGTGAGCTATATTAACTTTAATGATCACACTAAACTCTCTCCGGTATATTCGGCAGAACCGGATGTTGATGTAACAAGCTTTTCTGCTTACAAACATGCAAGTACTGTTGATCTATCATGGACTAATCCGATTTCCGGAACTCAATTACCTTCCGGTTATTTGATAATCGGATATAATAAAGACGATTATTTTATACCGATTGATGGCGAAACATACAGTGATGATACTGATTTTAGCGACGGAATTATTAAATATAATATTACATATTCTGTAAGCACAACTACAGAAACCTTTAATCACCCGGATGCAGCGGCAAATTATTATTTTAGAATTTATTCCTATTTCGGTTCATCAACCTCAAGGAATTATAAAATATCCGGCACTATTTCCTCTGCCAGTGGAATTGTATTGCTCCCTGTTGAACTAACTTCCTTCACAGGTTCTGTTGAAAATAAAGTTTTGAATCTAAAATGGCAAACAGCAACGGAGGTAAATAATTATGGGTTTGAAATACAAAAGACCTCGCCCCATCCCTCTCCTTACCAAGGAGAGGGTGTCCAGATTGATCGGGACGGGAGAGGTTGGGTTACCGTTGGTTTTGTAAAAGGGAATGGAAACAGCTACTCACCTAAAGTGTACAGTTTTGTAGATAAAACAGTTTCAAGCGGAAAGTATTTCTATCGCTTAAAACAAATAGACAACGACGGACAATACACTTACAGCAAAGAAGTAGAAGTTGACCTCGGCACACCAACAGCATTTGCGTTAGAGCAGAATTATCCTAACCCGTTCAATCCAACAACAAGTATGCAGTACTCAGTAAGCAGTTTACCTAACAGAACGGTAGGTAAACAATTCGTTACCATAAAAGTTTTCGATATGCTCGGCAGAGAAGTAGCTCTTCTTGTAAACGGAGAAAAAGAACCCGGCACATACACAACAGAGTTTGCAACCACCGGATTAGCAAGCGGCACGTATATTTACCGTATGCAAGTTTACCCAACCGAAGGGGGGGCGAGTGAGTTTGTGCAAACCAAGAAAATGGTAATTTTGAAATAATTACGAATTAGGAATCTGGAATTAGGAATGAAAATCCCTCAGCAATCGGGGATTTATTTTTATTTTTTTGATTAATATAACAACTTTATTAACTTGCACTCAGAATTGAGGTAAAGAATGATAGTAAAAGGAAAATACAGAAAATCAAAGATATATCTTTATGAAAGTGTTAACCTAAAAGATAACACCGAAATAAAATTAAACATCTTACCCGGATTTGAACTTGCAAAGTATTTTGGGATAATGAAAAACGCTTATGAAGGTTCATCAGTTAATTTTATAAATGAATTAAGAAAACGAAGAACTGCAAGATTAAGCGATGCTTCTAATTGACTCAGACATTCTTATAGATTTTATCAGGGATATAAATCGGCTTACGCTTTTTTTGAAAATAATAAAGGAATTATCTTCATAAGTATTTTATCTAAATTTGAAATAATTGCAGGAGCAAGGGATCAAAATAAGATCATCAAACTTGAGGAATTCCTCTCGAATTTTTCAGCGCTTCCTCTTTCAAATGAAATTATTGAATCAGCTTATGAAATTTTTAAAACCTCTTTTCTCACTAATAATATGTCAGCTAACGATTCATTAATAGCTGCCACTTCAATATATTATAAGTTCTCCTTAGTATCCCGCAATAAAAAACATTACAGTAAAATCGAGAATCTGGAATTAATTGTTCCATATTAGTCAAAATGTAAGTTTGAAAGTATTTGATGTGCTTGGTAAAGAAGTTGCAGTGTTAGTAAATGAGAATAAAGAACCCGGCATTTACAATTACGAATTTAGATCCGCTGAAGGAGGAAGGAATTATGAATTTTCAAGCGGGGTGTATTTTTATCAGCTACGGGCGGGAGAGTTTATGCAGATACAGAAGAAGGTAATTTTAAAGTAATTAGATAGTTAGCAAAAATCCTCCTCCGCAGCGGAGCAGCGAACTGCGCAGAATGGACTGCCCGCCGCAGGCAGGCAAGTATATTTACTAGAATTTGAATATCGAACTTCGAACAAGGAACAACGAATGATGAAGTTTTTACCCTTCGAAATTCTGCATTCCCCGTCTGAGCCGGGCAGGCTTGTTCGATATTCATTATTCCTTTTTTTGTTCTGGTTTGTCCGGATTAAGAATTACCAATGATGATCTGTCTCATCCGGTTTTGGAGATAGTCTCATCAACTGTTTTTTAATTTTTCAAGTTCTTCCCATCTGTTAAAAAGTTTTTTGACTAATTCTTTTGCCTGATCTAGTTGAAGGTTTAAAACGATTGTTTGTGAGGCATATTTTTCATAAAAATCCGGGGCAGAAAATATTTTTTCTATTCGTTCAACTTCTTGCTCTGCGACGATAATTTCTTCTTCAATAGTTTCAAGCTCTTTAGCTTCTTTCCATGTAAGTTTCTTTATTTTTAGCTTTTGTTTTTTCCCTTCGGATTTTTCTTTTTGGCTAGAGACGGGTTCAATTTTAATTCTCGCTTTTCTTTTTTCGATATAATAATCATAATTACCTTCACTGAAATGGATGGTCCCATTTTCTTCAAATGCAAGAATTCCGTTGCAAACCCGGTTAAGAAAATATCTATCGTGGCTGACGACAATTACACAGCCTTCAAATGCAATAAGGGCTTCTTCCAATACACGTAATGTTGGCAGATCAAGATCGTTTGTCGGTTCATCAAGCAGAAGAAAATTTCCGCCGTTTTTAATAATTTTTGCAAGAGTTAATCTGCTTCTTTCGCCACCGGAAAGTCTTCCTACTTTTGTGTTAATCCGGTCATCGGTAAAAAGAAATCGCCTTAAGTAAGTCCAGACACCCATTTGATATTTGCCGAATTTGATTGATTCACTTCCTTCGCCGATTGCTTCAACAACGGTGTCCTCATCATTTAACAGAAGTCTTGCCTGGTCTATATAATTGAAATCGGTTTTTTCGCCAAGTTCTAATTTACCTTTGGTTGGATGAAGACTGCCTAAAATAATTTTAAGTAAAGTCGTTTTTCCAACTCCGTTTTTTCCAATTATTCCTAACTTTCTCCCCGCGGCAAAATCAAAATTTAAGTCTTCAAATAAAAGTTTGTCCCCGAGTTTAATGCCTACGTTTTTTAATTCAAGAACCTTTTTCCCCAATTTTTCCGCCGGAGGAATGATCATCTCTACATCTAATTCAACTTCGGTGCTTTGTTGTGCTGCAACTTCGTAATAATTATCAAGTCTGCTTTTAGCTTTTGTTCTTCTTGCTTTTGGTCCCCGCATCACCCAATCAAGTTCACGGCGCAGAAAATTTTGCCGCTTGCTTTCTTCTACTTCTTTTACAGCCTGACGTTCTGCTTTATTGATCAAGTAATCGGTATAATTTCCTTGATGGGAAAAGAAGGTCCCGGAGGATAATTCAACAATTCTATTTGCAATTCTATCTAAGAAATAACGATCATGAGTAACGAAAATGCATGTGCCTTTATATTCCGTTAAAAAATTTTCAATCCATTCAATTGAATCGGTATCAAGATGGTTAGTCGGTTCATCAAGGATAAGTAAATCAGGCTGAGAAATTAATGCGCGGCACAAAGCTACACGGCGTTTTTCACCGCCGGAAAGCGATGCAATTTCTCTATCCGGTTCCGGTGCATTTAGTGATTTGATCAGCAGATCTATTTTCCTTTCAAGATTCCAACCGTCAATTTGCAAAATCTTTTCTTCAAGCAAATGTCTTTGTTTGGAATCATGAGGAAGCTGTTCATATTCCGTTACTAATGCAACAATTTTACTTGCACCATCCAAAATATTTTCGTGAACGTTTTTAGTTTCGTCAAGAGTGAATTCTTGAGAAAGCATACCGGTGACTAATTTTTTCTTCTTTGCAACTTCACCGGAATCAGGGTTTAATATTCCTGAGATCACTTTTAAGAATATTGATTTCCCGGCGCCGTTTCTGCCGACTAACCCTATTCTATCTCCCTCGTGAACGCTGAGAGATGCTTTATCAAGAATTACTTGTTCGCCAAAGCGTACTTCAAGTTCCATAGCAGTTAGAATTACGGGGGTTACATTAGTTTTCATCCAGCTTTTAGTTTGTTAGTAAATGGAATGCAAGTATAACGAAATCGTTTATTCTAAGGAAATAATTTGCTGTTAATACAAGAATAATCAGCATTTTTTGTGCGCATTTCAGTACCCTGTGCGGTATCGGTAAATGGTCAGTAGTTTTTTTAATGAAAAAATCTATTCAAAAATTTCTGTAAAAAAATGGACTTTTGATGGTACTTTTTAATTTAAAAAGTGTAATATATTAGTAGTTACGAATTATTAATAATCTTTAACAAAAAAGAAAGAAGTTATGAAGAAAACGTTTTTAATTGTTTTTGCAATTCTGTTTTCCCTTACTACCAGTTTTGCCGGAGGCGGTAATAAATATGGAAAAGAGTTAAGTCTTAAAGTAAAAACAAAAGTTTCGGCTATCCTTGCAAGTCCAAAAGATTTTGTAGGTAAAAAGGTTCTGGTTGAAGGAAATGTTGTTGGTGTTTGCGAAAAAAGAGGCTGTTGGATAGAGTTAGCAAGCGATAAACCATTTCAAAAGATTAAAGTTAAAGTAAAAGACGGTGAAATTGTTTTTCCTTTAGAAGATAAAGGGAAATCTGCTTTAGTTGAAGGTGAAGTATATGAGATCAAATTAACTAAAGAGCAGGCTATTGCAAGCGGAGAAAATGAAGCGAAAGAACACGGGAAAAAATTTGATTCCACTTCTGTAACAGGTCCGGTTACTTTTTATCAAATCAAAGGTATCGGGGCGGTAATTAAGTAATCATTTTTTCATTTTTCATAAAAGGTTGTCACTTATAATTTGCTGGTTTTCTCACTTCTGAATTCTGTATTCTTACTTCAGCAAAGCATTTTTCCGACAACCTTTTTTTTATATTCAAGAGGTTTAGATGTTCAAGTGGCGAAAATGGGTTAGAATTCTTCATAGGGATTTTGGGTATGTGGCAGCGGGACTTACGGTAATTTATGCTATCTCCGGAGTTGCGGTTAACCACACAAATGATTGGAATCCAAATTATTCAATTGAAAAAACTACAATGAAAATTGATCCCATTCCCGATAGTATGTTATCGTCTGAGACTCTGATAACCGATATTCTTGCTAAAGTAGGGGAAAAAGGAAAATTAAAAAGTTTTTTTTTACCGGACTCAAACACCATCAATATTTTTGTTGATGGAAATACAATCTCGGTTAATCTCAAAAAGGGAGAAATCTCTCAGGAAAAAGTTAATAGCCGGACAATCATTCGAGAGACGAATTTTCTTCACTTAAATGCGCCAAAAAAAATATGGACATTTGTTGCTGATCTTTTTGCTATCGCACTTGCATTTCTTGCCATTTCCGGGTTATTCATGATTAAAGGGAAAAATGGAATAACAGGCAGAGGAGCGTGGCTTACAGCAATCGGGATTCTTATCCCGCTTATTTTTCTTGTAATTTTTTATTATAAGCTTTTTTAAGCGACTCGTAGCTTAACCTAACAAAATATTTACCGGATTTAAGTATATTTGACCCGTGAAAAAAGTTTTTTTTGCGTTCAATTTTACTAACCAGAAAAATACTCAAATTTAAAAAGTATTTAAAAGTTTCCCCACGTTACAAATCTCTCGGGGTTCTTCAGGTCTTAGGAACAGACAAAACAAAACCGCACGTAACGGATATTTCCGTTTCAATTTATACTCCACACAAAATAATTATGGAATAAACGATCAATGATAAGTACAAGTAATCTCTCTCTCACTTTTGGCAAACGTATTTTATTCGAAGAAGTAAATCTGAAATTCACTCCCGGGAACTGTTACGGCATTATTGGAGCAAACGGTTCGGGGAAATCAACTTTTATTAAAATTCTATCAGGAGAAATTGAACAAAGTTCGGGCGATGTAATCATTACTCCGAAGGAAAGACTTACAACATTAAATCAAAATCAGTTTGAATTTGACGAATACCCGGTGCTTAAAGCTGTGATGGTAGGGCACAAAAGGCTCTTTACTATTATGGAAGAAAGAGATACCTTATATGCTAAGCACGAGTTTAATGATGCAGACGGAATTAGAATTGCCGAACTTGAAGGAGAATTTGCAGAGTTATCCGGTTGGGAGGCAGAATCTGAAGCGGCTGAATTATTGAGTGGATTGGGAATTGCCGACGAGCTCCATACCAAATTGATGAAAGACTTATCGGGAAACGAAAAAGTAAAAGTCCTTCTAGCGCAGGCTTTATTTGGTAACCCGGATATTTTACTTCTCGATGAACCGACAAACCATCTTGATATTATTTCTATCGGGTGGCTTGAAGAATTTCTTGAAAAATTTAAAAACACAGTAATTGTTATTTCGCACGATAGACATTTTCTAAATCAAGTATGTACACACATCGCTGATATTGATTATGGTAAGATACAAATGTACACCGGCAATTACGATTTCTGGTTGGAAAGCAGTCAGTTAGCATCAAAACAAGCAAAAGATGCAAATAAAAAGATAGAAGCTAAAATGGTTGAGTTGCAGGAATTTATCTCGCGTTTCAGCGCAAATGCATCAAAATCGAAGCAGGCAACTTCACGGAAAAAGCAACTCGAAAACTTAACGCTTGAAGATATTAAACCTTCATCCCGCAAAATGCCTTACATAGCCTTTAAACCGGATCGTGAAGCAGGGAACAATTTACTTGAGATTATAAACCTCAAAAAAAAATCCGATGATGAAATTTTGTTGAACGATCTGACTTTCAAAGTAGAGCGGGGAGATAAAATTGCTTTCGTTGGTCCGAATGATTTAGTTAAAACTACTTTGTTCAATATTTTAAACGGAAAAGAGAAAGAAAATAAAGGAAGTTTTGAATGGGGACCGACCACCAAACTTGCTTACTTTCCGAAAGATAATGCAGATTATTTTAATGTTGACCTGAACCTTATCGAATGGCTCCGTCAATATTCGAAAGAGACGGATGAAACATACATCCGCGGATTTCTTGGGAGAATGCTTTTCAGCGGGGAGGAATCTTTGAAAAAAGCTAAAGTTCTTTCCGGTGGAGAACGTGTACGCTGTCTACTTGCTAAGATGATGCTTTCCGGAGCTAATGTACTTATTTTAGATGAACCAACGAACCATCTTGACTTGGAAGCCATCTCTGCATTGAATAATAGTTTGATCGAATTTAAGGGAACGATACTTTTTAGTTCGCACGATCACCAGTTTATTCATACAATAGCAAACAGGATAATTGAGATTGTTCCCGACTTGTCGGGACTAATCGATAAGCGAATGACATTTGATGAATATTTAAAGGATGAAGCAATAAAGAAAATTCATTTTGATGTTTATCATGCATCTGCTATAAATCTGTGATTTGAATATTCGTTTTATAATTTTGTAAAACCTAAATATTTTTGAAATGACTCCCTAAAAGAATTAAGAGTCATTCATCAGAATCATTTATTTCAATTTTAGGGCAAATTCATAAACTTGTTCTGCATGTTTTTCAACATCAACATCTCGGATAACCTTCGCAATGTTTCCGCTTTTATCAATTATAAAAGTAACTCTGCTGTCAAAGCCCAACGCATTTAATACGCCATAGGTTTTAGATACTTCCTTTTTCTCATCGGAAAGAAGAGGAAAGTTTAAGCCGTAAGTATCAATAAAAACTTTTATCTTTTCCTTTGGATCGACGCTAATACCGAAAATTTCAATCCCGTTTTCTTTGAATTTCGAAATATTATCTCTAACTCCGCAAGCTTGTTTAGTGCAACCGGGAGTTGATGCTTTTGGATAGAAGTAGAGAACCACTGGGGATTTGCTCCTGAATGAGGACAGAGAAAATGTATTATTGTATGCATCGGATAAAGTAAAGTCAGGCGCCGGCATCCCTTCTTTGATATTATCCGCTGTTCCCCCGCAAGATGCGAGAAATAATGCAGAAACGATCGAGAATATTTTTAAACTTTTCATAAAATCCTTTAAAGAAGAGAACTAATTGTACTCATATTTCGTTCCAAACGACCCTTTCTGAAAACCCGGAATTATTTTAAGATAGCTACAATATCTTCTTGTTTTATCCCGCTAGTTTGTTCAATTTTTCCGTCAGGGTGAATAAAAACGTCTATCTCGCTTCTAATTCCAAAATCTCCCTTCAGATAAATTCCAGGCTCAATCGAAAAGGAGGTAGAAGGAAGTAAACGGCGTTCGTCTTTTGTTTCGTAATTATCCATATGTGGACCGCTTCCGTGTAATGTTGTAGTTATTGAATGTCCGGTTCTGTGAATAAAATATTTCCCGTAACCGGCTTCTTCAATAAGCTGACGAGAAGCATTGTCAACCTCAAATCCATAAACAGGCTGATTGGTACTGAATCTCTCTTTGACAAGATTGAATGCGGCATCTCGGGCATTTTTTACAATTTCCCAAATCTTGATATACTTTTGTGGGATATCCTTGCCGACGAATCCAACCCAGGTAATATCTGACCAGACGGAAGAATCATCCGGAGTTTTTGCCCAGAGATCAATTAGTACAAAATCATTTTTCTTAATCTCCTTAAAAGTAGTTTCATCGGGAGCATAGTGGGGATTGGCACTGTTTTCATTTACCCCAACAATCGGTGGAAAATCTGTGATTAAGTTCTTTTTTTGAAATTCATCCATAATAAATTGTTGCACCGAATATTCAGTTAAGGTGTTTCCCGATATAATATTATTTTTAATGAAGTTAAAGGCGTCACTTACAATTTGAACCAGTGCTTTCGCTACCGGTATATTTTCTATATACTGTTCCTTTGACCATAAGGCTGTAAACTGTGTTATTAAGTCTGCCGAACTAACAACTTCAACACCAAATGTCCTGATTAATTCTAAAGTTCCCGCATCTACTTTTGAAAGATAAGGTATGGCATTCATCGGAGAATATTCCATTGCGATTGTCTTGCTCCCGGCAAGGGCTATCGCAAATTGCTCCCTTAAAGAATTGTGACTTGAATAAGAAAGTTTCTCTCCCGGCAGGTGAGCCAAATTATGTTCTTCAATCGCATTTACAATTTTGCTTGGTGTTCCTGTTTGTGGAATGAAATAATAGAATCTTCTGGTAAGATGAGATTCCTTTTTAATTCCTAGAATTTCCAAGGCAAGATCATTAGAACCACGAAAATCAAATAAAAGCCAGCCGTCTAAATTTCTATCTTGTAAAATATTTTGAATTTTTGCAATATTAAGTGCCATAAGAAACTTCCTTTAATATTTGGGAAATTGTTTATTTTTGTATAGTAATATTCAAAAACAATAAAGAAAAACAAAAAACTGATTTTACCTCAGCATTCTATTTTATGATTTATGATACTTGAAACTTTAGATATTAAACAGAATGACGTCTTTATTTATTCGGAAAACAAATTTGATTTTGAAAAGAATTTCCGTGTAATTAATAAAGATGATAAAGCAAAAAAAGCTGTGCCGATTCATTTTAATGAAGTATGCAGGTATATTAATTCGAGTGATCCAAAATCAGTTATTATTTACAGGCTTCTAACTAATTTGCCTACCTTTAAAACAGACATTATAAAATATGGAGTTATGATAACTATAAACGGGGAATCGGAGGTTATTCATTTTGATCCGATCTTTGCCATAAAAGAATTAGAAGAATATGTAAAAAGTAATGATATTGTTGATGTCCGATTTAGAATTCAGCAAGTCGGACTGCTATCACAAATAAGTAATTTTGGAAAGCCGAATTATACCGAGGTTTATGCTTTTGATCTAGAAGTTATTGAAGCCAAATGGCAAAACGATAAAGTATTTGCAGAGCTGATTTTTGCTTTCGATGAAGTAAATTTTGATTTAAGTCAAACAAAGAATGGGTTTCAAAAAATCAAAGTTGAACCGCAAAGAACAGCTAACCGGTTCAAAAAAATTACTGTCGAAGATGTGAAAAATGATTTAGTTGAAGAAGATAGAAATTTTGATGCTCACAAGATGAGAAAGCTTACATTACTGCCGGAACCAAGATCAAATAATCATTCTGTTAACCACCAACCTTTACCGAAAGCCAACAATAAATTTTTCGAAACTGAACATAGCGGCAGTATTAAGGTATCGGAGAAATCAAACGAGGAAGGGAAAAAATCATTTTCATCTTTTTTAAAAAATGTAAAAACCAATTCCCCGTCACAGGGTACATTTGCAGAAGGCACAAAGAGCAAAGGGAATGTAATTGATTTGTTTAAGTCATCCCAACATGTTCAGCAGTATGTTGTTGCCCGTGAGCAAAAACAAATTGTCCTGAAACTAAAAAACACATAACGCGATAAGTCGCAAGTAAAAAGTTGAAGTATAAAGTTCAAAGTAAAAAGTATCTTGACTCAACAAACAAAAATATTATTTCAATACTATAATCAGGCAACGATTTAGTTTGATTCGCTTCCGAGGGACATCGCTTCCTTCAATGAATCAAAAACCATTTCAGCAGAAATTAAATCCATACAGGAGGGAGAAAAGTCACACCTCATTTTATAACAAACCAGACAATCCGTTTGTGGAGAAATTTTTGTAATTCTACCGTAGTCCTCAATTTCATTTGAGGATGTTGGACCGAAAAGACAGATGATCTTTTTTCGAAAAGCGGTAGCAGCGTGAAGTCCCAGTGTATCGCCGGTGATAAAGATATCCGAAAGATCAACTAAAGAAAAGAATTGGCGCAGCGAGTTCTCTGCACCAGTATCAATAATAAAAGGGAATTGACTTGCTAAATAAGTATTTTTTTCTTTTTCATCTTCACCGCCATAAAGCAAGATCCCAATGTCGCTTGAGTATCCATTAATCATTTGGATCAAGTGAACGAACTGCTGAATACCCCATTGTTTATATTGCCAGCGTGAACCTGCGCCTGTATTCAATCCGATAATTTTTTTATATTTTTTTAGATCATGCTGCGCAGAAAAATCTTCAGCAAATTTCTTTTCATCTTCACTTAAGGAGAGAACAATTTCACCTTTTTCATATTCTAGTCCGCAAATTTCGTGAAGGATTTGCTGATAGGTTTTCAAATTTACTTTTTTCTTTTGATCAAATGCACCGAGTTCAAGCCACTCAACAGCCGCCTCGTCAAAAGGTTGAATCTTTCCCTTTTTATCAAGATAAAACCCTTTTTTGTTTTTTGCTTTGATCCATGAGGCAAAAGCACCGCTTTGTGTTGATGCATCGGGATGGATCAGCAGATCAAATTCCAAGGCAAGAAGTTTTGAAACCGTATCGTGATTTTCCAAAATTAAAATCTCATCAACAAAAGGATTATTAAAGAAAATTGGCTGAGCGTTCCTTTTTGTAAACCAGGTGATGTGGGAATTTGGGTATTTTTTCTTCAAAGCTTGAAGCAATGAAGTTGTTCTAAGAACATCTCCGCTTGCATCGAATTTGATGATAAGAATTTTGAATCCGACTGGTTTATAATTAATGCAATCATTGCACATTGTGCCGAAATTTTTGTTAAAGCTGCATGGTCTATCGCCGGGGAAATGCCGGCAGTTGGTATTTAAAATCATAATAAAGTATCCGTAATAATTTTATCAAAAAGTTGTGCAATAGAAGAAAACTGATTTTGAGAAATTCTATCCCCGACATTTTTACTGAAGTTTACGGTTTTCCGCAAAAAATAAAATTCTTTAATCCCATTTACGATGGCTTCGGGAGATTCCGGTTCAACGATGATACCTGTTTTTTTATCATCTACAAATTCAGCTAAACCGCCGACGTTTGTAACCAAAACCGGTTTGCTAAATCCATAAGCGACATTGAGAATACCGCTTTGTGTAGCGCTCCTGTAAGGGAGAATAACTAAATCTGCGACTGAATAGTATTTACTGACTTCCTCATTTGCAACAAATCTATTTTCCATTTTAACATAATTTGTTAAGTGCAGTTTTGAAACAAGATTTTCGTAAAAAGAAAATTCCTCGTAGGATTCGCCAACAACTAAGAGTTTTATATTTGGAATTTCTTTTAGCAACACAGGCATTGCATGTAAAAGAATATCAAGTCCTTTATACTTACGGATATATCCAAAGAAAAGAAGAACAAAATCATCATCGGAAAAAGCGAAATCTCTTTTATGCGATTTATTTTTTTTGTCTGACAAGTTTGTTTGAGTGTCCGGCAGATTGTAACAATCATAAATCGGTAATTCGGAGCGATAAGTTTTTCTGTTGCGTGAAATATTTGCCAAATCTTTTTCGACTTTTTCAGAAAGTGATAGAAAAGCGGAAGCGTTTATCAAACCGATTTTGGTCAGCAGACGATCAATGATATGTCCCTCGTGTGAAATAAAATTCTCTGTAATGAAAAGGATTTTCTTTTGATATTTCTTCCCTAAGAATGAAGAAATGGAAAAATGACAGAAAGAAAAAAACGGATGCCACCAATCAAAAACTACTAGATCGGGATTAATTTCTTTAATCCGTTTTGCAGTTTTCAACCAGGATAAAGGAGAAATTGAATTGATGATCCGCTCACTTTGCGCGGGTTTTAGCGTAACACTACTCTGATCAAACTGCGTTGTGCCCGGGAATAAAAATGAGGGATAAAGAAGTGTATAGTTGAGAATTGTAACGTCAAACTGTTTCGATAATTTTTCATATAAATGGGCGATGAAAAGTGAGTTTCCACCCCGGTATGGATAAGCCGGACCTACAATTGCGATTTTCTTTTTTTGCATCACATTCTGATTATTTATTTCTTATCTCAAAGTTAAAGAAAAATTTCGGAACGATCCTTCGGAAAAGGTGAACCAAAATGAACAATTAAAATAATCTAATCCAAGATGCATTTTCTTTCTCAATTGAAAAAGTTATTTCTGATCTTTCCTGCCTGACGGCGAGGTAGGTTCAATTTGTAAGATCAGCGCTTGAACATGAGTGTCATTTGGTTTTTGTTTTTGAGCTTTCTTCAATGAGCGAAGTGCTAATCCCTTATTACCGTCAAGGTTGAATGCTTCTCCCAAACCAATAAAGCCATCAGTAAAAGTAGTGTCGGTTTCTGTTAATTTTGTAAAAGCGCGAATTGCATCTTTCGTCCGGTTTGAAGCCAGAAGGTCATAACCGAAATCTTTTTTTTCATCATTTGAAAGAAGAAAATGTTCATCCTTTTTCTTCTCAAGAGAAGTCCAAAAAGCTAAAGCAGAATCAATGGACACAGTCACCGCAATTTTTGTCAGAGTATCACTTAGTGAAAACTTAGGAAACGAAACGTCTCCACCCGAATAAAGCGCTGCAATCTCATCCGCAACGTTGATGAGATTTCTATCTCTACAATTAATAAGATGAACGGAAGCTAAATTTAAATCAGGATAACACATAAAATGAGAAACAAAACCGGTTCCACCACCGGCATGTCCGTAAAATTTTCTGCCATATTTATCAACGCCGAAATCAAGTCCCAATCCATATTGAATTTTTGTACCATTGACTAAAACCGTTTCGGTGAGCATAGTATCAAGCGTTTGTTTTTTTATTAATTTATTTTGAAGAAGTCCATTGCTGAATTTTAATAAATCCTCAACCGTTGAAAGAATTCCGCCTCCGGGGAATTTAATTGTTAAATCGACTAATTGTGCATTTTCGAATTCTCTTAATTCATTTTTTTGATACCCTTTTGCGCGGTTAAAAATAATTTTGTTGTGAAAATCAAGTTTAGTGGAATTCATTGTTGCAGGCTCAAAAATGTTTTTTTGCAGGTAATCTTCAAAAGATAAACCTGAAACTTGTTCGATGATTCCGGCTAAAAGATTATACGCTAATGTGGAATACAAATATTTTGTTCCGGGCTGATATTCAAGAGTATCTTTAGCTGCATACAATACAGTTTCGCGAACAGATCTGAAATTTATTTTACTGTTAAATTCTTCCTCGTTTTTGTAAGAACGAATTCCTGAAGTATGGTTTAAAAGCTGGCGGACTGTGAATACCCATTTTTTTTGAGGGATATAGGAGAGGTAATTTCTCACATCACTATCAAGATTCATTTTTCCTTGTTCAACAAGTTGCATAACTGCAACGGCAGTAATTGATTTTGAGATAGATGCAACGCGGTACAATGAATTTTTTGCAGCCGGAACATTATTTTCCAAATCAACGCTGCCGGTATAATTCGTCCAAATGATTTTATTATTTTCAATTAATCCTGCCGAGACGGATGGAAGCGAATTTTTTTTAACGTATTCCTCACAGTAGAGATTTAACTTAAACAGAACACTCTGTGAAAAACTGACGGTTAAAAAGAGAAGTGATAATAAAATTGTTTTTTTCATGATAAATTAATTTTGTGGAGCTTTAGAAAAGCCTGTTTAATCCCGATCTCATCGGGACAACTAAACAGGCTCAAGAAGATTATGGTCTTTTTTCTAAAATATTATCGATAATATTATAAGTCTTAGCTTCTTCGGCGGAAAGAAAATAATCTCTATCGCAATCTTTAGTAATTTCTTCAATGGATTTTCCGGTATGGGCCGCTAAAATTCTGTACAACGTATCGCGGGTTTTAATCATCTCTCTCGCATGAATTTCGATATCGGTAGTTTGTCCTTGCAAACCGCCAACCCACGGTTGGTGGATCATAATTCTCGAATTAGGAAGCGAAGTCCTTTTTCCGGTTTGACCTCCGGCTAATAAAATAGCGCCCATGCTTGCCGCCATTCCAACGCAGATAGTAGCAACATCCGGTTTGATATATTTCATCGTATCATAAACTGCTAATCCAGCTGAAACGCTTCCACCCGGAGAGTTGATATAAAGATAGATATCTTTTGACGCATCTTCCGCTTCAAGAAAAATTAATTGTGCAATGGTTAAACTTGCAACATGGTCGTCAATAGCGGTACCAAGGAAGATAATTCTTTCTCGTAAAAGTCGGGAATAGATATCCATTCCGCGTTCGCCGCGTCCGGTTTGTTCGATAACGTAAGGAACTAATTGATTAAAAATTTCAATGTTTTTCTGCATGTACTTCTTCCTTTTGCGAAAAGACTTCAGGGTCAATTCGTTTTATTGTATTTGATTTTTTAAGAAAAGAATAGAATTCGTTCAGTAAAAGTCTGTTTTTCATTTCTTCAGATTGATAATGTTTAAGCAGAACATCAGCGGCAACACCCATTTTATCTGCGTTTTCTTCCGAAAGTTCTTTAAGCCTTTCCTCGGACAAAATGATTTTTTCTTTTTCAATAATTTTATCTTTTAAGAGAATCCATTTTACTGAATTTTCTGCTTTTAAAGCTAATTTTTCACGAATCACTTCCGGTTTTACTTTTTTATTCTTCTTTTTATAACTGTCAATTTCATCTTTAACAAGGTGGTCTAAATAATTTTGAATAAAAACCTTTGGCGGACTGAATTGATTATTTTGAAGAACTGCTTGTTCGAGTTTCAACTCAGCCATATCGTTGATACTTGATTCATAATAAGAAAGTAAATCTTTTTTGATGCTTTCTCGAAGTTCTTCCTCTGTGGAAATTTTATCTCGGGTAATTTTTTTTAAGAATTCTTCATTTAATTCCGGGTAAATGATTTTTTGAATACTTTTAATTTCAACGGAATATGAAATCTTATGATGTTCATGTGGTACGTCGTCATGATGGACATGCGGTTCATCAAAGGAGAAAGAAAAAGTCTCACCAACATGTTTATTCAATGCATTATCGTAAATCTCTTTATTAATATTTTTATTTGTGAGATTTATTTTGTAATCGGATTCCATTTTTATTCCGGTTGAAGAACCGTCTGCACCAGCAGAAAAAATATCAGCGGTAAGCAGATATTTTTCGTCTTCAACAGTTTGGGCATTCTCATAAACTGCATTAGCTTCCAAAATCCGTGTCACTTCACTTTCAACTTCAACTTCAGTTACTTGGAAATCGGGAACTTCAATCTCCAAACCGGTATAACCTTGAGGCTCGAGTTTAGGGAAAATTTCATAGCTGACTTTAAAAGTAAGTTTTTCATTAGGTTTAAAATCAATATCAGTTAGTGAGGGTTCGTTTAACGGTTTTAAATTTTGTTCTTTCTCAATTTGCCAGAATAATTTGTTCGCAACTTTTTCGGCAGCAGTATATTCAAGTGAATCACCATAAATTCTCTTTAAAACAGCCGGAGGGACTTTTCCTTTTCTAAATCCATCTATCTGAATAGTTTTAACGTGTTTCTGAACCTCAGCATCAAGTGAACTTTTTATTTCATCATAAGTTGCAATTACTTCAAGTTCATTCACGGATTCACTTATGATGTTTATTTTCGTTTCCAAACTAACCTCTATATTAATAAATTTGTGCGAAAGGGGGGACTCGAACCCCCACATCTTTCGATACTAGATCCTAAGTCTAGCGCGGCTGCCAATTACGCCACTTTCGCATTAAAGTTGTGACAATTTTTGTATTTGCTAAAACAAATATAATTCGGAACAAAAACTTTAGCAAATATCTTGCCAAGACATTATCTTTTAAAAGCTAATTATTGCAAATTTTTGTTAAAAAAACAGAATAAAATTATATTACATTTGCAATGTATTTTATCATTTACATCCTTTAAGCTATTACATGATTGTTAACTATATTTTTGCTTCACATCTCGGAAAAAGAAGATCAATTAACGAAGATTCCGTGAACGTCTTTAATCTCGATGACGGACTGCTCTCCATTGTATGCGATGGTTTAGGCGGAAATCGAGCCGGAGATGTAGCCTCAAAAACTGCTGTGGAAACTATTTATAACCATTTCCTTCAAAATCCCGAAGTGGATAATCTTATTAAAATGAATGCTGCATTAACGGCTGCTCATAAAATACTTTTAGAGAAGGGGAGAGAATCTGCACAATATAAAGGAATGGCTACGACTGCGGTAGTTGTTTTTATTGCGGGAAACGCTGTTTATTGGGGACATATCGGAGATTCCCGCATTTATTTTTTAACGGAAAATAAATTAAGGCAAATCACAAAGGACCATTCACTCGTTCAAAAAATGGTTGATAATGGGTTGATCACCTCCAAACAGGCTGAAAAACATCCGCACAGAAATATTATTGTGAAAGCCCTAGGGGAGGAAAACGACTGTTCGCCGGACTGCGATTATTTTTATCTTAGCGAAGATCAACAATTTAAACTCCTACTATGTACTGATGGACTTTGTGGTGTTTTGAGTTTTAATGAAATATTTAAACTCTTATCTCATGGAGAAAATCTTGAAGAAATTTCACAACACATTTTCAGACTAGTTGAAGACTTAGGTTCTCCTGATAATTTTTCCTATGTAATTATTAACAACATTTAACAATTGATACCGTTATGATTGGATCATTAGTAGAAAATTATAAAGTAGTTTCTGTTCTCGGCGAAGGGGGAATGGGAATTGTCTACAAAGCTTTCGATATAAAATTGGAACGATTTGTAGCACTGAAAGTGCTTAACCAGACCGGCTCACTAAACACAAATTTTGTTGAACGGTTCAAGCGCGAGGCTAAAAATCAAGCTAAACTGAATCATCCCAATATTGTTTCTGTTTATGGTTTTACAGAGCAAAACGGCATTCTCGGCATCGTGATGGAATATGTTGAAGGAGAGACTCTTGAAAAACTCATCACAAGAAAAAATAGATTAGACACAAAAGAAGCTTTGCAACTTTTGCTGCAAATGTTAGAAGGAGTCGGGCACGCTCATAGTAAAAGTTTTATCCATAGAGACATTAAGCCATCCAACATTATTCTGAATAAAGAAGGTGTTGTTAAAATAATGGATTTTGGTATTTCCAAAGCTTTATTTGATAAAGGAATTACGAAAACCGGAACGAAAATAGGAACACTGCTCTATATGAGTCCTGAGCAAATTCGTGCAGAAGAACCTACAAAACAAAGTGATATATATTCGATCGGGATAACGCTGTACGAAATGCTTGCGGGGAAAACTCCTTTTGATAAAGGGACTGAATATGAAATTATGGAAGCTCACTTAAAAAAGACTCCCCCACGGGTTTCCATCAACTCAAGCGCCATACCCCCTGAACTTGATAAAATTGTTTTCAAGGCTTTGGATAAAACGATATTTAGACGTTATAAAAACTGCGAAGAATTTTCAGAAGATGTGAATCATGTTTTGCAGAAGATAGATAAATCAGGTGTTGAAAAAACGGAAAAAGTTAAGACGAAACAGAAACCCGTTGATAAATTCAGAGAAGATAAAATTAGAAAACTGAAAACAGCCTTCTTTGTTCTTCCAGTTTTGGCAGTGCTTATTTTTCTTGCCTATTTTATTTTCAATGCGGTAGCTGCGTATTGGCCAGGTTTAACTACTAAACCAATTATGCCTACTGATACAACTGCCAGATATAACACACGTCCGGTAGTTACAACTTCAGTTAATTGGCTGAAGATGAATTCAGGAACACAAAATAATTTAAACGGAATCACTTTCTCTACAGACGATCTTGGTTTTGCTTGCGGAGAAAAAGGAACAATTCTAAAGTCTTCTAACTATGGCGCCGATTGGATCGAACTTCTCCCAAAGGTTGATTCATTAATTACTTTTACCGATATAAAATTTCTCTCCTCAAATTTAGGATTATTAGTAAGTGACGACGGTAGAATATTTCGAACTGAAGACGGCGGAAACACATGGCAAAATATTCTTCAATTGAACGGAGAAAATTTCTTTCGCATTTATGAAAACAGAGGCGTGAGCTTTGTTTGTGGTGCAAAGGGAACTATTCTAAAATCAAATAACGGCGGATACACTTTCCGGCGGGTTAATTCAAATACTACAAATCTTCTTTTCAATCTTTTTTTTATTGATGAAGCAAGAGGCTTCGCTGTTGGCTGGAACGGCACAATATTAAAAACGACCGACCAGGGAGAAAATTGGGTGAGTCAAAATAAATTTACCGATACATATTTACGCGACATTTTTTTTGTTGATAGATCAAATGGAATTGTTATTGCCGGTGGTGGTGAAGTTTTTAAAACTGAAGATGGAGGCTCGAAATGGGAAAAAGTTTCTTCCGGTTTGGCTTCCGGGTTGCTTTCTATCTCTTTTACGAATAAGACGAATGGATTTATTTCCTGCAATAAAGGAGAAATTTTGGTTACAAGAGACGGCGGAATTAATTGGGAATTATCTAACTCAGGTGGTTTTACTGCGTTAAATCGTTTGGTAGTCACTCCGTCGAAAAAAGTTTTTTCAGCAGGTGTCTTCGGTTCTATATTTTCAAATAAATAAAACGGATATCGTGTGGATAAATTTGTCATTCATGGTGGTCAAGAATTAAACGGAACCATTGAAATCAGCGGAGCAAAGAATGCGACGTTAGCATTAATGCCGGCGGCTTTACTTGCTTCGGGGGAATCAGTCTTGTTTAACACGCCAGAACTGAATGACGTTTTCACAATGAGTAAACTGCTCAAACAACTTGGCGCAGAAATTCAATTTGAAAATCAAGTATTGAAAATAAATTCTGCAACAGTAAATAATCAAATAGCTCCGTACGAACATGTGAAGAAAATGCGAGCTTCGGTATATGTGCTCGGTCCATTACTTGCACGGTACGGATTTGCAAAAGTTTCTTTGCCAGGCGGCTGCGCTTGGGGTCCGCGCCCAATTAATCTTCATCTTGAAGGATTGAAAAAACTTGGCGCTGAAATTGAATTGGATGAAGGATATATTATTGTTAAAGCAAAGCGTTTGCATGGCGCCAAAATTAATTTTGATAAATCTTCCGTTGGCGCTACAGGAAATATCTTAATGGCTGCGGTGTTAGCCAAAGGAACAACTATTATTAACAACGCCGCAATGGAACCCGAGATTACAAATCTTGTAACTTTTCTTTTAAAAATGGGCGCTAAAATTTCCGGGATCAACACTTCAATTTTAGAAATCGAAGGAGTTGATGAAATGCACCCGGCAGAAATTGAAACGATTCCTGACCGGATTGAAGCCGGAACTTTTTTAATAGCCGCAGCCATAACAAAAGGAAATATTCTTATTCGCGGCGGTATTGATGCACATCTCTATGCGGTTCTGTCAAAATTGGAAGATACTGGAATGCAGATCAACGTGATAGGAAATGATCTTCGTATTGATGCTCAAAATATTGTACCGAAAAGCATTGATGTTTCTACCGGAATTTTTCCCGGATTTCCGACAGATATGCAAGCGCAATGGTTAGCACTGATGAGCGTTTCGGATAGTGTCTGTACCGTTACCGATACAATTTATACCGATAGATTTAGTCATGTTCCCGAATTGATCAGACTTGGCGCCGACATTTCCGTTCAAGAAAATAATGCGCTGATTAAAGGGGTGAAAAAATTAAAAGGAGCGAAAGTAATGTCAACCGATCTGCGTGCAAGCGCTTCGTTAGTGCTTGCAGGATTAGCTGCGGAAGGTGTTACCGAAGTTCTGCGAGTCTATCATTTAGACCGTGGTTATCAGCGGCTCGAAGAAAAACTTCGTTTACTCGGCGCCGATATTGAACGGGTTGCCGGACAAGAATTTTAAATTATCGTGGCAGCATTATTTAAAAAGAATCTCTTTCTTCAAATACTTCTTTTCATGCATGTCGTAAATAATATTTTACTGCTTACGCTTCCGCTAACAAAGTATTTCAGTTTTGAATTTGCTTCGTTGAACGGATTGTTTTTGGTAATCTATATTGGCTTATTCTCTCTTCACGAAGATAAATTCAAATCATCTTCAATTGCCGTAAAAGTTTTTCAATTCAAACTTTTAGTCTTTGGGGGAATATTTTTATTCATCCCGGTTCTATTGGCTTTTCTTTTTCATCTTTTTAGAAATGATTGTTCTTTTCTAGATGGATTCAAGTTTTATGTTGTTCTGACTTTTCCTGCGGTGTTTATCGGGTATGCGTTGGGATTGCTTTCAGATTTTATCAACAAAAAATATTCGTATTTTATTTTCATCGTTTTACTGATTCTTATTGCGCTAATTCCTTTACTTGAAATTTATTTTCGTCCGCAAATATTTTTTTACAATCCTCTCATTCCTTTTTTCCCCGGGACAATGTACGATGAGGATATTGATATAACCTCATCGATTGTACTCTATCGAATTTATAATCTGATCTTTTTTGGCAGTTTAATAGTTTTAATACGAAAGCAGCAACAGAAGACTCTAAAAATCTCGAAAATATTATTTTACTTTATTCTTATTCTTGTTTCAGGAAGTTTCATCTTCTTTGCATCTCAATTGGGATTCGGTTCAACATTAACAACGATTAATGACTTTCTTCAAAAAAAAATTGAGACAAAGAATTTCATTATTTACTTGCCCGGGCATGTGGGAAAAGAAGAAACAAAGTTTATTATAGGGTTACATGAATATTATTACGAACGGCAAACGAAATTCTTCCACGAAAAACCGGATGAGAAAATCACTTCCTTTGTATTTCGTTCAAGCGATGAGAAAAGAAAATATTTTGGAGCGGGGAATGCAGATGTTGCGAAACCGTGGCTCAATCAAATCTATTTATCCATTGATTCGTATGAGCAAAGTTTGAATCACGAACTCGCTCACATTTTTGCCGGAAAGTGGAGTAATAATTTCTTAAAGATAGATGCGAATTATAATCCGGCTACCCTTGAAGGAATCGCTTCTGCCGCCGATCCGGTTTATGATGATCTGGATATTCACTATCCCGCATTTCTTGCTTCAAAAAATAATTTGAAATTGAGTATACAAAATTTATTTAGCGGATTCTCATTCTTCTCTAATGTTTCTTCTCTTTCTTATATTTATTCTGGTTCATTTTGTAAGTTTCTTATTGATGAATATGGTATTTGGAAGTTTAAAGAGTTTTATCACTTCGGCGAATTTGAAAAAAGTTACAATAAACCTTTTGCAAACGCAGTTTCCGAATATCAAAAATTCCTTAGTAATAAAAATTATTCAAATAATATTCACACGGCGAATTATTATTTCGGCCGACAACCGCTGGTGCAGAAAGTTTGTCCCCGTTACCTTGCTAATAAAACCAATGCTATTTACCGCTTGATAGAAGAAAAAGATTTTGCGAAAGCTAAGAAAGAAATATTTTCTATTAAAGATTACAATAAAAATTATTCTCTGTTAAACGGATTGATATTTTGCACGGAAGAAGAGAATCCTCTAAAAGCAGAAACTTTACTTGAAAAGAATTTGTTGAAATATGAAAAAACTCCTTACTATTATCTGCTTCAATTAAAGTTAACGGATCTGAAAATAGTAAATGAAAAATTTATTGAAGCAAAAATTGTTCTGGATAGTTTAGCAGTTTGGAATCCAACCGGAAGATTATCTTCACGAGTAGCGTTACGAAAAATGCTCTTAAGTAATGGTAATCTTGCAAGTACGTTGATCAAAGCGAAAGAGATCGACCTTTTTACAATTTTGACACGTGAGTTTGCTGCTAATCCGTCACCTGTTTTGCTGCTTCCATTAATCGGACTTGTTGAAAAAGAAAAAGTTAGTTATGCTTCAGTTGGTAGCTTAATTGAGAGTAATCTGTTCACCGCAAACGAGACAGATTGGTATTCGGTGCTGCAACTCGTTAGATTTACAATAAAACATTTTGATTTTGTGTCTGCAACAAAATTAGTAAACGTTTTGGAGAAGAATATTCCCGCTTATGCTATTGAAAGTTTGCAGAATGAAAAAGATAAACTTGAATGGTTTATCAAACATGTAGAGAAAAAATAAGTCCACATGATAAATATCAGTCAAATAGAAAAATCTTATCCATTCCTCAAGAAGATTGCGGAAGCGGCAACAGAACTACATACGGAAATATATATCGTCGGCGGTTTTGTACGGGATATTATTCTTGAGAGAGAAAAGAAAGAGATTGATTTTCTAGTTATCGGTGATGGAATTTCTTTTACGGAACAACTCTCCGGGATAATTGGGGGAGATAAGGTTTCCGTATTTAAGAATTTCGGTACCGCGCATTTTAGATATAACGATTATGATCTGGAGTTTGTTGGTGCAAGAAAAGAATCGTATGACAGAACCTCACGTAAACCTGTTGTAACGAACGGTTCTTTCTTTGATGATATTTCCCGCAGAGATTTTACTATAAACACATTAGCACTTTCACTTAATAAAAAGAATTATGGTGAACTGATCGATACATTCGGCGGACTTGCTGATCTTGAACAAAAACTTTTACGGACTCCGCTTAATCCCGAAGAAACTTTTAGTGACGATCCGTTACGCATAATGCGGGCATTCCGTTTTGCGTCTCAACTTAATTTTAATGTCGCGGGCGAAATTAAAACCGCTGCCAGATCAATGGCGGAACGGTTGCAAATAGTTTCGCAGGAAAGAATTACTGATGAATTTCTTAAAATCCTTTCTTCTCCAAAACCTTCCATCGGTTTGCGGTTACTTCAAGAAAATGGTGTAATGAGATTTATTTTTCCGGAAGTTGCAAATCTGCAAGGTGTTGATCAGCGGCAGGATTTTCATCATAAAGATGTTTTTTACCATACATGCAAAGTGGTTGATAATATTGCTCCAAACACCAATAATGTTTGGCTAAGATTTGCTGCACTTGTCCATGATATTGCCAAACCGCAAACAAAACGGTTTGTTGAAAATATCGGTTGGACTTTCCACGGACATGAGGACCTCGGTGTAAGAATTATGAAGGGAATTTTCACCCGTCTAAAACTTCCGTTTCATCAATTGGAATACATCCGCAAGCTTGTGAGGCTTCATCTTCGCCCAATCGCTTTGGCGAAGGAAGAAGTTACCGATTCTGCCGTGCGACGTTTTATTGTTGAGGCGGGAGAAGACTTGCACGATCTTATTACGTTATGCCGCGCCGACATTACAAGCAAAAATATGGAAAAGGTGAGTGAGTATCTTGCCAATTACGAGCGGGTAATGAACCGTGTTTTAGAAGTTGAAGAAAAAGATAAACTCCGTGCTTTCCAGTCTCCCGTACGCGGTGAAGAAATTATGCAGATATGCAACTTGAAACCCTCGAAGAAAGTTGGGGAGATTAAAACCGCGATAGAAGATGCGATCCTTGATGGAATTATTCCCAACACGTATGAAGATGCGCTGGGTTATTTATACAAGATAAAGGAGAAGTATTTGTAAGGGAAAACTTAACCACAAGGGGCACAAAGTTTTGCACAAAGGTCACAATGAGTTTTTCTCTTGACTCTTTACTTATTAAAGAGGCTATACATTTTTATTAGCGAACTTTTTTAATAATTCAAATGCTTTTGAATTGCCATAACATATTTCTTCACATGATGTTTTTGCATAAGCATATTTAATTTTGTGTTTTTGAGCAGCCTTAATAATATTATCCAATTTGCAATAAACCGTAAAAGAGTTTCTAGGATTTAATTCTCTAGGCCAATTACCTTTATCACCTAGGATCGGAATTGGGAATACTATCCTACTTTCTTTCCCTTTTTTTATTAATCCTATTTCATCAACAACGACTGTGAAGTTACTTTTATTAATTATTTCAAAGCCAAATAATGAATGATAGTTTGAAAAATCATTATCTGCCGTCATAAATATTGGTTTTCCATTTTCTGTATTTATTCTTTCTTCCATAATTGCTTTAGGGATGATAGTTAGCTTTACTTTTTCTTTTTTTATTGAACGAATTAAATTATAAAGTCCTAAAACCATTCCGACAAGCGCGGAAACACCAATTACAATATCTTTTAAAAAGGAATAATTCAAGATGACACCTTACCAAAAATGTATAACGGTGTTGCGTTTAGCCCGCCTCCCAGAACAACAATGACGGTTTTGTTAGCGCAACTTTATTTTTAAAATCAGTTTTGTATTACAATCACACTTTTAAGAACAACCAACTTTGAAAAACCAAACCCAACAAAACCACTACGACCGATTCGAAGAAACGGTCGGGCTGAGACTCGGGCTAGCTTTTAAATATGCCATTTAATATATCATTAATATCTATTTTAATGATGGTGCAAGAATTATCAGATGGTAACCCTATGTAGTCACGGTGTTCAGGATTATAAAATAATTCATGAACTAGTTTTGAGTCTACACCAAGACTTAGTAAATAACCTTCACGGTCTTTATCCCAGTATTTCCAATCAAAATTAAAATTAAATACTTCATGTTGCTTCTCGAGTATAGGTTTTAAACTATCAAGCTTTTTTTGAGTATAAAATTCTTCTGGAAGAGAATCATGTTTTTTATTATTACAACTACGACAAAGTGAAACTAAGTTACCAGGAACTAAATGACCTCCTAAAATCATTGGAATATGATGATCTATACATAAAACCGGTGGTCCAATATCAACAAATGGTCTTTCTTTTATACCACATTTAAAACATTGATTATCAAACAAGTTAAAGAATTTCTTTTTATAGATATCTTCAATGGCACGTATTTTAAATCGCTGGAAAAGTTCTCTTTTTTCTTTTCCTCTTTGCCCTTTATAAACTTCTTGGCTATTATTTTTCATAACCCTAACTATTAAGTATTTTATATGTAAATAAGCAAAAAAAGAGAATGCTCAGAGTAGTAAAATCAAATTGCTCATTTGTAGAATATAAAAAGGGAGAGGGCAACGCCACGATTCGTAATGTTTTTCTATGTAACACTAATTCAGAAATAGAGCCACCTATTTTCGTTATTTATTGTACACATTAATCTAAAATTGTTTTTAGTGATTCCCAAGTATCAATTTAAAAATATTTTGTGTTCTTAGTGTTTTCCCATCGTGCCCTTAGTGGTAAAAAAAGAAACTAACCACAAGGGGCACAAAGTTTTGCACAAAGATCACTAATCCCAAAAATCAAACTACTTCAATCTTGATTCTTCTCCCTAAAGATTTTGCATATCTGCGTAAAGTTGATAGCCGTATATCGTCTGCGTGGTTTTCAATTCTTGAAATAACAGATTTTTTTGTTTTTAATCTTATGGCTAATTCATCTTGTGTTAAACCGGATTGCTGACGAAGTTGTTTTAACAAAACACTAACCTTAAAATCCTGATAACCGGTATCGTAATTCGCAGCAAATTCCTGGTCATCTTTTTTTCTTTTTGTAATATATTTATTTAAGTCACTCATTTCTTTTTCCTCTCGATGTATTCTCTTTTTCTTTCTTCAGCTATTTTAATTTCATTAAAAGGGGTTTTCTGTGTCTTCTTAATAAAGCCGTTCGTTAAGATAAAAATATTGTTGGACTCAAAGAATCCCAAAATTCTAAAAATGTCACCGGAATAAATAATTCTTATTTCCCAAATGTCATCAGTACTCTTTAATTTTTTAAAATACTGCTTCGGAACAATATTTTTCTCCTCAAACAGTTGCAAAACCCAAGCAATTTTCTGAGCCTGCTTTCCCGTAAGAGAATTTAGGAAATCAACAATCGGTTGTTTCCCGGATTTACTTTCATAAAAATTAACTTCTGGCATAGGCAAAGTTAGCAAAAGTGCTAACCAAATATAATAATTTTAGCATATTATTTTAAGTTCAAAACAGATTAAGAAAAAGATTATGATTAAGATTATGATTTAGAAATAACATTTGTCTTCTGCCTAACATCATTCACTAACTTTTATCATCTCCTCTTCAACTTCACCTGCTGCAACATTGCTAACGGATTTTGTTTTTTCTGAGAAGTAGGAATAAATTCCCGGGATAACATACAACGTTAAGATCGTTGAAAAGATCAATCCGCCGATAACCGCGATTCCCATTGAAACTCTGCTTCCAGAACCCGCGCCAAGTGCAAGCGCAATTGGCAACGTACCGAGAATGGTGGAGAAACTCGTCATTAAAATCGGACGCAAGCGAAGCCGTGCAGCTTCTTTCACCGCATCAACAACATTTAATCCCTGAGCTTTTTTCTGATTTGCGAACTCAACAATTAATATTCCGTTTTTCGTTACCAATCCGATCAACATAATTTGACCGATCTCGCTAAAAATATTTAACGTCTGATTGAAATACCAGAGCGAAAATGCAGCTCCCGCAATTGCTAAAGGAACCGTGAACATAATTATCAGCGGGTCGCGGAAACTTTCAAACTGCGCCGCAAGAATAAGATAGATCAAAACAAGCGCAAGCATAAAGGTGAATAATAAACTCGAAGAACTTTCGACAAAATCTTTTGAAGCGCCGTCTAACGCAGTAGAAAAACTTTCATCCAAAACATTCTTCGCAATGTTATCCATCGCTTTAATCCCATCACCTATAGTTTTACCCGGTGCGAGACTTGCGGAAACAGTAGCGCTTACATAGCGGTTAAATCTGTACAACTGTGGCGGACTACTTCTTTCTTTTAACGTTACCAGGTTATCAAGTTGAATAGATTCGCCTCTGTTATTTCTTAAATGCAGTGATGTAAGGTCAACAGGTTTATTCCTATTTTCTTTTAAAACTTGACCGATAACAGAATATTGTTTCCCGTTCATAATAAAGAATCCAAAACGCTGCCCGCTATATGCAAGCTGAAGAGTCTGGGCGATATCCATTGCCGAGATGCCGAGTTCTCTCGCTTTCGTCCTGTTAATTTCTACTACAATTTCCGGTTTGTTAAATTTTAGATTTACATCAACATTTGCAAATGTTGGGTCTTCTTGAGCTTGCTCTAAAAACTTCGGCACAACTTCGCGGAGCTTTTCAAAGTTAGGAGCCTGAATAATATATTGAACCGGCAGACCGCTTCGCCTTGTTGAGATTGATTGGCTTTCAATAACAAATGAACGGGCATCGTTCATCTTCTTTGTAATTCCGGTTACCTGTTCTGCAATTTGACTTTGTGTTCTCTTTCTGTTAACAGCATCAGTTAATGTTAAACGGACAAACCCACTGTTGGCGGCACTTGAACCACCGCCACCTCCGGTAACGGAAACCATTGCAGCAGATTCCTTAACCGAATCTTGTAATACATTAACCATCCGGAGAATATATTTATCCATTGACTGGAAAGAAGTTCCTTCCGGCATTGTTGAACGTACTTGGAGTTCACCGCGGTCTTCAATGGGGGCAAGTTCGGATTGCAGATTAGAAGTAATGAAAAAAATCATAATTGCTGCAAATGCTATGATAACAAAAGCGAGCCATCGCTTTTCCATAAATGCATCAAGAGAATTTCGATAAGATTTATCTAACCAAACAAAGAATGGTTCGGTCTTTATGTAGAACCAACTGTGTTTTTCTTTTGTTTTTAAAATCCTTGAACTGAGCATCGGAGTTAATGTTAGAGCGACAAATGCCGAGATGAGAACTGAGCCGGCAATTACAACGCCGAATTCAACAAAAAGTCTTCCGGTAATTCCTTTTAAAAACATTATTGGCAGAAACACTGCGGCAAGCGTTACCGTAGTAGAAACTACGGCGAAGAAAATTTCGGCAGAACCTTTTGTACTTGCTTCAACCGGGTTCATTCCTTGTTCAACTTTTTTATAAATATTTTCGAGAACAACGATCGCGTCATCAACTACAATTCCAATGGCTAATACTATTCCCAACAGCGTTAGTGTGTTGATAGAAAATTTTGCCAGGTACATAATAAAGAAAGCGCCGATAAGAGAAATTGGGATTGCGATAATAGGGATCAATGTTGTACGCCAATCTCGTAAGAAGAGGAAGATAATCATGATAACGAGCGCAAAAGCCAAAATAATTGTTTCTTCCACTTCAGAAATAGAATTCCTAATATATTTTGTTACATCAAACCCAATCCCAAGTTCAAGGTCTTCCGGCAAATCTTTTTTTAGTTGATCTAACCGTTTGTAAAACTCATCTGCTATCTGAATAAAGTTAGCGCCTGGCTGGGGAATGAGAACAATTCCTACCATCGGAATTCCATCACGGCGAAGAATTGATTTATCATTTTCAGGATAAAGTTGGGCGTTTCCAATATCTCTAAAACGAATAATACTGCTCGCTGATTCTTTGATGATGAGATCATTAAAATCATCCACGCTTGTTAATCGTCCAAGTGTTCTTACGGTTAACTCGGTGTTTCTACCTTCAATGCTGCCGGAGGGAAGTTCAATGTTTTCTCTGTTTAACGCATTGCGCACGTCTATCGGTGTTATGTTATACGCGGCAAGTTTGGTTGGGTCCATCCACAAACGCATTGAAAATCTTTTTTCTCCCCAAATATTAATCTGGCTTACCCCCGGAATAGTTTGCAGCCTTTCTTTAAAAGTGTTCTGGGCAATGTTGGATAGATCAAGCAGAGTTCGTTTATCACTCTTTACACTTAGAAAAACAATTGGAACCGCATCAGCATCAGCTTTTTCAACAGTCGGTGGATCAACATCTTGCGGGAGGCGGGAGCGGGCAACAGAAACGCGGTCTCGCACATCATTAGCCGCTGTTTCAAGGTCACTGGAAATATCAAACTCAACGGTAATTTGACTTCTACCATCTCTGCTCACGGAAGTCAAAGAACGAATTCCCGCAATACCGTTTATTTGTTCTTCTAACGGCTCGGTAATTTGTGATTCAATAATGTCTGCGTTGGCACCAACATAACTCGTTGAAACGGTAATGATCGGGGGATCAATGCTGGGATATTCGCGCACGCCCAAGTAGGTATAGCCGATAATTCCAAAAAGTAAAATTACAATTGACATTACAATTGCGAGAACCGGACGGCGAATGCTAAGTGAAGATAAACTCATGATGATTCTTTTTCCATACGTGCGCGTTAATTGATGTAGCTAATTTCGTTAAGTTATTTAATATTGGATTTTTAAGACATTGTATTGCTTATTGAAAAATAGTTCAAATTACATTCAGCTCTGAAAGAGCGAAATATGTCAACACAGGGCGTAGCCCTGTGAAAAGAGCAAAAGATAAAATCGAGCCCTGAAAGGGCGAAATACAATTCAGTCCCATACATACTTTTCATCATATTCCACTTTATTCTTTTTCAAGAATGCTCTGTATTCCTCCTGGAACGTTTTCTTCTTATGATGTTCTTTCTGATTTTCGATATATGTAATTACTTTATCAATTTCAGAGGGATTTACTGAAAACGCTCCATACCCATTTTGCCAGTAAAAGTTCTTTAACTCTGTGCCTTTTGTTTTCATCCACTTTGATGAATGTGATTTCACTTCTTCCAATAAATTCATCAAAGCAACTTTCTTTGACAGCATGCAAAGGATATGAATATGATCTGTGTATCCACCAATTTTTATTGGCTGGCATTCCATTTCTTTGCAGATGCCACCAAGATAACTGTATAATTCATCCTGCACAGGTTGATGAATTAGCGGTACTCTTTGTTTAGTACTGAATATGATATGGATGTAATTTTTTACGAGTGATTGGCCCATAATTTATTTCGCTCTTTCAGAGCTTTGGTGATTATTAATGTTTCTTTTCCCTAGGGCTAACGCCCTAGGTTGATGTATTTCGCCCCTTCGGGGCTTTCAAAAAGTGTTACGCTATAATTAATCGATATATTTAATTTATCGCATTCAGTTTAACCGGAGCATTCGGCTTCAGTTGAATAATGCCTGAAACAATTACTGTATCGCCAACATTCAAGCCGTTTATAACTTGCACTTCGTTTTCGGTTCTGATATTTTGTGTTACAAGTTGCGGAACGGCTATTCCGTTTCTGTAAACAAAAACTTTTTCACCTTGCACATCGGGAACAATCGCTTCCGAAGGAACCATTATTGCATCTTTAATATCTTGAAGTACGATATTAATCTCAACATAGGCGCCGGGAGTAAGTTCTCTTCTATCATTGGGAATAATTGCACGCACTTGAACGGTTCTTGAACTTTGATCAATCTTCGGCTCAACAGCGTAAATTTTGCCGAAATAAGTTTTTCCGGTTGAAGCGATCTTCACTAAAATTGTTTTTCCTTCTTTTACAATACCGAAATATTTTTGCGGAACGGAAAAATCTACTTTTACCGGGTTGATGTTTTGCAGAGTTGCAATTTTTGATGTTGGAGTAATATAACTTCCTTCGCTAACAGAGCGAAGACCGATTACTCCGTCAAATGGCGCTCTGATTTCTGTTTTATCGAGTTGTGCTTTGGTGAACTCAACATCTGCTTCGGCGGAATGGAGTTCACTAAGTGTGTTGTCGTATTCCTGTTGACTTGTAAGACTTTTATTGAATAATTGTTTTACCCGATATTCTTTATCACGCGCCAAAGATTCTTTCGATTGGTTTTTCTTTAACGTTGCTTGAAGTTCTGCATCATTGATCTTGATTAAAACCATTCCTTTTTTTATCTGCTGACCTTCTTTAAAAAGAATTTTGGTGATCTTGCCGGAAATTTCACTTCTCACTTCAACTTCTTCGTTACTGATGAATGTTCCGTTAGAAAAGATTTTATCCTGGATAAATTTTGTTTTTACAATTATCGCGTTCACTACAGTTTTTCTTTTAGGCGAACCGGGAGAATCTGCTTTCGCGTCTTTATTATTACTAAATTTTATTTTCGGTAGGATGAGGATAATTATTATTAACACAACTGCAGACCATGTAATAATTTTTTTCTTGTTGTTCATTTTGTAAACCTTAAATTTTCGAATACTAAATTCCAAATGATATTAACCGAAACAGAAGTACACATTTTTCTTAAAATTAACTGATGAAAAGTAAGAATATTTTGGGGATGGAAAAAGAAATGGGGAGGAAGAGGGAGAGAGTTTTTGGTACTACAATTAGGACGTTAGTTAAAAAATGGATTTGAACACTTATAAATTTTTCCTTCATTACCTACGACAAAAAGACTCTTGCTTTTTTGATTGTAGCAAATTGCATTTATTGAAGACAAATTACCTGATATAACTTTTTCCCAACTCATCCCTCCGTCGATTGACTTAATTAATTCGCCATTTAGTTTGCAACCATAACCAGTATTCTCAGTGAAGAAATGTAATTTTGTATACCCATCTAAAGTTACTGAAGACGGAAAGAACCATGAATTTCCGCTATCTGTTGTTTTATATAATTTACCATCTAAATCAGAAACGTAACCTATTTTATTTGTAATGAAATAACACGACATATACGCTGGAGTTGTTTCTACAGATAATAAACTCCACTCTGAACCATTGTTCGTTGTTTTAATTATATCACCAGACATATTTTCTCCGGTTCGTGCCAAAACTCCATAGCCTACATCTTTGCTTCCAAAACTTAATTCTGTGAATACTAAATATGGGTTTGGATAAGAATAGACTTCATCCCATTTCAATCCAGTATCAGATGATTTATAGATAAGATTACCCATAGTGCAAAAACATACATGTTCATCTATGATACAAATGTTCGAGATTCTATTTCCTAATGATAAATAACTAGTGTTCCACGTAACGCCACCATCGCTTGTTCTAGATATTCTACCAGCACTACCAACAGCTAAACCAATATACTTATCAAAAAATGCAATATCTGTAAAACTCGGTGATGGTGTTTCAATCGAATCTATTATAGACCAATTCTCTCCACTGTCGGTAGTTTTTAACATACAACCAATTGCCCCAACTGCATATCCAGTTGTATCATCTACAAAAGTAATTCCTGTAAGAAGAAGAGAGGAGTTATCGTAAACTTTTATCCAATTATCTTTTATAGGAGATTTTATTTCATTCAGGTTGTCCGAAACTAGATATTTACAACCATACCCGAGGATTGTGACGACAATTAATATTGTGTTTATATATCGCATATCTTTTTCATTTAGCTCGTAACTTTATCATTAGTGATCTATATAATCTGAATGAAATAAATGGAGAACGGTAACGCTAAGCCCAAATTATTTGTGCAAACCAACTTAGAAATGTTTGTGGAGATTAACAAGCAGTAATTAAAAATATTTTGGTAACAAAAAAAGAAGCTGGAATAATTAGGAATTGAGAATTAGGAATTAGGAATGAAATGATTGGTTGAATGGAATGTCTGACAACTATGAACTGACTAATGACTACTGACCATCTATTTGTAACAAACTGTTTTTTTCTGCAATTTAAAAACATTCTTTTATTAATCTTAGACTTTAACCGGAATTCTTGATGAAATACTTAAAACTATTAGTCTTGTTTCTTTTCCTATGCTCTATTACAACCGCACAGACAACTTACTGGTGGAACGACGCCGTCTTTTATGAAATATTTGTAAGAAGTTTTTATGATGCTAACAGCGATGGAATTGGCGATTTCAAAGGATTAACTCAAAAACTCGATTACTTAAATGACGGAATAGATTCTTCAACCTCCGACCTTGGAGTTACAGCCATTTGGTTAATGCCGATAATGGAATCCCCAAGTTACCACGGTTATAGCGTTGTTGATTATAAAAAGATTGAGCAAGACTATGGAACAAATCAAGATTTCAAAATTTTTCTCGATAGCGCACACGCGAGAGGAATAAAAGTTATAATTGATCTCGTTATCAATCATACGTCAAATCTCAACCCATGGTTTATCAACTCGAAAAGTGATCCGCATGTTGCGAATAGAGACTGGTACAGATGGAGTACTACAAATCCGGGAGTGCTTGGACCCTGGGGACAAACGGTCTGGCATTCAGCAAACGGATATTATTATTATGGGCTTTTTAATAACGGTATGCCCGATCTAAATTTCTTCAACCAGGAAGTGAAAAATGAAGTTTCAAACATTGTTAAGTTTTGGTTAGATTCTGTTAAAGTTGATGGCTTCCGTCTTGATGCGGTTAAATATCTTTGTGAAGAAGGAAATATGATGGAGGACGCCCCATCTACTTTTCAGTATTTAAGAGAATTTAGAACATTAACAAAAAGCATTAATCCCTATGCTGTTTCTGTCGGTGAAGCATGGAGCTCGACTTCAAAAGTAATTCCATACGTTGACGGTACCGGTCTCGATTTTTGTTTTGAATTTGAACTCGCTACTGATATTATTACCGCCGTAAAAAATGGAACACCTGCTACTTTAATAAGCCGGTTGAAATCTGCAATTCAACAAGGTTATCCTTTTTTGCAGTATGGAACATTTTTAACTAATCACGACCAACAGAGAATTTTTTCTCAGCTTGTGAACAATATCAATAAAGCAAAACTTGCTGCTTCAATCTTACTTACGATTCCTGGTATTCCTTTCCTTTATTATGGCGAAGAAATCGGCATGACCAGCGCAAGCGATGATCCATCCAAAAGAACTCCAATGCAATGGACAAGCGGCGCTAATGCAGGCTTTACAACCGGAACTCCCTGGAAAACTATTCCTACTACTTATACTGATTACAATATTGAAAAAATGAGCGCTGACAGTTCATCACTTCTTAACTGGTATAAAAAACTAATCCGCATAAGACTCAATAATCCGGCATTGACAAAAGGGAAGTACTACTATCTTTCATGCGCTAACACAAGCATCTATGTTTCCGCAAGAAATCTAACTTCCAGTAGCGATATAATAATTCCGGTTCATAACTTTTCCGGAAGTGTTATCAACAATCCAAATTTTTATAGGAATGACTTTACCGGTCTCCCGGTTGGGACGTATAAACTCGTAGATCTCATTACAAATATTGAAGCCGGACAGCTAACCATTGGAGGCAATGGAGCGATTAACTGTACTCCGAATATTTCAATTCCACCCTACGGTTCTGTGATACTTAAAGCCGATAAACTGACAGGAATGAATGACTATCAACTGTTTAACTCATTCAGACTTGAACAAAATTATCCGAATCCTTTTAACCCAAGTACAGTTATTAGTTATCAGTTATCTGGAAACAGTTTTGTAACGCTTAAAGTTTACGATGTGCTTGGGAATGAAGTTGCAGAACTTGTAAATAACTGGTTGGAAGCCGGAACATATAGAGCTACATTCAACGCATCATCGCTTTCAAGCGGGATATATTTTTACAGTTTGATAACAGGCAGTTATCATGAAATGAAAAAGATGATAGTGCTTAAATAGCGGAGGAGACGATATTCCATCTCTGAATTGTTTAAATACTTCAAGGAAAAGATTGGTCAATTAAGACGAAAAACTTTAACACCTTCAGGATTTGATTCTCTAAGATACAAGTTTTTCAAACCGTTGGCTTCAAATTCTTTTTCATATTTCTCCCGGATTGGCGCTTCTTTAATCAATTCTTCTTCAATTTCCATTTTATCAAAATTTATTGATCCAACCTGGTTTTCCAAATCCCGGCTTGCTAATCTCTCGATTAAATCATCCCAGAATGATTCATTGTCATAATCATCTATGAAGTCAATCGCCGGGCTAGTCTCATCAAACTCACGAGTTGGGAAAAATTGTTGCAACTTTTTATCATACTCAATCAACTCTTCACATCCCATTTTATTTGCATATGAATAAATTTTCTGTTCAAGTTTTGCATAAACATTAGTCATATCAGGAATTTCACTTTTATTTGAATTCATGATCCATTCTGCAATCTCTATAAGATCTAAAAGAGCAATATATTCTTTCTTTGTAAAATCAATTTCCATTTTTCTCATCCGTTAAAGTTATTAAATTTAGCAATTAAGCGAGTTCATTTTTATAATCTATTCTCCGGGATTTTTCAGCAGGTCACGCAGCAGTACTAAAATAATTGAGTTCCTGCTCTTTTTTAAAATGGTAAATTCATAATCATCTGAAATTATTTTTTCATTTGTATGAGGAATCCGGCCAAATTTATCAAAGAGATACCCTGCAACTGTTTCATACCGCTTGTCCTCTTCAATTGGATGCGGGAGATAATGGTTTGCATCAATAATTGAAGTTGAGCAAAGGACCGAATAGTTTGCTTCATCAATCCTTTCAACGGTTCCTTTTTCGGCATCATGCTCGTCCTGAATTTCACCTACTAATTCTTCCAGAATATCTTCCATTGTGATAATCCCTTCAGTTCCTCCATATTCACTGACAACCACTGCAATTTGCTGATGTTTTAATTGAAATTCCCTAAGAAGTTGACCGATCCTTTTCGATTCGGGGACATACATTACAGGGCGCATCAATTCCCGGATACTCACTGTAGATTTTCTTCTTATGTTTAGGAGAAGGTCCTTGAGGTAAACAATACCAACAATATTGTCAAGACTATCTTCGTAAAAAGGAATTCTGGAATAATTTTCTTCAAGAATTTTTTCCAGTACATTTTCATCGAACATATCCACATCAAAAGCTAAAACTCTATGCCTGGGGATCATAATTTGTTTTGCAGCCCGTTCCGAAAATTCAAAGGCATTCTTAATTATCGTATAATTTTCGTTCTCAATTGTTCCGCTTTCCCTCCCTTGTTGAACTAAATATTTAATTTCTTCGCTGCTGTGAGACTCCGACCCATGAGGTTTGGAAATACCGATTTTTCTTAAAAGGAAGTTTGCAATTCCATTAAGCAACCAAATAAAAGGTTTAAACATTTGGTGGAAAAAGTGCAAAGGGTAAACAATAGCTAAGGTTGTGGCTTCGGAATGCTGAATTGCCATCGTCTTCGGAGCCAATTCTCCAAAAATAATATGCAAAGCCGTAATGGTAATAAAAGCAACGGGAAGCGCAATCATGTGTGCCATTTCCGGGCGCATCTCAATCCCGGTTGCATGCATAATGGTTAGAATTATTTTGGAAACAACAGGTTCACCAATCCAGCCTAACCCAAGACTCGCAAGGGTGATTCCGAGTTGTGTAGCTGCCAAATAGGCATCGAGATGAGAAATGATATGACTTCCTAATATTGCAAAACGGTTCCCTTTCAGAGCTTTTAGTTCGAGCTGTGAAGCCCGCACCTTAACGATGGCGAATTCAGCCGCGACAAAAAAACCATTCAGGAAAACCAGAAAGCCGGTTATAAGAATATCAGTTATCATTATTTATTTCCATCTACTCGCAGTTTGATAATATGTTCTCCCGTTAGTGGGAAAATGCAATACTGCAGGATAGATTATAAAAGATTTCAATTTCATTTTACACCAGTAAATTTAGTTATTTTTTATCAAAAATCACCTCATTTCTTGTTTAATATACAAACGACTTGGAAATGTTTTTGTCTATAACCAAGCATTGATTAAAAATATTATTCCAGAGTTTTCATTTACACAGCCTACAGAGGGAAAAGACGAATACCTACCGGAAAATTTACCGAAGTTCAAATATTTTTTGTTAAATTATGTTAGGTAAAAGACAAAAATTTATTTGATCAATGAAATTTGTTTTTCGTGAATTCCGTATTATCCGGGGCTATAGCTCAATTGGGAGAGCGCTACGTTCGCAACGTAGAGGTTAGCGGTTCGATCCCGCTTAGCTCCACTGAAATTAATTAGGGATTAAAAATTACGAATTAGGAATTTCTGAAAAATTGAAAACTATCATTTGGTTTTATCATCATTTCAAATCCAAAATTTAGATGAAGAAAGAAAAAGCACCTTACAACAGAACACTTGATTTGACTGAAGAGGAAACGGTTTCATATTCAGCAAGGTTAATCCAGATAAATGGACAAACATCTTTACATGAAATTCTCAATAAAACTATTCATCAAGATATATTTTCTGTTTTGGATTTATTACCTGATGCTTTTTGCGATTTGATTTTCGTTGATCCTCCATATAATCTTCGTAAAAATTTTAACAAGCTTAAATTTTCTCAAATGGAAGATGAAGAGTATGAGACATGGCTCGATAGCTGGGTTTCAAAACTTCCCCGCTTGATGAAAGAAAATACTTCAATTTATTTATGCGGCGATTGGAAATCTTCTCCCGGACTTTACAATATTGCAAAAAAGTATTTTCACATTCAGAACAGAATAACCTGGGAAAGAGAAAAGGGGAGGGGCGCGAAAGCAAATTGGAAAAATTGTTCGGAAGATATTTGGTTCTGCACAAAATCCTCAAACTATGTTTTTAATCTTGACGCTGTGAAGACGAAACGCAAAGTGCTTGCCCCATACAAAGAAGAAGGAAAACCGAAAGACTGGTCGGCAAGTGAAGCCGGAAATTTTCGTTTAACATCTCCATCAAATATTTGGACGGATATAACCATTCCTTTCTGGTCAATGCCGGAAAACACTGATCATCCAACGCAAAAACCGGAAAAGCTTTTAGCAAAAATTATATTAGCAAGTTCAAATGAAGGAGATGTGGTATTTGATCCTTTCCTCGGTTCGGGAACTACATCGGTTACAGCAAAAAAATTAAAGAGAAATTTTGTCGGCATTGAAGTTGATAAATTATACTGTTGTTTAGCGGAAAAAAGACTTGCCGGAGCCGGAAAGGATAATTCTATTCAAGGCTTTTCCGACGGAGTTTTTTGGGAAAGAAATTCTCTACTGGCGCAAAGAAAATTGGAAATGAAAATTATTTTATAGATTTTGGAAGTGAAATTTTGCCGGATAATAGTTAACAAATTGTTGCCCAACCCCGTCAGATCCGAAAGGAAGCAGCGGTTAGCATTCAGTTTGTGTAATTTATTATCCGGTTTTTTTATTTAAAAAGAACCGGGTTAAAAAGAAACTGCAATATTCCCGAAGCTTCCCGGACTTTTCCTTCGAATGAGATTTTTGCGATTGTTCCCGGTTTGAAAAGCAACGCGGCAAAGTTTGATGAAATTAAAGAAGAACAAAAATTGGAAATGTCAGGCTCATGCCCGCAGATGAAGATATTTTTTCCTCCTAACGAGTTAAGGATGGGAATAATTTCTTTTAGTTCTTCACCTGGTCGGAGTTTCTCCTCAATAATTATTTCTGATTTTGATTGCGAATAAATTTTTACTCTTTCAGAGGTTTGCACCGCACGGATCAATGGAGAGGAAAGAAGATGATCAAACTGCGGGATGGATTTTTTTATTGCATTGAACATATTCTCCAAATGTTCTAAACCGGCAGAGGTTAATTTTCTGTCAAAATCCTTTAGTCCGGGTTTTATACTTTCAGCCTCGCCGTGCCGCATTAAATAGATGTTCAAAAATATTTCCTTATTGATTAGTTTTTAACAATCGATCCAAAACGAATTAATAATTGACTCAAATGTTTGTTTGTTCTCTTCATAAAGACTTTCGGGACATTGAAAGACGATCAAAAACTTTAAAGTATAACAACTAATTTCAAAACAAAGATAATAATTTCTGTTGATTAAATTTTTCTCTGAAAACCTTACTGCGTAATTTCCATCCACTTTGTTTTTTAACGTGAAGGGAAGATGATCTTCAGCTTTACTGTTTGCTTTTAACTTCATTACGCCGAATGATGCCCCTAAACTCACGTTAATAAATTTTGTTCCTTCAACATGAGCAGTTAAAACATCCTTAAAAGAAACACCGGAGATAGATTTCCATCCCTCAGGCAAATAAAGTGAAAATCTCATCTTTTTATTTTTGTAGTTGTTATAAGTTTGTGCTGAATCAACCGAAAATTTTTTCCCGAATCCTTTCAAAGCAGAGGATTGATCATAAAAAAACGGCTTCTCCGGTTTCCGGGCAAATAGATTTGTTAATTGAAGAACGAGCGATTCAAAATAATTATTTCGACTTCTAAACTTTAGTGAGCGTTCATCAAATGAAAATGTATCCCAGTTTTGTTGAAGTGTTAAACCTTTTTCACTCAATATTTTCGTTTGCGCGATGTCATCGGTAAACGTTTCAACTTCCTGTATCAGTTGATCTTCCGGAGAGAAGAATTGAGTATAAAATCGAAGGGCTAAGTTTACACTATCTCCATTTACGAGATACAAATTTTTTCTTTTCAACGACAAAATATCTTTTGACATGAACTGTTCAAAAACTTGAAAAAATTTTCTTTTCTCGGAATTTATTGAAGTAAGAGAAAGATAACCATTAAGTGATTTATCAATAAAATAACACTGCATAGAAGAGTCATAAACCGCAAATCGGTTGAAAAACGGATTGGGGAATTCGATAATAATTCCATAAAAAGTTTTTCCAGAATTATTTTTTATGCTGTCAATTTCAATTTTGTTAATAATAGATTGCGGCGGAAGATTAAGATCGAACAAGTTTGTAAGACTATCGTTGGCGGTTTTATTTCCGTTTGCCGCTTCCGAGATGAGATATTCAATCCCTTTGTTGTTGAAATGAAAGATTTTTTCTTTCTTACTGCAACCGGAGAATGCAAAACCTACAAGTAAAATCGAGATAAATAATTTCATAGATAAAACTTTTTATTGTTGAATATATTTTCAAGTGTACAAAAAAAAATGTTCAATTAACTCTTTCTTTTACAGACGAAAAATAGGTAAAAACCAAGTCTGCTTTTTTCTTTCCAATAACTTTTTCTAATTCTTCTTGAGAGACTTTTTTTATATCTGAAACACTGCCAAACGTTATGAGTAATTTGTCAGCTAAAGATTTCCCAATCCCATTTATTTCTAACAGTTCAGTAGTTATTGTGCGCTTGTCTCTCCGGAGCCTATGAAACGTGATTGCAAAGCGGTGCGCTTCATCGCGCAACTGCTGTAATAATTTTAAGGAAGAAGATGTTTTGGGTATCGTTATTGCTTCACTTTCATTTGGCAGAAAAACTTCTTCAAGCCGTTTTGCCAGTCCAATAATTTGGAACGAAGAAAAGCCTAATTCATTAAGCGCATCAACTGCGCTTGAAAGTTGACCTTTACCCCCATCTACCATTATTAAGTCCGGCAAAGGTTGCACTGCTTCAATTAATTTAGAAAAATGACGCGTAATTACTTCTCGCATACTTGCAAAATCATCCGGACCGACAACGGTTTTAATAATAAATTTTTTGTACTCACTCTTTTTAGGTTTTCCGTTTTCGAAGGTAACCATACTTGCAACGGCATCACTCCCTTGCAGATTTGAATTATCAAAGCAAACAATTTTCCTTGGCAGATGTTTTAATCGCAAATCTCTTTGTAGCGCTGAAAGTGCATAAGGAACGTTCCCTTCTTTTTTCATTTTTTGAAGCTGCCATTCTTTTAATTGAAGAAGTGCATTTTCACTGCTCATTTTCAAAATTGATTTGAGCTTACTTTCTCTCTGTGGAATCGTTATTTTTAATTTGTGTTCGGCTTTATTTGAAAGCCATTCGGTGATGCTTTCCAAATCCTCCGGCTCGGTTTCAAGAACAATTTCATTCGGGATATCTACAAATTCATTTCCGTAATATTGTTTGATCAATGCGGAGTAAATTTCTGCAGGTTCTGTCTCTCGTTCAACTGATAAACGGAATTCCTTTTTCCCGATTATTTTCCCGTCTCTAATATTTAAGATGGAAGAAGCGACATCCTTCCCTTCGTAAGCAATTGCAATAACATCGCGGTCAAGTAAATCATCACTAACGACCTTTTGCTTGTCGGCTACTGATTCGAGTCGTCTGATTTTATCTCTAACTTCAGCTGCTTTTTCAAAGGAAAGTTCTTTAACGAATTGCTCCATTTTTGTTCTTAATTCTTTTAACAGGGCGCCGGTTTTTCCTTTCAACATTTTAATAACTTCCGAGACCATATCGTTGTAGGCTGATTCTGAAATAAATCCTTCGCATGGACCATCGCATTTTTTTATATGATAATCCAAACAAATCTTGTATTTCTTTTTTTCAACAGCTTCCCTGGTAATAGCATATTTACAGCTTCTGATCCTAAATATTTGATTGATTACCCGAAGGGAAGCTCTCATATTGCGGACGTCTGTATACGGTCCAAAATATTTTGAACCGTCGCGAAGGATTTTTCGTGTTGGATAAATTTGAGGAAACGGTTCGTTGGTAACTTTAATAAAAGGATATGTTTTGTCGTCTTTAAGCGTAACGTTATAGCGGGGTTTAAACTTCTTGATGAGATTATTTTCAAGAATTAAAGCTTCCATTTCGGAAGTGGTAACGATTAGCTCAAAGTCTGCTATTTTAGTTGTTAGTGCAAGTGTTTTAGGAGATGCAATTGAAGAATGAAAATATGAACGGACACGGCTCTTTAAATTCTTTGCCTTCCCAACATAAATAACGACTCTTTTATCATTGATGAATTGATAAACTCCGGGCTGCGCCGGTAAATTATTCAATTTTGTTTCAAGAACTTCATTCATCGAATATGAAAAATTGAATCATTACTAAGTTTTAAAGACGTAATTTTTCGGAATGACAACTATACCGGATTCGGTCACAAAAAATTTCTTTTTATCTTCCGTGGGATCAAATCCAATTTCATAACCTTCAGGTATCTGGACATTTTTATCAATAATAGAACGGCGTATTCTTGCCCTTCTGCCAACTTTACAATTATTCATAATAATGGAATCAGTAACGTAGGCGTAACTATTTACACGGACATTGTTGCCGATAATCGAACGTTCTACCAAACCTCCGGAAACAATAGTACCGTCACAGATCATTGAGTTAAGTGTTCTCCCAATTCTTTCGCCTTCATGCGATAATGTTTTTGCCGGCGGGAATTGGTACTGATAAGTTCTGAGCGGCCAATCAAAATCGTATAAATTAAATTCGGGAATAACGCTGATTAAATCCATACTCGAATCATAATAACTGTCAATTGTCCCGATATCTTTCCAGTATGTTTTGGTTTTTTTGTTCTCATCAACAAAAGGATAGGCAACAACTTTATATCCGGCTTTAATCATATAAGGAATGACATCCTGCCCGAAATCGTTATTTCTAATTTTCTTTTCCTGCATTTCAAGTAAAACATCTTTTAAAACTTTTGCATTAAAAACGTAACTTGCCATGTTGACAAATGCGAACCCTTTTTTACCGGGAATTTCAGGAGGATGTTCCGGTTTTTCTATAAAATTAGTAACATTATTATCACTATCAATTTCAACAATTCCAAAACGATGCCCCTCATCAACAGGAACCTCTACACACGAAAGTGAAAGGTCTATTTTTTGGTCAACATGGTTTTGCAGCATTTTCATATAATCCATTTTATAAATATGATCGCCGCTAAGGATCAAAACCCATTTACACTTTCTATCCGTACTGATCAAATTTAAATTTTGATGAATTGCATTTGCGGTACCAAGGTACCAATCATTGCTCATTTTTCTTTGCGGCGGAAGCGTGTAGATGAATTCTCCGAGTTCAGGGTTGAAAATACTCCAGCCCTCAAATAGATGTTGGTTGAGCGAATCCGATTTATATTGGATAAGCACATAAATCCTTCGCAGTCCGGAGTTTAGGCAGTTATTTAAAGTGAAATCGATTATACGATATTTCCCACCAAATGGCACTGAAGGTTTGCTGCGATAAGCAGTTAACGGATAAAGGCGTTCGCCCTGCCCGCCTGCAAGAACCATTGTAATTGTATCACGTAATATTGATGAACCTTGATATTGCATTTCCTCGCTCCAACATTATTTTACTTATGCGGTCTCAATATAAAAAACTTACTATAATAAATAAAGGATTTAGCTGGAATTCTTCTATTTTTTTTCATTTACTTTTGTCGGTAAAAGCAGAAAGCAGAAAAGCTTTTTTTGCTTCCCTCTCTCAGAGTAACTATATTTAGAAGCCATTTTTAATAAATTATTTGAGGTCCCATGCAAATAGGGTTAATCGGGTTACAGAACTCAGGCAAAACAACCCTTTTTAATGCTTTATCGGTGAAAAGTTCGGAGGGACTTAATCAACAAAAACCTGAAGTTTCAAGGGCTGTTGTTAAAGTTCCGGATGTGCGTTTAGATAAATTGACGGAATTCTTTAATCCGAAAAGTAAAGTATTTGCTACGCTTGAAGTGATTGACATCCCGGGATTACAAGTGTCCGATGACAATAAAGTAAAAATTACTTCGGATTTCCTGAATAAAGTTAAAAATAATAATGCTCTCTTGTATGTGGTAAGACAATTTGAAAATGACACTGTACCTCATCCTGAAGTGAGTATAAATACTGTGCGTGATATTGAGTTTCTTGAAACTGAATTTCTTTTTGCGGATATGGCACTAATTGAAAACCGTATCGAAAAGTTACACAAAGATGTTTTAAAGTTAAAAAACGACCAGCTTCAGAAAGAGTTAACGCTTTTCAAGAAAATGCAAACTCATGTTGAAAAGGAACTTCCTTTGCGTGAAATGGTTCTTGATGAAAATGAAAAAAAGCTTCTTTCCGGCTATCAGTTTTTAACAATAAAACCGCTCATTATCGGAATTAATTTTGATGAAAATACCAAAGATGAAGTTGAAAGCTTTATAAAAAATATTCAGCAAAAATTTTCAAAATATCCTTTGATTATTATTCCGTTTTTTGCACAGTTTGAATATGAATTAACGCAGCTTTCTGAAGAGGAAGCAGAAATTTTCAAAACGGATTTCGGAATTCAAGAATCTGCTTTTACCCGTATTTTGCGGACGAGTTATGAACTGCTTGGTTTACAATCTTTCTTTACCGTTGGAGAGGATGAATGCAGAGCATGGACAATCAAAAAGAACATGACCGCTCAAGATGCCGCCGGAGTAATTCATACAGATTTTTATGACCGGTTTATCAGAGCAGAAGTTGTGCACTACGAAGATTATCTTTTACACCCCTCATTTGCAAAATGCAAGGAAGCCGGCACATGGAGATTAGAAGGAAAAGAGTATCTTGTTAAAGACGGAGATATTTTAAACATCCGGCATAGTTGATGGATGAAGTGTGATGGTTGAAGGGTGATGGAAAAGGGAAAATTAATTAAAGATATTCACTTGTGTGGAAAAGTTAAACGCAAAAATAGTTTATTGAAAATTGGAAATGTGATCGCAGATTTATCTCATCAAAACTCTTGTCAACCTAAACATTCAAATTACTAAAAACTGATCCGCCGCGGCGGACTGATAACTGATAACTTAGAAAAGAGGTACATTTTGTTCAGCTTAGAAAAAATTAGAAATATAGCTATTATTGCTCACGTTGATCACGGTAAAACAACCCTTGTAGATTTTATTCTTCGACAAACCGGTGCTTGGAGAGAAAATCAACAAGTCGAAAAAAGAATTATGGATTCCAACGACCTCGAACGGGAACGGGGAATTACAATTCTTGCAAAAAACTTGAGCGTTTTCTACAAAGATTATAAAATTAATATAATTGATACTCCGGGACACGCTGATTTTGGCGGTGAAGTTGAACGAACTTTATTAATGGTTGATGGCGTTCTTCTTTTAGTTGATGCGGCTGAAGGTCCGCTTCCGCAAACAAAATTCGTGTTAAAAAAATCGTTGGAGTTGGGCATAAAACCAATCGTAGTGATAAATAAAATTGATAGAAAAGATGCCCGTCCCAACGAAGTGCTTGATGAAATTTTCGATTTATTTGTAGCGCTTGGCGCAACGGATGAACAGCTTGACTTCCCTTACGTTTATGCTATTGCTAAACAAGGAATTGCCAAAGTTCATCTTGAAGATGAAAGCGAGAATCTCTCTCCTTTACTTGATCTAATAATCTCAAGAACCCCTATTCCGGAAGCCAACCCTGATCTGCCGTTTCAAATGCTGATCTCGGCAATTGATTATAACGATTATTTGGGTAGAATAGGAATTGGAAAGATTCATCACGGCAAAGTTGCTGTAGGAGATCAAGTTCTTTTAATTACTCATGAAGATGAGAGATGTGAAGCAAAAATCTCTAAACTATACGCTTATGAAAATATAAAAAGAGTTGAGATTAAAGAAGCTTCAGCCGGGGATATTGTTGCTGTCGCCGGTATTGAAGATATAAATATCAGTGATACATTAACGGATAAACGGGTACCGGAAAAACTTCCGTCGCTTGCCATCGAAGAACCAAGAATAACGATGAACTTTGTGGTGAACAATTCTCCTTTTGCAGGAATTGACGGGAAGTATGTTACTACCAGAAATCTTTTTGAGAGGCTTGCAAAAGAGTTGAAAATAAATGTAAGTCTTCGCGTTGAAATAACTGATTCCGCCGATGTTTTTAAAGTGAGTGGAAGAGGCGAGCTTCATCTTGCAATTCTTATTGAAAATATGCGGAGAGAAAGTTATGAATTACAAGTGAGCAAACCACAGGTAATTATGAAACGAATTTTAGATGTAGTTTCAGAACCGATTGAACACGTTATCATTGATGTTCCTGAAGAGTATGTCGGAACGGTAATTGAGAAAATGGGGAAAAGAAAAGGTGAAATGAAAAACATGCTCACCTTTAATCAAAATACTCGTTTGGAATTCTTTGTACCTTCACGCGGATTAATAGGATACAGATCTGAATTTATAAATGATACGAGAGGAACCGGAATACTCCATCATAATTTTCACGCTTATGAACCGTTTAAAGGCGATATAATTCAGCGTCAGCGCGGAGCCTTGGTTGCCATGGAAGCCGGTATTGCCTCTGCTTATGCAATGTGGAAACTGCAGGAGCGGGCAGTCTTTTTTATTGATCCCGGAACAAAGGTTTATGAAGGAATGGTTGTCGGAGAAAATTCACGAAGTAATGATATGGGTGTGAATGTAACAAAGACAAAACAACTTTCGAACATGCGGTCATCGGGTGCAGACGAAGCTATCCGCCTTGAACCGCCTCTTATTCATACGCTCGAACAAGCGATTGAATGGATAACTGATGATGAATACGTTGAAGTAACTCCAACGGCAATTCGTATCAGGAAAAAATATTTAACCGACCTACATCGAAAAAATGCCCGGTTAGCTGCAAAAAAAGCTGATGAAAAAGCTTCGGAATAATTATCGTAATTAGGTTTTATTGGTAAAGATGAAGTTATCTTTCTTCATCTTCACCAATAAGGCAAACATCGCAGGTGCAAGATTCATATATTTCATCATATCCGTAATCAATTACCAATTCTTCACCGGATTTAATATCAGTACTTGCAACAAGCCAAAGCGACTCATCATCACGTTCTTGCACTTCGCAATTGTATGAACAACTGTGATTAATGTATTTTATTTTTTCGGTATTTGATACATCAATATAATTATCACCGTTCCAAAAAATATAAACATTATTTTCATCTTCTTCGCGGCGGACACATTCGGTTTCAGAAATAACTTCCCCTCTGATCACCATAATTTCTAGTTCAGCTTTTACATCTACTGAAGTAAAAATTCCAAATCCGTGAATTCCTGATTCTTTTACAAACAAATCTTTTTCAAAAGCCATAATTATTTAAGTGATTCCTTTAGTTTTCTCAACCTAAGTAGTTCATCAATTACTTTTTGCATAAACGAATTTTCCATGATCGGGAAAATGAATTTATACTCTTCGGTTATACTGTTCGTATTGTATTGAAAACTTTTTATTAATTGATTGGAAGGATCATAATAGAGTACTTTTTTAATTCCGTATTTATATGATTGCAGATCAACGATATAAAGAGTTTTTGTCCTCATGATATTGTCGGATATCCCTTCAAGAGAAAGTGTAGGGCGGTGCATTTCTAAAATCCAGATATCAAAAGCAGGATTGTTGATAGTATCAAGCTGAGAACGGTCGTACCAGATTCGCTGAGCATCGTTTATTATTAGCGGTTTCCAATTGTGATTTTCATTTTGTCCGTTTGAAAACCTTACCGTAATAAATAATAAAATGAAAAGTAAAAAATATTTTTGCATGAGTAATTTAATCTGTCTTTTTTTGAATATTTAAATTTAAACAATAGTATTAATCTGCTCTAAAAACTTAATAATATTGAATGCTATAATATCAATTAATCACTTTTAACACAAATTTCTCTTTATAAAAGAGAATTCAAGACATTCCAGTTGAATTACCGCGCAGAAGATTTTTGTGCCGAAGAGTCATAGCTCATTCCTAATGTTTGGAAAATGTATTACCTTTGTCCTCCAAAATTTAAGAAACCGGCGTATTGTTAAGAAAGGTGTTGTTAATGGAAGTTTGTACTCGTTCTCTTTTTAGAAATGTGGGGATTATTTTCATATTTATTTTTCTATCCGTCAATAACCTTGCGCAAAGCGCATCCTCCGGGAGAGGAGAGGTTTTCTCAGTTCAAACAAGTAAGATGGAAACGGAAGTTTCGCAAATCGCCGGAACAAATGATTATTACACATCAACTTATAAATTATACGGAACTGCACTTCGGACTGCGCTCCATAATCTAATTAAAGGGCATACTGTTGTTAGTTATTCCTCATTGTGGACTCACTTACAGACTACCGATAAAAAAACGAACGGAAAAGTTTGGGATATGTATTCTGATATTCCGGGTGGAACACCCCCGTATGAATTTACCTTTATTTCTGATCAATGCGGAAGTTACAGCGTTGAAGGTGATTGTTACAATAGAGAACATTCATGGCCTCAAAGTTGGTTTAATGAAGTATCGCCACCGGTTTCTGATATGTTTCATCTTTTCCCGACCGATGGAAAAGTGAATGGATATAGAAGTAATTATAACTACGGAAACGTTTCTGCTCCAACTTGGACTTCTAAAAACGGAAGCAAGCTAGGATCAAATACTTTTCCCGGATATGTTGGAACTGTATTTGAACCGATTGATGCTTATAAAGGTGATTTAGCACGCGGGCATATGTATATGTCGGTAAGATATTATTTAGAAGACAGCGGTTGGTCTTCTAGCAATGGAACAAATAAAGCCGAACTTCTTTCCTGGTATGCAAATCTTTTGTATTCGTGGAGCATATTGGATACGGTTAGCACAAAAGAAATAAACCGAAACAACGCAGTTTTTGCGATTCAGAAAAACAGAAATCCTTTTATTGATCATCCGGAATATGCTGCGGAAATTTGGAAAACGACGATGGCACCTTCAATTGTTTCTGTGTCTGACATGAATTCATCCTCAATACTTATTGATTTTTCACGGTATCTTGATTCAACCGTAACAGTAAACACACAAAATTTTAGTTTGGATCATTCGATAGGTAACCCAACAAGCATTGAGTGGGGAGTGAATGGTGATGTTTCTAAAATATTCATCAAAGTTCCGGCACTTGCAACCGGGACAACTTATTCAATTCAATTAAAAAATTTGAAAAGTATTAATAACGTAGCGATGAACGATACGGTTATTACTTTTAAAACATCTGGAATATCCGGAATTAATGATATGCAAGAAATGCCGCAAGGATTTGTATTGCAACAGAACTATCCGAATCCATTTAACCCGAGTACAATCATCAGTTGGCAGTTGGCAGTCGGAAGTCACGCAACTTTAAAAGTTTATGATGTGCTTGGAAATGAAGTTGCGGGACTTGTAAATAATTGGTTGGAAGCGGGAACATATAGAGTAGCATTCAATGCTTCATCGCTCTCAAGCGGAATATATTTTTACAAATTAAGCGCCGGGGACAAATCGTTTACGAAAAAACTAATTCTTATTAGGTAACACCATGAGAACAAAAATAATTGCTTCGATTATCTTTTGTTCGATATTTTTAACGAGCGTATCATGTCAACTTAAAAGTGACTACAATTCCGTTTATGATTCGCTTACATATAAAGGTTTTACACGTACGTATCTTTTTCACGTTCCACCGGGATATGCAAACACGAAACCAACTTCTTTGATTATAGCTTTGCACGGCGGATTCGGCAGCGCAGTAAATATCGAGAACCAATCTCAGCTAAGCATTAAATCCGATGAAGCAGATTTTATTGTTGTCTATCCGGAAGGTGTTAAAGTACTCGGGATTAGAACCTGGAATGCCGGCGGATGCTGTGGAGCGGCTGAATCGTTTAATATTGATGATGTCGGTTTCATTGATACACTCATCGAAAAACTTTCTACCGAATATAATATTGACCAAAAAAGGATTTTTGCCACGGGAATTTCAAACGGTGGCATGATGTGCTACCGGCTTGCAAGTGATCTCGCAAATAAAATTGCAGCGGTTGCCCCAGTTGCCGCAACGATGGTAATTAAAACTACAGTCAATGCTTCACTCGCGGTTCCAATAATTCATTTTCATTCTTTCAATGATACCAATGTTCCTTACACCGGCGGAATTGGAAGTGGTGTAAGCGATCATTACAATCCTCCACTCGATTCTGTTTTTAACGTATGGATGAATGTTAACGGCTGCCTCAAAAAAGATACGATTCAAAACGATCAGGATTATTTACATGTTAAATGGAGTAACTGTATCAACAATTCGGAGATACATTTTTATATGACGCACGATGGCGGGCATTCATGGCCCGGTGGTGTTAAATATTTGCCGGGAGACGAACCATCTAAAGTTATTAACGCCAATGATCTGATGTGGGAGTTTTTTCAAGCACACCCAATGCCCAATAGTACTTCTGCCGTTGACGAAAATAACAATAAGATCCCAAATAAATTTCAGCTCTTTCAGAACTATCCTAATCCATTTAATCCAGTAACGGAAATCAGTTGGCAGTTGGCAGACGGCAATCATACAACTTTAAAAATATACGACCTTCTCGGAGATGAAGTTGCTGAACTTGTAAATAATTGGATGGAAGCGGGGACCTACAAAGTTACATTCAACGCATCTTCGCTCTCAAGTGGGATATATTTTTACGGTTTAACTGCAGCCAGTAACCATGAGATGAGGAAGATGATACTGGTTAAATAATCTTGAATTCATTTTTGGTAGTATTGATATTTCCTAATTTTGTTAAAACTCAATGAGGCAAAATTGAATAAAAAAAAACTAATACCTTTAACATTTTTAGCTTTTATAATATTAGCCTATTTAGGTTTAAACTACTCTAGTCGGCTTAATAATCTCATTTTTTCTAAGATCGTAAATTCATATGATCCACTCCTCGCAAAAATCTCTCAATCCAAAGTCTCTCAAATAACTAAAGAAAAAGTTGATACTTCTGAATATTGGAAGGATCCAAGAGATTTGTTCCCCATTTTTGCGTACGATGTCCCCGATAAAACAAAAGATCTTAGCGCTTCGCTTAGGATTATTGAGAAAGGAGGAATAAATATTCTAATTAATGGAAATCTGAGTTGGATGCCTGCTCCTTATAAAGTAAAAGAGGCATTTGAAAAATTGGGAAATTCAAAACTTAAGTGGCTTGCAATTATTACAAATGAGTGCAATGATGACTATATTACAGCAAATTCAAACGATGAAACAAATATTCAAATAAAAAATTATCTAAAGGCATTTAACGATAATTATGTTTACGGTTGGAACCTTTGGGATGAACCGGGCAGAAATAGAAAATCTTGCACTCCATTAAATCTTGTCCCAAATGACGATAACGCCGACATCAATAGGATGGTAAAACAAATTCGTTCTGATTCTGTATTTAATAAAAAGCTTGATTTTGTAAATCTTTTCCCGACTTATTGGGAGGGAACTCCTGATGTAAAAGCTTATGAAAATTACATAGATGCTTTCATTTCCTCACAAGAATTCAAACCAAGGGTACTTTGCTTTGACCATTACCCTTTGCTCAAACGTGAGTTTGGTGGTTTTAGGAAAGACTATTATTCAAATCTGGATATCATTAGGAAAAAATCGATTGAATATAACATTCCGTTTTGGATGATAATCATTTCAAGCGAACACTTAAGTTACAAGAAACCAACTTTTGAAGAAATAAGGTTTCAAGTATATTCTGCATTAGCGTATGGAGCAAAAGGAATAGGTTACTATTTGTATTCCAAATCATGGGAAGAGGTTGGTTACAGATCATGGATACTTGAAAATTTTGTTGATAATGATACAGTGGTTGACTCTTTACATGGACCATTTTTTGTTCCGGTAAAAAGATTAAATGAAGAAATTCAGACTCTAGGGAAAACTTTATTAACTCTTGAATCGATAGAAATTATTCATTCATCTGATTATCCAAACAATCAAAAAGATATTTCTCAGACACTATTCAAAAGAAATCAATCTAATAGTCTGATACAAGAGATTTTGAATAATGGAGAGACAAATGCTGATCCCAAAATATTAATTGGAGTCTTTAATAAAAAAAATAGTAGTTCCAGTAAAGGGAAGTATTTGTTAATTGTTAATAAGGATGTAAGAGCAAATTCAAATTTCACAATCACCTTGAATAACTCCTATTATATATTTAAGTTTGCAAAAGAAACTGGGGATAGCTCGCAGATTGAAAACAAGAATACTATCAGTTTGCAAATTTCTCCTGGTTCCGGTGAATTATTTTATATTGAGTAATAATTTGGGAGGTCCTGACGATGAAGACACTTTTAATCAACGTTTTGTTGTTCTTAGTTACTGTTTTAGTCTTTAGTTGCAAAGAAAAGATAACTGAACCTGATGGGAATTATTCGGTTAGCGGAACGATAGTTTACAACAATTCAGTCTTACCAAATGCGCAAGTAAGTCTAAATAAAATTGCAAATTATTCAGCAGTAACAGATACTGCGGGCAAATTTGTCATATCGAATGTACCCAAAGGGGACTACCAATTATCTATCTCAAAGAATTTAACCGATGGATCTTCTACAGAAATTAATAAGCAAATTGCAGTAGCAAGCAATGTTACATTCTCTGAGTTGTTATTGCCAAAAGCCATTCACCTTGATTCAATTAAAAATGTTACATCCTCATCCATCGCCCTCAGATGGTCTTCAACAGACGCTACTGATTTCAGAGAGTATAAAGTCTTTCGGCACACTACCCCAGGATTGGATGAAACGACCGGGACACTTATTTATGTTGCCACATCCATAAGCGATACCTCCTTTGTTGATACAGAACTTTTTGAATCAACACAATATTACTACAGGGTATATGTCATGAATGAGTTTGGGAAATTAGGGGGGAGCAATATTTCTTCAAGCAAAACATTTTATAAGAATTTAATTTTGAACGGCGATTTTGAGTCTTATGATTCATTCCATCGTCCGACAGATTGGTTAACTGAAAACAATGTCTTTTTTGTGAGTGATTCGAATCATCAGAGTGGAAGGCATGCATTGAAAGGGATGAGAAATTCTTATCTTGTCGAATTAGGACCACAGGCTTCTTTACGGCAGTACATACCTTATACCTCGGTAGTTGCTGGGAAACGCTATGTTTTTTCTTTTTATTATTTAGTACAAAATCTGCCTGGTAATGCAACCCTTAAAGTTAGCTTGGGAACCGATATACAATTAGGCGCAAACACTCCAACTTCTGTTTTTATAAACGGGTCTTCTGTTGGAACTTGGCAAAATTACACATTTACGTTTACGGCTCCACCGCTTACTCAAGATCTTAATGTAAGTTGCTATGTGCAAACGAACATCCCTTATGGCGGAGAACCGTGGGATGTTTGGTTAGATAATTTTGAGCTAAAACGTGCTGATTAATGCAATACAAATTAAAGCCAGTATTCGATTAGTTAGATGTAAATTCAAAATGACTTTTTAAAACAATATGTTGGTTCAGTCATGAATAGTATTGCCCTTAGTTGGTTATTTAACAATCCAACAACAAGAATCAAATATTTAATTCCTCAGCAATCTTTTGTTAATATGAAAGTATATGATTTGCTTGGACGAGAAGTTGCAATACTTGTTACTGAAGAAAAATCTGCCGGGAATTATGAAGTGGAATTCAATTCTACAGCATTATCAAACGGAATTTATTTCTGTCATTTGCAGAGTGGCAATTTTGTCGAAACAAAAAGCTCGTATTTATCAAATAAGTTTCAGAAGGAAATATAATGAGAACAATAATGACGATAATACTTTTACTTAACAATTTAATCCTAGCACAAGCAAACTGGATTTTACAGATTCCCTTTCCGCAGGGGAATAATTTAAATGACGTCGTGCTTCTTGATGAGAACAAAATCTATGCTGTTGGTGATGCTTCAACATTTATTAAATCAACTGATGGTGGACTTAATTGGGAGTGCAAAAGTAACATTGCAAATTCAGTTCATCAAATAAGATCGATATATTTTTTAAATCAGCAAAAGGGATTTGCAGTAGCTCATGATAATTCAGGGGACTTATACAATGGATGGCTGTTCAAGACTGATGATGGAGGCAATTTGTGGACATTGCAGACATTCAGTTTTAATTTATGCAAAGTATTTTTCATCGATGATAATAATGGATGGATTGTGGGTAATCAATTTGGAATCCCAAGTCAAGGTAGAATTCTTAAGACAACCGATGGTGGGCTAAATTGGATACAAACTTCTTTTTCTATCGAAAAGGAATTAACGGATATTAAATTCACTGATCCAATGAATGGATGGGTTGTCGGTGACGGGATTATTCTTAAAACTACAGATGGAGGTGAAAACTGGACAGTTATAAATGAAAATTATTTTTATCTTAGATCTTTAGATATTGTTAATCAACAGCAAATATATGTTGTTGGAAACGGCATAATTATGAAAACTGCTGATGGAGGATTAACCTGGAAGCAGCAGACTTTTAATGAATACCTATTTATTACTTCGGTTAAATTTGTTGATGAGTTGCTGGGATTCGCTGTCAGTCAATCTTTTTCTCCAAATGAAGTAAAACCTTTGATATTAAAAACTACTGATGGCGGTGCAAGTTGGATTTCAACGGAAAACAAGAATAATCTATTTTCCATCAGCTTGTTAAATTTATCAAATATAGTTGCAGTAGGAGAAGGAGGAGCAATAATTAAATCTTCAGATGGAATAAACTGGATTTCACTTAACAAAGGGGATAACTCTATCATTTTTCAAGATATTTTATTTGTCAATGAAAATGTTGGTTGGGCACTTGGGTTTACAGAACACTACGAATTCGATATTGTATATAAGACTACGGACAACGGAAATACTTGGTTGGAACAATCTCGAAATGCGATACCTAATTATAACCCTTTAAATATTTTGTATTTTATTAATGAAGCAAATGGATGGGCGGTTGGTAGTAGCCGAATAATGAAAACGACAGATGGTGGAGAATCATGGTCAGTATTTAGTACTGATGGTTATCTTCATAATATCATTTTTCTTGATTCATTGAACGGTTTCGCAGTAGGCACGAAGCTATTAAAGAGTGCAGATGGCGGTAATAACTGGACTCAGTTGGATTTACCTCCAAACGTAGACAGAATTTATGATATTGATTTTGCAGATCCAACTACTACATTTATTGCCGGATCCGGTATAGGCAGCAGTGGATACATTTACAAGTCTACCGATTTTGGAGACAGTTGGATATTAAATTACACTTCATCAAATAACTTAACCAAAATATTTATGGTTGATAGTATGAATGGTTGGGCTGCGGGAACATCGAGCAGTATTCTAAGGACGACTGACGGTGGAATGAATTGGAAAAAATCTTCGTTTTCTGGTTTTCAGTTCACAGCATCAATATTTTTTATTAACAAAAATGTCGGTTGGGTGTTAAGAGAGGGGGGAGAAATATTAATGACTTCAGATGGTGGAACAAGCTGGAATTCTTCAGCGATGAAATACCCGTTAGCAAATGATTTGTTTTTTATAAACGAACATGTCGGCTGGATGTGTGGTGATAATGGGACAATATTTAAAACTACAAACGGTGGAGTAACTTTTGTTGAAGATGATACTAAAAGTATATTGCCCCAAGGGCATTTCCTTTCTCAAAACTACCCCAATCCATTCAATCCAAGTACAAAGATAAAATATTCTATCCCGCGGCAATCTTTTGTTAACATCAAAGTCTATGATTTGCTTGGCAGAGCAGTTGCAACACTTGTTAATGAAGAAAAACCCACCGGAAATTATGAAGTAGAATTCAATGCGAACAGCTTGTCTAATGGCATTTATTTCTATCGGTTAAAAGCAAATGGGTTTGTTGAAACGAAGAAAATGATTTTGCTTAAATAGAATAGAGAGGTTTTAAATGAAAATTCTTAATCTAGTTGTCATTTACATACTATTTCTGGGTAACAGTTTTGCTCAGAATAATAAACAGTCAACTTCTGAAGAGTTTTATGATGTTTTCCCATTGGCGAAGTGGAATCAATATAATTACAATTTTGAGTTTTCAGATACTACATATTGGGTAGGCATTTTTGAGTCTGCCCAAAATGATAGCGGCACTATTTCATATTTAATAATTGATTCAACGTTACTCTGCAACAAGATTGAATGGCTGGTAGAACGCAATACAAATATTCTTAGACGATATGTTTATTTTGATTTAAGTGATACAACGGATACAACTTATTGGGTTCAGCAAAAAGATAATTTCATCTTAACTGAATCTTTAATTGGGAACCACGAGTTACTTGCGAACCCACCTAAAGTGCATTACGCGAGCACTGACATGTGGCAATTTCCTGCTTTAACACAAACTCCAGTCTATAGGTATAGACCAACATCCTTTGTTTTGCTTTCCATACGTTACTGGGATCAGCAATTTGATTCTCTATGGTTTGATGAGACAAGAGGTTTATTCAGCCGGAAATACTACCTTTCTGATTGTTCCAATCATTGTTGGTATGATAAAACAAAAATTGATTTAGTTGGGAATATTGTTGGAGTACGTAAGAATGTTCCGCCTTTACCAGATAATTTTCAGCTTTCTCAAAACTACCCCAACCCTTTCAACCCCAGCACAAAAATAAAATACTCTATCCCTTGGCAATCTTTTGTTAACATAAAAGTCTATGATTTACTTGGCAAAGAAGTTTCAACACTTGTTAACGAAGTAAAACCAGCCGGGAATTATGAAGTAGAATTTAATGCGAACAAGTTGTCTAATGGTGTATATTTCTATCGGCTAAAAGCAAATGATCCCGAATCAAGTTCGGGACTGAGCTTTGTTGAATCTAAGAAAATGATTTTAATCAAATGAATTTAGGAATCAGTGAATGAAATACTTATTTATCAAATTAGTTTTATTCAGCGAGCTAATAATCTTATCAACATCGGTTCAGGCTCAGTGGACTCAGTTACCTAATGGAATAATAAAGTCTATTAGTGGTGTTCATTTCATAGATGAAAATATTGGAGTAATAGTCGGACAATTTGGACAAATATTTAAAACAACAGATGGAGGTTTTAATTGGGAACAAAAGTCAAGTGGAACAAATTTCAAATTGGAGTCAGTTGTTTTCCTAGATGCTAAAAAAGGAATTTGTATTGGCTGGGGAGGGACTATTCTTAAAACTACAAATGGTGGTAATAACTGGTTACCTCAAAATAGTGGAGTCACTATTGATTTATACTCAGTTTATTTTACAGATTCAAACATAGGATATGCTTCAGCTGCAGAGGGAAAGATACTCAAAACAACTGATGGAGGAGATAATTGGACAAATATTTCTACTGGATATCAGGGACCACTGAAATCGATATATTTTATTGATAAAGACAGTGGTTTCGCTGTTGGAGGCAGTTTGCACGGTTCTTCAGGTACTATTTTGAAAACAACAAACGCAGGAAGTAATTGGACAGTTATATTTGGACCAGCATATCCAATTTCAGCTTTAGAGTCGGTCTATTTCGTCAATTCAAACATAGGATACGCTGTTGGTTGGCCTAACGCAATACTTAAAACCGAGGATGGTGGCAATAACTGGATTAATCAAGCAAATTTGCCTGCTGCAGCATATTTTTGTGTAAAATTTTCAGATTTAAATACAGGTTATGTCGTCGGAGACGGGGGAATAATTCAAAAAACAACAAATGGAGGCACTAATTGGATAAATTTATTTAGTCAATCTGTAGATATTTTGGAGGATATATTTTTAATTAATCAGTCCAGTGCATTTGTTGTTGGTCGTGGAGGGACAATTTTAAAAACTACAAATGCGGGTATGAATTGGACTAATTTAACAAATAGAACCAGCAATAATCTAAATTCTATATACTTTGTAAATGTTGATACTGGATACGCAGCTGGAGATTATGGTTCTATTATTAAAACTTCAAATGGTGGAAATAGTTGGATACCGTTATATAGCGGAAGCCCAGAATTTCTTTACTCAATTTGCTTTAATAATAGGTTGTCTGGTTTTGCAGTAGGAAGCCGGGGTACAATCATCAAAACAACAAATGGTGGCAATGATTGGTTAAAGAAAAATAGTGGCACTGAACACGGTTTGCAATCGGTAATTTTCACAGATTCTGTTACTGGGTATATCGTAGGTGATCTCGGAATTATTCTTAAAACTTCAAATAATGGAGAAAGTTGGTTTGCTCTAAACAGTGGGGTTTCAGATTATTTACTTTCAATTTTCTTTTCAGATCCTCTAATAGGATATGCGGTGGGTTTGTATGGAACAATAATCAAGACAACAGATGCGGGATTAAGTTGGTCGCTCAAACCAAGTGGGGCTACGTTATTAAGTTCAATATTTTTTATTAATTCTGACACAGGATTTGTGTCCGGTTATAATTCAATATTTAAAACAACAGATGGTGGTGAAAACTGGGTCTTGAATTCATCCAATTTACCTTTTTCTTTTTTACCAAAAGACATTAATTTCACCGATGATAAGAATGGATATATCGTTGGTCACCATGGGATCATTTTACATACTACTGATGGCGGAGATATTTGGACGGAACAGAACTCTGGTACAATTGAACACATTAATACTATTTTTTTTGTTGACTCCTCTACTGGATACGCTGCTGGTTGGTCGGGAACAATTCTAAAAACCACAAACGGCGGAGTCACGTTTGTTAATGAAAGTGATACTCCTATTCCTACGAAACTTTTTTTATTCCAAAACTACCCAAATCCCTTCAACCCAAATACAAAAATAAAATACTCTGTTCCTCAGCAATCTTTTGTTACCGTAAAAGTTTACGATTTGCTTGGTAGAGTCGTTGCAACACTAATTAATGAAGAAAAACCCGCCGGGAATTATGAAGTGGAATTTAGCTCTAACAGCTTGTCTAATGGCATTTATTTCTATCGGTTAAAAGCAAATGAGTTTGTTGAAACCAAGAAAATGATTTTATTAAAATAGTTTTACAAATTATGCTTTGACAGATTTTATCACTTCCATTAGCGGTTTATGCAATTTTCCGTTGGAGGCCAAAATTTGTTTTGAGAAAATATCAATTTTATCTCCATTGAAATTGGTAACAATTCCGCCGGCTTCTTCAACAATTAATTTCCCGGCGGAAATATCCCATGGATGGAGATGCACTTCCCAGAAGCCGTCGAACACTCCTTTTGCCACATAGCAAAAATCAATTGCCGCTGAACCAAGACGGCGCACCGCACGCGTTCGTTTGATCATTTCAATAAATATTTCAATAGCGTTGTCGGGATTTTCTTCGATGTTGTAGGGGAAACCGGTAACCAAAAAACTTCTCCGCAAGTTATCATTCTGGTTAACGGAAATTTTTACATCGTTGCAATAAGCGCCGCTGCCAAGTTCTGCAGAATAGATTTCGTTCCGCATAACATCATAAACAACTCCGGCAATGGTTACACCGTTTTTCTGCAAGCCGATTGAGACTGAAAAAATCGGCAGACTATGCGCAAAGTTTGATGTGCCGTCAAGCGGATCGATCACCCAAACATACTCTGAATGATGATCATGCTCACCGGATTCTTCCGTAAGCAAACTATGTGTTGGATATTTTTTTGTGATGAAATCAATAATATGATTTTCAGATTTCTTATCTATTTCGGTTACTAAATTCGATTCATTGGTTTTAAATTCAATTGAAAAATTCTTTCCAAATCCTTCGCGTATAATTTCTCCCGCTTCTTTGGCAACGGTAATTAGATCAGTAATCATTGGAACTCCGAATAATATAAAAAGTACGGATGCAATTTACAATAAAGTAAGAGGAATAATTCAAAGCAAAAAACAATGGGACGCAGATTAGTCATGATTTTGTTAAGATCAATTAAGATCGGAATTTTGAAATCATAAAAAAATCATAATTGATCTTAATAAATCCGCGTACCATTGTTTTCCCCCAGCAAAAGGGAGAAATATCATTCTTACTTCTCCACTATTTTTTGGTATATTTCAATCCGAAATTTGATAAGAAGGAGAACTTTTGAACGTGAACGTTGAAATTGAAAATTTACCTAAAGACGAGAATTTGTTAATTGATAATCTGCCGGAAATACTTCCGGTTTTACCTCTAAGAGATATTGTAATTTTTCCGTACATGATCTTTCCCGTTTTGGTGGGAAGAGAGCAGTCAATTCGCGCAGCCAATGCCGCAGTTGAGAGGGACAAATTTATTTTTCTTTCGAGCCAAAAAAAATCAAACTTAGAAGATCCGCGTCAAGAAGATATTTATCAGGAAGGAACGATTGCCCGTATCGTTCAAATCTTAAAACTGCCGAACGGATTAATGAAAATTTTAGTTGATGGTTTATTGCAAGGAAGAATAATTGAGTTTACCGGAAACAAAGATTTTTTTGAAGCCAGAATTGAAGTGATCATTCCGAAAATTGAAAATGACCATGAAATGAAAGCGCTCGTCCGCCAGATGACAGGTCTGTTCAAAGAATATGTTAAAATAAACCGGAACATTCCATCTGAAGCTATTAATGCATTTGAAGCAATTGAAGAACCGGATAGGAAACTGTTTTATGCGGCAGCTAATATTAATCAGTCACTTGAGGTGAAGCAGAAAATTCTTGTGCAAACTGAAATTAAGGACCAATTTTACGAAGTAATAAAACTGCTGAATTCAGAAATTGATATTCTGAAAATTGAAAAAGAAATTGACGGAAAAGTACAAGAGAATATTGGGAAGACTCAGCGTAAATTCATCATTCAAGAGCAGATAAAAATACTGCAGGATGAATTGGGTGAAGATGAGGATAATAATTCCGAAATCGGCAAACTCCGCGACAAAATTAAAAAAGCAAAAATGCCGAAACTTGCGAATGATACAGCTATTGAAGAACTGAACAAACTCCAAAAAATTCCTCCGATGTCTCCTGAGTTTACAGTCATCAGAAATTATTTGGATTGGCTGATAGATGTTCCCTGGTACAAAAAATCGGAAGACCATTTAGATATTAAGCATGTCGAAACAATTTTAAATGAAGATCATTTTGGATTGGAAAAACCGAAGGAAAGAATTATTGAACACATTGCCGTGCTTAATTTAGTAAAACAAATGCGGGGACAGATTCTTTGTCTTGTTGGTCCTCCCGGAGTTGGAAAAACTTCTCTCGGTAAATCAATCGCCCGCGCAATTGGAAGAGAATTTGTTAGAATAAGCCTCGGCGGAGTTCGTGATGAAGCAGAAATCCGCGGGCACAGAAAAACCTATATCGGCTCAATGCCGGGCAAAATTATTCATGCGATGAAACGGGCTGGAACGGTAAATCCTTTAATTCTGCTTGATGAAATTGATAAGATCAGCAATGATTTTCGCGGCGATCCTTCTTCTGCAATGTTGGAAGTTCTTGATCCCGAACAAAACCACACTTTCCAAGATCATTATTTAGAAGTTGATTACGATCTTTCGCAAGTAATGTTCATTACTACTGCAAACGTTCGTTACTCTATTCCACTTCCGCTTCAGGATAGAATGGAAATAATTGAGCTTCCGAGTTATTTGGAATATGATAAACTTGAAATTGCAAAACGCCATCTGCTTCCGAAGCAAATAAAAGCACATGGACTTGAGGATAAGAATGTAAAGATAAGTGATGAATCAATCAGAAAAGTAATTTCAGGTTATACACGAGAATCGGGCGTGAGAAATCTAGAAAGGGAATTAGCTTCTCTTTGTAGAAAATCTGCCAAAGAAATCGTATTAAGAAATTCGAGTAACGGAACCAACGGAAAAAATAAAATCCCTTTAACAATTGACGAGAAAAAAGTTGAAGAATTTCTTGGAGTTCCAAAATACAAACGACAGACGGTGCAAAAAGAAAACCGAATCGGAAGTACTACCGGCTTAGCTTGGACTAGCGTAGGTGGAGAAATTTTAGAAGTTGACGTAACAATTATGCCGGGACAAGAAAGACTCTCGCTTACAGGTCAGCTCGGCAACGTGATGAAAGAATCTGCTCAAGCTGGGCTGAGTTATATCCGTTCGAACACAAAAAAACTGGGCATTCCGGAACAATTTTTTAAAGGAAAAGAAATTCATATTCATTTACCGGAAGGCGCTATTCCAAAGGATGGACCATCTGCCGGAATAACTATGGTGATGGCTATGCTTTCGGCAATTTCCGGTAAACCGACTTCATCCGATGTTGCTATGACCGGTGAAATAACTCTGCGTGGAAAAGTTTTACCAATCGGCGGATTGAACGAAAAACTTATTGCAGCAAAACGGAGTAACATATCTACCGTGTTGATACCAAAAGATAACGAGATCGACTTGAAAGAAATTCTGCCAAAGGTGAAAGACGGTTTAACCATCATTCCGATTGAAAGAATTGAACAGGCTCTTCCGTATGTGTTTAAGAAAACTGTTGCGAAAAAAACACAAACGGTCGCAAAGAAAAAAGTAATCACGAAGAAAAAGAAATAAATGACGGAAGAGTTTAAAATAGGATTAAACTTAACTGATGCAGAAAAATATTCTGCTTTGCTACGGCAGATAAAATTTCTTTTAAGCAAAGATGATCTTTTGCTTTCCAATCTTTCGAATTGTGCTGCTGCATTAAAACAGACATTTGAAAAAATAAGCTGGGTTGGGTTTTATCTTTTTGATGGTGAAAAACTTTATCTTGGACCATTTCAAGGGAAAGTCGCTTGTACAAAAATTGAACTTGGCAAAGGCGTATGCGGAACTTCGGCATTGAAAAAGGAAACAATCATTGTACAAGATGTAAATGCTTTCCCGGGGCATATCGCATGCGACGACGGTTCAAACTCTGAAATTGTTGTCCCGATTCTAAAAGAAAATGAACTTATCGGTGTGTTGGATTTGGACAGTTATCTATTTAGTGCCTTTAGTGAAACAGATAAAAAATATTTAGAAGAATTAACAGAGTTTTTGGCGGATTCAGTTTTTATTTAAGAAAAGAGTGAAAGTATCAATATTTATATCGTAAAAATTGGACGTCTTATGTATCTTTATTGTAGAAACAAAAGCAAGGTTTAAATATGCGTATCAAAATTCAAAAATGGGGAAATAGTTTAGCGCTTAGAATCCCAAAAGCTATTGCTTCCCAATCAAGAATTAGGAAAGATGAATATGTAAATCTATCACTGGAAAATGATAAAATTATTGTTGAACCGGTCGAGGGTAAAAAATATAACTTGGAAGAGTTGATATCCGGAATAAAAAAATCGAATCTTCATAGCGTAATTGACTCGGGAAAAAGGGTTGGAGAAGAAGTGTGGTGAAATCAATGCAGTATATTCCGGATTGCGTGAGCGGTTGAACCACCATGATTTTAATGTTACGGAATTCAGTTATGTTTAAACCTATCGAATTCGAGAGGTTTAAAGGGGTGGAATTCGACCACTTTTAAAAATAAAATTTAACTATGGCATTTTTACCATAATTTAAAATAGCGTATGGCAAAAAATAGAACAATTAATGTAAAAGGAACTGAGGTCTTTCTTTATGAAGAAAAGAAACAGGACTATATTAGCCTTACCGATATAGCCCGTTACCGAGATAAAGAACGTAGTGATTACATTCTCCAAAACTGGATGCGGAATAGAAGTACTATAGAATTTATAGGTTTGTGGGAGCAATTCAATAATCCAAATTTTAATTCCATCGAATTCGATGGAATTAAAAGTATGTCAGGGGCAAACAGTTTTTCGTTAACGCCCAAACGATGGATTGAAACAACCAACGCAACCGGCATGGTTTCAAAAGCCGGTCGTTACGGAGGCACTTTTGCGCACAAGGATATTGCCTTTGAGTTTGCTTCTTGGATCAGTGCAGAATTCAAATTCTACCTCATCAAGGAATTTCAGCGGCTAAAAGATGATGAAAACGACCGGCTGAAATTAACATGGAACCTGCAACGCACTTTGGCTAAAGTGAATTACCACATTCACACCGATGCTATTAAAGAAAACCTTATACCAAAAGAATTAACCAAACAGCAAATTAATTTTGTTTATGCCAACGAAGCTGATTTATTAAACGTAGCCTTATTTGGAAAAACCGCACAACAATGGCGGTTACAAAACCCTGCCGAAGCTGGAAATATACGTGATACAGCAACTTTAGAGCAGTTAGTTGTCCTTTCAAATTTAGAGAGTCTTAACGCCCTCTTAATAGCGCAAGGGAAAAAGCAGCCTGAACGACTTATGCAGTTGAATCAAATGGCAATTCAACAAATAAAAGCTTTGTTAAATAACCCAAGTATTAAAAAATTGAAATAAATTGTGACAGAAACAAAAATTAGGAATTCACATGTCATTCGTAGTAACTGCAAGAAAATACCGCCCGCAGCTTTTTGATGAAGTTGTAGGGCAAGAGCATATCACGAACACGCTAAAAAATGGCATAAAAAGCGGACGGGTTGCGCATGCTTTTTTGTTCACCGGTCCGCGCGGGGTTGGTAAAACTACAACTGCAAGAATTCTTGCCAAAGCATTAAATTGTGAGAATCCAAAAGATGCAGAACCGTGTAATAAATGCGAAATGTGCAAATCAATTCAATCAACACAATCTATGGATATAATTGAAATTGATGCCGCTTCGAACCGTGGGATAGATGACATTCGCACGCTTCGCGATTCGGTAAAATATGCACCGACAAAAGGGAAGTATAAAGTTTATGTTATTGATGAAGTGCACTCGCTTACAAAAGATTCTTTCAATGCTTTATTGAAAACATTGGAAGAACCGCCTTCTCACACTATTTTTATTTTTGCGACTACCGATATTCACAAAGTGCCGATAACAATTATTTCACGCTGCCAGCGTTATGATTTTAGAAGAATTGATGTTCACACAATAAAAACTTTGTTAAACAAAATTGCCGACGATCAAAAAATTTCCATTGATGATAAAACGTTAACTCTGATAGCGAAAAAATCAGATGGCGGACTTCGCGATGCTGAGAGTTTTTTCGATCAGGTTGTTGCATTTTGCGGAGAAAAAGTTGAGTATGAAACGGTAATAAAAATTCTCAACTTTATTGATGATGAATTATACTTCCAGGTTTCCGATGCGATCAAAACGAAAGATTATCAGGCTGCTTTTACCTTAGCTGAAAAAATCTATCAAAACGGATGGAGTTTTACTGATTTTCTTGAAGGATTGATAGAACATTTCAGAAATATTTTAACTGTTCAAATTTCCGGCACAACTTCACTTATTGAAACCGCAGAAGTTTATAAAAAAATGTATAAATCGAACAAGAATGTTTTTTCTGAAAATGATTTAATTAGAATTATTAACTCTCTCACAAAAACCTCAATCGAGCTTCGTTATGCTGTAAATTATAAATTAAAAATTGAAATGGCTTTGTGTTTTATCATTGGTTTGGAATCAACACTAACAATTTCGCAGTTAGTCGGGATGGTAAATTCCGGGAAATTTTCGGAAATTCAAGACAGCCTTCATGATGCACAAACCCGCGTTTCTGTAAGACAAAATGAAGAACCGCCAAAACAGTATGTTGAAAAAAAGATTGAATCAAAGGTAAGCGAACCTTCCACCACTCCAAAACTTGTGAAGAGTGAACCGGTTATAAAACAAACTGTTGAAAAAGTTTCCACCGAATCTGAGAATGGGCTTTTTAATTTTGATTCTGTCGTTAAACAGTGGGAAGGATTCGTCTCTGCAATTACGGATGAGAAGAAATTACTTTTTGGGAAAATAATGGGGCAAATCTCCCCGGTTAGTCTCAACGAGACAACTTTAAATATTCTCTTGAAAGACGATTTTGGGAAAAGAATTCTTTTACAACATCAAGATTATTTTACTCAAAAAGCTAATGAAATATTCGGAACAAAATTAACTTTTAATGTCATTGAAGCAGAAGATAAAGAGCTAAAAATGGAGGAAGAATCAGTCGGTTCTCCTAAAAAGACAGAGTTGCCGGACAATAAACTCTTTAATTATATTAAAAATGAACTCGGTGGGAAGGAAGTTTATTGAAAAGACGTTTTTCTCTAATGAAAAATTGTAAATATTTTGATAATTCCTTAACTTTCGTACGATGTCTAAAAAATTAATTGTCGCTATCGATGGTCCTGCCGGTTCGGGAAAAAGCACGACTGCAAAACTTCTTGCAAATAAGCTTGAATACCTCTATTTGGATACCGGTGCAATGTACCGGGCAATTACTTTTCTTGCGCTAAAACATAATATTACCGGCAATGAACCGGAAATTGTTGAACTTCTTAAACGAACTGAAATCGAATTAACCTATACGGATGGGGTTTCTAAAGTTTTTGCGGATAAAGTTGATCTCTCCGAAGAAATTAGGAGTCAGGAAGTTAACAGTAACGTAAGCGAAATAAGTAAAATAAAGCAAATCCGCCAAATTTTAGTTGAAAAACAGAGGCAGATCGGCGCTTTAGGCGGAATTGTAATGGAAGGAAGAGACATCGGAACGGTCGTTTTCCCGAATGCTGATGTAAAATTTTTTTTAACTGCATCAATTGACGAGAGGACGAAAAGAAGAACTAAGGAAATGCAAGAAAAAGGAAAGCATATTCCCGAAGATATTGTAAAAGAAAATTTGTTAAATCGAGATAAAATTGATTCGAGCAGAAAAGAAAGTCCGCTGCAAAAAGCTAAAGATGCAATTGGTGTTGACACTTCCTCTCTTTCGATAGATGAACAGGTGAATTTCATTTATAAAGAAATATATAAAGTTGTGGAACAAAAGAGACCGCACTTTGAGCAAGATAAATGAACGATGGGATTGATAAATATTAGAATGTTGTTTGATGAATGGATGAAGAATGATCGTTAGTATTGATAAATTTGCCGGATTTTGTTGGGGCGTTGTACGGGCAATAGATTTTGCCGAGAGAGAATTGCAGACGTCCTCGAAACTTTACTCACTTGGCGATGTTATTCACAACGCTGTTGAAGTAAAACGTCTTGCAAAACTTGGTTTGGAGACAATTACGGTTGAAGATTTTGAAAAAATTCCTAACGGAAGTAAAGTTTTAATTCGCGCTCACGGTGAACCGCCTGCTACCTATAAAAAAGCAGTTACCTTTGGAATTGAATTGGTTGATGCAACGTGTCCCGTGGTTACAAAGGTTCAAGAAAGAATTAAAAAGTTCGTTGATAAAAATTATCAGATTGTAATTTTCGGGAAGAAAGATCATGCAGAGGTAATTGGTTTAAGTGGTGTAACCGAGGATAGAGCGGTTGTAATTTTAAGTTTAACTGAAGCGTTGGAGAATGTTGATCTCTCAAAACCGACTGTTTTGTTCTCACAAACGACGATGGATAAAGAGACTTTCGCTTTAATTGCTTCCGCTTTAAAAGAAAAAGTTAAAGAACTTGTCATCGAAACAATTGAAGATGAAGCAGTAGAATTCCATGCGAAGGATACCATTTGCGGACAAGTCTCCGGACGTGAGAAAAAACTTCGCGAATTTGCCGGTTTGAATGACGTAATTATTTTTACTGCAGGCAAAAAAAGCAGTAACGGCAAAGTTCTTTATGCAATAGCAAAAGATGTAAATGCCAAAACGTTTTTTGTGGAATCGAAAGAAGAAATTGATTTTACCTGGTTTACCGGCGCTAAAACCGTTGGAATTACGGGTGCAACTTCAACCCCGCAATGGGTTATGGAAGAAATGAAAAGTGTTCTTGAAGATCATTTTGAAAAATAAAAGTTTTATAAGTCATCGTTAATTAAAAATGTCAAACTAAATTTTCTGTTTTTATTTTCATTTGATGGCTTGGAAAGTAAGAACGGATAATTGTTTTTTTGGAGTCTAAATGTCCGAAAAGAAAAAAAAATCACTCCTTGATGAATTCAACAGCGCGAAAAAATTCTTTTATGATGAAGAATATTCGCAGGAAGAATTTTCCGCCCTCTCTAAATTGTACGGCGATTCATTCCGCGATGTAAAAGAAGGCGAAATCATCAGGGGAACTATCGTAAGAATTCAACAAGATACTGTAATTATTGATGTCGGATTCAAATCTGAAGGTCAAATTCCTAAAGATGAATTCTCGGCTGATGAACCGATTAAGGTTGGCGCTGAAATTGAAGTTGTACTCGAAAGCGTAGAAGATCAAGAAGGAAATCTTGTTCTTAGTAAAAGACGCGCAGACTTTCTCAGAATTTGGGAAAAAGTTGTTCGCGCTCATGATACAGGTGAAATTATTCAAGGTAAGATCGTACGTAGAATTAAAGGCGGTATGGTTGTTGACTTGATGGGAATGGAAGCATTCTTACCGGGTTCACAAATTGATGTTCGCCCGATCCGCGATTTTGATGCATTCGTTGGAAGAATGATGGATTTTAAAGTTGTTAAGGTCAATATTCCTACTGAAAATGTTGTCGTTTCGCATAAAGTTCTTGTTGAAGAAGAAATGGCAGATCAGCGGAAAGAAATTCTCGACAAGCTTGACAAAGGTCAAATCCTCGAAGGAACCGTTAAAGCAATTACCGATTTCGGCGTATTCGTTGATCTTGGCGGAGTTGATGGATTAATTCACATTACCGATTTAAGCTGGGGCAGAATTAATCATCCTAGCGAAGTTGTTAAACTTGATGAAACGATTAATGTTGTTGTAACAGATTTCGATGCAGAAAAGAGAAGAATTTCTCTTAGCTTGAAAAAACTTCTTCCACATCCTTGGGAGAATATCGAAGAGAAATTACAGATCGGAGCGAAAGTTTCCGGTAAAGTAGTTTCGTTAACTGATTACGGTGCGTTTATCGAAATTGAAAAAGGAATTGAAGGATTAATTCATAACTCCGAAATGAGCTGGACCCAGCATATCAAACATCCTTCGCAAGTTGTTGCAATGGGACAGGTAATTGAAGCAGTTGTACTTAGCTTAGATAAAGAGGAAAAGAAAATTTCTCTTGGAATTAAACAGTTAGAACCGGATCCGTGGCAAGAATTGATGCAAAAATATCCTGTAGGCTCAAGACATTTTGGAATTGCAAGAAATCTCACCAACTTTGGAGTGTTTGTTGAGCTTGAACCTGGTGTTGACGGACTTGTTCACATTTCCGATTTATCATGGACTAAGAAAATCCGCCATCCCGGGGAAGTTGTAAAAAAAGGAGAAAGAATTGAAGTTCTTGTTCTTTCTGTTGATGTTGATCAAAGAAAAATTTCTCTTGGTCACAAACAAATTCAAGATAATCCATGGGATACATTTGAAAAATCATATGCCGTTGGAATTGAAACACAAGCTAAGGTTGTCCGTATAATAGAAAAAGGAGTGATCGTAGAACTTCCTCTTGATGTTGACGGATTTGTTCCTTCAAGTCATCTTTCAACTGCTAAGATTAAAAATCTCACGGTTCATTTTCCTATTGATTCTCAAATTGATTTAGAAGTTATTGAGTTTGATAAAGAAAATAAGAAAATCGTTTTGAGCGCTTTAGCATACTTAAAAGATAAGGGTGAAGCGTTTATTCAGGAATTCATTTCCTTGCATAAACTCGAAAAAATGACTCCGCAAGATGTAATGACTGCGGATACCGTTACGGTAAACTCGGCAGACTTCCCGAATTTTGAACTTCCGGAAGAAAGTCTTGCGCCACCGAAACAATCGCAGGAATAAGTCACTTAGGTGAACTTCACTGTTAATTTATAGTAGAGACATGGTATTCCATGTCTCTACGGTTTTAAAGAGTATGAATAAAAAAGTTGCATTACATACACTAGGCTGTAAATTAAATTTTTCAGAAACCGCTGCAATTGGTAAACAGTTTACTATCCGCGGATTTTCGGTTGTTGAATTTTCCGATCATGCGGATGTTTATGTTTTAAATACCTGTTCGGTAACTGAAAATGCTGAGAAAGAATGCCGCCAGGTGATACGTCGTTCGCTACGGATAAATCCTGAAGCCTTTGTTATTGTTACGGGCTGTTATGCACAACTTCGCCCTGAAGAAATTTCACAAATAGAGGGAGTAGATGCAGTTTTGGGAAGCAACGAAAAATTTGATCTCTTTTCGTATCTAAATAATTTTGAAAAAAAAGAACTTGCATGCATTTACACTTCCACTAAAGATGAACTTGACCACAGCTTTGGTGTCGCTTCTTCTACTGATATTGATTCAAGAACGCGTGCATATTTTAAAATACAAGACGGGTGTGATTATAAATGTACGTATTGTACAATTCCTTTGGCTCGCGGTGCAAGCAGGAGTTTAGAACCGGAAAAAGTCCTCGAACAATTTCGGTTGATTATAGAGCAAGGGTATAAGGAAGTAATATTAACCGGAGTAAATGTTGGTGATTACGGAAAATCATTTGCAATAGATTTTTTTCATCTCTTGAAAAAATTAGTTTCAGTCGAAGGAGATTTTAGAATCCGTATTAGTTCAATTGAACCGAATCTTTTGACCGATGAAATTATTACTCTCACATTATCAACAGAAAAAATTTGCAAGCATTTTCATATTCCGTTGCAAAGCGGCAGCGACAGAATTCTTCGTCTTATGCAGCGCCGTTATACCACTGAGGATTATAAAACCCTTATTACAAAATTGAAGAATGTTAATCCAGAGATTGGGATCGGTGTTGATGTGATAACCGGTTTCCCGGGCGAGACCGAAGAGGATTTTCAAGAGACATATAACTTTTTGAGAGATTTACCAATTTCATATTTGCACGTCTTTACTTATTCCGAACGTCCGGATACGAAGGCAATTTCGTTACCAGATAAAGTTGAAACAGTAGAACGAAAAAGGAGAAGTACCTTATTGCGTATTCTCAGCGATAAAAAAAGATTTGCATTCCACGAAAAATTCGTCGGTAAAAAGGAAAGAGTTCTTTTTGAAGAAACAGAGGATAATGGCATCATTAAAGGATTTACATCAAATTATATTAAAGTATTTCATCCGTTTAATAGTAATTTACAAAACCAATTTTGTGAAATAACGATAAACAAAGTTTTCGGAAATTATTGCAACGCTTCGATTGAAGGGGGAAATTTTTCCGTTGAACGGATAGCAGTTTAAATCATAACTTTTCAATCAAAAAAAACATGAAAAATATCTTCTTCCTCTTTCTGTTCGCAGTTGCGCTTTTTCCTCAAAAATTCAGCAGTCCAATCCAAAATAAATTTGAACCAACCAAATTTGTATTTACCGATCAAATTATTCCAGAGAATGACGTAAGTATCAGCAAAGAATTATTTGAAAATCCTCCGGCAAAAAAAAATATAGCTCTGGCAATTTTATATTCCGCCATGCTGCCGGGAATGGGTGAATTATACGCCAACAATTACAAATCCGGAAAGTATTTCACCATTGCAGATGCTGCTCTGTTAGGAGTTTATTTTGGCGTAAATACTTATGGTGATTGGAAGAAAGAGAATTATAAATCCTATGCACAAACTTACGGCGGAATTTCTTTAACGAGTAAAAACGACGACTATTTTGCCACGATTGGAAATTATAAAAACATTGACCAATACAACGACGAAAAAGCGCTTGAACAAAGATTTACTGAAATGTTTGACAAAGATATAATGAATTGGAAATGGGAAAATGAAACACAACGCCGCCAGTATCGTGGAATGTGGCTTTCAAGCCAGCGCGCTTATAATAATTTACAATTTGTAGTTGGGGCGATGCTGATAAACAGATTGGTGAGCATTGTTAATGCAGTGCGCTCTGTTGTTGCTTATAATAAAAATTTAGCTGAGCAGACAAGCTGGAATATATATTTTGACGCAAATCCAAATCCGCTTGCAACCAAAAACTTTTCGGTGAATTTTATTTCAACGTTCTAAATTGAAATCAGATTCTTTTATAAAAAAGAAACCGAATTATTCTTCCAGAAACTAAATCTCTATAGATTTTCCGGTCAACAACATTTTCTTTTTGTTGATCACACCAACTGCTTTGCCCTTCAGTAATCGCTTGTCAAATGGAGAGTTTTTCGATTTCGATTTGAATTGAGAAATATCAACCGACCAAATTTCATTCACATCAAAAATAGTAAAGTTCGCAGTTTCACCGACTTCAAATTTTGGCACATGGATATTTAAAATTTTTCTCGGATTGATGGCAAATTTCTCAACCAATTGTTCTATCGTTAAAACTTTTTTGTGATAAAGTTCTGTAAGCGCCAATCCGATTTGTGTTTCGAGACCGACTATCCCGTTGGGTGCAAATTCAAATTCCATTTCTTTTTCTTCAAGTGAATGCGGGGCATGGTCGCTGGCGATGCAATCTATCGTTCCATCTTTCAATCCTTCAAGCATCGCATTCACATCTTCCTGCGTACGGAGCGGGGGATTCATTTTCGTATTTGTGTTATAACCTTTTACCGCCTCATCAGTCAATGTAAAATGGTGCGGAGAAACTTCCGCCGTTACACGAATCCCATTTGCTTTTGCTTCGCGAACCATTTGTACAGCTTTTTTTGTACTAATATGTGCGATGTGAATTTTCCCTCCGGTATATTCTGACATCAAAATATCGCGCATAACAATTAAGTCTTCGGCAACAGAGGGAATAGGTGGAAGTCCTAAAAAAGTTGAAGTAACGCCTTCATTCATTGCACCGCTTGCAAGCGATTCTTCTTCGCAGTGTTCAATTATTGGAACATCAAACATAGTTGAATATTCTAAAGCTGTTTTCAATATTCGTGCAGTTTTAATAGCAACGCCGTCATCAGAAAATCCGACAGCACCCGCACTAAATAATTCCGCCATCGGAGAAATTATTTCTCCTTTTCGTCCCACCGTTGCAGCAGCAACAGGAAATACTTCAACTAAATGATTTTTTGCTTTCTCTTTTATGAGCGAAATTACTTCGGCAGAATCTAAAGTTGGTTCTGTGTTCGGCATACAGGCGATGCCTGTAAATCCGCCTTGAGCAGCGGCATCGCAACCGGTCTGTATGGTTTCCTCATCTTCACGTCCGGGCTCACGAAGGTGTACATGCATATCGAAAAATCCAGGCGAAACGAAATTATCTTTTAGATCGAATATTTCTGCGTTCTTCAAATCTTCAGTAGTAAGATTTCCGATTTTTGTTATGATTCCGTGTTCAAGTAAAAGATTTGATTTTTTATTTATTTTTTGCAATGGGTGAACAAGTTGACAATTTTTCAAAGCGATTTTCATTTTTCAATTTCCTTAGTTTTGAGTTCCTAATAAATAAAGAACAGCCATACGAACTGCGACCCCGTTGGTTACTTGCTGAAGAATAATTTGATTGTTTCCATCAGCAACTTCGGATGAAATTTCAACACCGCGGTTTATTGGACCGGGGTGAAGAATTAATATATCTTTTCCGTTCTTTTCCAATCGTTCGTTTGTTATTCCATAACAAGTATGATATTCACGTAAAGTAGGAAAATTACTTCCTGCTTTTCTTTCAAGCTGAATTCTTAAAACATTCAGCACATCATTTTCTTGAATGGCTTCATCAATGTTATAAAAAACTTTTACACCAAGGTCTTTGATATTTCGGGGGATCATTGTTGCAGGACCGCAAACGGAAACTTCAGCGCCGATTGTTTTTAGTCCGAAAATATTTGAAAGTGCAACCCGGCTGTGGGCAATATCTCCAACGATACAAACTTTTACTCCTTCAAGCCTGCCAAGTTTTTCGCGGATCGAATACATATCCAGCAAAGCTTGCGTGGGATGTTCGTGGATGCCATCTCCGGCATTGATAATGTGTGCATCGCAAAGTTGTGTAAGATAGAGTGGAGTTCCCGCTGCAGCATGGCGCGCTACTACCATATCGATTTTCATCGCCTCGATATTTTTTATTGTGTCCTTAAAAGTTTCACCTTTTGAAACACTGCTTGTTGAAACAGAAAAGTTTACAGCGTCTGCAGAAAGTCTTTTTTCCGCAAGCTCAAATGAGATTCTCGTCCGCGTGGAATTTTCGTAAAACAAATTAACGACAGTTTTTCCTTGTAATGTTGGGACACGTTTAATCGGTCTTTCCAATACTTCTTTAAATGTTGTTGCCGTATCTAAAATTAATTTGATATCTTCTTTTGGAGTAGTTTCTAATCCTAATAAATGTCTGCTTGAAAGAGGCATTTTAAATTATCCTTTTATTTTTCTTCTACTAAATAAACAGCATCTTCGCCGTCAATTTCTTTTAATTTTACTTTTACTTCTTCATTAATTGAAGTTGGAATATTCTTCCCGACATAGTCTGCACTGATTGGGAGTTCGCGGTGTCCGCGATCAACCAAAACACAAAGTTGGATGGAACTGGGTCTGCCTAAATCCATGATTGCACTCATCGCGGATCGGACGGTTCTCCCGGTATATAACACATCATCAATGAGGATAATATTTTTTTCGTTGATATCAAAAGTTATATCGGAGACAGAAACTTGCGGTTGTTTTAAGCGCACGCGAAAATCATCGCGGTATAACGTAACATCAAGGATAGCTAGAGGGATTTCGACTTTTTCAATCTCTTTAATTTTTTCGTGAATTCTTTTTGCAAGAAATTCGCCTCGTGTACGCATTCCCACCAACGTTAAATTAACGGAGCCTTTGTTTCGTTCAATTATTTCATGGGTGAAACGGGTGATGATCCGGCTGAGACCGATTTCATCTATTATTTTTGCTTTGATATCCATATACAAAAAATCCTCCTTGGCAAATAGCCGCAGAGGTCCTTTTCAATTAATCGATAAATAGTATTTTTCATTTTTTCCTTCTCTATCTCGCTGTATAGAATTAAAGGTTAATAATTTTTGTGTAAAACTAAAGTTTTTTTTTTGAATAACAAAATATTTTGTTTGTAGAAATGGTTGTAAATGATATTTTTGTTAAAACTTTATTTGGATTTAATGAAAAAGAATGTTGTAACTGCCCAAATTAATGCCTCTCCCTGGATAAAACCCCTTTTGTTGATCATAGGGTTTAGCTTCACTGTCTATTTTATTAACAGGTGGATTGATTCACTTCTTGTTCAAGCAAATTTAGAATCAGTGTTTTATTTCTTTTTCAACAAAGATGTGGGGACACTAACTAACACATTAGGCGGATTGGGAGAACTTGTCACTTCCATCCTTGGTATAGAAATTACAGTAGTTGCAATTATTGTTCAGTTGGCGGCAAACAAGTATTCATCAAAAATTATGGATTTGTTCGTTACCGATAAAACCAATATTTCAGTTATCGGTCTTTTTATAATCACCGGTGTTAATACTATCTTAGTAACCAACACAATCCGGTCGGATTTTGTCACGCTTTATAGTGTAGGATTTAACTTACTGTTAATCATTTTCAGCCTGGTGATCGTACTACCTCATTTTAATTATGTATTTAATTTTTTAAGACCAAATAATTTTCTTTCCTATGTTCAGATCAGATCAATTAAAATTATTGATGCAGTTATTTCCGGGAAAGAAACAGATCTAATTAAAGCGAAAGACGAACTAACCCAGAATATTAATTTTGTTGGAGATATAGCTCTTAACTCGGTTTATCAAGGTGACAGGGCAGTAACGCTTTTGTGTATCAACACATTGCGCGAAATTATTGAGGAATATTTAGGGAGAAAATCACAGCTTCCGGAAGCATGGTTTAAACTTTCCGGTAAAGAATATTTTGATCCTGATTTTTCAAGTTATTCCCAATATGTGATGAATCAAATTGAAGAGCAGAAAGTTCTTATCGAACGAAAAATATTCGGACTATTGGAACTTGTTTTTAATAATTCGCGTTTAACTTTGAGAGATGTTGCTTCAGGTGTGCTTCTTAATTCAGAACTCATTGCAATTAAAGCGATACACATTAAAGATAAAGGAGCCTTGACTTGCGCTTTTCAATATTTTAATTCTTATCTGCGGATTTCAATTAGAGAAAAAGATCCTCGTTCGGCGTTTAACACTCTTGAACATTATCGGATCGTAGGTGAAGAATTATTAATTGAAAATCCTATAGATGTTGAAAAAGTTGCTTTTTATTTCAGGTACTACGGACAAGAAGCAAATAAAAATCAAGTATTATTTATTCTTGAAACCGCCGCACACGACTTGTGCAGGTTGAATGAAATTGCTTATGATCTTAAAGTTCCTAACTATAAAACTCTTTTGATGCAGTTCCTTCAACTTGATGAACCGATCGAAGAGTCGAAAGGAAAGGGGCTTGACACAAAAGAAATTTCTCTTATCGGAGTGCGCATAGCACAAGTTAAGTTAGCCGGTTACTATTTACTAAAAGGGGAAAAGGAATTAGCAAGAATTATTTATCAGGATATGACGGTTGAACCAATGAGTAGGATTGAAAAAATAAAAGATATTATTTTTAATACTACAAATGAAGAATTTTGGGAGATTACTCCCCGCGGAATAAATTTTTACTATGTTCCTCCTGAAAGACGTGAAGCGTTAAGAGAGTTCTTTTCTTGGTTCGAGGAAAATAAAATTAAAAATATTTAAAATAGTTGTTGAAATATTAAAAAAATTTTCCTAAACTTGTTCCTAGGTATTCAATTAAATTATTATAAAATAATTTTAACCTAATTATGGATATTTCTTATGGAGGCTAAAATTAAAAGCGCTTTCAAAATACAAAGGTACTTTTCATTTAAATATTCTTTATCAATTAACCTAAGGAGATAAAAGGTGAATACACAAGTCAAAACCGCGAATACACCAAAAACATTTTTTGGTAAGTGGATGGTTCATACGGTAATCCCAAATTATGCAAACAATGTACAAGGTATTGTATATATGGGAGCCGCGGTTCTTATTATCGTTGTTGGTTTAAGGGGGCTGGGTTCTGTTGCAGGAAAGATTGCAGTTGTTCCAAAATTTCTTTTAGGAACAGATGGTAAAATTGACCCTAACTGGGTTATGATTGCTCTTTTTCTAGAATTTTTCTTGCTCCTCATTTTATCTTTAGTAACATTTTTTACACCTGAAGAAAGTCATGGTTCTGTAGCTGAACATAATCCGAAGGCTGTAGAAAAGTTCGGTTTAGATGTAGCTACAATCAAGCAAGAACTTTCCCAATTGAAAGGAATTGCGTATGAAGATCTAAAAGTTATTGATGACTATGTTGAAAAAATGACACAGATATCAAAACGGTTAGCGCACATGAATAAGGAATACCTTGCTGCTGTAAATGAGGTGAAGCAAACTTATAAAGCAGATACCTTTAGAGCTATGGCTGTTGAAGAACTCAAAGGAATTGATGTTTATGTAGAAAAAATTGCCGGATTAACTCAAAAAATTACCGGAATAAGAAATGAATACATGAAAACAATGAATGAATTGAAACAAAGTTTTAAAGTTTAACCAAGCAGAGGAACAAAAATGAAAAAGAGTTTAGTTTATTTTATCCTCTATATTGTTTTGCTTACGGAGTTACTCGTAGTTATAACAGAGCGAGATGAATTTGAAGAGGCTCAGAACGAAGTACGTCATAAAATGTTGAGTAGTATGGCCACCTCTTATAAAAGTCCGCTACTGCTTGCAATTCCTCAGGCAAAAACAGATTTTAATCTTGGCGATCCGGAAAACAAAGAAGTTGTCGTTGTGATGACGCCAATCGGACTTGTTTCGGATGAAGAAAAAAAATCAGTAGAGTTTCATGTTGATGTAGCCCCCGGTTCAGGTAAACCAGCCGGATGGCCTGACGGAGGTTTGACTGTTAATTCCAGTAATGAGAGTTTCCAAATTGTAAGATCTGATGATGGAAATGGTAAATTAGTCGGTAAAATTGAAACTGCTGGAGATTTTCAATTTAAAGCTTATTGTAAAGTTGAAAGACAACTCCCCAGTTATTTACCGGAATTTTTACTGGAAGCATTAAAGGAAATGGTCGGAGAACAAAAAACCGCCAAGAGTCCTGTTGAATCTTTTTCCATCAGCGCTAAACGCCAAGGTGGTAAAGTTTCAAAGGGTATAGAAGTCTATTAGTTCTTTGTTTACATTTATCATAATCCCTTAAACAGGGATTATGATAAATATTATTTTTTTATTTTGATTTAGTTCACAAATTAATTAGTTATTAAATAATAACTTTGATCAAATCAAAGAGAGTTATATGAAACAAGTAATATTTTTTCTATTTATACTTTTAATCTCTACTTTTTCGTTAGCTCAAAAAGTAGATGTTAAAGACACTATTAAAGCCGCCGCATTTCAAAATTTTGATGTGCCACCATTTGTATTAACGAATATTATGCGGATCGATTATACTGTCGATTTATTAGATGCCAGCCTTCAAAAAATTCGTGAATGTAAAAACCTCACACAAAAACCTAAAAAAGAAGATTTTGCAAAAGCTACATCTGGAGGAAGAGGTACAACCTTTATCCTTTTTATTAAAGAGTCTATTGAACAAACCGGATCTTTTTATATCCGTCTTTCAGTGAAGGCATCCGGTGAGTTGGGGAGTCTTACCAAAGAATTCTTTTATCTTGTAAACGTTGATAATCCCACAATTGCTTCTGCTGTTAACCTTAGACCCAAATATTTTTATGGAGAGCAGGGCACTTTTAGTTTTGCTACAGTTGAATTTGGTGATATCAATGCATACTCTTTCAAAATTGAAGATGGTGGAAGAACCGTTCTTACGGGAGTTGGTCCCATTGTAAGTTTAGACACAGTTTTAAACAATATAGAGTTTGTTGGTAAACAATTGGCGATTACCGGGATGTACAACGGTAAGGAGTTCACTTTTAAAAATGCAAAAAATGAAATTCTTAAGTCCTCATGGCAGATTACTATTGATAAGCCATCACTGACAGAGTTTGCTGGATGGAAAACTGTTAATAAAGATGATAAAGGGGAAGAATTTTATATTAGCATCGATAATCCGAAGGATAGAGAATTTTTATTTACATATATCGGTAATACTCCAACCGGATTTGTTGTTGTAAAACCCAAATTTAAAAATTATCGAGTAACAAGCGATTTTGAAGGTTTGGTCAACGGTTTAACTAACTACGATGCAGGAAGTTTTAGTTATTTAGTTCTGCAAATAAATGAAGATGTTTATTCAGCAATCCCCGTCGGGCAAAGCCAGGATATAAAGATCTCTTTGACTTTTTCTACACAGTTTGAAAATAATGTTAAAAAAGAATTTCGGGCTACAATAATTAGATAATCATTACTTTTAATTGAGACTTTTATGCGACTAAAATATTTTGCTTTTTGTTTAATTAATCTCATACTCTACAGTGTTGTTGCTGATGCTCAAACGTATGATGATTTCTACCGTAAAATTGATTTAAAATTAAAGAAAGATAGTTCATATTTGAACTTGCATTACGTTGATTTTACAGGTCCGATTGCATTGCCTTCATCTGTCACAAGTCTTCCTCGGAAAGATGATGAACCTTTTTCCTTTAAAGTAAATGAGACGACGACCTACCGTTTCGTCTTTTTAATGGATGCAGTGGGTGTTGATTCTCTGGAGCTTCTCTATATTGAACAAAGAGTTGATAAAAGCGCTGCAGAAGGGGGATTTTTTGGCGGCGGTGGCGGTGGACCTCAGACTGATATTACAAGAGACTTTATTTTTAAAGATATGTATGATCTAAAGTTAAATCACTTTGATCAGTATTCAGCTCTCTTTAATAAGGTTACAGATTATATAAAAAAGAATGAAGATGCTCCTCCTGAAAAACTGTTAAGGATTAATCCTGATACAGAAATAAAAACAAGCTTGGGAATCTCTTCCAGAGATAATACTGATTATCTCAATTTTATGCGTACTAACCATTTACATTGGTATCCAAAGCCAAAAATTGTTGCTAAAGCTAAAAGAGGGGCTGCTCTGGAAGAAGTTAAAACAAGTTTCAGGTTGGACGCAAGCTTTTCTCAAATTAGTTTTTCTCACGAATTTATGGATTTTGCCATGGGTGGAGCAAGTGTAGAATACGGTTTCACCGAAAAAGTTATAAATTTATTACCCTATCAGGGAACTCCATTTACTGCAGCATTTAGGACATTAATCAACATTTCCGATAAAAAAAGTGATTTGAATAAAGCTCTCATGATTGATGTAAAGTTGATGGGACGACTTAAATTAAATACCGCAAAGATGATGAGCTCTCTTCCATTTGTTGCCGCTGATAAACCTAAATTGAATATGGGTACTTCCGGTGGTTTTGATGTTCAAATTACAAGACCTTTTTCACTTCCATTTTTAAACATTTATTTAAATGCCGGTGGACCTGCTTTTTCAAGTCCGGATGTTACTGTTCCGAAAGGGGCGGATAAAGAAGCTTATTTCTCTTTTTCACAGGCTGAGGCGACTATGTCTTTTTATTGGAATACAAGCGATAAAATGACAAGCCGGTTTAGAATGGATGTTGGAGCTGGTTATTACGATATTTGGAAAGGGACATACAGTGGAAATTCTAAAACTACTTCTCAAAAGGAGTTAATTCAGGATAATTTTTATCCTGTGATTAATTTTTATTTTAATTTCATATCTGACAATAGTGAGTTTTACGGATGTAAAGTTCGCTTTTTCGATAGTCAGGCGTCGCTTACTTCATGGCTGAAACTTGTAGAAATTGGTGGCGGCCATATAATTAGATTTGAGGGGACTTATATTTCTGCTCCTATTGCACGGAAATTACGCGCATGGGAAGCAAAAGATGGCGGAGCTATTGTACAACTTCGTTACCGGTATGGATTTTAATTTTAAAAGTGAGATTATTAATTATGAAAAAATTTAATTTACTTCTGCTGGTTTTAGTTTTTTTTCAAAACGGATTTTCTCAGGAAACCGATTCTAATACCGTTGCTCATCTTAAAAAGATTTACAATTCTTTAGAGTACAATACTATTGCTTTTAATGATTTAAAAGAACAGTGGATTATTAATGACCCGGTTTTTATAAGAGAAATTTACAATCGTTTTGTCGTTCGAAACGCATTTAGAATAAATGATAAAAAAGTCACCCGGGACTATATTGAACAAAAAACACAAGATATTTACGAGGGGAACATTCTAATTGAAGTGCGCAAAAGATACTATGATGATGAAATAGAGTTTTTTGCTTTCCTACCTGAGGAAGAAATAAATCAGCCTAATCCTAAATTTACTTTTGACCCTTTTGTTGACGGCTTCTATTTACGCGAAGTTTTAAATGATAAAATTTATGATAAAGTAAGAAACCGTGATTACTATTATGACAACCTCACAAAAACTGATTATGATGTAAAAACCGGTTATTATTTTGATTTAAAACTTAATCTATTAGACCCTGAAATTATGTATTGGAATACGACAAGTAATTCCAGAAATAAATACCTGCTTTCCATTTTTGGAAAATGGGGAGACGAACGTATCATGCAGCCGGGCTGGTATGCAAATGAATATATCGTTGGATCGAAAGTCACCTTTTTTAGTAATGTCAGTAATAATCCACAAAATTATACGTATTCGGTCTCTCTTGGCACAAATTTTCCGGCAAGCCAACCTTTTATAGGTACTCCACCCGCAAAACCGTTATATGTTTCCGGGAAAGCGCTCTATGTTAAAATTTCAGGTGATGTTATGAAATATATCGACGAAAGTTTAACTGATTTTGATTTAAGCATTGAATCGAAATATACTTTTGTTGATAATACAAAAGCGTTAGATTATGGTAAATATCTTACAAAATTTGATTTTTATTCAAACAAAACTTATTTCATAATCGAATTGAAAAAAAGAAATCTCTTTAATCTTTTTGATTTTGGGGATTTTGAACTTGGCGGCGGAATTGGTTCACCGGATATTCATCATTTACAATACGACCCCGCTTCTGCTAAAATTTCAGATTTAGATGGGACAAAAAGCCTATTTAGTAAATTTTCTCATTTTGCCTTTGTAGATTTCGGAGTCTCACGTACCGGAGGATTAATTCAACATAATTTAAATACTTTAATTGGTTATAATGTACAGGGTGGCTTCGGTTATTTTGGTGTAAAAATAAAAGTTATGTTAAGCGATACTTTCGGTTTTGATATAAGATATTTCAATACATATGGAGTTGATAAGAAAAAATACGAACCTTGGCGGTATGATTCGTTCTTGGTCTTTTCTCCGATCTTAAGAATTAACTATTAACCGGCGATCGCTTGTGAGAAAATCAACTATAATTGCTGGTTCTTTTATTTTTTTCCTATTTGCTTTTGCGAATAGTATTGCACAAACTAATCTTAAAAACACTTTCAGTAAAATTGAACGGAAACTTGCCGAGGATAAAAACTACTTGGACATTTATTCAATAATGTTCCAAGCTGGCTCAGTTAAGTTAAATGATTTACAAAATATTCCTCGAACTAACGAAAAATCTCCCTTTAACTTCAACTCAACGGACACCTATTCTTACGAAATTATTTTCATGAAAGAGAATTCTGAATTTGATTCTACAACTTTATTGCAAGTAAGAGAAACCATTGATAAGGCGGCTTCTACCGGTGACTTTTTCGGAACATCTTCTTCTGAATCTTCAAAAGAAGCGAATGTTGTTTTAACTTTCCAGGATATTGAAGAGCTTTATTTTAGTCATCCTGAAACTTATGCTGCTTTATTTAAGTTAGCGGAATTCTTGATTCATAATAATGAACCGGTTAAACTTCTTGGTATTAAGGTTGATGACCAAGTAAATAAAAGCAAAGGTATTTCGAGTAAAAACAACCAGGATTTTCTTAATTTTCAACGGGTAAACAGTAACCATCATTATCCCAAAGTTATAATTGATACGCAAAAAAAATCTAGAAGAGCGCGAGGAGCAACTCCTGAAACAGAAGTAACTGATTATAAGATTGATGCGAGTTTTGGAAATGTTTCTTTTTTTTATAGGGATATGGACTTAGGTTACAGCACGATTAGTGCTGAGATTGATATGGGGGCAAAAGTTTTGAATCTTCATCCGTGGCAGTCAATGTCACTTACTGCCGGTATTCGATCTCTCGTCACTATTTCCAGCGCTTCGCAAAATCTTTTGGAAGATTTTATTATTGATGCGCGATTAATGGGACGCACAAAACTCAACACCTCCAGCCTTATCAGTAGTTTACCTTTTGTTTTTGTAACCGCGCCAAAACTTAATGTCGGATCCGGGTTAGTGTTGGATATAAGTGCTTCAAGAGCATATGGTTTACCATTTGTTAATTTTTACTTAGCTTCTGGAGCAACCAAAGCGTTTAATCCTTCTGTAAAATTTGTTGATAAAAAAGGGGAACTGGTCGCATATTTTACTCCACAACAGTGGGAATCTTCTATGTCCTTTTATTGGAATACAAGTGAAGAGATGACATTGAGGTTTAGAATAGATATTGGCGCTGCTAATTATAACATTCAAAAAATTAACTACACTAATGGCGGTACTATCAATCAAGTTTACAATAAGATTCAACCTACTGCAACATTGTACCTAAATTTTGCCCCAAAGAATAATGATTTTTTCGGATCTAGTTTCAGAATATTTGATAATCAATTAACTGTTAAATTTTGGATGAAGTTAATAGAATTCTCTTCACTCCATTCTTTTCGATTTGAGACGAGTTACATCTCGGCACCATTTCTCCGGGCTGTGAAAGAATGGGAAGCTGAAGAAGGAGCCTCATATTTTTCAATAAGATATCGATACGGATTTTAGAGATTTCTATGAAAAAAATTATTATCATCTTATTTGTGATTTTTCTTCAGAATCTTTATTCACAGGAGACAGATTCCTTAGCAACAACAGCAATTTCGGGTGACAGCAGTTTAGTAAATACCCCCACACTTGTGGATACGCTTGTTCAAACTCCCGTTGAACAGACAGTTGCAATTCCTAAATTTGCGCCGCTAAAAATATCAGATCCAAAAGAACTTCGGCTTGAAAAAATTTACCGGAATTTGGAATACAATACCACGGCATTTAATGACCTTAAAAAAACTTGGGTCGTAACTGATCCTGTGTACGTACGTGAAATCTATAATCGTTTTGTTGTTAAAAATGCTCTTATGATTCAAGGAATTAAACCGACTCTTGAAATTCTGACTGAAAAATCGCGAGATATATATGGCGGTAATGTTTTTGTTGAATTACGAAAACGTTACTATGATGACGAAGTTGAGATCCTAAGATTTTTTACTGAAGCAAAACTTGTTACTCAAGACAGTTCTGATTATTTTTTTGATGAAATTCATGATTACGTTTTTATCAAAAATGTTCTTGGTGAAGAAATGTACCAGGACTTAAAAAAGCAGTTTTATGCTTTAAATGATCTAACAAAGAGTTCTTACGATAACAAGTATTCTTATAATTATGATATTTATCTTCATTTTTTTGAACCAGAATTAATGTTTTGGAATGCAACAACAAATCAAAAAAATAAATATTTACTTTCTGCCATTGGACGGTGGGGGAATGATTTTATTAGTTTACCTGCATGGTTTTACCCTGATTATGTTACCGGTCTAAAAGTAACCTATATTGACTATCTCATTAATAATAGACCAAACAATACTTACATTTTAGAAATGGGGACAGGGCTTCCCGCTCGTCAACCGGTTTTAGGAATCGAAGCTGAAGAATTATCCAAACGCTTATTTCATACAGGAGCAAATCTCTATTTCAAAATAATGGGAAATCCCCTAAGGCTTTTTTGGGATGATATGCTTGACATCGAGGTTACGCTTCAAGGAATGTTAAGTTTAACACAATATAAAACCAAAGATTTTAGACTTAATTATCTAACACAATTTTATTCGCAACGAAACTATTTTTCTTTTTTTGTAAGAAAAAAAGAATTACTCAGTTTTTCGGATGTCGGAGCTTTAGGTGTTGGTTTAGGTGTTTCTTCGTATGACATTTATCATTTTTTACTTGATCCGGATCAGATAAAACTAACAGACCTAGAAACCAACAGTAAAGGCAAATTCAAAAATAATTTATTAGCTGAAGTGTTTATTTCCGGTGAAGGCGGGTTACTAGCTCATAACCTTTCTACGTTGTTTAGCTATGACTATACTGAATCCTATGGATTTATTGGATTTAAAATGTTTTTTATGCTGAATAATACATTTGGATTTGATTTCCGATACTTTACGTCTTACAGATTTACGACCAAGCCTTTACCGTTTTACCGGACTAATTCTTATTTAGTTTTTTCTCCGGTAATCAGAATAAATTATTAATAGTATGCCTCTGAATGGAAATCATATTCACATCTACAATAGGTGAATAGGAGAGTAATTATATGAAAATATTTTTAAAATTTACTTTTTCTTTTTTTCTACTAGTGACTTTAGTTTATGGCAAGAGTAGTTGGGAAATGAGTTACGCCTCTTCTTCACCGGCGCCAAAATCTATTTCGGTGATTACGCCAGATGGAGGAGAAATATTTCAAGCCGGACGTCTCACAGAGATTCAATGGACGAGCGATGCCGTTGCAAATGTAAAAATCCAATTTACAACTAACAACGGGGCTTCCTGGGATACCGTTATTAATAAAACTGCTGCAAGTTCAGGAAGTTTTGTTTGGGAAATTCCGAATACAATTTCGACAAATCAAGCTAAAATTAGGGTTATCGATTTTACTGATATTTCAGTTGCCGATACATCAAATACATCTTTTCAAATTGTAAGGTTGATTTTAACAAGTCCAACATTAAATCAGAAAATTCAAACCGGTGGAGCAAAAACAATTCAGTGGACAGCTAGCTCAAATATTGCTACAGTTAAATTAGAATATTCAACAAACAGCGGAGGAGCGTGGACAACAATCGTATCAAATTTGCCTGCAACACCAGCAAGTTACAGTTGGACTCCTATTCCGAATACTCCTTCAGCAACAGCAAATGTTAGAATTAGTCTTTCTTCTGTTCCGGAAATTTCGGATACGAGTGACAATTTTTTAATTACTTCTCTTGAATTAACAAAACCAAACGGTGGTGAGAATTGGTTTGCAAATTCTTTTAAAACGATTACTTGGACCTCCACAAATTTAGATCTTATCAATTTAGAATACTCTACTAACAATGGTTCAACATGGAATTTTATAAACAGTAATCCTCTATCAGCAGGCAGTGGAAGTTATTCTTGGAGAGTTGCGTCTTCAGCAACTGCACAAGCAAAAGTTAGGATTTCCGACGCAACTGTTTCATCAATTAATGATGTGAGCGATAATGTTTTTACTATTTCATCATTAAAAATTACTTCTCCTAACGGTGGAGAGGGATTTGCCCCTACATCAACTCAAAATATTTCATGGACATCAAATTCCATAAATACAATTAATATTGAATACTCTACTGATGATGGAAACACCTGGGATGCTATTCAAAATTCAGTGAATGCAAATCTTGGGAGTGTAAGTTGGAATCTTCCCGGCTTTTCATTTTCAGACGGAAGAATAAGGATTGTTTCAACTGATGATTCAACAAACTATGATATAAGTGACAACAGTTTTAAGGTTGGAAGTCTTTCTGTTATTTCTCCAAACGGTTCTGAAATTCTACAAAAAGGGTTGTCGCAGCGGATTGAATGGACGAATTCTTCAAACGTTGCAAATGTGACTATCGAAGTTTCTTCAAATAATGGTACAACATGGATTCCGATCGCATTCAACACGGCAGCAAACACGGGATTTTATAACTGGACAGTAGGCAACTTCCCTTCAAACCAAGTTTTAATCCGCATAAGTGATGCAGACAATCTAAATATTCTCGATCAAAGCGATGCTGTTTTTATTATTAAAAAATTAGATTTGGTTTCTCCTCTAGGAGGAGAATATTTTCCGGTTGACAGCATAAAACAAATTCTTTGGAACAGCGGAAATGTTACCAATACAAAGATTGAGTATTCGACTGATAACGGTTCTTCATGGATTACTTTAACAAGTTCTACCCCTGCCGCAGCTCAAAGTTATAATTGGACAGTACCAAATACGCCAACTAATTTTGCCAAAGTTAGAATTAGTGATGCAGATTTTCCGGCTTCTGAAATTGCCGATACCAGCAACAACACATTTTTTATAAGCTCTCTTTCGCTCGTTTCTCCAAATGGCGGACAAAATTTCCCTATCGGAAGTTTACAAACAATCAGCTGGAAAACTCATTCTTCAATCTCAAAAGTTAAATTGGAATATTCAACTAATAACGGTTCAACCTGGAAAACAATTGTTGATTCAACAACAGCTTCCGCGTTATCGTATGCATGGATCGTTCCGAATGACCCTACAGTATTGGCAAGAGTTCGTGTTAGTAATGCAAGCAATTCTGTAGTAAATGATTATAGCGACAGTTATTTCACAATTGGTTCTATTAGATTAACCTCTCCTAATGGAAGTGAGAAATGGGCGGTTGGAAATACAAAAACGATAACATGGTTAAATGTTTCAACGATCAGTTCAATCAATATTGATTACACAACCGATAATGGCACAAATTGGATTCCGGTTGCCTCGAATCTTAATGCAAGCGCTGAAACTTATAACTGGAGTATTCCGGATACGTTAACTCCTTCTTCACTCGCTCGTGTTAGAGTTTCGAGTGTTACGGATAATCAAATTTATGATATAAGCGATAATGTTTTCACTTTTGCCAAAATTAGTGTGACAAGTCCCAATGGAGCAGAAAAATTACAGGTTGGTAAGCGGATAAATATTACATGGTCTGCTTCAAATATTTCTTTGGTGAATATTCAAGTTTCTACAGACAACGGATTGAACTGGAATACGTTAGCGAATAATGTTTCCGCCTCGGTTGGTACTTATGCATGGACGATAAGTGACATGCCTACTCAACTTGCCCGAATAAGAATTGTTGATGCTGAAGTTCCGGATGTGCTTGATCAAAGTAATGCGACATTCAGTATTCTTAAACTTGACCTAACATCTCCAAATTTAAATGAAGGTTGGACGATTGGGACAACGAAAAATATAACCTGGAGTAGTTCAGCTATTGCAAATGTAAAGTTGGAATATTCTACAAATAACGGCTCTATTTGGCAATCCATCATTGCATCTGTAGATGCTACTTTAGGAACCTATGCTTGGACGATCCCGAATGAACCATCCTCACAAAGTTTGGTAAAAATTAGTGATGTAACTACTGCTTCTATTCAAGATTCTTCTACATCAAGTTTTATTATTGGGAAAATTGCGGTTACTGAACCGCTTGCAGGAAGTTTCTATCAAGCTGGAAAAGTTTTAACTGTTAAATGGACTTCGCAAGGGATTAATAATGTTAGAATCGCTTATACAACTGATAATGGAAGTAACTGGAACACATTATCGAATATTATTAATGCCGCCACCGGTACTTTTAATTTTACTATCCCGAGTAATCTGAATTCTACGCAAGCGAGGATAAAAGTAAGTGATGCTTCAACAGGGCAAATAAAAGACAGTTCAGGATTATTTACAATTTCTTCACTTGCCTTAACATCTCCAAACGGGGGAGAGTACTTGCAGTCCGGTTCGACAAAATCTGTTACCTGGTCAAGTAGTAATATTACAAATATTAATCTTGAATATTCTTTAGACAATGGATTGAATTGGCTTCCAATTGTTTCATCCTATCCGGCAGTTTCAGGGAGTTATGATTGGGCTTTGAATGCTGCTTTTAGTTCTTCAACTACTTTAGTTAGAATTGTTGATGCTTCAAATCCATCTATTATTGATCAGAGTGACAATTCATTTAAAATTGGTTCTGTACAGATTTCCTCTCCAGTTGCTGGAGAAATAATTTTAGCAGGCTCAACAAAACAAATCACCTGGACAAATAGCAGCAGCGTTACACAAATTAAAATTGAATATTCATCCGACGACGGGGCAAATTGGAATACGATAGTTAATAACTATCCTTCAATAAGCGGAATATATAATTGGACGGTTCCTTCCTCCTTATCATCTTCAACCGGAAGGATCCGTATTAGTGATGCCGGCTCATCTTTAAATATTGTAAGTACAAGCGGACAGTTTTCATTTCTTGCGCTTACCGTTACTTCTCCTAACGGTGGTGAAATTTGGCAGACCGGAGCAACGAAAAATATTACGTGGAGTTCAAGCCCAACAATTGCAAATATTAAAATTGAATATTCCACAAATACAGGACAAAATTGGTTCACTATCTCTGCGTCTGTAAATGCATCATTAGGAACTTATGCTTGGACAATTGATACCTCAATCTATTCAAACCAGATGAGCGTTAGAATTTCGGATGTGACAAACTCAGTTATAAAAGATTCAAGCAACAGCACATTTTCAGTTGCAAAATTAAGACTTTTAACACCTGTTGCATCTGATTATTTGCAAGGCGGAAACACGCGGCAAATCAATTGGGAATCTTCTTATTTATCAAACGTTAAATTAGCGTACTCGACCAACAATGGCGGAAGTTATACTGACATAATTGCATCAACTCCGGCTGCTGCATTATCCTATTCGTGGACGATTCCAAACAACGTTTCTTCATCAAATACTAAGATCAGAATTAGTTCTGCATCCGATCCGACAATTTCAGATTCCTCTCAGCCGTTTAAAGTCACTTACATTAGAGTTCTCGGTCCCAACGGAAATGAAAATTGGTTAGCAGGAACTTCAAAAGCGATTACATGGACGGCAGGCAGCGATATTGCAAATGTTCTTATACAATTCTCAACGAATAACGGCAATTCTTGGGACTCGATTACAACTGTTACTAACAACGGAAGTTATACATGGACAATTCCTAATTCGGTAACAACCACCGGAAGAATTCGTATTACAAATACTGCAAACATAAGTCTAAAAGATTCGAGTGATAATGTTTTTACTGTTTCAAATTTGTCAATTACCGAACCAATATTAACTTCTTATTGGCAGGGTGGCACAACAAAAACAATTAAATGGACTTCGGCAAATATTTCTAACATTAAGGCTCAATATTCGACTAATAATGGAGTCGACTGGATTGACATTACTGCATCACCGGTTCAAGCTTCGTTAGGACAATTAGATTGGTCAATCCCGGCAAACATTTTTTCAAACCAAGCAAAAGTTAGAATTTATGATGCACTTGATATAACAAGAGTTGTAGAAAGTCCCGCTTTTAAAATATCAAATCTTCAAGTTACAACGCCAAACGGCGGAGAGAATTTACAAGCCGGTTCAACAAAAAATATTACATGGTCTGCAAGTTCAAATATTGATAGTGTGTTGATTGAATATTCATCTGATAACGGAAGTAACTGGAACACGCTAACTACCTCAGGAAATTCCGGAACTTATTCATGGACTGTACCTTCCCAAATAACTACTTTTGGTAGAATAAGAATAAGCGATAAAACAAATTCTTTAATCACTGACATCAGTAATAACACATTCACAATTTCAAGTTATGTTTTCATAACTCCTGATGTTAACACCTATTGGCAAAGCGGATCGACTCAACAAATTTCATGGACCATTCGAAATGTTAATTTTGTCAACATCGAATTTTCATCTAATAATGGAGCAAATTGGTCAACCGTTGCTACTAACGTTTTAGCTTCTTTCTCTGGTAAATATAATTGGACACTCCCGGGAAATGTAGCCACAAACCAAGCTTTAATTAGAGTATCTGATGTTGCTAATCCATTAAATTCAATAGTTAGTTCACCATTTAAAATTAGCTATCTGAATCTAACTTCTCCTAATGATGGAGAGTACTTACTTGCTGGTACTTCGAGGAATGTAGCATGGACATCCGGATCAAATATTGATAGTGTGTCAATTGAGTATAGCTCTGATAATGGGAGTACCTGGTTAACTTTAACTTCACTTGCAAATTCGGGTACATATTCATGGATTGTGCCGAACTCTGTAACAACATTGGGGAAAATCAGAATCAAGGATAAATCAAATCCGAGTATATCTGATGGAAATAATAATAGTTTTGTTATTTCTAGTTTAGTAGTCAATAGCCCACCAGCAGGTTCTTATTGGCAAAGTCACAAATACATTTTTGGAGTGTATTGGTTAGCGCGTAATGTAGAAAATATAAAAATTGATTACTCAACCAATAATGGTTCTGACTGGATACCTATTGTTGCAAGCTTCCCGGCTAATATAACAAACTACGGTTGGAATATTGGTAACGGTAACGATATAGCTACAGATCAGGCTATACTCAGAATTTCCGATGTCGATCACCCATCAAATTTTGCAGTTAGCGGTGTATTTAAATTGAGTTATATCAAAGTTACATCGCCTAATGGAGGAGAGATACTACAAGCTGGCGCTACAGAAAATATTACCTGGAATGCAGGAAATAACATCGCAAATGTTAAAATTGAATATTCTACGAACCAGGGGACGAATTGGGTTTCTATTGCTACAGTACCAAATACCGGCTCATATGCTTGGGCAATAGCCAGCAATCTCTCCGGACTAGCAAATATTAGAGTTAGTGATGTAACCGCGTTGACTATAAATGATGAAAGTGAAAGTGAATTTTCAATTAATTCTTTGGTATTGACTTCACCTTTAGGAGGCGAGAAAGTTCAAACAGGCAAACTTTATTCTAATTTCATTACCTGGTCAGCGTCTTCAAATATTGCTTTCGTAAAAGTTGAACTATCAACTGATGGAGGTTCGACTTGGGCTTCTTACAGTAACCTTGTTAATGCAAGTGATGGTAAATACCCTGTTACATTTTCATCATCAACAGCGCAAGCAAAAATTAGAATTACCAATAGCGCTGATGCAACGATTGTAAACCAAAGCGGAAACTTTACAATAGAACAAATAGCATTAACTGCACCTGTAGGAACAGAATATTGGCAAGCCGGAACTTCTAAAAATTTAACGTGGACAAGCGCTCTTGTTTCCAATGTTGCGTTGGAATATTCAAGTGATAATGGAACAAGTTGGAATACGATCATTGCATCAACTCCGGCTGCTGCGGGAACCTATTCATGGTCAATTCCGTTAGCGCTCGCTTCTTCGCAAGTTAAGATTCGCGTAAGTGATGCTTCTGATAATACTATTTCAGCAACTCATCAAAATCCGTTTGTTGTTGGTGATGTAAAAGTTGTATCACCGAATGGCGGAGAAATTATTCTTACCGGATCGGTGGATACAATTAAATGGAATACTTCTTCAAATATTTCCTTAGTTAGAATTGATTACTCTTCCGATAACGGAGCTACTTGGAATCTTATCAAGAACAATGAAGCTGCAAGTTCAGGACAGTATTTGTGGACAGTATCAAGCCAATCGGTTACACCGGGCAACGCGTTTTTAATTCGCGTTAGCGATGCAGCATCCAATTTTAATATTGTTGATGTAAGTGATAACCAATTTGCTGTAAACGGAATCCGGTTAGTTAGTCCAAACGGTGGAGAACAATATCAAGTTGGTGCTGTTCAAAAGATCGAATGGAGCGCAAGCGGAAATATTACGAAAGTAAGATTGGAATATTCAACAGATGGGACTGTATGGAATAATATTCAAACTAATTTAACTGCATCTACCGGTTTTTACAATTGGACAATTCCGAATGTGTCAAGCTCAACGGTTAAAGTAAAAGTCAGTGATGATCTTAATCCATCTTATTCTGATATAAGTGATACAAATTTCAAAATTGCAAATGTAATATTAACTTCTCCCAACGGTGGAGAAAGCTGGCAAGTTGGGTACAAGAAAAATATAACCTGGTTTGCTGCGTCAAATGTCTCAAAAGTAAATCTGTATTATAAACCTTCTTCTACAGGAAATTGGATTCCGATAGATACTAATATTACAGCTTCAACAAATTCATATTCATGGTTATTACCAAATGCAGTTTCGCAGCAAGCGGTGGTAAAAATTGTGGATGCTGCTTCAAACTTCGCAATTCAAGATACAAACGATGCGGTCTTTACTATTTCTAACATTGAACTTACTTCACCATTAGGTGGAGAAAATTGGAGAAGTGGTAAAGCGAATTTAATAAAATGGATTAGAAGCAGTGATGTTTCGAATGTTGATCTCTATTATTCAACTAATAACGGGACGGTTTGGGATTCAATCAAATTAGATGTTTCAGCAAGTGCTGGGCAATATTCATGGAACATTCCGGCAAATGTTAATGCAAGCCAAGTTAAAGTCAGAATTCATAATTCCGCTGATGTTTCCATCTCAGATACAAGCGATTCCTTTTCCGTTTTCTATCCTTCGCTAACATTAGTTGCCCCTGATGGAGGAGAATATATTCAAGCCGGTTCGTCATATCAAATTAAATGGAGTAGTATCTTAGTTTCAAAAGTTAAAATCGATTATTACAATGGAGCTACCTGGCAACAGTTGACAAACACTCAGTCAGCCGATTCACAAAAGTTCACATGGACTCCCGATACATCTTTTTCCTCTGCAAGCGGTAAAATCAGAGTGTTGGATGCCTTTGATAACGTCATTGGTGATACAAGTAATTTAAGTTTCAAAGTTGGATATGTTCAACTAACTACTTTAAACGGCGGAGAAAATCTTCAAGCTAATTCTGTTCAAAATATTACATGGATTAATAGTGCGAGTGTTACAAGTATAAAATTGGAGTTATCTTCAAATAACGGTACAAGCTGGACAACTTTACAAGCAGCGCTGCCTTCAAGCCCCGCAACGTATGCTTGGAGTGTGCCAAATGCCCCTTCTGATTCTTTGCGGATTCGCATAAGTGATGCCGCTTCCAGTAATTTAATTTCTTATAAAAGCAGTGCGCCTTTTTCTATCAGTTCGGTAAATTTAGCTTCACCTAATGGCGGTGAAACATATCAAACCGGTAAAAAGATAGCTATTTCATGGACTGCAAGTTCCAACACACAAAATGTTAAGTTGGAATACTCAACTACTAGCGGATCAAATTGGATTGATATCACGGATACTACCGCTTCGTTAGGCAGTTATAACTGGACGATCCCTAACACCATTGCAAACGCTACAACAAATGCGCTTGTGCGTATAAGTAATTCGTTTTTCCCAAATATTAAAGATTCAAGTCAAGCAGTTTTTACGATAAAACATTTAGAAATAAGTGCACCGGTTGCAGGAAACGAATGGCAGGTTAACACCATACAAACTATTGCATGGAATTCAGCTAATGTTCAAACCGTTAAAATTGAATATTCAACAAACGACGGAACTTCGTGGATCCCGATTTCATCGTCTGTTTCTGATGTGTTAAAAGCGTATAACTGGCTGATTCCAAATACATCAACCGCAACTGCACGGATTAAAATTTCTGATTCTGCGAACACATCAATTTCTGTTGTAAGTAGTCAATTTAAAATTTATAATCCTTCATTAACCCTTACTTCACCTGTTGGCAGCGAGCATTGGCAAGCCGGACTCACAAAGAATATTACGTGGACAAGTTCGCTTGTTGATCTGATTAAAATTGAATATAGTTTAGATGAAGGTTCTTCATGGAATTTATTAAAAGCTGATGTTGCAGCTCCTGCAGGAACGTACGAATGGAAAATATGGGACACACTTTCTACTAATAAAGCACGGATAAAAATTAGTGATGTACGTTCTGGTCCAGCGATTGCTGATTCAAGCTCAAATAATTTTACAGTTACAAAAATAAAAGTTGTTTCACCGAACGGCGGAGAAATATTCCAGGCAGGTACTACGAAAACAATTCAGTGGGAAATTAGTACACACGTTTCAGCGGTTAATTTAGAATACTCTTCAAATGGCGGAACATCGTGGGATCCAATTAAAACCAATGTAGCTGCGGCTTTGAACCAATATTCGTGGGATATTCCGAAGTCCAATCAGACGACTCAAGGAAGAGTGAGGATTGTTGCCGCTAATGCTTTATCAATTGCAGATACCAGTGATGCGAATTTTAAAATTGGCTGGATTGCGGTTACTTCTCCTAACGGAAATGAAAATCTGCAAGCCGGTAGAACATACCAAATTGCATGGACGAAAAGCAGCAGCGTCTCCAATGTAAAAATTGAATACTCTTTAACCGGCGATGCAAACTATCAAGTAATTGCTTCTAATGAAGTCTCAACAGGGAAGTATGACTGGACGATCCCGACGGATGTTACTACTAATTTAGGAAGGATCAGAATTTCTGATGCAACTTCATCAGACCAAATATTGGATATAAGTGATACTACTTTCAAAGTGAGTCTTTTGAAGATCACCTCTCCGGTTGAAGGAACAAATTGGGCTTCCGGTTCAACTCAGACAGTTAAATGGAACACGAGCGCAAATATTTCGAATGTGCGCATCGAATATTCTTCTAATAGTGGTTTATCATGGGATACGGTTACGACTTCTGCAATTGCTTCCGATAGTAGTTTCGATTGGAAAATTCCAAATAATTTGATCTCTTCGCAAGCAAAAATTAGGCTATTTAGTACAATCAATTCTGCGATCGGCGATACATCGAACAAGTTTACTATCTTCGTTCCTTCAGTCTCTTTAAGCTATCCAAACGGAAGCGAGAGACTCCTTGCCGGATCAGTTGATACCATTAGGTGGAATGCACAATATGTTTCTACTATCCGAATTGATTACTCAATTGATAACGGAACGAATTGGCAAGTCTTAAAAGATGTTGTTGATGCAACGGCCGGAAAATATGCATGGCAAATTTCGAATGGATTATCGACCTCACAAGGCTTAATCCGCATTTCTGATGTAACAAGTGCCGGAATAAAAGATTCAAGTAATACGGTGTTTACAGTTGGCTGGATTGACATAACGTCGCCAAATGGAAACCAAAACTGGTTAGCGGGAAGTCAAAAAGATATTACCTGGAATGCGAGCACAAGCATTACATCTGTAAAAATTGAATATTATAATGATAATTCTTGGCAAACAATTGTAACCGGTGTAAATGCATCACTTGGAAAATACTCTTGGGCAGTTCCTTCGGTTCCTGTAACTGCAGGAAAAATTAGAGTTACGGATTTTGCTTCCTCTACATCAATAACCGATACAAGTAATGGAAATCTCACTATTAGTATTCTAACGATAGTTTCACCAAATGGAGGTGAATTCTTTCATGCAGGAAATATAAATAAAATTAGTTGGACTAAGAATCCGATTTTCTCAAACTTGAAATTAGAATACTCTGTTGATAATGGAAGAAATTGGAATATAATTGTAAATTCTATCTCAGCAAGTGTAGGTGAGTACAATTGGACTATTCCTGAAAATGTAACAAGCGATTCAGCTTACTTGAAAATAACGGATGTCGCCGATGCGGGAATTAAAGATTCAAGTAATAGTCCGTTCAAGATCGGGAGACTCCAAGTATTACTCCCAAGCGCATCTATTAAAGTTTTGGAAAATACAACCTATACTATCCAATGGAGTGGAAGCACCAATATTCCCAAAATCGATTTGCACTATACCACAAATAATGGAAGAACCTGGGTTCCGATTGCAAGTGCACAGGGAATTTCGTCAGCTTCAGGAAGTTATAATTGGCAGGTTCCGGAAACACCGTCTGATTCATGTTCAATAAGAATTAGGAACACTTCCGATATAACCTTTAGCACTATTAGCGATTCGCTTTTCACAATAGCTCAATTTAAACTGCTTACTCCAAACGGAGGACAGGTTTGGCAAGCCGGTAGTGACAAAGATATTACCTGGCAGTATAAATTTGTTACTAACTTACAAATTGAATACACAACAAACAGCGGTACTGATTGGAAAAGCGTTACTCCCAATACCATTGCGTCTTCTTTAGAAAAATATACCTGGAAAATTCCGGATGATATAAATTTTGCCGATGTTAACTTCAAAGTGAGAATTAGAGATATTGAGAATCCGAACATTGCCGACACGAGCAATAGTAATTTTACGGTAAGTTATTTGAAATTAACTTCTCCAAACGGAGGTGGAGGTCAACAGATTGGAACGTCCTATTCCATTCGCTGGAGCCATAGTCCTGCGACCATAAAAAAAGTTAAACTTGAATATACTATCGACGATAAGAATTGGCGTTATATTGATACTGTTTCTGCTGATTCGGTTTCCTACTTATGGAAAATTCCAAATACTCCTACGCAATTAGCCCGCGTTCGTGTAAGTGATTTTTCTCAGCCAACAATAAGCGATGCGAGTGATAGTGTAATCGTTATCAGTTATATCGCGTTAAAATATCCAAACGGCAGTAAAACACAAAAAGTACAAGCGGGAAAAACCTATGCAATTTCCTGGGAAGGGGCTTATCTAAAAGGTGTTTCAATTGATTATTCACTTAATGGCGGAGTGGATTGGAACCCAATTGATGATGCAAGAAATATTAATCCTGATTCAACATCATTTAATTGGACAATCCCGAATACACCGTCAATGCAATGCTTGGTTAGAGTAAGTGATTTTGCGTATCCTGCAATTTATGATGTTAGTGATACGTTCTTTACGCTTTGTTCAATTACATTGACAAGTCATAACGAATTGATTGCAGTGCAAAATAATTCTGTTCAAAAAATCACATGGGAATCGAAGAACATAGATTCGGTACGCATTCAACTTTCTTTGGATAACGGGCTGACTTGGCCAGTTAGCTTCCCCGTGCAAAATGCAGCACTGCAAAGTTATGATTGGCAGGTTGGAAATCAAAAAACTATTTCTGCCCGGTTAAGAATTTCTGATCAATATGACGTTACTGTAAATGACGTGAACGATACTAACTTAGTTATAGGGTCGTATCCCAAAATCACTAAATTAAGTGCTACCCAAAAAGATACCATAAAGTTTACGTATGATTTTAGTACACCTGGTGAGCAATTAGATATGACAAAGTTTGAATATATTACTCAAAACAATAGTCCAATTGATGTGCTTAGCTCTGTTTCATTCATTAAAAACAACACTCCCGGACCGGTTGTTGATACTTTAAAGTGGGATTCAAAAAATAATCTTCCAAACTTTGAAGGATTAGTAAAAGTTAAAATTACACTGCAATCAAATTTTAAAGTTTCTTATGTAGTTGAACTTGATAGTGTTGGCGTTGATAATGTGCCCCCTAAATTTGATGTTACAAAGATCAGTGAAATACAAGCACCATTTAGTTTAGGGTGGGGCAAAGCAATGCTATTCTGGAGCGCTGCAACTGATTCTAACAGTTCAATTAAATATACCGTAGCCTATTCTACGGATGAGATTTATGAAATAGATTCATCAATTACTACATCGAATGACACGGTTTATATTGCGTCTCTCCGTACTTCAACAAAATACAATGTTAAGTTTACGGTTTTCGATGGTTTGAATAATTCTCAAGTATTTTATACACAATTCAAAACTTCGGCTGCGGCAGATTTTAACAACGATAATCAAATTGATTTAGTTGATCTTGCTTCATTTGTAAAATCATGGAGTACCCCGGATTCTACTTACGGTGCAGACTTAGCTCCTTATACTGATTCAATCCCTATGATCAAAGTTGTCGGTGATCAGCGGCTAAATATACAAGACCTTTTTGTCTTTGTTGATATGTGGAATTATTACCAAACAACGAGAAGTTTACCGAAGAGAAATTTCACTTCAACGAATGAATCAGCTCAGATTGAAACACGCGAATTAAAAGTTCGGAAAGGCAAGAACGATTTTGTTCATGTAATAAATCTTGATGAGGAGAGTGAACTTATGGCTCTCTCTGCTGAAGTACATTACAATCCATCCCGTATGCGGTTTGATTCATCTTCCATTGGCGGAATAAATAAAAAATTAGAGGGTGGATTTACGTTAGTACATAATGATTCACTTAATGGAATTGTAACGATCAACTATGCTGATCTAAATGGTAAGTTGGGAAAACAGCTTCAATTTATTTCCACACTTTCATCAAATATGGATCGACTTTCTAATGAGGATTCGATTGTGATAGTGATTAACGGAATAAATAAATCCATGGAACAAACCTTCACTCAACAAGTTGTTTATTCAATTAAAGAAGTTCCAAATAACTTTAACTTATCACAGAATTATCCTAATCCGTTCAATCCTAAAACGATAATTAATTATGAATTGCCCGCTAAAGCAAGGGTCAGTTTAATGCTTTTCGATATTCTCGGAAGAAAAGTAGCAACCCTAATTGATGAAGAACAGAATGAAGGTTATTATCAGTATAGTTTAGATGCAAACAAAGTTGCCAATGGATTGGCAAGCGGTGTTTATATCTATAGATTAAGTGCCGGAAGTTATGGAGCAACTAAAAAAATGGTTTTATTAAAGTAATGCGTCACAGAGGTTTATTATGAAATATTATATAAAACTGGAAAAGAAGATGAAATATTTTTTAAAACATTTCTCTATTCTCTTCATAAGTTTGTTTGCATTAACCTGTAACACTGGGGGAGTCGTAGATAATCCCCCACCTTTTCTTGAACTAATTGATGGTCCACAGGAAAGTGAAGTTTTAACTAAAGATAAGGTTGTCTTTGTCTGGCGTGGAAACGGTTCAGGATATACTTTTAAATACCGGCTGCTCTCATTGGATTCAGATAATTTCCCTTCGGTTTATCAGGATTGGACAAATTATTCGACCGTGACTGACATAACTTATTCTAATCTTGATGAAGGTAAATTTAGATTTGAGATTCAGGCTAAAAGTGGAAGCCTTGAACCTGCTCCTTTAAAAAGAGAATTTTTCATTGATGCCATCAAAGGACCATCTTTAATGTTTTTTAAAACAAAAACTAATGTAACCGTCGGGAAATTAGATTCTGTTGGTATTTGGATGGAAGACATAAATGGATTAGCCGGTTTTAGTATTGTTGTTGCTTTTGATAATAGTAGATTAAATTTAGTTTCTGCATCATCGGGGTCTTACGTAGTGCAAAAAAGATTTCAACAACTAACGGTTCCGAATTTAAATGATACTACATATGTTCTTAAAAGTGTTAACCAAACCGGAAAAATTGAAATCACCTCGGCATTTCTTACTGATCTTGGTTCTTTTCCGAATAAATCAATAAGCGGTTCGGGGAAAATATTGAATCTTGTTTTCAAGGGGATTGCAAAAGGGACAACAAATTTAGAAATTACAAGTATTGATCTTCGTGATGAAAAGGGAGTGGTAATTAGTTATAACACTCCCAAAAGCGGTATTATAGAAGTGCAGTAATAAAAATTTCAGACAGATCATTTAGGTCATAACGTTACTGTCAATCCCTCACGTGCTAAAAATATGTCAAGGTCTTGTTCTTTATAGTTTTTCTTTTTATATAAAACTGCATTAGCACAAAGTTTTCTTATAGCATCGTCATTGCGTTCAGGTCCGTGGTGAGTGATAGCTAGTTTTTTCACACCGGCTTTAATTGAAAGATCCACTCCGAAAAGTGCAGAGCTATGCCCCCAATCAATTTTTTCTATCTCTTCATCAAACGAATATTGCGCATCGAAAACAAGTAAATCGGCGTCTTTATAAAAATCTATATATGAACTAATTCTTTCAAAGGAAAGATTATTATATTCTCCATCAGTAGCAAAAACAAATGATTTCCCTTCAGCTTCAATTCGGTAAGCAAATGATTTGCCTGGATGATGCAGCTCAATGTGTTTCACAACCGTATTATTAATTTTTATTTCATCATCCTTTTTTAATTGAACAAATTCCTTTTTAGCAGACATATAATCAGTGGAAACTGGAAAAAAGCGAAAGTCCTGCTGGTAGTCTAAACGTCTTTGCAATTCAGAATGAGGACTATAAATAGTTATATGATAGTTAGGTAAATAAGCAGGAAGAAAAAAAGGAAATCCTTGAATATGGTCCCAATGAGTGTGTGACAAAAAAATATGAAACTGCATCGGTTTGTTATCCTGATTCAGATTCATAATTTCATAGCCAAGTTCTCTTATGCCGGATCCCATATCTAAAATGATATGCGCATCTTCAGTTTTCACTTCAACACAAGTAGTATTCCCGCCAATGACAAAGCATTCTTCCCTTGCAAGGGAATTTAGAACTTCTTCCCGGCTTTGCGGAGTAGAAATATCTTTTTCTACCGCAAATTCAAGAACACGGAGCAGTTTATTACGGATTTGTTTTCCATTCAACGGAGCCGGGATTGACCCGCGTACTCCCCAAAAGAGGACTTGCATATTGCTACCTTCAAAGGTTTTGTTGAAATTGTATAGTGAAAATATAATAAAAGTTTTCAATAAATGCTTTGTTTTATGTTACATTACTATATTTTTTTTTATTAGCTAAAATCATTCAATATTAGAAAAAAGCAATCATAGATCATATTTTCTACTCATTGATTAAACTACCAATTTTTATACTTCAAACAAACTTATTAATTAATATATTTGTACTTAAAGTAACAAAAAATTGGAGTTGCTAGTGAAAATATTCCCCATCATTTTGGCTTTACTATTGCTGCCGTTCTCTACACAAATGTATGGACAAGAAAAATCAGAATCAAAGGTTGATTCAATTGAAGTCTTCATTATTGATTCATACATTCCGCCTGAAAACCCTAATAGGTTTATACTTTCTTTTTATACAAGTGAATTGTGCAAAACAAAACTTTGGATGGAAAATAATTTAGAATTCCCGATCTCTAACGAATTAACCGACAACCATCGGACTGAAATTGATATTGCAAAACTTGATATTTTAAAAAATAAAATAGCTTATATCATCTTAATGGAAAATAGTGGAGGTGTTAAATCAACCAGCGAAGTTTTTGAGATTGAATTACACAGTAATGAAGAAGTTATTGAAACACAATCAAACTATTTTTTTACATGTTTAGCCGGTGGAATTGTTTTTTTAACTCCGTCAATAACGGCGGTGCTCGCAAATGGAAAAACATACTTTGGATTAAATAAGGAACTTCCGATTGTTTCTCTCTTCTCCGGCGGTTTTAATTATCCGACCGGTTATTTGGCAGTTGAGTATGCTTACATATTAAAAGCTGAAAGAAAAAACTTTTTTCGTTATGGATATAAACACCTCTATGAAATTCCTAAAATAGAATATATTTCTGCTGGACTAAGCGGCTTTACTGATTTTCGCGGTTTCAATGGAATAAGTACTGAAGTATCTCTTGGCTTAATAAAAATCTATAATGTTTTTACCCTTTATTCACGCTATCGATATAACTTTTCTCCAGGGAAAAGCGCATCTAATTATTCTGAACTATCATTCGGATTATATTCGTCCTTCTTTACTTTGCATTGGTGAAAATAAAGAAGTAAGGATTTTTTATTGAGGTATGGAGTAGAGTGAAATTAAATCGAAAATATTTATTAAGAATGGCAATCTTTTTCTTTTTTCAATCGATTATCTTTTCCCAAACGAGTGGAGTAAAAGGTAAAATAACTGATGGAAAAGATGCGTTGCCGTCTGTATCGGTATCACTGCTTAATTCCTCTTTAGGAACAATTTCAGATAACGATGGGAATTTTTATCTAAATGGAATTCCCATTGGTAAGCAAAAGATAAAATTTTCCGCCATCGGGTATGATTCTAAAATTGTTGAACTTGAAATAATCACCAAGATAATTAGTTATGTTGAAGTTTCACTTGATGAAAATCCAATTGAGATTGCTGAAGTAAAAATTATTGGTTCTAAAGCAAGAAGTCAAAGTGATACACGGGTAAGTGTGATTGAGCTGAATCCTAAAAATGCAAAGATTCTTCCCGGCGCTGCAGAAGATGTTTTGAGAACATTACAATCTTTGCCTGGAGTTTTAGCTCCAAATGATTTTTCGTCTCAATTGATTGTTCGCGGAAGCGGACCGGATCAAAATCTGATCATTATTGATGATGTAGAAATATTTAATCCTTACCGCCTTTATGGCGCCGTTAGTATGTTCAATCCGGATGCTGTCTCCGATATCAATCTGATCTCCGGTGGATTTCCTGCAAAATATGGGGACAGACTTTCAGCTGTTCTGGATGTTACAAACAAAGAAGGGTCTAAAAATGCCTATTTATCAGGAAGTTTAAATGCTTCCATTATCAGCGCTAATTTGATCCTTGAAGGCAAGAATCCGTTTGATGTAAATGGGAGTTGGACCATTAATTCACGAAGAACTTATTACGATTTAATTATTGAGCCCTTCATCAAAAAAGCGGGATTGGTTGAAGAAAATGTTTCTCTGCCGAATTTTTATGATGTGCAGAGCAAATTTGTCTTTGGTCCATTTAAAGGGCATAAATTTATTATGAATGGAATATACTCACAAGATGGAGTGGATGTAATCAGCGGTAAGGAAAGAAAAACTGCTGATAGTATTTCTATAAATAATTTAACAAAGAATAATGTCGTCAGTATGGCTTGGCATTATTCTGCGAGAAGAAAATTCTTCAATAAACTTACATTCTCATATTACAAAAACAGTGGAGCGACAAATTTCAATTCCGAGATTTTGGATCCCTCATTGAACCGGAAAGATTTTGAGAATGTTCTACCGGATACTTTGTCACCTTATCTTCTCGGGTTTAAATTCGATAACGATTTTACTTTTATAAAAACATCGTTCGATGATAAACTGACATATCAGTTCACTAATCATACAATTGAAGCAGGAACTGGCGTTGATCTAATAGAAACGATCGTTAATTTTCGTTTTAGAATTGATCCGCAATTAAAATCTTTCTTTTCGGCAAATCCAAATTTTAGAGCAGTTTTTAGCGATGTAAAAGAGACAAAACGGTATAAGAGAATTAAAACTTATGTTCAAGATAATATTTCGCTATCACAAAATTTATATTTGCAGCCGGGCATTCGCTATGATTATTACGAAATTCTCGACAAGTATTATGTAGCCCCACGAATTGCCGCTTCCTATGCATTTGATAACGTTACTACCTTGCGTGCTGTGTTTGGGGTCTATTATCAATCTCCCGGGTATGAAAAAATACGTGATCAAAATATTCTTTTTGATTTGAGTGATACCTACACAAATACTCTCCAGGCAGAGCGTGCATTTCATTATGTTATTGGGCTTGAACATTGGCTTACAAATGAATGGGATTTTACAGCCGAAGCCTATCTAAAAGAATTTTCAAATCTCATTGTGCAAAAAGTAGAAACGGGGAGTAGTTATTCCACTAATATAATTCTAGACAGTGACCCGCATTTAGCATCAAGTTGGTCGCAGCCTCAATTAAAACAAAGTGATTCTTTAACACAAATCCCGATTAACAATTCCTTTGGTAAAGCTTATGGTATTGAAATTCTTTTAGCGAAAAAAAATATTGAAAAAGATTCGAAGCTAAGCGGATGGATCTCTTATGCTTTAGCATTTGCTAACCGGTATGAAAAAAAATCTATTATCCCGTTTACCTTCGATCAAAGACATACAGTTAATGTTGTTATAAATTACCGATTTAATGAAACATGGGATGCCGGTATCCGCTGGCAATATGGTTCAGGTTTCCCGTACACCGAACCGGTTGGAAGCAAACCACGGATAATACTTGCAGATATGAATGGGGATTTTATTCCTGAAACTCCAATTATTGCAACAAGAAACAGTTCCGCCGATCCGAATAAGCAGCAGGTAATATTTGATATTGATTACGGAAATCGTTCAAGGTTTAATGCGCGCAAGCCTGTTTATCACCGGCTTGATATTCGTGTTACTGCCGCTGTAAATATCTGGGGTTTTGATTGGAATTTTTATGTTGATATTATTAATATCTATAATAGAACAAATATAAATAGTTATAACTACTATGTTAACGAAGACCTTAGTCTTGGAAGAGAAGCGAATGCTATGTTCCCAATAATTCCAACTCTGGGATTCTCAATAAAATTTTAAGAGAAAAAATGTCTAAAAAGAAAAATGAAATAATTGATTTAGGAGAACGCGGGAAGTATAATTCGGCGAACAAATTAAATTCTTTGACCGGGAAAGAGTGGATAAAGTTTTCCAAATCATGGTTCATTCACAAACCCCCTCAAAGAAAAAAAAATGAAGTCCTTCATCCGGCGAAATTTCCGGAATCACTTGTTACAGAATTTATTTCATTTTTTACAAAAGAAAATGACTGGGTGTTCGATCCCTTCCTTGGAACGGGGAGTACATTAATTGCAAGCGGTGCCCTTGGGCGTAATGCAGTTGGCGTGGAATTAAGCGATTATTATTTCCAAATTGCTAAAGAGAGAATTGAACATGAAAAATTTAGAAATACGATCCTTCCTCTCTGCGGTTCATCATTACAATTACGGGAAATGTTGAAAAATATTTCATCAATTAAAAAGCAATTTGATTATGTAATTACTTCACCGCCATATTGGAATCAACTTGAAAGAAATTCAATGAGGCAGAAGAAGCGAAAGGAAGACGGACTCGATACAAAATATTCAAACAATAAAGATGATATCGGGAACATTGTTAGTTATGAAGAATTTCTCGAAACCCAGGCAAAAATATTTGATGAAGTTTTTTCTATTACAAAAGAAAACGGTTACCTTACGGTTATCACAAATAATGTTTATTATAACGGAAAACTTTTTCCGCTCGCTTTTGATACGGCAATTTCATTAACTAAACGCGGTGAAAAAAGTTGGACTTTAAAAGACGAAAAAGTCTGGCTGCAAAACGATAAACCACTTATTGCGTTAGGAATTAATAGCGCATGGGTTTCGAACCGCCATCATCAATATTGTTTGATTTTTAGAAAAGAAAAGAAAAATGGCTGATACTGCTTTAACCGTTTCAGAAATAACAAGATTAATTAAAAAAGACTTGGAAGAAAATTTTTCCTCACTAAGTATAGTCGGAGAAATATCAAACTTCAAAGCACATTCTTCCGGTCACTGGTATTTCACATTGAAAGATATTGATGCTCAAATATCTTGCACGATGTGGCGTGGAGTAAATAATCATGTCTTTTTTTCTCCGCAAGATGGGATGAAAATTATCATCATTGGGAGAATAACCGTTTACCCACCTCGCGGAAATTACCAGATTGAAGTGCGGGCAATGCAGCCTGCGGGAATTGGCGAGCTTCAACTTGCTTTTGAAAAATTGAAAGAAAAACTTCAACTTGAAGGTTTGTTTGACCGAGAGAATAAAAAAGAACTTCCTGAACTTCCCATGCAAATTGGAATTGTAACCTCAATCGGCGGCGCTGCACTTCGCGACATGATCAGTGTTGCAAAAAGACGATTTCCACTGGTTGAAATTTCGATTGCTTCATGCGCAGTACAAGGTGTTGGTGCAGCCGAATCAATTGCTAAAGCTATTCAACTACTAAACAAACAAAATGTTGTTGAAGTTATTGTCGTTGCTCGCGGCGGTGGTTCTCTTGAAGACCTTTGGGCATTTAATGAAGAGACAGTTGCTTATGCGATTTATAAGTCAATAATTCCGGTTGTTACAGGAATTGGACACGAAATTGATTTTACAATTGCCGATTTCGTCGCCGATTATCGAGCAGCCACTCCGACTGCTGCAATGGAAATTTTAACTCCTGAAAAAGAAGAAATTAAAAATATTATTAGCGATTTTGATAATGAATTAACCGAAAAAATGTTAAACAAAATTTCAGATATAAAAGAAAAAATATCTTCTGCTTTACATTCGTATGGTTTTCGTTCTCCGTTAGATATGTTGAAATTATATAATCAAAAAGTTGATTCAGCAGTTTACCGACTCAATCAGACATGTGAAAAGTACATAAACGTTCAAAAAAACAATATAGCTTTGCTTACTTCAAAACTTTCTGCCTACGATGTGCAAAAAACACTCGCCAAAGGTTTTGTTTTAGTTAAACAAGAAGATAAATTTGTAACAAGAGCTAAAAAATTTCAGACTGCTCAACCGCATACGCTGATATTTCTTGACAACCAAATTCAAATATCAAAAAATTATGAAGAAAAAAACTAACGAATCAACTTTTAAAAATGATTTGCAGAGACTGGAAGAGATAGCAACTTTGTTAGACAACAATGAACTTGATCTTGAAGAAGCTATTTCTTTATTTGAAGAAGGGATTCAACTTTCAAAAAAATGTTTAGATACATTAACAACTGCTGAGCTTAAAGTAACTGAATTAAAAGCAAAAATTGATTTCAAAAATGATGATGATTCTTTTAACTGACAATATGAACGGAGTTTTTCTGAATGTCCGAAACAAGTACATATAAAATATTAGATAAAATAAACTTACCCGCCGATATTCGAAAATTAGAGATCAATGAATTAAAGGAACTCTGCGCTGATATTCGTCAATACATGGTTGATGTTATTTCAGAAATAGGGGGACATTTTGGAGGCGGACTTGGTACAGTTGAATTAACTGTCGCTCTTCATCGAGTATTTAATACACCTGATGATTTAATAGTTTGGGATACCGGTCATCAAGCATATCCACATAAAATAGTAACCGGTAGAAAAGAAGAGCTAAAAAAGATTCGGCAATTTGGCGGTATCTCGGGTTTCCTTAAGCGAAGCGAAAGTGAATATGACACGTTCGGTGCCGGGCATGCTTCAACTTCAATTTCTGCCGCGCTTGGTATGGCAGTTGCTCAAAGATATAAAACTAAAAATAAAAAAGTTATTGCTGTTATTGGTGACGGTGCGATGACCGGCGGCATGGCTTACGAAGCAATGAATAATTCCGGTGTATTGAAAGCTGATTTAATTGTTATCCTCAATGATAACAATATGTCTATTGCCCCAAATGTTTGGCAAATCTCAAATTATTTCACAGAAATTATCTCCCATCCGGAGTACAATAAATTTAAAGGACAAGTATGGGATTTAACCGGAAAGCTTGATAATTTCGGCGACCGTTTAAGAAAAATTGCCGTGAGATTAGAAAGTGGAATTAAAGCTGTTATTACACCGGGGATGTTATTTGAGGCTTTAGGATTCCGTTATTTCGGACCTGTGAATGGACATAACGTAAATCAATTAGTGAAACTTTTTGAGCAGGTTAAAGCATTTAAGGGACCAATCCTCATTCATGCAATTACGGAAAAAGGAAAGGGTTACATACCGGCTGAAAAAGATGTTCAACATTTGCACGCAGCAACTCCGTTTAATAAAGAAACGGGAAAGGCTTTGAAAAGTTCAAGTTCTGTTCCTTCATATACAAAAATTTTTGGAGAAGCGCTTACACAACTTGTTGAAAAAAATCCAAAGATTGTCGGAATTACTGCTGCAATGCCTGATGGAACAGGATTAGATATTCTTAGAGAAAAATTCCCGCAAAATTATTTTGATGTGGGAATTGCCGAAGAACATGCGGTAACTTTTTCTGCAGGATTAGCAACACAAGGAATTATTCCGGTTGTGGCGATTTATTCAACATTTCTTCAACGCGCTTTCGATCACATTATTCATGATGTTGCTTTGCAACATCTTCATGTTGTTTTCATTCTCGATAGAGCCGGTCTAGTGGGCGCGGATGGACCAACTCATCATGGAACTTTCGATTTGACCTATTTAAGATTAATCCCTTCAATGGTAATTATGGCTCCCAAAGATGAAGCCGAATTAAGAAACATGCTTTATACTGCAACAGAATATAAAGCCGGACCTGTAGCTGTGCGCTATCCAAGAGGTTCTGCAATCGGCGTTGAGTTGAGTGAATCATTTGAAAAAATTCCTATTGGAATAGGCGAGAGGATTAAATCTGGGAAAGATGTAGCTTTCCTTGCCGTTGGATCGATGGTGCAAACTGCAATGAAAGCAGCAGATGAATTATCTAAAGAGGGAATTGAGGTTGAAGTAATAAACATGCGCTTTGTTAAACCATTGGATGAAACGTTGCTAGATGAAGTAGCCAAAAATAATAAAAAAATAATTACGTTGGAAGAGAATACTATTGTCGGTGGTTTCGGAAGCGGAGTGTTGGAATATTTTTCTCAAAAAGGTTTTAAAAACGATATTCTGCGAATTGGTTTACCCGATGATTTTGTGGAACACGGAACGCAAGCAGAACTTTATAAATTGCTTGAAATTGATGTTGAAGGTATAATAAAAAAAACAAAACTATTTCTTGCCTGCCTACCGTCAGGCAGGCACAATGAATGAATTCTTGGAATAATTATGAATCAAGTTAAAATTGGCGTTATAGGTTTAGGAAGTATTGCTCAGCTTGTACATCTCCCTATGCTAAAAAAATTAAACAACGCATACATCACCGCCGTTAGTGAAGTAAATAAAAACAGATTACTTAGTGTCGGTGAAAAGTTTGGAATTAAAAATCTTTACACTAACTATGAAGAGATGCTTGAGAAGGAAGAATTAGACGCAGTAATTATAGCTACTCCGACGGATACACATTTACCAATCGCTTTAGCTTGCATTGAAAAAAAGAAACATCTATTAGTTGAAAAACCAATCACTCGTTCAATCGCTGAGACACAGCAAATTGTTGATGCTGCAAAAAAACAAAACACTAAAGTGATGGTCGGAATGAATTTCCGGTATCGCCCCGATGTAATGTTATTAAAAAGCATTATTATTTCCGGTGACCTTGGAGAAATATTTTATGTAAAATGCGGTTGGTTAAGGAAACAAAGCTCAGAGGGACAGTGGTTCACTAAAAAAGATTCCTCGGGCGGCGGCGTTATTTTAGATCTTGGTATTGTTTTACTTGATCTTTCTCTTTGGTTATTGAATTTCCCTGAAATTGCTTCCGTCTCAACACAAAATTTTTTTATAAATACTTCCAGTGTTGAAGACTGTTCCTTAAGCATGATTCGCTGCAGACCAAATGCTCTTATCAATTTGGAAACAAGTTGGTCACTAAGTTCCGAAAAAGATACCTTCTATTTGGATATTTACGGAACAAAGGGGAATGCATCCCTCAATCCATTGCGTGTATTTAAGAAAATGAATGATCAGCAGATCGATATGACTCCTTCAGGAAGCGATAATTATCTTTCTCTCTTTAAGAAATCATATTTAAATGAATTAAAACATTTTCTTGGTGCGGTGCAGGGAGTTAATCCATTATTTTCACCCGCTGAAGAATCGCTTCCCCGTATGAAAATAATCGCATCGATGTATCAATCAGCTCATGAAAAAAAAGAAATTCACTTCGAGTAAACATGAAAAAAATTTTATTAGCCGACGACGAAAAAGATATTCTTGAGTTCCTGAAATACAATTTGGAAAAAGAAGGTTTTGCGGTAATTACCGCAACCAACGGGGAAGAAGCGATTTCTCTTTTGAAGGAAAACCCGGATTTGGCTATTCTCGATATTATGATGCCGAAATTAAACGGTTTTGAAGTTTGTGCTAAGATCCGCGAAAATAAAAAAACTGCCCATCTTCCGGTAATATTTCTTACGGCAAGATCATCAGAGCAAGATGAAATTAAAGGTTTAGAACTTGGGGCAAATGATTTTATTCAAAAACCCATTTCTCCGTTAAAATTAATTGCCCGTGTAAAAACAAATCTCAGAAAATCAACATATAACGCTAATGAAAATGAAATTCTTTCGGTTGGTCCGATTGTAATTGATAGAGAGAAGTATAAAATATTTCTCAATAACGTAGAAACATTTTTTCCGAGAAAAGAATTCGAGTTGCTAAGTTATCTATGCGAAAATGCAGGTAAAATATTGACCAGATTGGCAATATTACAAAAAGTTTGGGGGAGTGATATCTATGTAGTTGATCGTACCATTGATGTACACATTAGAAAAATTAGAGAAAAACTCGGTACACATTCGGATATTATTGAAACCATAAAAAGCGTGGGGTATAGAATGAAAAATGCTTCGTAATCTCTCACATCGCTTTTCTTTTATACTGCTTTTTAAAATTGAAATCTTGATATTTATAATTTTATTTATAGCGCCTGTCTTCTTATTTCCAATATCTCCGGATCGTAAAATATTTTTTGTCATTTGGGCTTCCGTTGGATTTTTGATCATTTCCTTTTTTGTAAGAAGAAGATTAAAAGAAATATTTTCAGTAATTGAAAAAAAAATCAAGAGAATGAGCCATGATGATTGTAGCGATGATAGAACATTACAACTATCATACGCGTTTAATGAAATTGAAACCGCTTTAAATCAAATGGCTGAGAAGTATAAAAATGATATCGCAAAAATGAAACGGCTCGAACGCATACGCACGGAATTTCTCGGTAATGTTTCCCACGAGTTGCGCACACCGATCTTCACTATCCAAGGTTTTTTGGAAACGCTGTTAAACGGCGCCCTTGAGGACCCAAATGTAAATAGAAAATTTCTTGAAAAAGCCGCTGCACATACGGAAAACTTAAACCATTTGTTAAATGATTTGATTGACATTTCCATGATCGAATCGGGTGAAATGCGCTTGAGTTTCCGATATTTCAATTTATTGGATTTCTTAATTGAAATCGTGAAAGAATATGATCCTATAGTTTTAGAGAAGAATCTTAAAATTGAAATTGGGCAATTCAATAAAAAATTAGAAGTATTCGGCGATAAAAATAAACTTAAACAAGTATTTGTTAATCTCATTCAAAATGCTATTAAATATTCCAACTCGGGGAAAATTGAGCTTATGGTTGAAGAAGAAAAAAGTTCAGCTTTAATTATCGTAAAAGATTTCGGTGTTGGCATACCGGAAAAAGATATTGAAAGAATATTTGAAAGATTTTATCGTGTTGATAAAACCCGTTCAAAAGAAATTGGTGGAACCGGTTTGGGGCTTGCAATTGTTAAACATATCGTCGAAGCGCATAATTCAAAAATTGAAGTGAAAAGTAAGGTTGGTGTGGGTTCAGAATTTTCATTCAGTTTGAAAAAATAATTGAATTTAATCCTAGCTTGATGTGTATTTATCTCGTAGAAGTTCTTCGTTTTACCTTGCAATACTTCCCTTGCAAAGTTAGATTTACAATAAAAAAACTACACATTTTTGAAAAAAGAAACAATATTTTCTCTTTGCTTAATCTTCTTTTCAACTCTTTGGCTTCAAGGGCAAACAACCCGATCGTCTTACGAGGTTAGCAATTCCGCTTTCCTTATTGATTCATTTCAAATTAATTTTGATAATCAATACCGAATTAAATCAACAAACATTATTCCCGGAACAGAAAACATTCTACTCAAAGGGAAAAAACTCTCCGCACACGATTACAAAATAAATTATGCTTTAGGTATGATTTCTTTATCAGATTCTCTGCCTTACTCTATCTTCGATACAATATTCGTTGCTTATCGATCCGTCAAAATTTCTCTTCAAAAAGAATACCAACGCAGAGAACTTGTTGTTAGGTATGATGAATCGCGGAAGGATACGATGCGTGTTTTGCGATTGAATAAACCAATTGATGCAGAATCTGTTTTCGGCAATTCTATTGAAAAGAGTGGTTCAATCATTCGTGGATTTACAGTTGGGACGAATAAAGATTTAACTCTACAAAGCGGGTTGCGTTTACAATTAGCCGGGAAATTATCTGATGATATCGAAGTAATAGCTGCATTAACAGATGAGAATACTCCAATACAACCCGAAGGAAATACCGAGCGGCTGGATGAACTTGACAAAGTTTTTATTCAACTTAAACATAAAAATGCTGCCGCAACTTTTGGTGATTATGAAGTGCAAAAAAGGTACGGCGAATTTGGAGTTGTAAATAGAAAACTGCAAGGACTTTTGGGAGAATTTCAATTTGGAAATACCGAAGGATATGTTGCTTTGGCAAATGCAAAAGGAAAATTCAATTCCAATTCTTTTAACGGTCAGGATGGAGTGCAAGGTCCATACCGGTTAAGTGGACAAAATAATGAGCGAGATATTATCATCATCGCCGGTTCAGAAAAAGTATTCGTGAACGGCGAAGAAATGAAACGCGGGGAAAGGAGTGATTACACTATTGATTATTCCAATTCTCAAATTATTTTTACTCCTCAACGGCTAATTACAGCCGCAAGCAGAATAGCGATTGATTTTGAATATACTGACCGCAGATATGTTCGTAATTTTTTTGCCACAGGAACAAGCACACAATTGTACAGTAATAAAATTAAAATTGCTTTTCAATATATGCGTGAAGGAGATGATCAAAATTCTCCAATTGATATTTCTCTTGGTGATGCTGATAAAATGATCCTTGAAAATGCCGGTGACAGAAAAGATTTAGCTATAAAGAGTGGCGTAAGTTTAGCAACGATTGATTCTACCGGGCAGCTAAAAGGTGTTTACGAGAAAAAAGATTCATTGATCAACGATCAAATATATTCTGTTTACTTATACAATCCCGGTAGCGATTCGGCATTATACAATGTATCGTTTAGTTATGTCGGTGAGTATCAAGGCGATTATTTCCGCGAGAGTCTGGGACAATACCGTTATGTTGGAAAAAACTCCGGCGCTTATTTGCCGGTAATTTATTTGCCGCTTCCTGAACTGAAACAATTCGGAAATTTGTTTTTTCAATACAATCCGACAAAAGATATTTTTTTGCAAGTAGAATTTGCAGGAAGTTCGTGGGATAAAAACCGTTTCTCCTCTCTTGATGAAAAAGACAATTTTGGATTGGCAAGAAATTTATCGTTTAAAATGAATCCGTTAAAAATTCAACTTGGTGGAATTAATTTTGGTAAAATCGGGCTTTCGCTCCGCGAAAGATTTATTCAAGATAGATTTACTTCACTCGAACGATTTGATAAAGTTGAATTTACACGGGATTATAACTCATCAAGCTCTTCGCAAGGGAATGAAAAACTTCGCGAAGGGAGTCTGCTTTTACAACCTATTGAAAATATGCGATCCACATTTTCTTATGGAAGTTTAAAAAGAGGTGACGCGTTTTCGTCGGATAGGTTTATGAATCAAACCGATTTAACAAAAGAAAAAGAATATCAATTCCAATATCAAATTGATTTCGTAAATACTAAAAACGGTTCGCTTGGCAGCAGTTGGCTTCGTCAAAAAGGAACTTCGTTTTATTCTTTTGGAATGATCAAGCCGGGTTTCGATTTTACTGCTGAAAAAAAACTTGAAAAAATATCACAAGCGGATTCGCTTCTCTCTTCAAGCTTGCAATATTTTGAAGGAAATCCGGGGATACAGATTACGAAATTCTACGGTATCGATGCTTCAATTAAATATTTATTCCGTACTGATTATTATCCCTTGGCGGGGATACTGCAAAAGGAATCCAATTCCTACGGAGAGATTTATGAACTTTCTTATGCGGGAAGAAAAGAAATCTCTTCTCAACTGAGAATCACCGTTCAAAATAAGAAATACACCGATGCTTATAAAATGAAAGGACAACTTGATAATCAAACAATATTAGTCCGATCGCAGACACGGTTTTCGACCACGGAAAATGCGGCTAACGGTGATGTCTATTATGAAGTACAAACACAAAAGACCGCCAAGTTGCAAAAAGTATTTGTCAAAGTAGAAAAAGGGAATGGTAATTATATTTACCTCGGCGATTTAAATTACAACGGCATCGCGGAAGAAAATGAATTTCTTCCGGTTGTTTACGACGGTGAATTTATTGTTGTAAATGTTCCCACAGATCAACTTTTTCCGGTAATTGATTTGAAAACTTCAGCAAGACTAAAGCTGAATTATGAAAATATTTATTCATCAAATAATTTTATAGGAGCAGTGGTTAAAGCGCTCTCTTCCGAAACATACGGACGGATTGAGGAGAACAGTCAGGAAACGGATTTAAAGAAAATATATCTGCTGAAACTTTCTTCTTATTTAAATGAAAAAAATACGATTCGCGGTTCACAATATTTTCAACAAGATTTTTTTGTATTTGAAAATAGTGCGGAACTTTCATTCCGGCTTCGTTATTCGCAAAGGAGAAGTCTTAATCAATTTAGCGGAGGTGCGGAGAAAGGATTTTCAAAAGAAAGAAGTTTGCGTATCAAATTTAAATTGCTTCAAGAAATTGGCAACCAGACAGATTTGGAAAACAAAATTGATAATCTGTTTGCCGGTTTATCTTCAAACAGAAGTCGTGCTATCGAGACCAATGGAATAACTACGGATTTCTCCTACCGTCCTGAGCGGAATATTGAAGTTGGTTTAAAAATAAAATCAGCAAAGAGCACCGATTACTTTCCGAAAAAATCAACGGAAATATTTACTAACGGACAGGCAGTCCGTATTAATATTTCTTTCTCCGGGTACGGAAGATTACGTTTGGAAATTGAACGAAATGAATTAACGACAAATACGGTTGAAAACTATCTACCGTTTGAACTAACCGCCGGAAACGTTGTCGGGAAAAATTACTTTTGGCGGTTATTTTTTGATTACCGATTCGGAACAAACTTACTTTCAACTGCAAATTATGACGGTAGAAAGTTGGGTGGAGGAAAGATAATTCACACTGCACGGGTGGAAGTTCGCGCGTTTTTCTGATTTAAGGATATAGAAGTTTTAAAATTTATTTCTTAATCATAATCATACATGTCAGCCTTTGGCTGAATCTTGTTCTTAATCTGTTAAATTCAGTAAAAACAAAGTTGATTATGATTACGATTACGATTAAGATTAAGAAGCAGACTTAAGATATTTAAAATGGTTTTATAAAAATGAGGTGACTAGATGGAATTAAATGCATCAATGATTGAAGCACATATTTACCGGAAGAAAAATGGCAAAATCGAATTCCTTCTTTTGAAGAGGGGAGAGGACGCTAATTACCCTGGAATTTGGCAAATGGTTACCGGGAAAATCAAGAAGAATGAAAAAGCCTATGAAACAGTTTTGCGGGAAGTGAAAGAGGAAACAAATTTATCCGTTGAGAAACTGTTTGTCGTCCCAATTGTAAATTCATTTTATTCCTATATAAGTGATTCCGTGAATTTTGTCCCGGTGTTTTTATGTTTAGTTAATGAAGGCGACAAAGTAAAAATCTCCAAGGAGCATTGCAAATTCCGTTGGGTGAGTAAAGACAAAGCGAAAAAAATGGTTGCATGGACGGGGCAGCAAAAATCGTTAGAAATAATTTATTCTTTTCTTACTAAGAAAGAGAAGGAAATTCATTTTGTTGAAATTAAATAAGTCGAGTTGTTCGCCTAAATCGATAACTTACAAAAACCATTGAAATGGTTAGAATATGGAATTGAAGTTTACTAACACCTCGATTAATCGAGGTGTTAATAAAATTATGCAATGCCTAAACCAATCGTTTTAACGATTTGTTAAATAATTCTGAGAAGTTTAAAAAAAATTCATTTGACATTGATTTAGATAATTCCGTAAATTTAATCAAGGAAATAAACGATGAAATTAAAATGAACCTTGTTTTCTTCGGGGATAAGGGAATTAAAAACCAATTACCATAATCCTCTTTCGTCCACAAACTATAATTTTATTAAACCCGGTTCTTATAAGGCAGAAACGAACCTCGCCGAAACTGGGCAAGCTGCACTTAATTTACACGAAATAATAAATTGAGGTAAAAGATGGACATAAAAGAGATAGTACCAACAGAACGAATTGAAAACAAAATACTCATAATCCGTGGACAGAAAGTAATGGTTGACCGTGAACTTGCAATTCTATACGATGTTGCCACCCGTGATTTGAATAAAGCTGTATCCAGAAATTTAACACGCTTTCCTGCTGATTTTATGTTCCAAATTACAAAGCAAGAATTCGCAAACTTGAAGTTCCAATTTGGAACATCAAGTTCAGGATGGGGCGGCACACGTAAATTACCTTTCGCATTTACCGAGCAAGGTATAGCAATGTTATCTTCTGTTTTGCGAAGTGAAAGGTCAGTGCAAGTGAACATTGCCATTATGCGTGCATTTGTTAAGCTGAGAGAGATATTATCTACTCACAAAGAGTTGGCGCAAAAGTTAAAAGAGTTAGAATATAAAATTGAAACACACGATGAACAGATAACGGCAATCTTCGAAGCGATAAATCAATTGTTAACACCTCCTCCGGCGCCAAAAAGAAAAATTGGGTTTGAGGTAAAAGAGAAGAGCGTTAAATATGCGGTTAAATAACGGAGATGACCCCGCTTTTGACGGTGAAAGAGATTTTTAATAGGTTGGTAATGAAGGAAAAACTAAAGATTGATAATGCAAACTTATATTTCAAACCGATTAATTCAGTGAAGATTAAGTATTAATTAACTGTAGGTGTAAAATGCAAATTGAAACTGCAATATTTTTAGGTGCTGGCGCTTCAAAAGCAGAAGGAGCCCCTCTCCAAAGTGAAATGTTTTATGAATATTTTAGTTCTAATTCCTTCAAACATAGTCACGATGAAATGGATAGAGAACTTGCCTCGTTCTTTCAGCTTATCTTTGGTATTGATGTTGACCATAACCATTACGATAAAAGTAGTTTTCCAACTTTTGAAGAGACGTTAGGATTAACTGATTTAGCTATCCTGAGAAAGGAAGCATTAAAGGGTTTTGATATTGAAAATCGGGCTTCAAAAAGTGGACGGCTCAGGAATATTGCTCAATATTTAATGTACCTTGTTGCAAAGGTATTAGATTCTAAACTAGAGTATTCAAAAAATGTGCATAGGACATTACTCAAAGGATTAAATGAAGGCAATAAATTAAAGAACACTGTATTTATATCGACTAACTACGACATTTTAATTGATAATGCGATATCAGAAATGCGGGATAAAGGTTTTGACTTAGATTATGGTGTTGAATTTAGAAATTTTGAAAGGATAAATGATTGGCAAAGACCCAAAGCTGCTAGAAGTGTTTTCCTTTTTAAGCCACACGGCTCCCTTAATTGGTTATATTGCCCAACTTGCAACTCACTAGAAATTACACCGAAAGAAAAGGGTGTCGTTACACGGTTAATTGTTAAATATCAAGCCGCCACTTGCGGTGCTTGTGGAAGCCCATTCATGCCAATTATAGTCCCACCAACATTTTACAAAGATCTGAACAATGTTTTTTTAAGTACAATCTGGAATAAATCGGAAAATATTTTGCGAAAAGCGAAGCATATTATTTTTTGTGGATACTCGTTTCCAGATGCGGATATGCATATAAAATATTTACTAAAAAGAGTTCAAACCAATCGGAATAACTCTTTAAAATTTACTGTTTTTAACTATCATGATGGTAAAAAGGCTTGTGATATTGAAAGTGAGCAAAACAGATTCAAAAGGTTTTTAGGCGACAATGTAAATTATTATTTAGATAAATCATTTGAAGATTTTGCCGAGAATCCTATGCTTTATTACAAATAGAATTACAGTTAGCCAGTAGCACAAGCTTCCAACTATTTAACATGTGGCATTTGTGCTATTTTAAGTTTATTTTTCCCATTGACCTTGTAATAGTGTCGAGTTTGCAAAAGAAAGTTTTGCTATAAATAAAGACAGTTTAAAATTACGATCGTTAGGTTTTTAAATAGAAAATCTGAGTTTTATTTGAGAGAAAGAAAATCTTTAAATTAAAAAAGGTTGGTTATGAGCACAGAAGAAAAAAACGAATTTGCTTACACGCACCCCAAAATGTTTACCAGAACATTTATTCCTTCGCAGCATGTGAAAAACAAAGAGAAGGAAGTTTTTATTGTTGAGTACGAGGGAGTAACCATTGAAGTTTTTCGTACCGCTAAAGAAGATGACCCACTTACGGTTTATATTGACGGCAACCTTACCGCACAAATTTATAAAAACGAAAAACGAACCATAGAATTTTATGTTAAAGGAACAACCTATAAACTCTATGTCTGGAACGCGAGAGCAAAAAATTTCTTTTTCTCCAGTTTTATTTTTAGGAACGGAATAGCAATTACGATTGATGATATACCGGTAAAAGATACACTCGCAGACCCGCTATTAAATATTGCTGAAGGGAAAGTCGGGATATATATTTTTTTAGGATTGCTGTTAATTAAAGCAGTTGTATGGCCCATAGTTAGGACTATAAATAATCAACCACAAGACGCTGTAGGTATTTTATTTATTTATGGAACATTTGCTTTAGGAATATTAGCGGCGGTATTAATATTTAAAAAGAACCCACAAACCGGACTTTGGATTGGAATTATAATTGGCGGTTTAGAAACTGTTGATTTTTTCTATGCGGTTTTTGCCTTTCAACATGGGCAATTATTAGGACCACTTATTTGGGGAGCGTTAAGGACAGGTGCTTTGGTAGCGATGGGGAGGTCGCTAATAGCATTGAGAAGTATTTTGAATATTACACTTTCAACACAAAGTGAAATACAGAATGAAACGACACAAACAAGTATACTTCTTGAAGAAGAAAATATATTAGAAAAAAAGATTGAAGTAACTGATAAAGTTTTACAAAACAATACCAATGTTGAGACAAGTAATAAGAAACAAAATTTCAGTCAACAAAAGGAAGGTCAAAGTTCAGTATCTCTAAAAGATTTTTTCGTTGTGCCAACAAGTGCAATAATATTTTACTTGGGGTGGGTCTTTTTATGTGTGTTATTATTAATAACTGACAACTTGCGAGATTTAGTTCATTTCATTACTGGCAAGTATTATGGATACGACATAAGCAATACGAACTTTTTTATTTTATTTCTAATCCTTCCAGTAATGATTGTTTACATTATGAAAGTAATAAGCATCATCAGAAAACATTTTTCAAAAACGAAAGAATTAAAATTTAATAACGGGCAATCGCCCCAAAGAAAATCCCTTATTAACCGCGAGATATTTAGAAAATTAAAGTATGGGACTTTAATATTGATTTTGATTGCTGTATGCAGTTACGGAGGATATTATTTTTATAATAATTATAAAGCTAAGCAATATTACAGTGAAGCTATGGAGTTAAAAAATAAAAATGAATTAGAAAAAGCTGCGGAAAAATTAGTGTTAGCTATTAAAGCGAATAATAAATTACAAAATGCAAATTTTGAACTTGGAGAAATCTATCAAACACTGTTTGATAAAAATAAAAAAATTGCTGAGAACCTTGGAATTGCACGCTATGGAGGAATCAATCTGTATATGATTGAAACTTGCTATAAGAACGAAATAGAAAATAACCCAAATTTTATAGAAGCTTTTAAAAAAATAATTAATACGAGTTGGGATAGATATTACGAGAGCGATAAAGTTAGTGAAAAAGATGAAGTATATCTTCGTTACATAACCTATTATTGTGACGATATCATTAGGCTGAATTCTGCTGACCATGATACATATTTTAACAAAGGTAAAGCTAATTTACTAATTTATTGGTTTCACAAAATGACTAAGCCCGATTATGCATTAAGCATGTTTTATCGCTATTTGGATGACGCTATACTGAATTTAAATATTGCTGTAGAATTTTATAAATATGATTCCAAGACATATAGGTTGCTAGGCGAGGCTTATTATTGGAAATATAATTATGAAAAAACTATTGAAAATTTTGAAAAAGCGATCAGTTTAAAGGATCAAAAAGAATATCCGAATCTTTACTATGAACTTGGTAATGCATACTATGGTGTTGGTAATAAGACAAAGCAAATTGAGAATTATAAAATAGCAGCAAACCTTGGCGATAAAGATGCGATGGAATGGTTTGAAAGATACGGGTTGAGTTATAAAGAGACCGGCAATCCAGCCAAACGACAAAATGCGGGCAATGTTGAAGCGGCTTATTTAACCACTCCATTTGAGATGTGGAAATATTTGGCGGATAATTATAGTGCGGTAGTTGTAGGTTACGATTTTGAAAACTTCTTGGAAAAAGCAAAAGAGGAGAGTAATTCAAAATTTTTCTATGAAGCTTTAGAAGGACAAATCAATTTATCATATAGTAGATTTGTTAGTAAATTAAGAAGAAAATCTGATTGATATAACAATAAAATTTGGAGTATGATAGTATGTTCGAGTCATTATTTAGTGGGTATGGTTTGGAATTGTTGAAAATTGTAATTGCCCCTTCCGTTACTGTGGCTGCTTTGTCTTATGTTATTAAGGTTATAATAGATCATAATGGCAAAAGGGAAATTGAAAAATTTAAGAAAGAACTAGAAAGATCACTATTTGAATTTCAAACAAAGTTTTCTTTTTATCACAATAAACAAGTAGAAGTAATATCAGTTATTTATTCTTCATTGGTTGACTTTAATAAGCAAATGGTTAATCTAACATCAATAATCCAACTTTTACCTCAAGAAAATCTACAAACGAAAAAAGCAGTGACTTGGGATGCGTTTATATCTTTTAAAGAATATTATGAAAAAAATCTGATCTTTTTAGACGAAGATATATGTAAAAAAATAGAATCAATTTTATCTCAGTCGCAATTAGCATTTCATACGTTTGCTGGTTTTCAAGTGAGCGAATCATATTTATCTGATGAAACTGGCTCTTGGAAAAAAGCATTTGAGATCGTTTGTAATCAAATTCAGCCCCTTACGGAAGAATTAAAAATAGTTTTTAGAAAGGTAGTAGGAAGCACTAAAACAATCTAATGATCCAAAAATATTCATTCCTGATGGGAATGTAGTTTTATGGTTGGGTTTTGGGTTACAAAGATTCAATTCGCCGAAGGCGAACTACGGTGTTGTTTTATTTAGCGGTTTAATGGGGGAGTTTTGAGAAAAATATTTTGCAAAGAAAGATTGAAAAGGGCAATCCCCATCGGGGATTGAATCTTTGTAACAGGAACACAAGACACGACAAAGAATTCCGTAGGAATTCAATATTTTTTAGCGTAGATATCAACCATAAGGATGTTGACAGTATAAAAATATTCATTCCCGATGGGAATGTGATTCCATGGATGAGGTTTGGTTACAAAGATTCAACACCTACGGTGTTGAGAATAAAAAGTTTTTTATTGTTCATAATTTCAATGAAAAGGTTAATGTAAATACAATCCCATCGGGATTGAATCTTTGTAACAGGAACACCAAACAAGAGAAAGAATTCCGTAGGAATTCAATATTTTTATAGGAGAGTAGCAATGGCTAATACTTACTCGCAGATATATTTACAATTTGTTATTGTAGTTCAAGATAGAGCACATCTTATCCCTAATGAGCATAAAGATGAACTATGCAAGTACATAACCGGTATCATTCAAAACAAGGGACATAAGCTTATAGCGCTAAACGGTATCTCGACGCATCTTCACATTTTTGTTGGGTTTAATCCTAAAGATTCCATTTCCGATTTTATCAAAGAGGTAAAACGTAACGCAACCAATTTTATTAATGAGAAAAAATGGCTGCGAAATAAGTTTAGCTGGCAGGAAGGATATGGGGTGTTCTCATATTCTCATTCTCAGATAGACAGCGTTTATAGATATATAGAGAATCAGGAAACGCATCATAAAAAAATCTCTTTTAGAGAAGAATATCTAAGCTTCTTAAAGAAGTTCGGAGTAGAATATGACGAACAGTATATCTTTAAGGAAATTGACTGAGAAAAACATTCATTCCTTACGGGAATGTAGTTTTATTGTGAAGGTTGTATTACAAATATTCATCCCCTGTGGGGATGTAAATTTATGGTTGGATTTTTAGTTACAAAGATTCAACCCGCCAGAGGCGGGTTGGGGAAAATACTAAGTTCTTATCCAAAAGAAAAACAAATACGGTTTGTTTAAATAAAATAAGATTCTTTTCATTTAATATGTGCATTTCATTTAACTATCGCTTATTTTTGTTTACCATTTTTATTATGAGGAGAAAACTTTGAGTTTATTAATAGTTGGTTCTGTTGCATTGGATAATGTTGCCACGCCATTTGATAAAGTTGACAATGCTTTAGGCGGATCTGCAGTTTATATTTCACTTTCAGCGAGCTATTTTAGCGGATCAGTGCATATTGTAGGAGTTGTTGGAGATGATTTTCCCAAGAACTATATTACAATGCTTGAAAGTCATGATGTAAATTGCGACGGTCTTCAAATTGTTCCCGGTGGAAAAACTTTCCGTTGGGCTGGGAAGTATCATTATGATTTAAATACGCGTGATACTCTTTTAACCGAATTAAATGTATTTGAAAAATTCGATCCGGTTATTCCGGATGCTTTGAAAAAATCAAAATATGTCTGTCTTGGAAATATCGACCCAACCTTGCAGCTTAAAGTTTTAGACCAAATTGAAAAACCTCGTTTTGTAGTTTGCGATACGATGAACTACTGGATTGAAGGAAAAAAAGACGAGCTTGTAAAAGTTTTCCCAAGAATAGATGTATTGATAATTAATGATTCCGAAGCCCGTTTGTTAGCGCACGAACCAAATTTGATTAAAGCGGCTAAAGCAATTAGAGACATGGGCGTTCCGGCTCTCATCATTAAAAAAGGTGAACACGGCGCGCTGCTGTTTACAGAAGATACGGTTTTTTCTGCACCGGCGTATCCATTGGAAATGATCCAGGACCCAACCGGCGCCGGAGATTCTTTTGCAGGTGGTTTTGTTGGGTATTTGCACAAATCGCAAGACACAAGTCCTGAATGTTTGAGAAGAGCAGTTGTTTACGGCAGTACGATGGCGTCTTTTTGCGTTGAACAGTTCAGTACAAAAGGATTGGAAGGATTATCCAACTTACGTATTCAGGATCGCTTCAGAGAATTTTTAACAATCTCACGTTTTAATGAAGAAGAATAATTATTTTGCTCTTGCATTTGAAAATGGCTCGCTGACTTTTTTAGATCAAACAAAACTTCCTTTTGTTGAAGAATATATAACCTCCGATAATTACGAACTAATCGCCGAAGCGATTGAGCGTTTGGAAATAAGAGGCGCGCCGATAATTGGTATTGCCGCCGCTTATGCTTTAACCCTGGCATTAAAAAAGGATTCTTCTCAAGAAAATTTTCAGATTGCATTTGATAGATTAGCAATTACACGTCCAACGGCGGTAAATCTTTTTTGGGCTTTAAATCAAATGAAAACTGTATTTGAAGCTTCCACGGATGAAAAAAATATTTATGAAGAACTTCTACTAAAAGCGAAAGAAATTCAGCAAGATGATACTCTGATGTGCGAAAAAATGGCGGAACACGGAATGAGCATCTTCAAAAAAAAATCAGTTGTTCTAACGCATTGCAACACGGGAGCTTTAGCCGCAGAAGGTGGAACAGCTTTTAGTGTAATTAAAAAAGGATTTGAAAACGGTTCGGTCTCTTTTGTTTATGCTGATGAAACCCGCCCGCTTTTGCAAGGTTCAAGACTGACTGCTTTTGAACTTTCGAAAAATGAAATTCCATTTGAAATTATAACCGACTCAACTGCCGCTTCACTTTTTTTGAAAAAGATAATTGATCTGGTAATTACTGGAGCTGATAGAATTACCGCAAACGGAGATGTCGCAAATAAAATAGGAACATATAATCTTGCGGTGCTTTGCAAATTCCACGAGATACCTTTCTATATTGCAGCGCCAACCTCAACCATTGATACTTCAATTTCACATTATTCTGAAATTCCTATCGAGTTGCGTTCTTCAAAAGAAATAACTGCAATAAATGGAAAACAAATTACGCTTGAGAGTTACCCGTGTTATAATCCTTCCTTCGATGTTACTCCGGCAGAATTGATCTCCGGAATTATTACGGAAAAAGGTTTATTCACCTTTCCTTATCAGTTTAAATGAGCCAGATCGTAAAAACCGAAGGAATAGTTTTATCAAAACTCGATTACAGTGATTCAAGCAAAATCGTTTCAATTTACACTTCCGAGTTCGGAAAAATTTCTGCGATCGTAAAAGGTGGGAGAGGGAAGAACTCCAAAGTTGGAATGGTCGTTGATCCGTTGAATATCCTCAATTTAGTCCTTTATAATAAAACACAAAGAGAAGTTCAATTGATAAGTTCGGCTGAGATGCTTTTCTATTTTTCACATGTTCATGATGATTTTGAACGGATGAAATATTCCTATGCAGTTTTAGAACTGCTTAAATATCTTACTGTGGATAATGAAACCAACCAACGTTTATACAAAGGTTCAAGAAAAATTTTACAGTTAATGGATACTTCGGATGAGCAAGCGGAAATCCTTTTTCTAAAATATTTCTTTTTTATTTTACAAGAAACCGGATTTGAAATTCAAATATCTGCTTGTTCAATCTGCCATAAAGAGATAGAAAAAGAGAAAGTAAACGGGTTCAATTATGAGCATGGAATGCTGTGCAGCAACTGCAAAAATCTTTATCACACATTTTTAGAGATCCCAAGGGAACTTTTCGAGCAAATTTATAGTCTAAAGATAGGTAAGAGGTTAAAAAATTATAATCTTCCTGCAATGAAAAAATTAATTATCGCGCTTGAGAAATTTCTCAAATTTCATGTTCATGGTTTTAATGGAATTAAATCGTTGCAAATGTAAAACAAAAACGAGAAAGAAAAATGAAAACGAAAAAATTTTTTGGTGTTGCCGCTCTCTTAACAATCGGAGTATTGTTTAGCGCAATAATGGTTTCGGGATTCGGCTGGGCTCATCCGAATATGTCTGATATTAAACTCGGTGCATCGAAGCCACCCGTTAATCTCAATGCCGATGCAAGCGCATTTAATCAGGCTTTTGTTGAAGTAGCTGAAAAAGTTACCCCGTCCATTGTGCAAATTACTGTTGTAGCTAAAGTGGATGAAAAAGATATTCAAGGACAAAATCCTTTTTTCCAATTCCATGATTTTGGGATGCCGATGCCGAAAGAGCAAGAAGGATCAGGAAGCGGGATCATTATTAGTGAAGACGGTTATATCTTAACGAATAATCACGTGGTTGAGAACGCTACTAAAGTTACCGTTGGATTGCATGATAAAAGATCAATTGAAGCAAAAGTAATTGGCACCGATCCTTTGACAGATCTAGCCGTTATCAAAATAAATGCGAAAGATTTAAATGTTGCTTACTTGGGAAATTCCGACCAATTGAAAGTTGGGCAGTGGGTAATGGCAATTGGAAATCCGCTTGCATTATCTTCAACCGTAACAGCTGGAATTGTAAGCGCATTAAATCGTGGAAGATTAGGTTTATTGAAAGACCAAGCTTATGGTGTAGAAAACTTTATTCAAACAGATGCTGCAATTAATCCGGGAAATTCCGGCGGCGCATTAGTTGATCTTTCCGGCGCGGTAATTGGTGTTAATTCTGCAATTGCTACTAAAACGGGAACGTATATCGGTTATGGTTTTGCAATTCCTATCAATATGGCAAAAAGTGTAGCGCAAGATTTAATTGCTCACGGAAAAATCAGTCGTGGATATATTGGCGTTCAAATTAGAGAAGTTGATGAATCACTTGCTCTATCACTCGGAATGGATAAGCCGACCGGAGTTATCATCCAAAAAATAGTTGAAGGCGGATCAGCATCAAAAGAAGATGTTAAAGAAGGAGACATCATATTAAAAATAGATAATTTGTTAATTGACCAGCCGAATCAACTGCAAAGTTATGTTGCGGGCAAATCAGCCGGCGCAAAGATCACATTAACAATTTTTAGAGATGGCAAAAATATTGAGCGCATTGTTACACTTAAACCGAGAGAAGAAGATAAAATTGAAGTAGCAGAAAGTGTTCCCAAAAAAGAAAATGATGTGGATGAAGCAATTTCAAAAGAAGTGAGTTTTGATGCTATTGGATTAACAGTTAAGAATTTAACGACAAAAGAGAAAGATGATTATAAAGTTACTAGTGGAGTTATGATATCCAATGTGAAGGACTATGGCGCAGCATTTAATCAAGGATTAGATAAAGATTTGGTTATTACAAAAGCTGATAAGAAAGAAATTAAATCAGTTTCCGACCTCAAAAAAATTATTGAAAGCAAAAAAGGTTCAGCGGTTTTTCTAGTTGTTAACGATAAAAAAGGAAATTCAAGTTTCATCGGGTTGAAAATTCCTGAATAATATTTCAATTAACGCCTCATTTCAAACCCAATTTCATTTTGAGATTGGGTTTTTTATTTCTTTCAATTTATCTTTGCATAGCTTTTAGAATTAGGAATTAAGAATTAAGAATTAGGAATTAAGTATATGATAAGATTTTTAACCGCAGGTGAATCTCACGGCAAAGCATTAACGGCAATTATTGAGGGTTTTCCTTCAAACTTACCGATAACCAACGAGTATATTAATTCCCATCTTGCACGCAGACAAGGCGGCTACGGTCGCGGTTTACGAATGAAAATTGAAACCGACAAAGCGGAAATTCTTTCCGGAATCCGCTTTCAAAAAACGCTCGGCTCTCCTATTTCTCTGATGATCAGAAATAGTGATTGGGAAAATTGGATCGAGAAAATGTCTCCCGAAAACAAAAAAGGAAGAGTTGAAAAAATTACCATTCCAAGACCGGGACATGCTGATCTTGTCGGTGTTTCGAAATATAATTTTGACGACATACGGAATTCAATTGAACGCTCAAGTGCTAGAGAAACTGCTGCCCGAGTTGCTGTTGGATCAATCGCCCGAAGATTATTAGAAGAATTTGGTATTACGATCGGAAGTTTTGTCGAAAGTATCGGCGGGATATATCCGAAGAAAAATTTTGTGAATGAACTTTTCGACAATAAAAAAGATTTTGATGCATGCGAAATTTCTGAGGCAGCGGATAAAAGTCAAGTGCGAGTATTGGAGAAAGATCACGAAGAAAAAATAATCAGAAAAATTAAACTTGCTAAAAAACGGGGCGACACTCTTGGCGGAACTTTTTATGTTGCCGCTTCTGGTTTACCGGTTGGATTAGGCAGTTTTGTTCACTTCGACACTAAACTTGATGCAGACATTGCGCATGTATTTATGTCTATCAATGCAGTAAAAGGAGTTGAAATTGGAACCGGATTTGCATGCGCTGATGCTTTCGGTTCAGCTTCGCATGATGAAATTATTTATAATAAAAATATTTCAAGAAAAACTAATAGAGCAGGCGGAATTGAAGGGGGTGTTTCAACAGGTTTACCCATAATTGTTAGAGCCGTAATGAAACCGATCGCAACTCTGATGAGTCCCATTGCATCAATTGATTTAACAAATTTTAATGCTGTTGATGCACGTAGAGAGCGAAGTGATTTTGTTGCAGTTCCTGCGTGTGCGGTTATTGGTGAATCAATGCTTGCATGGGTATTGGCAAAATATCTTCTGCTTAAGTTTGGTGGTGATTCGCTCGAAGAAACAAAAGACAATTATAATTCGTATTGTAAAAAACTTGAGACACGGATTCGTAAAAATTTTAAATTGAAATGATCGAAGTAAAAACTTTTACTTTTAATCCCTTCTCGGAAAATACTTTTGTAGCTTGGGAAAAGGAATCGAGACAAGCAGCTGTTATTGACCCGGGTTGTTTCTCATCAAAAGAAGAAGATGAATTGAAAAACTTCATTCTTCTCAAACAACTTTCTGTTGAATACTTGTTGAACACTCATTGCCATCTAGATCATATATTTGGAAATAATTTTGTATTAAAAAAATTTCAGCCGCAATACTTCATCCCGGAGCTTGATAGACCACTTTTAGAAAACGCCCTCACACAGGCAAGATTATTCGGAATTGAAATGGCTAAAGTTCAACCGACTGAGAACTTCCTTTCCGAAGAGATTGCTTTGTCCCTAGGCGCTGACGGGATTAGATTTTTATTTACCCCAGGACATACCCCGGGGGAATTTTGCATTTATTTCCCCGAAAATTCTATTTGCTTTACAGGAGATGTGTTATTTCAGAATTCAATTGGCAGAACAGATTTAATGGGCGGTAATTTCAAAACACTGATGGATTCAATTCAAGAAAAACTTTTTACATTGCCTGATGAAACTTTGATATATCCCGGTCACGGAGATGCATCAACCATCGAAGACGAGAAACGAAATAATCCATTTTTCAATTCTTAGTACTATCTCAACTAAAGTTTGAGAAAAGAGTACAAATCCATTCCCCGAAAATAGTGCATATGCGTTATTTCCATTAGATAGAAAATTTTTTATTTTACTCACAACAAAAGAGTATTCTTTTAAAAAAAACTTGACCGATACTATCGAATTATATATGTTTCGGTCAGTATTTGAATTTTTTATTCTACGTTATAACAAAAAGGAGATCTAAATGAAAAGAACTTACAGTTTCTTTATGGTTATTGTTCTCAGTGCTTTTATTTTTACAGAAGTAGTAAAAAGCCAAGGGCTACAGGAGACATTGACCAAACTTACCGGTAACGCCGGGGAAGCTTATGTTTCGCCGATTATTTCCGCATTCGGTTCAAATCTAAATTCCGGATGGGTGCACAAATCACCATCCTCTAAAGTATTCGGAGTAGATATAGAAGTTGGGGTAGTTGCTATGGCTACCATGTTTGGCGACAATAATAAAACTTTTAAATCAAGCGGAACGTTTAGATTTAGCCAAGCCCAAGCTCGATCAATGATTGATCAAAGTACCACTGATCCAAAATTATTAGCCTTAACGCCTGGCCAAAAAGACGAACTTGCAGCATTAGTTGCTCAAAAAGAATTCTCAGTTGACATAAGCGGACCAACTATTGTCGGGAAAAAAGAATCAGAAGTTATGGTAGATTTTTCAGGTGCAGAAGTTACCTATAATAGTCTAAACTATAAAGTTGATAAACAATCAATTGCAACCGGTGCAAAAGGGTTTTTAGGCGATGTGCCTGCACTTCCATTCGCTGCTCCACAATTTTCAATCGGTACGGTTTACGGTACTACGGTTACCTTTAGATTTTTACCGAGCGTAGAAATCCAAGATTTAGGAAAGTTCAGCTATTTCGGATTTGGATTACAACACAATCCGGCGATGTTTATTCCGGTTCCTTTACCGGTTGATGTTTCTGCCGCGTTCTTTATACAGTCTTTAAAAGTTGGAGATATTTTTAAGGCCACCGCGACTACATTTGGAATTTATGCAAGTAAAACATTTGGCTTGGGAATTTCAATTACTCCTTTTGCCGGATTTGCAATAGAAAGTTCAAGCGTAGATGTTGCTTACGACGTTGAATATGCTTCGCCGGTTCCTGGTCAAACGATTAAAGATAAAATTAAATTTTCAATGGATGGAGAAAACTCCGCTCGTTTTACTATCGGCACATCAATTAAATTAGCGTTATTGAACTTAAGCGTTGATTATAGTTTGGCGAAATATAATGCGGCAAGTCTCGGCGTTAATTTCATTTTTTAAAACAATATTTTAATTTTCTTGAAAGAAAGGCAGTCATTTGTGGCTGCCTTTTCTTATTTTAAACAAAAAGAATAATTTATGAAAAATAGAATTGCGGAATTAATCAGTCTAAAAGATTCAGCTAAACTTGGGGGCGGAGAAGAGAAAATAAAAGCGCTGCACCAAAAAGGGAAGTTAACAGCAAGAGAAAGAATTGAAATCCTTGTTGACGAAGGTTCATTCCAGGAAATTGATGTATTTGTTAAACAAAGAAGCAAAGATTTCGGGTTAGAAAAAGTGGAAATCCTTGGTGACGGTGTAGTTACCGGCTATGCAAAAATCCACGGGAAAGATATCGCCGTCTATAGCCAGGATTTTACCGTACTTGGCGGCTCATTATCTGAAACGAACGCTGAAAAAATCTGCAAAATTATGAACACCGCGTTAAAACTCGGAATTCCAATTATCGGATTGAATGATTCAGGCGGAGCGAGAATTCAAGAGGGCGTTCGAAGTTTGGGAGGTTATGCAGATATTTTCTTACTCAATACTTTGGCTTCGGGAGTAGTGCCTCAGATTTCTGTTATTCTTGGTCCGTGTGCCGGTGGTGCTGTTTATTCGCCTGCAATAACAGATTTTATTTTCATGGTTAAAAATTCAAGTTATATGTTTGTAACGGGTCCTAACGTAGTGAAAACCGTGACTCATGAAGATGTTACTTTTGAAGATTTAGGCGGAGCGGAAACTCATGCTTCAAAAAGCGGGGTAGCTCATTTTATTTTTGAAAATGAAATTGAAACGCTCATCAACGTCAGAAAAATTATGGAATATCTTCCGCAGAACTTCATGGATAGACCGGAAGAAAAGGAATATGATCATTTAAGCCTAACGGCTCAAAAAAAATTAGAAACTGTCATACCCGAAAACCCAAACAAACCTTATGACATGAAGGAGATAATTTCTTTATTGGTTGATGAAGAATCTTTTTTTGAAGTACACAAAAATTATGCAGAAAACATCATTGTTGGTTTTAGCAGGATCGGGGGAATGTCAGTTGGAATTATCGCAAATCAACCTTCATCTTTAGCTGGTGTTCTTGATATTAATGCTTCCGTAAAAGGAGCGCGGTTCGTCCGTTTTTGCGATGCGTTTAACATTCCTCTTTTAGTTTTAGTTGATGTTCCTGGATTTTTGCCGGGGACAGATCAGGAATGGAATGGAATAATCCGGCATGGAGCAAAACTATTGTTTGCATTTGCTGAAGCGACAGTTCCCAAGGTGACTGTTATAACGAGAAAAGCTTACGGCGGGGCGTATGATGTAATGAATTCAAAGCATATTCGTGGAGATTTTAATTTTGCTTGGCCCTCTGCTGAGATCGCTGTCATGGGTCCAAAGGGTGCGGTTGAGATCATTTTTAAAAAAGAAATAGCTGCATCTGAAAATCCGGAGTTGGAAGTTAACAAGAAACTAAATGATTATGTGGAGAAATTTGCAAATCCTTATATCGCTGCAGAGCGCGGTTTCATTGATGATGTTATTGTCCCTTCGGAGACTAGAGCCAGGATTGTCCAGACCTTTTCGCTATTAAAAACAAAGGTTGATAAAAATCCGAAAAAAAAACATTCGAATATTCCGCTGTAGTTTTTCTTGATGTAACATATTGTTGTTTTGGATCTTATAGAAATTTGTTAAAAAATTACTTGACTTCAAAATCATTTTGTTTTATCTTAAAACGTAAATTTTTATCAATCGGAGTGAGAATGAAAACAACCCCAATTAGGCTGCTTGTTGTTTCTTTATCCGCTTTCGTATTTTTTTCATGCGGAACGAATAAAGAAATAACAAAAAATGAACAAGCCGTTATTACTCAACCGGAAATTCAAAAAAGTGAGATAGTTTCCGAATTATTAGAACAAGCCCGCCAGTCATATGTATCAGCATTAGCAAAACAAGAAATTAATAGCGTTTCAGAAGCTATCAATAATTATGAAAATGCACTTCGCATAATCAATAACTTAAGCTACTATCCTGGCATTGAAGAGAATGATGCCTATACAGAACTTTCCACGTCAATAATTGATGACTACAAATCATATATTGATGGTTTACCGGAACTCCCAGAGAATGCCTCGTTTGCCGCTTTAGAAGAGTGGATTGGAAAATCTATCCCCGAAATCAATCTTGCAACGAACAAAAAGACCGCTGAACCACAAGAAAAAATTGTCATTGACTCTGAAATTCCCTTAGTTATGAATGCTCAAGTTCAACAAAGGTTAGATTATTTCCAGCAAGGACGTGGTAGAAAATATATGGCTCTTTGGCTTTCTCGTTCTGGAAGATACTTCCCGGTGATGAAAGAAATTTTTGCAAAAGAAGGTACTCCACAACAGTTATTGTATCTTTCAATGATCGAAAGTGGTGTTAATCCTACTGTCCGTTCTTTTGCCGGTGCCGTTGGGCTATGGCAGTTCATGCGTTCTACCGGTAGAATTTATGGGTTAACTTCTGATTTTCACTTTGATGAAAGAAGAGATGTTTTTAAATCTTCAAAAGCAGCCGCGAAGCATTTAAAAGATTTATATAATTCATTGGGAGATTGGTACCTCGCGTTAGCCTCATATAATGCAGGCGAAGGAAGAATTCAAAGAGCGATCAGACGTTCAGGTTCGAAAGATTTTTGGGAACTTCAACAATATCTTCCAAAAGAAACAAGAGCCTATGTGCCTCAATATATTGCAGCAACATTAATTGCTATGGAACCGGAAAAATATGGTTTTACGGATATAGAGTTCCAAAAAAAACTTGAGTTTGAAACAATTAAAGTTTCAGACGCAATAGCTTTGGAGTACTTTGCAAGTGCTTGTAATATTTCGGCAGAGGAATTGGGGGATTTAAATCCTGAATTAACCATGAATTCAACTCCTGCGAATTATTTTGGCGGATATGAGTTGAAAATCCCAATCGGATCTTCAAGCCTATTCGCTGCGGCATTGGAGAATGTTCCTCAATCCGCAAAACGGCAGTTTGTTTTCCATACCGTAAAAAAAGGTGAATCGTTAGCTAAAGTTGCATCTCTTTATGGTATTGCAAAAAATGATTTAGCCGACGCTAATAACATTTCAGTGAAAACCAGGTTGAAACGTGGAGTTAAGCTAAAAATCCCTTATAAAGCAACGTACAGCGCAACAGATTTTGCTTATAATTCAAATGTAGAATCTGCAGTTGAAACTTTAACTGCTGCAAATTCAGACGATGAATATGTTTCTCCCTATAAGAATCTAAGCAACGAAAAATTAGCTCAGCTTCCTACTTTGATGAATGAAACTAAAGAACTTGTTGTGGAGGAAAATGATGAAGTCGTTGAACAAGAGCAACAAGTACAATTAAAACCAGCAGGTAAAGCGGTTGTTACATATAAAGTAAAACAGAACGAAAGCCTATTAGGCATAGCAGATTTATTTAACGTTCGTGTTAGCGATTTGAGAAATTGGAACAACATTCCCTATACTGAAACCATCAAAGTCTCGCAGAATTTAAAAGTTTATGTCGCTGAAGAAAAAGCAGAATACTATGCTAGCTTGGATAACCAAACTTCTCAGGAAAAAACTACCCATTCTTCTGTAGATGTTAGTAAGCGCACATGGACTTATTATAAAGTGAGGAAGGGTGATAACCTTTCTTCAATCGCATCAAAATATAAAGTTAGTGTTGCGGTTCTTAAAGATTGGAATAATTTAACTTCAAACCGGGTACTCCGTGGGCAAAAACTTAAAATTAGTATGGAGAAAAATAGGAGCAGTTTTGCTTCAACCGAAGAAAAGACAGAAAAAATTACTTCCGCTCAAAAAACATTTAAATATAAAGTTCGTCCGGGAGAGTCTATTGGTAAAATCGCGGATAAATTTGGCGTTAAGATCAATCAAATAAGGAAATGGAACAATCTTACTTCCAATAATATAATGGCTGGCAAAACATTAAAAATTTATAATCATGAGTCAGATGCAATGGGGGATGCAATTTCTAAAACACCGGGAATTTTAACTAATTATGTTGTTCGGAACGGTGAAACTATTGGACAGATTGCCGAACAATTCCACGTTTCAGCTTCTTCGCTAAGAAAATGGAACGGCATAAAGAGTAACAATATTCTTGTCGGGCAAAAGCTAAAAATTTATAGTGACAACGCTCCCTTGGACAAAAAAATTCACAGTACGAAGGTGAAAAAATCAATTATAAACGATTTATATGTTGTCAAAAAAGGGGATTCACTTGATGCAATTGCAAAACGGTTTAGTGTGAAAATTGATGATATTAAGCAGTTGAATAAATTAGTTTCAAATAAAATTATTGTTGGACAAAAATTAGTCCTCAATTAATTAATTGTTCTTTTATTATTTTTAACCGTTAGGGGTGTTGTGGCGCATTGTGCGCGATAACTGAGAACATACCCTTTAACCTGATCCGGTTAATACCGGCGTAGGGAAATGGAATTTATTATTTTATTTTAAGCCGTCCCTAACAAGACGGCTTTTTTTTTGGAGTAACTAATTATGAAATACATCATTTATTTTCTTTTAATTTCAGTAATATCTTTTGGGCAGCAAAAAATTGTATCAGGGAAAGTTATAGATGCGGAATCGTTGGAATCTGTACCTTCTGCAAATATCAAAATCAACAACACAGAAACAATAATTAGCGCCGACGACCAAGGATATTTTCGTCTTCAGTTGGACGCAAATGTGCCCGGGGTTGAGATAACAATTACACATATCGGTTTCGAAACTAAACATTTAAGTGTTTCCATAAATGATTCGCAGGAAAATTTAGTCATTCAACTGAAAAGAAAACTTATACCGGCTCAGACTGTTTTGGTTACGGCTTCTGTGAACAAAAAAGGTGAAACTCCCGCAACGTTTTCGGAAATTTCCGGTAAAGAAATCGAAAAAAAATTCACTGTTCAAGATATACCGGAATTTTTAAGTTCGCTCCCATCAACTACTTTTTATTCAGAAAACGGTAACGGAATTGGGTACAATTATGTAAGCATCCGCGGTTTTGATCAAAGAAGAATTTCGATTTCGATTAACGGTATTCCTCAAAATGATCCTGAGGATCACAATGTTTATTGGGTGGATTTTTCCGATATTCTTGCATCAACAGAATTTATTCAAGTGCAAAGAGGTTCCGGCGGAATTTTCGGTTATCCTGCTATCGGTGGTTCAATTAATATTATTACTTCCAATTTCTCTTTGACTAAATTTATAAAAGCTTCTTCAACTATAGGAAGCTATAACACAAGAAAATACAGCATTGCCGCATCAAGCGGATTAATCAGCGGAAAATATTCGTTCTCCGGGAAAATTTCACAAACATTAAGCAGCGGATACCGTGACCGTTCCTGGGTTGACTTAAAATCATTTTACTTTTCACTTTCAAGAATTGATGAATCATTCACCACACAGATAAATATGTATGGAGGACCGATTAAAGATGGTTTAGTTTATAACGGCTTACCAAAATTTGCAGTTAAAGATAAAAATCTAAGAAGATATAATCTCTCTTATTGGGAAGCTTCAAATACCGAGTTGACTTATTTTGTCCAACGGCGGAATAAAGAGATCGAAAACTTTTCTCAACCGCATTATGAAATGTTGAATGAATACAAGCTTAATGAAAACATTACTCTAAATTCAGCACTGTTTTTAGTAATTGGAAAAGGATTCTTTGACTTCGATGGAAGTTGGGCTAATGATTATGGCAATGATTATGTTAAGTATTATTTTAGATTGAATGAAGGAGGATTAGACACTTCAAATTTGCCTACCAATACATTATTACGGGGAATGGTAGAGAATAAACAATTCGGTTGGATTCCGAGAGTACAAATAAATCATTCTAATGGCGTGTTGACGACCGGTTTGGAATTACGCAACCATCGTTCCCTCCATTACGGTTCAATTGTTTCAGCGAATGATATCACAGATAATAATATTATCAATTACCGCTATTATCAGTTTAACGGAGCGAAAAATATAATTAACGGTTTTGTGAATGAACAGTACAAAGTGAATGAGCAAATCAGTTTGCTGGGTGAACTCCAAATCACTTATAATAAATATCGCCTATACAATGAAAAGTTTCTGCAGAATGATTTTTCTATCCAACATACATTTTTTAATCCACGAGTTGGAATTAATTACAAGTTTGATGAAACAAAAAGTGCATATGCAAATTTTGCTAGAGTGTCGCGCGAACCGAGATTGAATGATTACTACAATGCAGTGGAATCAAGCGGGGGAGCCGTTCCTCAATTTGAAGTAAAGAGTGACGGGACTTATGACTACAAAAAACCTCTCGTTAAACCTGAAACCATGAACAGTTTTGATGTTGGCTATTCCATAAATGAAAAACAGTATCAACTGAATCTTAATTTCTTTTACATGTCGTTTGAAAATGAACTTGTTAAAAATGGAAGATTAGATATTTTCGGTGCGCCAATGATGGGGAATGCAAAACAGACGGTTCATTCAGGAATTGAATTTTCCTCTTCTATAAAACCGATTGAGAATCTAGAAATTATTCTGAACGCAACATACAGCCAAAATAAAATTATTGAAGCTTCTTCATATCAGGTTATCCCCGGAACTCGAAGTGTGGATTATATTGCAGACATTTCACTTAACAATAATACGATCGGTGGTTTTCCTAAATATCTTGGAAATATTTCTTTGCGCTACTCCGTCAGTAATCTTTTCTTTCAAGTTGATGGAAAATACGTTGGTAAATTCTATTCTGACAATTATGGAGATAAATTAAATGACTACTTATCAAAGTATCCTAATTTTGTTGACTATAGTGACAATGTGAACGACGCTTACTTTGTAGTGAATTTATTTTCCAGTTATGAGTTAAATCTTTTCAACACGCCAACGAAATCGAAATTGTTTTTACAAGTCAATAATGTTTTTGATACTTATTATTCGATGTATGCGATCGGGAAAGAATTCTTTCCGGCTGCCGAAAGAAATTTTGTTACTGGTTTGCAATTAGGGATTTAAAATGAAAAAATGTTTGATTATAGGAAACGGAAAAGCTCCTGAGAAAAAGACGATCTTATTCTTGATGAAAAAAGGATACGACACAATTATTTGTGCAGACGGTGGATTGCATCACGCACACAAATTGAAGCTTATCCCAAATTATATTATTGGTGATTTTGATTCAGTAGATGGAAACTTATTGGAGGAATACCGGGGAAAATCTAAAATCATTCAGATCAAGCGACAAAATGACACCGACATAGAAAAATGTTTGAAGTATGCCGTCAAACAAAAATTTACCAACGCTATTTTATTAAGTGTTACCGGAGATAGACTTGATCATTCGTTTTGTAATCTTGGAATTGTTTTAAAGTTCCATGATGAAATAAATGCGAGAATAATTTCGGAAACTTCTTTGTTATCGGTTTACGAAAAACATGCAATTATCGCAACAAAAAAAGGGGAGTACATTTCACTTTATGCTTTCGATAGCAAAACTAAAATCACTTCGAAAGGGTTGAAGTATCCGTTATTCAACACACAACTGCCGTTTGGAATTCGTGAGAGCACAAGCAATGTTGCTGTTGCAGACGAAGTATATCTCATTATTAAAAGTGGAAAAATATTTGTCATTAGAGATTTTGAAACGATGAGAAAATATGATCTCTTTAGCTAATCTAGATATTTCAATCATTCTCCTTTTTTTCGGAATACTTTTTTTCATCGGATTTTATTTTAGCAAGAAAAAAAATGACGAACCGGAGGACTATCTTCTCGGTGGAAGAAACTTAGGGCTTTTTCTTTTTGTCTTAACAAACGTCTCAACCTGGTATGGCGGAGTTTTAGGGATTGCAGAATTCACCTACAATTATGGTTTGGCAAGTTGGTTTACACAAGGACTGCCGTATTATATTTTTGCATTTGTTTTTGCTCTGTTTTTTGCAAAAAAAATTCGCGCAGCTTCTTTATTTACGCTTCCGGAAAAGTTGAAAGAAACGTATGGCAAAAAGGTTGGGCTTCTTTCTGCTTTAGTTGTATTTATTCTTGTTTCTCCGGCTCCTTATTTGTTGATGCTGTCTAATATTTTCACAATGCTTTTTAAAACCAATTTGCTCACCGGTTTGGTTATTGCACTTTTCCTCATCCTTCCATATATGCTCAAAGGCGGTTATCGCGCTGATATTTATACCGATGCATTTCAATTTTTTATTATGTTCGGTGGATTTATTTTATTTTTTTATTTCTGTTGGAATTCGATAGGGAATTTTAATTTTCTAACAAACAATTTGCCCGCAACTCATCTTCAACTAACCGGCGGAGCTTCGCCAATATTTATTTTAGTCTGGTTTTTAATTGCACTATGGACATTCGCCGATCCCGGATTTCATCAACGTTGTAATGCTGCTAAAAGCGGGGAAGTGGCGGCAAAGGGAATATTAATCTCAATTGCATTTTGGGCTTTATTTGATTTTCTAACCACCGCAACAGGACTTTATGCAAGAGCGGTATTTCCTAATTTGAAAAATCCTTCTCTTTCATTTTTCCTTTTAGCAGATAAAATTTTAGCTCCTGGATTTAAAGGAATATTTTACGCCGGAGTTTTTGCAACAATTCTTTCAACTTTTAACAGCTTGATGTTTTTAAGCGCAACAACGATAGGGAATGATTTCATTTCTCAATTATCGCGAAACAAGACAACAAAAATTGTAAATAATACTAAGTTCGGTTTAATGCTTACAGGTTTAATTGCCGGATTGTTAGCATATTTTATTCCTTCGGTAGTACAATTATGGTACACAATCGGATCAATCGCAATTCCCGGAATAATATTTTTAGTTGTTGGGTCGTATTATTCTTCTTTTAGAATTGAAAATAAATTTGCTGCCGCTGAAATTGTTTTAGCTTCAGGTATGTCTCTTCTTTGGTTTTTTATTAAAAAAATTATTCCGGCAAACTCGATTTGGTTTCAGATCGAGCCGATGATTGTTGGATTAACTACGGCATTTGTAATTCATCTTATCGGGATGTTTAAGATGAAGAAGAGATTCCCCGAATGGTCAAAGAAAGATAAAAAGCTATAAATGGATCAAATGCTGAGAATTTTTTTAATTATCATTTATTTGTCTAATAGAAATAAGGCAGAAATTTTAAAATCTTGACAAGCCATATAATTATATGTATCTTTAAAGCAAATATTTTACGGCATGAGAAAAATGAAAATGAATTTTGAATGGAACGAAAAGAAAGATATGCTTAACCAACAAAAGCATGACATTTCATTTGAAGAAGCTCAATACGCATTTGCGGACGATAAAAGAATTATTGCAATAGACAAAGAGCACAGCAATGAAAAGGAGAAAAGATATTTTTGCTTTGGCAAAGTGATTAATGAAATTATAACCGTTAGATTTACTATTCGCAGAAATAAAATTAGAATTTACGGCGCCGGTTACTGGCGGAAAGGGAAAAAGATTTATGAAAAAGAAAATAAAATACACTGACGAACACATCGGAGATGTTGAAATCATAAAGGATTTCTTACCTCCACCGGATGATTTAATCTTCAAAGAGAAAACAGTTAAGGTTACACTTAACCTGAAAAAGACCAGTATTGATTTCTTTAAAGAAAAAGCGAAGACTAACAACAGCCAATATCAGCTTTTAATAAGAAGTTTACTGGATTATTATGTATCGAGATATTCTTAATTCTATATTATATGGTTAGAGATGTGCTTAATCTTGGTGGTTCACATACAAAACCGGAAGAGGATAATACAACACCGCCACAAACGTCACCGGTGCAGTAAGAATAAAAAAAAACCTCCGAGGTTTTCAAAACTTCGGAGGTTTGGGCGCCGGTTAAATGTTATCCCCACTTTGGGCGGGGGAAGATATTTTTAATTTTTTATTTGGTAATAAGCATGGATGAGTTTAATTTTATAACAGCTAATCACATTTAATAAGTAAAAATTATTTCTGCTTTAGTTAAAAATAATACTCTCTGCTTTTTAAGGGGGAAATATTCTCTTTCTTCTTCACTCCTTCTTTTATCCATTTTAAACGAAGACTGTAATTTCATATATGATAAAATTTGTAATAAAAATTTGGCTATAATTTATTCATCGTAAGTATAAAGGGCGGAATATGAAAAAAGTGTTTGTTTTATTCTTGTTTTTGGGGTTTGTAATAATTCAAAATGCCCAAACCATAACTGGAAAGTTAGTTGATCAAACTGAACAAGGTTTAGCCGGATTTCAGTTAAAGCTTTATATTAATCCGGAAGATTATACGACTACTTCTGCTACGGACGGTTCATTTATTTTTAATAATATTACTGATGTAAAAAAAGAGAATGAGCTGCCAACCGAGTATTCAGTCTCTAATAATTATCCAAATCCGTTCAACCCCAAAACAAGGATAGGGATACAACTACCAAATAGTGGAAGTGTTCGGATTAGTTTATATAATCTGGTAGGTCAAAAGGTTATAGAAGAAATTGAAAGAAACTATGGTGCTGGAACAAATTATATTGATCTTGAATTAAATGGATTACCCAATGGTATTTACTTTGCAAGAATAACGTTAGATGAAAAATATACAGTTACTAAAAAAATGCTACTTATGTACGGCAGTCAACATCTGTCTGTAACCAACTCAAGTAGTAGTTCATTTTCTAAACTGAGCAAATCTGCGTTAGAGACTAAAATTGATAGTCTTGTAGTTACGGATTCTTCAATCAGCAAAAAAGTATTTACTAATCTCCCAAGTTGGACGGGAAGCTCCTTGAATCTAGGTAATTTAATTATTGGGTTACCTCCTCAGATCCCAACATTAGTAGTCCCCGCGAATAACGCAGTTGATATTTCTATTCAACCCACTCTTTTTTGGAATACTAGTCTCAGAGCGACTGTTTATAACTTACAAGCATCAGCAAATATTGATTTTTCAACTTATGTTTACAATCAAAGTGGATTGACTAATACAAACCAGCAGATCACTGGATTAAGTAATTCAACTCCCTATTACTGGAAAGTAAGTGCAACAAATAGTTATGGAACTTCTGCTTATTCAACTCCTTGGTCATTCACGACCTTAGGAACAGCGCCTGCATCACCGGTATTGGCAACACCTACAAATAACGCAGTTGATATTTCCGTATCCCCGACTCTGACTTGGAATGCAAGTGCTACAGCTACAAGCTACACCTTGCAAGTATCGACGAAAAGTGATTTCTCTAGTTTCGTTTATAACCAGAGTATTGGAAATTTAACGAGCCAGCAGATCACGGGATTAAGCAACTTAACTCCCTACTACTGGAAAGTAAGTGCTACGAACAGTTACGGAACTTCCGCTTATTCAACTCCTTGGT
>JALNZG010000026.1 GCA_023229425.1 Ignavibacteriaceae bacterium
GCGCATAGCGCTTGCGGAGCAAGTATTGGCGATGCAGATAATCAGGCAAGCGGCACCGGTCGTCGCGGCAAAGAGCCCAAAGAATGATGCTGAGTCGGATCGCATCCGCCGCGTGCTGCAAACGCTCCCCGTCGCCGTGGAGGATAGGTCCTTGGGCTGTTCCTTTCCTGCTGACCTTGCGCAGCAAGAACCGCGTGATTGAGGGATGTGCCGGGTTTTGGCACATCCCTCAATCACGCGGTTGTAGCGGTCGATCCCCGCATGCGCGGGGGAGGCTCATGCCAGCACCTGCTTTGCACGCTCGTAGAAGGTCGATCCCCGCATGCGCGGGGGAGGCGCATTTACCCAGGGCATGCCCTCCACTGATGCGGGTCGATCCCCGCATGCGCGGGGGAGGCTAAAGAGGAAGGTACTTCTTTGTTCATTATTTGGGTCGATCCCCGCATGCGCGGGGGAGGCGAAAGCCCAGCGACGTATGGCGCGCCCGCCTGAGGTCGATCCCCGCATGCGCGGGGGAGGCGGCAACAAGCTCACGAAAGAATCACGGGCTCAGGGTCGATCCCCGCATGCGCGGGGGAGGCGCGGCGCCACCAGCAGAGGCCAGCACGCTGCCGGGTCGATCCCCGCATGCGCGGGGGAGGCTGTCGCCACTTTGCAGCGCCTTGTCCTCGCCCAGGTCGATCCCCGCATGCGCGGGGGAGGCGCCTCATGAGCCGGGCTGGGGCGAGTGCTACGAGGTCGATCCCCGCATGCGCGGGGGAGGCCGCTCGCTCGCATGGGCATCGCGCCTCGACCTGGGTCGATCCCCGCATGCGCGGGGGAGGCATGGCCGCGTATAGGTACAGATGATGCACCACAGGTCGATCCCCGCATGCGCGGGGGAGGCGGAGCACTAGTGCGGAAGGCGACAGGATGAAAGGGTCGATCCCCGCATGCGCGGGGGAGGCGGAGCGCTAGTGCGGAAGGCGACAGGATGAAAGGGTCGATCCCCGCATGCGCGGGGGAGGCCCCATGCTGCCCAGGGCGCGGCCGCGTTCTATGGGTCGATCCCCGCATGCGCGGGGGAGGCGCTCCACGCTCAAGGAAGCGCGCTTCGTCGGCAGGTCGATCCCCGCATGCGCGGGGGAGGCTTGACAGGTAAAGTGCTCACGTTGGAAGGCGAAGGTCGATCCCCGCATGCGCGGGGGAGGCAGTGGAGGGGGTCATGCGCGGTACGAGTATCGGGGTCGATCCCCGCATGCGCGGGGGAGGCGCCAGGAGGGGAATGGCGCGGTCGGTGTTCAGGGGTCGATCCCCGCATGCGCGGGGGAGGCGTTGAGCCGAGCCCTGTGGGTAGGCCGATAAAGGGTCGATCCCCGCATGCGCGGGGGAGGCCGGCACCATGGGCGTCATGTCGCGCCTGGCCGAGGTCGATCCCCGCATGCGCGGGGGAGGCAATGGTCACAATGTGCCGAAAAGCGTCACTTATGGTCGATCCCCGCATGCGCGGGGGAGGCTGCGCCTGGACGGCTTTCCGTGCGACAGCGAGAGGTCGATCCCCGCATGCGCGGGGGAGGCCGCAGTGCTAGTAATCGCGGCTGGCGTGCATGAGGTCGATCCCCGCATGCGCGGGGGAGGCGCAAATCTGGAGCAAGCATTTCTCCTGACCATGGGTCGATCCCCGCATGCGCGGGGGAGGCACATCATCGAGCCCGAGACCTGGGCGCGCGTCGGGTCGATCCCCGCATGCGCGGGGGAGGCAATGCCGCCTTCCTCGCCAGCGCCTCCAAGGTGGGTCGATCCCCGCATGCGCGGGGGAGGCTGCGGGCAAGCGTCATCATTGGGCGCATTTCCAGGTCGATCCCCGCATGCGCGGGGGAGGCCTTGGTCGCGGCTTCCTGCTCAGCTTTGCGGCGGGTCGATCCCCGCATGCGCGGGGGAGGCGGCCATCCTGGGTTAAGGGGCCGACCATGAGCAGGTCGATCCCCGCATGCGCGGGGGAGGCACGGCATAGCCGATCCGCTTACCGTGGTGACGGGGTCGATCCCCGCATGCGCGGGGGAGGCCCCATCCAGCCAATGTTGGCGCTGATGTAGCTGGGTCGATCCCCGCATGCGCGGGGGAGGCCAGCCATCGCCTTGTAGTGTCGCAGTTACCATGGGTCGATCCCCGCATGCGCGGGGGAGGCTCGTGGAGCTTGTCGAGCTTCTCATTCAGATCGGGTCGATCCCCGCATGCGCGGGGGAGGCATGAAACTGCCGGCCCGCCCCTCCACTCTGTCGGGTCGATCCCCGCATGCGCGGGGGAGGCATCGCCTTGCGGTGGATGGCGATCAGGCCAGAGGGTCGATCCCCGCATGCGCGGGGGAGGCCATCGTGCGCGAAGAGATCGGCATGAACGAAGGGGTCGATCCCCGCATGCGCGGGGGAGGCTGCTCGCGCAGTACCTGGCCGCCGAGCAGGCCAGGTCGATCCCCGCATGCGCGGGGGAGGCCGGGAGGAGCGCGATAAAGCCATCCGCGCGGAAGGTCGATCCCCGCATGCGCGGGGGAGGCTCTACATCTCAACCGAATGAATTATCGCCAAATTGTGAAAGAACGAGTTAACGGAGCGTCGCCAGCATTCCGTCGATTTCAACCAATTTAATGGGTGGCAGACCCAAAGTCGCGGCCGCTTGGCCGCCGGGCATGGCGGTATCGGCCCAAAGCATAATGATGGACGCATCCTTTTCGTTTGGAAACCAGTCGCTCACGACACGCCAAATGCGCTCCCGCACGGCGGGCGTAATACGCGGCGCGCTGTAGACGCCTGGCGCAAGCTCAAGCATCGACGAGGCGAGAAAGCCGCGTACGCGGTCACTCACGTTGCGCGTCACCACCATCGTCATTGACATGGAGCAGTTCCTTGATGCGTTCAATCATGTTCGAGATGAGTTTCGCGCGGCGAAATTCCATGGCCGCTTCCCGTCGCAAGGCGCGTTCAAGAATAAGGCCGGGCTCGTCCAGCGCTTTGCGCGCGACCTTGAAAGCCATCGGTATCGTGACCTCGGCGCGAAACAGGTCGGCGATGTCGAGCGTGAATGAATTGCTCGAATCCTCGTGGATAAAGCCGAGCGGCGGCAGGGCGCCGACGGCCGCGACGGCCACATCCGCGGCGCATTCGACAAAGGTGGCGGCGTGGTTGATTGCCTGATTGGGAACATCGGTTGCATTGGGATTGCTTCGATCGTAGCGGCGGCCTTCCCACGGAATGCGAAAGCGGTCGGCGGCAAGCTTGTAGGTTTCCTTCATGCGTGCGCCTTCGATGCCACGCAGGACGGTGATGTCTCGATGCGGCAGAATCTTTCCGAAGCGAAACGCATACATGCGCCGGGCGACCGACAGCCGTTCGCTTTCATCCGCCCATAGCCGCGCCTGTGCTCGCGCAACTTCGCTATGCCCTTGGCCCATGGGCGGAGCGGTGTAGAACTTGGTGCCGCCATCGCCGA
>JALNZG010000028.1 GCA_023229425.1 Ignavibacteriaceae bacterium
CAGGAGCGCGGAATGCTCACGGCTTGGGACACCTACAAGGACAAGCGCGACAAGACCCCCGCAGGCAGGCAGAAGAGGGACCCGAACAACCAAGCCCAGGCCCTCGATGCGCTCGTGAAAACCGCCGCTAAAATCAGCGATATAGACAACTCCGCCTGGACGGATGACGAGAAGGAGGCCTACCGAGCCGCGCTCGTCAACCTTCAAACCGCGATCGAAAGCTTCCTCAACCCGGCTTCCGCCCTGGCATGAGGAAGGAAAAACGCTAAATTTAAAGACCTGACCCCCAAACTTGCATTAAAGACGCCGTCAAAAAATAGAAAATGAACGAAGAAACAATCCTGAATCTCATAAAAAAAGGCGAATCCGAAACGGTCGAGTTCAAATCCACCCTCGACCAAGCGGCGATTGAAACGATTGCCGCTTTCGCCAATACAAAGGGCGGGTATGTTTTTGTCGGTGTTGCAGATTCCGGAAAGATTGTCGGCGTCCAGCTTGGCAACGAGACGATCCCGCAATGGCTCAATCAGATAAAAACCAACACGTTTCCCACTCTTATACCGGATGTTGCAACCGCTGCCATTGATCAAAAAGACGTCGTGATCTTTATGGTCGGCGAGTTTCCGATCAAGCCTGTGGCCGTTAGAGGCAAATATTTCAAGCGAGTGGAAAACAGCAATCATCAGCTTTCCCCATCGGAAATCTCCAACCTGCACCTGCAATCCTTACAGCTTTCGTGGGATTCATATCCGGCACACGATGCAACCCTGGACGATCTGGATGTGATAAAAATAGAAAGATTCATCAGCAGGGTCAACGCAGCAGGCCGGTTCGTGTTGGGCGGAAGCTGGCAGGAAAGTCTGGAAAAATTGGACCTGATCAGGGAGAATAAGCCGGCCAATGCGGCAAAACTCCTCTTTGCCAAAGAACTTAAGCAGTACAGTATTCACGTAGGCCGTTTTAAAACACCTTCGATGATCATCGATGATAAGATGATCAAGAACACGCTTTACGAAGCCGTGGAAGAAACCATACGCTTTATTATTTCTCATCTGAAGGTGGCCTTTGAATTTACCGGAGAAATACAGCGCACCGAAATATTTGAATATTCGTTGCCGGCCTTAAGGGAATTGGTGCTCAACGCCATCGTCCACAGGGACTATACCAGCCCGGTGGACGTACAGATCAAAATCTTTGACCAGGAAATCACAATTTTTAACCCAGGGAAACTCTACGGCGATGTGACCATAGAAAAGCTGAAAACCGACACCTATCAGTCCAGGGCCAGAAACAAGCTTGTGGCTGAGGCCTTCTACTTGACGAAAGATATTGAAAAATACGGTAGCGGCTATATTCGGGTACGTGAAGAGATCAAAAGCTATCCCACCATGCGTTTTGATTACGAAGAGAGCGGCGATGGGTATCTGGTGACCCTGGGGTATTCACAGCAGAAAACAGTGACTACCCCAAAAACTACCCCAGTGACTACCCCAAAAACTACCCCAAAAACCAGAGACAGGCTACTTGAGCTGATTACAGAAAACAACCAAATCACCAGAGAAGAATTGTCCGAACAGTTAGGAATCGGAATCAATGGGGTAAAGCAGCAAATCCTGAAACTGAAAAAAGAGGGTATTCTTGAGCGCGTGGGAGACAACCGCACGGGGTTCTGGAAAACAAGGGGGGAAATAGGGGGGCGACTCCCTGGAGGAAAAACCGGTACAACTCCCTAAGGAAAAGCCGGGGCGACTCCCTATTTTCTCTTTTCGGAAAATAGGGAGTCGCCCCGGCTTTTCCGGGCAACAGGATGGGATTTAATAATAGGGAGCTGTCCCAATACTGTTCGGCACCTCGTATATTAAGCTTTTAGCTTCAAAAACGTAAGAAAAATCTTTTATGCGGGCTCCTCTAATGAATCGACATACAAATTCTGCACACAGCAAATCACGGAATATGCTGAGAGGGCAAAAAAGAGAGGTAAAAAATGCAAACGAATATGATTATTTCAGACCCGACTATAATGATGGGCAAACCTGTTATTGCCGGATCACGTGTAACTGTGGAGCTAATTCTGGAAAAACTTGCTGCCGGTGAATCTATAGAACAAATACTCGAAGCCCACCCACGCCTCACACGCGAAGGGATTCAGGCTGCACTGACATTTACCACGGGAGTTTTGCGTGGTGATGTTGTTTATCCTGCCGAGGCAGCAGCATGAACCTCCTCGCGGATGAAGGTGTCGACAAACAAATTGTTGTTCGTCTTCGTGAAGAAGGATATTCCGTCAGCTACGTTGCTGAAATGGCGCCGGATATTTCCGATGATATCGTACTTGAATTGGCCAATAAAGAGGGATCTCTGAAAAATAATAGCCGCGTAATTGATCATAAGCTGTCCCCCCTTTTACGGTTTTCGTTTGCTAATCGCCTGAGCGAGGAGAATGACTAATGAATATCACAGAGGCTAAGAAGATATTAGAGGAGCAGAGGGACTTCTTGAGAGAAAGATTCCATGTGATGGATGTGGGGATATTCGGTTCCTTCATTAAGGGAGAGGAAACAGATGCGAGCGACATTGATATTCTGGTTACCTTTGAAAGGGGACATAAGGATTTTTTCAATTATATGAGGATGAAAAATTACCTGGGGGAGCTAATTGGATTGGAAGTTGATCTGGTAATAAAGGACGCTGTAAAACCCGGATTAAGGGACAAGATATTCCGAGAGGTAGAATATGTCAGATAAGGAAAGGCAGTATATCCTTTTTCTGGAAGATATTCAGACCGCAATTGTACCGCAATTGTAAAGATAGAGAAGTACACAGAGGGACTATCTTTTGAAGAGTTTTGCAATTTCGATATGGCTGTTGACGCGGTGTTAAGGAACCTTGAGGTTATTGGCGAGGCGGTGAAAAATATTCCCGAAGAGGTAAGGGATCGGTATTGCGAAGTTGAATGGAAAGAGGCAGTGGGATTCAGGAATGTTTTAGCTCATGATTATTTCGGAATCGACTTGGAATCGGTATGGGATACGCTTAAGAAAAATTTACCTGCTTTTAAGGAACATATAGCAAATGTGTTGGAATGTGAAAAATTTGAGGATAATGTAGATGAGAAAAAGTAGCCCTTTTTTCTCTGGGACGGCATTCGAAGGAAGTATCAATACGGAACGGGAGTTAATAACCGGGAGCTG
>JALNZG010000018.1 GCA_023229425.1 Ignavibacteriaceae bacterium
ATCCTTCAAACTTCGTAATACATAAACATGAAACATTTTCTATTCCTTTTAAAAACTAAAAAACTCGAAATCTTCGAGTTTTTTAGTTTGAGGCGCCGGTCGGATTCGAACCGACGAATAAAGGTTTTGCAGACCTTCCCCTTAGACCGCTTGGGTACAGCGCCAATATTTCAATTTGTTTACTGAAAAAAATAAAATCCACATTCGTGGATTTGCTTTTGAGCGGGAAACGGGACTCGAACCCGCGACTTCAACCTTGGCAAGGTTGCGCTCTACCAACTGAGCTATTCCCGCAAAAAGTTTCAAAAGAACTTTCTAAATATAGAAGAATACGAAAATTATTCCAAATCTGATTGCAGAAAATTACTCATACCAACCAATTATACTTAACCTTGATTTCCCAAAGCCATAATTTTCCTCTGCTGAACCTGAGCTAACTACGTCAAGCGCTTGATTTATAGCTTCTTTCGAATATTTTATTGAACCATTTCCATTTCCTAAAGAATTTCCTTCGGATGGAGAAGCACTTAACCCAATTACCGCGCCAATGATGGAAGTATGAACATGAATTATATCGTCGGCAATAATTATTCCTTTAAATGTGCCTGAATTCAAATTCTTCATTATTGCATTTCCGGCAGTATTATGAACGATAAGAATTCCTGTTCCCGAAATATTCATTGATTGCCAGGTCCCGCCGCTTGATAATTCAACATAAGTAACACCAGCTAGTGGAGAGGTTAAACTTGATGGATTAGTAACATACTGACTACCGTCTGCATGGCTTATTGCAATATTTTTTAAAGTTCCTTCAGAAAAGCCGGCAGAAGAACCTCCAAGTACTTTGTCAGGTGTATCAGGAAAACTTCCCGAAGGATAAGTCCCTGAGGATTTTTTTGCGTTAGCGTTTGCAGGGTGAGATGGGGCATAATCAGTACCGCTATAGGTTCCGCCAATATCAGAGCTGCCACTTTGGTTTATAGTAGAAGTTGTCCAAATACCATAAGTTCCACTTCCCGAAATAAGAGCGCCATTTAAATCATGGTTTCTTCCGTCAATAGTCATATTTCCACTTGTAGCAACAGCGTTTCTGGTTGAAATGCCTGCTTGAACTGCGGTAGGTATTGTGGTTGATGCTGGTGAGTTAATAGCAACATATGTAGTTAGAGTTTTTGTGCTGTTTGAAAGAGTTGCTGAGACGACAATTTGCAAGGTATCGGTGCCATCGGAATCATCATCACTATCATGGTCATCTTCTCCGTCGTCATCACCTTCATGGTCATCTTCTCCTCCGTCGTCATCACCTCCATGATCATCATCGGAATCAAAAGAACTATTAAAAAAAGTAAAAGCTCCTAAAAGACTAGCGGAATAAAGCCTGTTGTTTTGAGAGAAAGTAGAAGAGTTAAAATTTGCAGAATGATCGTCTCCGTGATCATCTCCACCGTCATCGTCTCCGTGTTCACCGTCATGATCATCGTTTGAACTATTCCCGATCGAACTAACAGAAGTAACTTGATAAGTAACCGTTCCCCCCATAAATGTTGTTGTAACCGGTGTTTCAATTCTCAATGACGTGCTATCTGCAATTCTTGAGAGTAGGACGCTCGTCATACTATTGCAAATATTTCTTACCTTAGCATCGCTCATATAATGAATTGATTGTGTTCCGGCAGAATCAACATTTCTGTTTGCATTTAGCAGCGCTACAGATAAAATTATGAAGGTTCCCATTACATAAATTATTACACTTCTTCCCATAGTAACCTCTAGTTTAAATTTCTTGGGTTAATAAATTTTTTCCATTGGACGCGCTGATATTTTCCGTCAACGGGATACGGCGTTTCAAAAACATAATTAATACCGATCTTTTTAATCCTATTTCTTGTGGACTGACTACTACTTAAAGCAGAATATTGCAATTGGTTTCCGATAGAATCGAAATACGAAATTTGCATTGAATATGCCGTTCCGATTAGATCTGTGTTTCCTGTTCCAATCCTTCTGTAAACCGGTCGGTCATTCGGATTAGTTGTTCCGGCAAGTGCTGTTGTTGCTCCCATAGTGTAATAAACCTGTTCGGCAGTAGTATCGTTATCAATATCGGCGTAGAACTGGATAGCAACGGAATCAGCTGAAGTAATAATGTTTGCTGTAGAAGTCTGATAACCAATTTTGTAAATATCATTTTCAAAAATATTTGCAAAATTAACAACTTCGGTTTGAGAAATTGAACTGAAGAAATTTTCCCTTTGCGAGGTAGTGATCTGAAAATTTAAATTCATAACTACCAAAATTATGGTTGCACCGGTAATAAAAGAACCAAGTATATCTAGTATCTGACTCATATTAGTAACTTATAATTCTTGAAAGAGTTAAAGAATGTACTAAAAAAGGATTAGTAACCGTAACATCAATTTTTTTTAGAAAAGTTGGTGTGCCTGATACAGTTTCAGGAGAATATTTCTGGACATAATTTACGGCGACTGTTAATGAAAATTCTCCGAATTGCTGAAAAGTATCTACCTCAGTATAGTTTTTATAATCATCAACATCATCAAACTGTATTGCTACCGTTTCGCCGGTATCGGGTCCTAACGTTCCGTTTGCAGTTAATTCGCTTGCAGAGGAAACACTGGCTGAAACTGTTCTTTCATCAAATGCTTTGGTCTGAATCCCTTCAATTAAAGACTGAGCAGATGCTGTTGCGTCAATTAAAGCTATGTTAAAGTAATTGTTGGCATTAACATTCTGTGTTGATCTGTTAAATGTTAAAACTAAGCTGCCCAAAATTATTAAAGCGCCAATAATTAATAGTTGCTGCATAAAAAACCTTAATTAATAACTTATTCGAAATAAAAAAAATGAATAATTGATATATACTAACTAGTGGTAAATATAGAAAATAATATTGTGCAAATCAAGCGTAATTGTATTAAACAGTTCTGTATGTGATAAAGGTCATTTCCTGGCGCCATGTACAAAGCCACGATAGGGTAACGAGGTCTGTACGGTTATAAATGCTTCTTCATCAATTGATTCGACAAGTTTGATAGTCTGTTTTCGTAATTTTCTCGGAACAACACAAACAATTATTGCAACACCACCGGTACCTCCTTCACCGGGAATAATTGTTGCCCCAATTTTTGATCTTCGCAAAGCAAAGACTATTTTGTCTGTAAGGAACCTGGAAATGATCGTTACTTGTAAGTAACCGAGTCCAACTTTTTGTTCAAGTGTAATTCCAAGAACATTACCCAAACTAAACCCGACAGCGTATCCGAACAAATTGCCAACATTATCTAAATGTTGAAAAATGATCCTAATCGCAAAAACCCAAATCAGTACTTCAAAAAATCCAGCTAAACCGGCTAGATATCTTCTCCCTTGCACAACTAATATTGTACGAAAAGTTCCGATTGTAACATCGCATATACGCATCACCATAATTATTATGGGACCTAAAGCGCCGTCAAGCATTAATCTTACTCCTTTAAATTCTCTTTATATAGAAAAATAGAAATAAATTAGTGAAATATCTATATTTTAATTAATCATTATAAAAAATATTTATGTTTGAATCAGAACGAAAAGAATTAGTTGAAAAATTAAAAGAGCGAAAAATTAGCGATAATCTTGTGTTGGATGCATTTATTCGTGTTGAGCGACATTTATTTCTGCCAAAGGCGCTAGAATCCCATGCTTATCGTGATGTGGCTTTACCGATTGGTTTTGGACAAACTATCTCTCAACCATTTACCGTTGCTTTTATGACGCAGGAACTAAAACTGGAAAAAGGAGCAAAAGTTTTAGAAATTGGAACGGGCTCCGGTTATCAAGCTGCTATTTTAGTTGAAATGGGGATGAGAGTTTTTAGTATTGAAAGGCAGTATGATATCTATGCACGAACGAGGGAATTTTTTGATCAAAAACATATCCAAGCTTTGCTAAAATTAGGTGATGGGACAATTGGATGGGAAGAATTTGCACCTTTTGACGGAATTATTGTTACTGCCGGCTCTCCATCAATCCCTACCTCCTTAAAAAAGCAATTAGCTGTTGGAAAGAAATTGGTTATTCCTGTCGGTGATAAAAATTCGCAGATTTTAACAATTATTACTAAAGTGGATGAAAGTAGTTTTATTCAAAAAGAAATTCCTTCATTTACTTTTGTACCTCTAATAGGACGGGAAGGGTGGGAAAGTTAATAGTTGTTATTGTTGGTCCTACTTGCTCCGGTAAATCAAACCTATCGTTAAATCTTGCAAAGGAATTAAACACTGAAATTATTTCATCAGACAGCCGACAGATTTACAAAGATATTGATATAGGAACGGCAAAGCCTTCAAAGTCCGAGCTGGAAGAAGTCCCACATTCATTTATAGACTTATTAGAATTAGATGAAAATTTTGATGTGAGCTCATACGAGAAACAAGCTTGGATGAAAATAGATAACCTTATAAATAACAAAGTGATACCGATCGTTACCGGCGGTTCTGGATTGTATATTAGAGCTCTGATTGATGGAATAGTTGACATTGAAACAGACGATGAAATCAGAAAAGAATTATTTGCTCAAAAAGGTATATATGGGAATGAATATCTCTACAAGATGTTAACGGACATCGATCCTGAATCCGCAAAAACCATGCTCCCGCAAAATTGGAAAAGGGTAATCAGAGCTTTGGAAGTTTTTCAAATAACCGGAAAATCCATCACTGATTTTCATACTAATCAAAACCGGAATAAAATGGGGTACAATTTTCTTCAATTTGGATTAAACTGGAAAAGAGAAATCCTTTATAAAAGAATTGAGACGCGTGTTGATGGAATGATAAATAATGGTCTGGTCGAAGAAGTGAAGTCAATTTTGGCTAAGGGATATAGTGAAACGTTAAATTCATTAAATTCAGTTGGGTATAAAGAAATTATTGCTTTCTTAAAAAATGAAGTTTCACTCGAGACCGCTGTTTCCTTGATAAAAAGAAATACGAGGAGATATGCAAAAAGACAACTCACCTGGTTTCGAAAAGATGAGCGGATTCATTGGTTCAATATTGAAAATGAGTTAGATTTGTTTAAGATTAAAAACGAAATTCTCAACAAAATTAATTCTGAGTTATGAAAGATAAAATAAGAATTGCATCGGGGCAGGGTTTTTGGGGTGATCTTATTGAGGCTCCAATATATCAAGTTACAAAAGGCGAGATTGATTATCTGGTTATGGATTATCTTGCTGAGGTAACTATGTCAATCCTTCAGAAGCAAAAAAACAAAAATCCGGAACTTGGTTATGCTAAAGATATTCCCGAATTGATGAAAAGGATTCTCCCTATTTGCAAAGAAAAAAATATTAAAATTATAACCAATGGTGGAGGCGTTAATCCAATCTCTTGTGGAAAAGCAGTTCTTAAAATTGCCGAATTACTTGGAATTAAAGGCTTAAAGATAGGTATCGTTCTTGGTGATGATATTAGAGAGGAAATTGATGAAATATTAACCAGCGGTTCTGAACTAAAAAATATGGAAACCGGTGAATCAATCGTTACTGTAAAAGACAAATTGTTGAGCGCAAATGTTTACTTTGGCGCTTTTCCAATTGTTGAAGCTTTGCAGAATGGCGCTGATGTTGTCATTACCGGAAGAACAACCGATACTGGACTTACGTTAGCCCCTATGATTTACGAATTCGGTTGGAAATCTAACGAATATGATCTCCTTTCTGCCGGGACAATTGCCGGGCATATTTTGGAATGTGGTGCACAGTCAACGGGAGGAAACTTTTTAGGTGATTGGGAATCAATTCCTAATTTTGCAGAAATCGGTTTTCCAATTTGTGAAGCCTTTCCAAACGGTGAATTTATTATCACAAAACATGAATCTCTTGGCGGAAAAGTTACCGTTGAAACCGTAAGTGAACAATTGCTTTACGAAATTGGAAATCCGCAAGAATATATTACTCCAGATTGTGTTGCAGATTTTACTTCAATTAAATTAAAACAAAGCGGTGAAAACCGTGTACGCATATTTGGGATTACCGGAAAACCGGAAACAGAATTTTATAAAGTCTCATGCTCGTATGCAGATGGATTTTCGGCATCCGGTAGTTTAACTTATTCATGGCCGAAAGCGTTAACAAAGGCAAAAGTTGCCGATCAAATCCTGAGGAAAAGATTGGAACTTTTGAATCTTTCTTTTGATGAGATCAGAAGTGAATTTGTTGGTTATAATTCATGTCATGGACCTCTTGCAAGAGAACTTGATGAAGATTTAATTAATGAAATTCAATTGCGGGTTTCTGTTCGTTCGTACGATTATTATTCAGTTGAAAGATTCGGAAAAGAAATAGCACCGTTAATCTTAACCGGTCCACCGAGTGTTACAGGCTTTGCCGGAGGAAGACCAAAACCGAATGAAGTGGTTGCATATTGGCCTGCATTGCTCCCAAAAAAATTAGTTGAACCTAAAGTTGAAATGTTAGAAATTTAGTTTCAAAGAATAAATCAAAGAAGAAAATATTATGAAAATAAAATTAATTGATATTGCACACGGCAGAAGCGGCGACAAAGGTGATGCCGCCAATGTCGGCATTATTGCTTATGACAACAATGGGTTTGAAATTATTCAAAAATATTTAACTGCTGAAAAAGTAAAAAGACATTTCACTGGGATTTGTTTCGGTGAGGTTGAGCGGTACGAACTTCCGAATTTAAAAGCTCTTAATTTTATTTTGCACAACACACTTGGCGGGGGCGGAACGGTTTCTCTTAAATTAGATGCTCAAGGAAAAACTCTTGCAGCTGCTTTGTTAAGAATGGAAATTGAAGTTAGTTAGCATTTTTGACGATGAAGACTAAAGTAAAAATTTGTTGTATTTCTAGTATTGAAGAAGCTCAAACAGCAATTAAGTTTGGAGCTTCAGCCTTGGGTTTAGTTGCAAAGATGCCATCTGGACCAGGAGTAATTAGCGATGAAGAAATAAGAAAAATTGCCAATAGCATTCCTCCTCCAATTGCTTCATTTTTGCTTACAAGCGAAACAGATACTAGACAAATAACTCAGCATCAAAAAAGTGTCGGGACCAACACTATTCAAATTGTTGATGAGTTGAAAAGCGGCAGTTATGAAGAAATAAGTTTAGCTTTACCTGGAATTAAAATAGTTCAAGTAATTCATGTTAACGGAAATGAATCAATTGAACTTGCAATATCAATTTCTAAACATGTTGATGCAATTCTTCTTGATTCCGGAAATCCTAATCTGCAAATAAAAGAACTTGGCGGAACCGGAAGGCAACATGATTGGAACATAAGCAAAAAAATTCGTGACTCGGTATCCATCCCAATATTTCTTGCTGGTGGTTTAAATGCAGAAAATGTTAAACAAGCCATACAAACTGTTAAACCGTTTGGTGTTGATGTTTGCAGCGGTGTGAGAACAAATGGGAAACTTGATCCAATAAAACTTGAGAGATTTTTCCACGCTGTTCACAGTTCTAATTAATTTTTATAAGATCGATTAAAGGATATAAAAATATGTACAACGATGAACTTAAAATATTAGCTGACTATAGAAAACGTATCGATAATTTACGAGGTTATCTTTAACTTAGATAAGAATGAAATCCTTGTATCCGAACTAAAAGCAAAGACTGAAGGAAAAAACTTTTGGGATGACCAGAAAAACGCTCAAAATATTTTACAGCAATTAAAAATTTTGCAAGACTGGGCTGACCTCTGGAAAAATCTGGAAAATAAGGCAATCAACTTAAATGATATAATTGAACTTACTGCTGCTGAAGAAGATGATTCTTTCGCTTCCGAAATTCAAAAAGAATTGGGTGAACTACTTAAAGCAATTGATGAAGTAGAATTCAAGAGTATGTTGAGCGGTAAAGATGACAATAGAAATTGCATCATGACTATTCATTCCGGTGCAGGCGGTACAGAGGCTCAAGACTGGGCTGATATGCTGATGCGTATGTATTTCCGGTACGGTGAACAAAATAAATTTAAAATGACTTTACTAGATGTTCTTGACGGAGATGGTGCAGGTATTAAAAGCGCAACAATTGAAGTAACCGGCGAGTATGCTTATGGTTATTTGAAAGCTGAAAATGGCGTCCATCGTTTAGTCCGCATTTCTCCTTTCGATGCTAATAAAAGAAGGCACACTTCTTTCGCTTCAGTTTTTGTTATTCCTGAGGTTGATGATACAATTGAAATTGAAATTAATCCTGCTGATTTACGCATTGATACGTATCGTTCAGGCGGTAAAGGGGGACAGAACGTAAACAAAGTTGAAACTGCCGTGCGAATAACTCATATTCCAACCAACACTGTGGCAGCTTGCCAAAGCGAACGCTCACAAACTCAGAACAAAATGAATGCTATGAAACTTCTTAAATCAAAATTGTATAGAAAAGAAGTTGAAAAACAAGAAGCCGAGCTTGACGAAATTGAAAAAACAAAAATGCGAATTGAATGGGGTAGTCAAATACGTTCGTATGTTTTTCATCCATATAACATGGTAAAAGATCACAGGACAGATGTTGAAACTTCCGATACACAGGGAGTAATGAATGGTGATCTGAATAAATTTATCAAAGCATATTTATTAGCATTTAGGAATGGATAAATATAAGTGATGATCATAACCAATCTTAAAAAATCAGTGCCCCATTCTTAAGAAGGATTTTATGAAAACTTATACTGAGTATCTTTGGTTCAACACAAAAAAGAAACGTGAATACATCAACATTACAAATGATGTTGAAATTATTTTACACAAAAGCGGAATTAAAGAGGGAATGATACTCATATCTGCCATGCACATAACAGCCGGTGTTTATGTGAATGATGCCGAGAATGGACTTATTCAAGATATTGATGCATGGCTTGAGAAACTTGCCCCTTTTAATCCCAATTATCTTCATCATAAAACCGGCGAAGACAACGGCGATGCTCACTTAAAAAGTTTATTGGTTCATCATGAAGTTATTGTGCCGGTAACAAAAAGTAAACTTGATTTCGGTCCCTGGCAGCAAATTTATTATGCCGAGCTTGATGGTCAGCGAAGAAAAAGATTAATAGTTAAAGTGATGGGGGAATGAAGTAAAAGTTTTTAACTATTTGGAAGTTGTCGGATTAATTTTTATGTCTTCACCCCAATACAATTTTTTAAGTGAAATCGCCAGATGATTACTCACCGGGCATTTCCAATTGGCAGATCACACGGAAGCAGGTTTTGGAGTTGCTGCTGTACTTACTTTTTTATGCGAACGAGTTTTGTGCGGAGTCAATCCGAAATCTGCTAAGATCTGATTTCTCTTTCCTTAAAAACCATAAAGCATAGAAGCCGATTTGGCTGCTATGTTTATTGCTTCCGAAAAGATACTTTCATATTCATCATGTTTGATACGGGCTGCATTGATAGAAGCTTCGTAGATTGCTCTTGAGTCTTCTAATTGCGTCCGCAATTGACGAATTTGATCTTCCTTTAGAGTCACCGGAAATTCAGTATCTGCAAAATGGGTTTTGATCCCATCTGCCAGGTTTTCCAAAGCAACAATAAAGTTAGAATATGATCTGATTTTTGCGTTTCCCATGTTTCTCACCTCCTTTCTGTTAGGGTTTTAATGAAATTTCTTAAACCTTGTAACCCACACGCTCTTTCCATTAAATGAAAGAAGAGGACACACCGGGGAACTGCTGTCTGCCAAGCTATAAATGAACACTTTGGATAATATGTCAAGTTATATTTTTTTCGCTTCTAACGCTTTTTATTTGGCTTATACAGATTACAAATCCGCCGCCACGGCCAAATTAAAAACAACTCCGTTTGTTTTTGGATTTGGGGCACTACTTTTTAACTCTATATTCAAAATATCCTTTCATAGAACGGAGTGGAATATTATAGATATTATTTTTGCAGTGTTTTTATTGTTCACAATTATTTGGGAAAAGAATAATTCTCCTTTCCTCTTTAAAAAAGGTAATGAATAGAGAGGGGTTTAAAATTAATTTGTCATTTATTTAAATGATTTTTTCATGAAATTCAAATCTTGGGTAATTAATAAATCTTCTTACCGATTATATTTTTTGTGAATATTCTTTTCGGTTTGATTAAATTAGTCTATGGTCAAATTATTAAATATTACGATGCAAAGATGTACTGATTATTTTCTAATTTTCTGTAAATCGGTAATAAAGAATTCGTTTGAATTTTACTTGATTAATTTCACTTTATTTTTATTGATCATACCATTCTTAGGATGCGAAAAAGCTAAGATACTCGATCAGAAAAAAAGCGCTGAAACATTTCTTAATGCAATAGAAAAAACTCCTGTTACTGCAACAGCATATCTTCAATTAGTTGATTCACTCTACAAAATTTCAAAGCAGATAGATTATAAAAGAGGTATAGCCAAATCTCTCACAATGAGAGGAAGATATTTTTCTTCAAAAGAGCAGTACGGTAAAGCTTTTGATGAATTTTATAAAGCAGTTAAAGTCAGCAAACAAGCAAATGAACTTTATGAATTAGGAGATACTTATTATTATATCGGGAGTGCTTATATCAAGTTAAAGAAAAGGGACGAGGCGCTCGCTGCATTAAAGCAGGCAGTTGAAGTTCGGACTAAGTCAAGTGACTCTGTAGGTCTCGGTACTACGCTCAACTTCATCGGATATATTTATTGGCAGATCTCCGATTATGATAATGCCGTTTTTTATTTCGAAAAAGCCTTGAAGATCAGAAATAAACTTCCGAATAAAGAATTCCGTGCAACAACCTATAATAACTTGGGAACAGTTTTTTTCAATTGGACACTATATGATAAAGCGCTCGATGCTTATCTTCATTCATTGGAATTGAATAGAGAAATCGGTAGTAATGGCGGAATTGCAATTTGTCTCTGTAATATTGGTTTAGTTTATAAAGAAACCGCTCAAAATGAAAAAGCAATTGAGTATTATAGAGAAAGTTTACCATACGCTCTTAGCTCAAAACAATCACAAAACATCGGATATGTTTATAGTTGTCTGGGGGCAGCATTTAGTCCTCTGAATAATGATTCTTCCATTATTTATCTTAAGAAATCCTTAGAGTCCTATAAAGCAGGGAACTTTGCTGATGGGCAAGCTTTGGCTCTTCAAGGGATCGGCAATTATTATTTTGATTTAAAGGATTTGACCACTTCCAAAACTTACTTTTTTCAAATGCTTCACCTTTCGTTGAAACAAAATATTCCTATGAGGATAGCTCAAGCATATAAATTCTTAGGTGAAATATTTTTATTGGAAAACAACCTATCGGTGGCAAAAAAATATTTTGAAAAAAGTGTGGAAATAGCTGAAAAATCAACACTAAAGTTAATTCTTATTGATTCGTATGAAAGTTTAAGCGAGATTTATGAGAGAACAGGGAATTTAGACAAGGCGTTTTCTGCGCTTAAACAGCACAATAGCTATAGCCAGCAAATTGAAAATGAAGGGATGCAGAAAAGACTTTTGGACCTGAAAAACAAATCCGAATATGAAAAATACCAACGGAGTTTGCAAGCCCAGAAGTATGAAAATGAAATGCAAAAAATTTATCTGAGTGTAACTGTTTTTGCAATTTTTATTTTATTTGTCGTGGCGGTTATCCTTTACAGACTACACAGCAAAAGCAAAAAGGTCAATCTTCTTCTTCAAGAAAAAAACTTTTTGATTGAAGGACAAAGCAAAGAAATCAATCTGAAAAATGTTGAACTGCTTGAATTAAATGAGGCAAAGGAAAAATTATTTTCCATAATAGCACATGATTTGAGGAGCCCTTTTAATACACTAATAAATTTCGGAACTATCTTAAAAGAAGATTACTATGATTTATCGGATGAAGAAAGATTGGGATTTATCAATGGGCTTGAGGAAACTGCGATTAAGACGCATGAGTTAGTAGAGAATCTGTTAAATCTTTCAGCGGCACATTCCGGAAGAATTAGTTTTAACCCGAGTTCTGTTAATATTTCACATGTAACCGACAAAATAATTAACTTCTCCATTTCCCAGGCGAATAAAAAAGAGATTAAATTACTAAACTCTAATAATAAAAGCGCTGCTGCTTTTGCAGATCAGGCTATGCTGGAAATTATCATTCGTAACTTGGTGAATAACGCTATTAAATATTGTAATACCGGAGGACAAATTGAGGTCTCTTCTCACAAAGAAGATCATAAAATACACATATCGGTACAAGATAATGGGATAGGAATGGATGAATTTACAAAAGCTAATATTTTCAATATTAATGTGATACGTTCAAAGAAGGGGACCGGAGGAGAAAAAGGAACCGGCTTGGGGTTGGGTTTGTGCAAAGAATTTGTCGAAAAACACGGCGGCAGTATTTGGGTTGAAAGCGAATTGGAAAAGGGAAGTAAATTTGTCTTCACATTACCTTCGGAAAAACAGGAATGATGAGACAAAAGGCTCATCTCTTCCCATGTGTTTCTCAGCGGTGGTTATTTTGCAAATAAAGATTTTTTTTCTAATCTTTAATTCTATCCTTTTTTAACAACAGAGTTTTTGATAAATTTAAGTACAAAAATATTTTATTAATTAGTTACGAGCAATGAATAATGGCAAAAGATGTTGAAGTTCAAGTTCTAGAAGATGTTACTGTTCGGTTTGCCGGAGACTCCGGCGACGGTATGCAGTTAACAGGTTCACAGTTTTCTAATACTACTGCGTTGTTTGGGAATGATTTAAATACACTTCCCGATTATCCTGCAGAAATACGAGCCCCTGCCGGAACACTTTATGGTGTCAGCGGATTTCAATTACATTTTAGCAGTCTCGAAATTCAAACTCCGGGTGACAGCCCTGATGTTTTAGTGGCAATGAATCCCGCGGCATTAAAAGTAAATTTAAAAGATTTAAAACCGGGCGCCACAATTGTTGTTAATGAAAATGCTTTTGACTCCAAGAATTTAAAATTAGCTCATTATGAATCTAATCCTTTGGAAGATGATTCACTCGCCGGGTTCAATGTTATTTTAGTTCCGCTTTCAAAACAGACAGCCGCTGCTTTAGAAGGTTTGCAAATATCAATGAAGGATATTGAGAGAACAAAAAATTTCTTTGCATTAGGATTGATGTATTGGTTATTTGACCGCCCCTTGGAACCAACACTTGCATGGCTTGAAAATAAATTCGGAAAGAAACCCGTTTATCTTGAAGCTAACAAAAAAGCTTTAACTGCCGGTTATTATTATGGAGAAAATACAGAGATATTTACTACCCGGTATCATGTTAATCCGGCAAAATTAGAAAAAGGTTCATATAGAAGTATTTCAGGAAACGAAGCTGTGGCGCTTGGATTTGTTGCTGCTTCCTACAAAGCTGGAATTCCTTTGTTTCTCGGTTCATATCCAATTACTCCTGCTTCAGAAATCCTCCAGGAACTTTCTAATTTTAAAAATTTCGGTGTTAAAACTTTTCAAGCGGAAGATGAAATTGCAGGAATCGCTTCGGCAATCGGCGCTTCCTTTGCCGGTAATCTTGCTGTTACTACAACAAGCGGTCCCGGGTTAGCGCTAAAAACAGAAGCGGTTGGTTTAGCCGTTATGACTGAACTTCCTCTTGTTATTGTTGATGTACAGCGTGGCGGACCAAGCACAGGTTTGCCAACTAAAACAGAACAATCAGATTTGCTCCAGGCGATGTATGGAAGAAATGGTGAATCACCGGTTCCGATTCTTGCAGCTTCAACTCCTTCCGATTGCTTTGATATGGCTTTTGAGGCTTGCCGGATAGCTATCAAATATATGACTCCTGTCTTTCTTCTCTCAGAAGGTTATTTAGCAAATGGTTCCGAACCCTGGAAAATTCCGGATGTTGATTCGCTTCCCGAAATTCCTGTAAATTATTGGAAAGATAAAGAAACCTATCAACCTTATTTAAGAGATGAAAATCTTTCCCGTCCTTGGGCAATTCCCGGAACACCAGGATTAGAACATCGTATCGGCGGGTTGGAAAAAGCACATACTTATGGAACAGTTTCTTATGTTCCTGAGAATCATGAATTTATGGTTCGGATGCGTGACGCAAAAGTGAAGAAAATTCAAGACGATATTCCGGATCTTGTGGTTACCGGAGATAAAGATGCGGATTTACTTGTTGCAGCATGGGGTGGAACTTATGGTTCGGTTACAGAAGCTATCGCTAATCTTCAAAAGAAGGGATTTAAAGTAGCTCAGGTTCATTTCAAATATTTAAATCCGTTTCCAAAGAATACTAAAGAAGTATTAAGTAAATACAAACAAATATTGGTGCCGGAAAGAAACCTCGGTCAACTTTCAAAAATGCTCAAAATGGAATATCTGCTTGAGGTTATCGAATTTAATAAAATACAAGGATCACCTTTTAAATCATCAGAAATTGAAAATAAAATTATCTCTATACTCGGAGGTGAGAATGTCGACTAATGAAGTTATGGAAAAAAATGAAAATGTGAAATTAACTGCTAAGGATTTTTCTACAAATCAAGATGTGCGCTGGTGCCCGGGGTGCGGAGATTACTCAATACTTGCCCAAGCACAACGTGTTTCTCCTGAATTAGGAATCCCGCGTGAAAAATTTGTTTGGGTCTCAGGCATAGGATGTTCAAGCCGATTCCCTTATTATATGGATACGTATGGGTTCCATAGCATTCACGGCAGAGCCCCTGCTATTGCAACCGGAGTTAAGTTGGCAAATCCTGATCTTTCAGTATGGGTCGCAGCCGGCGACGGTGATCTGTTAAGCATCGGAGGAAATCATTTCATCCATGCCTGTAGAAGAAATATCGATATGAAAGTAATTCTCTTCAACAACAGAATTTACGGTTTAACTAAAGGACAATACTCACCAACTTCTGAAAAAGGAAAAAAGACGAAAAGTACTCCTTATGGAAGCATTGATTTCCCGTTTCTTCCGGTGAATATGGCAGTAGCTTCGGGCGCCACATTTGTTGCCCGTACTATCGATAGAGATCCAAAACATATGCAGGCAATGATGCATCGTGCTGCCGCACATCATGGTTTAGCATTTATAGAAATCTATCAAAACTGTAATATCTTTAATGATGGAGCGTACGAACCTCTAACAAATAAAGAAACCAAAGCTGATAATGTTGTTGTTCTTGAACATGGAAAACCTCTAATCTATGGAAAGAATAACGATAAAGGGATTCGTATGGACGGAATGAATCCGGTTATAGTTGATCTTACAACCGGAGAATATTCAGTAAATGATCTCTGGATTCACGATGAGTTTGATGAAAATCCGGGAAGAAGTTTTGTGCTAGCACACTTTTCCGATCTGAAAGATTTTCCTACACCAGTTGGAGTCTTTAGACAAATTCAAAAATCAACTTATGACGGCGATCTCTTTGCCCAATTAGATGAAGTTACCAAACTTAAAGGGAAAGGAAAATTAGAAAAACTTTTTCGTATGGGTAACACCTGGGAAGTGGCTTAACATTCTCCTAAAGTAATTGTAGGGTTTGATGTTAGTTAAATCTTCATCGAACCCTTTTTTTTCGTAGTCAGTGGTCATCAGTCATTAGTTTACAGAATAGTATCCTCATGGAAATTGTTTTTTTGTCAAGATTTATGAACAAGGATTAACGATTTTTGATTTTAGAAGATTGACCAATGACTAAATATCTAGATTTATTCCTTTTTACTTTTTACTTACGACTTTTACCTTATGAATTATAAATTATTAAGAAAGATTGTACTCGAGAATACTTCTTTTCTTCTTACCACGCACGTTAATCCGGATGCTGATGCCATCGGCTCCGAGATGGCTTTTTATTTATTGTTGAAGAATCTCGGGAAAGAAGTTCATATTGTTAATACAAGTCAGACACCGTATTATCTAGAATTTATGGATGCGGAAAATGTTATTCAATATTTTGATGAACAAAAGCATAACGATATTTTCAATCAAGTCGATGTACTCATCGCTTTAGATTTTAACCGTGGACAGCGGATGGTGCGCTTGGAAAATCTTTTTCGCCAAAGCACGAAATTAAAAATCTGTATTGATCACCATGAAGACCCGGAAGATTTTACAGATCATTTATTCTCTGAAACTACTTTTGCTGCAACCGGACAAATTATTTATAATTTTATTAAAGAAACGTCAATTGTAGAAATTGATCTTTCAATTGCGGAACCATTGTATGCCGCTATTATGACCGACACCGGTTCCTTCCGTTTTGATAGAACTACAGCGGATATCCATTTCATAGCGGCAGACTTACTTAATGCTGGGGTTAAACCAAATGATGTTTATACAAAAGTTTATGATACAAGCCGCATCGGAAAAATAAAATTGCTTGGTGATGCCATCCAATCATTAAAATTGCATGGCGATAAAAATGATATAGCGGTAATGATAATTACAAAGGAAGCTATGCAAAGAAGCGGCGCTGATGAAGCCGATACGGATGGATTTGTAAACCTTTGTCTTACTATCGATAGCGTTCAGGTCGCTTTGAAATTTATGGAATTGGATGAAGGGTTCAAAGTTAGTCTTCGTTCAAAAGGGGAGATCAGTGTGCAGAAAATTGCCGCGGAGTATGGCGGCGGGGGACATCGAAACGCTTCCGGTATTCGCATCCGTGATAGGAAAATGGATGCGTTTATTCCTGTTTTAGTTGAAAGAGTAAGACAATTTATTAGTGACTAATCATAGGCTCACCTATTCAAATTGAAGCGAACTCACTGGTTGAGTTTTGCAACATTTAAACGTAAATTTAACCAAAGCCACTTAATTATTTTGCACAGCTATAACTTTGGCTTGCTGATTTATAAAACTTATTATGGATATCATTAAAGAGTAATATACTTTCATTATGTAGCGCTAAAATATTTCTTAAAAATTATAGGTAACGAAATGGAAAAATATAGTTTCATAATAGTTGATATTCTAATAGCTCTTGGAGCCGCAATAATGTTAATTGCAACAGTAACCACCTATAAATTGATTAAAAAAATTAAATCAAGTCGCTATGCAAAAAAATGGGAAATGCTTTTTGTTTTTATGATTCTTTTTTTTCTAGGGTATATCATTATTCTCTTCTTTTTGAAGGAGGGGGACAGAATATTATTTTCATATTTAGTTGGATTTATTTTTTTCTTTGGAGCGCTTTTCGTTTTTCTTGTAGTTCATACCGGCAGGATGACTATTGTTGATCTCCTTAACACCACGGTTTCTAAAACTTATGTAGAAAATGTTATTCATTCGATGGCAGATACTTTAATTGTTATTGATACTGACGAAAACGCTTCGGTACGTACGGTAAATAATGCGGCATTAAACTTATTGAAGTATCAGGAAAATGATCTGGTCGGTCATTCCGTAAAAAAAATATTGAGCCCAAATTTATACTCAAAAGCGCATGTGCTCAAGTTAAATGATCTGGATGAAGTCAAGGATGTCGAAACATCATATATTACTCAAGACGGGGAAGAAATCCCTATTAGCTTTTCTTCTTCGGTTCTTAGGGATAGCGGTGGAAATGTAGAAGGCGTTATTTATGTTGCTCAAGATATCAGAGAAAGAAAACAAGCTGAAGATAAAATAAAAAAGTACGTGATGCAGCTTAAAGAATCTGAGGAAAAGCTTAAAGAAATGAATGCGAGTAAAGATAAATTCTTCTCTATCATAGCGCACGATTTGAGAAATCCATTCGGAAGCGTTTTAGGATATTCGGAAATAATTTCTCAAGATTGTGAAACACTCGATAAAGCCGAACTTAAAGACTTTGCTGAGATGTTACATAAGCAAGCAAAAATTATTTACGATCTTTTGGAAAATCTACTTACCTGGTCAAGGGTACAAACCGGAAGAATGGTGTACAATCCCGAGCATTTAAATCTTGAAGAGAAAATGATGAAAGTATATTATCTATATAAGGAAGTAAGCGAGAAAAAGAATGTTGAACTAACCGTAAATTGTGATGTTCGAAGTCTTGTTTTTGTTGATGACAATATGATTTTTACTGTCATGCGTAATTTAGTTTCAAATGCCGTTAAGTTTTCTCCTAAGAATAGTGTAATCAAATTGATTGCTAAGGAAGACAATAAGAATGTAGTAATTACTGTAGAAGATACAGGTGTTGGAATGACCGAAGAAGATCAACAGAAGTTATTTAAGATTGATGTTCAACATTCTACAACGGGTACGGAAAATGAAAAAGGAACCGGACTCGGATTAATCCTTTGTAAAGAATTGGTCGAGAAAAATGGTGGAAATATTTGGGTTGAAAGCAAATTAGGGAGGGGAAGTAAATTTATCGTTACCATCCCCAAGGGGTAAGATTTATTTTTTGAAAAATTTCTCTCTAATTCTTGCTTGTGTTCCATCAGCGGCTTGTTCTTGGTAGATGAGTGTGAAAGGACGAAAGTTTTTGGTGGATTTAACATATCCGTTGTTATGCCTTGATAATCTTTCTTCAAGATTTTCAGTCATTCCAACATAAATTAAATTGTGGGAGTTACTTTTTATTGCATAAACGGTGAACATTATTCCTCTCGTCTTAAATAAAAAAAGCCAAACTAAATGTTTGGCTTTTTGTACCGAAGGCCGGACTCGAACCGGCACATGGTTTAAGCCATACTGGATTTTGAGTCCAGCGCGTCTACCAATTCCGCCACTCCGGCAAATGAATACAATTTTCAAAAGATGAACAAATCCGACACATTGTTTAAGCCATACAAACCTTCGGGTCTATAAATAAACCTAAAGGTTTATAAACGGTATTTTGAGTCCAGTTTATCTACCAATTCCGCCACTCCGGCAAATGAATACAATTTTCAAAAGATGAACAAATCCGACACATTGTTTAAGCCATACAAACCTTCGGGTCTATAAATAAACCTAAAGGTTTATAAACGGTATTTTG
>JALNZG010000010.1 GCA_023229425.1 Ignavibacteriaceae bacterium
TAGAGGATAAGAACTTCGTCATTTTGGGTGTAGAGATTTTTGATAATTAGTAACTCGTTTTGCTAACGTAAAACGAGAATGGAAATCTTTAAATAATTAATACGGCAGTGTTGTATTTTAACATAACGGCCGTTATGCAGTTCAAGAAATAGTGAGAAATACTTATGGATAATAATACTATAATTGCTATGAGTTCTGTTATTATTGCACTTGCAGCATTAGTAGCTACTATTTGGCAAGGTCTAATTACACAAAAGCATAATCGTCTTTCTGTTAAACCCATTGGAGATATTCTGGCGAATAACTTTGAGGATAAAATTGAGGTTATTTTAGAAAATAAAGGAACTGGTCCTTTGATAATGAAATCTTTTAGAGCAATAGTAGGTAATGAATCAAAATCAAATGTAATTGATTGGATGCCAAACTTACCTGAAGGTTTTCGTTGGTCAAATTTTTTAAAAGATTTTGAAGGCTCTGCATTTAAACCTTTTGAATCCAATATCCTTGTTGAATTTTCATTGGATTTAAGAGATGAAAAACGAATAGAAATCCGAGATAATATTCGTGAAGCTTTATCAAAAATATGTATCGAATTTGAATACACTGATATTTATAATAACAAAATGTATTTTCCACTTCACTGTCTTTCCAATGTATTTGGAAATGATAATTCAAGAAGTAGTATGAAGTGATGAAAGACCTATACTATATTTTAGGATTAAGTAAATCGGCTACTATTAAAGAAATTCGTGAAGCTTTTTATAAATTAAGTAAAAAGTTTCATCCCGATGTTAATTTTGGCGATAAATTCTTTGAACAAAGATTTAAAGATATTTTAGAAGCATATGAAATTCTTTCAGATGATGAAAAAAGAAAGAATTACGATTTTGCATATAACTTGAAATTTAATTCTAATTTTAATACTTATTACGAAAATCAAAATAAAAATGAAAATAATCGTTCTGAACACGCTCATAATTCAAAAGAGAATGTTAGGCCAGAAAATCAAGAAATTATTAGAGCCAGCAGTTATAAACGTATGTTTAATTTTCTTGTTGATATATCAATAATTTATTTTGCTTATAGATTCTTTCCTCAAATTAATTTTTTAATATATTTTTGTTCATATTATTTATTATTTGAATTATTATTTAATAGGACAATTGGGAAATATTTTACTAATACAAAAGTAGTTTCAAATAATGGTGAGAAAGCATCCTTAAAAGCAATTCTAATCAGAACAATGGTTAGATTAATACCGTTTGAAGGATTATCATTTTTCGGCAATAATCCTTGGGGCGTGCACGATATACTTTCGAAAACATATGTGATAGACATTAGTAAATCAAAATATTAGAGTAACTGCATAACCAGCGTCTACTAATGAACTCCCTCCAATTGAGGAGTAAGCATGTAACCGAAACGGTTAGCTTGTTTTTGTAAATATTTCATTTGACGTTCTTTGTTTATAGCATTTATAAAGCACAAACCGATGAACCGGTTGCGGAGTAAGATATGGTGGAAATGCCAACGATTAAAGTCGTGGGTTAATAGAAAAGTTTTAATAATTAATACGGCGGTGTTGGGTTTTAACAACTTGTCACGCAAGGCGTGATAACACGCGGTTAGTCAACAAAAGAAAAAGGGTTCTACTTTAACTTGTAAATATCTTTACGGTGACCGACAAAATGCACGATAATGGTCTTGTCTTTGCGGTTTATCTCATAGATAATTCTATAAGAGCCGTCACGAAGTTTAAAGAGGCCAGAAAGTTCGCCTTTAAGAGGAAATAACTTGGTTAATTCAAGATTAGCGGATAACCATTGGATGTGATCGACCAGACGTTTTGCAGTAATTTTGTCGATTTTGCTGAGGTCTTTGATTGCAGATTTAAGGAAAGATACGGTGTACAAAATTTATCCAAGACCGAGTTGTTTCATTGCAGAGGATAAATCTACACCTCGATCACCCTTTGAAGTAGCCTTTTTTTGGCGAACAAGTCTCTTTCTTAATTGATCTTTAATGATGAGTCCTTCATCAGGGTCACCATAAAGTTCTATTAGTTTTTGTTCGACGACATTAGAAAGAATTTTGGTGAATTCTTTCTTAGTCATTTGAGCCAAAGTTGAGGTAGCCATATTATTGTTCCTTTCTATAACAATAATAAGTAATCTACCGAAGAATATCAATTAAGCTTTTGCTGCCTAACCTCTCTAAGTCTCCAGATTTATCAGCCTTTGGCTGAGGCGGGTAAACAAGAGAAAAATATACCCCAGAGGCGTATCCGCCTTTGGCGGAAATTCCACTGACAATCCGTAAGTGCGGGTGCTTGGATAAAATGGAATTGTAAATATTAAATAATTAATACGGCAGTGTTGGGTTTTAATAACTTGTAACGCTTTGCGTGATAACACGCTGTTAGGCAATAACGAAAGAGACTCTCGCAATATTATGACAATTCATAGGTCAACGCAGAACGGTGCTACACTAAAAGCCACGTATAGAGTCCGGGCAAAAGTCTGGCTCTACCAGGGATTTGGTGGCTGGCATTTCATGAATATTTCTACTAAGCAGTCGTCTATGATTCGTACGCTATACGGTATTGAGGCTCGACCGTTCGGTTCTATACCGGTGTCTGTTACAATTGGTAAAACGCAGTGGAAAACATCTCTCTTTCCCGATAAAAAGTCCAAGTCATATCTGTTAGCGATCAAAGCCGATGTTCGAAGAAAGGAACATATTGCTAGTGGCGATACTATTATTGCGCAAGTTCAAATACTATAATCCAATATCGCTTTATGATAATTGTGTTAGAGCGTTGCCGCTTAACCTCTTAAATCCGTCTCAAACAACTTTTCCACTTTCCTCTTCAATTCATCTGTTGCATTTTTATTTCCTTGCATGAAAACCGTTGTTTTTATAATTTGCCGATGAAAGGAAAAGGTTTTTATAATGCAACAAAGATATCAAGCCGTTATTACAGGTAATACTATTCGCTGGATGGTTCCTCCTCCGGTTGAGTTGGAAGAAGGGAAAGAAATATCGGTTGAAGTTACAATTAAGTCCGAGGATAAGACTTCGATGGATCGTGGAAACGCTATGTACAATGCGTTATCGAAATTGTCAAAAATTAAAGGGGTTTTGTCTGCTATTGAAAATCCTTCTGAATGGCAGCGTGAAATCCGCAAGGATAAAGAATTGATTCGATAGAATGAATTATTTATTAGACAGTAATATCATCATCTATGCTTCAAAGGCTGAAAATGAATATGTACGAGAATTCATCAAACTAAACTCTCCTTTTGTCTCATTTGTAAGTGTTATTGAAGTGATGGGTTTCAATTTCCCAAGCATTGAAGAAAAGGAATTTCTCGAAGATTTTTTCCAAAGTGCAATAATCCATTTGGTTACAAATGAAACTATAAAAAAAGCTGTCCTTCTAAAACAGAATAAAAAAATTGCTTTGGGTGATTCGATAATTGCCGCCACTGCAATTGAGAATAATTTGACTCTGGTTACTCATAATACTAAAGATTTTAATTGGATAGAAAATCTCTCAATTTTGGATCCAATAAAAGAACAATAAAGTAACACGGAACCTCCTGCTCTATCTCTATTATTTCTGTACTATCCCATCTTAAAATACTCTTCCACTCTCCTCTTCAATTCATCTGTTGCATTTTTGTGGAAGAACTCGTTTTGTTCTACGTAATAGTCGTAATCGCTGCTCCAGACAGAAATATTTTCTATCACTTCTTTTATCGCGTTTGTGATAAAATAAATTTCTTCGTTTGTCATCGTTGGATGTAAAGATAAGCGCACCCAGCCCGGTTTTTCGGAAAGGTCGCCGTGAGAAATTTGTTCGGTAATTTGCTGCGATTGCACCGGACAAACATGCAGCAGATAATGTCCATACGTTCCCGCGCAGGAACAACCGCCACGGACTTGTATTCCATATCTATCATTTAAAAGTTTTACAATTAAATTGTAGTGAATTCCATCTATATAAAAAGAGATTGCACCCAACCGATGATTTATATTTTCAGCGAGAAGATGGAGTTTCGGAAGTTTTTTCAGTTCGGTAAAAACAATTTTTACAAGTTCCTCTTCCCTTCTTAAAATATTTTCAACCCCCATTTCTTCTTTTAACTTTATTGCAAGCGCGGCGCGAATAGTTTGCAGAAACGGCGGTGTTCCCCCATCTTCGCGCAACTCAATACTTGAAACAAATTTATGCTGTCCCCAGGGATTTGTCCAATCAACCGTTCCGCCTCCGGGGTCATCGGGAATTTTATTTTTATAAAGTTTAGAATTAAAAATCAGAATTCCGGCAGTTCCCGGTCCGCCTAAAAATTTATGCGGCGAGAAGAAAATCGCGTCAAGTTTTTCTTCTTCATTTTCGGGATGCATGTTAATATCAACGTAAGGCGCGGCGCAGGCAAAATCAACAAAACAAAATCCACCGTAAGCATGCATTAGCTTTGCAAGTTGATGATACGGTGTTTGAACTCCCGTTACATTTGAAGCGGCGGTAAAAGAGCCGATGATCAACTTTCTTTCTTTATAAATTTCAAGCATGTCTTCCAGATTTTCGAGATCAACAAGTCCTTCTTCGTTTGGCGGAAGAATTACAACATCGGCAATGGTTTCAAGCCAGGAAGTCTGATTTGAATGATGTTCCATGTGCGTTATAAAAACTACAGGCTTTAATTCTTCGGGCAGAGTGAAAAAATCTTTTAGCTGTTCCGAAACACGAAGCCCAAGCATCCGCTGAAATTTATTTACAACTCCCGTCATTCCGGAACCGGCGCTAAGGATAATATCATCTTTATTGGCATTAACGTGTTGCTTAACAATTTCTTTAGCGTGATGATAAGCAGCTGTCATCGCAGTGCCGGTTTCGCTCGCTTCGGAATGAGTATTGCCGACAAACGGACCAAACTTATTTACAATTTTTTCTTCGATTGGTTTGTACAATCTACCGCTGGCAATCCAATCAGCATACAATAATTTCTGTTCCCCAAAAGGTGAACGGAATGTCTGATCGATCCCTATAATATTTTTTCGAAAGGGGGCGAAATATTTTTCTAAGTCCATAGGAACCTTTGTTTCTCTTTTTTTGTTTATTCTTTAAGAGTAAAATATCAGATTTCTTTTGGAAGAAAAAATCTTTTGCAAAACAGAGCTTTCAGAAACGATTGGTTCTGTGATTCAGTTGGCAATAATACTCGAATAAACAAGTTAACTTGGTAGTAGAAAATTAAGAAAGAAAAAATGAACAAGTATCATAAATGGACGATAAATGATGGTGATTATATCCGCGAAGAAAAGGATATCCATATTGCGCGCCCGGAAAGTTTTAAGAAACGACTAAAAAGATGGTCATTCAGCATAATTTGGAAGGTAACCATTATCAGTTTACTTGTTTTTCTGCTTATTAAATTCATTTAAGAACAAACTCCTTTTCATTCCCATCAACTTTTTTCCTATTTTCGCTTAATAAAAATTTACAACTGCTTATGAGCTTTTTAATAGGAATTGACGGAGGCGGGACCAAAACCCACGCCGTTTTAACAAATCTGCAAGGTGAAAAATTATTTGAATGTTTTTCCGGACCTTCCAATTTCTTGATTCTTGGAACGGAAAAAGTTTCTGAAACCATTCTTTCATTAATTGATTCATGCAAGAATTATTTTAATATTTCTTATAGCGATATTTCAGCTGTTCTATTAGGAACTACCGGTGCCGGGAGAAGACCTGATGCCGAACTGCTTGAAAATGATTTCCAATCTTTTCTTCAACAAAAAAATATTTCCGTTAATAATTTCCGCGTAGAAAGTGATGCAAGAATTGCTCTTGAAGGAGCATTTAGCGGAAAGCCGGGAAGCATTTTAATTGCCGGAACCGGTTCTATTATGTTCGGGAAAGATAAAGAAGGGACCATTCACCGTGTCGGCGGATTCGGCAGATACATCGGCGATGAAGGAAGCGGATATTCTATCGGAAAGAAAGCGCTTACCGCTATCGCAAAAAGTTTTGACGGAAGAAGCGAAAAAACAATTCTTTCGGAATTAATTAGCGAAAAATTCGGTATCTCTTCATCTGAAAAATTAATAACTGAAGTTTATAAAAACAATTTTGATATTGCATCACCAACTCCACTCGTATTGCTTGCGGCAGAAATCGGAGACACAACCGCAGTTCAAATCATCGAGTCGGAAACCGATGAACTTATTCTTCACATCAAAGCAATGAAGGAAAAAATAGACGACGATGTTTTATCCGTAGCTTTTATCGGCGGTATTTTAAGCGGCAAAAATTTTTATTCCGATTTATTCACTAAAAAAATAAAAGCACAAATTCCAAATTGCCAGGTAAAACCTCCCGATTACCCTCCGGAATATGGAGCGATATTAATGGCACAAGCATATTTGAAAATTAATTAAGGTTAGTATGGCAGTAGCAAAACTTGAATCACGAAACTCCTGGGCATGGATCCCCACACTTTATTTTGCAGAAGGTGTTCCTTACATTTTGGTCAATACCGTTTCTGTAATACTCTACAAACGAATGGGAGTTGATAATGCACAAATCGCATTTTGGACAAGCCTGCTTTATCTTCCTTGGGTTTTAAAAATGCTTTGGGGACCGTTGGTTGACTTATATTCTACAAAAAGAAATTGGATTCTTCTAACACAAATTATGTTGGCGGGATGTTTCGGTTTTACTGCTTTCGCTCTTCATCTGCCAAATTATTTTATCGTCTCACTGTTTGCTTTTATTATTGCCGCTTTTGTTTCGGCAACACATGATATTTCTGCCGACGGGTTTTATATGTTGGCGCTATCAAAAGAAGATCAAGCTTTCTTTGTAGGTATTCGCTCTGTCTTTTACCGCATTGCAATGATCTTTGGCTCCGGATTTTTGGTTTTTTTTGCAGGACAATTAGAAAAATCTTTAGGTAATATTCCGCTTAGCTGGACTATCGTCTTCGCTTTTTCCGGTTCAATTTTTTTACTGATTTTTTTATACCACAAGTTTATCCTTCCCTATCCTTCGATCGATAACAAAAGAACACCGAAAGAAATTTCTGAAGGCGCTCCTTTTTTCAAGATTTTTTCTGAATATTTCAAACAAAAGGGAATTTTCGGAATTATTTTTTTCATTTTATTCTACCGCTTCGGTGAAGCAATGCTGGTAAAGTTAGCATCACCATTTTTACTTGATAAACATGAAGCCGGCGGACTTGGTTTATCAACTTCAGAAGTTGGGATTGTGTATGGAACAGTCGGCGTATTAAGTTTAATTCTCGGGGGAATTCTCGGAGGCTGGGTAATTTCCAAATTCGGTTTGAAAAAAAGTATCTGGCCAATGGCAATTATTTTAAATGTTCCACATGCTGCCTATCTCTACATGGCACTCGTACAACCGCCGGTGTATCTCGCTTATCCGCTTGTTGCAATTGAGCAGTTTGGCTACGGATTAGGTTTTACTGCTTTCATGGTTTACTTGATGTACATTTCAAAAGGAATTTATAAAACTTCACACTACGCAATCTCAACCGGTATTATGGCACTCGGAATGATGATCCCCGGTTTAGTAAGCGGGTACATTCAACAAGCTGTTGGATATAAAATGTTTTTTGTCATCGTTTTGGGGATGGCTATTCCAGGACTTCTTTCGCTTTTATTTATTCCAACAATTGAAGAAGAGAAGAATGGCGCTATCGCTGAAAAAAAATAAATTTTATCGAATTTCTTTTTTCGTAATTGCTGTTCTAATTTTTCTTGTGATAACTTCATTCACTTATGAAGCGCATTTTTTTTCAAAAGGAATTTCTTCAGACTCTCTTTATAAAATAAATGATGTCTCTCTTTTTTCCGTTCATGATGACTGGGTGGAAGAGACGCTTTCTAAAATGACGATTGAAGAAAAGGCGGGTCAAATTATTTTTCCGGCAATCAGCGGAAGATTTTATAATGAAGAAGACACTGTTTATAAGAAGATCCTGCATCTGGTAAATGATCTTAAAGTCGGCGGGTTTATTGTCTATCATTATGCCGAAGGTTCTGAGGTTTATGCTCAAACTTTTCTCTTAAATAAACTTCAACAGATTTCAAAATATCCACTACTTATTGGCGCTGACTATGAAACAGGAGTTGCATTTCGAACAAAAGAAGGAACTGTTTTCCCGGCAAACATGGCGCTCGGAGCAGCTAATGATGAGGCTCTAACCTATCAGATGGGAAATATTATTGCTGAAGAAAGCAGGCAAACCGGCGTTCACTATAATTTTGCCCCTGTGGTAGATATCAACAACAATCCGCAAAATCCAATTATTAATGTCCGCTCGTTTGGTGAAAATTATTCAATAGTAACAAAACTCGGTAATGCCATTGTTTCAGGGATGCAGGGAAATCATCTGCTCTCAACTGCAAAACATTTTCCGGGACATGGGAATACATCCGTTGATTCTCATAAAGATCTCCCGGTTATAACCGGAAGCAGAGAAGATCTTTTTAAACTTGAACTAAAGCCATTTATAAAAGAAATTGAAAACGGAGTCATGTCTATAATGATCGGTCATCTTGCAGTTCCTGCATTTGATTCCGATACGCTCCCCGCCACATTATCAAAAAATATTGTTACACGTTTACTAATAAAAGAATTGGGCTTCAAAGGTCTGATAATTACCGATGCATTAAATATGCAGGCGATTACAAATTCATTTACAACCGCCGAAGCCTCTGTTGCTGCGTTCAATGCAGGATGCGATATTCTGCTTTTTCCGTCTGATGCAGATGAAGCAGCCACGTCAATTATTGAAGCTGTACGTTCGGGAATAATTTTGGAAGAGAGACTTGATGAATCCGTTAGAAAAATTCTTCTTGCAAAAAGATGGGCAGGTTTAGCCGAAAATAGAATAGTCTCGATTGATAAACTTTCTTCAACTCTAAATGCCCTAGAACATCAATCGGTTGCAAAAACGTTGGCAGAAAAAGCTATTACCTTAGTAAAAGACGAACAACATCTCATTCCCCTTTCCTCTAACGCAAAGAAAAAGATTCTTCACTTAACGCTAATTGATGAAAAACATTCCTCTACCGGCGAAGCGTTTATTTCGATGCTGGGAAATCAATTTAAAAATATTTCATCGTTGATTTTAACAAACAGATCAACAAAAAAAGAATTCAATGCAGGAATAAAAGCCGCACAAAAATCCGATGTTGTCATTTTCTCAACTTACACACGCATACGTTTGAATTCAGGGAAAATAGGATTAACCGATTCACAAATAAAATTTGTTTCGCAGTTGATCAAATTTAAAAAACCTATTGCCTGGTTGTCTCACGGGAGTCCCTATGTGTTAGCTTCATTCCCGGAGATAAAAACTTTTCTCTGTAATTATGGTGATTCGGAAATATTAGAAGATGCCTTAGCCAAAGCGCTTTGCGGTAAGATAACGCTGCAAGGGAAATTACCGGTTACTATTCCGAAAACTATTTTCAAAGCAGGTGACGGGTTAGTTATTCCTCAGTCTTCGTTAGCTGAAAGCAATAGTGATGGGAAGAATTTTTCTGCGGTTGATGATATTGTTCAAAATGCAATCCAAGATTCAACTTTCCCGGGAGCAGTTTTGTTGATTGCCCAAAATGGAAAAGTGTTGCATAAAAAAGCTTTTGGGCATTTGATTTATGATCCAACTTCCGAGCCGGTTCAAACAAATACTATTTACGACTTAGCTTCGGTTACGAAAGTAATTGCAACAACAACAGCGACCATGCTTTGTTTCGATAAAGGTTTATTTAAACTTGACGATAAAGTTGCAAAATATTTACCGAAGTTTGCGGTGCAAGGAAAACGAAACGTCACAATAAGAAATTTACTGCTTCACAACAGCGGCTTACCACCATTCAAAAGATTTTATCTTACTTGTAAAAACAGCAATGAGGTGCTTGCAGATATCTTCAACACGAAACTGAATTATGAACCCGGAGCAAAAACGGTTTATTCCGATTTAGGAATTATTACGCTTGGAAAAATAATTGAAAAAATCACTAAAAAAACTTTAGATAAATTTTGTTCGGAAGAAATATTTCAACCGCTTGGAATGACCGAAACATTTTTCAATCCAGCTAAAGAATTTATAAGCCGATGCGCCCCAACTGAAAATGATACCTACTGGAGACATCGACAATTAATCGGCGAAGTGCATGATGAAGCTTCATCTATGCTGGGTGGTGTCGCGGGGCATGCCGGACTTTTTTCTACTGCAGATGATCTATCAAAACTGTTACAGATGCTATTGCAAAAAGGGATGTATCAAGGGAAACAATTTATTTTACCTTCCACAGTTGAACTGTTTATCAAAAAACAATCGGAACAAAGTTCACGCGGACTAGGTTGGGATACAAAAGACGGTGAAGGATTTTCTTCCGCCGGAGATTTGCTCTCGAATCTTTCCTACGGACACACCGGTTATACCGGAACTTCTGTCTGGACTGATCCAACAAGAAAACTATTTGTAATTTTATTAACAAACCGCGTTTACCCTACGCGCGAAAACATTAAATTGATAAAGCTGCGTCCGGTTATCCATGATGCAATTATCAGAGTTTTAGAAAAGTAAAACTTATTTTAAGGAATCGCAAAACAGATGAAACACTTTCTAATTCTCATTACTTACAAAGTTGAGTTAACCATTATTGATTCCCTCCTTGCACAGCATAGAGAATTCTTGCAAACCGGTTATGATAAAAATTTACTCCTTTTATCGGGACCTGAAAATCCTCGAACCGGAGGAGTAGTGATTGCAAAAGCAAATTCTTTGGACGATATAAAAACATTTTTTCAAAACGATCCGTATTATAAAAACAATGCCGCTGATTATGATTTTAGAGAATTCAATCCGGTAAAGTACCAGCAGGTTTTAACTGATTGGATTGTAGGAGAATAGAATTATTTTGAGCAAAACTCAAGATCGAAAACACATAAAAAAACCTCCGGCATTTTCAAAACACCGGAGGTTTCATTCAAATTATCTTCTTCTGCCGACTGCCAACTGCCGACTGCCAACTGCCAACTGGAGACTGCCGACTGGAGACTGCCGACTGATCACGGATCATTTCATCAAAATCAGTTTCTTCGTTTGGCTAAATGCACCGGCTTCAATTTTGTAGAAATAAACTCCACTTGCCAATCTGCTTGCATTAAAAGTTACTTTGTGTTCCCCCGCCGATTGGATTTCATTCACCAAAGTTGTAACCAATTCACCAACGTTGTTATAAACCTTTAGCGTAACTTTTTCTTCCATCGGTAAAGCATATTTTATAATGGTAGAAGGATTGAACGGGTTCGGATAATTCTGCGCTAATTCAAATTGTGTTGGAACTGTTTCATTTTCAACACCAACAAGGGCTTCTTGAATTTTCAAATTATCAATCGCCCATCCCCAGCCATCAACAAATTGATCGGCAAATAATCTAAACCGAATTAAAATTTCATCACCTGCATTAAATTTGTCAAGTAAATTCACCGTGTGCGTTTTAAACATGCTTGGTGTTCCACTTAAACCTGCATCAAAGGCGGCTAGCCATCTAGCTGAATCGCTTCTGCAATCATAACCAGGTAACAATGGCAACCAGTCGCCGCCTTTAGAACCTTCAACAATAACGTAGTCCCAGAAATTACTATCGCCAAAAACAGATCCTGGATCACCAGGTTCAACAATGGCAATGTCATCATACTGAAGTGTAGCATTTGTTGCTGCAACAACAATTGGAACTCGCAAGGTATAGATCAAATCTTTGTTTGTCCCGTACGGATGAGCGCTATGAATTGCCCCATTAGCAAATCCCGGCGCAGTAGTAACTGAAAGAGCTCCGGCAAAATCTGTTGTTGCTGAATTAAAATCATTTACATAACCATTCCGTGCAGCCAAAATTTCTATTAAGTCGACCGTAACTAAGCCGGACTTAAATCCAATTCCATCTTTGAATCCTACAAGCTGAAATTTCTTTACGCCTGTTCCGGTGGAAGGAACTATCAACGTAGTATCAGCAATTGAAGAACTTCCAAACGTCATCTGTTTCACTCCCTCAATAAAAACTTGTGTCGAATCATATGCAGAGCGAAAGGAGACATTTATAATTAATCCGTTTTTCCCTTGATAAATATTACCATTTATTCTTGGTGAAAGTGTTGCAGGTAATGGATTGTAATTAGCTAATTCTGGTAAAGCGACTGACCAAATTCCTCTTCCATGAGTAGCGACCACCACCTCATCATCAACAATTTTCATATCCCAAACACTTGCAGCCGGAAAACCATTATTTGAATAATGCCATGAAACACCGTTATCAGTTGATTCAATAATCCCAATTTCGGTTCCTGCCCAAATAATATTTGTATTGTATGGCATTACTTGCACACAATAAGTTGCAACATCAGGAAAACCATTTGTGCTTGGAGCAGAAGAAGCAAATCCTGTAATATCATTCCAAACTCCTCCGTAATTTGTTGTACGCAAAATCTTTGGCGCGCCTTGCACCGAAAAGACTGCATAGGCTGTAGCCGGTTCAGTTGGATGAGTATCTAAACCGGTTAAAAGCCCCATAGTCTGCGAATAATTGTTTGTGGCAGTAAAACTCAACCCGCCGTCTTTGGAAACATTCACCTTTCCCTCCGAACTCATATAAGCCCCAGCCCAAACAACTTGCGGAGTTGCAGTTGAAATAGTAACTTGTGCAAAAGTAATATATCCGCCGTTCTGAAAAGAAGTAGTTATCGGAGTTAGTACCCAATTTTCTGCAAAGTTATCTGAACGATAAACGCCTTTTCTACTAATTACAAAAAGTAAATCCGGGTCTTGTTTTGAACCTGCAATTTTTGTAATAAATGGAGAATTAGCATCATCTCCATAATCGTCAAATCCTTTATTTGGCGTCTCAGTAGTTTTCCAACCATCAACAGTTCTTGCCAAGCCGTTGTATTGAGAACCTCCGATCATCTTAAGCGGATCTTTTGGATTCCAAACAACTTCAAACCCGTCGCCACCTATAACAAAATCATATTTAGTTGCAGCATTAGCATTTCCTTTCGTAGGATTGGAAAACCAGGTACCGTTATCCTGTGTTCCTCCAATATACGACTGAGCGCCGGTCATTTTATCAACGCCATAAAATTGTGTAGTATTGTATCCGCTATTTCCCACTTCATTAAAAGTAGTTCCTCCGTCTGTTGAGACCGCAAGACCTCCGTCATTTCCGTTGATGAATTTAAAGGACTTTGAGGCTTGATCCATTGGAACACAAACAATGTTATGCTGATCAGGATGAACGTAGGCTTGCGAACCTGAATACTGCCCGTAGGCATCGGTAATAGGTGTAGAAGTTCTTAAAAGGGAAGGCAGATAGCTTACTTTAATTCTCAAGGTTGCGTTAGGAAGTGTTGCGGGATTCCATGTAACGTTTTTTGCATTACTAAATCCAACAACAAAATTGTTTTTGAATTTAATGCCATTGGTCTTAGCAATATTTACATCCGGAATAGAAGCGTCATAAACAACATTATGAAGATGAATTTTATCTCCATTTAAAGCTGTAAGACTAAATCCCCCGCTTTTATTTACATCTTGAAAAGAAATCATTAGTTGGCGGTTGTTTGTAATATCCCAAGCTTCAAAAGGAACATCTACATAATTTTGATAATCCATTGTAGTATTAATAAATCTTGCTGCTTTTTGAGTTTTTCCGGGACCAAAACGAATTTCGACATTGAAGAAATCAGATGGGGAGAGAAATTCAGTTTTCCAATAATCATTTCCGGTGCCCACTCCGCCGTTTTCAAAGGGAAGACCGGATGGAACAAACGAAAACTTGATTTCAATACTGTCTTTTTCGATTGAAGAAATTCCCACAATAGAATCACTTGTTACTTGCATTTTCCATAAATTAATACCTCCGACATAGACAATGTTGGCGTCATAAGGATTAACTGCAATCGTGTTATCATACCAGCCTTGCCCGCCAAGCCAATCGATGGTACTCCCGGATTTTTCTTTTGCTACCGACCATCTCGCTCCACCATTAACAGTTCCAAACAAACTTGAACCACCACCCTCTTCTGAGGAAACATAGAGTCTGGAAGTATCTGATGGAGCAATTGCAATTTCCATTCTTGAGCCTTTTAAATTTTTATTATCGGTCTCAAACCAAGTTTCACCGGCATCAATAGATTTAAACACGCCTCTACCATTGGCAGCTGCATATAAAGTATTAAAATTTAGTGGATTTGCAATTACATGATCGAGGTTGCCAATAGACAATCTTTTCGTCCAAGAATTTCCCCCATCGATTGATTTGAAAATTCCTGTTCCTGTTCCTGCAATAACTATGTTTTCATTCGCAGGGTCAACAACTAATCTGTTTACATAAGAAAAATCTTTGCTGCTTGTTGTGGCGGTAAGCTGAATCCATGTCTCTCCTCTGTCAGTTGATTTGAAAATTCCGTCTCCGGCGATTGCATCGGCGTTGAAAAATCCTTCACCTGTACCGGCATATAACACATTTCGATTTGATTGAGCTTGAACAATTGCAGTTGTTGCTAAATTTGGCAATTCATTGGTAAGATTACGCCAAGAGATTCCTGAATTCGTAGTTTTCCAAACACCGCCGCCAACCGAACCAGCGAACCAGGTATTTTTAGTTGCGTCGTCAGGATCAACAACAATTCCTCTGGTTCTACCGCCAACATTTGCAGGACCTCTTTCAATCCAATTTAAGTTCGCGGCTTTTTTTAATGATTTGCTTGAACTCACCATCTTTTTTAACTCTATGAATTTATAATTGGGCAGATATGACGGTTCGGATTCTCCCGCTCTTGTCCGGATCATTTTTTGAATTTTAGCAAACATATCGGGCATATCAGCTTTTCTGAAATTTTTCTTTCTTTCTTTCCGGTTGGAAACAACTTTGCTCCTGCCCGCTGAACGAGCAGTGACATCATTTTTAATAATTGCAGTTTCATGTTTTGTAACAAGCGACTTTCCAATTCTGGTCGAAAAAGCAGTAGTCTTTACTTTCACAGAAAGAGAAGGCTGTTGTACAGCAATTTCTTCTGCTTTAATATCTCGTTCTGCCTTTTTAACGTTACTCACTTTAGGTTGATGATCAATGCCATCAAACATAAAAAATGCAACAACGAGAAGAATGCCGAGAAGTGAAAGAAGAGTTAATTTTTTTTTCATAAGTATGCCTAATTAGTGTTTAGCTGAATTATTTTTTAATTTTTTCACCGGTTTTAACATTTAATAAATACCCGTGCTTATCCATGTTTTGATCATTTAATTTTACTGCGCCGGGAAATTTTTGAATGTCTATTTTATAACGCTCAGTCCACTTAACAGACCCGAGAGTTATTAAATCTTCATGAATTATCAATTGCTTTTCTTTTTCATAAATAAAAAATTTTATCGAAGTTTCAGAAGGGGATTTACTTCGGCTTGAGACCAAATAAAATTCTTTAGTTTCATTTTCTTGAATTGTGAAAGTATCACCATATTTTTCTTTTGCTAATTCGCTTACCATCAAGTAATAATTAATTTGCGTATGAGCTGATTGAGCTGACTTACTGCAACTTGGGGGTACACATGAATTTATTAGAAACTGCACAAAGAAAAGATATAAAACTATTGCCTTCATTTACAAATTTTAATTGTTGATTGAAAATAAATATTATTTGTATTATATCAAACTATATTTACAGAGATACCCTCCCTTGTGAATGCAATTTCTTTTGGTGGTTACTTCCGACAGGGATGGTATCTCTTACTGTGAAAATAAATATTCCTTCAAGTGTTCTTAAATCATGGTTATTTCATATTTTTGAATCACTTAATTTTGGCACGTAATTCAATTACCCTTAAAAAAGGATTTTATATGATTAGGAATTCAAAGAAATATTTACCCTATCTCTTCATCTTTACAGCTTTGGTATCGTGTGCCTCGGATCCGGAGTCTCAAAAGAGCGATAAAACAGCAGCAACTATAGAATTCTGGCTCACAAATCCCGATAGATCAGCGCTATTCCAAAAGCAAAACGCATCTCAGCCCACCATTATAGGTGGAAGTGTCCCGGTTTTAGAAGTCTTTGAAACACAAACTTTTCAGTCAATCGATGGTTTTGGATTTGCGCTTACCGGCGGTAGCGCCATTCTAATTAATCAAATGGATGCTGCTGCCAAAGAGGCACTGTTGAAGGAATTATTTGCTGTGGACGGCAACAACATTGGTGTCAGCTATCTGCGTATTAGCATCGGTGCTTCTGATTTGAGTGATCGCGTTTTTACTTACAACGACCTGCCATACGGACAAACAGATACAACCATGACACAATTTAGTTTGGAACCGGAACGCAAAGATTTAATTCCTATCTTAAAACAAATTCTCGCAATTAATCCGGATATTAAAATTCTCGGATCACCGTGGACAGCTCCGGTATGGATGAAAACAATTAATTCTTCAATTGGTGGAAGTCTGAAACCACAATATTATAGCGCTTACTCAAAATACTTTGTGAAATATATTCAGGAAATGAAAGCCGAAGGAATTCATATTGATGCGATCACGATTCAAAATGAACCTCTCTACGGTGGAAACAATCCAAGTATGATCATGCCGGCGGCAGAGCAAGCATCGTTCATCAAAAATCATTTGGGTCCGGTATTTAAAACAAATAATATCGAAACCAAGATCATCATTTATGATCATAATGCCGATCGGACTGATTATCCTATAACCGTCTTGAATGATCCCGAAGCGAAAAAATACATATCGGGTTCTGCATTCCATTTATACGGTGGAGGTATTGATGATCTTTTGAAAGTTAAAACCGCACATCCGGATAAAGATATTTACTTTACAGAACAATGGATTGGCGCCCCAGGAAATTTTCCCTCTGATCTTAACTGGCACGTTAAAACATTAATAATTGGCGGTATGCGAAACTGGTGTCGAAATGTAATTGAATGGAATCTTGCATCGGACCCAAACCAAAATCCTCATACAGAAGGAGGTTGCACTCAATGTCTTGGTGCAATAACTATTAGCGGAAGTTTGGTATCACGTAATCCGGCATATTATATTATTGCTCACGCTGCAAAATTTGTTCGTCCCGGCTCCAAGCGGATCGCTTCTACAATCTCTACTACTTTGCCAAATGTTGCATTCAAAACCTCAGATGGGAAAAAAGTTTTGATTGTGCTTAACGATAGCAAAAGCACTCAAATTTTTAAAATAAACACAGGAAATGAGCCAACAACTTATTCTTTACTTGGTGGGGCGGTTGGAACGTTTGTTTGGTAATTTACTTCAGAAATAAGGTTATCTCAAAAGGTGAAATCGTCATTTCGAGCGGATACGAGAAATGCGAATATTCACTTCACCTTATATAAAAAGAAATGCAAATAAGAACGTTTGCCAAGCATGAATTTTGACAGCACCCAAATCTGCTCAAGCTTGCAAACCAGCGGCAAAAATATGCAAAATTAGAGATAAAAATTGGAGGAAAACTGAATTAGTATTGCAGAGAGGAGTATGCAAGATAATTGGAATGAACTTGACCACATTTAAGTGGTTCTGATAAAATGACATGCACATCATAATGAAAAAAGTGCGAATTCACTTGAATTACGCACTATTTGAGCCACCTATGTGATTCGAACACACGACCTGCGCGTTACGAGTGCGCTGCTCTACCAGCTGAGCTAAGGTGGCAGAAAACATACAATGGAGAATAGATGAATTACACATCATCCATTTTACATTGTACATTAAAAATCTATCTTACTCTTTTTTTATGGCGATTTTTTCTAAGTCTTTTTTTTCTTTTATGGGTGGACATTTTATGTCCTTTTCTTTTTCTACCGCAAGGCATTGATCAGCTCCTGTTTAATTTAATGTGATGTTAATAATTCTTTTGCTTTTTTTCCAATTTCAGAATTGGGATCTAAATCAACGGCTTTTTGAAGCCAAACCTTTGATTTTTCAATATTTCCTTTTGCTAAATTAACAATTCCTAAATTCATATGGGCAATTTGGTGAATCGGATTTATTTTTATTGCTTTTTCCATTAAGGGCACCGCTTCATCGTATTGTTTCAGATCGAAATAACACACACCCATATCGACCAAAACATCCGCATTGTTTGGGAATTTTTCTAAATACTTTTTATAGAGTGTTATTGCTTCAGGTTTAAAACCTGAATCATTTCTCAAATGAGCTAATTGAAGAGCCAAATCAAAATTATTCGGTTCGGCTTTTAGTTGTGTATCTAACTGATTAATCCTGTCCAAATTTGCTAAGTCAATTCCTGAACTTTGCTGCTGATTTGTTGCGGGAAAATTTTCTAGAGCAGAAATCTTCGGCTCATCAAATACTCCTGAAAAATACAAAATTACAAAAACCATTACGAGAACCAGCGAAAAAGCTATTGCAATCTTCTTAGTATCAAAATCTTGTGCGTTTTTTAATTCATTATTTTCAACTGAAGGAACTTGTTTTGGTTTTTTGTTTTTAGTTTGATGTTTTTTCTTTTTTAGCTGCTCATCATTTATTTTTTTCTGAGTAACCGATTTGGAGATTTGTTTCTGGGCTTTTTGAAATACTGTTTTTCCATCCCCCATTTTTGCTCCGCAGGACGGACAGAAACTCAACCCTGGCTCACTCTCTTCACCGCAATATCTGCAAATAACAAACTCAAGTTCGGATTCAACCGGCTCTTCATTCTTTTGAACTTCTTCTATTTCGTTTCCACAGTTTGGACAAAATTTATATTTTTCTTCGACACTAGCATTACAAATTGGACAGCTAAGCATTTGACACAGTTTCCTTTTGAGCCATTCCTTTACTAACAGAAGTTTTAAAATCTTTTGAAAATTTGAAAACCGGGACATAATGTTCAGGAACGTTTACTTTTTCTCCGGTTTTTGGATTTCTTGCTAACCGGGCTGATTTCTTTCTCACTTTAAATGTACCAAATCCTCTAATTTCAATTCCCTTGCCAGCTTTTAACGATTCAATTACGCTGTTAAAAAAACCTTCAATAACAGCCTCTGTTTCTAATTTTGTTAATCCGGTTCCCGTCGCTACAATATCAACTAAGTCAGCTTTTGTCATAACATTTCCCTTTTAGAAAAAAAATCTTTCTAAGTATTTATAAATGAACGAGTTAAATTAATGAATTTGGAAAAGAAAAACAAAAATTTTTCTTCTTGCCCATAAATCAATCAAACTGCTTTTAGTTTGTCTCGAATTGAGAAGACTTCTCATAAAAAATCCTCCTTTCCCATTAAAAGAGGCTAAATTTACCCAATTTCGATTGGCACGTCAATTGGATAAGAAGGTAAAGACAAAATTAGAGGAAATCATGGAACTTATACCTATTATCAAATTAGCATTAGTCATCTTTGCAACAGTTGTTTTCTTTATTATTCTTATTTCGTATATGATTTACAAGGCGAAAGAGAAAATGCAAGTACAACCAGGAAATCAAAAGAACAATAAAGAAAATATTGGCAAAAGACATAGCGTCCCAGTGAAAAATGAGCGCGCTTTTATCAAGAGTAATTATTCTGATCATGCGAATAAAGAACAGATGTATTTTGTTCCACAAAGAGAAGTAAAGCGTGTTCCGGTTTTAGTACCGTCACAGCCACGATCGAGAGAAAGATTTAAGGTTATGAATGATGAACAATTGAATTATAAGATTTATGAAACAAGAGTAGATAAACCGAGAGCTTTTTATCATCCGAATGACCAGAGCGCAAAATCATTTACGTTCCGAGCTCCTTCGATAAATATTTTAGACAGCTACTCTCTCCGCAATGAACCTTTACGTAAACTTGCATTAAAATAATTGACTTCAAAGTTCGTAAATTAAAGCCACAGTTAAGTGTGGCTTTTTTATTTTAAAAGTCATGGAGGAAAATGAAATCATTCGAGTTACAGATAAATCCGTTTGTTGTTCATACTTCTGACTGAAAATTAATTAAAGAGCACTTCGGGATGGCAAGTATTTTTTGCGGAGATTTTAGCTTTGCACATATGATCGCTCCCCCGGGATGGAGTGAACCATTACAAACTCCGGAATTTGATGAAGTAACTTTTGTCTTCTCCAGAAAGAAAAAAGTTGAAAACGAAACAATAATATTAGAGACGAATCAGTCAATCTGTATTAAAAAAGATTCAAACGTTAAATACTCAAATCCCTTCCAAGAATCTTGCGAGTATGTTTCCGTTTGTATTCCCGCTTTTACTATTGATCGAGTAAAACGACAAAAATTAAAAGACTGAAATAAAAACAGTTAAGCTCTCGGTAATCGCTCCAGATAAGAGCTGTTGCTTAATACAGCAAAGGTTTCTGTTTTTCTTAATTCATCTAAAGATAAACAATTCATATAACTCATTGCGCTTCTAAGTCCGTCGGAGATACTATTTATCACATTTCTTACAGTCCCTTTATAAGCAACCATCGTTTCTTCACCTTCGATAAATTCGTTTTTCATTTTCACACCAAAAGAAGCAGAACCCCGGTACTTTTTCCAAAGCTGACCACTATATTTAATGACCTCGCCGGGTGTTTCCCGAGTTCCGGCAAGCATTCTACCAAGCATGACAACGTCTGCACCAAGAGATAATGCTTTTGAAACATCTCCGGCACTTTTTATTCCACCATCTGCAATAATTTTTATTTTCAGATTTTCTTTTTCGCGGGTGAAAAGAACATCCAATATGGATGAAACCTGACCAATCCCGATACCGGTCTGAATTGAGGTCGAACAAACGCTTCCGCTGCCAATACCAACACGGACTGCATCGGCTCCCGCATCCTCTAATTGTTTTAAAGTTGCACCGTTTGCAATATTCCCGACAATCAACTTTACAATAAAATGTTTTTTTACTTCTTTTGTTTTATTTATAACTTCTTTGTTGCTTGCATTTGCAGTATCAAGACAAAGAATAAATTTTCGGGCAGATAATTTTTCGATAAGGGCTAAATCAGTATTTAAGCCGATTGAAACACTTTTAATTTTTTCAGTTCCCCCTTCTGAAGCGAGAATATTCTCTAACGAGGAATCGAAACGGTTGAGAATTCCGAGGCACCCGGAATTGGTTAATTCAACCGCCATGTCTAATCCGGTTACAGTGTCCATTGGGCTAGATAAAACAGGAAGACTAAGTTTGGTTTCTAAAAAATCACATGATGTTACCGGTTCATTACGTGATTTCACACGGGAAATTTCTGTTGGAACAAGACTTATATCATCATAGGTTAATGACTGATAAAATTCGTTCAAATCTTTTTTAGCATATATTTTCATTTCTTCCTCGTTTAGTTAATGAGTTTTTCTATTTCATCAAGAATAAAAGACATTTTATTAATTGTAGCCGTTACCGGTTCTGATAAAGTCATATCAACTCCGGCATCCTTCAAAATATCAAGCGAATAATTTGAATTTCCGCAATTTAGAAATTGCAAATATTTTTTAACGGCTTGTTCCCCTTCCCATTTAACTTTTTGCACAAGTAATTCGGATGCAGCAAAACCCGTAGCATATTGATAGACATAAAAGTTATAATAGAAATGAGGAATGCGCGCCCAGGTATATTCTTCTTCTAAATCAACCGACATCTCGCTTCCCCAATATTTTTGATAGAGCTTCTTATACAAGTTACGGAAATCAACCGCAGTTAAGGAATTTCCTTCTTCAACTAATTTATAAATTTCAGATTCATATTCGGCAAACATTGTCTGGCGGTAGAATGTTGTAGTTACGTTATTCAAATACTTTTCATACAAAAATAATTTTTCTTCTTTGCTATCACTTCTTTCTAAAAGATACTCAAGTAAAAGCGACTCATTAAAAGTTGATGCAACTTCAGCAAGAAAAATAGAATAATTTGCATAGATGTATGGCTGCTTGGTCCCTGTATAGTAGGAGTGCATGTTGTGCCCCATTTCGTGAGCAAGTGTAAAAACATCATTCAATAAACTATTCCAGTTTAAAAGAACATACGGATGCACGCCAAATGTTGTGCCGGATGAATACGCTCCGCTGCGCTTGGAACGGGTTTCGTAAACATCAATCCATCTTTGCGAGAATGCTTTTTCCAAAACATCCAAATAATTTTTACCAAGCGGTTGAAGCGCCTTTTTAACTATTTGCAAAGATTCATGATACGAATATTTCTTTTCTTCATAAGGGAAAATATTTACGTAAGTATCAAATGGATGAAGTTTATCAACGTTAAGGATTTTTTTCTTTAGCGCCGTCCATCGGTGCATTGGTGCTAAATTTTGGTTTACAGTACTGACTAAGTTATCATAAACTTTTATGGAAATATTATTTTTAAATAGAGAAGCTTCTCGTGCAGAATTAAATTTTTTCACTTGAGCAGTAAAAACATTCCCTTTGATATTCCCCATAACAAGTGATGAAAAAGTATTCGCGTATTGAATGAACGGCTTATAGTAGGCGCGATATGCTTGCTCGCGGAAAGTCCTGTTACTTGAATATAATGCTGAATAAAATCTTCCGTGAGAAATTTCAATCTCATTTCCGCTGCCGTCATCAATTTTGGGGAACTGAAGATCTGCATCCGTGAAAAGGGAGAATGTATTATATGGAATGTTTTTTAATTCCGCTGTTAGCGCTATAATTTTTTCTTCATTAGACGATAAAGTATGTGGTTTTTCGCGGAAAAGATCATCAAAAAAATGGCTGTACTTTTTTAACTCAACAATTTCCTTGCACCAATTTTCAATTTTTTCTTTTTCGAGTTTTAAAATCTCCGGTTTGAAAAACGATATGTTCGATGAAAAATTTGTAATTAATGTTTTAATCTTGCTATCCATCGATTGGTATTTAGCTATATTCATATCGGAGTCTTTAGAAAGCATAGCATAAAGATGAAGCCGTTCTAAAATAATTCCAGTTTCTTCTTCCGCTTTCAGATATCTGAAAATCCTTTCGGCAGATTCGGTTAACGTTCCTTCAAATTTTTTAAGTTCGGGGATTTTCTCTTCAACTAAACGAAAAGCCTCTTCCCATTTTTCATCCGACCCATAAATATCTAACAAATTCCATTTATACTTGGCTTCAATTTCGTCTCTTAAGGGTAAAAAAGTTGGTTCCGACATAAAAAAATCACTTTTAAATAATAAATAAAAACGGTACAAATATACAAACTTGAGGCAATTCCTTTAATAATCCTCTAAAACAATCAATTAAATCTTTAGTTTCAAATTTTTTTGCTTTTTTTGCCCTTAAAGAGTAACTTTGAACTCTTAATTAATTCACTAATCCAACTAATTAGTTAGTACCCGATATGAAAGCACTGAGATTTAGGTTTATCATTATTGTTGCAGCAATTGCAATAAGCGTTTATTTGCTTTATCCTACCTACCAGGATTATCAAAACACGAAACAGATTTCGCAAGCAGTAAAAAATAAACGTGAACTATTAAAGAAAGTTAATCCCGGTTTATCTGTGGATCAACTTGACAAATTACTCCAGAACACCTCCGATAGTATAAAAGCTGCCGATCCTTCCATTCGCGAAGCAAGAATGAAAAGAATTAAATTGGGCTTGGATTTGCAAGGCGGAATGCGTGTTGTCCTTGAAGTAAATACCGTAAAATTATTAGAAAAATTAGCGAACAACCCTGATGACGCATTCAAGAATATACTTGCTTCAGCCGGCAAAGAAGCTTCTTTGTCAAATGAATCGGTTGTCGATCTCATCGGTCGAAAGTTCCAGGAAAAGGGAATTCGTCTTAGCCGGTACTTCGGAACAATCCGCCAAGATGATTCGGAAATATTAAAAGATTTGAAAAAGCAATCTGAAGAAGCTGTTACCCGGGCAAAAGAAATTATTAGAAACAGAGTTGACCAATACGGCGTTTCGGAACCAAGCATTCAACTGCAAGGTGAACGGAGAATTATTGTTGAATTACCCGGTGTTGCTAAAGAAGAAGAAGCCAGGCAATTGTTACAGGGAACAGCTTTACTTGAATTCAAGCTTCTAAAAGAACCTGAGTTTACTGTTAACGTTATGGAACAAGTTGACAGGGTATTAGCAGGTAAAAGTTTGGAAGACACCTCTGAGGTTGATTCTACAAAAAATGTCCCTGGTGCAAAAAAAGATTCATCTCTTGCAAAAAATGACACGACAAAGAACCAAAAGTTATCTCCGGAACAATTCGCCAAAGAACATCCTTTCTTTTCTGTAGCGTTAATAAATCCTCAAAGTCAATCTGCTGACGCTTATGTTAAAGCTGATCAGAAAGAAAGACTCTTACGGATGCTTGCTAAACCGGAAGTGCAAAACATCCTAAACTCAAGTAATGCAGAGTTTGTGTTAGGCGCCAAACCGGTTACTTACCAAGAAGGACAGGGAGTTTTTGTTCTTTATCTCGTAAATAAAACTGCTGAACTTACAGGCAGCGTAGTAACAAATGCTAATTCAAACATAGACCCTTCAACCTCAGCGCCGGTTGTTAATATGGAAATGAATTCCGAGGGAGCTACTGAATGGGCAAGAATTACCGGAGCCAACATCAACAAAAGATGTGCGATAGTCCTTGATAATGTGGTCTATACAGCCCCTGTTATTCGCGGTAAAATTCCAGGAGGAAGATCGCAGATTGAAGGAAGCACTGATTTAGCAGAAGCAAAATTATTGGAAATCGTTTTGAAAGCGGGTGCGCTTCCTGCGCCTGTAGATATCATGGAAGAAAGAACCGTCGGACCATCACTTGGTCAGGATTCGATTTCTCAAGGTTTTAATTCAACATTGTTTGGGTATTTACTTGTGGGAATTTTTATGATAGTATATTATAAAAGAGCGGGAACTGCTTCTGCCCTAGCTTTATCACTTGTAATCATGTTCATACTTTCAATACTTGCTTATTTCAAAGCAACTCTAACTTTGCCGGGTATCGCAGGCATCGTGTTGACCATAGGAATGGCGGTCGATTCTAATGTGTTGATCATTGAAAGAATAAGAGAAGAACTTGCAACGGGGAAAACGATGAAGGCTTCGATTGATAGCGGATTTTCAAAAGCGCTTGCTGCAATTGTGGATTCAAACATCACAACTATGATTACCGCTGTTATTCTTTATCAATTCGGAACCGGACCGGTTCAAGGATTTGCTCTTACGTTAATGATTGGTATTCTTACAAGTTTGTTTGGTGCTTTGGTTATCACTCGAGTTCTCCTCGACTTCTTATTAAATAAAGGTTATAAAATAACTCTCGGTTAATTATCAGTCCCGCATGGCGGGATTAGGAGAAAAAAAATAAATGCAGCTATTTCATAATTTAAAAATTGATTTTATGGGGAATAGAAAGTATTTTTATCTACTTTCTGTTTCACTCTTTTTATTAGGCATGTTCAACATCGCTTTCCGCGGTCTTCAATTCGGTATTGATTTCAAAGGCGGAACGGAGATCGTTGTTAAATTTGAAAAACCAATTAAAATCGCAGACCTCCGCACAGATCTCCAGTCAACCGGATTGGGAGAAATTGAGATAAAAACTTTTGGCGATAATGCCGGCGCCCTTATAAGAACAGAATTACAGGCGCTTCCTCAAAATCTTTTCCCAAAGATTCAAAAACAAATTGAAGACGATATCAATTCTTCCTACCCTGCTATTGCTGGTAAATATCGCTCTGAAAAAAGCCCTAACTCTTTAACTTATACATTTAATGATCCCGATACTGCTTCTGCAATTGCAAATAAACTTTTCCTGGATGGATTTCAATCCGGTAAAGTATCGGAAGAGGTTACCAACCGCCAGGTTAATGTTCAAGTTGGTATTTCCGATTGGATAAAAGAAAGTTTGAAGAATAAAGTTAAAGGAAATTCATTCCAGGTTTTACGTGAAGAAAGAGTCGGACCGAAAGTAGGTAATGAATTAAAGAGAGATACAATGATTGCTATTGTCCTTTCGTTAATTGGAATCTTAATTTATTTAGCGTTCCGCTACAAATTTGTTTTTGCTTTTGGAGCGGTGTTAGCGTTATTCCATGATGTTCTTATAACTTTAGGATTATATGCGGTTCTTTATAATGTTATCCCCGGATTGAATTTAGAAGTGAATTTAACCGTTGTAGCGGCGTTCCTAACGCTTATCGGATATTCAATCAACGATACGGTTATTGTTTTCGATAGAGTTCGTGAGACGATAAAAGTTCACAAGACAGAATCCCTCGAAACCTTGATGAATTTAGCCATAAATAAAACAATGAGCCGTACTATTATAACCGGCGGAACAACCTTGATGAGTGTTTTTGTTCTGTTGCTCCTTGGAGGCGATGTGCTTCGAGCATTTGCATTTACAATGTTTTTCGGAATTATCATCGGAACATATTCTTCCGTCTTCGTTGCAAGCGCAATAGTTGTGGATTATGCCAAAAAGTATAACAAAAAAGTTGAATTTTAATTCTTGCTATTTAAAAAAGAAAAAAGCCGGATCAGTTCCGGCTTTTTTATTTTAAACAACAAAGATAATTTTATGTTACAAGTATTGTAATCATTGTTATGTCATCCGATTGCGGTTCTCCCGCTACAAACTCATCAATGTTTCTTTTAATTTCAGAGAGAATTTCATCCGATGAAGCAAATGTTTTTTGTGTAAGAATTTTTTCTAAGATTTGATCGGAAAATTCCTCGTCATCTCTATTTTTTGCTTCAGTAACACCATCAGTAAACATTACCAGAATATCATTTTTCTCAAGTTGAACGGTTTCACTTTCATACGGTATGAATGATTTCATTACTCCGAGCAGCATTCCGCCTTTGTCGAGATAAGTAATTTTTTTATCTCGAATTAATAATGGTGGATTATGTCCTGCATTCACATAAGTAATTTCTTTTTTCTGATCATCCAACAAGAGCCAGAAGAAAGTTATAAATCTTCCATCGGTAGTGTTTTCGGAAACAAGATCATTTATGATTCTTGTTGATGCGGCAATATCATAACCTTGTTTAGTAATTGATTTTAAGAATGCCTGTAGATTCGCCATAAGCAGCGAAGCCGGCACGCCTTTCCCGGACACATCTCCAATCCCAATAAAATAGCGACCGTCTTCAGCTTTAATAACATCGTAATAATCTCCGCCGACTTGCTTTGAAGAAATACTGATAGCAGAAATTTGAAAATTATTTAATTGTGGAATTTCTTTCGGGAAGAGATTTCTTTGGATTCCTTTTGCAATTTCTAATTCTTCTTCAAGTTTTTGTTTTTCTAAAGCTTCCTGAAAAAGTCTTTTGTTTTCAAGCGAAATGATCGCCAACGTTCCCACAGAATTAATAAACTCAATGTCTGTTTCCGAGTACGGAATGTTATTCATCCGTTTTCCGAGAAGTACAAGTCCGCGCGTTTCTCCTTGCAGCTGCATCGGGATCATTAATTCAAAATTATATTTTGAAAGATTTGGGAAATCTTTTTCGATCCCCTCTTTTTCATGCACATTTTCTATTGATTGAATATTAACATGAGTCATAACATCCAATAATGGCGCCTTTGGAACCGTTGACTCTAAAATTTTTAGTTTGTTCTCATCTAAGATTAAAACCACATAAGTGGAAAGAAGAAAATGTCCGAGCAATGAATAGACTAAAAGTTTACTAATTCTGCTTTCATCATTTAAGACGCCAAATTCCTTTCCCAGTTCAAACAAAGAACTTAAACGGTTCACACGAGAGTCGAGCATCCGGTTTACATCTTTAAGCTCGCTTATAAACATTGCGTTCTCAATTGCGGTAGAAGCAATATTCAAAATGGTAACAAGAAATTCTTTCTCTTCCGCTGAATAATCTTCTTTATTTATTTTTTCTCCGAGACAAAGAATGCCAAGGCATTTTCTCGGTGAACAAATTTTTTCTGAATAAATTAATTTTGTTTGATATAAAAAATCTTTTAGCTCTTTACTTTCTTCAATCTCTTCAACATGAGGAATTATTGGGAAAGAAGAAATTTGTGCTTCACTGATTCCTTTAGAAGATAAAATTTTTAATTCGTTTTGAATGGAAAGGATTATGCATCCCCTGGTTGTAATGAATTTGCCAAGGCAAGTTAAAAGCAGATTGTTCAGCGTAAATTGTAAATCAAGGCTTGAGTTTACTACTCTACTAAATTCTACTAACGCTGTTAAGTTTCGTTTAAGCTTAGTGAATTCCAGTTTTTCCATTAATATATTAAGCGATTTTTTTAGTTAATATTAACTGGTTGCCGTTCCCTTCAAGATTATGATATTCGACAGTATCCATTAAATGGCGCATTAAATGTAAACCTAATCCCCCTACCCGCCGCTGTTTTAAGTATGTCGGCATATCAGGGTCAGCAACTTGGCTTGGATCAAAACTCTTCCCGTGATCAATAAGTAAAACCTTAAATTCTTCTTTGGAAATTAAAACGCGGATAACAAACTCGGTTGATGCATCATAATTATAAGCATGTTTGATAATATTAGTGCAAGCTTCATCAACAGCAAGAACAATCTTATCGATGATACTTTTATCAATACCGGATTGCGAAGCTTTTTCCTCCACAAATTGCCGGATGACACCGAGATTTTCTGTGGAGCTTTTCACTTTCATTTCAAAAATATTTTTTGCTGTTGTGTTCACAATTAATTTTTTTTGCGTTATTGATTAAACTTACTTACCGCTTCCGTCTCTGTCGGAAATATTTCATAGAGAAGCGGGAAACCTAAAAGATCAAAAATATTATAAACGCTTGGCTGCATAGCCGCAAGTTTTATGTCGCCGGAGTTAGTCCGCATCGTTTCAATAAACGCCATAAAAACACCAAGCCCGGCGCTGCTGATGTATTTTAGCTGTTCAAAGTTTACCACGACTTTGTACTTGTTCTTTGTAATTAAGTCGGAAATGGCATGTTCAAGATGCTGTGCTGTGTGCGCATCAAGATAGCCGTTAAGCTCAATGATATTAACTTCACCGTTTTCACGATGCTTAGTTGAAAACTCAGCCATGCTGTTTCTCCAAATTATTTTTCCATTTAAAAAGTAATAACGTTATATCGTCATGCTGCGGAGTGCCCTGCGAAAAGACAGAAACCTGAGTCATGATTTTTTTTGCGATCGTATCAACAGATTCATTTTGAAAATCAGAGATAATTTTTTTCAGAGCAGTAATTCCAAAATCATCCATATTTCCATTCTTCGCTTCAGTAACTCCGTCAGTGTACAAAACAAAAATATCATTTTCTTTTAATTGAAGAGAATATTCTTCTAAAAATATTTCAAATTTTTCCGAATAGGTTAAACCTAATCCCACTCCACCGGGAAGAATTTCTATAACTTCATTATTTCTCACACATAGAATAGATGAATGACCGGCGCGCGATAAAAAAAGCTTTTCAGCAGTTAGATCAAAAACTCCAAAAACGGCAGTAATAAAATTCTTTTTCTCCAGCGTTCGTTCAATTATTGCATTTGTTTTTACTAAAATTTCTTTGGGATTATCATAAGTCAGCACCAAGGACTCAATAATTCCGCGCAGTTCAGCCATGATAAATGCGGCTGAGATCCCTTTACCTGAAACGTCGGCAATAATGAAACCAAATTTATTATTCGGCAGTTCAAAGAAATCGTAATAATCTCCACCAACTTCAAATGCAGGAACAAAGACTGAAGAAATTTCCAGATGTTTTACCTTAGGAATGGATTGCGGTAATATTTTCCCCTGCATTTCCCGTGCAACATCGAGTTCGCGTTCGAGTCTTTCTTTTTCAATTGATGCTTTAAGCAGTTTTGCATTTTCAATTGCAATTGATGCGTAGTCGGAAAAAGTTTCCATTGCGTTTTTGTCTTCATCATCAAAGGGAACTTCAGCTTTTTTGGCAACAAATAAATAACCGTTTATTTTTTGATGCGATTTTAACGGCGCAGAGGCTGCATAGCAGAAGTGTTCATTTTTTGTTTCATTCTCATTACATACAGCCACGTTCGCAAAAGAGATTTCACTTAAAGCAAGTTTATTTTTATGTGAAAACATAACGGATTGAATTTTGTCCGCTGTAATAAATCCGATATTTTTAGGAGCCAGAGGAGTTTTGGTTTCATCGTCGGTTAAAATAATCCATGCGGCATCAGCGTTACACACTTTAATTGCAAGGTCGGTAATGGTATCGCCCAATTCCTTAAAATCTAATACTTGATTGATCAATCTGCTTAATATTTGCAATGAAGTAACTTCAGTTGCCTTTCGATCAAATGCTTCGGCGGTCGGCAAATGGAACAATGTTATTACAAACAAGAAACTGAAATAGATAACTCCATAAATATTTAGCAGGAGATTAAAATAATTTAGTGAAGGAGAAAAATTGTTCAATACCTTTGAAATTCCATTTTCCGAATTAATTAAAGAAATCGAAATTCCAAAAAGGATTATCAATCCAAATGAAAAGAGGAGCAGTTGTTTTTTTTCTTTTTTAGTTAAAAATGCGATCCACGAAATTTTCAAAGAATTAATTGCCATCAAAATAACGGCATTTGCCGTGAAAGCCATTTTTACAAATTCCCACCCATTAAATTTATCGAGCAAAGTCGCAAATGAGGCAAGGGCAAGAAAAACTAAGAGGGCTACAAAATAGGTCTTTACATTTTTTCTTTGCTTCAGAAAGAAAAGCAGCCGAAACACAAGGAAGAGATAGGATAAAATTATTATGATCAGTAAATCAAAACTATAAGTGACCAGCGAAACAAATACCGCATTTGTTGTAAGAAATTCTATTTGATCAATTCCCAAGAGCGACTGAAACCCATCTAAAAACTTATACAAAAGGATACTTACGAGGGTTAAGAAAAGCAGGCTTTTAACCAAGGTTATTGCGGAAAAATGTTTTTGAGAAAGTAACCGGTTCAGGTTCAGTATAGAGAAATAGAATATAAGCAGTACCAGAATATCATTGATCAAAGAGAGGAAAAGACTTTGAGCAGAAAAAATCATTCTAAATAAAAACAACCCGATAGCAGCCGCAATGAAGAGCTGTATTTTTGGTTGTGCTATTTTAGTTGAAATTTCCATTTCTTTTTTTCTGTTAAAATTAAGTAACTCTGCAATTTTCTGCTTCAAATTATTAACTTTTTGCGGTAAAAAAAAGAAAGTTGTATGAACGGCAATTAGGTGGGACTGGAAGAAGATACTTAAAATGAAAGGAAACGCCCTAACCCGGATAAACCGGAAATCACAAAAAACAAATACCAATTTATTTTGGATGAATGATTGAATGTTTGCATGACTGAATGAAAAGCATTCCTCCTCATGCGACAATTCATCCATTCACTTTAGTTTATTAATATTCTGCCATCCGCCACGGCGGATTACACGAAGTTAAATGTTAACGTACTAACGCGCTTCAGTTCATCAAGATAATTGTTTGATTAACTGCTAATAACCTACTTCGTGTTTCTTAGTGAAAACCTTTGTGGTTCTTCGTGAAAGGATTTTTTTTTACACGAAGAATGCCCCGCAAAAAAGGGCGGGGTAAACTCCGAAGGTATGAAGCATGCCAAGGCTTGCCATGGTTGCACGAAGAAAAATTTTGTTTAACAAGACTGAATAATTTATTTTGTAAAATATGAACGATTACCTATTTTATAGGTAACAATTTTATCTATCATTTTACAATGGAGAAAACGGAACAAGTTTAACATAAAATATTTAACACAGCGTTTGTTATGTCTTATTTCGAAAACTAGCAATTTTTAATCCATCAAGAACAAACAAGTAAGCTGCGTCCAAGGACTGGACGCGCTTGCTTATGTCTTTGATGGAAGGTATGCTAGTACCTCGAAATAGGATGTAAGATTAAGCTGCGTCCTTTTTTATTTTAAAAACATAATGATTTTTCACATCCTAAATAATTTTTTGGGAGTCAAATGAAAATAACAATCGGTAAGAAGATAGCTTTCCCTTTCTTAATTATACTCATTTTACTTATCGGGATGAGTGGTATTAATTATCAAGGTTTAAAAAAGGTTACCGCCAGCCTTGATAATATGGAACTTGAAACTGTGAAGCGGGGCAGTGCGGGAAATCTGCGGTTTAATATTACACAGCTATTGATGGCAAGCAATGACTATATCACAACACAAAAGCAGTATTATCATCATGAATTTGATAGCCTTGATTTAGCTACTAATAACTCTTACTCTGAATTTAAAAAGCTTCCCCTTACTGATGAAGAACAGCGGCTTATTCAACTTATTAAACAAGACCTTGACTCTATCTGCGCAATCTCCGCACAAATTTTTTCGATACCAAATCCCCGTCAGTCAACCAAAGCGTGGGCATTAATGGAAACGATGGATTACCGGTTTGGTGGAGAAGTTAATAAGAAAACCACGCAGATTTTTGAAGGGATATCGAAGAGAGTTGAAAAATATCGTCTCCAAGCTGCTGATGTAAAAGAAAATGCTACGAAATTGATCTTTGGTGGAACTTTAGTGGGCGCTTTTATTAGTATTATTGTTGCATTTCTTACTGTTCGCAGAATTTCTAAACCAATTATTACGGTTGCCAAAATTGCAGACCGTATAGCAAACGGCGATTACTCGACCCACCCAGAAGTTAAAACACATGATGAAGTTGCGATCTTAGCAAATTCATTTAACATAATGGCAGACTCAATCCAGCAATCTCAAAAAACGCTTAAAGAAAGTAAAAGATTAATCGAAGCTATTGTTTCAACGGTACCTGTCGGCTTATTAGTGTTTGATGCAAACGGAAAAATTCTAAGTGTGAACAACGCTTTTTGTAATAGTTTCGGAATTGATCAGAATCTGCTGCTCGAGCAAAATATAATCCCAATGTTTGAAAAGTTAAAGGTTTCGGAAGAATGTCGAAACCATATTCTTTCACATAAACCTATGAGTGATATAGAATGTAACTATATGGATGCTGTAAAAGGAGCAAGAATTCTGAACTTATCACTCAACCCGATACCGCTTAATGAAAGAAAAAGCCTTCTAATGGTAGAAGATATTACGAAACGAAAACATGACGAAGAAATTGTAATTAATAACGAAAAACATTTTCGTGCGCTCATTGAAAATTCGACAGATGGGTTATGTGTTATTAGTCCCGATGGACATCTTCTCTATGATAGTCCTTCCAATAAAAATATTTCCGGCTATGAGCATAATGAACTTATTAATAAAAATATTTTGACTTTATTTCACAGCGATGATTTACCTGCAGCTAATGATTTGTTGGCGGATCTTCAAAAGGAGCCGTCGGAATTAGCTGCGGCAGAGGTGCGTTGTCTCCATAAGGACGGAACATGGCGCTGGATTGAAATAACAGCAAAAAGTTCTCTTCAAAACACTACAATTGCCGGTATTATTATTAATTTCCACGACATTACGGAACGCAAACGCGCAGAAGAAGAGTTTCTCAAATTATCCCGCGTTGTTGAGCAAAGTCCGGCTTTGGTTATTATTACTAATAAAAAAGGCACTATTGAATATGTAAATGAAAAGTTTATTGAAATTTCCGGATATTCAAGAAACGAAGTCATCGGTAAAAATCCACGTATTTGGAAATCAGGTTATCACGATAAAAAATTCTATAAAGAGTTATGGACGACAATTCTTTCAGGTAATGATTATAAATGCGAAATGCTGAACAAAAAGAAAAATGGAGAATTGTATTGGGAGGCAGCAACTATCTCACCGCTGATAGATAAAGAAGGAAAGATAACTCACTTCGTTGACGTTAAAGAAGATATCACTGCAAAGAAAAAGATGATCGAAGAGCTTATCATCGCCAAAGAAAAAGCCGAAGAGATGAACCGCTTAAAATCTTCTTTCCTCGCAAATATGAGTCATGAATTGCGGACTCCGTTAATCGGCATTTTAGGTTTTTCTCAAATACTTGCCGCCGAACTTGAAAACCCTGAACAGGTTGATATGCTAAATTCAATTTATCAAACAGGAGAACGGCTAAGAAAAACATTAAATATAATATTAGACCTGGCAAAAGTTGAATCGGGACAAATTGAATTGCAAATGGCAGCACAGAATATTGTTCCTTTAGTTCAATTAAGTACGGACTTGTTTTCTGGAGCGGCACAGAAAAAGGGGCTTTATTTAAGAACAGTTGCAACTAACGCTATTTTAACAACTACCATAGACCAACGGCTCTTTGCAGACATTCTCAATAATTTACTCAACAATGCTGTTAGCTATACCGAAACCGGCAGCATTACCGTTAAGATCGGAAAGGAGAAACTTGAGAGCAAAGATTGGGTTTATATAAGTATTACTGATACGGGAATTGGTATTGCAAAAAAAGATTTTGAATATATTTTTGAAGAATTTCGGCAGGTTAGCGAAGGCTTTAGTAGAAGTTTTGATGGAACAGGGCTCGGATTAACTTTAACAAAAAAATATGTTGAACTAATGCAAGGGGTGATTATCCTGGAAAGTCAAGTAGGTGTTGGCTCAACTTTTACCATTAAATTTCCTTTATACGAAACTGACTTACCCGAAACAAAAACAGAAACGAGCGAAACTCAAATTCAATCCGCCTCTGGCGGAGACGAAAAAATATCGTTACAAGAATTGCCTTTGCTTCTTTATGTAGAAGATGAAGATATCAGTCAAAGAATAGTTGGAAAATTTTTACTAGGGATTTGTAAGTTAGCATTTGCAAAGACCGGTCAGGAAGCAATAGAACTTGCAAATAAGACATTGTACAACGGTTTTTTAATGGACATTAATCTATTAAGTGGGATGGATGGTGAACAAGTAACAAAGGAACTAAGGAAACTACCGCAATACGCTGCCACTCCTATTATTGCAGTAACAGCTTTTGCCATGCAAGGAGATAAAGAGGAATTTATTGAAGCAGGCTGCACTGATTATATCTCAAAACCATTTTCTAGAGATGAATTAGTGACTTTAATAAAAAAATATTTCAGAAAATAAAAAACGTAGTAAGGTGAATGATTAATTCTTATTAAATCTCTATCGGGTCTTTTTTCTCTGAATTTTTCGTGAAAGGATTTTTGTTACACGAAGTTGCACGAAGAAAAATTTTGTTTAACAAAACTGAATAATTTATTTTGTAAAATATGAACGATTACCTATTTTATACGTAACAATTTTATCTATCATTTTACAATGGAGAAAACAGAACAAGTTTAACATAAAATATTTAACGTAGCGTTTGCTATGTTCTCTACCGAAAACTGGTAATTTTTAAACACTGAAGAACAAGCAAGAAGGCTGCGCCCAAGGACTGGACGCGCTTTCTTATATCTTTCTGTGTTGGCATACCAGTGCCTTGGTAGATGATGTAACGGAAGTTGCGTCCTTTTTTATTTTAATCGAAATCATTTTTTAGGAGTTAACCACAAATGAAAATAACAATCGGCAAGAAGATAGCTTTAACTACCGACTTACCCGAATCAGAAACGAGCGAAACTCAAATTCAATCCGCCCCTGGCGGAGAAGAAAAAATATCGTTACAAGAATTGCCTTTGCTTCTTTATGTAGAAGATGAAAACATCAGCCAAAGAGTAGTTGAAAAATTTTTGCAGGGAATTATTAAGTTAGAATCTGCAAAGACCGGACAGGAGGCATTAGAACTTGCAAATAAGACATTGTACGAAGGTTTTTTGATGGATATTCATTTATGTGGGATGGATGGTAAACAAGTAACAGAAGAACTAAGGAAATTACCGCAATACGTTGCCACTACTATTATTGCAGTGACAGCCTTCGCCATGCAAGGAGATAAAGAGAAATTTATTGAAGCAGGCTTTACGGATTATATTTCGAAACCATTTTCTAGAGATGAATTAGTGACTTTAATAAAAAAACATTTCAGAAAATAAAAACGCAGTAAGGTGAATGATTAATTCTTATTAAATCTCTATCGGGTCTTTTTTCTCCAAATTCTTTTTCAATTCTTTTTGAAGTTCCTTTCTCATCTTTTCCATATCAATTTTAAACTTTTCCATCTCTTTCTTAAAGACTTCCATATCTTGATTCATTCTATCGTTGAACTTGAAAGTTTTTGATGAATCTTGAAAATAAAAGCGGAAAAAATTTGCTATGGAATCAGGATCTGTGATGGCGAAACCTTCATCTCCAACATTAAATTGAAATTTCTTTACCCGATTTTTTTTCTTTTTTTCTTTATAAACCGTAACACTTTCGTCAACCGGTGCAGCGACACTTATATCAAAATTAAAGCTTCTAAGCTGATCAAACGCCTCATCCAACGCCGAATTAATGGAATCGAAATTAGGAAGATAACTTTCCATCGCGATACCCTGTGGAATTTGCACCCTGCAGAAATTGGAATCAATCATAACTTTCATTTCATGTGAAGAAGTAAATTCGTCGGGAAAAACTTTCACATCAATTTTAAACCTTTTCAACTTATTTAATTCGGCAGTATGCTGACTCATCTCTTTTTTAAATTTGCGAATTTCATTTTTCAAATCATCTTTATTATGATGAAGTTTCCGAGTAAAAATTGTATCCGGCGAAAAAACAAAATACGTATCTTCGTCCAGTTCGTCCGGTTTTTGCATTCGATGCGTGGATGAAACATTGTTTGCAATAAATGCTGCGGGCATAATTTTATCGGAAACCTCTTTGTTCACACTGGCAACATAGGAAAGCAAATCCGAGCGGATTGCATTATGATAATTCCAAATACTTGGATTAACTGCCACTGTGTTTTTATCATTTACAAGAATATGAGAAGCAATATCATCAGAATAACTTAGTAAAATTGAATCAACTGTTTGTTTTTGAACATTATTTAGTTTCAATGATTTTACAAAGACAGGCAAATTAAACGCGCTCGCCGAACTTCCAGCATATTTAACTTCAACAAATTGATTACCACTTGAATCACGACCTAAGAGCAACATCTGACGGTCTTCTTTATTCAGAGAAAGATTGTTGTTAAATGCAAAATTAAAAATATCTTCGCTGCTCAAATCCGCTACATAAACAAATGGCTTCAGATTAGAAGTGTAAAAATCGATAATATTTGATTTCTGTTTAGACAAGAATGTGGGGAAAAAGTCAGGGTAAAACTTTAAGATCCCCATTAAGGAAATTGAAATAATACCAAAGGCGACAACCGGCTTTTTTAAAAAAGAGAATAGATTTTCTGATTTTTTTTCTCCTTTAATTTTTTCCATCAACCGGGTAGCAAAATATTCATCATCCGGTAATCGTTTTAAAGAGGAGAGCAGTTTTTTCACTTTTTTATTTTCTTCCAACTCTTTACGTAATTCCGCTGAAGAAATAAGTTTGTCTTCAAGTAAATCTCTTTCATATTTCGGTAGTTCATCATCAAGGTATGCGGAAAGTTGTTCTTTGGTATTTTGGTTGTACCATTTCATCATAGCAGCTCCTTTTTATAAGGCTCAAGAATTTTTTTCAATGATTCTCTTGCCCTAAAAATTCTCGACTTTATTGTTCCAACTTCAGTTCCAAGCGTCTCGGCAATTTCTTGATAGCTCAACCCTTCAAAATCTTTTAAGATGAGAGGAGTTCTTAATTTTTCAGGAAGTTGAGCTACTGCCTTGCGAACAATCTCTTGGATCTCAACATCATCATTCATAGAAACTGAAGGATAAGAAAGTTCTTCTTCCGAAGCCGAAAACGGTGATAAAATACTTCTTATCTTCACTCTGCGCAGGTGATCCCTACATTTATTTATCGTAATCCTGTAAAGCCATGTCGTAAATTGAGATTCAAAACGAAAACGATCAAGTTTTTTGAAAACCGAGATAAACACTTCCTGCGAGATGTCATCGATCATATCCGTGCTGTTTAGCGTTACAAAAATTAGGTTTCGGACTTTTTCTTTATGCCGATTCACTAATGTTTTAAAAACTGACTCATCACCGTCAATAAAACGCTTGATAAGCGAAAAGTCATCGTTTAGTGTTAAAATTGTTTGTGGTATCACTTTTTCGTTTTTGTTTATTTCATTCATATATTTTGACGGTTTATTATGAATTTTGTTCCATTTATTTATTTACCGAAAAATAATCTTATTAATAGAATTAATTACCTTATTTTGAAGAGCGGTATATTTCTGAAAGAAACGGTAATATTCTTTTCAAAAGCTCTAATTAAAGAAGAATTAATTTTAAAATAACTTGGAAAAGAAACTCTAGCTAATTAAATTTTAGATGAAAAAATTAAGGAGAAGTCAATGAAATTAAAAGTAGTAGAAAAATATGAAGCAGTAATTATTGAATTGTCAGGAAGTGCCTTAGGCGGTAACGAAGCGACCGAATTTAGCGGAACTTTACGCAAGTTATTAGCCGAGAACAAGAAAAATATTATTGTTGATTTGGGTGAAGTAACCTTTATGAACAGTTCCGGATTAGGAATGTTGATCAGCGGTTTAACAACCGTAAAAAAAGAGAATGCTTCATTTAAACTTGCCCGGGTTACCGAAAAAATTGAAAGTCTTTTGGTTATTACCAAGCTTACAACAATTTTTGAATATTATGATACAGTTGAAAACGCTATTAAGTCTTTCTCTAAGTAATAATTTTTTTTAATAAATTTTGTTAAGAACTCCGGGTATTTTTTATTCGGAGTTTTCTTTTGTCTAAATGGAAAGGAACATTATGGCTGTATCCGTACTCGTCGGAAGTCAATGGGGTGATGAAGGTAAAGGTAAAATTGTCGATCTACTTTCAAATTCATATGAAATTGTTGCACGATATCAAGGCGGCGCTAATGCGGGGCATACCGTTGAGATAGGTGATAAAAAATATATTTTACATCTCATCCCTTCAGGCATCCTCAGAGAAAACGTAATTTGTGTAATAGGCAACGGTGTGGTTATTGACCCTGTCGCTTTGTTAGATGAAATCGCTTTTTTGGAAGGACAGAATATTTCTGTAAAAGATAGATTGTTCATCAGCCAGAATGCCCACCTTATTATGCCTTATCATAAATTATTAGATTCAATAAGTGAAAGTGGAAAAAATAAAATTGGAACTACTGGAAGAGGAATTGGTCCTTGCTATATAGATAAATACGCACGCAAGGGGATTAAGATAAACGACTTACTTCATCCCGATGTTCTTGAAAGAAAAATTCGTGAAAATATTGCAGAGAAAAATTTACTTTTGAAAAACATTTATCATCACGAAGAATTAGATGTTGATGAAATAATAAAGTCTTATTTGGAATTTGATGAAAAAATTGATCAGTATATTAAAGATGTCCCTTCATATTTAAATCAGGCAATTAAAGAAGGTAAATCAATTTTATTAGAAGGAGCTCAAGGAGCGTTGCTAGATGTAGATTTTGGCACGTACCCTTTTGTTACTTCCTCCCATCCAACTTCCGGCGGAGCTTGTACGGGAACCGGCATCCCGCCAAATAAAATTACTGATGTAATTGGAATTGTAAAAGCTTATACAACACGGGTTGGCGAAGGTTCTTTCCCAACGGAATTATTGGACGCAACCGGAGAAAAACTTCGCGCTGTCGGGAATGAGTTTGGCGCTACTACCGGCAGGCCTCGGCGATGCGGTTGGTACGACGCATTCCTCGTTCGTTATTCTGCAATGATCAACGGCATTGATTCGGTTGCATTAACCAAATTAGATGTATTAAGTCCATTTGAAGAAATTAACATTTGTACCGGCTATGAATTCAACGGGAAACTATTAAAGTCGTTCCCGACTGACTATGAAAGACTTTCTTCCGTAAAACCTGTTTACAAAACCGTTCCGGGTTGGAGTAAAGATATTTCGCATTGCGAATCGTACGCAGACTTGCCTCAAGCAACTAAAGATTATTTAGATATTATTTCGGAAGAATCGGAAATAAAAATTAATATTATTTCCGTTGGACCTAAAAGAGCACAAACATTTTTTGTTTCATAACTCAATTTATTTTTCGGAATCTGTATTATGAAGATGTCCGGCGGACCTGCCTCTGTAAATATTAAAATTATTTTATTAATTATTGCAATTAGTATTGGCGGCGGCACACTTTTTTTTACAAGTGATTTAGTTGAAAAACTCCAGGAAAAGGAAAGACAAATTGTTCAACTCTATGCTAAGGGGTTGGAATATGTAGCAAATACCTCCGATGTAAATGCAGACATTACTTTTCTTTTTGAAAATATTATAAGACCTATCGACTTCCCGCTTATTCTAACAGATGAAAACGACAACATCAACTTAAAAAGCAAATCGGATATTCGAAACATAAGATTTGATTCAACCCTTTCCAGAGAAAGATTAATTACCTTTTTCCGCAACAAACTACGTGAAATGGACGAAGCGAATAATCCTATCAATGTTACTTACATCGCCGGAAAAGATACTATTATTTTAACTAGGATCCATTACGGCAATTCCGGGTTAATAAATCAGCTAAAGTATTATCCGTATTTACAAATTCTGATAGTTAGTATTTTCATTATTATCGGCTACATAGGATTCAGCCAAATTAAAAAAAGCGAGCAGAGTAATATTTGGGTGGGAATGGCAAAAGAAACTGCACATCAATTCGGAACACCCATATCAAGCTTAATGGGATGGGTTGAAATTCTAAAACTCCATTATAGCGACCCGGATAAAGTATTAGATACTGCGGAAGAAATAGAAAATGATGTAGAAAAATTAAATAAAATAACTAATCGCTTTTCGAAGATCGGATCGAAGCCTGAATTAAAGAATGGAAATATCACCGAGATACTTCAAAATGTTGTTGAGTACTTTAAACGAAGGATCCCGCAAACCGGGAAAAAAGTTTCAATTGAACTTGTCGGTGAGGCAAAGATAGAGCTGAAACTGCACGCCGAGTTATTTGAATGGGTTATTGAAAACCTTATTAAAAATGCGCTAGATTCAATCCCACACGATAACGGTAAAATCATTCTTTCTGTAAAAAAAGTTAGACACAAAATTGAAATTGAAATTGCGGATAACGGCAAAGGAATCGACACCAAGAACAGAAAAGATATTTTTAGACCGGGTTATAGCACCAAAAGACGTGGCTGGGGTTTGGGTTTAAGTCTTTCTAAAAGAATAATAGAAGAGTACCACAAAGGGAAAATTTTTGTTAAAAGCAGCGCACTCAACGAAGGAACAGTGTTCAAAATTATTTTAAATGCTTAACAAAGACAATTCTTTCTTTTGATAAATCATTCTCTAGAGATGTAAAGGGTTAAATAAAAATTAAATTTCACTTAATTTTCAAAGATATTTTTATGGCATAAGAATTGTTTATTTACTGTGTGTGAGAAATAAATAATTATTTCCACATAGTACCCTCCTTATAGAAACACATAAACTGCCAAGGTCTAGCCCTCTTCCTTGGCAGTTTTGCTTTTAAAGAAACATCAATAATATTTTACAGCCGGCAATAATTTCTTATTATCGTAAAAGAATCATTTTTTTCGTTAGTGTTTCTCCATTAGTCTGTAACCGATAGAAGTATGTTCCGCTTGAAAGTGGTTGGTTCGAAATATTTTTTGCGTCAAACAAAGTCTGATACTTTCCTTCAAATTGATATTCATTTACGAGTGTTGCAATCTCATTCCCCAAAACATCATAAACTTTCAAAGTAACAAAACTTCCACTTTGCAATTCATAATTAATTATTGTGGCTGGGTTAAAGGGATTCGGATAATTGTCAAACAATTTAAAATTATTTATTGCAACTGACTTGTCCTCTACATCCGTTGGATTGTAAGTATAGAGAGTCTGTGATTGGTTCTCCCATGAAGAACCTAAATAACTTTCATATAATTCTTTGGTAATATTATCATCAACATTATAAAAATTAGTTGTGCGGTCATTATCTTTCCAAGCATTTTGATACATTTGCTGACCTAGCGTAGAAAGTACTTTATTCGTAGCTGAATACGTATAAATTATTTTCTGACCCTCTGACCAATTAGTAGCGTTAATATCCCAAAATTTGTACAAACTTTCCAAGACAAAAGAGTCGGATCCATCATAAGTGTATTCATACCGGTTAATATTTTGCAATGTTGTTGGATTTGTAAATGCTTGCTCCATTTCAATGGTAGGCAAAAGTTTGGAATTTCTTGCATAACTTGTTTTTAAAGTATCCACCCATTGATTAGTCCTCCAATCTGCTCGAATTTCAGTTTGCAGTTCTTCCTGATTAGACAGATTATACATGTAAGTAATTTTTCTATGGTTTTCCATAGTAAACGTTGAAAAATTTAATTGCTCTATTGTCTCTGTTAGCGGGAGCCCAATTGAATTGTTAGTATATGTTACTTTTGCATAGGGCATTAATCCGGCGCCAAAATCCATCTGTTGATCAGAGCGAATTAAAAAGTTGTTGGCATCATAAGTATAGTCACTCTGTCCTTGTAATTTCCAATCATTTACGCTAAAAGTATAACTTTTTAACTGTAAGAATCCCAAGATTGTCCCGGTTATCTTAAAATGAAATTCATATTTAGCCTGATTTACCCAACCTGTTTGCGGATTATTGAATGAATAAGTTGCAACCATCGTCCAAGTAGCAGTATCCAAAGTTGTAATAGTCTTTTGGCTAGAGATCCAATTACCGCTCATCCATTGCTGCTGGAGTTTTTCTTCGTAGAGAACATAAGACCCTACAGTTACAGTTGAAATTCCGGTTTGTACAGCATGGGAATTCTTTGGGAAAAGATTTGCAAGGTTCTTCATGTCGGGTTTGTTTTCCCCGGAAAGTGAATGAAAAAATAGAAACAAAAAAACAAGTACCAATTTGCTTTTCATAGCAGCTCCTTTTGATTAATTGAAATACCTCTTACATGGAACTTATCTAAGGAAGAAATGAGAAACTATACTGCAAATGTCGTATTTATCTTTGTTCTATAAGCATATTAGACTTGAAATAGGTTAGGACTCAAGAGGAAGAAAGACAAGGAACGAGGTGCCGGGTTTGTTTTCCGAAGCAAGCCGTGCCGGACTTTGTACTTCAACGGTTCCCCCATGTCTTTCAATCACATGTTTAATTATTGATAACCCCATTCCGGTTCCTTCATACCCCTTGCTTCTGATGTTAGACGCTCGATAGAAATCGTTAAATATTTTTTCTAAATCTTTTTCCGGAATTCCGATCCCATTATCACAAACTTCAAGTTGGATACCATTTCCCTTTTCATCCAGAATAATTTCAACCACTCCTTCATCATCAATATATTTAAATGCATTACTTATCAAGTTGGAAAAAGCTATTTCCAGAAGAAACCTATCCCCTAATATTTTTGCTTTAACTTTCCGGTTATCTTTGAAATGTAATTTTATTTTTTTTCTTTCAATGATAGCTCTCTGTTTTTGAATCACCGAACTAAGGATATCTCTAACTTTAATTTCCTCTTTTTTAATTTCATCAAGTAATCGAAGCTTTGATACACTCAGGACATCATTAGTTAATTGTATAGCTTCTGCCGATCGAGTGCGAGCTCTATTTAATTTATTTAATACTTTTTCGTTCACAGATCCAAGAAAACCTTGTAGAATCAAGTCAAGATAAGAGTGTAAGGCAGCCAACGGTGTTTTAATTTCGTGGACAACTCCCATCACATATTTTTGCTTTTCAACCTCTGCGGCTTTAAGTTGTTCCAACGATTCGACCAACTCTTGTTCCATCCGGTATAATTGATTTGCGATCTTATTCGCAAGTACTACACTCATCAATATCACGAACCCAAAAATTGTTGAATACGCGACACTAAATTTAAAATTATTGTACAACGGGGTTTGCAATAATCCTGTCACGGCATGGTGAGAGATCAAGTTGTGGTATTCCCCAAAAACAATTCCATAAAAAACAAAAACAACAGAAAAAGCGATAGTGTAAATTACAGTACCGGGCAGAATAAGACTTCCTATTATCATATGAAAAACAAAAAGCATAAACAGCGGAGTTTCTATTCCTCCTGTAAAATAAACTACCAGCATTAATGCAGTAAGGTCCAAGAGCATTTGTACAAGGGAGAAGTGGAGGGGATTAAATTTGAAGGGATCGCACTTTAAATATATTCGAACCCACTGAAGTATTCCGTTGTAGACAAGAATAATGCAATTGATGAGAGAGAGGGCGACCAACTGTGTATTTGTAAACTTTATACCTAAAAGGTATTCTGAACTGACTATGAAGACAAAGAGCATGAGCACAGCTCCATAGCGAAGTTTGATAAACCATGAATTACGCCGTTTTATAGCTCCCCAAAACTCTTCGTTATAAATGGCCCAAGATGGAACTAATGAAACCATAGAATCCCTTAACTACATGAGAGTTTAAGTATTGCACTTTTATAAAACCGGCTTCAAAAACAGCCGGTTTTATAGATTAAAATTATGCAGATAAATTTACGAAATATATTTACCTCTTTTAGTATAATGAGTGTGCAGTAATTTATGAGACAGTTTACCGCAAGGTCCATCGGTTAAGAATTTCTCATAAATGTAATTCACGTGCGGATTCTCGTGTGATTTTCTTATTGGAAGTGAAGCTTCCTCTTCATAAATCGCTTCCGCGCGTTTTGCCCTGATCTCCGCCGAAGTTGGGATCGGTTGACCGCCTCCGCCCAAACAGCCACCGGGACATGCCATTATTTCAACAAAGTGAACATCATTTAATTCCCCTTTTTTAAGCATCTCCATTACAATTTTCGCATTTGCCGTTCCGTGCGCAACAACAAATTTTAAGTCAACGCCTTCAAGGAATTTATATTGCTCAACACAATTTTCTAATTTTACCGAAGCTTGTTTTACTCCTTCAAAACCGCGGCATGGTTCTATTATAAGATTTTTAAATGGAACTTCCCTTCCGGTAACCAATTCATAAGCTGTTCTGAGTGCAGCTTCCATTACACCGCCGGTAGCGCCAAATATAAGTCCTGCACCGGATGCGTCTCCAAAAGGATCATCAAATTGGCTCTTGGGCATTTCAGGTAAGAAGATACCTGCTTCACGGATCATTTTAGCCATTTCTCGTGTTGTCAATCCGTAATCAACATCTTTAAAACCGGAGTCAACCATTTCAGGTCTGTTGCATTCAAATTTCTTTGCTGCACATGGCATTAAAGCTACAGTGATAATATCAACGGGATCAATCTTCGCTTCTTGCGCGTAAAATGTTTTGATCAACGCACCGAACATTTGTTGCGGAGATTTTGCCGATGATAAATAATCAAGAAATTCAGGATAAAAATGTTCAATATATTTTACCCATCCCGGAGAGCACGAAGTAAATTGGGGAAGTTTAACGGACTGATCTTTATCAACCAATGCTTTTTTCAATCGTGTGAGAAGTTCAGTTCCTTCTTCCATAATTGTCAAATCGGCGGTAAAGTTCGTATCAAACACACGGTCAAATCCGATTCTGCGCAGAGCTGTATTAAGTTCGCCAGTAAATGATTTGCCAGGTTCTATTCCAAATTCTTCACCGATTGCCGCGCGTGGTGACGGAGCTGTCTGGATAACAACATGCTTCTTAGGATCATCAATTGCTGCCCAGATTTCATCTGAGGGATCATTAGCGCGCAGCGCCGCAGTTGGACAACGGTTGATACATTGTCCACAATTAATACAAACAACATCGGCAAGCGGTTTATCTAAAAATGTTCCTACGTGCGTTTCGTGACCTCTATTAATTGCTTCCAGTACTCCGACTTCCTGAAGATCAATACAGGTTCTTACACAACGTTTACATAATACACATTTATTCATGTCTCTAATAACAGCTGCAGATGAATTATCTACTTCATATCTTGGAGTCTCTACATGTCCGAAAGTATAATTATCAACCCCATATTCTTTAGCAAGATTTTGCAGTTCGCAATTCCCGTTTCTAAAACAAGAATAGCATTCGCCGTAATGTTCGCTTAAAAGTAGATCAATAATATGTCTTCTTGCTTTTCTAACCATTTGTGTAGAAGTACTTATTTTGATGGGAGAAGTGATTGGAAAGGAACATGCGGTTTGAAGCGTTCGCATTCCTTCAACATCAACTACACACACTCGGCAAACACCGGCGATACAGAGATCCGGATGATGACAGAGTGTTGGGATGTGAATTTGATTTAGCTGACACGCCTCTAAGATTGTTGTTCCTAACGGAACCGTAATTTTCTTTTCATTTATTTGGACCGATATTGTTCCACCGATTGTCGTTAAATCTTTTGGCTTATCTACAATATGAGCCTGTTGACTTACCGGAATTCTTTCATTTTCACGCTTAACCATTTTTCCTTCCCTTTCCTTTTGACCCAAAAATTTCTTCTTTAAAATTTTCAAGAATTGAGATAAACGAATTTGGACTCGATTGCCCTAAGCCGCATTTTGATGCTACCTGCATCGTTCTTCCTAATTCTTTCAGATTATTTATATATAAAAAAGTAAAATCATCCTTTTCAATTTTTTCTACCGCCTCAAGTAATTTAGTATTCCCAATGCGGCAGGGAGTGCATTGTCCGCACGATTCTTCAACAAAAAATTTCATAAAGTTCTTCAATACTTTCAGCATATTCCTGCTTTCATTGAAGATCATTATAGAACCACCGGTAGCGACATCTTCATATCCCAAGACTCTGTGAAATTGTGATTTTGGTAAACACATACCGGAAGCGCCGCCAACTTGAACTGCTTTTGTATTTTTTGCTCCAACAAGTTCAAGCAATTCATTAATAGATGTTCCCCAGGGGAGTTCATAAACGCCCGGTTTTTCGCAGTCGCCTGATACAGAGAAGAGTTTGGACCCTGTAGATTTATCGGTTCCATGTTTTCTAAACCAATCGCCTCCCTTAAGTAGAATATGGGGAACCGATGCTAAAGTTTCAACATTATTTACTACGGTCGGGTGTCCGAGATAACCAGTATTGACGGGATAAGGAGGACGGTTACGCGGTTCGCCTCTATAACCTTCAAGCGATTCGATGAGAGCGGTCTCTTCACCGCATACATACGCACCTGAACCTAATCTAATGTTTATATCAAAGTTGAAATCTTTTTTACCGAGTATAGTATTCCCTAAAAGATTATCTTCTCTTAATGATTCAAGATAATCTTCAAGAGATTTAAGCATATATTCATACTCTCCGCGCAGATATAAAATTCCATTTTTTGCGCCGATAGTATAACCGGCAATGATCATTCCTTCAAATACAAGTTCGGGATATTCGAGAAGCAGCACTCGATCCTTAAATGTTCCGGGTTCTCCTTCATCGGCATTACAAACGATAAATTTTTTATCGGAATTAGATGCCGCTGTAAGCATCCATTTTGTAGCCGTTGGAAATCCGGCGCCTCCTCTCCCTTTTAACCCTGAACCTTTAAGTTCAAAGAGAATATTTTCTCTCCCGAGTTCCAGAGCTTTTTTTACGCCTTCCCCCAGTTTATATTCTGAGAACAAAACGGGACCACTTCTTTTTTTATTTAATGTTTTTATTGATTCCATTCTTTCCACCTATTTAATCGCATTCAAAATGTTAATTGCAGTTTCGGGGTCCAACTTTGTATAAACTTTTTCATTTACAAGCATTGCTGGTCCTTGGTCGCACATGCCAAGACAATTTGTATATTCCAAAGTTATCCGTTTATCTTTTGTTGTTTCACCGAAAGAGATTCCTAATTCTCTTTGAACTGCTTCTTCAATTTTTTCTTTACCATACATATCGCATGAAATGGTTTGGCATAGTCTAACTATGTTTCTTCCTTTCGGCACAGAATAGAGAAATGCATAAAATGAAATTACGCTGTTCACTTCAACAGGGTGAATGTCCATCATCCGGGCAACTTCTTGCTGTGCAAAATCAGATATGTGTTTGTGTTTTCGCTGAATGGCTTGAAGGATTTGGAGCAATGCCGAACGGTCTTTACCGAATTGATTAACTAAACTTTCTATTTCCTCCGATAGTGCGTTCTTTTCTAAAACCAACATAGTTTACTTTTCCTTTCTTAGTTGAAGCAAATGTTCAACTTTCTCAACGAGTAATGATGGAGAAATTGGTTTCTCAACAAAATCATCCACGGGGACTAATTCATTCACGCCAAAACTCATCCCAATGGTTTTAGAAACCGAGGAGTACATCAAAATTGGAACAGTGATTTTACTCCTTCTGAATTTTTGTGCGAGGAAAAAACCATCATCGGGTTCGTTCATCATTACATCAAGAATAATTAAATCTGGGGAGTTATCTATCACTAACTGGTATCCATCCTCTGGATTTGTAGCAGTAATTACTTCATGTCCTTTTGAATTTAGTACAAGACTGCTGGCATCGAGGATATCGGGATCGTCATCAATGATTACTATTTTAGCCATGTTGAATCCTTTCTATCTATTATTATTTATCAAATTATTTAACTTAAACTAATTTCCAAATCACTTCTCATTTTCAAAATATTCAATCTTCATAGAGGTTCTAAAAGGAAGAGAGACGATGAATTTCGTCCCTTTTCCGAATTCACTTTCAACTTCAATTTTACCGGAATAAGAATCAACAATTCTTTTAACAATGGAAAGCCCTAAGCCTGTACCGCTAATCTCTTTCGTAAATTCATTTTTTGCGCGGAAGAATTCATGGAACAGTTTTTTCTTTTCTTCATTTTTCATTCCGATACCGCTATCTGCAATTGTGGTAACCAAGAAATTTTCGGTTACAGAAATGTTAATATCAATTCTGCCGTTTGTTTGGTTATACTTAATTGCATTACTTATCAAGTTTGTAAACAGACGGTTTATTTCTTCTGCATCAGCTTTAATGGAAGAGAGATTTTCGAGAAAGAAAAAACAAACAATTAAACCGCGGTTTTTTATTTCAAGAGAAAAAAGTTCGAGGATGGTTTTAATTATTTCGGAAAGATTTAAATCGATAATTTCCCGGTGAACGGTTTTCATTTCTATCCTTGAAATATCGAGCAAATCATTTACCATTTTCAATAATGAATCAAGACGGAATTCGGATCTCTCAATAAATTTTTGTCTTTGCTCACCCGTAAGTGTTATAGAGTCATCGGAAAGAAGTTTCAAATAGCCATACACAGCAGCCATTGGAGCTTTAAGTTCGTGCGAAACCATCGAAACAAATTGAGATTTCAGTTGTTCGATTTTTTTTAATTCGGTAATATTTTTTAATACGGTAACCACTCCGGCCAAGGTTCCATCAGGGTGAGGAACCGGTGAACATGTAATTTGTATAAAAGTTTCGTTTGTTTCATCCAAAGCCAATTGTGTAGAAAACGATTGCGGTAAATATTCTTCTGCTAAAAGATAATGGTTTATTAGCGCTGCAATCTGAGGATTAAGTTTTGGAATGATAAATTCTTCAATGAAAATTTCGTTAAGCGGTAAATATTTTAACGCCGACGGATTATAAAGAACCGCTTCACCGTTTTTATTTACGACAAGGACACCGTCTTCGAGCGCGTTAACAATGGTGTTCATGCGCGTTCGTTCAAAAGCAATTTCAAGCAGACGATTTTCTCTATCTTTGCGCAAACGTTCTGTTTCCAATAAAAGCAAACGCTTTTTATAGCCAAGCTGTAATTGTTGAAGAAGTTCTTCAACTGAAAAAGGTTTTGGAATATATCCGTCTGCGCCAAGCTTTGTAGCTTGGATAGCCGTATCAAAACTTGCAAAAGCCGTTGCAATAAAACAAACGGTGTTGGGTTTGTCAGCATGAATTTCTTTTAGGACTTCCATTCCGTCCTTGTCCGGCATTTTTAAATCAATTATTGCCAGATCGTAATCTCCTTTTGTTCCAAGAGAAACTCCTTCAGTTCCATTTGCAGCCACATCAACAGCGTAACCTTCCATTTCAAGAAGACGCTGCATACCGGTGCGAAGTAAATCTTCGTCATCAACTACCAGAACTTTGGGGTGACCGGGCATTATTTGTTTACCTGCTTATTGCTTTGCTTAATTGAAATTAATGTTTCAATGATTTTCGTTAGTTCGTCAATGACAACCGGTTTATTCAATATCGCATCGCACTTTGTCCATTCCTTTTCTTCAACCGTTGCAGCATCAAATTTTAGCCCGGTAACATAAGTAACCGAAGTTAAAATGATAATTGGGATTTTTTTCTCGGCTGAAGCTTTTTTAATCTTATAGGCTAAGATAAATCCGGAATCATATTCTTCCATAATTAAATCGAGAACGGCGATGTCCGGTTTTTCCTGCTGATATTTTTTCCAGCCTTCATCACTTGAATTCGCCGTTACAACCTTATACCCTTTCGATTCCAGCATCAACTTCGTTTGTTCAAGAATATCAAGGTCATCATCAACTAATAATATTTTTATAGTCATCTTTTTTTCTTTCATAATTAATTGAACTTTCATTTACATAGGAAACGTTTAACGGAATTTTGAGAGTGAAGCATGTACCGCACCCAGGTACACTTTCAAAGTGGATTTCCCCTTTGTGCATTTTTATTATTCCATACGTAATTGCCAACCCGAGTCCGGTTCCTCTTCCAATTTTTTTTGTAGTGAAGAAAGGAGTAAAAATTTTGCCGGTATTTTCTTTTGAGATTCCACAACCGCTGTCGCGAATTTCAATAATAGCCATATTACTATTTTTGGAAAGTGAAATAGCGAGAGTCTTTTCTACAGCTTCTTCCATCGCTTCACACGCATTTACTATGACATTCAAAAATACTTGTTGAAGCTGTTCTTTATCTCCTTCAATTTCCATCTCGTTTTCCGGAAAAGATAATTGATAATTAATTACTGAATATTTTTCAGATAATTTTAGAGGATGCAAAATGTTTTGGAGTAATTCGCAAAGATCGAAAGTTGAAAGTGATAATTTCCCTTGCCGCGCAAAATTCAACAGGTTGGAAACAATGTTTTTACACCGCGTGGCTTCATCTACTATTAGTGTTAAATCTGAAGAGTGTGAAATGGATTGTTCCTTCCTTGCCAACTCTTTTTTTATAAGGGAAGCATAAAGCATTATGGTTGTAAGAGGGTTGTTGATTTCATGCGCAACTCCGGCGGCAAGCTGACCGATTGAAGCAAGTTTTTCTGCGGAATGAAGCTGCTCTTCGGTTGTTTTCAAATCTTCATATGCTTGTTGAAGTTCTTCAATTAAAAAAGGAAGACACATTTCCTTTTCGCCCAATCCTTTGCTGATAGTTATTGCAAATTCCCGGCAGGTTTGATAACCGCAAGCGCCGCAATTTAAGCGGTCTTTTCCCGATGGCTTTCTGATGGAAGTTAAAATACTTTCTATCATTGCTTCATCCGGCATCGGTCGGCGCTCATCGTGCGGATAAAATTTTCTGCGCAGATCTAAATTGCGGCTGTTGTAGAGATTACTTTTCCAAATTTGTTTATCCGAACTGTTCTTTTTTTCATTAATATATTCAATTACTTTTTCTCTTCGAGAGTAGTAATTAAGCCCGCTATCCACCGCAGGACCGCTGATACACCCTTCACAAAACAAGATATCAATAAATTTTGCGTTTATGTTTTTATTAGAAAGATCATCAATAATTTCGCAGACTTTATTTTTCCCTTCAACTACGATAATTTCTTTTTCAAGAATATCGCCGCACAAATTTGCAGTTTTTAATAATCCGCCTGCTAATGGATAAGACCTTCCCGTCTCTGCATGCGGAGGATCAAATTCTCCGTCTTCCAATTCCGAAAGATCAATAGCAAACTCTTGAAACAAAATTTTTAATTCCGGAAAAGTTAACACGGCATCAATTACGCCGGAGACCTCAGCGCTTTGGAATTCATCTTTCTTAGCAATACACGGACCAATAAAAACATTTTTGCAATCGCTCCCCAATTCTTCTTTCAAATAACGCCCAAGCGCTATCATCGGAGAAACAATTCCTGCAAGGTGAGTCACTAATTCCGGAAAATATTTTTCGATATAATTGCAAACCGCCGGACAGCTTGAACTAATTATGGTTTCTTCTCTCTCCTTCTGAACTTCATTTAAATAATGATCGCTGATCAAATCAGCGCCAAATGCCGTTTCAACAACTTTCTTAAATCCGAGTAATCGCAGCGCAGAAGGAATTTTTCTGTAGTGATTTGGGAAAGAAGCGGCAAATGATGGAGCAACTAAGGAAACATTTTTTGTGAAAGGTAATATTTCATTTTTTACAAATTCTAATGAACTGCTAATATTTTTTGCCCCTTGCGAACAGACTTTTACGCAATGACCGCACACAATGCATCGTTCGGGAATAACCACAGCCTGACCATTAAGAACTTTAATAGCTTTTGCCGGACATTCTCTTATGCAAGAGTAACATCTTTTACAGCGATCTGGAATTGTACTTACTATACCGGTAATCATCAGGCTAATCTTAAAATTAATTCAACCTTTTATAACATTTTAGATGCCAGCTTAATAGTACAAAATAGCTGATTTAAGTTGAATATTCTATACGGAGATTAAATGAGTTGCAGGTTTTCTTACTTTCAAGAAGTTCTTTCACTAAAAAGTAAGAATAGTTGATAATTGAATAATTTCAATAAATACGAAGAGACGCAAATTTTTTCCTAAACCGACAGAGCCGGAACCGAATAGTTTACAGATTGCCAGTGGTTATGTAATTTACGTTACAACGCCATCTACCAGGTGGTAGATAAATAGGTGTTGAATCTTTGTAACACAATATCTTACCATGATATTACATTCCCTTAGGGAATGAATATTTTTCTCAATCAACCTCTTGAAAAATAAAGTTCACCTTTTTCATTTACAATATTTTTTTATCATACCGCAGGCTTCTTTGTAACCAAGTTCACCGGCTTTACTCCAGTCTAAACATGCTCCATTTTTATCGCAGAGTTTATATTTGGAATTACCACGCTTAAAATAACCCATAGCATCCTGAGGGCTCATTTCTATTATTTTAGTATAATCCTCAATAGCTCCAATGAAGTCTGCTATTTCATATTTAGCTTCACCCCGATAATAGTAGGCGTAGTAATAATCTGAGTGAATCTCTATTTCTTTGGTAAAATCTTCTATCGCACCTTCATAATCTCGAACTTCAAAGTCAGTTTTAGCATAACCACGTTTAAAAAAAACAAAAGGGAAATTAGGGTTAATCTCTATCGCTTTGTTGTAGTCTTGAATGGAAGCTTTGTACGCGTGAAGAGAGTCAAAAGCTTGAGCACGATTAAAATAAGCTTCTGCAAAATTTGGGTCAATCTCTATTGCTTTAGTACAATCTTGAACTGCTCCTTGCGGGTCTCTTTGAGTTATTCCACGCTCACAATAAGCTTCCGCGAACTGAGGATAAATCTTTATAGCTTTAGTATAATCATTATAAGCTCCTCTGTGTTTATGTTGACGCTCTTTAAGATTACCGCGGTTGTAATATGCTTCCGCATAATTAGGATTAATCTTGAGTGCCATATTGAAATCCTTTAAAGCTCCTGGGTAATCATAGTGTTTAAATTTCGCAACTCCACGGCCATTGTAAGAAAAAGCATCATAAGGATTAATCAGAAGCTCTTTATTAAACTTTTCAATGTCTTCCTTACTTTTTTTCCATATTTCGGTTATTGAGTTTTTGTCCATAGTATTTGCTTATGATACTTTTAATCCTTTATTGCCACACAGTTAACATATGTTTAGCTTTCTACAAATTCAAATATTTCTATGTCCCAGATAGCAGAAGCACAGATAACCTTAAGGTCGAATGTCCCCTGCTTTCGAAAAATGGATTCTCCTTTCTCTTCGGAGAAAGTATTAAAAATACCTTCTATAGGCTCGCCGTTCTCACACAAAAAAACTGACGCATGCACACCACCTTCAGTGTCTTGTTTCTTTACACTCCAAACAACTTTCCATTTTTTACTTTTGACAGTAAAATCATCGGTATTTTGTTGAACCGTCCCAGAAAAGCTTGCTACCCTTACCCACATTCCTTCTTTCTTGATGTGAATACCAGATTCACAATATTCTTTAATAAAGTCATAGGCTGAACTATATCCAAGTTCAGCACTCTTACTCAAATCTAAACACCCACCATCTTTATCCCCAACTATTAATTTATTAAGACCACGGAAACAATACGCCTCTGCAAAATCAGGTTTAATTTTTATTGCCTGGTTATAGTCTTGAATAGCACCCCTAAAGTCTTTTAATCTTCCCTTTGCTAGCGCACGATAATGATACGCATCAAATAAATTTGGTTTACTTTTAAGTGCAGTACTAAAATCTTTAATAGCTCCTTTGTAATCTGAAAGCTCAAACTTTGCATTACCGCTTTTTAGATATTGCTCTGCTTTAGTTTGGCTAAATGAGTTGCAAGGGAAAAGAAAAATTAGAATAAGATAAATTACCTTTTTCATATATAGCTTTTATTTTGCTTTTTAAGTTTTATTTTACAACCAAATTTATTAAAAACAGTAAAGTAATATTAAATGTTGTTTTACTGTCGCTATTTTGAAAAGTGCGGTCAAATTGACCTGCGGGTAATATCAACATTTAGTTTTTTAACAAATATTTATCGCAGTCTGCAACTGCCCATTTGGGGACAGAAGGTTTTAATCCGATATATTCCCATTTAATAAGAGAATCTACGACGAAATGAAAAATCCATTTCGTTTCATCATCATTGAAATCCTTATTATAAAACTGGGGTTCCCCTCTATCAAGTAATATATTCGGAGATAAATCAATGAATTTTTTATAATCTATTAAGTCAATTCCAGTTGAGATGACAACAGAAAAATTTTGTACTTCATTAATTCTTAGATTTGTCTTAGTAATTGCGTTTTCAATATGTTTTTCTAAACCAGATCTGGTAGTTACTGTTCTGGCCAATCCATCAAAGAATGGATTGTAATTTTTTGTGGGAAGGAATGTATCAAGACTGTTAACTCCATATTCGAAGGCAAGCTTTGAGTAATTAGCACAAGCGGTATTATCTTTTTGTCCCAATTTTTCTTCAGCTTTCAGAATGAGTTTTTGTAATCGTAGGTTGCCTATAAGTTTTATACACGTTATAGAATCAAAACCCTCATCAAAATATTCTTTATAAAAGAGCACTAGTAATTGTCGAGTGAAAATCTTCCAATAATCCATCGTAGAAGATTCAGGTTCAACAGCTTTATGTTGAATCCAATTTCTTAGTTGATTTAGGTCTCTTAATTCTTGGCGATTAGGAATTTTTTTCTTTGTCGATTTAAATTGGGAGTAATTATCAATTTCACTTATCATATTTTCAAATTCAATATTAAGTTGTTTTTCAGTTCTAATCTCATATTTTAATAAAATATTTCTTAAAACGATTTCTACTGCATTATGATAATTTAGGATAGCAATCATTTTATTAAAGGGACCAACTTGCACAGAATGTTGAACACCGTGATAATAAATTTGTTTAGCTAAAATTAGCCGATCAAAAATAATTTTGTGTTTTTCTTTTTCTATATTAGTATCCATAATGGTATTATTTTAACAATGTGGCAACTAAAGCACTACTCAAAACAACTATGCAGTACTGTAAAGCCAATGCGAATAATTATTTATAAATTTGTTTCGTTCACTAAACTCAAAGAGCAATTAACTTTTATAAAGAAACGCTAAAACTTATAAAATGCCGCAATTTTTAATGCAGTTGCTTTGAGTCGTTGGTTATATAGCGACATTTATTCTATTTCAATTAAAGCTTCTTCATCAGTAGTATTGGGCACATTAATTCTTATTGTTTTCCCATCTTTAGTCTTAGCTTCAATATGCATATTGGTCAGTGGTGGCCTAATGTCGTTTCCCATCAACTTTAGAATAATTTCCTGACCAGTTGATTCATCATATATATAGCTCCCACCAGATACATCAGAAAAAGACAAAACGAAATTTTTCATAAGTAATATCCTTTATAAATTATTTTTGTGAATAAAAGAAAACATCAGCCCAGATTATTATTTTCACTATCATCAGGATTTGATACGGGTGTATCTTTACCGTTAATTTTTCGTACGTGATAGTCAGGATAATTGCCTTTTTTAATTTCTTTTACGAATTCAGTTCTGGTCATATTCTTGTTTTTCGAGTTATCACAAAATTTTTCGTTGCGGCCAGTAGAACCTTCATTAGTTACTGTAACTTTTTTGTAAGCCATATTTCACCTTCAAATTAATTTACATTTTTTTATTTTCTTGAATGAATTCTTCAGTTACATCATTATTATCCCAAGAAGCACCTATTCCATAAATCGCCATTTTATTTTCCTTTTTTAATATTTAACTATGCTAGCCAAATATATTTATTTAAGTTAAAATATCTTTCCCCGCCAAAGTGAGAATAGTAGTATTTATTCAATTTACTTTACGCGCTGGTTCTATATTCTCTATCAATCCTCTCCTTTAATATAATTTTAATTAGAGATTGATAAGGAACATCCCGCTTGTTTGCTAAGGTCTTAATCTCATCTAACATCGAGTCCGGCAATCTTAAAGAAATTGTCTTTGTAGTTGGTTTTAGATTAGCAAAAGCAACAGCTTCCTTTTTATTCCAATCTACATAATCCGTAGAATCGGCATTCGCCCAAAATTCTCTTTCTTCATCTTCGGATTTAAATTTTGGTATCTTTTTTAATTGCTTCATAGTATAATTCTCTTTCTTTTTTGCTCATATCTCTTGCCGAAATAGTCCGTATCATATTTTTTCTTATGGTAAACACTACAAATAATCTGCGGTCAATATCTGTTCTGCCAAGTAAATACCAGCGTTTTTCTTTCTCGTAATTATTTTTTACATCCGAAATAATTAGCGGCTTATTAAAAAACACTTGTTCACATTCGGATTTTAAAACATTATGTTTTACTTTGTTTTTCTCCGAGTTGCCTTCATCCCATTGAAAGCTCTCACATTTTTCAAATATTTTTTTCATGGCATTAGAATATTATGAATATATACATTCAAGGTCAAGCACTTTTATTTCAAACTATCACATCACTTAAAAATGTAGTGCCACGGTAATCCAAACCTCCGACGTTTCCAAAACGTCGGAGGTTTTTTATAATTATTACAAAAAAAAATATTAACATACCTTTATCACCAAAAGCAGTGTAACTCATCTCCGCTATTTCCTTCCATATTTAACCCCCTTTTCTTTTACCTCAAACCCAATTTTTCTTTTTGGGGCAGGAGGAGGGGTTAACAATTGATTAATCGCTTCGAAGATTGCCGTTATCTGTTCATCATGAGTTTCAATTTTATATTCCAACTCTTTTAACTTTTGTGCCAACTCTTTGTGGGTCAAAAGTATTTCTTTCAAATGGACAAATGCCCGCACAACATAGATTCCCGCTTCAATCGCTCTTGGAGAATTAAGAACAGATGCCAGCATTAATGCGCCGTACTCTGTAAATGCAAAGGGCAAAACGGTTGAATGTTTTAGAGAATTGAACCGGTGCCAATCTGTCACCAGTTCGTTTTTTTCGCTAAGAGTCAATTGGAACATAAATTCTGAAGGGAACCTCTCCGGATTTCGTTTAACCTGCCGGTTAAGATTTTTAGTCTCCACTCCATACAACTCCGCAAGATCGCGGTCAAGCATTACTCTTTGTCCGCGGATTAAGAGTATCTTGTTTTCAATTCGTTCCGTTGGGGCTAATTCGTTTGCGCTCATATTTTACCTCAATTAACTATTTCGTATCTGCTGTGTAAACCGAGAGTAAGAAAATAATCTTTTGCGGAAGAAGAGGATAGTAGTAATTGACTGGTTTTCCCCTCATCCCCGAAGCAAATAAGGTGATTTTAAATTCATTATTTATTTCCTTGATTTAAATTACAGAATTCTCTAAATCAAAGTCAAATGAATTTCTAATTTTTTGTAGCCGTAACCTCGAAGGTTACAATTTAATTTCCACCCTAACCTTCGAGGTTGCATTACCCATGCTTAGATGCTTTTAAACATCCTCTCAAACGAGTTGAATACTTTTACTTTTTCAGCTTCAACGTCAAGGAGAATTTCACCGATATTTTTCAAAAGGACAAACTTAATTTTGCCATCCCTATTTTTCTTGTCAGAAAGCATTACTTGATACAGTTTTTCTTTATCTAATTTTTTTAGTGAAGTCGGTATAGGAATTTGTTTCGGAAGATAAAGAAATTTTTCTAACTGCTGCTCGGAGATAAATCCTTTTTCATGTGATAAATATAAAGCGCAAATTATCCCGGCAACAACTGCTTCCCCATGTTTAATCTTGAACTTTAATTCGCTCTCAAAAGCATGGGCAAATGTATGTCCGAAGTTTAATATTTTACGGAGTCCGGTCTCTCTTTCATCATTTGAAACTACTTCTGCTTTCACATTGATTGAATTTGCAATTAAGTTTTCTGTTTTGGAAAAATCTTTTTGATAGAACAAAGGAATCGCCGCATTAGCTTCGTCATAAAAAGTTTGCCCGGTTAAAAAAGCATTTTTAATAATTTCGCCTAAGCCGCAAGTGATTTCCTTTTCCGGTAAAGAAGAGAAAAAAGTTGTATCAATCAGAACAAATTTCGGTTGATGAAAACTGCCGATAATATTTTTTGTGTTGTTAAAATTTATACCGGTCTTTCCCCCGATTGAACTGTCAACAGCCGCTAACAATGTTGTTGGAATATGCACAACAGGGATACCACGCATAAAAATTGAAGCGGCAAATCCCACTGCATCACCGGTTACTCCGCCGCCAACTGCGACAATCAGCGTATCTCTTCCAAGTTTATTTTCCAGCATAATTTTATGCAATTCGGAAATTTGCTTGAGTGATTTTGATTTTTCTCCCGAAGGAAATTTGTAAACAAGATCATTTTTTTCATCAATTAAAAAAGTCTGCAAATATTTTTTGTGGATACGAAAAACATTTTCATCAATTACGAAGCACATCCGCTTCGGTAACGATTTTTTTTCACAAAGTGATTTAAATTTTTCTAGGATTCCTTTGCCGAGATAGATATCGTATCCATTTTCTTTTAATGCAACGGTAAGAGTTTTCATTCGTGAAACTTTCTTTTTAATAATTTTACAAGATCATCTACGGTTTTGCCCACGGAAATAGTATCAATCTGATAGATAATGTCGGCTTGCAAATAAGTTTGCTCTCTTTTTTCTAGAAGTTCCGAAATTTTTGCTTTCGTTTCATAAGCAGAAAGCGGCATTCCGCTTTCGGATTTTAAAAGAGGTCTATCAACTTTGAATTGTAGCCGTCGGAAAATCTCCTCAGGCGAACTCTTCAGATAAACGGATATTCCTGTTTTTTTAATAAACTCAAGGTTTTCCTCTGTAGTTAACGTACCGCCTCCTAAAGCAAGAACAATATTTTCCATTGTTGCAGATTGCTTTAGCAGTTTACTCTCCTTTTGTCTAAAAAACAGTTCCCCATGAGTTTCAAAAATATTATTTACGGAATCGTTCAGTTGCGCTTCAATCAGTTTATCCAAATCGGAAAAGTCCCATCCAAGTACATTGGCTAAAATTGGTCCAATGGTACTTTTACCGGAGCCCATAAATCCTGTTAAGTAAATTCTTTTATTGCTCATTTTATTCATTTAAAATAAAAATCCCCCTATCTTCATTCCAAAAATAGAGGGATAATTGTGTTTTCTGCAACTATTTTTTAACGGTTGTAAAAGAGATATCTGTCATCAACAATGTCGGCATCTTTTTTCATTTTTGCCAGCCATTGACTTACAAAAGAGTTTTTCTTCTCTTGTAAAGTTCTATCCCTTAACATAGTTTTTTGCGCATTAAAAGTATTTGCATCAAATGCATCTTTAGATAATAATTTTGCTAAGAAATAGCCGCGGTTCCCTTTAATTGGCTCCGAAACTTTTCCAATAGAAAGGTCATAAGCTTTTGCTGCAAAGTTATATTCCAACCCAAGTTTTGGAATACTCCCAGAAGTTGTAAAAATTCCGGTGGTATCATAGAGAGCTCTGCCGTAAACACTTTTAGCTCCGGGGAAATTTGTACCTGTGTTTTTCTTTATATCTTCAATAAGAGATTTTGCTTTCGCATATTTTTTTTCTTTAAGAAGTAAAGCTTGCGCCTGCTTTTTCACATCTTCAAATTTCCTTATACCTTCGCTGATTACTTCAGAAACTCTTGCAATAACATAACCGTTGGTTCCCTTAAAAACCTGGCTAATAGTATTTACTCCATTTTCAAAGGCGAATTTTATCAAAGATTTATTAACCCCGATAACCGGCAGATAACCGCTTTCTTCATTGAAAGCAGGTGTTTCTTCTATTTTATATTTGGAGAGATCGGCTTCTTTTTCAAACCCGTTTTTTTCTGCGAGGTACGCAAAATCATTTGCTTGATTATAAATATCGTCTCTGGTTAACGCGGATGGTTTAATAGAATTAATTATTTTTTCAACAATATATTTTTTGGAAGTTTTGCCGGTAACTTTAATAATATGATACCCGTAATTTGTTTTTACCGGTTTTTGCACCACACCAATTTGCCCGTTGAAAGCGGCTTCTTCAAATTCTTTTACCATTCTTCCTTTGCCGAACCAGCCAAGTTCTCCACCGTTCTTGGCGTTACCGTAATCTGAAGAATATTTTGCAGCAGCATCGGAAAAATTAAATCCGTTTAGGACTTCATTGTAAACACGAGTAGCCTCTGCAAAATCTTTTGGATCGTCGCCTGTACTTTTGATGAGAACATGAGATGCCTTAACTAGTACTTCGGTTGACGGAACTGATCCGGAGATTTGATAAATTCCATACGTATTGTTTGCTGAAAAAGGACCGATCATCGTTCCAATTTTAGAATCATCAAAATTATCTAGAAGAGCTGTCGGCAGTTGTGTAATATCCATTGTATCTTTTGAATACGGGACTTCTGAGTAAATATCAGAGAAATATTTAAAAGATGAAGTATCATCCTTAGCTTTTAGGACTACATTCTGCAAATTTTTAAATATCCCTTCAGAATCATTTCTCGAGGGTTGTATTTTAAAGAAGACGAATTTCAATTTTCTTTGAGCTTGAACCGAAAATTGATCAGGATGTTCATCGTAGTATTTTTTTACTTCATCATCCGGAGTTTTGAACTCGGCATCCGGAAGTGAGGCTAAATCAACTGATATAAATTCAGCCTGCATTTTAATGTTTTGGTCAACAAATTTTTGTTTCAGCTCACCATCGCTTACAGTGACGGTTGCCAGCAAATAACTTTGTAATTTTTGACTTAATAACTGTTGACGAACCACTTCTTCAGCTTCAACTAAAGCTTTTTTATTACGCGCATCGAACAAAGCGCTTTCATACATTTCCCGGTTAAACTTACCGGTTGAATCAATAAAATTCTTCTTTAAAAATTCCGGTGGATTGGGTCCAAGAATATAATCTCTTACTTCCTCGTCGGTTACTTTTATCCCAAATTTTTCAATCTGCTGTTCGGTTAACGTTTGTGTTACTATTGCATCCCAAACCTGATCACGGAACTGATCCATATTTTCTTCGGGAATTTCTTGACCGGTTTGTGCTTTCTGATTTTCCACTGCTCGATCAAGAAAGTTTGAGAATTCTTGATACGATATATCTTTTCCGTTGACTGAGCCTACATTGTTGGATCTTGCCCCTAATGCTTCTAACACATTAGAATCTGAAATAACCATGAATAAAACGAACAAGACGCCAACAGAAATTATGAAGGCTGGAGCTAAAGACCGCATTTTAGCCATCATAGCCATAATTTATTTATCTCCATTTTAGTAAATTTAGTCTTACAAATTAGATACATAAGTCCTAAAAATCAACGTAAATTTTAAATAAAGTTTGATTATTTTCATTTTAGTAATAGAAATTTAAAGGAAAATGGCAAAATCACGAAAAACCGACATTCTTAAGGCTGCTCAGAAAAGATTTATCAGGCATGGGCTAAACAAAACGACCTTAGAGGAAGTTGCACGAGACTTGCGAATCGGCAAAGCGACAATCTATCACTATTTTGAATCTAAAGATCAGCTCTTTGCAGAAACTGTGAGATTAGAAATCTCCGAATATCTCGATCAAATAAAAAATTGTTTTAATAACGAGTCTCTTCCAATTAAAGAGAGGTTTCAAGAATATTTTCTTTTTAAAATGAAATTGGGGGAATTGTATCCGATTTTATTTGATGTGATAAAGCAGACTATCAATGAATTTTCAACCGAAAAGATGGTTGAACTTCATCTCCATTTTTTAGAAAAAGAAGAAGAAATTTTATCGCTGGTTTTGCAATCAATAAAAAAAGAGAAGCATGATTTTATTGATAAACAATTTGCTAGAGTTATTATCGCAGAAACAACGGGTTTCTTACTACTTTCTTCCTTTTTGAAGACTCATAATAAAATGGAAGCGTTTTTTATAGAAAAAGGAAAAGATGAATTTCTGAGAAAGTTTTCTTTTCCCGATTAGTCATCTCCATTATCTTCGGCATCAATTTCTTTATCCACTTCCTCAACTTGGGCAAACAAAAACTTTTCATATTTATGTTTGATCAATTCAGCCTCAACAATAAAAAAGACATCTTCAGCGATATTTGTAGCATGGTCGCCAATCCTTTCCATTGAGCGTGAAGTAACTAAAAATGCTACGGCTGCTTCAATGTTCTCTTTGTCTTCCTTCATAATTTCAATAAGTATGCGGTGATTTTCTGCATTTAACGTATCAAGTTCATCATCTGTACGAATTACTTTTTCTGCAAGCTTAGGATCGTTTTGGATAAATGAATCAATTGCATTTCGAAGCATTTCCTTTACCAGTACAGCCATTTCGTTAATTTTTGTTTTCTCCAAAAATGCCGGTTTCTTTTTTATAAGGATGAAATTTTCGGCGATGTTAACTGCAATATCTCCGATTCGTTCAAGGTTGGTGTTAATGGTCATTGCAGACATAATCAACCTTAGATCCATCGCAACTGGCTGGTTAAGAGCAAAGAGTTTCTGACAAATTTTTTCGATCTTTACATCGTATTTGTCGACTTTTTTATCACGGACGACCACCGTTCCTGCCAGCAACAAATCCTCTTCTTCAATGGCACGAAGAGCTAATTGAACTTGTTCATCAACTAAACTGCACATCTTGAAAAGACGGGTTCTTAATTTTGCAAGCTGTATATCGAAATGTGTTTCCATTTTTCCTCAAAGGATTTTAAAAAATTAACCGAATCTTCCGGTAACGTATTCTTCGGTTTTTTTGTTAGAAGGATTTGTAAATATTTTGGTTGTTTTATCGTATTCAATCAATTCACCCATGTAAAAGAAAGCTGTAAAATCACTTACACGCGCCGCTTGCTGCATATTATGGGTAACAATCACTATTGTGTAATTTTTTTTTAGTTCGAAAATTAGTTCTTCAATTTTGGAAGTTGAGATTGGATCAAGTGCACTGGCAGGTTCATCCATTAAGATCACTTCCGGATCAACTGCAAGCGTACGTGCAATGCAAAGCCTCTGTTGCTGCCCGCCGGAAATATTTACACCGGAATCTTCCAAATTATCTTTCACTTCATCCCATAAGGCAGCTTGTTTAAGAGATTTTTCTACGATAGGAGCCAAAATCTTTTTATTTCTTACTCCGTTAAATCTTAATCCCGCGGCAACATTATTAAAAATTGACATCGTTGGGAAAGGATTTGGTTTCTGAAAAACCATTCCTAATCTTTTTCGTATTAGAACAGGATCAGTTTTCGTAAGGTCTTCGCCGTCAACCAAAATGGAACCGGTAATTGTTCCCCCAACAACTTCGTGCATTCTATTTAAGCAGCGCAGAAAAGTTGATTTACCACAACCCGACGGTCCGATTATCGCAACAACTTTATTCCGGGGAATATCAATTGAAATATTTTTCAATACTTTATTCTTGCCGTAAAAAGCTTCTAAATTTTTTACTGAAATTTTTATATCCATATCACTCTAAACTTGAATTAATCAATTTATTTTGTTTTAAATTTTGAACGCGTTATGATTCTAAACAACAAACTTAACATTGAAATCATAATTATTAATACTAATGCGGCAGTCCATGCTTGATTGTTCCAATCCTCAAAAGGAGATTTTGCGTAATCGTAAATATAAACGGTTAATGATGCCATCGGCTGCATAACGTTTGTTGACCAAAATCTATTTCCCAAAGCAGTGAAAAGAAGCGGTGCAGTTTCTCCTGCGGCGCGTGATAATCCTAATAAAATTCCTGTGGCAATTCCTTTCCACGCAGTTTTTAGAACTATTAAAATAGTTGTTTTCCATTTAGGAATTCCTAAAGCCAACCCTGCTTCTCGTATAGAATGAGGAACAAGCTTTATCATCTCTTCCGTAGTTCTGGTAATTGTCGGGATCATCAAAATTCCCAGAGCTATTCCGCCGGCAAAAGCGGAAAAGTGTTTCATCGGAACAACGACAAGTGTATAAGCCACTACACCAACAACTATGGATGGAATGCCGCTCAACACATCGGTTAAAAATCTAACCGTTGCGCCAAATTTATTATTCCCGAATTCAGAGAGATATGTTCCGCTCATTACACCGACAGGAATTCCAATTGCGCCGCCAATACCAATCAGCATGAGCGTTCCGACAATTGCATTCGCCATACCTCCGCCGGATTCACCAACAGGTTTCGGCATCGCGACAAAGAAATCTATATTTAAATAGGTAATTCCTTTTGAAATAGTATAATAAAAGATAAGAACGAGCGGGATAACGGCTATCAAAGTAGCAACTAAAGAAAGCGACATCATAACTGCGCTTATAATTTTTCTTTTTACATGAAAGAATTTAGAGGAATTCATCTTGTTCCCAACTTTCTTTCCATACTCCAGACCAATAATTTCGCCATCGCGTTAATAATTATGGTCAGTACGAAAAGGACGAGAGCAAGCTGGATAAGCGCGCTCAAATACATTTCGCTTGTTGCTTCAGTAAACTCATTTGCAATAACACTTGCCATCGTATAGGAAGGATCGAAAAGCGAAGGAGAAATTACGGCTCTGTTACCTATCACCATTGTAACTGCCATAGTTTCGCCAACAGCTCTTCCAAGCCCTAACATTGTTGCACCGAGAATTCCGGACTTAGCATCTTTCAAAACAATCTTTGTTGATTGCCAGCGTGTAGCTCCCAACGCCAAAGCCGCTTCTCTTTGAGATTGAGGAACTGATCTCAAAATATCACGTGAAATTGATGAGACAATCGGTAGGATCATTATTGCTAATATTAGAACGGCAGCTAACATTCCAAATCCGTATGGCGCGCCGCGAAAAAATGGTAAAAATCCTAAATGCTCTGATAAAAAAGGTTCAACATCAGTTCTTATCCATGGAACTAAAACAAATATTCCCCATAAACCATAAACCACCGATGGAATGCCGGCAAGTAATTCAACTAAAAATGATAATGGTTTTTCAAGCCAGTCGGGAGAAACTTCGGAAAGGAAGATTGCAATTCCGATGCTGAGCGGAACACTTATTACAAGAGCAAGAAACGAAGAGACAATCGTTCCGTAAATAATAGGTAACGCACCATATATTTCCTGTACAGGATCCCAAACTGAATTAGTCAAAAATGACCAGCCGAATTTGTCGATGGAAATTTTTGAACCCACGTACATTTCATAACCCATTAGAATAACAAGAAGAAAGACCAACACCGCAAAAAGCAGCGTTAGTCTTTCAAAAATGAAGTCGCCTATGTTGTGAGATGAAAGGAATTTTTTGAGCTGTCCTTTCAGCGATATCCACAGGCTATTACTCTTATTATTCGGGTTTTCTATATTTACTTGTGTCTCCGGATTATCCACTATTTTATTTTTTTACCGTTTGTAGTAATTGAGTTAATATTTTTTTCACACATTTTAACAACCGCTTTTGGCAGTGGTGCATAATAAAGATCAGTAGCAAAGGATTGCCCTTTTCCCATTGACCACTTCAAGAAGTTAACCATTGCTTTTGCTTTTGCTTCGTCTTTCATATTTTTATAAACAAGCAGCCATGTGAAACCGGAGATTGGGTAAGAATCTTTTCCTGCTGCATCTGTAATTGAAACACGAAGATCTGCAGGCATATTTTTGGCAGCGCCTTCAGCCGCTGATGAAACTGATTGGAATGTCGCCTCAACAAAATTTCCGGCTTTGTTTTTCATATTTGCATACAGAATTTTGTTTTTAACGGCGTAAGCCAATTCGACATATCCAATAGAACCTTCTGTTTGTTTAACTAAACCGGCAACTCCATCGTTCCCTTTTCCACCGAGTCCAACAGGCCAGTTGACCGAAGTTCCTGTTCCAACTTTTGCGCTCCAATTTTTGCTGACTTTTGTTAGATAGTCAGTAAAGATGAATGAGGTTCCGCTTCCGTCTGATCTGTGAGTAACAACAATCGCTTTGTTCGGAAGGCTCAATTTGGGGTTGTCTTTTTTAATTTTTGCATCGTTCCAGTAGATGATTTTTCCGAGGAAAATATCTGCGAGAGTTTCACCGCTTAGATTTAATCCCTTACTAATTCCGGGAACATTATAACAAACAACCACAGCTCCCATAACTGTTGGAATATGAAGAACATCTGTTCCCCGTTTCGATTTCGCTTCGGTCAATTGTTGGTCAGTCATCGGACCATCGGTTGCACCGAAATCTACAGTACCTTCGGAGATCTGTCTAATTCCGCCGCCGCTTCCGATAGCTTGATAATTAAATTGAATACCGGTGATATTCTTGTATTCATCAAACCATTTTGAGTAAATAACAGCCGGGAATGTAGCTCCGGCACCGTTTAATTGCAGTTGAGCATGAGACAACATTGAAAAAGTAACCGTTAGAAAAAGAACCGAAATGATTTTTTGAAATTTCATTTTTATTTCCTTATATATGATTAAAATGAGTATGCAAAAGTTACTCTTGCAGTCAAATCTTTTAAAGATTTTCCTGAAGCATCTTTCGCTTGATAATTAACTAACTGAATGTTTGGAATAACACTTACATTCTTTGCTGCTTTGTAATCAAGACCAGCCATGATAAATGAGTTTCCGTCTAAATCAACACTTGAGTTTGGATCATAGTCATCAAATCTTCCAACGAGTTTTAGCGATTCGTTCAAAGCTTTCCATCCCCAGATGGAGAATCCAAAACTGCTTTGATTTTGAAGAGCTTCAGCAGCAGATTTCGTAAAGTTATTTTGAATTGTTCTTGTGAAGGCTTCTATACCGACCGAAAAATCTTCTTTCTCTTTGTACCCCAAAAACACCGCGCCGACAAACTGATTATTTGACTTCGCCTGTTTGTCAAAGGCGTCAACTTTTTGTGCTTTTGCTGCATAATCAGCAGAAACTGTAGCCTGCAAGTTATCTGTAAGCTTGAACTGGAACGTGGTATAAAATCTTTTATATTTATCAGTTTCAGGAGCGTTACCGCTGTTATTAGCATACTTAAACCAATAATTTATTGAACCGTTATCGGTTAATTTGCCTTTAAGATCAATGCCAAAATCTCGTGAAGGGACAATGCCATCTAAATCAAGAATTGTTTTTTCTAAAGAACGGTATCCCCATGCTGCCTCAGATACATCAAAAGCCGGAGTAGGAGCAATACCAACAATTAAATCAGAACCACTAAATATTCCCTTCCATTTTAAATAAGCATCTTTGACCATAACACCAAGTTTGCCGCCGTTAGTGTTTGAGTTTGCGCTCTGATCTGATTCAAGACGAAATCTTGAATCAAAATTATCGGCAACCGCAAAGTCGGTTGTAAAGTAAATTCTTCTAAATTGAAATCCACTTAGGTCTTTCTTTGCAATAGATGAATTATCAATGTTGTAAAAATAATCGCTGTACATAAGACCGCTTATTTTAGGTGAATTTTGCGCAGATAAAACATTACACACCAAAGCCACAACGACTAACTGCCGGAATAGTTTTTTCACTTTTCTCTCTCTCATTAAAAAGTAAATTTTTATTTTCTCTCTTTAAAAATTAGCTAAAAAATGTAGTGCTAATGTTAAGTAATTGTTAAGAAATTGTTAAGAAAAGAGTTGCCGAAACAAGAATTTGAGGGGAAAAGGCCATTTAAGCGCAAACATGCCGATATGTATTGAGTGAACCGATACTAACATTGGCCAGGCAATTGGTAAAACGCGTAATCCAAATCCTAAACCTAATCTTAATCTTTTCTTCATCTGATTATTAAAAAAGAACGGGCATGATAAGGATTAAGATTCTGATTAAGAAAAAAATTAAGCTGCTCTTGGCATGTAAACTGAATATGAGGAGTTTACAATTTATTTTCCCATAGGGGAATATAACCCGATTTGCGGACTACACCTTGTCCTGCCGGAGAAAGGACCCAATCAATAAAATGCTTAACAACTCCGCCCGGAGATTTTGTCGTAAAAAAATGTAAATATCTTGTTATCGGGTACGTATCATTTCGCACGTTTTCTTCATTCGGTTCAATTCCATCTATCTTCGCATGAAAAACATTTTGCTTGTAACCCATGCCGCCGTAACCAATCGCATTTGTGTTTTTTGAGACCAAATTTACAATCTCTTTTGTAGTAGCTTCAACCACCGCCAAGGATGAGTAATTTTCATCTTCCATTACGTGTTCTTTGAAGTAAAGGTAGGTCCCGGAATTGGGATTTCTTGTAACAACAGTTATCGAAGTATCTTTTCCACTTAACATTTTCCAACTATTTATCTTGCCCGTATAAATATCTTTGAGTTGCTGCAAACTAAAATCTTTAACCGGATTAGCCGGATTTATATAAATGCTTAGTCCGTCTTTTGCGATAAGAAATACCAATCCAAGCGAGCCGTAATAATCCGCAAGAAGTTTAGCTTCTTCAGGTTTTAAATTTCTTGATGCGGTACCAATGTCCGTTTTGTTGTTAATTAACGCTTTGATACCTTCTGCTGTTCCTCCTCCTTCAACATGAATAGAGATTCCGGGAAATTCTTTCATATATGCTTCTGCAAGATTGGAAGTTAATTCAAACATGGTATCCGAACCTACAATTCTAATTGTATTGGAATTATAGAAATTTGCCGAACAACCATTTAATAAGATCAACAAAAGGATAAAATATTTTTTGTGATTCATGGTTACTTCTTTTCGGCAATTGATCTTAATCGTGCATTGATAAATTGAGTTCCTTCGCGCCACTCCGGAGCATCTTTACTATTGGCTAAGTTAAAACAGAGATCAAATAATATTTTTGCGTGCTTGGCAGCCGCTTCACAATCAATTTCATGTTTTAGATCATCAAATGGAGTGTGGTAATAATTTAGATAGTAATCAATAAACGCTTCCGTTACTTCCTCTCTGGATTTCGATTTGTTCTTTGTTCCTTCCAGAACTAAAATTGATGGAATACCCGCCAAGGCAAAAGCTAATTGATCTGATTTATTAAATGCATCAAATCTTTTAAATTGTGATGGAATATTTTCTAAAGATAAATTATATGTTCCGGCAGTTGAAGTTAGCCATTTATCCAACGTGGATAGACCGGCTCCAATGCCAACAATACTTTCAAAGTCCTTGAACATCGCAACTCCATCTATATTAATGTTTGCGATTGTTTTATAAAGCGGAACAACCGGATTTTCGGTATAATAGCTTGATCCAAGCAAACCTTTTTCTTCCCCGGTAGTGGCAATAAAGAGAATTGATCTTTTAGGTTTTATCTCCAAACTTGAAAATGCCTTAGCTAATTCAAGCAGAACAGAAACGCCAACGGCATTATCAAGTGCGCCGTTATAGATCGAATCATTCTTCACCGCTTGTCCAATTCCTAAATGATCATAATGAGCAGAAATGATGAGATAAGAATTTTTTAATTCAGCATCGCTCCCCTCAACCGTCCCGATAACATTGGGTGAGATGAAATCACGTTCTTTAAACGCACCTTTAAATTTTAGCTTCGTTTTCAAAGAGAATGATTCTATTTTTTTTGTCTCGTGCATTTTCTTAATATCATCGAAAGTAAATTTAGAACCGGGAAAAAGTCTACTGGCAGTAATTGGGTTAATGATAATACTCAAATTGCTGGAGACTGAATAAGCAAGTATAACATCTTCAAATGAAAAATCTTTTTTAACGGCATTCCAATCTTCAAAAGAAGTTAACGGGATTTGAATTGTTCCTGACGCGCCTCTCGCAATTGCAATTCTTCTTTTTGATTCAGGATAACTGTAAATCGTTGGATACTGTGCATCGAAATAGTCTTTATCTTCAGAGTAAGGTTCGCCATCAAGATAAACTACTATTTTCCCTTCGACGTTTACCGATTGATAATCATTATAATCAAACTCCGGTGCAACAATTCCGTATCCGACAAAAACTAAAGGTATCGGGGTTGGAAGAAATGTTTGCTGCCCTGATCTGTAAAGAAAATAATCAGTTGAATAATTGAGATAGGTAGTATCTCTATCTGAAAGGAGCATCATTTCAGATGTATTTAAGGTTGTGCTTCCATGCATTGGAATATTTTGATAAAAAGAATTCCCGGATGGAATCGCTTTTAGATTGAATTTTGAAAATTGATCCGAAATATATTGAGCGGCAAGATTGCCGCCTTTTGTTCCAACACTTCTTCCTTCTAACGAATCATCAGCTAATATTTGTAAATGTTCTTTTATCGGGTGGGATGAAATGTTGGTGAAGGCGGAATAAAAGGAATGATTTCCTTGCGAGAAAAGATGAAATGGGACGAACGTGAGTATTATAAAATTTAGAAATAAAATATTCATTTGCTTAAATGTAAATATCTCGATCAACAAATAAAAAAAAGGACGCTGACAAATGCAGCGTCCTTTAGAGTTGGTGAGTGAGAGCGAGAGAGAGAATTGCCTACTTCAACAACGTCATTTTTTTTGTTAGACTGAAGGAATTTGCTTCCACTCTGTAAATGTAAATTCCGGTTGAAAGATTTGAAGCATCCCAGTTTACGTTATATGTACCAGCTTCTCTATAACCGTTTACGAGAGTTGTTACAACCTGACCGAGCAAATTATAAACCGTCAATTTAACTGCCCCGGCTTGCGGTATGGAGAATCTGATCGTTGTTGCCGGGTTAAATGGATTAGGATAATTTTGAGAAAGTTCAAACTTCGCAGGAATCTGAGTTGTAGCGAGCTCTTCATTAATTGATGAAACTACAGGAGTCATTTTAATTGTTGACCAGCTCGAAGTCCAATCTTCATTTCCAAACGCACCAACAAAGGTAGCGGTTGCATCAAAGAATCCATCACTCGGTGGAACTGCTCCTCCGGTTAATGCCGGTGAACCAGCTTTTGGTAATGCATTAGGCTGTGAAAGGAAAAACGGATTGCTCAATGCTGCTGCATCATTATTATCGTAGTATCTATTATTATTGCTTGTGAACCAGTTGTTATAATCAAATCCGGCGACTCCTTTAGTTGAATCTACACTCTTTGCCGCACCTGCTACGATTCCATTCCTGAACCACCACAAACCATCTTTTAAATCTTTGTTGGTCTGCGTTCCATCAGTATAAACACCTGTTTTAGGCCAACCAACAATCAAAGTATTGCTGATTTTATTTTGTGATGATCTTCTTAAATGCATTCCATAATTATATTTTGAATCTATTGTTGAACTTGGTGTTGCTTTCGGTCCGATCAAGGTTACGTTCCACCAGGTCGGGGAAGTTCTTGGCGAATTCAAAGAGCCTGTTCCATCATTATCACTTTCAAATCCGTTTGATGTGCCTGCTTGATCGGCGACTAACGGATCTCTTACTCCAAGTAAGAACTGTAACTTCCCTTGAAAACCGAAATCAGTATCAAAGTCATCGTCAGTACCTCCATAAGCAATTAAGTGCTTACAGTTTACTGTGCCGCCAAACCATTCAAATGAATCATCACCTGAATAATAAACTTGAATATAATCTATAGTTGTTCCCGCACCTACTCCACCAAAGGTTAATCCGTTGATTTCATTATCCTTTGCAAATGCTACTCCGGGATATTCGATTCTTACATAGTTTAATGTTCCGCTGTTATCATTCGGGTCTGTGCCGCCATAGATATCATTAAGGTCTCCCGTTCCTTCTATTTGTCCGGAACCGCTTGCTACGTTGATAGGAGCTTTTCCTAATAAAATAATTCCGCCCCAATCGCCAGCCGCCGGTTCTTGTAATGAACCCGATTTTGTATATTCACTTGTAAAAACAATTGGTGAGGTTGCTGTACCGATTGCGTTAAGCTTTCCACCTTTACGAACGATCAAGGAGGCTTTTGTTCCGATCTTTCCATAAATCGTTGTACCGGCTTCGATGGTTAGTGTTGCTCCATCTAATACATGTACAAATCCATTTAACAAATATGTTTTGTTTGCTGTCCATGTTGTATTTGTTGTTATATCACCGGTGATCTCTACTTCTGAACCGAAATTGAATTTTGTCCAACTTTGTGTCCAATCTTCAGTTCCAAAAGCTCCAACAAATGACGCATTCGCATCAAAGAAGCCGTCGTTTGGAGGTTTGAAACCGTCGGTTAAAGCAGGCGAACCGGCTTTAGGCATAGCGTCCGGACGATTTAAGAAAAACGGATTATTTAAAGCTGCCGCATTATTATTATCGTAGTATCTATTTTTATTGCTTGTAAACCAGTTGCTATAATCGAACCCGGCAACTCCTTTAGTTGAATCTACACTCTTTGCTGCGCCTGCAACGATTCCATTCTTGAACCACCACAAACCATCTTTTAAATCTTTATTGGTCTGCGTTCCATCAGAAAATATTCCCACTTTTGGCCAACCGATAATTAATGTATTGCTGATTTTATTTTGTGATGATCTTCTTAAATGCATGCCATAGGTATATTTTGAATCAATGGTAGAAGTTGGTGTTGCTTTTGGACCAATTAAAGTTACGTTCCACCAGGTTGGAGAAGTCCTCGGCGAATTTAATGAACCCGTTCCATCGTTATCACTTTCAAATCCATTTGATGTGCCTGCTTGATCCGCTACTAACGGATCTCTTACACCAAGTAAAAATTGTAATTTGCCCTGAAAACCGAAATCGGTATCAAAATCATCATCTGTTCCCGCATAGGCAATTAAGTGTTTGCAGTTTACCGTACCGCCAAACCATTCGTATGAATCATCCCCTGAATAAGCAACTTGAATATAATCTATAGTTGTTCCCGCGCCTACTCCACCGAATGTTAACCCGTTAATTTCATTATCTTTTGCAAAGGCAACACCCGGGAATTCTATTCTTACATATTTTAACGTTCCGCTGTTATCATTAACATCGGTACCGCCGTAAATATCATTAATATCTCCCGTTCCTTCTATTTGTCCGGAACCGCTTGCAACATTGATAGGAGCTTTTCCCAATAAAATAATTCCGCCCCAATCACCAGCCGCGGGCTCTTGAGTTGAACCCGATTTTGTATATTCACTCGTAAAAACAACCGGTGAGGTTGCTGTACCGATTGCGTTAAGCTTTCCACCTTTACGAACGATCAATGAAGCTTTTGTTCCGATCTTTCCATAAACCGTTGTTCCGGCTTCGATGGTTAGTGTAACACCATCCACTACATGAACAAAACCGTTTAGCAAATAGTTATTATTCGCCGTCCATGTTGTGTTTGTTGAAATATCACCTGAAACTTCAACTTGAGTTTGCGCGCTCAAATTAACCACAGATGTAAATAAGATGATCAATAACAGAAATACTTTTCTCATACCATTTTCCTTTTTTAGTTTATTAATTTTATTTCCACACAAAAACCGAATCACTTTTACCCTTTAGTTCAATTGATACGAAATCCCCAGAGAGATGTTGCGTCCCCGCTTAATATTGTCTGCAACTTTATCTCCATCCAGGGTTCTTTGAATAGTCACTTCATCTTGAGCCAATAAATCTTTAACCGCAAATTTTACCGTGAAATTATTAAATATTTTTTGGGAGATGTTAAAATCGATCTGATCTCGTGGTCTGCTCAAAATATCACCGGTTTGATCAACGCCAACTTCTACAATTTTTTGCCCGACTTTATTATAAACAAGGTTTGCCGTTAAACCGGATTCATACAAATCGTAGTAAAGCCCGATATTTAACACATAGTCCGCCTGCCCTTGCAACGGTCGTTTTTGGACAGTGCCCGCTTGACCCAAGCTTGCCGTTCCAAGATCAACTTCCGATTTAATAAGACTGATATTGCTATTGAGTGATAACGGTCTGAAAGCATCCCAAATAAATGCAAGATTTTTACGCGCTTCTAACTCAATACCATAACTCACCGCGTTATCTGCATTTTTCCATGAGCGTGATTTGGAGCTTGTGTTTACTCCGATAACTTCAATCGGTTTATTGAAATGTTTGTAGAAAAGATTTGCGGCAAACAATTCTGTCGGATCAGGATAAAATTCAAATCGAAGATCATAGTTATCAATTACGGTTCTAACCAATTCAGGATTTCCGAAGACATAGTCATCGGTTAAAAAGTCATAGTACCCGGAAACTGCCAGCTCTCTTAATTCGGGACGCGCGACTGTTTTTCCGTAAGCTCCACGGAAATTTATGTTTTCATTAAACTTATAGGTCAGGTTTAGTGAAGGAAGTACATCATTGTATTTGTGCGCAACGGTTACTGTTTTTGTATAACTCTGGGGATCGATATAAGACAATCTTACATTGGAATATTCATATCTGAAACCGCCTGAAAGTTTGATATCGGATAACAAAGTTGCATTGAACATTGCATATGTACTTTGGACTCTTTCGGTCGCGTTATATTTATCGGAGGGATTTGAAACTTCGACTACGTAAATAAAATTCGGATTAATATTTTCCGGCTGGAAAATATCTTCAACCGGAAGACTGAAAATACTATCCCTCAAGTTGATCGAAGTTTTTCTCTGGTTGAAATCAAATCCGAATACTCTCGGTGCGTAATCTCTATCTTTTTTGTTCTGCAAGTAACCGATTTTGAAATTCGGCATTGAAGTTTCTTCAAACGGTTTTATAAGAAAGTCCCCGCTAAAACCGTAACTTTTATCTCTCAAATCTGAAAAAAACCTTGTCGCCGTAGCTTGGTTCATTGAAAAACGTAAATCGGTTTCGGGTGCGTCTAACTCCCGGCTGTACCAATATTTCCTGGAATCAGGTTCTTTTCTCTCTGAGTTGGCGTAATTTAAATTCCAGTTGAACAAACTGTTGTTTAAGGAAGTAACCACATGTTCACCGATCAATTGAGTTGAATAAAGAGAACGTTCCGTAAACTGAAGCGAGGTAGCTTCTCTATATTCAGGAACGTAGAAATGGCTTCCCTTTGTTGTAACAACATTATTGTCTGTGTTCTGATTGTAAATATTTTTAAAACTGATCTTGTTGCTTCCGCCGAACTTATAACTGGCATTAAATAACGCTCCCCAAAGAATGTTATTTAAATAATCGGAGCCGGTATAATCATACCAGGTACCGCTGTAATTGAAATATTTTCTTTCATACTTCCTTAATTCGTTGGTGGATGAATAAGTAAGCGATCCGATAAATCCGAGTTTCCCTTCTTCACCAATCTCGTAAGAATCACCAATAGATAATTTGAAATTTGAGTTGAACGGCATTTTGCCTTTTTGCGTTCCCCAATCATTTTTAAACGATCGCCCGATTTCTTGAATGGTTTTACTGCCAAGTGAAGAATTGACGTGATCAGAAGGAACGGTTGAAGGTAAATTGCGCGACCCGTCGTCAATGCCGAGAAAATCATATTTGCCTGAAGCGGATGTGAGCATATCTCTGTTCGTTGATAAAGTATTGTATGAACTTCCCATGCCGAATTCAATTAAGGAATTTGAAGGGAATTCAACGGTATTGATCTGGACTAATCCGCCGGAAAAATCAGCCGGTTTATCGGGAGTTGCTGATTTGTTTGTAATAACATTTTCAATTAAAGATGATGGAAATAGATCGTACGAAACGCTTTTCTTTTCAGGATCGGTGCTCGGTAAATTCGCTCCGTTCAGCATGGTTGAATTGTAACGATCGCTTACTCCTCGGATGTATGCGTACTTCCCTTCTGAAATGGTAATGCCGGTCATTCTTTTTAAAATATCAGTTCCATCAGAACTATTATTTTTTTTGATCAATTCGGCGCTGATACCATCTACAATACCCAATGACTTTTTCTGAATGCTAAGCATTGCGGCTTCCGAAGATTTTATCGCTTCGGCAGAAACAACGATCTCATCCATCTCTTTTGTTTCGGGTTCAAGTTGTACATTGATCCTTGTCTCTTTACCCTCTTCCACAACAACATTTTCAACAAGTGATGATTGATAAGAAATGTAAGAAAATTTTACCGAATACTTCCCCGGTTTTAATCCCCTAACTGAATATGTTCCATCAAGATCCGAAGTGGCTCCGATCGTTGTTCCCATAATTAAAACCGACGCGCTGATAAGCTCTTCGTTATTGGATTTGTCGGTTATTTTTCCTCCGATCGAACCTTTCCCTTGACCGAACAATGAACTGAATCCATACATGAATATAAAAAAAACGATGAGTGACCGCATAAAAATTTGTTTGTCCCATTTGCTCTTGCTATACAAATACATTTTCTCTCTCTATTAAATTGTAACTGTATCGCAAACTTAACCTTGCCATATTACGTTAATGTTAAGCCCGTGTTAAGAAATTGTTAAGTTCAACTAAATATCGGTCACGGTTTAATAAACAAATTGCTGCTCTTGAATATCTTCCTTGAATGACACATTACTGTAAATGTATTTTTCTTTTTTTGCATATTTGATCAGATCAATATCTATAAGAATGAAACCATCAATGCAATTTTGGAAATCGGGATCAACACCAAAGTCAAGAAATTGTGCCCCGCCCGGCTCGCAAAGTGCCGTGTAATGTTTAAACAAAGGCGGAATTGACATATTGTAAAAATTTAATTTTTGTTTGAGCAGCTTAAACTCTTCTTTATAATTGTTCGAATTAAAAATCAAGGATAAACTTTTCTTCTGTTGTTCACCAATCCGGTATTTGTTTTTTGCACTTACGAGTCCCGAAGGATTACCATACCATTTTTCATAAAAAAAGACTACCATGGCTTTAACTTCTTCCAGCAGTCCATTTGATAAGGAAACAGGTCCGAATAGAAATTGCACTCTTGGATTCAAAGCAAGAAAGGCTCCTATCCCCATCCATAAATAATCTAACGCATTTGTTTTCCAATATTTAGCTTGAACAAAGCTTCTTCCTAACTCTACAGCATAAGGGATATGGTAGTTAAATTCTTCCGAGAAATTAAAAAGCGTGGAGGAATAAAAACCCGTTACCCCATATTTTTCAAGAATTTCGCTTCCCACACCAAGCCGGTATGCACCCATTATTTCTAAATTCTCTTCATCCCATAAAACAATGTGAAAGTAATACGCATCGTAAGCATCGGTATCTAATTTCTCTCCGGTTCCTTCACCAATTTTTCTAAATGTTATCTCACGCAGACGTGCAAGTTCTTTAATGACATCAGGGAATAAGTTATTGTTTGAGAGCAAATATATTTTTTTTCGATCATCAAGATTCAGTAAAAGCTTTGCGGAGAGCAGTTGTCTTTTTATCTTTTTGGGGTCTATAGGATGAATTACATTTTTTTCAGTTACAAAAATTCCTTTTTTGTTTAGTCCGATAAGATAGACGTGTTTCTTCAATGACTTTAATAAAGCCTTCCCTTTCAGTAATCCGGCGAACATAATTCTTGCCGGGATCAGGTCTCCAACTTTTATAAGAAGAGTTTTTCCCCGTTGTTTAAATAATTCACGCGGTAAAAGAAACATGGATAACGGTTTGGAGAGAGCTGAAACAACGTAAAAAATGATACTGTTTCTTCCGCCGATAAATACCGGAAGGATTGGAGCGCGTGCTTTTTCGGCAAAGTGTAGAGCGCCGCGTGTCCAGGTGTTATCTTGCAAACCGTTTAGAGTAATTCTCGATACCTCTCCCGCCGGAAAAAAGATAACCGCATTTTCTTCTTTCAACGTTTTGTCAATAGCCGCAATATTTTCTTTTTGAATTCCGCTATCGAACAAATTATAAGGGAGAAAAAGAGTTTTTAGATTTTCTATTTGTAACAAAATGTCGTTTACAACTATTTTTACATCTGTACGAACTTCGAGCACAAGTTTAAGCAGTGCCAGCCCATCCAAACCGCCGAGAGGATGATTAGAAACGATCACTACTTTGCCTTCACTTGGGATTTTATCTTTATCTTTTTTTGAAACCGAATAAGAGAAATCCAATTCTTCAAAGAGCCCATCTATAAACGCGGGAGCTTCTACCCCTTCGTGTCTGGTTAAAAAAGTATTGATCTTTTTTACCTTCATTATTCTTGATAAAATTGTTTCAACTGCTTTACCTGCCAGCGAATTTTTCTTATTGTAGAGTGAAGGGATTTTGTTTCTAAGAATATTACTTAATTCTAACTGGAGCATTTAATTCTCAAACTGTCTTGACAAATCTTTGCTGTCGTTATGTCTTGCGAAAAGAAAACCAAGAGTGTAAACTAGTAGCGAAAATCCGAGTGAAATAATTCCGAAGAAGTATTCACTCCGCACAAGTGATAAAACAAATGCCGCAAGAAATGCAACCGTAAGTAATATTAAATTTGTTGATGATTTTTCATTCATTGTATTCTCTAAGTTGTAATTAATTTTTTTTCGTTAGTAAACTTACTGTCGCAGTATTACCGAAGTGTTACGGGAGTGTTATGGAATTGTTAAAAGATGGGAGGTGAATGGTCAATTGTCATTGGGCAGTAAACAATTAAACCTCCGAGGTTTGGGGACTATGAGAAGGATAAAAACCTCGGAGTTTTGGGATGTTAAAAAGTAACTGCCAACGTTACACGTGCAGTTAAATCCTTTAGAGATTTTCCTTGAGTATCTGTCGCTTGATAATTAAACAACTGGAAATTAGGAATAACGCTAACATTTTTAGCCGCTTTGTAATCAAGTCCTGCCATGAAGAATGAATTTCCGTCGGAATCATTATTAGTGTTTGGATCATAACTGTCAAATCTTCCAACTAACTTTAGCGTTTCCGACAAAGTGCCCCAAGCCCAAACAGAAAAACCGACAGAGTTTTGATCTTGAAGCGCATCTGCTGCGGATTTTACAAAATTATTTTGGACAGTACGTGTAAAAGCTTCCACTCCAACCGAGAAATCTTCTTTCTGTTTATATCCTAAAAAGAGTGAGCCCAAATATTGGTTATTTGATTTTGTTTGTTTATCAAAAGCGTCAAATTTATCGGCTCTATCGGCATAATCTACATGAACCGAAGTTAGTATATTATCAGAAAGTTTAAATTTGAACATCGCCGAATATCGTTTATACTTGTCGGTTTCCGGCGCATTCCCGCTGTTGTTGGCGTACTTTATCCAGTAATTAATCGAGCCGTTCTCGATCAATTTACCTTTAAGATCAACTCCAAAATCTCTTGAGGAAACAATTCCGTTAAGGTCTAAAATCGTTTTTTCAAGCGAACGATAGCCCCATGCTGCTTCGGAAACATCAAAGGCAGGTGTGGGAGAAATACCAATAAACAGATCAGAACCGCTAAAAATTTCTTTCCATTTTAAGTAGGCATCTTTAACCATAACGCCGAGCTTGCCGCCGTTTGTATTAGAGTTAACACTTTGATCTGATTCAAGACGAAACCTCGCATCAAAATTATCGGCAACCACAAAATCCGCCGTAAAATAAATTCTTCTAAATTGAAATCCGTTTACATCTTTTTTTGCAGCAACGGAATTATCAATGTTGTAAAAATAGTCGCTATACATTACCCCGCTTAATTTTACTTTGTCCTGCGAAAAGAGAAGAGACTTCAAACATAAAAACATAATGCAAAGGAGCACGGGAATTCTTTTCATTTTGTTACCTCATTCTTTTTTAAGTTGATTCCAAAATTCTTTATTTAGAATCCATCAAGTATATTTCTTAAAACATTGAAGGAATTACATCTCAAACTTAAAGAGAAGAAAATTTACTTCTAAGGAATTTATTTAAAGCTTACAAAAACTTCCTGGGTTTGGACAAGTTTTGTACACAATAATATTTGCTTAAATTTGTTATAGAATTATTTAAGGGAAGTTATCTGTTATGAATTACATCTATCTTGGTGATTGTTTAAACGTCCTACGGGATAATGTTAAAGATGAATCGGTTGATCTTATCTATATTGACCCGCCGTTTAATAGCAAGCGTGATTACAATATTTTCTTTGACGATAAGGAAATACAGACACAGCGCATTGCGTTTGAAGATACCTGGTCTTTGAAGAGCATTCAAGATTCTCTACAAGAGCTCCACACGATGAAAACGGAAAATCTTTTTTATCTTATGCTCACTTATCAAAAGGTTGCGCCACACGCTTTCCCCTATCTGGTTATGATGAGTCTGCGTTTGATTGAACTGCACAGAGTGCTTAAACCTACCGGAAGTTTTTATTTGCATTGCGACCCGACGATGAGTCATTATTTGAAAACGATTTGTGATATTGTTTTTGGCGAAAAGAAATTTAGAAATGAAATCATTTGGTCTAACGAATCTTCTTCGGGTTTCAAAACACAAGTTAAAAAGAAATTTGTGCGTGGACACGACAAAATTCTTTTCTATTCAAATGCTGAAGCTACTTTTCAAATAGAACACCAACCTTTAACTGCTTCAACAATTAAAAGGTATGATAAAATAACAGAAGATGGGAGAAGATATAAAATTTCTGTTGAGAATGATGGAACGGAAAGAAAACAATTTCTTGATCAATCTAAAGGAAGAAAACTAAGTGATACTTGGACTGACTTGCCATCTTTTCAAACCGTCAACGCATCCAGAGAATGGATGGGTTATCCCACACAAAAACCAAAAGCATTATTAGAAAGAATAATACAAGCCAGCAGTAACGAGGGAGACACCGTGCTTGACGGCTTCTGTGGCTGCGGAACAACCGTAGATGCGGCGGAAGGTTTACACCGCAACTGGATTGGAATTGATATTTCTCCAATTGCCATTTCGTTAATCAAAAGAAGATTGAACGACACGTATGGAAAGCATCTAAGCAGCTTTGAAGTGCGCGGTACACCGACCGATGAAGTTAGCGCAATTGAATTGTGGAAGCAAAACCCGAACGCCTTCCAGGATTGGTGGCTCACGGAGTTTGAAGTTTTTTCAACAACATTCGGTTCAAAAGGCGCAGATAAAGGAATAGACGGCATCGGGCAATATCTTGTTTCGGATACGCAGTCTATTCGTGTTGCATTTCAAGTAAAAGGCGGTAAAGTTCAATCAAAAGATATTGATGCGTTGATCGGAGTTCTTTCAAAACACAAATGCGAACTCGGCGTGTTCTTATCAATTGAACAAGCTACCAAACCAATGTTAGATACCACAGCCCAGCAAGGGTTTGTAGAGTTCCCGGGATTTCAATATCCGAAAATTCAGATATTAACGTTGAAAGATTTCTTTGGCAACAAGTTCCCGAAACTGCCGAAGGATAACATTACGTTCAAAGCGGCGCAGTTCAAAGGGAAGAAAAGCAAACAAATTGAGTTGGGGATTTAATGAGTAGAAACCTCCGAGGTTTAAGGATTTTGAACAAGTCCCCGAAACCTCGGAGGTTTGGCGATTTCCTTTCCGCCTGAGGCGGACAAGACTAAGGAGAGGGAAACAGAGAGAGGTCAATTATAAAATTGAAAAACTTTAGGTTTTGGTTAGAAAAACAGACCGCTCCGATGGAGCTGAAATTATTGCTGCCTCTACTATGCTACAAACAGAAAGCTCCTACGGAGCTAAAGAAAAAAGTATAGCCCCTTCGGGGCGAACTGATTGTAGAAATGAAATATTGATTAACAACTAAGCTCCGTAGGAGCGGGCTGTGAGGCTTGAAAGAAAAAGTTTGCTTATAAAACAACAATGCACAAAACATATATGAAAACATTTTTTATTGTTCTGATACTAAGCATCAGTCTTTCTGTACATGCGCAGGAGAAAGATTCTACCTTTTGCCATTACGGATTTGTAATGGATTATACTAATTCGATTGCAGACGAAATTGGTTTCAAATATCGACCGACAAAATCTGTTGCATATTTTTTTAAAGGAAATCTTTCTACTGAGAAACCGATACCATTTAATGGGGTGAATTATTCATCTCGAGAATACAGAACTTATGGAGTGACACTTGGAATTGAATATGGAGTTTATTCAGTCGATAAAATTTCATTCTATGCGGTAATAGCAGGGGGTCTAAAAATTAGTAACTATCTTGTTCCTTATTTTGCAGATCCGGGGAGTGATGTATACATGTTATTCATTGATGATCGAGACATTATCTGTTCTTTCACAACCGGTTTGGGGACCGAATATTTTTTTTCAAAGCATCTATCAATAAGTTGTAGTCAACTGATTTCACTCGATTATAGAAAGGGAAACAATATTTCAGAATTTGGAGTATCTCATCCATTGACTCATACAAAAGTAATTCTAGGTAACACCAGGTTTACCTTGTCATTTTATTTTTAGTTTAAAAATTTAGATACTAAAATAGGTTCACTTAATCGGAACAATGTTTTACGATAAAATTCAATAAGGAAACACAAATGAAAACGATTCTTTTTATACTACTCTTAATTTTTCCTCTTTCGTTAACCGCACAAGAGAATGATTCTACATTTTCTCATTATGGTTTGATAATGGATTTTGATTATGCAATAGCTAATGCTTTCGGATTCAAATATAGAATGTCAACCTCAACGGCTTTTTTTATTAAGGGTGGTTTTTCTTCTGAAGTTATAAGATTAGGTTTTTCTAAAGGTATTTCGGTAAATGAAATAGATGAATATGGTGGAAAACTGGGTATTGAGTATACACTACTTTCCGTTGACAATATTTCATTCTATGTGGTGAGTGCCGGAGGATTATATATTCACACTTATAGTAGACCATATTACTCTGATCATACTCAATTTATTGAAGGAACTCGAAAAACAAAAAATGCTGAATATACTTTTGAATTAGGTTTTGGAGTGGAATATTTCATTTCAAGGCATTTATCCATTGGGGGAAGCCAGACAATTTCACTAAATTATTTTAAAGATAATATTTTTGATGCGTATGACAAACCCTTTACAGCAACTCAAACAAAATTTAAAATTGCCGACGGTAAACTAACGTTATCATTTTATTTTTGAGGAAAACATTTAAGACAGAAACCTCACCCTTAGTCCCTCTCCTTTCCACCTGAGGCGGACAAGACCAAGGAGAGGGAAATAGGGCGAGGTTAATTATAAAATTGAAAAACTTTAGGTTTTGGTTAGAAAAACAGAGTGCTCCGATGGAGCTGAAATTATTGCTGCCTCTACTATGCTACAAACAGAAAGCTCCTACGGAGCTAAGAAATACGGTAAAAGTGCGGTTACAATTTGCTTAATAAAATGTGGAATTAGTTCCGTAGGAACGATCTGTTTGTAGAAAAACAAATAGCAATTAAACACAAAGCCCCATCGGGGCGGTCTGTTTGTTGGAAAAAAGTATTGTGTAAAAATTAGCTCCGCAGGAGCGGACTGTAACGTATTATTATAAAACTATAAGATTTGAATTGAGCCTGCACCTATCCGTAATGACCACATTGACTTCTGACCAATGACCGTCCCCTTGACCATCTACTACTGCAAAAACGTTACCGTAAACCAATAAATAAACGCTGCAAATGCTGCCGTAACGGGAATGGTTAATACCCAAGCCCAGACTAAATCAACGGTAACTTTCCATCGAACCGCAGACAATCTTTTTATAATTCCCGTTCCGATAATTGAACCCGTTATCGTATGCGTTGTACTAACGGGAATACCAAGAATTGCCGTTCCAAAAAGTGTAATGGCTCCTGCAGTTTCTGCAGAAAAACCTTCAAAGGGACGAAGTTTAGTTATTTTTTGCCCCATCGTTTTTACAATTCTCCACCCACCGGACATTGTTCCGAGTGCAATAGCTAAATGACATGAAAGTACAACCCATAGTGGAATTTCGTCTGATTGTTTCAGTGCGCCTGAAGAAACTAAAGCAACAAAAATGATCCCCATCATTTTTTGTGCATCGTTTGAACCATGTCCAAGACTATAAGCGGCAGATGAAAGAAGCTGGAGTTTGCGGAATATTTTATCAACTTTAAATGGGGCGGAATCTTTGCTTAAATATAAAACGATAATTGAAAAAAAATAGGATATAACGATACCTATGAGCGGGGCAAGAAAAATAAAAAGAATAATTTTGATTACTGAACCTAAGAAGATCGCGCCGATTCCCGCTTTTGCCATTGCTGCTCCAACAAATCCGCCTACCATGGTGTGAGAAGAACTCGAAGGAATACCGAACCACCAGGTTAATAAGTTCCAGATTATTGCTGCTATTAATCCGCTTCCTATCACGGTTAAATCCACTACCTCCGAATGAACAATTCCTTTTCCGACGGTATTTGCAACATGCAAACCGAAAAAAAGAAAAGCTATAAAATTGAAAAAAGCCGCCCATGATACTGCAAATTTCGGAGAGAGAACCCGCGTTGAAACAACCGTAGCAATTGAATTTGCGGCATCGTGAAATCCATTAATAAAATCAAATGCTAATGCTAAAAAAACAATTAAAATTAACGGTAAATAATCTATATGCATTTGTCGTTGCCGGATTTGACGTTATAAATTTTTATGAGTTTTTTATTAAGATGGAAATTATAACATTAGCTGTAGACTGGCACTTATCGGAAGCCTTCTCCAGCATATCAAGAATTTCTTTCTTCTTGAACAACGTGATGGCGTCTTTTTCTTCAAGAAAAAGTTTTTTTAAGGAAGCCCGGTAAACATTGTCGGCTTCGGTCTCTAAATCCCTAACCGCTTTACATTCGTTAATTTGTTTTTCTTTTGCTTTTAATCCATTGAGGACGGTTTCAAGTTCCTTGGTTTGTTGAAGAATTATAGCGGCAATTTTATCTGCTCCTTCAACTTTTTCCGTTAAACTGTAAGTGTCCACACGGGCAACCGTTCCCAAAAGGATATCTCCTATACCGTCAATCTTTTTAATTAAACTGAAGATATCTTCTCTATCAAAGGGGGTGATAAAGGTATTGTTTAGTCGTTTAATTACCCGTGAACTAATTTCATCGCATCGGTTTTCCAACGGTTTTAATTTCAGATAGATATCCGGGTCGTAAGTTTCGGATGAAAAAAGATTATACGTAAGTTTAGCCATTTCTTGAACATGAACAATTATTTCAGAAAAATCATCAAAATATTTTTCTTCTTTTGGCAGTAATCCTTTAAACATTTTCTTCCCTTTCAAAGTCAATAAATTCTCGTATGTAAAATAAGAAAAAATAAAAAACTCTTAATTGTTTTCTTCATTTTTATAAAAAATCTGTATTTTATCAAGTGATAAAATTTCTGATTTAATAGATTGATTGATGTCCTGTAAGTTCTTATTAGTATTTATTTAATAAAGTGATATAAAGGAAAAATTCAACATGAAAAAACATCTTATTCTTTTTTGTTTTATCACGGCTGTAATATTTTTTGGTTGTGGTAAGGGGAAAGTTTCCGTTACACTCGCCGGTTCAACAGCATTTCAACCATTTGCAGAAAAAATTGCTGATGAGTATATGAAGGCAAATCCAAATATTACAATTACCGTACAAGGGGGCGGCTCTGCGGTAGGCATTCAATCTGCTAATTCCGGGGCGGCACAAATCGGAATGGCAGATCTTGTAAAACTGCCGGATGAAGCAAAAGAGCTTACCTCTACAATAGTGGCGCAGGATGGTATCGCAGTAATAGTAAACCCTAAAAACAAAATAGAAAATCTGAGCACTGAGCAGCTCCGTGATGTTTTCAACGGAAAAATTAATAACTGGAAAGAAATCGGGGGCGGAGATGAACCAATAACCGTGGTTTCCCGTGAAGCTGGTTCTGGAACAAGGTCATCGTTTGAAAAAATCGTAACCGGTATTAAACTCGTTGATAAAGCGGTAATCCAGAATTCAAATGGAACTATCCGGGAGACCGTTGCAAATGATGAAAATTCGATTGGGTATATTTCACATGGTATCCTTAATGAAAAGGTGAAGGGGCTGAAAATTGATAATGTTGAATGCACTACCGAATCGATCATCGCAAATAATTATAAACTGGTGCGTCCGATATTCCTTTTAACAAAAGGAACACCTGCAGGTGAAGTAAAAAAATTTATTGATTATATTCTAACAGATGAAATTCAGTTGATGATCAAAAAAGACGGATTACTCCCGGCAAAATAAAAAACCTATGAAGATGTTTAGTGAAAAAGGAGTTGAGCGACTCCTCTCTGTGATCGCATTTTCGGCAATCTCTGCTCTGGCACTGATTGCACTCTTTATTTTTATTGAGGGTATTCCATTTCTTCTTAAATATGGAATAAAAGATTTTCTGCTTTCTTCCGATTGGCGCCCCGAATCAGGAAAGTTCGGTATCTATCCAATGATCTCTGCTTCGTTCTGGGTGATGCTGGGCGCTATGCTTGTTGGCGCACCGTTTGGAATTGCAGGAGCTATATTCCTGGCGGAGTTTACACCCAAAACGGTAATGCATATTATCAAACCTGCTATTGAACTGCTTGCAGCAGTCCCTTCTGTAATATATGGTTTTATTGGTGTAGTCGTTCTCGCCCCGATTATCAGAGAAGTATTTGGAGGTCCCGGACTTTCACTTCTTGCCGGTGCGATCATTCTCGGTATCATGATACTGCCGACTGTTATCAGTATTTCAATTGATTCAATACTTGCAGTGCCGGCTTCATTCCGGGAAGGGTCTCTTGCTTTAGGAGCAACTATCTGGCAGACAGTTCACATGCTTACAATAAAGGCGGCAAAATCGGGAATAATTGCGAGCATCATTCTTGGGATGGGAAGGGCAATAGGAGAAACCATGGCAGTTATTATGGTTACCGGAAATGCAGTAATGATACCAAATTCCGCATTAGATTCAGTACGAACACTTACAGCCAATATCGCGCTCGAAATGAGCTACGCCACGGGTATGCATCGTGAAGCACTATTTGCGACCGGAGTGGTCTTGTTCATTGTGATAATTTTTCTGAATGCAATTGCCAGTGTTGTGATCAGAAAGAAAGTAATAACGAAATGAGAGTCTCTCCGAAATATACACAAATAGGTGCGGTAACAATTCTTGGTGCGGCAACTGCCTTTACAGTTGCAATTCTTATCTTCATAATTATTTTTGTGCTGGAAAAGGGTTTACCAGTCTTGAGCTTTAATTTCCTTTTTACTAATCCGTCGGATATGGGCAGATCCGGGGGAATATTACCAATACTTATCGGAACTGTCCTATTGCCCGTGTTGGCAATCATCGTTGCCGCCCCCTTAGGAATTTGCACTTCAGTATATCTCGTTGAATTTACTCTTGAATCCAGAGTTACAAGGCTCATACGTTTTGGGACAGACTGCCTCGCAGGAGTTCCCTCAATAATATTCGGTTTATTCGGATTTATCTTTTTCGTCACAATTCTCGGAATGGGATGGTCAATCATGTCAGGAGGATTAAGTCTTGCCCTCATGATTTTACCAACCATTATCCGCACTTCGGAGGAAGCAATCCGGGCAGTCCCAAAGGCATATCGCGAAGTAAGTTTTTCATTGGGCGCCTCGCGCTGGCAGACTGTTCGTAAGGTGGTTTTACCAAATGCCTTACCCGGAGTTGTTACGGGAGTTGTGCTGGGTATTGGTCGCTCAATTGAAGAAACAGCAGTCGTAATTTTTACTGCCGGGTCTTCGCTTCTCATCCCAACTTCTTTATTTGATTCAACGCGTACAATGGCAGTACATTTTTACATCCTTGCACGTGAAGGGCTCTCAATGGAAAATGCTTATGGTACCGCCGCCTCTTTGATCATTGCGGTTTTGATTGTTAATCTTACAGCTTATTGGATGATGCACCGTTTTATTGCAAAAAGGAACTGAGAGGATGTCACTAGAAAAAAATATTAAAATAGACACCCGCCATTTAAATCTTTATTTTTTTGAAGAAAAAATTCTAAAGGATATAAATCTGGAGATAACCTCGAATCAAATTCTTGGAATTATTGGTCCCGCAGGATCCGGCAAAACAACATTCCTCCGTTCTCTAAACCGGATGAATGAACTTGAACCCGGTTCGCGGATTGAAGGTCAAATCCTTCTTGACGGGATTGATATTTATAATAGCGAATTAGATGTGATTTCTCTGAGGAAGAGAGTCGGTATTGTTTTTGCCCTACCGGTTGCATTACCAATGAGTATCTATGAAAATGTTGTGTATGGTGTAAGATTATCAGGGATCAAAGATAAAGCGCGTCTCGATGAAATAGTAGAAAAAAGTTTGTCCGCGGCTTTTCTCTGGGATGAATTAAAAGATCGGTTGAATTTATCCGGACTCCGGCTCTCCGGCGGGCAGCAACAAAGGCTCTGTCTTGCGCGGGTTTTAGCTATGGAACCTGATGTTATTCTTTTAGATGAACCGTGTTCAGGGTTAGACCCAATTTCAACTTCGTGGATTGAAGATGCGTTAATCGAATTGAAAAAAAATTATACAATCGTTCTTGTAACTAATAATACTATGCAAGCGGCAAGGGTTGCAGATAAAACTGCCTTCTTCTTAATGGGGGAATTATTGGAAGTAGGTTTAACCAAACAAATTTTTACAGCTCCGGTTAAACAAGAAACGAATGATTATATAACCGGGAGATTCGGGTAAAAATGGAAGACATGAATAAAACAAACGATAAGATCGAAATAAAGAATCTTGATTTATTCTATGGACAGTTCCAGGCATTGCAATCAATTAGTATGACGATGAAACCCAAATTGATTACCGCTTTGATTGGTCCATCGGGCTGCGGTAAATCTACCTTACTCCGCTGCCTTAACCGGATGAATGACCTTATCCGTGGGGTTCGTATTACCGGACAGGTAATGTTAGATGGAAAAGATATTTATAGTTCCGATACGGAAATTACCGAATTGAGAAAAAGAGTCGGCATGGTCTTTCAAAGACCAAATCCCTTTCCTCTTTCAATCTATGACAATGTAGTTTATGGATTACGGGTTGCGGGTATCAAAGGAAAAAATCAACACGACGAAATAGCGGAAAAGAGCCTTAGATCCGCCTGGTTATGGGATCAATTAAAAGATAAACTACATCATCCGGCTCTCCAGTTACCGCTGGATCAGCAGCAGCGTTTGTGTATAGCGCGACTTTTGGCTGTTAAACCCGAAGTGATCCTCATGGATGAACCATGCTCAACACTAGATCCGATATCCACTTCAAAAATTGAAGATTTAATGCATGAATTAAAAAAAGATTATACAATAGTTATTGTCACGCACAATATGCAGCAGGCATCCCGGGTGAGCGATTATACTGCTTTTTATTATATCGGCAACCTGATTGAATTTGCAGACACAAAAAAGATTTTTACGGCTCCGGATAAAAAACAGACGGAAGATTATATAAGTGGTCGTTTTGGATAATAATAGTAGGAGATAACCATGCAAGAACATTTTAATGAAGAAATCGAAAACCTAAAGACCAGCCTCATAAAGATGGCGACCCTTGTTGATGACCAGGTTGAACGCGTATTTACCGCTCTTGAAACAGGCGATATTACGCTTTGTAAAGGGATTAAAGCAAAAGATCTGGAAATAGATATTTACGATAATCTAATACAAACACAATGTGAAAATATTCTCGCACTTTTTCAACCGGTTGCTATTGACTTGCGATTCGTTTTATCTGCCTTAATGACAAACAATCAGTTGGAGCGTTGCGGGGACATTGCAGTAAATATCGCTCAACGAGTAAAAAAAACTACAGATATGCAGTCATTAATAAAAGAATCACAAATCTTAGATATGGGGCAACAGGCAAAAGAAATGTTGAAAAATGCCATTGATGCGCTTATCCTAAACGACCTCGATATAGCACAAAAAGTGTTAGAGAGCGATGAGATCGTCGATAATTTTAATAAACAAATATTCCTTTTTCTCGTAGAAAGGATGAAAACCGATATCGCACTGATCGAACCTTGTTCTCATCTCATCGTATTGATCCGTAATATTGAACGGTTAGCCGACCATGCCACTAATATTGCCGAAAATTTGGTTTTTTATCTTGAAGCTAAAAATATTAAGCATCAAATAAAACTAAATCCTCCAACGGAATAATAAAGAGAATTTGGGGTCGTGTTACTCAATTACAGTAAAAGAAAAATTCCGGTAAGCGGTGCGCGGATGACTCCCGAAAGAACTCCATAGCGTTACCACCTATTTCTTGTTCACTTCAATTGTGCCAAACAAGCGGTACGTGATGTGAAAACAGCTGTCTAAAGCAATATTCTTTCCTGGTATTGTTTTGGTTGCATTATTTCCGATTGATTTTGGTGATGTTACCCTATTTTATTGTGATCTATTATGTAAAAGGAAATAACCTGCACCGCCGGATATGATAGAGGCAATCAATATGCCAATCCGCGCCGTATCGAGTAGAGCTGCATCTTGTGAAAAAGAAAGACCCGCTATAAACAGGGACATAGTGAACCCGATACCAGCCAGTACTGAAGCACCATACAATTGTTTTGTGGAAGTATCTAAAGGAGATTCTGAAAATTTAAGTCTTATCGCAAGATAAGCGAATAAAAATATCCCAAGTTGCTTACCTAAAAACAACCCGAATACAATACCAAGACAGACCGGGTCAAACAAAAATTCCCCAATATTATTCCCAATTGAAACCCCTGCATTAGCGAAAGCAAATACCGGAATTATAAAGAATGTTACCCAAGGGTGCAGGTTAATCTCAAAGCGTTGTAAGGGTGTAAGCGCATCCCGACAGTTCTTTCCAAGCGCCTGAATAATTGCGAGTCTTTCTTCAGCTTTTTCTTTTTTGGTAGACGGTAGCATCGAACTCCCGATTTCAACAACAAGTCTTTTCGTCGATTTGAGAAAACTGCTGTGATCGAGTTTACTTTTGGAGGGGATAGTAAAAGCCAATATGACGCCTGCAATAGTTGTATGAATTCCAGATTGCAGAAAAGCAAACCAGAGACCGACACCAAGAAAAATGTAGACGGACAATTTTTTAACCCCCAGCACGTTTGACAGTATAAGGAAAAAAATAAAAAGAAAAGCAACCATCAACGCCGGTAATGAAATTGAAGCCGTATAAAAAACAGCAATGATAACAACCGCACCAATATCATCAACTATAGCGAGGGCGGTAAGAAATATTCTCAATGAGGAAGGGATACTGTTTTTTAGCAACACAAGTATCCCCACAACAAATGCGATGTCAGTGGCTACGGGGATTGCCCATCCGTCTTTTCCTTTTCCGCCGGAATTAAAAATCAGATAGATTATTGCGGGTATAATCATTCCACCCACAGCCCCGATCATCGGCAAGAGAGCTTTTTTTAGAGAGGATAATTCACCGACCAGGAGTTCCCGTTTAATTTCAAGCCCCACGACGAAGAAAAAAAGAACCATAAGACCATCATTGATAGCATGGAGAAGAGAAAAACCGAAGCTAAGACCATTTAAATTGATATGAATTTCGAAACGCCATATATCCGAAAATATTTTTGCCGTAGGTAAATTGGAAAAAATGATGGCAAGTATTGTAACCACAAGTAGAATAACTCCACCTATGGCTTCGTTATGTAAAAACTCACTGAACGGGATAATTTTTTCTTTAAATGTGCTTTTATTCATTCTTATCTCAAACAATTCTATAATTAACTGACAAACTCTTTCAAACGAATTATTTATATCCTAAAGTTTTCCAATATCCTGACGAACCGTTTACGAGAGCGATTTTTTCAAGAAATTCAATCTTCTTCGGATGAGGTTTTAAATCCTCTTTGATAATCCGAATACCAATATTTAAAATTTTTAACGCATTTGTTTTATTGAAAAAAACGGGAGGGGTTTGATCTATATAAGAATTCCAGAGAACATTCCGTATCGCGTTTTCACAAAAATCTTTCTCATATCCGAGAGCAATTCCTTCCTGGATGAAAATATGGACTTCATGGTCATCGAAAAAAACGGGAGGGGTTTGATCTTTATAAGAATTCCAGAGAACCTGTCGTATCGCGTTTTCGCAAAAATCTTTCTTATACCCGAGAGCAATTCCTTTCTGGATGAAAATACTTACTTCATGATCCCAGATATTTTTATCTTTGGTTATGAGGAGTAAAAGCGCTCTTAGTAGGTTGCTGTTATCGAGAGTCTCTTTAATATTATCGGAGACGTCCGGTAAAATTTGCATGATGTTATCCTTTTATTAAAATTATTTCTTGTTTACTTCAATTGTACAAAACAACCCATGACCACAGCCTAAGCCCTCCGGAAGACCAAACTCCAAATTCCTAAGTACGCAAGCAACTTGAGGACCCATGATACTTGCCCAAAAATCCACTACAGGAAACCGGGAAGAATTTCCTTCAAGCCACTGAAGCATCTGTAATTCTTCTTTTAATTCGTCATGAGCCAACTGAGGATCGTATGATATATTCATAGGATCCTCATACTATGTAAATGATAGCTGCTACGAGATTAATTAGCTCATAAAAAATTGGATTTACATAGTAAGGAGTAGCTTAACAACCATAATTACAACGCCTAATACTAACATAATGACTAACGCGAGTGCGTAATTACCGGTATTATCTTTTTTGTTTTCAGAATTCATTGTGTATTCACTTTCATAAATTAGGTAAATATTTAAATCAATACATATAGCTCAAACAGTTAACCTGTCGGCACTCATTCGTGTATTGCTTTTTGATTATATGAATTTTAGAATGAAAACTAAACTGCGGGGGGAGCTTTATTGGATGGTTGAGTTAATGATGGTCCAGAAATTATTCCGATTGTTTCATCATAAATAATTTCAATATACTTTTTATAGAAAATATCGTTACCGGTAACAGAGAATGTGTGTGTATCAACGCTCGTCTGTACCGAAGGAATAATATGCTTTGGTATTTTGGAATTATTAATGAATGACTGAGCCGGTGCTGGGTTTTTTGTAGAGACACTATTTTTACATACTAAAGATGTTTTCTCCTGACTGGCAAAGTGCAACATTCCGGATAGGAAATATGCACAAATCAGAAATATATAGTTAAAGCGTTTCAATTAATTACCGGGTATTCATTTTTATTTGCAAGTTAATATTTTTATCCGCTAGTTTCAATGGAATTAAAAAAGAAGAACTTGCTTTAAAGGGTTTGGCGAAAATCAACCACCATACATCCTCCTTTTTCGCCAGTTATTGCAGATTAAGAAAAAGGGAAGATGAAATTTATTTTTACTCTTTTCCCTTTGGAAAAAGAAAAATTACCTCTAATTTTATTGCACAGTTAAACAAAGTAAAAGGGGGAAAATGATTTCATTTGGTTGGCTGCTTCACAAATGGCTTAGGCTTAAAAAATTATCATTGCTTTAGTTTTACAAAATAGGGATTTCGGACTTTATATGGGAACAACTATAGTTTCATTATTTTTAGCTGGGATAGTAATTCTTTATTTTTATAATAATCCCTTGAAACATGGGCGCTGGTTTATGATCCGAAGATTCATAAATTGGTTCCCTCTGGGAATGACTTACGCCTTCTTATACATGGGGCGTTACAACTTAAACGTTTCCAAAAATGCTCTTGGTAGTTTAATGACCAAAGAGGAATTCGGTATTATCTTTGCCGCCGGAACAATTACTTATGCGCTTTCTTTTTTAATAAATGGTCCTCTTGTAGATAAAATTGGAGGAAAGAAGGGTATCATTATTGCGGCTGTCGGATCATCAGTGGCAAATATTTTACTCGGCGTTTTAACCTACCTGGTCGTAACGGGTCAATTACAAATGAAGATGGTTGTAGCTTTTTCAATTCTCTATTCTATAAACATGTATTTTCAAAGTTACGGCGCGGTTTCAATTATTAAAGTAAAAGCATACTGGTTCCATGTGCGTGAGAGAGGTGTATTCGGTGCAATCTTTGGAACATTGATTTCGTTTGGTGTTTATTTTGCGTTCGACTGGGGACAAGCTATTGTTGACATGGTTCAGGTAAAAGCAAACGGAACCCAAACTTGGTTAGGCAGTTTAATAAAAAGTACTTTCGCATTAGAATCAGGATCAACCGACGCTATTTGGGCGGTCTTTTTTATTCCGGCTATTATATTAATTTTTTGGGCGATCATGGATTTCTTCATGATCAAAGATTCTCCGGAAGAAGCCAACTTCCCTCATTTCGATACTCACGATGCTTCATCAGGACAAATGCATATAGATTTTACTGCCATGCAATTATTGAAAAGAGTTTTCAGCAGTCCTATAATGCTTACGATCGCTTTTATCGAATTAACTTCCGGCGTACTTCGGAACGGAATTATGCAATGGTATTTTATTTTTGCAAAGGAAGTAAAACAACCGGGAGCAGAATTTTTTCTTGAAAACTGGGGACTTCTCTTGTGCGTTTTCGGAATCATCGGTGGATTTATGGGCGGGATGATTTCAGATAAATATTTTCACTCAAGAAGATCTCCCCCCGTGGTCTTTCTATCGGCATTCATGTTCATCATGGCTTTGCTGATGGCAATTTTCTTAACTTCATCACCGATAATAGTTGGTTCTGCAGCAGTGTTAATTTCAATGGCTGTTATCGGCGTTCACTCATTAATGTCCGGTACGGCTGCCGCAGATTTTGGCGGAAGAAAAGCTACTGCAACAAGTTCAGGTATTGTTGATGGATTCGTTTATCTTGGAACAGGAATACAATCTTTCAGTCTTGGCTTTTTAACAAGTTGGAATTGGCAATGGTGGCCGATCTTTTTAATGCCTTTCGCATTATTAGGAATGTATCTTGCTTTAAGGATTTGGAAAGAATTACCTGCAGCAACGCAAAAATATATTGATGAAGTTGAAAACAATGTTGAGAGAGTCGGGAAATAAATTTAATAACTCACGTTACGCAGCTGCTAATAGAAAATTCTCTTAATCATAATCGTAATCTTACTCGTTTTTAGACGGCTGATGCAGATTCAGCCAAAGGCTGACAAGGAAGAAAAAGATTATGATTAAGAAACCAATTCAACCTTTTGCGTAACATGAGTTAATAATTTAATTGAATTGCCACGAGCTTTAGAAGCTGTGTGAATATTCAAATAAAACCGTTACGCCGGAGGCGCACAGGTGAAACGGTTGAAATAACTATCATCTTTTTTCATTAACACCTCGATTAATCGAGGTGTTAATGAGATACAAGTCAAGATTTAAAAACCGTTTTAATTTATCTTCTATTGGAAGACGGTTTCAGGAAAGAATAATACTGCGTCACTTATAAAATTATTCATTATTCCTTTTTACCTTCCAGACCAGTAAAACCAATAACGTTGATAAAATTGATGAACCGATCCAAAATATGTTGATCATCGTAAAATCATAAGTCCCGATTCCATTAACCACAGTTTTGTTTTGCTCCATCAAGTATCCGCTGATAATATCCTGAAGACCTGCGCCGATATAACTTGTAATCCCTATCATTCCCATAACAGCGCCTGCGGCTTTTTTCGGAGCGATATCAATCGCCATCAAACCACCGAGGTAACAAACGAGTACACCGATTGAAATTCCGAAAAAGACCATACTTCCAATATCAACCCAGGGAAAACTTTTGGGATTTAATAAAAAGATGGTCAACGAGATGATGTTCAATATTCCAAAGATCAATGCCGGAATATTTCTTCTTGCATGAAATATTTTGTCTGAAATCAAACCGGAAGAAATTGTTCCAACCATACCGAAGATGGAACTGATGGATATGATCGAGCTTGCTTCTAAAGTAGAATAACCTTTTTGCGATTGCAGAAATAATATTCCCCAGCTATTAATTGAATACCGCACGACATAGATGAATAAACTCGACATTGCTAAAATCCAGAGAGCCGGATTTTTCAACAGACCAAACTGAATTGAAGTAACCGACTTTTCCTTTGTCACCTTTTCTTCATAGTCATTTTTATATTCTGCTATCGGCATTAATCCTTTGCTGGTTGGAGAATCGTGAAAATATCGCAAGAGTAAAACTGTTCCGATCAGACCGAGAATTCCCGAACTCCAGAATCCGAACCGCCACCCAAAAGTAGAAACAATAAAAGCTGTTCCAATAAAAGTAAACACTTCCCCCAGACTTAAACTTGCACTGCCGAATCCGTAATACGTTCCTCTTTCCTTTTTGCTGAACCACCGCACTAAAGCGACTACACTTGTGTTTGAGCCGACCGCCTGGAACCAGCCGTTAATTCCCCAGAGAATTATAAAAACAATAAATAAAGATTGAAAACCTAGAAGCAGATTAATAATTGCAGAGACAAGTAAACCGGTTGCCATGAAACGTCTGATATTAATATGATCGGTTATAAATCCGTTTACCAATTTTCCGGTAGCGTAAGAAAAAAATAATGCGGAACCAACTATACCCAGCTGCGTCTCTGTAAAAAGACCTTCGTCAAGGATCGGTTTTTTCATCACATTAATGCTTAGGCGGCAAATGTAATAAATTGCATATCCCACAGTTGAAGAGACAAAAACTGACCAACGGTATTTTTTATAATTTTTATCAATTACTGCTTGATCGGTTTCTTGGGAAACCGCCGGATCGGGTTTAAAGAAGTTGAGTATTTTTTTTAGCATAATTCGTTAAGTTTTTTCAATGGACATTCAATTAAATAATTAGAAAAATTCTGATAGATGCCGGCACAAAATGTTAGGAATGTCTTTAAGAAAATAAAAAAATTTTGGGGAATAACGATTAACTAACTTTGCGTATCTTTTGCGACCTCTGCGGTTAAAAAAAACATTTACCGCAAAGGGCGCAGAGATTTTATATCTTTTCTAACCGTAACGATCTGATACTCTTCTCTTTTGCTTGTATAGTTTATAATCTCTTCCTCTCGCCTCTGGAATCAATCCTAGTGAGTTTGCCAGTGCAGACACAAATTTATAAAACTCGATTTTACTTAAAAATTTATCCCTAATCCGATTCTCAATCCTTTCATGCTGTAACCCTTCATATGATACGTATATGTTCGTGTATAATCTAAATCACTAGACGTACTGTATTCATCCTTTTCCCATCCTTTTGTCAACTGAACTTCATACTCTGCAAACAAATTTATATTTTCATAAATAAGACATTCTAAACCGGCAACTGCTGAAATTCCAAGATGCCATATAACATTTTTAGATTCGGAGTAACCTTCGGAAACATCACCGGTATTTAAATAATATGTTCTATACTCTCCACTACGCGGAGAAAATTTATAATTTCCTAAAAGCCCCCCGCCAAAAAATAAATTTATCATCTTCTTCATTTTAAGGTTATATAAATATTGAGCTTTGACTTCGTAAAGATGAGTTCCGTAGATGTCCTTTCTATAATCAGTTTGTTTAGAATTTGAATTTTTATCTGATTCTGTTTCGTTAAAAAATCCTGATGCGTTAAGAGTGAACCGTACAGCAGAATTCTCCGTAAAATGATATTTATATGCTACAATAACTTCATTTATTATATAAAATTGAATGGTATGGTTGTAACTTTCTTTGGAGGAATCCGGTAGGACCGTTTGTTGCGAAAATGTAAAGATTGGAAAGAAAAGAATTAGAACTAAAAACATTTTTACTAAATACATGGTATCTCCCTACTTTAATTTATGTTAATTCATTTACCTGAGCTACATTTTTATTGAACACTTAAATTCCGAACTAACTGAACTCTTTAAAAGTCTTAATTATTCAAACTTCGAGTTATAAACATTTCCTCTCCGTGTCTTTGTGTCCTTGTGGCAAAACTTCCTCGCCACAAAGTCACGGGGACACGGTTTCTTAATTGAATGATTAAATTTTCAAAATATTCTTTCCGTTCTGTACAGAAGATTTTTAATACATCGAAAATCAAATATCGTTAATCGTTGTTCTTAAATTCTTAATTCTGACTTCTGCTTTCCACTTGCAACTTTCCACTTTTAACTTTCCACTAATCCTTAGTATCTATCTAGCTTAAACTTTTCACCCAAATAAAGTTTACGCACTTCTTCATCTTCGGCAAGAGCATCAGCGGTTCCCGAACGAAAAATTACTCCGTTAATTAGAATATATGCTTTATCCACAATGCTCAACGTTTCGTGAACATTGTGATCGGTTATCAAAACACCAATGCCGCGGTTTTTTAAGTTGGCAACAATCTGCATAATGTCTTCAACCGCAATCGGATCAACGCCTGCAAAGGGTTCATCAAGCAGCATAAATTTTGGATCGGTCGCAAGAGAGCGGGCAATTTCTGTTCTTCTTCTTTCACCGCCGCTTAGTTGAAACCCAATACTTTTTCTAATATGTGCAACACTTAGATCTTCTAACAACTTCTCTAATTTTTCTTTCCGTTCCTTGTTCGTCATCTTCAGCATTTGAAGCACTGCCATAATATTATCTTCAACGGAAAGTTTTCTAAAGATGGAAGCTTCCTGCGGTAGATAACCAATGCCCATGCGCGCCCGTTTGTACATGGGAACGGAGGTAATGTTATTTCCATCTAAAAAAACTTGTCCTGCATTAGGGCGGATCATTCCGACCATCATATAAAAGGTCGTTGTTTTCCCGGCGCCGTTAGGACCGAGTAAACCGACAATTTCACCTTGAGAAACTTCAATAGAAGATTTATTTACAACAGCTCTCTTTTTATAAATTTTAACTAAATCCTGACTGCTCAGTCTGCTTTTTTCCATTACCGATTTCCTTTTGAAAAATTTATTTGCAACTGCGGTGTAAACAGTTTCTCTTTTTCCGGTCTGTTTTCGAAAAGAATAAAGCGGGGCAGAAAATATTCTTTTTCTTTTCCTTTAATAATTGCTTCCGGATGATATTCGCTGTTTGGTGTACCGAAAAGTTTTACTGAAATGATTTTCTTGTTCTCGAAATTCATAATTGAACTTTGGGCGCTTGCCTTCATCAAACCATTCGGCTCCTCATCGTCGTACAGATAATAAATACTCAAGACGTTTGAGTAAACTTCATTCCGCTTTATGCCGGTGCTGTCAAAGAAAAGAAAGATAGTGTCACCTGAAATTTGATCAAACCGCTGCTTATAATTTTCGTTGAAAGAAGCGATCAATGCATTCTCGATAATATCTATTTTTTGAATTTGTCTTTCTTGCAAAAATATTTTAATGGAATCGCCCGACACTTGAGAATTTTCAAACCACATAACCGGCTGTTCTGCTTCTTCCCCTGTTTTGTAAGTGATTATGTTTTCTTCATTCCTAAGATAAATTGAATAATCATTCTTTGAGGCGAATCCACCGCGCAGAATTTCAACAGAATCAATTGCAATAAAACGGTTAGTGGAATCGCGGAACGCTTTCATAACTTTGGATTTTATCAGCAGTGTGTCAATTGTTTTCACCGTATCATTTGAAAAAGTAGTATCAATTTGAACGAGTAAAGGAAGACTGTCGATGACACTGAAATTTTTTGTGCGATAGTCTTCCATGTGTCCACCGAGAATTGTAGAATTATTGGTTTTATTTTTAATAATAACATTTCCAAAACCAAATGATTCTTCAACTTTACGAAAATGAATGAGACTATCGGCATAGATAACATTTTCTTTATCAGTGATCTTCACACTGTCAAAAGCTATTGCGCGGTCTTCCCTTCGGAAATAAAGGAGACGGTCAGACGTAAGCGTAGAAACCGTATCGAAGAGTTTTACTTTTGTACGGAAGTCGGCTCTATCCTCATTAAAAAAATATTCTCCTATCTTTGCCGTGAGAATAACTTTCTTGTCATCGAGTTTAACACCTTTATCTGAAAAAGATCTTCTTTCGTTGCCGTAATAAAAACCTTCATCAGTATAAATAGTTAGCGTGTCCTGTCTTATAATAACATTGCCGATAAGTTTTGCATCATTTCTGGCAAGATATTGAATCGCTTTGTTGCAAGTGATAACGACGTTTCCTTGGGTTAAAACAACATCACCATTTACTTCGCGTATGGATTCTCCGTTTAGTATTGAGCCGATCAACTCCTGCCCGGTAACGGTAATGGTTTTAATCTCTTCTTGAGCCGGAGTTAAAAATGAAACGATTACCGATATGAATAATATTTTTAACAGAGATATCATCTTAAAGAATCCGACTTGTCAGACTGGTCCGAAGTTGTAACGTAAACAGGTTTATAAATTTTATAATTTTGCAGATGTTGGTCGGACTCAAACCCGTAACCTTGAATTTTTTCCGTTGGAGTGGTTATGGTAACAAATTTATCCGTAACAATTTTTTGGTCCTTATTTCTCCACATAAGCATTTCAGATTCTAATTTCGTTCCGCTATCATTCACGGCAACAACATTTTCAAAAGCGTACAAATCTTTTGAAGCGTCATCCACTCTTCCGCGAAGCGAAGTTAATGTTGTGGTTTTTATTTCTAAAGGATTATAGAAATCAACATGCTGGTATCCATCAATCAATGTTTCCTGCCGTTTAGAAAACATTCTTAAATGCCCAACTTTCATAATCGCTTGTATCTTTCCCGAATCAGTAAAGGAAATTGTTGTATTCCAACTTTCCTGAGCAGGTAGTTCAACAACATTTATTTCGGGATTTATTTTTGGTTTAACTTTTTGCGTGTTACAAAAGAAAAAGAAAAATGAAAAGAAAAGAAGAAGATAGTATCTCATCTTTGCTTCAAACCTAAATTAACAAGGTCATGCATGTGTATAATCCCGATGGGTTTTTCAAATGAATCCACAACTACAAGTGAAGTGATTTTGTGATTTTCCATTAACTGCAATGCAAAAGAAGCCAGAAGATCAGCGGTAATTACTTTAGGGTTTTTTGACATTACGTCCTTAGCTTTAAATGATTGAATCTCCAAAGTTTTTTCTAAAAGTCTTCGTAAATCTCCGTCGGTTATTACACCAATCAGAACTCCATTATCATTAACAACACAAGTAGTTCCCAACCGTTTAGAAGTTATTTCTAAAATAGAATCTTTAAGCGAAGCATTTTCATGAACGATTGGAATCTGTTCACCGGAAATCATTATTTCACTAATTTTAAGAGAAAGCCTTTTCCCTAAACTTCCGCCGGGATGCAGCATTGCAAAATCCTGGGCAGTAAATCCCTTTCGCTGTAACAAACAGACTGCAAGGGCATCCCCCATTACAAGCATCGCTGTTGAGGAAGCGGTCGGTGCTAAATCAAATGGGCAAGCTTCTTCTTTCACATCAATGTTAAGAAAAATATCAATCTGTCTGCCGATTCTAGAATTTTTATTACCGAGCATTCCAATGATCAATACACCGATTCGTTTCAATAAAGGAAGAAGGTTCAGCATTTCTTCAGTGTTCCCACTTTTCGAAAGAATGATGACAACATCTTCATTTCGAACCATTCCAAGATCGCCGTGCAATGCGTCGGTTGGATGCAGATAAATTGCCGCTGTTCCGGTTGAGTTCATGGTTGCAACAATTTTTCGTGCGATCAATCCGGATTTTCCCATTCCTGTTAAAACAACTCTTCCCTTACATTGATAAATTTTTTCAACTGCACGTACAAAATCATCGTTGATGCTATTTTCAAGCTTTGCAACTGCTTCTGTTTCAATGCGGATAACCTCTTTGCCGTTCGCTATGATCTTTTCATTTGTCAATGTTTATCCTTTAATGAATTAAAAAATATTTGACTTTACTTTTAAAGAGTAAATTTAAATTACGATATTTTTTTTGTGATTCGGTCAATTTGTTTCAGATCAATGAGCAGTTCTCTTAGTTCACTTAACGGCAACTGACTTTCTGCATCGCTTAACGCTTCCTTCGGATTTGGATGAACTTCAAAAAATAATGCATCGATCCCAATGGCAATAGCTGCCTTTGCCAAAGGTTTAATAAACTTTGGCTCACCGCCTGATAGCTTTCCTTTACTCGGAAGTTGGACAGAATGTGTTGCATCCATTACCACCGGGAAACCCAGTTCGCGCATAATTACTAACGAACGCATATCAACTATAAGATTATGATAACCGAACGTTGTCCCTCTTTCCGTAAGCATAACTCTTTGATTGTTTGTAGAAAGAATTTTTTCGGCTGCATGCTTCATATCTTCAGGCGCAAGAAATTGTCCTTTTTTAATATTCACAACTTTGCCGGTTTTCCCCGCAGCGATCAGTAAATCCGTTTGACGGCATAGGAATGCTGGTATCTGCAACACATCAACATAATTTGCAGCTAAATCAACTTCTTCTATAGTATGTACATCAGTCAAAATAGGAATAGCAAATTCATTCTTTATTCTGAGCAAAATATTAAGCGCTTCTTTATCGCCAATCCCCATAAATGAATGAAGACTTGTCCGGTTCGCTTTTTTGTAACTAGATTTAAAGATGAAGGGAATTCCAAGCTCTGTTGTTATTTCTTTAATCGCTTTAGCGGTTGCAAAAGTAATTTCTTCACTTTCAACCACACACGGTCCGGCGATAAGGACAAACGGATTATTATTCCCGATGTTAATTTTTTCTATTAGCATATTTCTACTTTCTACTCAACTTTCTACTTTCTACTTTTAACTTTCTACTACGACAACGTTTCTTCAAACAAATTACCATGTTCACTATTTTTTCTTCTTTTTCCGAATCGCTTGTAAGCTAATTCAGTAGCTTCTCTTCCTCGCGGAGTACGGTTAATAAATCCTTGTTGAATTAAAAACGGTTCATAGACTTCCTCAATCGTTCCGGCATCTTCATTTACTGCAACGGAAAGAGCATTTAAGCCCACGGGACCGCCGCTGAATTTTTCAATTATCGTAAGAATAATATCTTTATCCATTTCGTCTAAACCATATTCATCAACTTCCAAAGCGGCTAATGCTGTTTTTGAAATTTTTAAATCAATAACTTTTTTATTTTCGAAGTCGGCAAAATCTCGTGTGCGGCGCAAAAGACGATTTGCAATTCTCGGCGTTCCGCGTGAACGCTTAGCAATTTCATACGAAGCATCTTCATCAATTGGGATCGCAAGGATTTTGGAAGAGCGCTGCAAAATTATTTTTATCAATTCAGCATCGTAATAATCTAAACGGCTTTTGATCCCGAAGCGGTCTCGAAGAGGTGAGGTGAGCATTCCGGCGCGTGTGGTTGCGCCTATCAAAGTATATTTCGGCAATTTGATTTGTACGGAGCGCGCATTGGGACCGGAATCAATCATAATATCTAATTTATAATCTTCCATCGCCGAATAAAGAAACTCTTCAACTACAGGACTTAGGCGGTGAATCTCATCAATAAATAAAACGGAATGTTCTTCAAGATTAGTTAATATTCCGGCCAGGTCTCCCGGTTTCTCAAGAACCGGACCGGAGGTAACTTTTAATTTTACTCCAAGTTCATTGGCAATGATGTGAGAAAGTGTAGTCTTGCCAAGTCCCGGAGGACCTGTGAGCAGCACATGATCAAGCGCTTCACCTCTTTTTTTTGCGGCAGAAATAAAAACTTTTAGATTATCTGTAATTTTAGTCTGTCCGGTAAAATCATCAAACTTAACCGGTCGAAGAGTTTGCTCAACTTGAATTTCAATGGGAGAAATTTCGGCGGTCGTATTTTCTGATTTTCTTGTCATTTCTTTCCTGTTATGTAACTAACGTCTTATTTCTTATGTTAAATTTGTGAATCAAATTAACCATTAGCACCATTAAACCTATCATCCCCGCAGCGGAAAGGATCGTAAAAAACGGATCAAACGCTTTATCCAAAAGTGCAACGATTCCTAAATTCCAGGGGCTGCCATATAAAATTACCAAATGAACTATATAAATTAATAACGTATTTCTTCCTAGTAGTATAAGAACTCTTGGAATCGTTTCAATTTTTAATGCAATAAAAGTAACTATAGATGTAAATATAATTACAAGTCCCAAACGAAAAAGAACAAGATTAGGACTGGTAGTCCAGAAAGTACTATTCGCATAAATTTCAAGCTCAAGAATATTCCCAAAGAAAGAGAGTAATAATAGCCCAACGCCGGACCCAAGAAGTTTAAAAGAAAATGTCGTGGTTTTAAAAACCGTTGGATTTTTTGCTAGGTAACTTCCCAAAAATGATCCGGAAGCCAAATAACTCAGCCATGGGAACAAGGGGAAGTTTGAATGAGTTCCGGTTGATAAATACCCGGCTAAGGCTTTGTGGAAATAGTTTGTCCAAACTACTCTTTCACTAAAGTGATAGATAAAAATAATAGCCAACGCGCCGGTGATGAAAACAATATAATCACTTATCTTTATCTTTTCAGCTATATAAGCCAACAGCATAATAAACAAAAGCCCAAACCCGATTAACTGCAAAACATCAACCACGAAAAAAATATCCCACTGAATTGCGGTAACATTTTTAAAATAGACCAGCGTGGGAGTTGGATATCGCATTAAATATCCCAATCCAATTAATAACAGCGCCCGCTTAACCCCACGTTTTACTCTCGGATTTTCACTAAAAGAAATTTTTTGCAAACGGAACAAATACATGAAGGTGGTTCCGGCAGAAAACATAAAGATAGGTGCAGTCAATCCACGATTAGTAAACCATGCAAGAAAAATAGGATTACTCATGTCCCGGAATTGTGAACCAAGCAATACATCTATTGTATGCCCTTGCACCATATTCAATACTGCAAAAGCCCTTAACAGGTCAAGAAAAATTACTCTATTTTTAGATGAAGTAGATGTCATGATAAATTAGAAAATAAATAATTTTCGTCAGTAAAAAATAAAATCGGTTTAATTTTAATCATTGTCTTTCGTTTCAACAAGCATTTCAATTTCTACTGAAGCATCGCGCGGAAGAACGTTTACTCCAACAGCAGCGCGAGCATGCTTACCTTTATCTCCGAAAATTTTTACAAGAAGTTCTGAAGCACCATTGGCAACTTCAGGTTGATTAACAAATCCAGGATCACTATTTACGAAAACTGTAACTTTTATAACCCGTTCAACAAGTTCTAGATTTCCGACAATGCTTTTAATAACGGCAAGACAATTTAAGACTGCTATTTCAGCGGCATGTTTGGCTTCTCCTTCGCTAACAGAAGCTCCAACTTTTCCTTTATATTTTAGAATCCCATCCAGCATCGGAATCTGCCCGGAAGTAAAAACAAGATTTCCCGTTTTCACCGCAGGAATATAAGCCGCTAAGGGAACCGGGACTGCGGGTAGAGTTAAACCCAATGCCTTTATTTGTTCTTCAATCATAAAATCACCTTACAAAATTTTCTATTTTCTTATTATATTGAAACACAAAAAGAGAGCCATCTATCTCAAAAAGGAAATACTTAATGCTCGAGATCAAATTTAAGGAATTTGTCGATATTGTAAAACGATTACGCAAAGAATGTCCGTGGGATAAAGAACAAACGAATGAATCAATCAAAGCCGCAACGCTCGAAGAAGCTTACGAAACTGTTCATGCAATTGATGAAAATAATTTTGTTGAATTGAAAAAAGAACTCGGCGATCTGCTTTTTCACATTGCTTTCCACACAGCCATTGCTGAAGAAATAAATGAATTTACGTTTGAAGAAGTGATCGACGAAATTTCTGCAAAACTTATCAGAAGACATCCGCATGTATTTAGCAATCTTGAAGTTTCCGGCACAGAAGAAATAAAAAGAAACTGGGAAACAATAAAACTGCAGGAAGGAAGAACATCAATTCTAGAAGGAGTTCCTCCTACAATGCCGGCTATTATGCGCGCACACCGGCTGCAGGAAAAAGCTTCTAAAGTCGGATTTGATTGGGATGCGATTGCAGATGTAAAGAAAAAAGTTAATGAGGAATTGGATGAACTTCAAATAGAAATTGATAACAACCAAATTGAAAAAGCCGAGGAAGAATTTGGCGATTTACTTTTTTCTCTGATTAATCTCAGTCGCTTTCTGAACATTAATCCCGAAACAGCCTTACGCAAAACCACCAACAAGTTTGAAAAAAGATTTACTTACATCGAAAAAAAACTTGCCGAGCAAAACAAAAAAATTACAGAAGTTGATTTAAAAGAGATGGATAAATATTGGGATGAAAGTAAAACGATTGAATAATAAATGACATATAACCGCGATATGTCATTCCTGTTTTTCAAGTTTTTTCTTTATCATAAAATTTTTCATAAGCGTCAATAATATCTTTCACCAACTGATGGCGCACAACATCGCTTTTTTCAAAGTAAACAAAACCGATCCCTTGGATGCCTGTAAGAATTTCCTGCGCTTTAACTAAACCGCTAACCGTTCTATTCGGAAGATCAATTTGTGTAATGTCTCCCGTAATAATTGCTTTTGAGTTAACGCCGAGTCTTGTTAAAAACATTTTCATTTGCGTATCGGTGGCATTTTGCGCTTCATCAAGAATTACAAACGCATTATTCAAAGTTCTCCCGCGCATATAAGCTAAAGGAACAATTTCAATAACTCCTTTTTCAATATTTTGTTTCAGTTTGTCGGAAGGAAGCATATCTTCCAAGGCGTCATAGAGTGGCCGCAGATAAGGATCAATTTTTTCGCGGATATCACCCGGCAGGAAACCAAGACTTTCACCCGCTTCTACGGCAGGTCGTGCTAAAACTATTTTAGCCACAATCCCTTTTTTTAAAGCCGAAACTGCAAAGGCAACTGCAAGATATGTTTTCCCGGTTCCCGCTGGACCAATAGCAAAACAAATGTCATTCTTTTTTGCTAACTGAAAATAATTTGATTGCCCGGGAGTTTTTGCTTTAATGGTATCGTTCTTAGTGTAAAGAATAATCGAGTCAAATTCTTTTTCGTTAATTATTTCTTTACCCTGAAGTGTTAAATCAAGAATGGTCTCAACATCGTTTTCCCTCAAGCTTCCTTTTGTGTTAAGCACATAGATTAATTCTTTAAAAAGTTTTTCGAGAAGCGCTGTTTCCTCTTCCGTTCCTTTAAAGGTTGCTGCATCACCTCGAATCGTTATTACTGCCGAAAAGCGGTCCTCAATTATTTTTAAGTTGGAATCATTAAACCCGAGCAGGGAAAGAAGATCGACATTTTCAAGGTTTATTTTTTTAATCGTTTCTGCCATAACACCATTAATTGTTATTAAAAATAAAAAAAGCCCTTGTCATCAAAAGATGAAAAGGGCTTTCAAATAACTGTTTATGATCAAGGATTAAAATTACTTTACTACTGGTGCAGCAGCCGGTGTTGGAGCCGGTTTGTAATTCAATTTCAATTTTTCGTACTTAGATTTTTCTTCTTCAGTTAAATTAGGAATTTTAAATGTTTGTTTCGGGAAAATCAAATCAGGATTTTTAATTTGATCTCTGTTAGCCTGATAAATTTTAGGCCATGCGAAACCATTTCCGTAAAATTCTTTTTTCTTAGCAATTCTCCAGAGACAATCACCTTTAACAACAGTATAACTTGCTTCAGTTGGAGCTTCTACCCATGCATCAAGTAATCCTGGCAATACGCTGTGAACTTTATTATAGAATTCCGGTAATGCACTGATTTTGTTCCCTTTTAAAGCATCCAAATCCTTCATCCGGTCAGCTTTGGGTCCTTCTTTTCTTCTAATTTTTCCTTCTAATTCGCTAACTGCTTTGTTGTAGTTATCAATATCAGATTTTTTTGCTCCGACCATTCCGTAAAGATCGTCCATACAATTATCATAACTTTGAATGGTAGAAAGGTTAGTATTCAAACCGGCAACATCGGTTTTTAAAGTAGTTGACTCTTTTTGTAAACTTTCTTTTTGAGCGCTCAACTTAGTGATTTGATTTTGCCATTCTTCTTTGGTCATCTCTTCCTGTGCAAACGATGAAAACGTAAACGCAACAAAGAGAGCTACCGATAAGAACCAAATTTTATTTAATTTCATATAAATCCTCATGTTTTAAATTCTTGGTTAAGATTACTTAGAAATTTTGTCCAAATTTGCTTTGGTTTCTTGTTTAAGCTTCTCGCATTCTTGAAGTTTTTTATTCTTCTCGGCGATTTGTTTTTCTACGCTTCCTCTTTCATCTTTTAAGGTAGTTGCAGATTTTTGCAAAGAGCTAACTTCCTTTTTCAAAGCGTCTAATTGAGCCAATTCCTCTTGCGAAGGTCCGCTGCTGCATCCAACAAAACCTGCAGTCAACAAAACAATGGCAGCTCCCAAAAGAGAACTTTTTAATGACTTTAGTACCTTCATAGTATATACTCCATTTTAGTTAATTGATAGTCTATTTAAATTTAGGATTTTTCTCAAGATAAATCAAGAAAAATCACTTAAAAAATATATTATTTATTAATTAAACAACCAAATTGCCGATTCAATTTCAAGAATTAAATCAATCTTTTCTGAACAAAACTTGAATAACTTCTCTCAGCAATGATGATATGATCAAAGACGGGAATTTCCATCAATTTTGAAACCTCAACTAATTTTTTGGTGATTGAAATATCATCACTACTTGGTTCAGCATTCCCGCTTGGATGGTTATGGACAAAAATGATACTTTTTGCGCTGTTTTCGATTGCTACTTTAAAAACTTCCCTAGGATGAACAATACTCGAGTCAAGACTTCCGGTAGAAATTCGTTCTATCCGAATAATTTTGTTGGCGGAATTTAAACAGACCACATAAAAATGTTCGGTGAGTTCATCCTTTAACAACGGAAGAAAAATCTCTGCTACATCTTCCGGTGAAGTAATTTTTTTTTCAGAAAACCATTTAGATTGAACTGCAGTTCTTTTCCCGATCTCAAAAGCAGCTACTAATGTGGCCGCTTTGTCTTTTTTAATTCCATTTGTTTTAATTAATTCTGAGAATGATTTTGTTGATAACGAAGCAAGGTTTCCGTAACGCTCAACAAGATCATACGCTACTTGAATAACCGATTTCCCCTTCGTCCCGGTTCTTATAAGAATCGCAAGTAATTCTGCATCACTTAGACTTTGGCTGCCTCGCAAAACAAGTTTTTCTCTTGGGCGATCATCAAGTGGTAAATCTTTTACTGTTCCCAATTTATTTTTTCACTTTTGGTTTATATTTAAATCTTTCCACCAATTCAAATTTCCCTTGATGGTAGCGGACAATATTTAAGTATGGATTAATCTTCTCACTCCCAAACTCAATTGAATTATGAATTCCTACAAAAGGTTCAGCCTTGGAAATGGTTCCCTCAAATGAAGTAATTCCACGTTTAGATAGTGTTAGAATTTTTAGGAGATATTTTGCGGCATCATATCCGTATAAATTATTTCCATTCATTTCTTTACCGGTTGTTTCAATGTATTTTTGAGAAAAAGCGGCAACGTCTTCATCTTGAAAATCAATAAAAGAATCAGAAGTGAAAGTTAGTTTTTCGCTAAGTGCTGAAGACGTTTCCAACCCTTTGGAAGTGAACCAATCTTGATTCCCATAAATTGGAAGATCAATACCCCATTTCACTAGTGCTGAAAGCAAAACAGGAATCAAAGTATTATCATTGATCGGAATATAAATTCCTTCAGTTCCCTTGATGTTTTTTTTCAGTTCAATGATTAGGGATTCCAGAGAGAGAATTCTTGAGGGATAAGATTCCTGCAAAATTTTTCCGCCGAGATGTTTGAATTCCGAAATAAAGTTTCTTCCTATTACGTTTGCATTGCCATTTTGCGGAAAAACTACCGCAATTGACCTTTTATTTTCAACGTAATAAAGATATTGCGCCATAACTTTTCCATGCAACTCCATTGAAGTGTTCGCTTGATAAAACAATCTATTTCCGAGCTGTAAATTATCATCTGTTGCAGTGGGACTAATCACCGGGATAGTTAATTTATCTGAAGCGTTCAGAAAATATCTCGTTTCATCACTAAAGACAGGACCGATAATTGCTGAAAATTTTTCACCTGATCCAAACTCCTTGATGATCAAGCTAATTTGAGAGGAATCCCGTTTTGTGTTTTTAATCATTAGAGCAAATTGATTTCCAGAAAGAGAATTAAACTCATGCACAGCGTACTTTATCCCTTCAAGCACATCCTTTGCCGATTCAATTTCGAGCCCTTGAATATTAGTGAGCGGTAGTAAGCAGACGATTACTTTTTCGGAAGATTCAGTTGAAGTTGAAGAAGAAATAGTACTGAAAAGATTTTTAGTCTCGGCAGTTTCAGAGCTATTTGGAAAATCTTTTTGCAATTTATTATAAAAGCTTTTTGCTTCATCAACTTTACTAAGTAATAGATTTTTCTTTGCTAGAGAAAAAAGAAATGAAGGAACTAATTCCCTGTTGATATTTTTTCCTAATAATTCTTCTATTGCTTCCGGTGAGAATTTTTCAACTAAAAGTGAAGTAATAAATTTCTTATCTCTCTCACGTGAATTTTCATCCTTCTCCTTCGAGAAATTACCGGTTACAAATTTAACCGCTTCTCTTTCTCTCCCGGTTTCTTTTAACACTACGGCAAATAGCAGCTCAGCTTCGCTTAAATATTTGCTGCCTGCCGTACCGTCGGGCTGGTCGGAATATTTTATAAAAAAATCATTTAACGTTTTTTCTGCGGAAGGGAAGTTTTTTTGATCAAGAAAAATTTTCACGGTAAAAAGAATTGACACCGTCGTTTTAGTATTCACCGGCTGCTTTGCAATCCATTGAAATATTTTTAATGCTTCATAAGTTTGATGTGCATCAAATAAACTAACGGCAATTTCGAATTCTGAATTTATTTCATTTTGAGTGACGGGAGACTGTGCGAAAGCGACTCTTGCTGTAAAAAATATTACTGCGAAAAGTAAAATCTTTCTAACCATCGGAAGCGACCGGGTTTTGATTTAATTTTTCCAGATTTTTTACCGCTTCAAGCGCAACTTTATTCTGTGGATCGAACTTTAACGCTAAATCAAAATAATTCTGCGCATCTTTTATTTTATTTGCATGAAGGTAGGCTATCCCCAGATAAGAATAGATTTCAGGCGAAACTTCAATTGCTTCATGGGCAAATTTTGCGAGATATTTTTCTGCTTTTTTATAGTCGCTGTTTTTCAAATAGATTTTCCCAGCCCATTCATTTACAGATAAATCATCTTTATTAAGTTGTAAAGTTTTTTCAATGGAAGTGACTGCGTGGGCGTTCATTTTTAAATAGTAATAAATTATGGCAAAGAGTAAATGTAGTTCGTAATGATTTGAGTAATAAATCTCTGCCTGTTTTGCGTAAATCAGCGCCATATCAAAATTGGTCAAATTGATATGTGTCTTTGCCAAATAAATAAACGCATCTTGAAGAAATTCGGTCTCTTTTCCACTCTTTACAAAATTTTCAAAACTGATCCGGGCTAATTCATACTCAAGAAGCATGTAGTGTGAATAACCGATAAAGAACGAAGCAAGGGGAATTTCGTTTGGAGAGAAAAATGAAAGAACTTCAATTGTTTCGTTCCACTTTCCCTGACGAAAGAGAAAATGTCCGACAAAAAGCCTGACATCATTGTTGTCCGAATTTTCTTGAAGTAAATCAAAAAGTAAATTCTCGGCGGCAGAAATATTTTCAAGACTTTCGTACAGACCGGATAAATTAAAATAAGCTTCTATCGATCCGGGATGATCTTCGATGATCTTAGTATAAGATTGTACCGCATGAAGTGTTTTTCCTTCGGAGGCAAATCGTTGGGCTTTTTCAATTTTAAGTTGAACTAATTGTTTCTCTTTATCTTTCATTATTCCCACTCGATTGTAGAAGGAGGTTTAGAACTAATATCATAAACAACTCTATTAATTCCTTTCACCTTATTGATAATTTTATTTGAAACACGTGCAAGAAATTCTGGTTGAAACGGATACCAGTCGGCAGTCATTCCATCCGTAGAAGTAACTGCACGCAGTGCAAGAACGTTTTCGTATGTTCTGCAGTCCCCCATTACACCAACGCTTTGCACAGGTAAGAGAACAGCAAATGCCTGCCAAATTTCATTATAAAGATTTTCAATTTTTATTTCATCAATAAAAATTTCATCGGCATCGCATAAAAGTGAAAGTTTTTCTTTAGTGACATCGCTCAATATCCTTACGGCTAAACCGGGTCCCGGGAAAGGATGACGTTCGATAAATTCCACAGGGATGGAGAGAGCTTTCCCGACATTTCTAACTTCATCTTTAAATAATTCGCGAAATGGTTCAATTAATTTTAAATGCATTTTTTCGGGAAGTCCGCCAACGTTATGATGCGTTTTTATCGTAACGGATTGACCTTTTACGGAAACTGATTCAATAACATCGGGATAAAGTGTTCCCTGAACTAAGAATTTTACATTCGGGATTTTTGCGGCTTCCTGTTCAAAAAATTCAATAAAGGTGTTGCCGATAATTTTTCTTTTTCTTTCCGGCTCGGTAATGTCTTTCAATCTTTCTAAAAATATTTTTGAAGCGTCAATTGAAATTACTTTCAAGCTTAAATGCTCACGGAAAAGGGTAACGACTTTTTCACTTTCATTTTTGCGCATTAAGCCGGTATCGATATGAACGCATGTTAACTGCCCACCAATCGCTTTTTGTACAAGCACTGCAGCAACTGTTGAATCAACTCCTCCGCTTAGTGCGCACAAAACATTATCGGAGCCAACATTGTTTTTGATCTCAGTGATTTTTTCTTCAATGAAGTGAACCGGCGTCCAATCCCCTTTGCAATTGCAGATCGAGAATAAAAAATTATGAAGTATTTTCCTTCCTTCAGCGGTGTGGGCAACTTCAGGATGAAATTGTAATCCGTAAATTTTTTTCTGAATATCTTCAACAGCACAAACCGGAGAATGCGCTGATGTTCCGGTAATGTGAAATCCGCTTGGAACTTCGGTCACTAAGTCTCCATGACTCATCCACACGGTGGAGTTTAATTCACAATTAGAAAAAAGTTTGGAAGATTTGGAGACCGTAAATTCAGCTTTGCCGTATTCTCTTGCATCGGCTTTCTCAACTTTTCCGCCAAGATGTTTAGCGAGTAGTTGAAGCCCGTAGCAAATTCCAAGAATAGGAATGTTCAAGGAAAAGATTTCTAAATTAATATCGGGAGCGTCTTCGTCATAGACACTCATAGGTCCACCCGAAAGGATAATACCGGAAGGATTTCTTTTTTTTATTTCCTCCAAAGAAACGGTATGAGGAAATATTTCCGAAAAAACATTTTCTTCGCGAATACGCCTTGCAATTAACTGAGTGTACTGCGACCCAAAATCAATGATGAGAATTTCATTATTTTTATTCATCAATACTTCAAAAACAAAAAAAGTTACTCACCGATAAGCTGGCTATATGCAGCTTCATCGAGAAGATCGTTTAACTCGTTTTTATCGGCAATTACAATTTTGATCATCCATCCTTCACCGTAGGGATCACTATTTACGCTTTCCGGAGAATCAATAAGTTTTTTGTTGATCTCAATAATTTTCCCGCTGATAGGAGCATAAAGCTCACTAACGGTTTTTACTGCTTCAATAGTACCAAAGTTTGCGTTTCGAATAACTTCCTGCAATTTAGGATCAATATCAACAAAGACCACATCGCCAAGCTCGCCTTGCGCATAATCAGTAATTCCAACCGTGCCGATGTTGCCGTTAATGGAAATCCATTCATGCTCTTTTGTGTATTTTAAGTCTTGTGGAATATTCATAAAATTCCTCTATTAATTATTGTTTTTTTCTTTTAAAAAATTATCTAAGAAGGACGTATCAAAATTTCCGCTTATAAACTGTTCATTCTCAAGAACTTCAAGATGAAAAGGAATAGTGGTTTTAACACCTTCCACTGTAAACTCTTCCATTGCACGTCTTGCACGTCTTATAGCAATCTTCCGGTCGGTTGCCCAGACAATTAATTTTGCCAAAAGAGAATCGTAATATGGCGGAATAACGTATGATTGATACACATGTGAATCAACCCTGATACCAAATCCCCCCGGAAAATGGAGTGATTCAATTTTCCCTGGATTCGGCCGAAAACCTTTTTCCGGGTCTTCGGCATTAATTCTAAATTCAATTGCATGCCCGATAGGGTCTTTGGGCATCGTCTCAATTTTTTCACCGGCAGCAACTAAAATTTGCTGGCGGATCAAATCAACCTGATTTACTGCTTCAGTAACAGGGTGTTCAACTTGAATTCTTGTATTCATTTCCATAAAGTAAAAATTCTTGTATTTATCAACAAGGCATTCGATGGTTCCGGCGCCTTCGTAATTTACGGATTTTGCACCAAGTACAGCAGCTTCCCCCATTTTTCTTCTAAGTTCCGCATCCATAATTGGCGATGGGGATTCTTCAATTAATTTTTGATGGCGTCTTTGGATTGAGCAGTCACGTTCGCCATAGTGATAAACATTACCGAACTGATCTCCCATAATTTGAAATTCAATGTGCCTGGGATTTTCTAGATATTTTTCAATATAAACTTCACCGTTCCCGAAAGAAGCAACAGCTTCTGAGCTTGCGGTTTGGAATGCATTTTCAAATTCAGATTCATCTTGAACGATGCGCATTCCCTTCCCGCCTCCGCCTGCGGAAGCTTTAATAATTACAGGGAATCCGATCTCATGAGCAATAGCTTTTCCGTCAAAAACATTGGTTACAACTCCGTCACTTCCGGGAATAACCGGAACACCGTTTTTCCTCATGGTTTCTTTTGCGTTTGCCTTGTTTCCAATCATGTTTATCATTTCGGGAGAAGGTCCGATAAATTTTATTAATGATTCTGCACAAATTTCCGAGAAGTTAGCATTTTCGGCAAGGAACCCATAACCGGGATGAATAGCCTCTGCACCCGTAATTTGTGCGGCTGAAATGATCACCGGAATTTTTAGATAACTATCTTTGCTTAATGCGGGTCCAATACAAACAGCTTCATCTGCAAAGGTTACGTGAAGGGAATGCTTATCTGCTTCAGAATAAACGGCAACTGTTTTAATTCCTAATTCTTTACAGGTTCTAATAATCCGTAGAGCAATTTCTCCTCTATTTGCAATTAGTATTTTTTTAAACAAGGTTTCCTCAAAATCATTTATTCTACCTCAATTAGCATTAAGGGTTGATTATATTCAACCGGTTTTCCGTTTTCTACCAAAATCTTAACAATTTTTCCGGTTATGTCAGATTCAATTTCATTCATCAATTTCATTGCTTCGATAATGCATAAAACAGTGCCGGAAGAAACGGTATCACCAACTTTAATGTATGGATCGGCATCGGGTCCCGGAGCGCGGTAAAACGTACCAACGATCGGAGATTTAATTTCTTTTATTTTTGAGTTTTTTTCTTCTTTAGGTTGTTGGGTTTCCTGCTTTGGAGCTCCGTTAACCGCAGCCGGAGGATGGCTCGGCAAAGCGTAGTGCTGCGCATTTGCCGGTATATCAACTTTCTTACAGATCTTTATTCTTGAATTATCCTGTTCAATTTCAAGCTCGGAAATATTGCTTTCTTCAATCAGTTTTACATATTTTTTTATGAGATTAAAATCCATTTTCAGTTCCTTCGCTATTACATTATCTTTTACTTAATCCGCCGAAGGCGGAGAAAGTGGAAAGGATTAACTTTCTACTTTTTACTACTTATTCTACTTGAGCCAAATAACGATCAACTTCCCTTCCAGAAGTTGAAGTCGGAAAATCTTTTTTAATTCTTTTGAAGATTTCTTTTGCTTCGCTAATTTTTTTCACTTTTATCAAGTTGATACCAGAAAAAAGCATGTACTGAGGATTAAGTGCATTCTCTTCCGAAACAGAACTTGCTTTGCGATACAGTTCAGCAGCTTTTTCCAGATCGTTTTTCGATTCATAACCTGCGGCTTCTCCGGCAAATGCTGCCGCTTTAAAGAGATCATTATTACCGCCGTAATCTTCATAATTTTTTAATGCCTCATCAACTTTGCCGAGGTAGGAATAAGCATGGGCAAGATAAACTTTTGCGATTTCGCCATTCTCGGAATTGCCGTATTCAGCAACAATTTTCTTTAACCCCATAACTTTTGATGCGGGGTTTCCCTGAATAGCTTCCAAATACATCCCGGCATCAAACAGAGGGAGAACACGCGAAAGTTCAATATTTGCTTTTTCGTTATTGCTGTTTTTTTGCTGGACATAAAAAAATGCTGCTGCTGCAAGAACAATTACTGCAACTCCGCCGATTAAAAAATTCTGCTTATACGTTCCATACAGACCAACTACTTTATAATAAAAAGTTATAAGACCATCTTCTCTTATTTCTTTGCGGGATAACTTTTTTCTTTTTGCTAACATTCATAACTCCGATAAATGATTTGATTTCTTTCACTTAATCCGCCGAAGGCAGAGAAAGTGGAAAGGATTAACTTGTTACTTGCTACTTGCTACTACTATTTAATTCTAATATGATTTGAGAAAATCCAAGCGCGCGAATCAAAAAAAACTTCTATCCGGTAAATGCCTTTTTCACTTACAATAAATTGGGCTTCAATATTTTGAAGTGATTCAACCATTTTACCATTATGTATCAAACGAATATCGGCTGATTTTCCCGGCAAATAAACTTTTAAAGTCACCGGTTTTTCACAGAGGATCTCGTCTCCCATCTGAATTTTTTTATTGCCGAATTCTGCAAAAAAACGAAAACCTGTTGCATCTCCATGATAATAATTAGAGACGAAACAATTTCCTTCGCGGAGAGATTCGATAACTATCCTCTTTGCTTTTTCCACCGAAGAATGATTTGTGCTAATTTCTATTTTCTGCTCTGTTAAAATATGAGTTCTAATTGACTTGAACAAGACTTTATAGGGGAAAACCTCAACTTCAAAAAAACCCAAAAGATTCACTTTATGGGCATGTGCATCAATTCCTCCAACACCAACTACTTTTCTTTCAATCGAAAGCTCATCCCACACTTTTAGCGTCTCCGTTTGGGGTTGGATAATTGTCTTCAACGGATGCAAAAAAGCTTGATATTTATTCTGTTCAGTAAGGTTTTCCATCCATTCGGACATGTGGTTCCAAATTTCAATCCCTGTGAAATCGGTACTTTCCCACTCAGTCCACGGATAAGGCGGATGTTCTTTCATTGAATCACGTTTTTCATGGGGATGGGCTAAAAAACCTATTCCGCCTGCATCTTTAACCTTTTTCACATATTCTTTCGCCGGTAACCGGGTTGAAAAAGTTTCGGTGATCCCTAAAGCCAAATAGTGATTTTTATTTTCTTTATCATTTAGCTCACATCCTACAAGCAAAAGAGTTTTTCCATAGAATCGCTCATAGCCTTCGTGTAAGGCGCGAAGCGTATTGTGATCTGTTAAAACTAAAAAATCCAAACCACACTCATCCGCAAGCGGAGCGATGTGCTGCACTTCGCCGGAACCATCGGAAAAAATTGAGTGGACGTGCAAAACGCCAACGTATTCGTTCATTTTCTTTTTATTTGTTGCGGTACAAAATAGAGAGAATTATGAAAAGATAAAACTGAAAAGACATTTGAAAAGAATAAAAAAATTATACCCTTAAATAAGTGTAGCACAGAATAATATTCTGTGCTACCTAAACTAAAAATTTAGAAAGCGTAACTTGCAGAGATGTAAGCCAATGTAGCTTTTCCGCCGCCGATATTATTAAATCCCTGTCTTAATATTTCTTCATTAACCGTTGCATCCAAACCAAATTGACCAAAACGTAAACCAATACCTAAAGTAGCGCCATCATTTGCGCCAAAAGTAGTTTTTGTAAATTCATCTGTTTTGGTAGTAGAAATTACCCTCTGCCATGTTTCGTTTGTTGTTGAAGCAACGTAACCAAAACGAGCGATAAACCAGCTTGCTAAATTCCATTCCGCACCAATATTCCACGCCGGGAAAGTAAAAAATGAACTTGATGTCTCCGGGCTTATATTAGGAATGGAAGGGTCTGTAGTGCTTGAATACATTAGTGAAGGTCCACCTGCGAATAAGAAATCTCCCGCGCGGTAATTGATACCAACTCCAAGTCCCAATATTGTTGATGAAGGAAGGTCGCTGCTTTTTCCGGCTTGGTCAACTGTACCGGAAACGGTAACAAAATTAACGAGCGGAACTACCGTAAGTTTCGGATTAATTTTATAAAATGCACGCGCATCAACCATTAACAAAGTATTTGATGCAGCGGTTTTACTTCCGGTTCCCGGTGTGTAAGTTGCGCTTGGAAGAATAAGTGAAACGTCAACATCAACATCAAGATCTTTGTTCACTTCAAGAATTAAACCTGCGTTTAATCCGAATTGAGAAGCAGAACCTTCATCACCGCTTCCGGTGGCAGGCGTATATTTATCAGTTGTGGAGGCATAAGCAACTCCTAAACCGAAAACCATATTTCTCAATAAATATGAACCGAATAATTCTAAATTGTTATCTAAGTTAACAACTCTTGTAACTCCAAGGAGACTGTTCACTGTTGAAACAACACCTGTTGGATCAAGTAATCCGATTGAGTTTGATTGAAAATCTTTTCTGGTTAATAAACCACCCACAGTAAGTGAAGGGGTAATTTTTAAGGAGAAGCCTGCAAATTGTCCAACTCCATTATTATCCGCGCCAACTTTTGAGGAACCTAAATCTCCCCAAAGGAAATTTTGATAATAAGCCGCATAAGCCGGATTTGTTTTCATGTTTTCAGGATCAACAACAAAAGGATTATTTCCTAAACTTTGAATTCTCGCATAACCGCCGGAACGGTCAAAACTTAGTTTGTCTGTATTACTTTCTTGAGCGAATGAAAGGAAGGAAACAAAAAGAAGGAATGAAAAAAATAATTTTAACATTGTACTCTCCACTTTTATTTGAAAATTGGTAATTAGTAAATCACCTTACGCATGAAATTCTTAATTTTGCTCGTAATCGCAATCTTGCTCGATTTTTTGAGCCGATTAAGAGTAGGATTACGATTAAGACTCTCGCGTAAGGTAACCTAGTAAATAAATTTACAAACCAAACTTAAGTGATGATAAGATAAAAGACAAACAGACATACTTATTGAATCTGACGTAAACCATCCTGGGCAAGTTTGGCAACTTCCGTATTGGGACGCTTGGCAATAATTTCCTTCCAGATTTTTTTGGCTTTCTCGTTATCCCCTTTTGTAGCGGCAATAGCTCCTAAATTAAATAATGCCTGGAAATTATTTTTATCTAAAGCATAAGCCTTAGCGATGTAGGCTTCGGCTTTGTTCAAATCTTGCTGGATATAAAAGATGTACCCAAGAGATTGAAGTATGTCCGCACGTTTCGGATCTTTTTTTAAGATCATTTCATAATATTTTACCGCATCTGCTTGTCCGTGTCCTTCAGCAAGAATATCAGCATATTGCCTAACTTTTGCTGTATCGTTCGGACTTTTTTCAACTTCATCCTTGAATGTTTCCATTTTCTTTTTAACATCCGAAATGACGTTTTCTTTTGAAGGAGGAGTTTCCTTCCCCATATTTTTATGGATATCGTCATTAGGAAGTTTTTCAGAAACAATTGGACCGGCTTGCGCTGTTGGTTCTGCGCTATTCTTTGAAGAAAAGTCGGTAGAGAAAATAATAATAACTACTGCCGCAATAACCATTATTGCAGGATAAACCACGACAGGTGAAAGTTTGAATTTCATAAGCTTCTTTTCGTTTATAGTGAAACTTCGTAAAAAGTATTATATTTAGTTGAATTCGGTTCTTTTAAATCTTCAATTTTTGAAATAAGAATATCAATCCGTTCATTTTCTGCATCATCAAAATTATCGAAAGCTTCTTTAGAAGAGAATTGATAAACTTCCTGAAAATGGTTTTTCATTTTTCCTTCAAATAAAGAATAACTCTCAAGCCCATCGGCTTTCAATAAAGATTTTAACTCTTTAAGCGAATTAATAAACTCATCTCTCTTATCGTTCTGAACTTCGTACTGAATTGAAAATATAACTTTAGCCATTATGTCTCCACTGTTTTGTTATAATGTAAACTCACCGGAGTAATTAATTTTAGCTGGTCCGGTAAGTGAAACATTTTTAATTAATGTGCCTTCAGCCGAAAAATCGACTATTAGTTTATCCCCGCCTCTTGCCTGTAAAACTATAGGCGGAGGAATTTGTTTTTGTAGAAAAGTAATGATTGCCGATGCAACCGAACCCGTTCCGCATGCTAACGTTTCATCTTCAACACCGCGTTCGTAGGTACGGATATGCACAAGCGAATTTTTTATTTCAAGAAAATTTACATTTGTTCCATCAGGCGCAAACTCATTTGAATAACGAATTTCTTTCCCAACGGAATAAACGGGGAAATCGTTTAGTGATTCAAACTTAAAATTTTCTTTTAACGATAAATCATCTATAAAAAGAACAACGTGCGGTGAACCGGTGTTGATAAAATTTGCTTTTATCTCCGTTCCCGAAACTGGAAACGAAAAATTTTCTTTTAGCGAATTTGGGCTGTTCAATTTAAATCTAATTAAATCATCATCTAAAACATCGCCGGAATACGAAATTCCATTAGACAAAAACTTTACCGATTTATTCTTTGAAATGCCGAATACTTCAGCAAACCGGATTGCACATCTGGCACCGTTTCCGCAAAGAGTTCCGGTAGTTCCATCAACGTTAAAATATTCCATCTCAAAATCGTGCGAATCGGACTTGGTGATAGTAATTATTCCATCTCCGCCTATTCCGAATCGCCTATCACACAATTTCTTTATTAAAGAGGATGAAAACTGCAAACCGGTAGTGGTATTTTTGTCAAAAACAATAAAATCATTGCCTGCGCCGTTCATCTTTACAAAAGAATATTTTTTCATACGGTACAATTTAGGTGAATCTTGATTTTTATTCAAGGAAAATGTTATAGGATTGATGAAAGGAGGAAAGATTTTTTCGGAATGATCCCGAAAGTTTTACGGGCAAGAAAGTTAAAACTAAAAGAAGTTTTGTGTGGGGGTGATTTTCTATATTTTCCCTTCGTATAGTTCGTCTATCGGAAAAATCAAATCGTAATCATTCCAATTAAGATTCCCATCAATTATTTTGAATTGATTAAATTTGACTTCATCTAAATATTTTCGGATTGCAGGGTGTAAAGATGATTCTAAAAACGGTTTAAAGTCAACCAAACGATTAATGCCGTCATTAAAGAATATTCTAATTGCATAATCTCCAATGTATTTTGCCGATTTTATCTCAAGTAAAACAACTTGAGAATCATGATAATCTTCTACTATTTTCATTTGATTCGAGTATTTATTTTTTCAAATTTAATATCTTTATGGTAAACAAAATAGTCAATCCACTTTTGAACAATTTTATCTGCATATTTTTCTAAGAAGTCCTCGAAATCATTAAGTTTGCTGCCAGTCAAAGGACGTAGTCCCTTTATTGCTTTTATTTTTATCTCAACAATTTTTCCATCAACTATATAAAACTCTGCTTTACTTTCGAATCCATCATATTTCCCATGAACATGAATTGGCTCATGCTCATTGGAATAGAAAAATATCAAAATCCCTAAATATTCGAAAATCTTTGGCATTATTACTTCCAAATCAAAATTAAGCAAGCATTGAAAAGGAATCAAAATCTCAATCAGCGCTTTTCATCTGAATTGACGAAAGGCAGATAGAATTTTGAATTTAGTCTAAACTAAAAAAGTTTAGACTAAATTATTTGAAAAGTGGAGGTGGCGGGAGTCGAACCCGCGTCCGAAACTAAGACTCAATAAACTTCTACACACATAGTTTATTTCTGATAGATTTAAAGGTGCGGAATAAACAAACTTCCCGATAAATCTGTTTGATTAAGTTTTGCCTTGCCGCCTCAAACACTCGGCTTGGCTATCGTATCTAAACGACGTTCTTTTGTAAACCGATACGAGAACTTACAAAGAACGGTTGCTTAACTAATTAAGCAGCGAGGGCGTAGTTATATTCGCCAGTTAAGGTTTATTTACCAGCCGTTTAACGTGTCTGCCGGAGAAACACGATGCGCAATTTATTGCTTCGTTAATCCCGTCGAAGCCAAATTCACCCCCAATGGGGGAATTCTCTTAAATGGGTTTTCCCCATTTTTGATCGGGAATTTCTGCTGTTTTGTTTTCAATCCGAGAAAGAACAAACAAAAGATCTGAAATTCTGTTAACAAAAATAACAATATTTTGGTTGATTTCCTCTTGTTGCGACAATAATACAATTTCACGTTCGGCTCTACGGCAAATTGTTCGCGCTATATGTAACTGAGCCGCGGATTTTGAACCGCCGGGAAGAATAAAATATCGGAGTTCTTCCAATTGTTTATCGAAAAAATCAATCGCCTTTTCTGATTCGGAAATATCATCTTCCGATACTCGCGGAATGGTCCCCCTTTGGCGGATAGATCCTGTTTCCAACGGTGTTGCCAGATCAGCCCCAACCACAAAAAGTTGATTTTGCAGTTGCTCTAAAACGGATTTAACTTTTTCATTTTGAACATAACAGAGTGAAAGACCGAGAGCGGCGTTCAATTCATCAACGGTACCATAAGCGTTAATTCGTACAGAGGATTTTTGAACTCTTTTTCCGCCGAAAAGTCCGGTCTCGCCTTTGTCACCGGTTTTTGTATAAATTTTCAAACGATCTACTCTTTAAATGGTATAGAGTGAACGCGTACTGAAATTTCCTGTTTGGAGTTTTTCCCAATTGCTTTGAGAATTTTATTTTCTAAAATAAAGGCTTTTTTCAGATAGCCCAACCCAATTGTTTTTTGCATTGATATTGAATAAACAGACGAGGTTATCAATCCAATTTCATTAAGTTCATCATCAACTAAAACAAAATCTTTATCTAACTTTGGGGAATCGCTAAATAAAAATCCGCATAAAAACTTCTGCACTTTATCATACGTCGCCAGTCGGGCGATCACTTCCTGTCCGATGTAGCACCCTTTTGTGAAACTCACTTCATCCAGCAGTTTTGCTTCGTGCGGATTGAACAGGTCGTTCAATTCTTTTTCCGCCGGAATACCTTTTTCAATTCGATAGATTTCGTAGGCATCCTCTCCTATTAATCCAAAATCAAAAATCCCTTTATTCTGTAAAGCATATTGAACAAGTCGTACAGCAAAAGGATGGAGGGCAATCACAAAAAAACTTCCTTTTCCTTCTGATTTCAGATCGCCGGTATTTGGAATAGCATAAAAAGAAAAATCTTCAACGGTAAGCAAGCGAATTTCATTATTGTTGAGTTCTTTACATTGTTCTCCGCATAAAAGGGTCATAAATGATTTGGCTTGTGGTCCGAAAATTTCAAAAACCGCATATTGTTCATTCGCATTAACGACTTTAACATCATCCATTATTACGTAACGCTGAATCCATAAAAACAATTTCTTTTGTGTTCCACAATTACCGACAAGGAGTTGCTTCTCACCGAAATTTAAGACGGAAACTCTATCGAGAATTCTTCCTTTTTCATTTGTGAAAATTGTTTTTTTGAATTGGTTGACGGGTAAAGATTTTAGATCACTTGTAGTAATTCGATGAAGAAAATCGAGTGTATCCTTTCCATGTAACTCAAGCAAAGCCGAAGGAAGCAACCGACAGCCGACACCCTGAGTAAGAGTCTTGTATTCTTCTTCCACTGAAGCATACTTATAAAAGTGAGCTTCGCCGTTTCTTTGTTCAGGGTGAAACCCCAAAGTTTCAAAGTAAGTTTGCATTAATGAAGTTCCAGGAAGTTCAAAATTAGTCAAAAAATTCTCCGTTAATTCCTTTTAATAATATCTAAATTGTTTTGGATTTCTCGTGTTAAAATAACAAGTGTCTTTCCAAATGAAAGTTATCGAATCCAATATAGTTATCTTCTCGCCGGTATCAAGATATTTAAATTCGATATAATCCGGGTATTTATCTCCGTTTGCGTCAGTCATTATTCTTTTAAAATTAATTCCTTCATAAGTTAAAAGAAGATGCGGTTTTTTTAACATACCTTCAATAAAAAAGAAATTATAATCAAAGTGACCGATCCCTTGTGCGTAGTGAAAATTGGCTCTGATATAGGGAATGTTTTTCTTCACCCATTTTTCAAGAGTTAAATTGTTGAAACCTCCATGACTCGGGATTCCTGCTTCCCAGAGAGTATCGAAAGTATTTCCAGTAACGTTACATTTGAATAGTGATAAATAAAAAAATGCTGTGCCAAGTTCAGTACTATCCAAATCAATAAAACTTTGGTCATACCCTATAATGTTTTTCATCTCTATTAAACGATGATCTTTTGACCATGACTTAG
>JALNZG010000011.1 GCA_023229425.1 Ignavibacteriaceae bacterium
CTTCGTCATTTTGGGTGTAGAGATTTTTGATAATTAGTAACTCGTTTTGCTAACGTAAAACGAGAATGGAAATCTTTAAATAATTAATACGGCAGTGTTGTATTTTAACATAACACGTCGTTAGGTTTATGGAATTTACAATGTAAGATAAGATAGCTCATTCTCAATATTTTTAATTCTCTTCCACAAAATCCAACGATTTATCAAACGTTTCATTCAATTTAAAAACTGCGTAAAGGGAAATTGCAAAGACGAACACTCCAACCCAAATTGCCGATTGAATAACTCCAACATAACCTTTGCCGAAATTAAAAAGCAACGTAATTGGTACGCCGCGGCGGCGGGTCATTTTTCCCTTGAGTTTTTTTCGAATGGAAAAGTAAGCCGCTTAATCAACTACAGCGATAGGATTTATCTTTAAAAATTCTTTCCAATCTAACCCGGACGATCCGATTAACAGAATTTTTTGTGGATTGAATTGATCCTTAAAAGTTTCCGCTCCTTTTACTTTTTTTGCTGCTGTGCTTTTTACTTCTATTCCAACAACTTTTTCATGATACTTTAATACAAAATCTATTTCATGATTATTGTGCCGCCAATAAAAAATATCATATCCTTCGGTAATTGAATAATTCAATAAATGCGCTCCTACAGCCGATTCAATTACTCTTCCCCATTTCTCCGGTTTCAAAATTACTTCTTCAAAAGTTAAAGAGGAAAGTGAACTTATTAATGCAGAGTTATAAACCTGGAACTTTGGACTTGATGCTCTTTGCCGGGCAATATCGGGACTATATTTTTCTATTCCCGCTAATAGTCCGGCATTTGATAACAGATTCAAATAATGTGATAAGGTGGTAGTATTACCGGCATCCTGAAGTTGCCCAAGTATTTTTGTGTAAGAAAGGATTTGTCCCGAGTAACTGCACCCGACTTCAAAAAGGTTTTTGAGCAAAGAAGGCTTATCTATCCGTGTCTGAAGCAGAATATCTTTGGAAATGGTTGTTTCAATTAATGAATGCCTGATATAATCTTTCCACCTTCTCTCGTCTCTTATCAAATCTACGGAACCGGGATAACCGCCGAACCAGACATACTGTTCTTCACTTATGCCAAAAGCAGATTGCATTTCTGTTAACGACCAGTGATACATCTTCAGCAGTTCAAATCTTCCGGCTAACGACTCGCTCAATCCCTTTTGAATTAATAATGTTGACGAACCGAGCAGTATCACTTTTATGTTTACGTTTTCGTTAGTGTCTTTGTCCCAATTCCGTTTAACGGCATTGCTCCAATCATCTATTTTTTGAATCTCGTCAAAGATAAGAAGAAACTCTGCTGATCCTGAAGTTTTCAACCTGATCCGGGCAACTTCCCATTGCTGCTCTATCCATAGAGAATTTGAACCGGACTGGTTATCTGCTGAAACGAAATGAAACGGAATGTTGATTTCGGTGACAAGTTGATTGATTATTGTTGTTTTACCAACTTGTCTCGGTCCAAGAATAACTTGAATCCTCTTTCTTGGCTCATTTATCCTTGTTTTTAGGGCTTGAAGGTGCGGTCTTTGATAATTCATATTAATTTACTCAATGCTTTGAGTAAAATTAGGAGATATTCTTATTTATACCAAAAACTTCAATAAAAAATTTTCGTTATCGTTTTAATAACAATCATTTTATCACAGTAATAAACTCCACCTTTCATTTTTTGCAAAAAATGAACAAAATCCGCTAAAAACGCAATTTAAGCTGACAGACCGTTGGGCATGCAATTTGGTAGATTGTAGCGATGGATAAATTAGAATAAAGAATGAATGCATGACTGAATGAGAACATGTTGAAAGTTTTGTAGGTTTTCAACTCATTCATGCAGACATTCATTTCCCGGGGTGATCGGAATTTTACTTTTGTTCAAAATTCAATTTTTAAGGTGGAATTATGATTAAAACTTTTCTTTCTTTCGTTTTCTTCCTCGCTCTTGCAGCAGTCACTTCAATCTTTCCTCAAAAAAACTTTGTAACGGTAAAAGGAACGCAATTTATTGACGGCGACGGAAAACCGTTTTTGCTTCAAGGAACTAACATCGGCAATTGGCTTAATCCCGAAGGGTACATGTTCCGGTTTGAAGATGTGAGTTCTTACCGGTTGATAAATGATGCTTTTTGCGAGCTTGTCGGCGTTGATGATGCCCGTGTTTTCTGGAATAAATTCCGCGATAATTATATCACCAAAGAAGATATTCATTTTTTAAAACAGAGCGGACTTAATCATATCCGTTTGCCTTTTAATTTCAAATTGTTTGTGGTAGAAGATCATCCCGATGTTTTTCTTAAGACCGGATTTGAATATCTTGACAAGGCGATCAAATGGTGCCGCGAAGAAAAACTTTACGTTGTACTTGATATGCATGCCGCTCCCGGCGGACAGACCGGCGCCAACATTGACGACAGTTGGGGTTATCCTTATCTTATGGAAAATAAAGATGCGCAGGATTTAACCGTAACTCTCTGGAAGCAAATAGCAAAGCGTTACGCAAACGAAAAAATTGTTATCGGCTACGACTTGCTGAACGAACCGATCGCGACGTATTTTGAAAATCAAGAGGAACTGAACAAACAACTCGAACCGCTCTACAAAAGAATAACCGCCGAAATCAGGAAAGTAGATAAACAGCATATTATTTTTATCGGCGGTGCGCAGTGGAATACAAATTTCAGCATGTTTGGCAAACCGTTTGAAGACAAACTCGCATACACATTCCATGGTTATTGGATGCCTCCGGTGCAAGAACAAATTCAGAGGCATGTTGATTTCAGCAAAAAGTTTAATGTTCCGATGTGGCTTGGGGAATCGGGTGAGAATGAAGATTCTTGGATTGATTCTTTCCGTGTAGTTCTTGAAAAAAATGAGATCGGCTGGTGTTTCTGGCCCTACAAAAAAATGGATTCGCCGCGTGGAATCGCTTCGTTTGCAAGAACGGCGGAGTGGGATTCGATTATCGCTTACACAAAATCGCCGAGAAAACCTTTTGATTACGACGCTAGTCATCGTCCATCAAAAGTAGTAGTAAAAAAAGCGATGGATGATTTACTTGAAAATATCAAATTCAAAAATTGTACAATTAATGAAGGTTATTTAAAAGCATTGGGAGTTAAAAAACCATAGACACGAATTATCACAAATGAAAAGACTCATTATTATCTTTCTTTTTACAGCGTCGGTTTTTGCTCAGTACGAAGACAGCGGAAAACGTGGTTTGTATTTTGAGAAAAAGAACTACACCGATTTGCCAATTCCTACTTTTGCGGAAAGCGCTAAATTGCTTCCTTCGCCAATACTGGAGAACGATCCCGAGTTAGTAAAACTTTATTGGACTGCATGGGAACTCGCTTTCGATCATTTTAAAAGACCACCGAAAGGTTCGCCGTTTGTTTCTAATTATATTGATGAAGCGTTCGCCCCGAATATTTTTCAGTGGGATACTTTTTTTATGATCATGTTTGCCCGCTACGCTAACCACATTTTCCCTTCGATACAATCGCTTGATAATTTTTACTGCCGCCAATATGAGAACGGGTATATCTGCCGCGAAATTGTTGAAGCAACCGGAGAAGATTTTGTTTTTGAAGGAAGAGAACATACGATCAATCCGCCGCTGTTTAGCTGGGCTGAAGTTGAAAATTATAAGATCACCGGAGATAAATCCCGCTTTGCTATGGTGCTTCCCGTGTTAGAAAAATATACCGGATGGCTTGAGCAATTTCGCAGAAAAGAAAACACAAAACATAATTTGTACTGGCAGACCGGACTTGGTTCGGGTATGGATAACACCCCACGTAGTGGTTCCGGTTGGATTGATATGTCTGCACAAATGGCGATGATGTATAACGACATGGCTTTGATGAGCGATGAACTCAACTTGAAAGAGAAAGCATCTTTTTTTAAGGAAAAGGCAAAAGCAATCGGCGAAAAAATTAATCAATTTATGTGGAATGAAGAAGACGGTTTGTATTACGATGTTGATGATAACGGAAATCAAATTAAATGCAAAACGATTGCTTCCTTTTGGCCCATGCTTGCCGGAATTTCAAACCAACATCAAGTTGGAAAAATGCTTGAAAACTTAAAAGATACAAAAACTTTCTGGCGGACAATTCCTTTTGCTTCTCTTGCTGCCGATGATAAAAATTACAAAGCAGACGGCAGTTATTGGCTGGGGAGCGTTTGGGCATCAACTAATGTTATGGTTATTAAAGGATTGGATAAATTCGCTGTTGGTGAAAACGCAAAATACTTTAGTGAATTTGCGACGATAGCAACAGAAAAATATCTCGAAGGAATGTTCGAAGTATATAAACGAACGGGAACAATTTGGGAGAATTATGCACCTGACGCATACACGCGTGGATTGTGGTCGAGACCCGATTTTGTCGGTTGGAGCGGCTGCGGACCAATTGAATTACTCATCGAAAACATTATTGGTTTGCGTCCGAACGGAATTGATAACAGTTTAACATGGATATTAAATAGAATTGATAATCACGGCATAAAAAATCTCCGCTTTGGAAACGTGACTGCTTCGGTCGTATGTGAAAAAAGAAAAAATGTAAATAGTCCGGTTGTAATAAATGTTGAAAGCGATAGATCTTTCACTCTAAGTGTTGTTCATCCAACGCTCGGAACAAAAAGATTCAACATTAAAAACGGAAAAGAAAAAATAATTTTGAAATAAACAATTATCAAGAAGGTTTGCCGAAATTATGATTCAATAGCCACGTCCTTTGGAGGTTGTGTGATTATTTAAATAAAACCGTTGAAACGGTTGAGATACCTATCATTTTTTCATTAACACCTCGATTAATCGAGGTGTTAATGAAATATAAATCAAGATTTGAACCGTTTTAACGGTTTCCGGTTAGCGATTTTTATGTCATACCACCGTGGTTTAAATCTCGGATATTTAAAAACCATGATTTTCACACAGCTTCTTTAGGTCGTGACAAAGCAAAATCTATTATTACAAAATGAGTTATACATTTATTACAATGAAAACAAAGAAATAAAGGAATGTTATGAAAAGCTCTCTACAATATTTATTATTATCAATTCTCCTATTTACTCTCATGGGAAGCAAGGATAACGATAACCCGCCGTACAAAAATCCAAAACTACCGGTTGATGAAAGAGTTGAAGATTTGTTGAAACGGATGACGCTCGAAGAAAAAATTGATATGCTCGGAGGAACCGGGTTTGCCACAAAACCGAATGCACGTCTCGGAATTCCGGAATTACGAATGACTGATGGTCCTCTCGGAGTTCGCATCGATAAATCTACCGCGTTTCCTTCGGGAATTAGTTTAGCCGCAACGTGGAATCCTTCACTTGTTGAGAAAGTCGGACATGCGTTAGGACGCGAAGTTAAAGCACATGACGCACATGTGCTGCTTGCTCCTTGCGTTAATATCGCGCGCATTCCAAATGGTGGAAGAAATTTTGAAAGTTACGGTGAAGACCCTTTTCTCGCTTCGCGAATGGCAGTTAATTATATTAAAGGATTACAAAGTGAAGGTGTTGCCGCAACGGTAAAACATTTTGCGGCGAACAATCAGGAACACGAACGCATGTTCGTTGATGCACAAATTAGTGAAAGAGCTTTAAATGAAATTTATCTCCCTGCATTTAAAGCTGCGGTACAAGAAGCAAATGTACTTTGCGTCATGAACGCTTACAACAAAATTAACGGACACTTTGCCAGCGAAAATGATTTTCTTCTAAAAGATAAATTAAAAAACGAATGGGATTTTGCCGGAATGGTCATGTCTGATTGGGGCGCAGTTCACAGTTCAATTCCAACGGTAAACGGTGGGATGGATCTGGAAATGCCATTCGGAGAATTTCTAAATCAAAAAACTTTACTTCCCGCAATACAAAAAGGGGAAGTGATGCGTTCGACCATTGATGATAAAGTTAGAAGAATTCTACGGACGATTTTTAAACTCGGACTCTTCGAGAAACCAAGTTTGAAAGACAATTATAAAGTCGGTACCAAAGAAAATCGTGAAGCAGCTTTTCTTGCGGCTCGTGAAGGAATAGTTCTCTTAAAAAATCTAAACAGCATTCTCCCTTTAGATTTTTCAAAATTGAATTCAGTTGCAGTGATTGGACCAAACGCTGCAAAAGCAAGAACGGGCGGCGGAGGCAGTTCGCAAGTCGATCCGATCAAAGCGCCGAGTCCGTTAGAAATCTTACAAAAAAATTTCGGTAAAAAAGTAAAAATAAATTTTGCTGCCGGAGTAAAACTTGACGGTGAAACAATTCCCATCGCTTCTAAATATCTTTCGACCAATACGGGAGAAGAAGGATTGTTTGGTGAGTACTTTGATAATATGGAATTAACAGGAAAACCGACATACTCACGTGTTGATAAAGAAATAAATTTTGATTGGGGCGGAGCCTCACCTTTCGACAAAAGAAGTTGGAAAACTGATAATTTTTCTGTCCGCTGGACAGGCAAAATAAAACCTGCGGTAAGCGGAGAATTTATTCTTGATATTACAAGTGACGATGGAGTGAGACTTTTCCTTGATGACAAGTTAGTAATTGATCATTGGACAGACCACGCACCAGAATCGCGTGAATATCAAATTAATCTTACTGCCGGCAAAGAATACAAAATTTTAGTTGAATATTATGAAAATGGCGGAGGCGCGGTTTGTAAATTGGGCTGGACGCTCCCCGGCGAAGACCCTATGATAGCTGCTATTAAAGCCGCAAAACAATCAGAGGTTGTTCTGCTTTTTGCCGGAACTTCCGCAGCGTATGAATCGGAAGGTTTTGACCGTCAGGATTTAGTGCTTCCGAAAAATCAAGATGAACTGATTGAAAAAGTTACTGAAGCAAATAAAAATGTAATTGTCGTTGTCAACGCCGGCTCACCGGTATTGATGGGCAAATGGCTTGGCAAAGTGCAAGGTGTTGTCTTTGCATTTTTCGGCGGGCAGGAAATGAGTTACGCCATTTCTGATGTTCTCTCCGGTAAATTTAATCCTTCAGGTAAACTGCCCGTAACATTTCCAAAACGATGGGAAGACGGTTCCGCATTTTCTTCTTACAAAAAAGAAAGCGGCATTACGGAATATTCGGATGGAATTTTTGTCGGCTACCGACATTTTGAGCACAATAAAATTGAGCCGCTTTTTCCATTTGGTTTCGGATTATCATATACAAATTTTACTTATGCTAAATTGAAATTATCAGCGAACGAGTTGAGCCAAAACGATAAACTCACTTTGACGTTTGAAATTAAGAACACAGGTAAAGTTGCAGGAAGTGAAATTCCGCAGCTTTATATCCGTGATGTAAAATCGAGTGTTGAGCGTCCGGTAAAAGAATTAAAAGGATTTTCAAAAATCTATTTGAAACCTGGTGAAACAAAAACGGTTACGTTTACTATTGATAAGTCAGCGTTATCTTTCTACACTATAATTACAAAATCGTTTGTTGTAGAACCTGGAGAATTTGAGATCCTTATCGGCAGTTCTTCGCAGAAAATTGAATTGAAAGATAAAATTCAATTTAAATTAAATATATTAAATCAGCCAGGTCGATGAAATGGCAGCTGAATCCGTGTGCTATTGCAACTAAAACAATGGCACGCGGATTATGCGGATGGAGTGAGTGGATGAAGACTGATAAAACAAATTGAATATAACTTCGTTAATACCTCTTCAACTTTTCAATTTCATTTGCCAGGGCGGCTATTCCCGTGGGTGTAGTTAACGAAGGTTTAAAATCGGGATTTATCTTATTTACTTCTCTTAAACTTTGAGCAAAGCTGCCCAGCATGAAAAAGTTTTCCGCTTTTAGAACGATTAGGTCATTAAAATCTAAGCTTGTTATGAAAGGGAAGTACCATAGCGAATCAGTTTCTAAGGCAAAATCAGCCATTTGATTTGAAGATGGAAAGTTTTTTATTGCATTTAGGGCAAAAGCATGACCTGCAAATAACGAGGCGTCAGGAGTGATCATTAATTCCGCCGCCATAAACATTTCTATCGCTTTGGAGAGGCTGTCTTGTTTAAAGAGTACCCACCCCAAACCGGAAAAGGCTTCCGCCTTGGTCGAATCAACATCAATCGCCTGATGAAAACGAAAATAAGCCTCATCAAATCTATTCTGTGTAAATGCGATCCAGCCGCCGTTCATTTCTGATTCGTATAAGAGCACAGGGTCTTCCGGCTCAACGTTGCAGTTTGCGAAGACAAAAGTCAGTATTAAAGAACTGACCATAAGCGTTAAAATATTTTTCATAATAAATCTCCTTTTCAAAAATCTTTTCATTTACTTTAAGAAAATCATTTTTCTTACTTGATCAAACTTGTTTGTTTTAAGCCTATAAAGATATATGCCTGATGGAACTTGTATCTTCGCATCATTCAATCCTTCCCACGTTACCGAATATCTACCGGCTAATGCAAAACCTGAACGGAGAGTAGATATTTTTGCGCCAAGCATATTATAAATTTCAAGGGATGCATCGCAGTCTTCCGGAAGATGGAACGTAATTACGGTTGATGGATTAAACGGATTCGGATAATTCTGTATCAAAGCAAAAGTTTGAGGTAGATCGATTTTCTCTTTTTTGTTGACATCTATTCCCAACTTAACTTTTCCAAAAGTTGTGAGTGAAGCAGAAACTGTTTTCTCTTTTACATTTACTTCGCTTGGAATTGCTCTCCACTCTCCATCAACAAATGTAAAAATTGAAAGTTTATAAGTCTCTTCAAATGATGCGTTGGCAAACGAGAGTTTGAGATTAATTGCTTTCTTAAAAGTTTTTTCCGGTTGTAAACGATAGATAATCTCTTTGTTAACTTTTTCTTCTTCTACACTGATAAAAGTTATTTCCTCAACAACGCCTGGATTTATTGATAACGTTAATCCTCCATCTTTGCTTTTTATTGATGCAAAAAGATTTGGAAGAATCATTCCGACCGAGAACTGTCTTACGGTGTCTCTCTCAATTCCCATTCTTGAAATAATTTTAGAAGCAACGTTGTAGATGCCGGTAGTATCAAATCTTATAGAACACTCGTAAACATAAACCGAGTTTGGTATTGGCTTCATTTCATAAACAGGTATTTCAGTATCTCCTATTCGCCAGACCTCCGTCGTTGGTAAAGCGCTTAATAACGAATCGGAAACCAAAACAACATTACAATATTGAGTGAGAACCGGATTCTGATAGATTGAAACTTGAATTGACGGAGGAAGAATAACTATTGAAAAATTACTTCTGCTCGAATCAACAATTTTTGAGTCTTCATCTGCAGATACTTTTATCCGGCAAGCAACGGATGGAATATTTTCTATAAACAAAGTATAGCTGGAATCCGCCGCATTAACAGCGCTCGCCAGAGTGCTCCATACATTTCCGTTTGTAGTCGTTAATTCAATTTTTACTTTTTCAACAAAACTGCTTTGCCATTTAATTTGTTTTGTTTCACCGACGTACCAAATCTCTCCTCCTTTTGGAGAAAGTAATGTGATCTGAGGAGTATAAATTGAAAAGACTTCGTCGGACGTATCGCTAACTGTAAGATAGTTTTTATCTGTAATACGCATGAGACATTGCGTTGATGTTACTTTAGGAATAACCCACGTAAATTTTTCAGCTTTAGCATTGCATGCTTTCGTAATAAGTGTCCAAGTGGTTCCATTGTTAGTTGAATAATCTATTGCAAGAGAATCAGAATTTTGATTTTTCCAGGTGATCTGATATTCAGTATCTCCTTTTAAATTCTCTCCCCCGTTCGGCGTCAGCACCGTTAAGGTCGGATCAATAATTGTAAAAACATCACCTGAAGAATCAGCCGTAAAAATATTATTTCGATCAGTAATTTTTACTCTGCATTGAGTGGAATTTATATTTGGCGGAATATGCCAGTCATACACAAGAAGAGTTGCAGGCAAACTGTTTGCTATTAACTGCCATGACGCTCCGTTATTAAGTGAATATTCCAGTTTAACAGAATCAACAAAATTAAAATTCCAATTAACCTGCTGAACACTCCCCGAGAACCATTTTTCTCCGCCGCGTGGAGTTAAAAGAGCCAATGGTTTAATAATTGTGAAAGTATTGCTTACGGCATTTATTTCTTTATAATTCACATCGGAAACTCTAACCTTTGCCTGGTCAGTTGGAGTTCTAGGAATTGTCCAATTATAAATGCCTGAAGATGCAAGAATAGAATTGTTAATTAAAAACCATGAGGTTCCATTATCGGTTGAGTATTCAATTGAAATATTTTCAATATCTGAACTACTCCATTTGATCTGTTGAACCGTATTTGTTTTCCAATTTTCTCCTCCAACAGGAGCAGTTAAGGATATTTCCGGGAAGAGAATGGTAAAAGTATTATCGCATGTATCAGAAGTTGAAGCAAAAGAGATATCCGTAACTCTTACTTTTGCTCTGCTTGTTCTTTCTGCAGGAATAATCCAATCTATACTGCCAAGCGATGCTGCAAGAGAATTAGAAATAACTTTCCACGAAAAACCATCATTAGTAGAATATTCGATCTTAACTTCATTTATTTCGCTGCTCGTCCATGTAATTTTGTTTGTGGTATTAGTGCGCCAAATTTCTCCACCGTTAGGAGAAGTTACGGTTAGCTTCGGGTTGTATATTTCAAAAACTCCGTCGCTTGTATCGGCGTGAGCATTATCATCAACATCAACAATTCTAATTTTACAATTTTTCGATTCGATCACGGGTATTTCCCAGTTATAACTTTTTACTGCCGCACCAATTGTATTAATAACGTTATTCCAATTAGTACCGTTATCGGAAGTATATTCAATCTTTACATTTTGGATGGGAGCATTTGCAACCGACAGGTCTTCTCCGGAATTAATTCTTCGCGCTTTTGGATTTGTAATATCCGAAATGTTCCAAGTGATTTGTACAGTTGACTTTGCTCTTAACCGTTCACTGCCGTTGGGAGAAATTACTGCCAATGCTTCTTTATATACGGTGAAAACGTTATCGCTAACATCTTGAACAGAAGCGTCACTAATTTGCGAAACACGGATTATAGCTTGTGATGTTGGAAGTGTATTTACATTCCATGTATAAGAAGCATCCCAAGCAAAAACTTTCGGAGCAATGATATTCCATGAAGTTCCGTTGTCGGAAGAGAATTCAATTTTAATTGAATCAACATCAGTATTTGTCCAGGTAATTTGTTTGTCGAATTGCATCAACCATTTCTCTCCACCGTTGGGAGACAATAGCGTAACAACCGGTTTAATGATACTAAAAATTGGACTTACTGCTTTAGTCTCCGGATTTACCTCATCACTAATTCTGAGTATGCAATTTTTTGAAGGGGTGTCAGGAACTGTCCAATCATACAATCCTTGAGCAGCAGGAATTAGATTGTTGACGAAAGACCAAGCATTCCCATTGTCGGTTGAATATTCAATTTTAATGTTTTCAACATCAAGACTATTCCACTTAATTTGCTGAATAGAATTTGTTTTCCAAACCTCTCCACCGATAGGAGAAGTTAGAGATAGCGAAGGAGTAACTATGCGGAAAACATTGTCACTTGTGTCTCCGACCGTTGTGTCTGAAATATCAAGTATTCTTACTTTTGCTTCAGGTGTTCTTGTCGCCGGGACTATCCATTCAAAATTCCCAAGACTACTTTGAATTCCAAAGGAAATCGTTTCCCATGTTAAGCCGTTATTAACAGAATAATCAATTCTAACATCATTGATATTGGAACTGCTCCAACTAATTTGTTTATTTGTATTTGCTTGCCAGATCTCTCCGCCGTTGGGGGAAGTTATCGTTAGGTTTGGATTGTAAATTTCGAATACTCCATCGCTTGTATCGGCGTGAGTAACATCATCAACATCAACAACCCTAATTTTACAATTTTTCGATTCGATAAAAGGTACATTCCATTCGTAACTTTTTGCACTTGCATTGATTGAATTGATAATACCGTTCCAACTGCTACCGTTATCGGAAGTGTACTCAATCTTTACATTTTGGATGGGACCGTTTGCAACCGACAGATCTTCTCCGGAATTAATTTTCCGCGCTTTTGGATTTACAATATCCAAAATATTCCACGTGATTTGTACAATTGATTTTGTTCTTAACCGTTCACCACCATTGGGGGAAGTTACGGTCAAGGCTTCTTTATAAATGGTAAAAACCTGATCGCTTACATCTTGAACGGAAGCATCACTAACTTGTGAAACACGAACCAATGCTTGCGTTGTTGGAAGAGAAGTAACATTCCAAGTGTAAGAAGCATTTGCGGCAAAAACTTTCAGTGCGATAACATTCCAAGAAACACCGTTGTCGGAAGAGAATTCAATCTTAACTGAATCAACATTTGTGTTGGTCCAAGTAACTTGTTTGTCGGATTGCATCAACCAATTCTCGCCGCCGTTGGGAGACGAAAGTGTAATAACCGGTTTAATAATATTAAAAGAAGAGCTTACCGCACTAATTTCTGAATTTGAAACATCACTTATTTTTACTTTGCATGTTGTTGAAGGTGTACTCGGAATTGTCCAAAGATAACTACCCGTGTTCGCCGGAGTCGAGTTTAGAATTGAAATCCAATTTGCACCGTTATCGGTTGAGTAGTCAAGTTTAACATCAACAATGTCTGAGCTAAACCATTTTATGGTATCTGTTTTTCCAACTATAAAATTTTCCCCGCCATTTGGTTTTAAAATCGTAACCTTCGGAACAAAAATCTCAAATGCGCCGCCCACTCTTTCCAACAGAGAATTTTTTGAATCGCTTATTTTAATTTTTGCTTGTTTGGTTTCAACATTTGGTACCCAAGGAAATGAGCCGATAGATGATAGAAGTGAATCGGAGAGAACACCCCAAGATGTACCATTATTTGAAGAGAACTCAATCTTTACTTTGTTGACAAACTCGCTTGTCCATGTAATATTTTGTGTGGACCCTAAACGATACCGCTCTTCTCCGATTGGTGAAGTTAATGTTAACTTCTGTTGATAAATTGTAAACGTTCCGTCGCTAACATCATTACCCAAATTTTCTAACGCATCGCTGATTCGCACTTTCGCAATTGTGGAAGGATCATTCGGGATTGTCCATAAGTAACTATTTAAATTTGCATCAAGTTGATCGGCAATCGGTTTCCACGTTGTTCCGTCGGGTGTGTATTCAAGTTTTACTTTCGTAAGATCGGTTGAATTCCATGTAATAGTTTTCTGTGAACCTATTTGCCATAGTTCACCACCATTTGGCGCTATAACAGTAACCTTTGGAACAAATATTTCAAATGCGTTACTCATTCTTAGTAATGAAGGATCTTTTGAATCGCTTAACCTGATCCGAGCTTGTTTAGTTTCAACATTTGGAGTCCAATTAAATGTTCCGAGAGAAGCAAGAACAGAATCAGCTCCGGAAAGAACAGACCAAGTTGAAGCATTATCATTTGAAAATTCAATTTTTACTTTGTTTACCCAATCTCTTTTCCACGTGATGGTTTGTTGCGTTCCCAACTTATAGCGTTCGCCACCGGCAGGAGAGGTTATTGTTATCGCTTGTTTATAAATGTTGAATGTTCCATTGCTCGTATCACTAACTAAATTTTCTACCGCATCAGTAATACGGACTCTTGCTTTTTGGGATGAATCATTCGGGACTGTTAAAGTGTGGCTATTTAAATTCGCCTCAAGTTGATCGGCAATCAATTTCCATGTTGTTCCGTCGGTAGTGTACTCAAGTTTTACTTTAGTGAGATGGGTGGAATTCCAAGTAATAGTTTGTTGCGAACCTATTTGCCAGAACTCACCGCCGTTTGGGGAGATAAGCGTTACCGTAGGGAAATAAATTGTAAAAGGTGAGGCACTCTGAGATGCTACACTGCCATCTTTGTAATCAGCTATTCTGATTTTGGCTTGGGTCGTTGGAGGAGAAGGGATTAACCAGTCAAAACTCCCCAACGAAGCTGAGGCAGAATCTGCAAGAACGATCCAATTAGTTCCATCATCGGTTGAGTACTGAATTTTAACTTTGCCGACATCACTGCTTGTCCAAGTAATTTTTTGCGTTGTTCCGATTCTCCATTGTTCACCGCCGTTTGGTTTAAGTATTGTTACCGTTGGTTTAATAATCGAAAAAACATTATCGCTCGTATCTGCGAAAAAACTGTTGGCAGCATCAGAAATTTTAACTTTACAAGAAACTGTAGGAGTATTTGGAATAGTCCAAACAAAACTACCTGCACTTGCCGGAGTTGATGCAAGTATAGAAATCCAGTTTGAACCGTTATCGGTCGAGTATTCAAGTTTAACATTTGCAACATTTGAACTCGTCCATTTTATGGTGTCTGTTTTTCCAACTATAAAATTTTCCCCGCCATTTGGTTTAAGAACGGTAATTTGAGGAAGAATGATCGAGAAAATATTATCACTTACATCGGAAAAAGAATTATCTGTTACATCAGAAATTCTCACTCTACAATTTGTAGAAGGTGTATTTGGAATTGTCCACACAAAACTTCCAGCATTTGCTGGAGTTGAATTTAGAATGGAAATCCAGTTTGAACCGTTATTTGTGTACTCAAGTTTAACATTCGCAACGTTTGAACTTGTCCATTTTATTGTATCGGTTTTTCCGACTACAAAACTTTCTCCACCGTTTGGTTTAAGAACGGTAATTTGAGGAAGAATAATCGAAAAAACATTATCGCTTGTATCAGCAAATAACCTGTCCGTACCATCAGAAACCCTTACTTTACAATTTGTTGAAGGCGTCTTCGGGATCGTCCAGACATAACTTCCGGTATTGGCTGTAACGGGTGTTTCAAGAATGGATATCCAAGTAGTGCCGTTGTCGGTGGAATATTTGAGATCAACATTAGTCAATCCTTCGCTAATCCATTTAATCGTATCATTTTTCCCGGCAATAAATGTTTCTCCTCCGTTAGGTGAAAGAAGTAAAAGATTTTGAAAAGCAAGACTAACAAAAGCTGTTCCTAACGGTGAAAAGACCGGAACCGGCGAGACAGGGTTATAGGCAGCAATTACGCGGCTTATTTCACTTGAATTGCTGCTTTCCCACAATTTATAAACTAGAGGATCACCCGTGACAAATCCATCAATTTCGGGTGTTAACGGATCATCTGAAGCTGCTTTAATTTCAATTAGCTTGCCGGTTTCATGCATAGTAACTGAGCCGACACAAACAGTATCGTCGAATATTCCTATCTCGTCGCCATATTCTAAAGGAAGACCATTCAAGGATGCGTCTGTAATAAAAATGTTCATCGCTTGATATGGATTACCGCTCCATACCGGAACGAAATGACGGAGATCAATAATTCTGAATGGAGCTGCGCTTGTAACAAAACGGTTATCGGTTAGATTCGTAACTCTAACTTTTGCTTGAGTAGTAGGAGTGAAAGGGACTGTCCAAAGATAAATACCATTACCTGCCGGAGCGGGAACATTTGAATCAATGAAATCCCATGTTGCACCGTCATCGGTTGTGTATTCGAGTTTAACAAAATCAACGCTGCTGCCGGTCCATTTTATTGTATCTGTAGTTCCGGCAATAAATGTTTCCCCCCCGTTGGGGTAAGTAAGTGCAATGGATATAGGATTGTAATAGCCTTCATGATAAAGTGAATCAACTCCCGCTTGAGTTAACGCGCGGTCGTAAATTCGGATATCATCCAAAGAACCTTTTAGTGCGTCAGCATTTCCATCAGAATAGGGAGACAAACCATCAAGAGAAATTCCTGTTCCCAGCACTAATTTACCCGGAATTGTATAAGTTGTTATTCCACTTGGATCGCGGTAAACTATTCTACCATTTATAAAGAAAGTTGTTCCGGAATCGCTTTGTGTAACAACCCAATGGTTCCAATTACCAAAAGGATTAACGGAGTTTGGATAGGTTACATCGCAACTATAATGACCTAAAACATTATAACTATTACCTCTTGTTATAACGTTCAGGTTCATCATAAAAGAACCTCCACAAGCATTATTGCCTCCGTATGCAAATAAGAGTGGGCGGTAGTTGGTTTGATCGGCATTAAACCAAAGCGATATTGTACGATTGTAATTTGGCAATAAAGAAGATGTTGCCGTGATACTGCTTGAGCCGTCAAAATAAAAAGCACTGTTTGAATTTCCAAACCTATCTGTAGTTAATGTTGCACCATTAATTGTTCCGTGGCTTTTGTTGCCACTAAGGTCATTTGCATCGCCATTGAAAGGATAATAGGCAACGAGACCGTCATTATTATTAATTTGGTCCCAGCCATTTTCGTGGTAAAGTGAATCAATTTCCCCTTGTGTTAATGCACGGTTGTAAATTCGGATGTCGTCTTGATCTCCGGTGAACAATGCATCGGTTGGATGATAATTGCTTAATCGTTTTCCAAAACACAGATCACTATTCGCCGTAATATTGTTATTATCAGTTGAATACGTGTTAATCAATACCCCATCAACATAAATTTTTGCTGTTAAGGCTGCCCTATCTAAAGTTGTTGTGATTTGATGCCATTCATTCAACACTAATGGGGCATAGGCAATAGTCGCATGAGACCAGACATCATCGTAATGATAATAAAACCTCAGACTTTGAGCAGTCGTGTCATAAAACATTGAAACACCAGAATAATCGCTTCCGCCATCCTCCATGCTAAACAGATAAATTGAATTTCCATTTCTCTTTGAAATTAATCGAAACCAACCTGTGAAGGTGTATGAGGCCTGCATTGGAAGTAAAGTAGATGAATTTGGAACTTTCACATAACTTGATGTTCCATTGAAACTATATGCACTATTTGCATTCCCAAATCTATCCATTGTAAGCGTTGCGCCGTAGTTCGTCCCATTATTCCCATTCCCACTTTCATCATTTGCATTACCGTTAAAAGGATAGTAGGCAACAGGAACTGTTTGTGAATAGGCAGTTCCGATATTTAACAGAGTAATCAGAAACAGTAAAAATTTTTTCATAGTATTTTCCTTTTTAGAGATGAGCAAGCGCTCTTCAAAACCTGAACCGAGTTTTTTGTAACAATTCTTTAATACTTTTACAATTATACAGTTTCCTTCCCACGTTTTTTGTGAGAAAGAAAATATAAAAATCTAAATCACAGATAATGAAGCTAGTCTTCAACACTTCAGAGGTGAAAATTTTCCAAAGGTTAAAATACTAAGCGATAAACAAATCCCCGCTTCACTGAAAAATAGAAAGTGAAGCGGGTTGTAAAATGCTTCTTATTTTGTTAATAACATTTTAGTGTAAAGTTTCTGTGACGGTGTTTTCAATTCACAGAAATAAACTCCGCTCGGTTTCCCGTTAGCATTCCAAACATAAGTATAACTTCCGCGGTGTTTCATTTCGTTAGTAACTAATTTTTCTACTTCTTCGCCAAGTGTATTAAACAAGGTTATTGTAATCATTTCATCTTTTGGAACATTGACCTGAATAGTTGTGCTTGGATTAAACGGATTCGGGTAATTCCGGATCAACAGATAATCAGAAACAACTTCTCCTTCATTCACATCTGTTATCTTTTTGAATTCCGTAAAGGTTGTTCCGAGAGAGGAAAAAACCATTCCTCCGCTGACAAGTTGAGTTGTGAGTTTTACTTCTATTTCACCACTCCAGCCTTTTAAGGTAATCGCTTCTCCTTCTTTCATTCCGTCTTTTATTGCTGTTAAAGGATTATCCTTTCCTATAACTATTTCGCAATATCTTCCACCTAAAGAGCTGTCGGTTTTTGCTACACCGATACCTTCAATTTTTCCCTCACTATTAAGCGCAGCTATTTCTTTAACTGTTTCATCAAGTCCAAGAACAAATATAGTCATTGCCATATAACTGTTTGTTGATTCGTTGGTTGCAAAATATTTCGGGAGTGATTTTTTAGCTGGCGATTTTTTAGCTCCCTTTATTTCATAGTTTTGATTATTAAAAGTAAGATGATTATTCTCGGTAACATTCACATAATATCCTTGTCCAGGTTTCAAAGTTCCGATACTGTTATTCCATCCGCCGGTTGGGAATTGTACTATCGAGTTCCCTTGATAATCCTGAACTTTCACCAAAATATTTCTCTGAATTAAACTATCAACTGCGGTAATGGCATCTTCTTCAAATTCTTTAGGATAACCAATGATATTCCATTTCTTCATTAACGGGATAGTAAATGGTAAAGAAACCAGCCTTCCGGTAACCGAAAGTTCTGATGCGGCGTTTACATAGAGATAATATCCTTCGCTCAACCTCCAATCATGTATTCCAAAATACCAATTCCCATCGGGGAATTTAACAACGGCATTTCCTGCTTCATCCTGCATCTTAACTAAGTTTGGCAGTATCGGGTCAACGACTGTTTGCATTGAGTTATCAATTGGATGAACATAAAGAGAGGCGAGATACCAAGTGTTTGCCGGTATTTGCACTGCTTGCGTAGTGTTTTCGTCAAAAGCTAAATACACAAATGCTGTTCCTATTGGTTCAAACACCGGAACAGGTTCTGCCGGAGTATAAGTTACAACAACTTTCGTTATCTCCTTACCGATATTTGCTTTCCACAAACGGTAAGTTATAGATGCTCCTGAATTGAATCCATCAATCCCCTCAGTTAATGGGTCATCAGCCGATGCTTTGATCTCCATCCCTCCGTTTAATGTAATTGCGCCAACACAATTTTCTCCGTCAAAGATGCCAATTTCATCATCAGGAAATAATCCTTCTCCGTTTAACGCTGCATACTGAACAAAGATATTCATTGCCTGGTAAGGATTACCGTACCATATCGGAGTGAAATGTCTTAATGAAGTTATGGTGAATAAGCCGTCGCTTTCATCAAACGTTGTCGGGTTGTTATTATCAGTTACTCTTACTTTGCATGTTGTTGATGGTGTGTTGGGAACTGTCCAAATATAAACCGGATACATTGATGATACACCACCTGCAATATTTAACCACGTTGCCCCGTTATCGGTTGTGTAATCTATCTTTATTTGTGTTGTGCTTGTGGCTGACCATCTAATAGTATCAACAGTTCCTGAGACAAAATATTCTCCGCCGTTAGGAGAAGCTAGTGTGATTTGGGAGTTATTATAGTATTCGATTGTAAAAAGTCCGTCACTTTCATCTAACATATTAGCATTGTTCGCATCAACTATTCTTACTTTACAATTTATTGAAGGAGTATTCGGAATTAACCAAGGTGTGCTTCCAATTCCCGCAGGCATAGCGGAATAAATATTCATCCAGGTTGCCCCGTTATCGGTGGAGTAATCTATATTTAACGTAGTTGCATTACTGCTTGTCCAGCGGATGGTATCAACCATTCCCGCGATAAAATATTCTCCACCGTTAGGAGTAGCAAGTGTAAGTACCTGCTGTGGAATAATATTAAATTCAGTTCTTTGAATATCAGATATGCGAAGTTCATCAATTGCAGAGCTAACGCCTGCACCAGTGCCAAGAGTGATGAGAACATTACCTCCGTAACCGTCTGCCGGCATTCCGGTATTTGCATCGCTTCCCACTAGATTTCCATCTATATAGAGCTTCGCTCCCATGCTTCCCCATGAAACCGCAACATGAGTCCATCTGCCGATTGGAACTTTATTTGAACCTGAATTTAAACTGAATGCCGCCCATGCTGATGAATTTAACATGCCGGTTGAATCCATATCAAGATTAAACGTCCATCCAGAGCATGCGCCATAAAATTGACCTTGATTCACAAAACTTAATCCTTTGCCGTAGGATGAAAGACGAATCCAAAATTCGATTGTACCATTTGACCGACTTAGCAACTGTCCCCCCGGATATTTGAGATAAGTAGCTGAGCCCTGGGCTGTTTCAATTGGCGGATTTAGTGTAAGCGCTTGATAAAATTCGTTCAATCCCTGACTAAAATAAAAACTTGGGGTTGCAGGAGGTAATTCAGAACCGCAAGTTTGTCCTGTTTGAGTATAAGCTAAAATGCTTGCGTCAGTAGTACCGTTAAAGTGATCTAACATAACAGTATTGGCGTCCGGTAAATACTCTCCACTCTTGAAAAGTTGAATTGAAAATATGCCGTCACTTTCATCAAATATTCCATTATTGTTAATATCAGTTACTCTTATTTTACAACCTTGCGATGGTGTGTTGGGAACCAACCATGCATAGCCGCTCGGATAATCTGCGGGCATGCTTCCTACAATGTTTATCCAGGTGTCTCCATAATCGGTTGAGTAATCAAGTTGAACTTGTGTTAAATAATTTGCAGACCAATGAATGGTGTCAACGGTACCGGTAACAAGATTTTCTCCACCGTTCGGGGAAGCAACTGTAAGATTACTTGTTTGCTGAGGTATTTCGTTAAACAGTAAATTTATTTCCGCTTGTGTTAAAGCACGGTTGTAAATACGGATGTCATCGAGTGAACCAGGGAAGAAATCAGTTTTATTTGGCAAATAATTGTTTGCACCTATCACAAGGCTTTTGTGCAAATTAATAGCACCGTCCAGACTTCCTTCGTTCATAGTCAATACTATTGTCCCTGTTTGACCATTAAAATATAGCTTTACTGTACCACCTACCCTTGTGATAACTGCATGATTCCATCTCTGTAATGGAACCTGAAAATCTAAATATCCTTCTTGGCTATTGGCTGTAAAGCGGCTTACTAGATAGTGGAGCGTCCCCGTATTTTCTACTCTCAAATCTAGAATTTCATTGTTTGAATTGCCTGCACCAACGAGGAATGGCGTTTTACTATTGTCAAGACAATTGAACCATATGGAAATAGTGAAATCATTGATATCACCTTGATCTCCAATATCGATGTAGGAGCTTATTCCATCAAAAGCATAAGCTTTTCCTGCATTCCCAAACCTATCGGTCGTAGGTGTCGCACCATTGTTAGTACCGTTTAGTCCGTTTCCACTTTCATCATTTGCGTTACCGTTAAATGGATAGTAGGCTACAAGTCCGGTTTGCAGAGAATTTCCGGAAATCGTAAACAACCCGTCACTTTCATCAAATATTCCATTATTGTTAATATCAGTTACCCTTACTTTACACATAGTTGATGGAGTGTTTGGAACAACCCAAGCGTAACCGGATGGATATTCTGCAGGCATACTGCCTACGATGTTTGTCCATGTTGTACCGTAATCTGTTGTGTAATCCAACTTTACTTGTGTTAAATAATTTGCAGACCAATGGATGGTATCAACGGTTCCGGAGACAAGATTTTCTCCGCCGTTCGGGGACAGAAGTAAAAGTGTGTTAGTAATTCCGCCAACTGTAAAAACTTCCTGCGAAGCGAAAGGAGAACCTGTAAATGCCGCATCAATAGCTTGAACGCTCCATAAATATGTTCCACCAGGCAAATTTTTTATTGTCCAACTATTAGTTTGATTGTTTCCAAATTTAACTATTCTTCTAAAACCGTTTGTTTTATTTGCCATTGGCGAAAGTACATCTACGCTTTCAAGTGTTGTACCTATCAGCAGGTTATAACTCAACCCGTTTTGCGGTGTTTCTTGGTCATAACTTTTATTCCAGTTAAAGGAAACATCATTTCCACTAACAGATGAAGTTAAATTGGTTGGCGCTGTTGAAGCTGTGTTAAATACTGCATTAATGTTTTTGTAAATTTTGGAGACATACCCGCTACCGGTTGTATAACCCGTTAATAAAATATCGAGGGCTCCGTCATTATCATAGTCACCCCAAACCGCAGAACTATTAGCTACACCTATCAGCGAGGCAGAGGTCTGCTCATAAAAATTTCCTTCTCCCATATTTTTGTAAATTTTGGAGATAGGATTATTATTCATTTCATAACCCGTCAACAGAATATCAAGCAATCCATCATTATTATAATCGCCCCATGCTACAGAGCTATTTGAGACTCCCGTAAGAGAGGCAGAGGTTTGTTCGGTAAACGTACCGTCCCAATTATTTTTGTAGATTTTGGATATTTGGTTCGTCCCATTCATACCTGTTAACAAAATATCGAGATATCCATCGTTATCATAATCGCCCCAAGCCACGGAACCTTGTTCTACTCCGGCTAAAAAAACAGAAGTCTGTTCTGTAAATGTTCCATCTCCGTTATTTTTGTAAATTATGGAGACTTGACCACTGAGATCATTTAAACCCGTTAACAAAATGTCGAGGTTCCCGTCATTATCATAATCTCCCCATGCAACTGAACTATTAGATACTCCTTTAAGCGAAACAGATGTTTGCTCTGTAAATATTCCGTTTCCGTTATTCTTGTAGATTTTGGAGATACGAGTGCCAAAGGAATTACCCGTTAGCAAAATATCAAGTTTCCCGTCGTTATCGTAGTCTCCCCAAGCCACAGAACTATTACCAACCCCGGGAAGTGAAACTGAGGTCAGCAAGGTAAATGTTCCATCTCCATTATTCTTGTAAATTTGGGAGACCGGACCGGACAGAGTATAACCCGTTAATAAAATATCCAGATATCCGTCATTGTCATAATCACCCCACGCTGCAGAACCGCTTGAGGCTGATGTAAGCGTAGCGTTTGTCTGTTCTGTAAATGTTCCGTCTCCATTGTTTTTGTATATTATAGTGAAGGGATGACTGGCATCATTACGACCTGTTAACAAAATATCCAAATATCCGTCATTATCATAATCACCCCAAGCAACGGAACTTAATCCTAATCCGATAAGAGAAATGGAGGTTTGCTCGGTAAATTGCTCTAACTGCTGGATTGTAAACACGGCATCGCTTTCATCAAAAACCGAAGCATCACTCGCATCATACACTTTTATTTTACATGCAGTTGATGGAGTATTCGGCACTGTCCACATAAAAGTCGGATACATTGATGAGATATTAGTTGCAACCGCAAACCATGTCGTACCATTATCGGTTGAGTAATCAATATTTACAGAACCCGTCATGTTTGTGTTTGTCCAAGCGAGATACTGATTTGAACCAACTTGCCAATTTTCTCCACCATTCGGTAATGAAAGAGTTATTTTATACGTAGTAGTATCCAAAATTGTAAATACACCGTCACTTTCGTCAAATGTTGTAGCGTCGGCTGCATCGCTTATTCGGATCAAGGCAGTTGTTGTTGGAGTTGAAGTAACGATGCTCGAATAACTTCCCATATAAGCAGGAAGGCTGGAAGCAATTGAATTCCACGTTACACCGTTATCAGGTGAAAAATGTAGATTAACCGCTCCAACGTTGCTGCTGGTCCATGTAATGGTTTGTTGGGAACCATTATAAAAAATTTCTCCACCAATGGGATAGGTAAGTGTTATTGTGGAGGGAAGTTTATCGGTAATTGTAAAGGGTGCATCGCTTTCATCAGAAAACAAGGAATTATTTACATCTGTTACTCTCACTTTATAAAACGTACCTGTAAGGGATGGAACCCCCCACTGATAGGTTGGATACATGGAGTTTGCGCTATTTACAAATCGGTTCCATGTGCCGCCATTATCGCTTGAGTAATCGAGATTTACAAATCCGGTAGGATTCGCGTCAGTCCATGAAACAGTTTGTGTTGAGCCTGCAAGCCAAACTTCCCCACCGTTGGGAGACAAGAGTGTAACACCGCCCCCCAAAGGGCTGATTTCAATTGTAAAAACTGCATCGGATTCATCAAAAATAAAATTATTTGCCGCATCACTTATTTTTATTTTGCACATGGTTGAGGGAATCGAACGTACAGTCCACGGATAACTTCCGGATGAAGCAGGGTAATTGTCTAAGATCAAACTCCAGACTATTCCGTTATCTGTACTTAATTCAATTTTAACATTGGTTGTGCTAAGGCTTGTCCATGTAATATTTTGTTGCGAATCAATCTTCCAAATTTCTCCGCCATTGGGTGATTGGAGTGTAACCTGTGAAAACAGATTTTGAGAGAACAACAAAACAGAAACTAACATTAACAGTTTTTTCATGACTTGGTTCCTTTCGGAATTATTGAAGTTATTTTTTAACTTAATTATAGAAAATTATTTCTTAAAAAAACTTTGTATGGAGATCGAAAAAGAAAAATGCGGAGAAATCTCTCATAAGTAATTATCGATTAAATATTAATTTGTTCCATAAATTTCAACCTTAAGATCAATGCCTTACAGATTAAACACTTTGAAAAAAGAATCGTACAAAAAATATCAGTTTTCACTTTGATAATTAGTGATAACCGATATAAATGTCAACAATAAAAGCATGGACATCCGGATTTGTGTTTAGGATTACAATTTTTCAAATCCGATGGATCGTTCCGACCATATCACAAATTAAAAATTGTGTACGGTATCCTTTGGATTGATAGTTATTCTTGATTTTATTCATTCGTTCAATATTATTTATTCTGTCAACAACTGTTCTTCCAAGTGCTAATTTCCAAATCCTAATTTTAAATAGTTGATCACTGCTCTGATCTCTCCGTAACTAATATCTTCGCCTAATTCGTTTTTTAATACCCCAAGCGATAAATCTCCATGCAGGTGAATTGCTTTTTCAATCTGCCCCATTTTTTCCGGTGTAACTAATTCATTTACTTTGATCTTTCCTATTTCAACAAAAAAAGCTAAATGATTTTCAATCGTTGACGCAGTAAGATTTCGAAAAGCCGCAATTTCAGTAACGGACTTTCCGCTTTTGAATAATTCAAAGCTCTCCATTTTGGTGTCGGATTTTTCAGACGAACGCACAGACCCGGTTTTCCTTTGTCTCTTAGGTGTTTTGTCCTGTATGCGTGATTGTAAATTATTTTTCTTGCAATAATTCAGCACCACATCCAGAAACGTTTTTCCATACCGCTGTAATTTAATTTCTCCAAAGCCGGATATTTTTTTCAACTCGGAAAAATTTTGAGGAAGGTACATTGCCAACTCTATCAAAGTTGTATCTGAAAAAATAAGATAAGCCGGCACGTGCGCGCTTTCAGCAAACCGGTTACGAAGATTTTTCAGCAGAGACAATAATTCCACTTCATAATGCAGTTCTTTGTGTTCAACTTCTTTCCTCACAACGGTTTTTATTAGCATAACTTTTTCTTCCCCTTTTAAAACCGCTTTACTCTTTTCAGTTAATTTCAAAATGGGATACTGTCCTTCTTCCTGATGCAGATAACCCATCACGATCAAATCATTGAGATATTGCCGCCATTCTTCTTTACTATAATCGGAACCAACACCGTAAGTTTTTAACTGCATTTGCCAGTCCATAATTTTTTCCGATTTAGAACCGCGCAGAAAATCAATTACAAAATTTACTCCGTACCTTTGGTCTAACCGCGCAACGGCTGAGAGAGCTTTCTGCGCCACGATCGTTCCATCGAATTTTTCATACTTGCTCAAACAGACATCGCAGCTTCCACAATAGTTTGGATACTCTTCGCCAAAATAATTCATCATGAATTTTCTTCTGCACGTTTGCGTTTCGCATAACCGCGCCATCTTGTTCAGCTTCTCCAACATGATTTTGCTTTGCGCCGGATTATTTTCGATCTCACAAAACTTTTTAAGTTTTACAAGATCGCCTCTTCCGTAAAATAAGATCGCGTCGCTTTTTATTCCATCACGCCCCGCTCTACCGGTTTCCTGGTAATAGCTTTCAATATTTTTCGGCAGATCAACATGAAAGACAAACCGGACGTTGGATTTGTCAATTCCCAAACCAAAAGCGATCGTTGCAACAATAATTTTCACTTTGTCTTTGATGAATAAATCTTGATGTTGATCTCGAAGTTGTTTTTCTAATCCGGCATGATACGGTTTTGCCGAAAATCCATTCTCCGTCAAATCGTTGGCAAGCGATTCAGTTGATGCGCGGGAAAGGCAATAGATAATACCCGAATCTTCTTTATGCTTCTTTAAATAGTTCAACAGATACGCAAACCAATTTCGTTTTGGTTCGATGTAATAATAAATATTGGCGCGGTTAAAACTGGAAATGAATGTTTTGGGTGATTGCAGATTTAGCTTTTCAAGAATATCTTTTCGCGTCAGTTCGTCTGCAGTTGCTGTTAACGCGATAATAGGAACACCGGGAAAATGTTTTTTCAATACCGCTAACTGTAAATATTCGGGACGGAAATCGTGTCCCCATTGAGAAATGCAGTGCGCTTCGTCTATAGCGAACAAAGAAATATTTAACGGTTTAAGGAAATTGAGAAATTGTTGTTCGTTGATGAAAATTTTTTCCGGGGCAATAAAGAGAAGTTTTATTTGTTGATTGCGGATATCGTTCATCACTTGCGCTTGCTCATTTGCAGAAAGAGTGGAATTAAGAAACGCGGCAGCTACTCCGTTTAATCGCAGTCCATCCACCTGGTCTTTCATTAGCGCAATTAATGGAGAAATGACGATTGTCAGTCCGTCAAAAAGCAGCGCGGGAATTTGATAGCAAAGTGATTTACCGCCTCCGGTAGGCATTAAAACGGCGGTATCTTTTTTAGCTAATACGGATTCAATAATTTGTTGCTGGTGAAATCGAAATTCGTCAAATCCGAATTGCTTATTTAAAACTTCAAGTGGAGTTATCATTTTACTTTTGTTGAGTTCTTGATCCATTAAAATAAGTGAATTGATAGGATAAGAAAAATGAAAAGATGATCAAGTTTCAACATCCATTTATGTTCAAATAATTTTAGATTGTCTATCGGAATTTACCCTCCAAATTAATTGCAGAACCGTATATTGCAATAAAAAAAATATTCTTTACAAACAATACGTACAGGATCCACCAGTAATGAAGCAAAATATTTTATTATTCTTACTTCTATTTCTTTTACAAATTCATTTTTGCGAGGCGCAAAAAAAAGAAGAGTCGGTTGCTAGAATCGGTGCCAATGTTATCACTGCGGAAGAGTTTAAAACCCGTTACGAATTTTTACCTCACCCAAGTACGACGCATAAAAATGCCGATTCGCTTAAAAAAGAATTTCTTGCCTCACTCATAGCAGAAAAATTATGGGCTTTGGAAGCAAAAGAGATGCACTTTGATACATTAGACCTTTACCAAAACTTGCTTAAGCCGCTGGAAAAAATGTTTCTCCGCGATGCATTATTTAAACAAGAAGTTGATAGCAGAATTAAAATTACCGATACCGATCTGATCCGCGCAAAAGCAAGAGCTCAGATTACTTTGAATGTATTGATTATCAGTGCGGTTGATTCTTCAGAAAGTTATGAGATTTATAACCAACTAAAAAAAGGAGCGGCATTCGATTCGTTATTGAAAATGCGTCCCGATTATGCTCTGCAGAAAGAACCCGTTCCCATTACTTTCGGGAATATGGATGATGAATGGATGGAAGATTCGCTTTACAGAATGAAGCCGCCCACTTTTTCTAAACCGATGAAAAATAAAAACGGTTGGTTTATTTTCAAACTCGTTGATAAAATTACCGGAACGCTGGATAAGTCAACGGGTTTTTCCAATAATGTTAAAAATATTATCCGGGCAAGAAGAAGCAAGCAGTTTGGAATGGAATTTTTAAACAACCTTCTTTCAGGCAAGCAAGTTCCGTTTAATGCAACTATTGTAAAAGATCTCCCGGATAAAATGCTCGAATCATTTCAAAGAAGGAAGCAAAATAATCCTGCTGATTCTGCAAATCTTCACTTTACTGAATTTGACTTAGCATATTTATCATCAATCTATGGTGGAGAAATGCTTGCCAAACCTATCGCGCTCTTTGACCCCAATCCACCAACGTTGAACGACTTTTTCTATTTTTTGCTTGTTGAAGATTTTAATATTAAACGGGTTTCAAAACAAAATGTAGTCGGTTTGCTGCAGAAAAAACTGAATGAGTTTGTGCAGTATGAATTGATTGCGCGCGAAGGTTCCCGGAGAGGCTTGCAAAATCTTCCCGAAGTAAAAAAGGATCTTCAAATGTGGCGGGATAATTATTTATCACAGTTTATGAAAAGGGTCTTCGTAGATTCTTCGCGTGTCTCAGACGATGAAGTCTATCAATTTTATCTGCACAAAACCGGTAACCAGGCAGCTGGTATCAAAGTTAATCTTATTGAAATATTTTCGGACAATTTAGATTCCGTACAGACAATCTTGAAAAAAATAAACGAAGGAATAGATTTTAAAGTCTTAGCTGAAAGATATAACCGGCGAAAATCAACGCAAGCACAAAAAGGTGAATTCGGATGGCAATACACTTTTCAGTTTGGAGAGATCGGAAAGATTGCGGAATCTATGAAGGAAGGGGATGTTTATGGACCGTTGAAAACTGAAGGGGGATATTCAATATTTAAATTGCTAGGGAAAAAAGAGGCGCAGGATTCTGTTAAACAAAGTTTTCAGGCAAGTAAAGATCAAGTTAAAGAAGAACTTTTTAACAAACGTCTTTATGAAAATATAAATGGGGGAACCGCAAAGTTTGCACAAAAATTTGGAGTTTTGCTGTATGATCAATCATTGAAACAGCTCTCTGTTACTGAAGTAAATATGTTTGTTTACCGCTTTATCGGTTTTGGCGGAAGGATCACCGGAGTTCCCTACACTACACCAAATTTTGAGTGGATGAAAACCTGGCAGAAACAGAAAAAATTACTGCCGTAGGTTACTTCGTTATATACGTAATGGACCAGGATTATTTTTTCTTAATCATAATCTTAATCTGTTTTAAAACCTATAAATAAAAAGGATTAAGATTATGATTGCGATTATGATTATGAGATTCTTCTTCTATAATAGTTGTGAAATATGACTTACTTGATAGAAAACGGTACCTTGGATTTATATATAATTTGCACGTACTCAATTTGAAAATAGTAAACGCTGTTATGCAATGAAATTTGAAAAAACTTTTTATGTAATTCTTAGCGGAATTTTGATCACCGCGTTTCTTCTGATCACATATCTCTTTCCAACCGGCTCCGGTTTAGAGAGAAACAATTCTCTTACAAAAAAAATTTATTACGTTGATCATATTTCTAACGCGCATCAAAAAGTTATTGATGCTTTTAATAAAAAGTACGAAGGACAAATTCAAGTTGAAGCGATCGATCTTTCGTTTGATAAATTCAGTACAAATGAAAGAAAAGAATTACTTGCCCGTTATCTGCGCAACAAAAGCGATCGGATCGATGTTTTTGCAGTAGATCAAATTTGGGTGCCGCGATTTGCTAAATGGGCAGTTCCGCTTACTCCCTATTATTCGGCAAAAGAGCAACAGCGGCTACTTCAATATGCGCTTGAGACTTGTATTTTTAATGATGCATTAATGGCATATCCTCTTTATCTTGATATTGCACACTTATATTTTCGAGATGATGTATTACGAAAACTCTCCAATTATTATGAACTTCAAAAGAAGATCAGCTCATCAATTACCTGGGAAGACTTAACGAATTTGTCACAAAAACTATCAGGTAACAAAAATCCTCTCTATGTTTTTCAAGCTGATAATTATGAAGGACTGATCTGCAGTTTTTTTGAAATGCTGGCAAACAGCAACCGTTCATACTATAGAAACGATACTCTTTATTTAAATGAAACGGGTTTTAAAAAAGTATTGAATCAACTTGTAAAAATGATTTATACAGATAAAGTATCACCCCAAAAGGTAGTTGAACTTAAAGAGAATGAAAGCGCTGATTACTTTCTTAAAGAGGAAGGTTTTTCTGTCCGTGCTTGGTCTAGTTTAAAAGAAAGAGGAACAAGTCAGGAGTATGCTGCGGTATTGAAAAACTTGGAACGGGCTCCAACGCCGCATTTTGCAGGTGAAAGACCTGCATCTGTTTTTGGCGGATGGAATTTGATGATCTCAAAATATTCAACTAATGTAGGTGAAGCGGTAAAATTTATTAATTTTTTTACAAGCGAGGAATCCCAAAAATTAATGTACAACGAAGGAGGATATTTGCCTGTTCTTAATTTTTTATATGATGATAAAGAGTTTTTTGAAAAAAATCCCGATTTATATTTTTATAAAAACCTGATGAAACAGGGAATCCATCGTCCGTTTTTTCAGAAATACACCATCGTTTCAGATATACTTGCCAATGCAATTCACTCAGCATTAAAAAAGGAAGTTACTGTTGATACCGCAGTAAAAACTGCGTATGAAAAAATTCGCAGGTCGGGAATTATTGTTCAAAAAGCAGACTAAAAAATTATTATGGCACAGAAAAAATTATTAGACAAATTCCGCGAATATCATTTTGAGTTTAAACACCTCACCGTACTGTTTATTGTCATTTTTGCTTTCCAATTAATTATTTCGATAATCAACAAAGTTTCGATTACTAATTTTTTAAGTTCAACTCAGGAATGGTATCAGAAAGATTCCGCCGAACGGCTTGCAAATTTAACAACTACATCACTCGAACTTTTACTTGAAACAGTAAATCCCAAAAAGAAATTAAGCGATGAAGAATCAAGAAGAATGTCGCAGTCTTTCGATATAATATTTAGTCAGCAAATTCTTCAACATAACATTGAAGAGCTTTGCATACTTGTAAACAAAGGAGATAGCGTTGTTGCCATAGATGATGGGAAAGCGCTCTTTACATTTTTAGTGCAGGAAAATTTATATCCCCATGCCATAAAAAAATCTTATAAAAAAGCCATCGCACTTTATATGCCGATAAAAAGCAAACTCGAATCGACCGAACAAATTCATACGATTTTAACAAACAAAGAGTCGTACAATATTTTTGTTCCGTTTGTATTGCGGGGAGAATTGATCGGCGCGCTGTACATGAAGAACTCTCCCGATTTTTCTTTTATTACCGATCAAATTATTTCCGGGTATGACGAAACTTCGGTTATCTATCTTTCATTAATTTTACTCGGCCTTTTGACGATGTATTTTATTTCTTCCTATACGGTAAAAGAAAGAGATGAGGCACAAAAACTATTATTTGATGAGCATGAAGAAAATTTGAAGAAACAAATTAACTACCAGAAAGAACTTGTTTTTACAAAGAGGATTTATCACACACACCACAAAGCTGAAAAAATCATGGGATTCATTAAAGAAGATTTGCGCCAGCTTTCTTCTGAAAATATTGATGAAATAAAATACCGGGTTGCAAAGTATTCAAATTTTATTTCGCGTGTAATTTATGATATGAAGTGGTATGATCCACCGATCCAAACGATCCGAAACCAGTTGTTCCAGACAAATCTTAACGAGGTAATAAACTTTCTTGTAAACAATATTTTCTTAAGGATTGCAAAAAAAACAAATGCGTTCACTATCCATTTGACGCTTGATGAGAACCTTCCCAAAGTTCCTATAAACGAATTTGTTATCTGGGAAATTATTGAACCGCTCATCCAGAACAGTATTGACCATGGCGGAGAACAGAACCTGCAAATCACCGTTGACACGAAATATGATGATGAAAATAAAAAATCACGGATTACTATCTCCGATAATGGAAAAGGAATTTCGCCCGAACTCTTGAAAATTGAAGAAGACGGAATAAAATATCTTTTCCACGAAAATATCTCAACTAAAAACTCCGATTCACCAACCATTGGTTACGGATGTTATATTGCTTATGAAATTTCTAAACGCTGCGGCTGGCAGCTTGAAGTTGAAAATTTACCAGTCACCGGATGCAAGTTTGTTGTATCAATTAGGAATTAGGAATTTTTTAATGGCTAACTATCGTATTTGACTGTAAGTTTATGTTTTCTACTTTCTACTTTATACTTGCAGCATGCTGCTGCGCTATAGTTAAATTAACTTAAGGAGCTTACATGTTTTCAGAAGGAATTATCAACGTTCTCTTAATTGAAGACGAAGAATTTGATGTTAGACGTGTGCAAAACACTATTAAACCTTTTTCCGAGCAAATCAAAATCGGTAAAATTGTTTCCGATGGTAAAGGCGCGCTCGAACTTCTCAAAGATAAAAAAGAACGTTTTGATCTGGTAATTATGGATTTTCAAATTGCCGGCGGATTAATGGGCGAAGAGTTAATTCATAAAATAAAAGAAGTTGATTCCGCTTTGCAAATTATTGTGGTAACAAAAATGACCATCAATATTTCCGATTATACATTTGCAAATAAATTGATGAAAGCCGGAGCTTTTTGGTATTGCACTAAATATCCCGGCGATATTGAAGAATTTATTTATCAACCTACCGATTTCATCATCAGTATTTTCAACGCTTTCGAAAAAAGAAAATTAGAACTTGAACGGCTCCGCGTAAATCAAAAATTGGTGCGCAATGCAGAAGAAACTTTAGAACAAAAAAGAATGGTTGGCGAATCTCCCGAAATATTTAAACTGAAAGAACAGATAACAAAATGTTCGCAAAGTACCATTAACGTTCTTATCCGCGGCGCTTCCGGCACGGGAAAAGAACTTGTTGCATACAACATCCATTACACTAGTGCACGCAAACTTGAAAATTTTGTTATTATCAATTGCGGAAGTCTGCCGCATGATTTAGTTGAAAGTGAATTATTCGGATATGAAAAAGGAGCGTTCACCGGGGCTGATAAAAAGAAACTCGGACTTTTTGAAGTTGCTAACAACGGAACAATTTTTCTCGATGAAGTAACTGAACTCCCACTTGCCGCACAAGTAAAATTGCTTCGTGTTATTCAAGACGGTGAAATTGAAAAAATCGGGAGAACTGAAAAAGTTAAAGTGGATGTCCGCATTCTTGCAGCTACAAACAGAAATATTGAAGAAGAAGTAAAAGCTAAACGCTTTAGAGAAGATTTATATTACCGCTTAAATGTTTTGCCCATTCACGTCCCCGATCTGAAATACAGAAAGACAGATATTTCAATTCTTCTCGATTATTTTATGACGACGATGAGCATTGATATGATCCGTGAAAAACCAACGTTTGAGGACGATGCAATGAAAGTGTTAATTAATTATGATTGGCCCGGCAATGTACGCGAATTGAAAAATGTTGTGCAGCGGCTTCTTTTTAACGATGAAAAGATCAGTACGTTAAAAGATGCAAAACTTGCAATTGGGAGGTACGGTTTTTCGGAAGAGAGAGACGAACAAAACAGCATCAACTTCGACAAAGAAAATATTCTTCCTCTGCGTGATTTAGAACTTTTAGTGCGTGAAAAATATTTTGAGTTTGTAAGAGATAACTCAAACTCTGATACCGATGCCGCAAAAAAATTAGGACTCGCGCCACCAAACTACTTCCGCATGGCAAAAGAATTAGGGATGAAGTAAAGTTAACCAATTGGATGCGGATGTATTAAGATCACTATGATTTTTTATGATAATCTTAATCAATCATAACTAATCCTAACAAATCTGCGTCCCATTGTTTTTAAAGGTGCAGAAATTTCTCTTATCACTCTAATAAGTTCCTTTTTATTAGAGTAATAATCCCGCAACAAGTCTCCTTCCATTAAAGTGTTTTTTTTTCAGAAAAGTTGGTAAATTTAATGGTATCATTCTTGCGACAATTATCATAAAAAAAAATAAACTAGTATGAAACATACATTTACAAACATGATCCTTCCGGCAGTTATGCTTTTGGGGATTTCCTCCTTAAAAATTTCCGCCCAAACCAATGCTTCACTTGAGGCGACATTAAGTTTTAGATCAATAAACGGTGTTGAAATCCCTTTTCAAAATGGAATTCCTGTTCCTTCATTTGAAAAACAAAAAAGAGCGGTCGTTAATTTAGCCGGAACCTGGAAAAAATTAAGAGTAGCCGCTGATGACAATATCTCTCTTGCAAAAAGAGACGAAGCCGGGTTAGCAAATCTTTTAACCGAAGCCGGAGGAAAAGAACTTCCCGGTTTTGACGATACCGGCTGGCAGACCAAACAAATCCCTTCGGTTGAAAATGAATTGTACCCCGATACAATCAGAACTCCGGAATTTTATCAAAACGGAGTTTGGTACAGATATAATTTTAATACCGCCGATTCTCTTCAAGGAAAATTTATTAAACTGATTTTTTATTCCGTTAACTACGTTGCCGATGTTTGGGTGAATGGGCAATATTGCGGATACCACGAAGGCGGCTACACTCCTTTTGCTTTTGATGTAAGTTCAAAATTGAATTTCGGCGCTGTAAATAATTCGCTTGTTGTTCGTGTTGATAATCCGGTATGGGGCACACGCAAAGATATTGTTCCTTATAATCAATGTGATTGGTTCAACTATACGGGAATTATTCACGACGTTTATTTGGAGGCTTCCGAAAACATTTCCGTTTCACGTGCAGATTTTAAGACCGATGGTGCAAGCAATAATGTAAAGTTTAATGGAATCATTTTTAACAAGACCGGCATTTCTAAAAATGTTACTGCAACGGTGCAAGTTTTTTCTGCTAATATTGACAGCGCTAATATGTCAAACGAAAAAACATATCAACTTCTCGGAACTCCGGGTACAAGTTTAATTTATAATTTAACGCTGCAAGATTCGGTAACTCCTTTTTCCGGTGAATTTCCTTTGCATGAATTTAAATTGTGGTCAATGCAAAATCCAAATCTTTACATCGCTAAGATCACCGTTGAAGAAAACGGGAAACTTTCGGATGAATTTTATACACAATTCGGAGTGAGAAAAATTGAAAGAAATGCCGACAAAATTTTATTAAATGGCAACCCGGTTTTTCTAGCGGGAGTTGCGCGCCACGAAGATCATCCTCTATATGGACGCAGCGTTCCAAAGGACACTATTTTTACCGACTTGCAAAAAGTGAGAGGTGTAAACGCTCTTTTTCTTCGTTCTGCCCATTATCCAAATCACCCATACACTTATTTAATTGCTGATCGTTTGGGGATTGCTGTTTGGGAAGAAATTCCCGTCTTTTGGTTTGATGATGTACAGGGCTGGGATATTCAAAACAATGTGCGGCATATTCATCAACAAATGTTTAGAGAAATGGTGCTAAAGGATTTCAACCGCCCTTCGATTTTCTTTTGGAGCACACAGAATGAAAGTTTGATTGAACAGGAACGTAAGACGTATATTCAAACTATCAAAGATGATCATCTTCTTCACTTCAATGATGGGAGATTGATTACACAATCACCCGCCGCAGATAGACCCGGAGCTATGGATGTTTCCCAACAACCGTGCGATGTTGCAAGTTGGACGATGTACTTCGGAATTTTTCACGGTGGGACTTATTATACCGGAACCAGCTCTTTTTTAGCGCAAGCAAAAATCAATAATCCCGGCAAACCGATTATGGATTCGGAATTCGGATATTGGTCAACTGAAGACGGGTCTTCTTCCGCAAAACAAGTTACCGTATTTAACGAAACGTACAAAGCATTTAAACTTTTTGCTACCATCAATGAATTCGGGAAGTACAATGCAAACGGATTCTTAAACGGTATTACCTGGTGGTGTATTTTTGATTGGTACACCGCGGGACAAAGAAACGGATTTCAAAGTATGGGTTTGTATCCTATGAACAGAACAACCCTAAAGCCCGTTGGGGAGACGTTGAAGAATGCTTATAAACCATACTATAATTTAGGAGGAACCGTAACTGAAGTTGAAGAGAAAAGAAGTGAAGCCACGCTAACTTTTAAGTTGATTCAAAATTATCCGAATCCCTTTAATCCGGAAACAAGAATTAATTATCAGTTGCCAAAGAACAGTTTCGTAATACTGAAAGTTTATGATGTGCTTGGGAATGAAATAGCGACATTAGTGAATGAAGAGAAAGCAGCCGGTAGATACCAGGTTGTTTTTAATGGAAGATATTTGAGCAGCAGTATTTACTTTTATAAAATTCAAGCCGGAGATTATGTTGAAACGAAAAAACTGGTGCTTATGAAATAAATTTTTTAACCTCATAAGCAAAAACATTTTTAACAATACAGTAAAGACTTTAGAGCTATTAAGTCCTACACCTAATACCCCCACACTCATCGAAAAAATTCATCATTCCACAATTATTGTTAGTATTTTAATATATTTGTACCGAGTTATAAGAGAATATTATGAAATCAAAACTTATCATTGTTTTCACGGTTATTATTCTAACAGGTACAATATTTCTACTTGTTGGACTCCATAATTCTGCTAAGAAGGAGGTAGTCCAGAGATTTCAATCCCGGCAGCTTTTTACCGCCCGGCAGTTATCTAAAGAACTTGAATCATGCCTCCGAGACGAATCCCTTGCAGTTGAGATCCTTTCCTCATTACCAGCTTTACAAAATAAAAAAATTGATGCCGTTGTAGATGTTGTTCAAGAATATTTTGAGTATTTGAAAAAAGATCATGTGAAATCAATCAACATACATGATGAAAAAGGGACAATCATATACTCGACACTAAGAGACGCTGTTTCTTTCGACCATAGTGATACGAAATTTTTTGCTTGGGCAGTTCAAAGGAAAAACAAAGGAGAGCTGTTTATAACTGCTGAAGTACCGTTCATGTTTTCTAAGTCGAGTAAAAATTCTACTTTTCAAGTAATGATTGTTGCTCCAATCTATGGAGAATCTACCCCGGTTGTATCAAGTTCAATAAATCCACTCCATAAAGAATTTTCTGATAAATTTGTCGGAATAGTATCTGTTACTGTGGATTTAGATGAAATTCTGACATCATTTTTTCGTGCAGATAGTTCTCATAAAAGCAAACAGGATGCATGGCTTTTAGACAAAGACGGAACCGTATTATATCAAGCCGAGCATCCGGAAATGATTATGTTTAATGTACATCAGCAGGATGAATCTTGTCTTGAATGCCACGATTCGTTTAAATATGTTGAATCAATTCTTTCCCAAACCACAGGCTCAACAGAATATCAGCTAAAAGAAAGTCCTCAAAAGTTATCGAGTTTTGTTACACTCAACTTTAGAAATATTTCTTGGAAAGTTGTTGTAAATACTCCACTTGATGAGATTACTGATTTTGTCGATAAAAATAGTAACCAAACGTTAGCGCTTATTGCCGTCATCTCACTTATACTCATAGGTTTTTCCTTTTCTCTTTCACGCAGTACCAGGTTGAAAGCGAAGGATGAAATAGATGCAGAAAAACTGCGCGGGCAACAAGCATTTAATTTGATTTTAGAGAGCGCCGGTGAAGGTATCTTTGGTCTTGACCTTAACGGCAACCACACGTTTATTAATCCTATGGCTGCGAAATTACTTGGGTATAAAATCGAGGAATTGATAGGAAAGCATAGCCATACTTTGTGGCACCATACCCGCCCCAACGGTGATCCATATCCAGGAAAAGATTGCCATATTTATGCAACTCTACATGAAGGGGTTTCACATTCCGGGGAGGAATTTTTCTGGCGGAAAGACGGTTCGGGATTTCAAGTTGATTTTAGTACTACACCAATTTTAGAATCGGGTAAAGTTGTTGGTGCTGTCGTTACGTTTCGAGATATTACAAAACGTAAGTTTGCTGAAGAAGCGCTCCGGGCAAGTGAAGAGCGATTTCGTTCAGTCACTCAATCTGCTAACGATGCGATAATTATTGCTAACAGAGTAGGAACAATTTTAGGGTGGAACAAAGGGGCGGAAAAAATATTTGGTTTTGCGGATGCAGAGATTATTGGGAAATCTCTTGAGTTGATAGTCCCTCTTGATTACAGGAAGAAACACCATACAGGTATAGAACGACTCGGTTCTGAAAGCGAACGTCATATCATTGGGAAAACAATGGAACTTCAAGGGTTACATAAAAGCGGGAATGTAATTCCTGTAGAATTATCACTTTCTGAATGGAAAACCTCTAATGAAACTTTTTATACCGGGATTATTCGTGATATATCCGAAGGCAAAAAAGCAGAGGAAGAACAGGAAAAACAGAGAGAAATTTTAGAAAAGTTATATGATCTCTCAGGTCTCCTGGCAGAAGATATGACACTTGAGCAGAGCCTTGAAAAAGGATTGCAAATAATCCTTTCGACTTCTTTTTTACGTTTGGAACAAATTGGCGGTCTGTTTCTTGCCGAGAATGGGAAAAAAGAATTAGTTCTGAAGTGCAGCATTAATTTACCGGAAGCATTGCAAACCATGTGTGCACATGTTCCTTTTGGACACTGCCTTTGTGGCAGAGCCGCAAGTTCGGGCAAAATTCAATTCGCTGATTGCGTGGATGAAAAGCACGATAACCTTTATCCTGGAATAATAGCGCATGGGCATTACAATATCCCCATCTTTTCTGATGGAGAAGTGGTCGGAGTAATTGTTGTTTATTTACCCGTTGGACATATTTCTAATCCTCTTGAAGTGAGTTTTTTACAATCCGCAGCGGATGTATTCTCCGCTGTTATTATCCGCAAACATGCTGAAAATGAAATCAAATCTAAGAACCAACAACTGCAAAAAACAAATTCGGAGAAGGATAAATTTTTTTCAATTATCGCACATGATTTAAAAAGTCCTTTCAATGGTTTGTTGGGTTTAACAGAAATAATGGCATCAGAAGATGAAGATATTTCTAAAGATGAATTGTTGGATTACAGCAAGTCATTGCACAAATCTGCTTCATCCGTTTATAAGTTATTAGAAAATTTATTGGAATGGGCGCAGATACAAAAAGGTTCAATAACTTTTTCACCTGAAGAATTGAATATATCGACCGAGGTTACACAAAATATTGAAATATTAAATCAAAGAGCCTTACAAAAAGGCATTACCATTATAAATGAAGTTGATGAAACTCAAAAAGTTTATGCTGATGAAAAAATGATTAATACTGTACTCAGAAATTTTTTATCTAATGCAGTAAAATTTACAAAACAGGATGGGAAAATTATTGTACGCACTAAAAAGCTTGACGATAAAATGATAGAAGTTTCTGTGCAGGATACCGGTGTTGGAATGGCGGAAAAGGATGTAATACGGCTGTTCAAGATGGAAGAATCCCGACTTGTCGGGACACAAGGAACGGAGGGTGAACCAAGCACCGGGTTGGGTTTACTGCTCTGTAAAGAATTTGTTGAAAAAAATGGCGGAAAAGTTTGGGCGGAAAGCACAAAGGGAGAAGGCTCAATATTTTATTTTACAGTTCCGGAGTGCAATAACAAAAATATTTAGTCGTTCCTTCGTGGTTCTTCGTGAAAATTTCTTCGTGGTTCTTCGTGAAAGGATTTTTGTTCTTACACGAAGAAGGCACGAAGTTACACGAAGAATCTTGGTTGAGATCCTCTGAATGAAAGTATTAGAAATAAAAAGGTTACTCTTATGAAATCAAATATTGTTATTGTTGCATCTACGGTGATTGTTTTAACGATAATTACGTTTCTGCTCTTCGATCTTCATAACTCAACTGATGACGAAATAATCAAAAGATTTAATGCTCAGCAGATTACTGCCACAAATCAAATAGCAAGAGAGATAAAATCTTTTTTATGCAAACGTGCTCAAGGTATAGAAATTTTAGTATCATTAGCCTCGCTCCAACATCAGGATATAAAACCCCTTGTTTCGGAGGTACAAAATTTCTTTGGACATGTAAAGGAAAATAGTGTCAAAGTGATTAGCGTTTATGATGATAAAGGAACGATCATCTACTCAACCGCTAAAGCAGCCATCGGGCGCAACTACGGGCAATTGGATTACTTCCAATGGGCAATGAAAAAAGAAAACAAGGGGAAGCAATTTATTTCTTCACTGATTCAAAAAACAGAGAACAAAACCGAGCCTCTTCCTTATTTTCGCTTTCTTATTGTTTCACCTATCTATCAAGTTAAATCAAATAAATTTGTAGGAATTGTAACAGAAACGATCGACTTGAAGGAAGTGCTGTCCGCTTTTTTACCTTTGGTTAGTCCATCCGTGGTTAAAGAGAACGTCTGGATTTTGGATAAAGACGGAACAGTGTTGTTTCAATCCGAGCATCCGGAAATGGTTCTACGAAATATAAAGAAGGTTGATGAATCTTGTAACCGCTGCCATACTTCCTTTGATTATGTTGAAAGAATTCTTTCTTCAAAAAATGGAAGCTTCGAATATGAACTTAAAGATAAACCGAAAAAATTAGCAAGTTTTACAACGTTAGCATTTAAAAACATTTCCTGGACGCTTGTTCTTAATCTGCCCTCCGAAGAAGTAACAGGGTTTTTAGACAATCATAACAGAAGCACTTTGCTGCTTATTAGTCTAATAGCTTTTGCATTTATGGGAGGAACTTTACTGATTGTCCGGAGTAACCTGCAAAAGTCAAAGATAGAAACCGAACTGGAGAAGTTCCGTTCAAAACGAACATTTAGTTTGATATTAGAGAATGCAGGCGAAGGCATCTTTGGACTTGACCTTGACGGCTACCATACTTTTGTCAATCCGGCGGCGGCGGATTTACTTGGCTATAAAATAGAGGAATTGGTTGGAAAGTATAGTCATTCTATATGGCACTATGCTCTTCCCACCGGAGAACCTTATCCTTGCGAAGATTGCCATATTTATGCAACTCTTCACGATGGAACTTCTCATTCCGGTGAGGAATATTTTTGGCGGAAAGATAGGACAGGCTTCCCGGTTGATTTTAGTACGACACCAATTTTAGAAAATGGAAAAGTTGTTGGGGCAGTTGTAATATTCCGCGATATAACCGAACGGAAAATGTCACAAGAAGCAATTAAACAGCAACTCGGATTTGCCAATGCGCTTAATGAAATAGCAGACGTTATTATTTCATCAGAGGACAGCAACATTATCTTAGAAAAAACTACTGATATTTTAGGAGAAACTCTTGATGTTGACCGTTGTTTAATTTATGATGTTAATTTCCCCAGCAATCAACTAACCGCTTTTAGCGAATGGTTAAATCCGAACTATTCTGATATCCAACCGACCAAAGGAGTTTATCCGGTTGATGTTTTCATCAGCGGTATAACTGAAATGAGAAAAACCAAACAGTATTTAGCTAGCCACTTTGATAACATAAATCCCATTTTGTTAAAAGATAATTCCGATAAAATATTACACGAGCAAATGAGTATTAGAAGTGGTCTCTGGTATCCATTCGCTTTTTATCCTGATGGATACCACCTCTTAGTGCTTAACGAGACGCACCAAAAAAGGGAATGGACAAAAGAAGAAGTTGATTTTCTTAATTCCTTAAGCCACCAGGTTAACATTTCATTGGAAAAAATTCGCCTTCTTGAGACAAAAAGACATTCAGAAGAAGAAATAAGAATGCTTGCCGCTTCTCTTAAAAGAATAAATGAATGTGTCAGCATTACCGATGTTGAAAATACTATCCTTTTTGTAAACGAAGCATTCCTAAAGACGTATGGGTATAGCGAAGAAGAAGTGTTAGGTAAAAATATAACGATTGTCAGTTCATTAAAAAGTCCGCAGAAAGCCGTTGAAGAAGTTCTTCCCGCTACTTTACAAGGCGGGTGGAATGGAGAGCTATTTAATAAACGAAAAGACGGAAGTGAATTTCCCATTTACCTTTCTACAACAGTTATTGAGAAAAAAGATGGGGGACCAAATTATCTTATTGGAATAGCGATTGATATTACCGAGCGCAAACGTGCCGAGCAAGAAATTGTTTCTCAAAAAAATAGATTTGCACAATTGTTTGACAACTCGCCGATTGCAATTGCTTTATTAGACGATCAGGATAAAATCGTTCATATCAACGAATCATTTTCAGCACTGTTCGGTTATTATCTTGAAGAAATTAAAGGAAAGTTTATTAACGACTTAATAGTTCCACCCGGATTGAAAGAGGAAGCTAAGAGCTATTCGGAACAAACACGAGTGGGTAATCAAGTAAATAAAGAAAGTTACCGTAAGAAAAAGGATGGATCACTTGCTTATGTTCAAATCATTGGCGTACCTGTAACAGTAAATGATAAGACGGTTGGTATTTACGGTATGTATGTGGATATGACCCAAAGAAAAGAAGCCGAAGAAAAAATGAGAACGGCAAAAGAATTAGCTGAGTTAGCAAATAAACTAAAAGACGCATTTATAAATAATATGTCGCACGAAATCCGAACACCTTTGAACGGGATATTAGGAATGTCAGGCCTCATCAAAGAAAACTATTCACAGTATATGGTAGAAGACGACGAATCCTTATTTACGGGAATTGATAGCGCGGCACAACGGATTATTAGAACCGTAGATATGATCTTAAATTATTCACGCTTGCAAACCGGCGAGTTTACGGTCATCCCAAAAGAAATAAATCTTCTTGAAATATGTGAACGCATAATCAATCAGAACAAAGATATCGCGGATAAGAAAAACCTTGGATTGATATTTAATAACAGTAGCGAGGAAGGAATAATAATTGGTGATGACTATTCGATAACCCAGGCTGTTTCCAATTTGATAGACAACGCTGTAAAATATACTCAAAAAGGATTTGTAAGCGTTAGTCTTCTAAACAAAAGTGACGACGAGTTGATCCTTGAAATAAAAGACAGCGGTATTGGTATAAGCGAAGAATATTTAGAACATCTTTTTGAACCTTACAGACAAGAGGAAATGGGATACGGAAGATCGTATGAAGGTCTTGGGCTCGGACTTTCGTTGGTTAAAAAGTTCTTAGATTTGAACAATGCGCACATCTCCGTAGTAAGTAAAAAAGGAGAGGGGACAACCTTTGCGGTAACGTTCACCAAAGCGATGAAACCGAAAAAAGAAACTACGTTACGAGAAAAAAATATCACCAAAGTTGAACCGTTGGATAGAGCACAAAACCGCATACCGTCGCAGGCATGCTTAGTGCTGATAGTTGAAGATGACGTCATAAACCAGGTAACGATAAACAGATTGCTAAAAAACCTTTATAATACACTGATTGTAAGTTCCTCCGATGAAGCGCTCGACGTCCTAAAAAAGAATAAAGTTGATATGATCTTAATGGATATTTCGATCAGTGGGTCAAAAAACGGATTGGAATTAACCAAAGAATTAAAGGCATCAAAGGAATACCAGCATATTCCGGTAATTGCAGTAACGGCACACGCATTTGATAAAGACCGGCAGAACGCCTTAGCTGCAGGCTGTGATGAATATTTGGCGAAACCATTTACAAAAGAATCATTGCTGGAAATGATACACACGTTAATTGCCTAGCTCAGCAAGCTGAAATGTTTGATGGCTGATTTTTGATGGTTGATGTAATCACCGCAAATCGCTACAAATATCTTGACACAAAAATCAATCCTGACGTGTCGGGATACATGTCAATACTATAAATTACTTTTTATTTCTTGGGAATAAGAATAAAGAGTTATAGTTTTAATAAACTGATTAAACAAATTAAAATGACTAAGTGATAAGTTACTTTGAAAAGCTGTTTAAGAAATACTACTGAACCCACAAAAAACTTCTACAACTTTTGATATTACAATAAGCTAAAAAAAAAGAGTGACTAAGCATTGTTAAACTCTACGGAGTCTTTTTAATGGGCTTAACTCTGTTATATTTGTGCTAAACAAGGTTACGGGAAAATCGTTATGATAATTCATTCTAAGACAATAAAAGAACTGAAACGTGAGAGCGAATCTATGGAAGCTCAGTTTGAAAAAGGCACCACCAAACGGAAGCAGCCGGAAGAAGCAAGCATGCAGGCGGAAGGCGCACTGAAGAACCGCTCATGCCATTTTCCCAAAATAGCCGCTTCATTTTATAGAGTGAGGATTATATGCCGCTAAAGAAATTGTTTCGTTTTCTTTTAGGAATTCAATTCGTGTTGGGAATTGGTTTGGTGATTCTTACTCTCTTATTGTTTCTCACACAGAAAGACCTGAGCGAGAGCCAGCATGTTCATTTCCAATCGTATCTACTGGCGGATGAACTGCGACAGAGTTCGGATGATCTTACACGTATGGCAAGAGCTTATGCTATTACCGGCGACGTTGAGTTCGAAAAGAAATACTGGGAAATCCTTGCTATCCGTAACGGCAAAAGTCCCCGCCCCGTTAATTACAACCGTATTTACTGGGATTTTGTTATAGCAACAGGGCAGAAACCGCGCACCGATAGTGAGGCATTATCACTTCATGATTTGATGCTCAAAGAAGGATTTACAAAAGCCGAGTTTGAGAAATTAGCCTTAGCGCAGAAGAATTCGGATGGACTGGTTAAAACAGAAATGATCGCTATGAATGCTGTAAAAGGGCTGTTTGATGATGGCTCAGGTAATTTTACACTAAAGAAAAAACCGGACCGCGAGATGGCGATAAGAATAATGAATGATGAAGCATACCATAAAATCAAAGCTGAAATCATGAAACCGATCGATGAATTCTATGCTATGTTCGATGAAAGAACAACGGGAGACGTTAGAATTTACGAACGGCATGCAATGAATTTGCTCTGGTCATTAGGCGTGCTCATCTTAACCATCATGGGAATGTTCGGATATTCCTTTGTGATCATCCAGCGTCAGATCAACAAGCGAATGCAAGCGGAAGAATCATTGAGTAAGAGTGAGAAACAATTTCGGGCGCTTTTTGAAAACGCCAGTGACGGAATAATTTATCTTTCATCAAAAAATCAAATCGTCAAAACAAATAATTCGTTTGCAAAGATGCACGGCTACACTGTTGACGAGATGAACAATATAACATTGCAGGATCTTGATGTTGAGGATCTGTCAAAATTGATGCCCGAAAGGACGAAGAGGATAGTGAATGGCGAAGATATTCGATTCGAGGTGCAACACTTTCATAAGGAAGGACATATCATTGATCTTGAAGTTGTAACAAGCATGGTTAACTTTGGGGAAGAAAATCTTATTGTGGCTTTTCACCGCGACATTACTGAGCGGAAGCGGGCGGAAGAAAAACTAAGAATGTATGAACAAGTTTTTAACAGCATTAATGATGTTATTAATGTTGCCGATTTGAACGATGCTATTGTTTTTGTAAACCCGGCGTTTTGTAAAACTTACGGATATACCGAAGCAGAACTTATCGGGAAAAACAGCAGTTTATTTTGGTCGGAACGTAATCCGAAAGAAGTTGTGGAACAAATCTTACCGGCAACTTTAAATGGAGGATGGAAAGGAGAATTATTCAACAAAAGAAAAGATGGAACGGAGTTCCCGATTTACCTTTCAACTTCGGTAATTAAAAATGATGCGGGAGAACAAATTGCCGTTGTAGGAATAGTAGAAGATATTACCGAACGGAAGCGAGAGGATTTGGAACGACAAGTAATGCATGAGATTACAAAGGGTGTTACCACCACTTCAAATCTCGACGAATTGTTGAAATTGATTCATCAATCTCTTAAGCAAGTACTTTATGCAGAGAATATTTTCATAGCGCTTCATGATCCAAATACCGGACTCTTTAGCTTCCCCTATTTTGTAGATAAGTTCGATCCAACTCCTGAACCGGTTGCAATGAGTAAAAGCTGTACTGCTTATGTTTTCCGCATGGGTAAACCATTACTCTTAACACAAGAATTATTTGATCAGCTCGAAAAACGAAATGAAGTTGAGTTAGTCGGCACAAATTCACCGTCTTGGATCGGTATACCGTTACAAACACCTTCAATGACAATCGGTGTTTTAATACTTCAACACTACGAAGAGGAGAATGTCTATTCGGAACAAGATGTTAAATTTCTCGAATCAGTTGGAAGCCAAATTGCTCTGGCTATTGAACGAAAACGAGCGGAAGATGAGTTGAAAGAGAGCGAAGAAATGTTCCGTAGATTGTTTGACGAATCAAACGATCCAATTTTACTCCTTGATGAAACTGGCTTCTTCGACTGTAATCCATCAACAGTTTCACTTCTCGGATATACTTCCAAAGAAGAATTTCTTAATAAAAAACCGTGGGAACTTTCTCCGGAAAAACAGCCTGACGGGCAGCTCTCTTCCTTAAAAGCAAAAATGATGATAGACAAAGCGATAGCAGAAGGGTATAATCGATTTGAGTGGATACATACAAAATTAGATGGAAGTGATGTCCCGGTTGAAGTAATGTTGACACCAATTCAATTAAAAGGGAAGCAGATACTTTATACTATTTGGCGGGACATTGCTGAACGGAAGCGTGCGGAAGTAGAAATTAAAAAACAGAATGAACAACTAGAAGAACTCAATGCTACAAAAGATAAATTCTTCTCCATCATTGCTCACGATTTAAGAAGTCCGTTCCAGGGTTTTTTATCAATGACAGAAATGATAGCTGAAAATATTAGTGAATTTTCAAATGAAGACATAGTAAAGTTTATCGGTGAATTAAATAAATCAGCACGGAATCTTTATAAGCTGCTTCAAAATCTATTGGACTGGGCACAGTTGAAAAAGGGTTCATTTGATTTTACTCCGGCTGAGTTTTCCCTATCAGCAACCGTTTCTGCAAATATTGAGCAAATAAATAAAAGAGCGATACAAAAAGGAATATCGATAGTCAATGAAGTTTCTGAAAATCAAAAAATATTTGTTGATGAAAGGATGTTCAATAGTGTTCTTGGCAATCTTCTTTCGAATGCAGTTAAGTTCACAAGAAATGAAGGGAAAGTTACTATCAAATCAAAAACGGTTGGTAATGGGATAGTGGAAATTGCTGTGGAAGATTCAGGAGTTGGAATGTCTGAACGCACTCTAAATAAACTCTTCAAAATAGACGAAAAAGTTGGGCAAAAAGGAACGGATGGAGAAACCAGCACCGGTTTAGGGTTATTGCTTTGCAAAGAATTTGTTGAAAAACATGGCGGAAAAATCTGGGTGGAGAGTGAAGAAGGAAAAGGAAGTATTTTTCATGTTACGATAGCCGGTAAAAATTAGATAATTAGTAAATGAGTCTTCTTAAAAAAAAATTTTATCATCTTGGACAATCCGTATCGGAAAAGTAATATTGTATTATTAGTTCCAAACAACTAACTTTATTCTCGAAAATCGTTCGTATTGGATACTTGGAAAACAATTTGTCTAATTTTTCGTAAGGAAATGGAAAGATGAAAATTGCCCCTAAACCGAAAAACGAAAGTCAGCGCCTTGAAGCTTTATTGAGCTATAATATTTTAGATTCCAATTTTGAAAAAGTTTACGATGAACTTACCGCACTGGCATCCTACATATGTGAAACTCCAATCGCTCTTATAAGTTTAATTGATAGAGATAGGCAGTGGTTCAAATCTGTTGTTGGTCTTGCTTCAAGAGAAACTCCGCGAGACATTGCTTTCTGCTCACACGCAATTTTACATGATAATATCTTCATCATAAATGATGCTTTGCAAGACGAACGTTTCGTTGATAATCCATTGGTAATACAAAACCCTAATATTCGGTTCTACGCTGGCGCACCATTAATTACAAATGACGGATTTGCACTCGGTACATTATGCGCAATCGATGTGGTTCCGCGACAATTAAACGAGAAACAAACACATGCTCTCAGCGTACTTGCAAAACAGACCATAGGTCAATTGGAATTACGTCTCGCTGTTCAAAAACTGGCAGAATTTTCAAATCAATTAAGAGAGATAAATGCAAGTAAAGATAAATTATTTTCGATTATCTCTCACGATCTAAAAGGTCCGTTCACCGGAATATTGGGATTCGCAGAAATCCTTCTTACAGATTATGACCATCTTGATAAGAAGGAAGTACTAGATTTTATACAGATGATTAACGACTCTTCCCGTTCAACTTTAAAATTACTTGAAAATTTACTTGAATGGTCGCTGCTTGAAAGAGGGATAATGTCCTTTGAACCAAAACCAATGGATTTTTCAGAAATAATAAAGGAGGTTATTTCCGTTCTGGCTGCGAATATTTCAAATAAAAACATTCAAATCATTTCCCGAACAAACACACCTTTATTAATTAATGCAGATAAAAAAATGGTTTTTTCGCTCTTGCAGAATCTGGTTTCCAACGCCATAAAGTTTTCACCCGTTGGCGGGAACATAGAAATTGGTGTGCAGTCGCTGGAACACCAACTTGAGGTATCCATATCCGATGACGGGATTGGAATGAATCCCGATCAAATTGAAAATTTATTTAAGGTCGAATGTACTTCCTCAACAAAAGGAACATCAGGAGAAACCGGAACAGGCTTGGGATTGCTCTTATGTAAAAATTTTGTAGAAAAACATGGCGGAAAAATATGGGTTGAGAGTGAAGAAGGAAAAGGAAGTTGTTTTATGTTCACTATGCCAAGCTCAAATAAAGATTCAATAAAAGTGCAGACAAATATTTGATTACAAAAAACATTCCCGACTTGTCGGGATCCATGTCAATACCATAGGTTGAAAACAAGAAAAATATTCTTAATCTTGGTCTTAATCTTAATCTGCATTAGCTATTCCCGAAAAAGAGGGATTAGGAAAACGATTATGATCAAACTCTTTTTCCATAATAACAACGTAAGATAAGTGAAAAGAGAAATGCCACGAACGCGGTATAGTTAAACTGAATTCTATAAATTAATTTGATGGGTATCTTCTACTGAAAAAAGAAAAAAAAACGAATAAGCAAGTAACAAATATTTGGCTGATTGAAGATAATCTTCGGTATTGCAAATCAATGGCGCGGGTTGATTTGCGCAAATAGAAATTCAGCATGATGTGATGAAACATAAATTGTGGATAGATTGTCCGTTAGTTTTCATTTTGTTAAAACATATATGAAGAGCATTTGTTATAGTAATGTTCATAATCATTAGTTCAAAGACTTGTAACGTTAATAGGAGTTTGCTCATTCATGAAAAAAAGTATTAAAGCGTTTGGCGGAGTATTGTTCTTACTCTTCGTAATCACTTCAAGCGCCTTGCCGCAGTCCATCAGAGTAATGACCTTTAATATAAGACTCGACAGTTCCGGCGATGGGGTAAATGTTTGGAAGAACCGGAAAGCTAATCTCGTCAGCATGATAAAGTTTCATAAAGCGGATATCGTTGGTCTTCAAGAGGCGCAAAAACATCAAATTGATTTTATCCAGAAATCTTTACCCGGGTATGTTTGGTTTGGAGTTGGGCGTGATGACGGGAAAGAACAGGGAGAATTCACCGCTATTTTTTACCGGAAAGATAGGTTTGATACCCTGGAAACGTCAACTTTCTGGTGCTCGGAAACGCCGGAACATCCTGGTTTGGGGTGGGATGCAGCATATCAAAGGATAACTACTTTTGGGAAATTTAGAGATAAACAGACCGAAAAGACATTTTATTTTTTTAATACCCATTTGGATAATGAAGGGAAAATTGCAAGAATTGAAAGTGCAAAGCTCATCAAACAAAAAATGGAAACTATCTGTGGGAATTTTCCGGTAATCTTTACCGGGGATTTTAATTCAAATCCCGATTCACCTCCTTACAAAGTTATTACAGCAAAACCGGATTCAAATTCTATCATAGAACTTTTTGATTCTCAGTTCATTTCACAAACTAAGCATCATGGACCAAGCGGAACATTTACAGGTTTCAACTTCAAAGCAAAACCGAAAGAACCGATTGATTTTATTTTTGTGAAAAAGGGGATATCGGTTTTATCGCATGGGACTCTTTCAGATTCTTTTGATGGTTTTCTTCCTTCGGATCATTATCCGGTTCTTGCAGAAATTATTTTTTAAATTCATTATTTATATTGAAAGCATAAACGAATCTTTCAAAAATCCCCCAGTACCGGTTGTAATTACAAAAATGATTATCAAACCGGCAGCAAAATTTGAATAAAGCCATAAATATGATTTGATTTTTCTCCTCTTTCTTGTTTTTTTTAATTGAAACCCATATATTCAATTAATCAATTGAATAATTTATCAAGAGATGCTATGACAGGAAGAGAATTTAAGGATTTAACATTCCAACAGTTTGCTAACATTGCTACCGCTTTTGCGAGCCCCAAACGCCTTGAGTTAATTGATATCCTCTCTCAAGGCGAAAGAGATGTTGATACTCTTTCTACTGAAACCAATATGAACTTCGCAAATACTTCGCGTCATCTGCAAATATTGAAGAACTCAAAAATTGTAATGAACAGAAAAGAAGGAGTTAGAGTTGTTTACAGTTTGGCAAACGAGGAAGTAGTTAAATGCTGGAGAGGTTTGCAAACATTGGCTGAAAAAAGTGCATCTGAAATTAGAGAAACTGCCCGTCTCTTTTTTGAAGAAAGATCCGCTCTTGTTCCAATTTCTTCTAAGGAATTGTGGGACAAACTTAACAAAGATGAAATTATCTTAATTGATGTGAGACCGAAAGAAGAATATTTAAGCGGACATCTTCCGGAGGCAATTTCGATCCCGCTAAAAGAACTCAAAGAAAAATCAATTGAATTACCTTCAGGAAAAGAGATAGTAGCTTATTGCCGTGGTCCATATTGTGTGCTTGCAGCCGAAGCCGCTAAATTTTTAACGAAGAAAGGTTTCAATGTTGTTATTCTAAAGGAAGATGTAAATTCATGGCGGGCTGAAGGGCTGCCGGTTCAAACTTAATTTTAGAAAAGGATTATTTATATGCATAAAAAAAAAGTTGTTATTCTCGGTGGCGGTGTTGGAGGAATTGTAACCGCAAATCATCTCGCCAAACTGCTTCCGCAAGAGAATGAAATAGTTTTAATCGAAAAAAATAAAGACCACTCATTCGCCGCCTCTTACTTGTGGCTGATGGTTAATAAAAGAACACCTCAACAGATCACTTCACCCTTGCGGAAACTTGTTGATAAGCGTGTTAATATTTTATTTGAAGAAGTAAAACAAATAGATGCTGAAAGCAATATAATCTCAACCGAGAAATCAAAAATAAATTTTGATTACCTGGTTATTGCTCTTGGCGCTGAGTTGGATAAGACGCACCTTGATAAGCAGCAATACGGCGTTCATAACTTTTTCACTTATGAAGGAGCTGCAAAACTTAATAATGATCTGCAAAACTTCAGAGGCGGTAGTGTTTCTATAGTTATTTCATCCCTTCCGTATAAATGTCCCGGTGCCCCATATGAAGGCGCTATGCTGATTGCAGATTTTCTGAAGAATAAAAAATTACAAAACAATGTAACTATAAATCTTTACACCCCTGAACCACTACCGCTGCCTGTTGCCGGACCTGAATTGGGAAATTCTGTTAAAGACGTTTTGGTTTCCAAAGGAATCGGCTTCTACCCGCAAAATCAATTGACTTCTATTAATTACAATGAAAAGAAAATTGAATTCGCTTCCGGCAATTCCGTTAACTACGATTTATTAGTTGTAATACCACAGCATAAATCGCCGGAAGTAGTTTTAAAATCCGGGCTTGTTGATGAATCCGGCTGGATAACTGTAAACAAGGATACACTTGAAACAAAACATAATAATGTTTTTGCAATCGGTGATGTAACTTCTATTACAATACCCGGCAGATGGCAGCCCGATAAACCGATGAAACTTCCGAAAGCCGGAGTGTTTGCACATTCTCAGGCTTTTACAGTTTCGGAAATTATTGCTGCAAAAATCCAAGGCAAAGAATCAAAAGAAATCTTTTGCGGTGACGGATTTTGCATGCTTGAAGTCGGCGAAGATTTAGCCGGTTTTGCTTACGGCGATTTCTATGGCTCACCTCATCCCGATGTTAAATTAAAACGTCTGGGTAAGATTTGGCATTTGGGCAAAGTATTGTTTGAAAAATGGTGGTTAGCCCCAATCGGATTTAGAAAAAAAATTCTTCAATCATTACTGAAAATTGGTTCCTCTGTTCTTAAAATTCCGGTAAAACTTTAAGCAAGAACATCAATTATGAAAATACGTGAAAGCGGAATGCCGGAAGAGACATATTGGGAATCTTTTTTCGATACTCAATATATTTTTTCTCAATTGCAACTGGATAGTAAAATTAACGATGCTGTAGAATTCGGTTCCGGTTACGGCACGTTCACAATTCCCGCAGCTAAAATTATTAAAGGAACTTTATTTGCACTCGATATTGACCCAGCAATGATTGAGCGATTGAATCAAAGAATAGATGAAACAAAACTGTTTAATATAAAAGTTATCAATCGCGATTTTGTGAAAGAAGAAACCGGACTAAAAGAAAACTCTGTTGACTATGTTATGCTCTTTAATATTCTTCATGCAGAAAATCCGATCAGTTTGCTGGAAGAATCATACCGGATCTTAAAATCTAATGGCAAATTGGGAATTATACACTGGATATATTCTGAAACCACACCTCGTGGACCATCTATGAATATTCGTCCGAAACCCGAACAATGCATACAATGGGCGGAATCAGCCGGTTTTTTAATTGCAAAACCTGTTTTATTATTTCACCCATACCATTATGGAATTCTTGGTTTAAAAACATAAAAAAATCACAAATAATAAATTCACATTAAAAAAAGGAAAAATATCTAATGAACATTTTAATTCTTGTTAATGACGGTCCTTACGGAACTGAAAAAATGTATAACGCTCTTAGACTTGCAATGACACTTGGGAAAGAGCATCCGGATGTAAAGGTAAATCTATTTCTTATGGCAGATGCAGTTTCCGGTGGAATGCCTAATCAAGTTACACCATCTGGATATTATAATATCGAAAGGATGATGAAAGCTGCTATTAACTACGGGACCAAGGTAAAAGCTTGCGGCACCTGCGCAGATGCACGAGGTTTGAAAAACTTACAAATGATCGAAGGTGTTGAAATGAGTACAATGATAGAGTTAACAAAATGGACAGTTGAAGCTGATAAAGTAATAACATTTTAATAAAGGAGATAGTATGTTCCAAAAGATCATGCAGGCAGTAATGCCATCACAAAAAATGATTGATATGTTTACTTTAAAAGTAATAAGCGATCAACCAATAGACATAATAGCAAAAAAGGTTCAAACCGAATGTGACAATTATAAATTTTCGTTACTTACCACTTATAATTATCACGAAATAGTTGAGAACAAAGGCTTCCCAATAAAAAGAAAGGTTTTTATTTATGAAATTTGCCAAGCTAAAACTGCATCGCTTATGCTAACTGAACATCCCGATTTTTCCATTTTCATGCCTTGCAAATTGGCAATTTATGAACAAGACGATAAAACTGTTATTTCAACAATGAATATGGAAATTATGCTTAATGCAGTAAGTTCAAATCAAGAACTTTATAACGAAGCAACAACATTATTCAGTACATTAAAATCAATGATGAATTCATTATCAGCAAAACATCAAGCTGACAAATTTTTTCATTAGGAAAAAAATCCTTCGTGCTCAAATTAGTAATATGGTTGAGCCGGAGGTTGGGGCAGTAAATTCGGATAACGTGCGTATTTTAACAAAAGTATTACCCGCACTTCTCGCAGTTATTTGTCTCTGAGGTCAACTCTAATTGAATTGTCGGATGTTCAATTCCGAATTCGTCGTGCAATTTTGAATTTATCGTTTCAACCAACTGATTATTTTCCGGGAATTTTTCCACAACTAAATGAGCGGTTAGTGCGGTTTCGGTTGTGCTCATTCCCCAAATGTGTAAGTCGTGAAGATCTTTCACATTCGGTAAAGAAGTTAGATATTGTTTCACTTTGGGTACATTGATTTTATCCGGTACTGCATCCATTGATAGCATAAATGAATCTTTCAAAAGTCCCCAAGTCCCGATTGTAATTACAAGAACAATAACTAAACTCATTGCCGGATCGAGCCACAACCAATTTGTATAAGTGATAATCAAACCGGCTACAACCACTCCAAGCGAAACTCCGGCATCGGCAGCCATATGCATGAATGCACCTTTAATGTTTAAATCTTTCTCTTTTCCCTTTAAGAAGAGAAGTGCTGTAAGAGCGTTTATCAAAACACCGATTCCGGCAACAATCATCATGGTTGTTCCTCCAACCTGTTCCGGTGTAATAAATTTTCTAACGGCTTCAATTGAAATTGCCCCTACTGCGATTAATAGAACTATCGCATTAAAAAATGCAGCAAGAATAGTTGATTTCCTTAGCCCGTACGTTCTTCTATGCGTAGTAGAAGTTCTTGCAAGGTAAGAAGCTCCCCACGCAAGCAGCAAGCCTAAGACATCACTTAAATTGTGACCGGCATCGGCAATCAGCGCCATTGAATTTATTCTCAAACCAAAAACAAACTCAACTATAATGTAGATTGTATTTAAAATGATTCCGAAAGCAAATGCTTTATTATAATCAAACTGTACATGTGAGTGGTTATGATTGTGTTTCATATAACTATTTAAATTTATTTATCTGATAAAATATCCGGCCATTCCTAAGAAAACCAATAGAAACCCGGTAATTGTTTTTTCGTGATGTTCGAGAAAATGAGATTTGATTTTTTGAACGCCTTTCAATCCAAGCCAAACCAGCAGAACCATTCCCGCAATTGTGATAAATGTGTAAACTATGGATACAGCTATTATTCCTTCCCATCCGAGTTTGCTTGCAACAAAGAAGTAGGCTTCAATTTCCAAACAAGGAGAAAAAAACATTGAGACAATTAATGTGAGCAGTATCGTAAAGGTAGTTTTCTTTCTTGTATCGTCAATATGAATTTCGTGGTGATGATGATGTTTGTTTTGCCTAAAGCTCATAATTAAATAAACCAATCCCATGAGAATCAGAATTGTCGGGGCAATTACGCCGACAATAAAAGCATAAGAAGATGATAGTTTATAACCGAAAAATCCTACGATGATTCCAATTATTATTGTGCTGAGTGTATGCGAAAAGCCGGCAATAGCTGTTGCGCTCATTGTAAACTTTTCACTCCACTTCTCTGATTTTGATAACGCTACCAATGGAATCCAGTGATTTGGTATTGATGCATGAACTATGCTCAGTAAAAATGCACCCGCAATTATGTGAATTAAGCCATTCATATATTCTCTCTCATTGAACTAATTACTCTTTTCTTGTTTTATCCTTTTTGTCCAACCCATCTTCTAAACGTTATTTAATAATAAAATTTTCCCTAACCAAAATAGGAAGACAAAAACAAAAACCATTATTCGTGAAAAACGAAATATTTTGGTAAAATATTTTTATTGTTGTTTCCATTCCCACCAATGGCTGAAAACGAAATCATCGAAGTAGGTAATTTGTTTTGGACTGAGATGGCTTCTTATTTGGATTCTTGCTTCAAGACGAAGTTCAAAAAGTTTTTCTTCTAATTTTTGAATTTCATTAGAACCATTATTTACCGAACCGGTAGATTTATTATCAATATCTTTTTGTAATTGATCCAATTTCGCTATTTCCGGTAGTATAATTTCATTGTACTTTGATCTCAAATATAAAATACTTGATATCTGTTTTGAGGTTAGGTAATATGTTGTCGGCACATTTTTATTGCACCAATCGGAAGCATTGTACGACCATTTTTCTGTAGAATTATTTCCTCCGCTGTTCTCTTTTTTTGCTTCGAGTGATCCACTCAAAATAAAGATCGCAAATGCAATTGTCATAAAATATTTTACACTTATTTGTTTCATTTTGTCATTCCTTTTTTGTGATGTTTTTATACTATGTTCAATCTTATTATTAAATTTATTCTCGTTTATAAACTGCTACTCTCTTTCTGATCCTTCATTAAATTGCCTCTGTTCCTCTTTCATTCGTTCTAATCTTTACTACGTCTTCAACATTAATAATGATTATTTTCCCATCGCCGGTATTTCCGGTATGTGAATATTTTTGAATTACATTTACAACTTCATCAGCCATTTCATCAACAACAACTACTTCTAATTTTACTCTAGGAATAAATTCCACCAGTTCATAAGTAACTTTATCTTTTGCATTCTTAGCTCTGCTTTTCCCAAATCCTTTTATTTCAGATACGGTTACACCCGGAAGTCCTTCAATCTTCAGAAGCGCTTCCGTTACTTCCAATAATTTGAACGGTCTTATTATTGCTTTTATCTCTTTCATTTTATTTTCCTCATATTATTTTAAAAGATCGGCTTACTACATAAGTAATAAGCCGCAGAATATTATTTACATTTCTCCTTCAACCGTTCTTTTTTCAAACCAACTATAAACTGATGGAATAATTAAAAGCGTAAGCAAAGTTGAAGTGATCAATCCGCCGACAACAACAGTTGCAAGCGGCTTTTGAATTTCCGATCCGGCTCCACCGGCAAATAACATCGGCATTAAACTGAATATTGCAATTGATGCGGTCATTAACACAGGACGCAATCTGTTAAGACTTCCTTTCCTAATGGCTTCCTGCAATTCCATTCCCTCTTCACGCAATTGCGAAATTTGCGATACCAACACAACACCGTTTAGCACAGCAACACCAAAGAGAACAATAAATCCAACCGAAGCCGGAACAGATAAATACAATCCGGAGATGTAGAGCGAGAAAATTCCACCAATTAAAGCAAATGGTAAGTTGGAAATTACCAATAATGCCAAGCGAACGGATCTGAAAGTAACGAATAAGAGAAGCAGAATTAATCCGATTGCAATTGGTCCGATTATCATCAGTTTGTTCATTGCCCTTTGCTGATTTTCAAATTGCCCACCCCACGCTAAATAATAACCCGCCGGTAGTTGAACATTCTCTTTTATCTTTTGTTTTGCCTCAGCAACAAAACTGCCTATGTCCCTTCCGCTTATGTTCATCTCGATGCCTATTCTTCTAATTCCATCTTGGCGGCTAATCTGTACCGGTCCTTCGATCATTGTTACATCAGCCAATTGTGCAAGCGGAATATTCATTCCCGTTTTTGTAGGGACTAATATATTTTCAATCGCTTCAATGGAATTTCTTTTCTCTTCCGGCAGACGAACAGTTATATCAAAATTCCTATTCTCTTCATAAAATTTAGAAGCAGATTTTCCGGCAACTGCTATTTCAATTACATTCTGAACATCACTGATATTCAAACCATAACGCGCAATTTTATTTCTATCAATGTTAACAGTTAAGTATGGCTGCCCGGAAACCTTTTCTGTCATCAAATCTGTTCCACCTTTAACTGTAGAAAGAACCTTTGCAATTTCATCCGATTTGCTTTTTAGTAGATCAATATCGTCGCCAAAAAGTTTTAGAATCAATTGCGCTTTTGTTCCGGCTACAAGTTCATCAATTCTGCATTGTATCGGCTGGCTGAATCCAAAACCAATCCCCGGTATCTGTTCCAAAGATGCACGCATTTCATTTGTCAATTCTTCTCTGGTAATATTTCGTTTCCACTCGCTCTTCGGTTTTAATATTCCGGTATAACCGGTCTTATCTGCGCCTCTGGTGTCCATAGCGACTCCGGTTTGTCCGGTTTTTGATACTACCACGTCCAGTTCATCAAACTCTTTCATCTTCTGTGCAGCAAGTTGATTTACTTCCATTGCTTTTGAAAGTGATACACCCGGAAGTAAAGCAACATCCATATCGAATGCGCCCTCATCCATTGTTGGAATAAACTCCGTTCCTAATCTTGTAAAGAGCAACAAAGCGGCTACCAGGAAAACTCCCGCAACGCTTAAGATCATTATTTTTTTCTTCATTACGTATTCTAAAAGCGGCAGATAAATTTTCGTTGCATACTTCATTATTATACTTTCTTTTTCCGGCTGCGACTTTAAGAGCATTGAGCAGAGAACCGGTATAACAAAGATTGAAAGGAACAATGAGGATAGAAGAGCAATTGCAACTGTCTTGGCAAGCGGACCGAACATCTTTCCTTCAATCCCTTCCAATGAAAGAATTGGGATAAATGTAATTGCAATGATCAATTCACCGAAGATGCTTGGCTTTCTAACTTCCAGCACTGCTTTAAGAACAGTTAATAATTTTGGATGTTCATTTCCACTTTCGCTTAAATGCCTCTGCACATTTTCCACCTGAATTATTGTTGCGTCTATTATCATTCCAATTGAGATCGCAAGTCCGCCGAGCGACATTAAGTTTGCACTGAGTCCTACAAGCTTCATAACAACAAATGTAACAAGCAGTGAAAGAGGTAATGCAATCAATACAACAGCAGCTCCTCTAAAACTTCTTAACAATAAATACAAGATTATTAAGACAAGTATCGCTCCTTCAATTAACGCTTTATTTACAGTATTAACGCTTGCGTTTACAATATCGCTTCTATCGTAATAAGGAACCATTTTAATTCCATCCGGTAGGATGTTATTCTCATTTATTTCTCTAACTTTTTCTACTACACGTTTAACAACTTCACGGCTATTCTCACCGCGCAGCATCATTGCAATTCCGCCTACAGCTTCATCTTTCCCGTTAATCATCGCAGCTCCCATTCGCACAGCTTCGCCAATCTTAACCTCAGCAACGTCTCTTACGTAAGTTGGTGTTCCTCCGTGAGATTTCAGAACAATGTTTTCTATATCGCTAATGTTCTTAATCAAACCGACTCCGCGAACGATATATTGATCGGAATTCCTTTCAAGAATATTTCCGCCTACATTTTGATTATTGTTCTCAACCGCTGAATAGACATCATCCGCTGTTATAGCATACTTTAACAGTTTTTCCGGCGATACAATTACTTGATACTCTTTGAAGTAACCGCCGAAAGAATTTATTTCATTTACTCCGGCAATGCTTTTTAATTGCGGTGTTATGATCCACTCTTGAATTGTTCTCAAGTTTGTTAAGTAAGCAATCTTTGCAAGAGAATCGCTTGGCATCTTCCCTACGAGTGTGTATTGATAAATTTCTCCCATTGCGGTAGCAATTGGTCCCATAGCAACTTCAACGCCTATGGGAACACTTTCTTTTGCTTCACCCAATCGCTCAAAAACTAACTGACGTGCAAAATAAATATCAACATTATCCTTAAATACTATGGTTACTATTGAAAGACCGAACTTAGTTACCGACCGCATTTGTTCGACATCCGGCAAACCACGCATTGCCATTTCAATCGGGTAAGTTACATTCCGTTCAATCTCTATTGCGGAAAGTCCATCCGCGTGGCTTACTACTTCAACTTGTATGTTTGTTACATCCGGGAAAGCATCAATCGGCAAAGTCAGATATGAATACAATCCGAACACAACTATCAGCAGTGAAAGAAATATTATCATTCCTCTCTGCTTCAGCGTTAATGAAATTATTTTTTCTAACATTAGTTTAGTCTCCCGCCAATTCATCTTTTTTCAGTTCGCTCTTCAAATAGAAGACACCCTTCGACACTACTTTTTCGCCTTCCTTTAATCCTTCTTTAATTTCAATGCGGTTATCAAGGTTTGATCCGGTAATTACAATTCTTTGAGTAAAGCTGAGATCACTTGTTTGAACAAAAACATATTCTTGTTCTGCTTCTTTTACAACGGCTTCAGCCGGGATCATAATTGCTTTGGCATTTGAACCAACCGGTATCTTTAATTCACCAAACATTTGCGGCTTCAATTTATTGTTCGCGTTGTTAAACTCACCACGTATTGTAATTGTTCTTGACTGTTCGTCAACAGTTTGACCGATGTATATTATTCTTCCGTTAAATTTCTCGTTCTGATAAGTTGCCGATGTGAATAATGCATTTGTTTTCTGACTTATCTTAGTTATATCCTTTTCATAAATCTGCCCATCAACCCAAACTGTAGTTGTATTAATCACTTTGAAAGCATTTGTAGTTGCGTCAACTACCTGCCCGATAACAACATTCCTTTCGACCACAACACCGTTGATTGATGATTTGATTGGCAATGTACCTGATGTATGTTCTTCACTCGCCTTTCCGTCAGTTACATCTTCATCACTAAGTCCAACAGAGTGAATCTTTTTATCTTCAGCTTTATATTCTGCAAGCGCTTTTTCATATTCAGCCTGGCTTTCCAGCAGTGTTTTTTGTGATCCTATTTTCTCATCGAATAATTTTTTCTGTCTTTCAGAATTTGCTTTTGTATAATCAAGTGCGGCTTTTGCTATCATGAAACCGGCTTTAATCTGCCCAATGTCCAGACCTTCAACCGTCATTAATATTTGTCCTGATTTGACATAATCTCCAACCCTAACAAATACTTTATGCACTCTTCCTTGAACAAGCGAACCGATCTGCGCTTCGTTATCCTGGTTAGTGATTACCTTTGCCGGGATTGTTAGATATCCGGTAAACGGTTGAAATGTTACCGTCACGGTTTCCAATTTTATTTGCTTCATTGATTCAGCGGTAAGCTTCACAACTTCACTCTGCTCTTTTTGGCTTTCTTCATTTTTAGATTCTTCTTTACTGCCGCATCCCAAAAGTGCAAACGCTAATACATTTGCAGTTATTAATAATTTGATACTTGCTTTCATTTATTTCTCCAATTCTGATTTGTCAATAATATTTTGCCCGACTATTTCTTCAATCCGAAATACCGATTGATAATGATTGAATAAAGCATTGATGTAATTATTCCGCGAGCTTATCAAAGTCTGTTTTGCCAGCAGGTATTCAAGGTAGGTCAATTCTCCGGCATCGTAACTTTTTATTGCGGTTCTGTAAATCTCTTCGACTTGCGGAAGAATGTCATTTACATATAGCTTTACTTGTTGTAAATTATTCTCGTGATCTGTGAAAGCGCTTTTTAATTTTAAGGCGATCTCATTCTTTGTTAATTGTAGATCTGATTCCGCGATAGATTGATTTGCATCGGCTTCTTGAATTTTCCCTCTTTGCTCGAACATAAACCAAAGAGGAACAGAAATGCCAAACGAAGCTCCATAAAAGCCATTATTGCGATTGACTTGTTGCTTGAAATATGCCAGGTTAATATTCGGCAGTAGTGAAGACCCAGCAAGCCCTTGATCTACCGATGCTATTCCATGATTTAATTCTGCAATCTTAATCTCAGGATTTGTCGCCTCCACAGATTTGTATATTTGTTCTAAAATAATTTTATGATCGACAAATACAAGCGAATCTGTTAAACTGAAATTCGATTCATAACTTTGTTTCCCATATCCAAGTGAGTAATTCAGTTCCGCAAATGCTGTTGTAAGTTCGTTCTTTACAACTTCCAGATTGTTCCGCGCCTCTGTGTATTGAACTTTTGCAGTTAATCTTTCAAGATTCGTCCCTTCCCCAACATTCTGTCTTATCTCCGCTTTCTTAAAAAAATCTTCCGATATTAATAAATTTTCCTCAGCAAATTTTACATGGAATTGTTTAGCCAGAATTTTGTAGTAGCTGGTTTTCACTTGATTGATAACGCTTCTCAATGCCAAGTTTAGTTTATAAACAGCAATCTCTTCTTCTTGGTTTAATTTGCTTCCTTTCAAAAAGTAATTTGAAGGAAATTCAAAAGATTGACTAACTTCAAAAGTTCGTTCGCTATAGTTACGTAAACTGCTGTTCACCGGCGCGTATTCATAACTAACGCCAACTTCCGGCTGAGGTAATGATATTCCACTCCAAAACCTTCCTTTAGAAGCTGAAATATTTTCCTTTGCCCCTTTTACTTCCGGATTATTTTTCAATCCTGTTTCAATGGCTTCATTCAAACTAAGTTTTTTAATTTCCGTCTGTCCGAAAAGGTTTAGTGATAACACTAAAGCCGCGAACAAAACAAAAGGTTTGTTTCCCGCAATGCGGGATTTCGCAAAACTCAACATACTTTCTCCATATTATATAAAATTAACTTATCCGCTGATGGCGGAAATAGAGTTATCCCGTAAAGGGATCAATGAAAAGAATAGAGATTTGTTAAATCAGAAAAGTTCTATTTAATAAATAGAGTTCGGGGAATGGTTTTGTTGTAAGATGATGATCAGTTATTTCAAAAGAAGTCTGTATGGCAGTAGCTTCAATTTCTTCAAAACAATGGAAACAAATATCCTTGTTAATTTCAAGTTTCGGGAGTTCTACCCGTAAGATATTTGAATGAGTGTTTGTATTCTTGACAATTTCACAGTAATCATGCGCGCCATGATTATCTCCGTCGTAATCTAAAAATCCTAACTCTGAGTGTAAAAACGAGAATATGAAAAATCCCAAAAGCAGGAGAGCTGTAATTTTTATTGCGCTATTTCTAAATATATTTTTCATTCTTCTCAAACTTAATGTTTTCAGCATCTTAAACCAACCAAAATAAAAAGCAGAATACAGCAGTTGTTTGAAGCGAATTGATTGTGCGGTCCGCTTAAGCGGATAACTCTACATTTCTTACACTTAACATAAGTCAGTTGTCTTTTCCTTAAATTTTCGTTTAAGATACCACGAACGCGCTATTGCCATTCTTAAAACAATAATATAATTTGCTCATATTGCTTAAGTAAAAGTTCTACGAATTTTGAAATTCTGTCAACTCTTATATAGCTTTTTAATTTAAAAATAAAAGGAGAATACACATGAAAAAATGGATTCAATTAAGTTTAACTGTTTGCACCTTAGTTTTCAGCACTAACAGTTTCGCCGGTGTAAAAGTTATCGCTCATCGCGGCGGCTCTTATCTCGCTCCGGAAAATACGGCAGCGGCATGGAAGAAGGCTGTTGCATTAAAGGCTGATTTTTTTGAATTAGATATTCTGCTTTCGAGCGATGACTCGTTAATGATCATGCATGATGATACAGTTAACCGGACCACGAACGGATCGGGAACTGTAAGCGCTATGACCTACGCGCAACTACGTGCATTGGATGCCGGAAGTAAATTTAACACCAGTTTTGCCGGAGAAAAAATCCCAACTTTTTCTGAAGCATTATACATCGCTAAAACTGATCCCAACAATATTGGAATAGTTGCAGAAATTAAATCTACAAATGCCACTGCTGTAGCAAAAGTAGTTAAAATGATTCAAGACTATGGTATGCAAACGAGGGTTATTGTTTCAAGTTTTAATCTTTCCCAATTATCTCAAGTAAAGACCCTGGACCCTACAATGAAAGTTCAACTTTTTGGTACAATCACCAATTTTAATATTGATCAAGTTGCAAATATTGGCGGTGAATGGGTTGGAAGCGGCGGAACTACTACCCAAGCGATCATTGATTATGCACATTCAAAAAACGTTCTTTACAATGCATGGACTATTAATAGTGCGAACGCAATGTTCCCGTTGATTAAAACTACTATTGTCGATGGTATTACAACTGACGCACCCGATGTGTTAATTGCCCTGGCGGATGACACGCCACCCACTGATGTTGTCTTAAATGTTCCAGTGATTTCAGTTACTAAAGTAACCCTTACCTGGCAGGCAGCAATTGATGAACAGAGCGGTGTCACTAATTATCTTATCTATCGTGATGGAGTTTCTTCTCCAACAACACTGCTTGCAACAGTAGGGAAGATTACGGAATATGTGGAAGAAACTTATTCGGAAAATCAAACATTCTTCTATAGAGTAAAAGCAAGGAACACCGCCGGAATTTTAAGCGTCAATTACAGTAACGAAGTTTCTGCCTCCACCGGAGCTGATGTAAACAAGCCGGAAGTTTCCTACGTCTCATCCGGCAATGATTCCTCAACGGTATTTGTTGAATTTAGTGAAAGAGTAGACAAGACAACTGCTGAGACAATGGCAAATTATGCCGTTGATAAATCAGTTGAGGTAGTAAGCGCAAAATTGGCTCTGGATCAAAGACAAGTTATACTTACAACTTCACCACTGGTTGATACAACTTATACGTTAACTGTTAAGAATGTTAAGGACAAAGCAATAACTCCAAATACAATTTTGGAGAGTTCACCAATCTTCCGGCACCAAAATCTTTCTGCAAACATCGTTGCCTCTTACAGTTTGGAAGAGATAAAAGTAGTTGGGACCGATTCCCTTATAGTGGATGCCTCTGCAAATGCCAATAACGGTGTTGCTAAAAATGGTCCTGCCATTTCAGAAGGATATCTTGGCAACGCGCTGAAATTTGATGGAGTTGATGATTATGTGCAATTTCAAGTATCTTCTTCATTTGATCTCCCGGGCGGAGTAGTTTCTCTTTCCGTTTGGACAGTTTTAAATTATTTACCTGCTGATCTTCCCGCAACTTTTGGTCCTATCTTCGATTCTGAAACTGATAATTATGTTATCTATGAAGATAAAGGAAATAATCAATTGCGATTTAAAGCGGCTACATCTGGTGGAGCCGCAAGACCGGGAATCAATGCTGCAGATCTTAAAACCGGCGAATGGCTGCATATCGTTGGTGTTTATGATGGAACAAACGCGAAGATTTATATGAATGGAATTTTAAAAAGCACTTTACCGCTTACCGGAACTGTGAACAAAGGGCAGGTTGCAACACTTGGCAAAAGTGGGACTTCTTTTTTTAGCGGAAAAATAGATAACGTGCAAATTTTCAAAAAAGCTTTAACTTATCAGGAAGTCAGCGATTTGTATGCAAATACTAAAACAGCTGTAAACATTACTGCGGTAGAGGATGAAGATATTAATCTGAGGGAATTTAATTTAAACCAAAATTATCCGAATCCGTTCAATCCGGAAACAAAATTAAGCTATCAGCTACCCGTAAGTGGCAGAGTTTCTCTTAAAGTGTTTGATATACTTGGAAGGGAAGTTGCTACATTGGTTGATGAGGTAAAAGAGGCGGGAACATATGATGTTTCTTTTAGTGGTAAAGCCTTTGCTAGCGGAGCGTATTTTTACAAATTCCAATCCGGGAATTACGTTAAAATTAAAAAGATGATTTTGCTCAAATAAAGAATGACATCTCTGTCGTAGGACGAATGGATGAATGGGTTTTTGATTCTGGTGGTATCGATTTAGTCACAACTCAATATGTCTTTTGGACCGCATGTAAGACGTAATCAAATCGCATTAAAAACAGATTGCAAAATGACAAGGATTGAGTGAATTGTAATTGGTTCCGTTGAATCGTTGTTTTTAGAAAAGTATGCGGTATCATTTAAACCTTCTACTGAAGCTCAAAGCTATAGGCCTATTTCAAAACTATCATTTTTTTTGTTTGCACAAAATCACCTGTTCGAAGTTGATAGAAGTATACTCCACTTGCAATTTGTTTGTTGCTCGTTGTTTGTTGTGGGCTGAAAGAAACTTCATAACTGCCAGGTTGTTTTTCTTCATTTACCAATGTCGCTACCTCCTTTCCAAGAGTATCATAAACTTTAAACGTAACATAACTGTTTACCGATACCTGATACCCAATAATCGTACTTGGGTTAAACGGATTTGGATAGTTTTGATCGAGATGAAATTCAGTTGGAAGTTTTCCCATATCTTTTTCTACTTCAACAGCTAAAGAACCGTTGTTAAAATATCCGGCAACAAAAACTAGCGGGGCGTTCCAGTTGATACATATTTCGTTAGAAGCATAACTCTGCCAGTTATCAACATAACAAAGTGCCGGTGGAGTTGAACTAGGAATATTCAGCTTCATATAATCATCATCACGATTTTTATTTGGTCCACCCGCCATTAAACCGGGGACGGGTTCGGTAACGGGATCCGATTGTGAAGGGCGATGATGTGGATGCATCATTCGCTTATCACCAATTCCGGTAATAAATGAAATATCATTTCCGTTAGCGCCTAAAATATAGTTGAACTGAGTTAATGCAGCTTCGTAATACTCCGTTGTGTTGGTAAGTTGATAACCGGCAATAAGTAATATTGCTTTGTTTAACACTTCGGAGTTGCTTCCCCAATAGTATTCACTTGTTTGGAGAACAACACCTAATCCATCAAGCTTTCCCCGGGCAACAAGTGTAGCGCAATAATTGTTCAATGCAGTTTTGTGTTCTGTCTGAACTGATTGATCGATCTGTGGAATTGTTCCGAATAAGTAAGTTAGATTTGCCATAGGCGCCATTGATGGCCACGACATGCTTCTAGTAAATAAACCGTTCGTTTTATAGTTCGCTAAATAATAAGTGTGATACATATTTTCTGTTGTGCTGATAAATAATTCTGCGGAAGCCCAGAGCCTTTCATCACCATCATTTGAATCACCATATTCTCCTGTTGCGGTACCTGTTGGATTTTTGAAACCTCCGGTTGGAAAAATTTGAGGATGGACTTCAAGATAAGTCCATGCTTTTTTTGCTGCGTCCAAGCATTTATCCGCAAAAGCAGCATCATACTTTTTGAAAACACGGTAAGCCCTTGCCATAACCGCTGTAAAATCTGCCGTTGCGGTACTGCTGGGAGTATAAATATATCTTTTACCGGTATCGAACTGTGGCATTACAAAACTTTCAAATTGTTCACGGGTACACTTGGTAAATACCGCGCCGTTAGCACGCTGCATTTTGAAAAACCAATCCAGTTCAAAGCGGATTTCATCTAAAATATCCGGCACAGAATTTCCACTTTCCGGAATGTTAAGATCGTCGTACGTGAATTTATCGGGGAACATTTCGTAAGCCATTAATAATGTTCCGGCAGAAATACCGGCGTTCACAATATATTTTCCATAATCACCGGCATCATGCCAACCGCCGGTTGCGCCAAGGTTTCCGGTTGTGTCTGTGCTGGAATGAAATGTTCCATCGGAGGTATGACATTGCACATGCGCATAAATACTCGCCTGCTGTTGAAGTAATGGCGCGCCGCATCGCTGAAAATAGAATCCTTTAAGAGATTTTTTGTAAACAGAATTAAAAACGGTATCGGCAATGAGAAACTGCGAAGATTTATTTCCAAGCTTATCGATGATATAATATTTTCCTGATTGTACGTACGAACTAAAATCTCCTTTATTTATCGCTAACCCGGTTGCGGGGTCGTTGGACTTTACAAATTCCGTTTTACCGCGAAAAACAATTGCGCCACTTGATGCATCGGCAACAAAAAAACTATCGGATGATGCTGTTAGAAAAACAATTTTTGTTGAGTTAACTAAATAACCTGCTTTGTTTAGAAGCACCGGACCTGCAAATAAGTTCATCGTCAACAAAATTAGGACTGATCCAATAATTTTTATTTTGGTTTTCATAATTGATTCCATTTACGATAGAGAGTTTTGATGAAAAGTCATTTCCTTCTAACCGGATTGAGTTCTCTTAATTTGTTTTTACTTCTGCGCTGAACAAATACAGCATGCATATAGCATTATCTATGCCGTTTAATAAGTTTCGTTTGGTCAATTGTCCGATATAACGTGTCTTCTGCTTGTTTCTCGTTTTTCTCTTAACCTGTTTTAAGATTCTAAATAAAAAGAATTCTTTTAGTGAACTGCCAGAAGGTTTAAGCAAATCTCTTTTCACCAAACGGCGCAGTGTAGTTATTAAATTAATAAGCGCGTCTTATTATTTTAATAAATAGAGAACACTTTAAAAAGATTTAATCATCGAAAAATTGGAAATTTTCATTCTTTTATAAAAAAATGCATGGCATCTTTTATGTTTCAAATACCTGCCTTATAAAGAAAAGTTTTGGCGATGTCTTTTTCGATTTTCGATAGTTTAATCTTAGTAGTCTACTTAGAGGTAGGGCTAAGCATAGAGTTTCTCTATTCGCGGAAGTAAGAAAAACTACCGAAGGTTATTTTTTAGCTAGAAGAAATAGTGGTTAGGATGCAGTTGGGTTATCAATTTTTACAACCAACATTTTCAGTTGAATCATTTAGGTTTGGTCAGCAGAGACAGATCATCCCTTGTAATGTCGGCATCTATTTTATTATGTATTGTTGGTCTCTGGAGTCTTTGGAAATAAGTTGAAAAAGCATTTTATAGATTTGTTTATTTTAATTAATTGAATTGTTTCATTGAACTAAACAACTAACAACTAACTAACAAAGGAGAAAAGTCATGAAAAAACTTTTCGTTTTTCTTTTTCTTTCTTGGTCTTTTATAGCTAACGCGCAGACCATGATTGAAAGCTTCGACAACATTTCTGCAGATACTAATTTTGTGTGGACGGGAAATGTTGAGAATGCCACAAGCTATCAAACAGTTACAACAGATTCGGCTGATAAGGTGGAAGGTACAGCCTCTATAGATGTAGTAACATCTATTGGTGCTCTTCATCAATGGGGAAGTTATTCGCAATTACTATACAGACTTCCGGAAGGTCAAACAGCGGATTGGAGCGCAAACGATACTTTAAAAATTTGGATTAAAGTTGTTAAAGCTCCTACTCATCCGGAAAATATGCTTTTTAGGGTTACACTTCTTGATCGGGATGCCCCGAGCAACACTACTGAATCCTATGTTATGGATAATTTTGTTGCCATTGATGCGGTTACAGACTGGTATCAACTTAAGATTCCCCTTCATGAAATCGATTCTAAAAACGGCACCCTTGCCCCAGGAGACAGCGGTTTTGTTATGGTTCCTTATGGCTGGGGTGGATTTACCTGGAACGATCATAAATTGAATTATGATAAATTGATTGGTTGGAATATCGGGTTCATAACATCCGGTTGGGATCCTAACGCCAATATTCCTGCAGACTCTCTCGAATTAAAACTTGACGGGTTTGTAAGATCCGGAAACGTACCAATTCCTTTCGTTTTCTTTAATGGAAAAGCGACTCCTGCAGCACTTGGAAATTACTGGGCTTGGGGCTGTTCACTTTCATTAGAAGAAAATGCTGGACCAGTTACTGGATTAAGTGCATTTAAATGGACTCAAGGCGATGCTTGGGATGGTTTCGGATGGAATATTTCTCCAACTTTCAACATGTCAAGTTCCTGGGCAACTGATTCTCTTCAATTCAAAATGAAGGCAGCAGAGGGAGTAACCCCAGTTCGTATCCAATTTGAAAGCGGCGCCGATGGGAAAGTTGGTACAGTTTTTCAGCCTATCGCTGATAACCAATGGCATAAATATGTTATGGCGTTAAAAGATTTTGCCAATCAAGACGGAACAACGGGCTTTGACCCATCCAAGGTAAATTTGCTGGGAGTAATGGCTAATGGTGCTGGCATTGGCGGAAAAGTAATTTACTTAACTGAAATGTGGTCAGGCAATCCTGTATTTGATGTAATTGCTCCTCCTCCTCCGGCAAACCTTGGGACGACAAATGGAACTTACCAAAATTTAGTTACATGGACGGACGTTCCCGGTGAAACAGGTGAAACGTATAATGTTTATTCTTCAGATGAGCAGATAACCGATGTTACAAAAGCTGAAGTTGTTAAATTGGGTGTTGCACATGGCACACAAATTGTTGAACAAATTCTTCGTGCACCGAATACAGATCAGGATGTTACAAAGTATTATGCAATTGTTTGTAAAGACGCAGCGGGAAATTCTTCTGATCCTGCTTTCTTAAATACTTCGACTACAAATACCGGAAAAGGTGTTCCAACTATTTCTAAAACTGCACCTGCCAACTTTAAAGCTGATGGAGATTTAACTGAATGGACAAGCATTGCACCGATTAGAATTTTTACATCTGACGGTACCGGTTTCGCCGTTGCCAACAAACCCATCACTAGTGACGCTGATTTAAGTCTGATCGCATATATTGCGATGGATAAAGACAATCTCTATTTTGCCGCCGATATAACCGATGATATATACACCTGGTTGACTTCTGTTTCTTCCTACCAGAACGATTGTGTTGATCTTTTCCTTGGTTTATTCGATTCTCACAACACTTCTTTCGCGACATATCAGAGAGGCGCCATCCCACATTACCATTTTAGATTTGACGAAAAACAAATTCGAATGGAAGGTGGAGCCAATGCAGATAGTTTGGCCATCAATGGCGACCCTAATTATTATTTCGGAGCAAAATTCACACCTGGTTACATGATCGAAGCAAAAATTCCTTTTGCTGATTTAGCTCATCGTCGTGATAGTGGAGCTTTAGACAGTGTTTTCGTTCCTGCGGAAGGAATGAAAATCCCGATCGATTTCTCAATAAATGATAATGACGGTGGAAGTACGGCTACTGACGGTGGTCGTGAAGGCATTCTTTGCTACTCACCATATAACAATGACCTGTCATGGGGCAACCCTTCACTATGGTTATGGACTTGGATCGGGAACAAAATGTTTGTGGATCCTAACGGAGTTGAAGATGCTTACGTTGTAGATAATTACAACTTAGCTCAAAACTATCCGAACCCGTTTAACCCGTCAACAAAGATTAATTATTCTCTTCAAAATCCTGAATTGGTAACGTTGAGAATATTTGATGTTCTTGGGCGTGAAGTTGCAACCTTAGTAAATCAATATCAAACAGCAGGCAATCATACGGTTAGCTTTAATGCAAGCAGCCTTGCCAGCGGAATGTACTTTTATAAATTGGAAGCCGGGTCATTCCAAAGTATCAAAAAAATGATGTTGCTCAAATAATTTCCTGTTCTGTTGTTGTTATGTATTGTGTATTGTACCTCAAGCCTCCCTTTTGGGAGGCTTGTTTTATGGAAGAAAAAATGAAGCTGCTTTCGGGCAATCATTTTATTTAGTCACTTCCGTTTAACATAATGACGACCATATCATTCTCTTTGCCGAATAATGAAAAACTGCTTTTTAAGTTTATAATCTTTTAGATGAAAATATCTTTTACAGAATTAGGGAAACCGGAAAAAAATCCGCACATTTCGATTGGATTGTATTAAACAATTTTAGAAGTCCGCTAAGTTCCGGATTCTATTTTTATCAAATCAAAGGGACAGAAAATTCGGAGACTAAAAAATTTGGTTGGCAGGTTCATTTCAAAGTATCGAAAAAATGTCTGGCGACAAATGTCGTAATAATAAATAATTAAGTTTTTGTCCCTCTTATAACTTTTTCATAGGTTATTAGCAGTACTTTCTTTTGAACACGAATCATTCAAACTGCAATCTAAAATAGTAAGTGATATGAAATCAATTTTTCCCAAACTGTTAATTCGGCATTATTTGTTTTTTTCGATAATCATTTTCAATGCCACGCAAGCGCAAGTATTTCAATTACCAAACGAATGGAAATTTAAATTAGGAGACGATCCGGAATGGGCAAGTCTCTCTTTTAATGACGCTGATTGGGGAACTAAACAAGTTAGTACAAGCTGGTCCGCTGCTGGAGTAGAAGCGGACGTTTATTCCTGGTATCGTGTAAAAATTGTAATTCCTTCGAGCATGAAAAACTCCGCCGAAAAAAGTAAAGGAGTTAAACTATGTCTCGGCAAGATCGACGATGTTGATCAAACTTTTTTTAACGGCAAACTAATTGGACAAACAGGTTCATTGCCTCCTAATTATGAAACCAAATGGGATACAAATCGCGTTTATATTATTTCAGAAAACGAAGTTCAGTGGGATAAGGAAAATGTAATTGCAGTTAGAGTTTTTAGCCCTGATATTGGAGGGATTGGGATGTACCTGGGTCCTTATACAATCGGACCTATAAACTGGTCGGATTTTATTTCAGTTCAGCAGACCATAACAGAAACTGATAATTATGGATTTGTAACCAGTATAAAATTTGTTAATCGGGGAAATGCTTCTCTTAAAGGAAAAATTAAATATCGGGTTCAAGATAAATCCGGGAAAGAATTGTTTACTGAAGCAAAGCCTGTCCAAACTCCACAAGAAAAAGATTCTGAAACGGTAATCACGTTTTCAAATTACCAGCCTGGAAAAGGACAAGTGTTTCTCAAAGTCGGTTATCAGGTTGAAGAAGATGAAAGTTCTGTTATTGTGAAAAGCGAGCAGTTTTATTTAGCTGATAGACACATTGAAATTGAAGTTGCCGAGGAACCAAAGGTAGTTGTAGAGAATAAAATTCAGGATGTTTTTACTTCAATTCCTTTTCAGGATCAACAATTGCAAGGGTATCTTGGCAAACGCCTTACACAAAATCTGGAAGAGCGGCTTTTAAAAGTTGATGAAGATGGAATGATAGACGCCTATTTACATAGACCGGGTAATCATGCATGGGGTGGCGAGCATGTCGGAAAATATTTGGAAGCCGCTTGTAATGTCTGGAAAAACACACACGATGCCAGACTGAAACAGCAAATGGATCGAATGATGTACGAGCTTGTTAACTCGCAATTAGAAGATGGTTATTTGGGAACTTACACACCGGATACTTATTGGACAAGCTGGGATGTATGGTCGCATAAATATAATTTGTATGGCTTGCTCGCTTATTATACTACAACCGGTTATCAACCCGCACTTGATGCTTGTAAAAGAATTGGGGATTTGTTGTATACTACTTTTGGAAATAAATCCGGGCAGCGTGATATAATTCTTGCCGGAGAACATGTTGGAATGGCAGCAACAAGCGTCTTGGACCCGATGGTTGAACTATATAAATATACCGGCGAAAAAAAGTATTTGGATTTTTGTTATTATATTCTTGATGCATGGGAGCAAAACAATGGTCCCAAAATTATCAGTGCATTAGTATCAACCGGCAAAGTAAATAAAGTGGCAAACGGTAAAGCGTATGAAATGCTTTCAAATCTGGTTGGATTAATGAAATTGTATTGTGTAACAGGCGATGTGCATCTATTGAAGCCGGTGTTGATCGCTTGGAATGATATTGTATCCAAAAGACTTTATATTACCGGAACGACTAGTTCGTGGGAACATTTCCAGGACGATGAAGTACTGCCTGCAGCCGATAAAGATCATATTGGCGAAGGATGCGTTACAACCACGTGGGTTCAACTGAATCAAAATCTCTTATCGGTTACCGGAGACTTGAAATATCTTGAACAAATTGAAAAATCAATTTATAACCATTTGTTGGGTGCAGAAAATCCTGAGACCGGATGCATCAGTTATTACACTCCGCTGATGGATAAAAAACCTTTCATCTGTTATATAAGTTGCTGCACATCAAGCATTCCCCGCGGAATAGCAATGATTCCATATTTTACTTTTGGTAATGTAAAAAATATTCCAACGTTGATGCTCTATGAACCGGCAACCTACAAAGGAAAAATTACTACAGCTGATAAAAAAGAAATTGAAGTGGCATTACAAGTTGAAAGTAATTTTCCGGAAAGCGGGGATGTTATCATAAAAATTAACACTTCTCAAACTGCATCGTTTTCCGTTGCTCTAAGAGTCCCATCGTGGTCAACATCTTTTAAAGCAAAAGTTGGAGGCAAAGAATACAGAGGCGCACCAAATCAATATTTAATGATTGAGCGTGTGTGGAAGTCGGGTGAAAAAATTAAAGTATCTTTTAAAATTCCTATTAAAATGAAGACAGGTGGTAAAAGCTATCCTGGTCAAATTGCGGTTGAAAGAGGTCCTCAGGTTTTGGCATTTGATAATTCACTAAATCATGAATTGTTTAAAGACTCTCTTCAAAAATCAGAACTAAGGCTGCTCATAAAATCACTTAACGATAAAAGTAGCGCAAGGTTATTGCCTAAGCAATGGATCGGGAAACAGGCTTACACAATAATCGCAGTTAATAATAAAAAGAAGAATGTAAAACATAAATTAATATTGGTTCCTTTTGCAGATGCAAGCCAAACCGGTGGACCATTAAAAGTTTGGTTACCGCTAAAAGTGGTTGACAAATAGTTTGTTGCCTAAGCCGTGTTAATAAGTCTCGTTAGACTGTTGGTGATGAAAATCATCTTAATCATAATCTTACTCGTTTTTTGACAGCTAATTCAGATTAAGAAAAAGATTAAGATTAAGAGTTTTGCGTATTGACTGCATAACATAACTTATTAGATCACTTTACGTATTTATGTGATTTCTTATCGTCTTTGCAACCCTGTGGCAATCCGCTGAGGTGGATAATTGTTCAGAACATGGACACTAATTCAATAAAAACAGAGCGCCATTTTCAAAGAAGTTCATTGACTTACTTAAAGAAATTTATCAAATTAATAAGGGCGGCTTATTATTCTAATAAATCAAGGGGGCTAAATAAGATTTAAACATTGTAAAAAGGAAGAATTTTCATTCTTTGCGCAAAGAAAACTCTTGGCATCTTTTGTGTATTAAATATTTATTTTATAAAAGGAAAATTTTGGCAGCGTCTTTTTCAATTTTCGATAGTTTAATTCTTGTAGCCTACTTAGCGGTTGTGCTCAGCATTGGGTTTTACTATTCACGGAAGAAAGAAAAAACTACCGAAGATTTTTTTTTAGCAGGACGGAACAGCGGCTGGGTTGCAGTTGGGTTATCAATTTTTGCAACCAACATTTCCAGTGAGCATTTTGTTGGATTAGCCGGTGCTGGCGCTTCAAGAGGTTTTGCAGTTGCGCAGTTTGAACTTATGGCAATATTTATCTTAATTCTCTTGGGATGGTTTATTGCCCCGATCTTATTAAAAAGCGGTGTACAAACTATGCCCGAATTTCTTGAAAAAAGATTTGATAGAAGAAGCAGAAAACTTTTTGCAGTAATTTCTATTGCAACGTATCTTTTTACAAAAATAACCGTTACACTTTTTGCAGGCGGTCTTCTATTTACAAAAATATTCGGAATAAACATTTATACATCGGCAATTATTATTGTGTTAATTACAGGAATATACAGCGTTACCGGAGGCGCTACAGCTATAGTTAAAACTCATTACATGCAGGCAATTTTAATGATCTTGGGTGCGTTAACCCTAACACTTTTCGGCTTACATGAAGTTGGAGGATTTTCTGCGCTGCAAGCGAAATTGCCGGCAGATTACTTTTCAATGTTTAAAGGGATTTCCGACCCTGATTATCCTTGGACGGGAATTATTTTTGGTGCGCCGATAATTGCTTTTTGGTATTGGTGTACAGATCAATTTATTGTGCAAAGATTGTTGAGCGCAAAAAACATTGAAAATGCGCGGCGCGGTTCTTTACTTGCCGCTTTCCTTAAAATCAGTCCGATATTTATTTTAGTTTTACCAGGATTAATTTCCGCAGTTCTCTATCCCGAAGCAAAAGGGGATGATGCGTATCCGGCTTTAATATCCGGCAATTTGTTGCCTGTCGGCGTAAAAGGATTTGTTGTAGCAGGGTTACTTGCAGCGGTAATGTCCTCACTGGCAAGTGCCTTTAACAGTTCCTCAGCAATTTTTACAAATGATTATTATAAACCGAGAAACCCCGAATCTTCCGAAAGAAAATTGGTTCTTATTGGTAGATTAGCTACAATGGTAACGGTAGTCGGAGCTATTTTAATGGTTTCTTTTGTTAAGCTGATCAGTTCTCAAGTTTATTTGTTTTTGCAAAATGTGCAGGCTTTTATCAGTCCTCCGATTACTGCAGTTTTTATTTTCGGTCTGCTCTTTAAACAAATTACAGGAAGAGCCGCAATTTGGACATTGATTATTGGTGAAATAATCGGGATATTACGTTTATCAGCGCAGCTTCTTGTGCAAATGAATATGACGAGTTCATCGTTACTTATCAATTTTGTTTCAATCAATTTTTTGCATTTTGCCATACTACTGTTTTTATTTTGTTCGGCGCTGATTCTTGTGTTAAGTTTTGCTCTTAAACCGGAAAGGAAAGAAATTTCACGCGTATCTTTTTTATTCCCCGATACGTTTAGAGAAATTAAATTCAATTTAAATCATTTAGGTTCGGTCAGCAGAGACAGATCAAACCTTGTAATGTCAGCTTTTATTTTGTTAATTATTCTCGGTCTCTGGAGCCTTTGGAATTGAGAAAACAAAAAGTGGAAAGAAAATTCCTAATTCCTAATTCCTAATTAATATTTTGGTACTAAACACATAACAACTAACTAACAAAGGAGAAAAGTCATGAAAAAACTTTTCATTTTCATTTTTCTTTTGAGCCTTATTCAAGTAACTCAAGCTCAAAAGTTAATTCAAAGTTTCGACAATGCGGTTGGACCATTTTTTCTCGATCCCCCCGTACTGAATGATAACTTTTTTACAAATGGACCTGGCTCATTTTGCAACTTAACAACTGATACCGCTCATGTTGAAGGTACCGGCTCTATGAGGATTGATTACAAAATTCAAGCCCAAGACGGTTGGGGCGGATATGTTGTAAGAACAACTTATAAACCTGGTCAGACCGACTCAGTACCTTATATGGATCTCTCTGGCGGTACTCATCTAAAACTCCGCTATAAAGTTCTTAGTCCTGCTCTTATGACTGTAGCGGGTGCGACAACTATCGAATTTAAAATGGCTGAGATTGATGCTGCAGGTATGAGAGACCTTTGGTTACATAAAATTAATATTGATTTTAAAGATGCATCAAGTGAATGGTTAGAAGTTGACATTCCGCTTGAACGAAATACTGATAATACAAAGGGTTTCACTCTTCAATTTGGAGATGGAGATAAAGAACTTCAGCTTGAAAATATTAAAGGTTTTGAATTTGCAATGGTATATGGAACCACAGGCGGAGATTCCGCTATAAAGTCAACCGGATCTTTATTATGGGATAATTTAACGCTTGAAGGAAGAAGATCTGTTGCCACTATATTTTTTAATGGGAAAACTTTACCCACCGCTCTTGGAGCTCCTTGGGGTTGGGGGCAGTCAACCATTGAATTGGTAGAAGGTGCAGGACCCATTCCTGAATTAAATGCTCTTAAATGGGTTCAAGGAAATGAATGGGGTAACGGATGGACAGGAGGCGGCTTTAACATTTCCCCTGCTTATGACATGTCATGGTCCTGGAGCATAGACTCTCTAAAATTCAAAATGAAAGTTCAGGAAGGAACAGGGGCGCTTCGTATGCAATTTGAAGGCGGTGGCGGTAAAGTCGGTAAAGTTTTTCAACCTACTGCCGATGACCAATGGCATCAATATGTTTTAGCTTTAAATGACTTTGTTTTACAAGACGGCACAACAGGTTTTGATACTGCACATGTCGGCGTTTTCGGATTCATGGCTGAAGCTTCAGCAATTGCCGGAAAAGTTATTTATATGAGTGAAATTTGGACCGGTACTCCTAAGATTGATCTCGTCGCTCCAAAAGCAGTAACCGGAATAAGTGTAGTTCAGGGAAGTTATCAAAACTTAGTTACCTGGTTAGATGTTCCCGGTGAAGCCGGTGAAGCGTATGATCTTTATTATTCAGATCAACCGATAACCGATATTACTAAAGCCGAAGTACTTAAATTAAGTGTTGCAGAAAACACACAAATCATAGAACAAATACTGAGAGCGCCAAATACCGATGTGAATGTTGCTTATTATTATGCTGTTGTTTGTAAAGACGCTGCCGGGAATTTTTCTCTCCCCGGTTTCTTAACTACTCCGGCAGTAAATTTAGCAAAAGGAGTTCCTACTATTGCAAAGACCGCTCCGGTTAATTTTAAAGCTGACGGAGATTTGACAGACTGGGCAGGTGTTCCACAAATTAGAATTATTCAGTCTGAGGGAACCGGTTTCCCGGCAGGAAGCGGAAAACTTGACGGAGATCAAGATTTCAGCGTGATAGCTTATTTAGCCATGGATCAAGATAATTTTTACTTTGCTGCAGATGTTACCGATGACATTTATAGCTGGAAAAAAAGAGGCGACCCCTGGATGAATGATGCAATCAATTTATACATCGGAATGTTCGATTCTCATAGCACTAATTTCTCTGGTTATAAACGAGGCGCTACTCCTCATTATGAAATTCGTTTTGACGAAGAAAAAGTTACAACAGGCAGCAGCGACAGTTTGTTGTTACCGGGCGCTAATTATTATTTCGGACAGAAGTTTACACCGGGATATATATTTGAAGCCAAAATTCCATTGTTTGACATAGCCCAAAAACGTAATTGGGGTTATGCCGGTGATAAAGATAGTGTTTTGCATCCTGCCGAAGGAATGAAAATTCCTTTTGATTTCTCACTAAACGATGCTGATGCAACCGGTGATAGAGAGTTAGTTTTATGCTATTCTCCGTTTAATAATGACCAGTCGTGGAATAATCCTTCACTTTGGACATGGACATGGATCGGGAACAGAGAAACTGTGGATGTTGAAGATCCAAATATGGTTGTTGATAATTACAACTTAGCACAAAATTATCCGAACCCATTCAACCCTTCAACGAAGATCACTTATTCACTTCAGAATCCTGAACTGGTTTCGTTAAGAATATTTGATGTTCTTGGACGTGAGGTTTCAACCTTAGTAAATCAATATCAAACAGCAGGCAGCCATACGGTTAGCTTTAATGCAAGCAGCCTTGCCAGCGGAATGTATTTCTATAAATTAGAAGCAGGTTCATTCCAAAGTATCAAAAAAATGATGCTGCTTAAATAATTTCATCGTAGAGACGGGGCAACTTGTGGCGCTTTGGCGACATGCCCCGTCTTTACTTAGTGAAACTAAGTGTTCTACGTGCCTTAGTGGTATAGGTTTTCTCACTACTAAGGCACTAAGGGCACAAAGAAACACTAAGAAAAATATTCATTCTGCAAAATATTAGTTATCCATTTTTTTAGGAAGAAAGACGTATGCAAACTACATATTCACTAAAGGAGAAGTTTCTTTTCAGCGTGAACGAAACAGCAAGAAAGAGTTTTCTTTTTTCGCTTTTCCTTTTCGTTTTTTCAGCCACTCTATTTGCCGGACAAACCGGAAAAATTTCCGGGAAAGTTGTTGATGCCGAGACCGGTGAAGCGATCATCGGGGCAAATATAGTTGTTGAGGGAACTTTTTTAGGCGCTGCCGCCGATTTTGACGGCTATTATTTTATTAATAATATTTCTCCCGGTGAGTATCGGTTAGTTGCAAGCGCTGTTGGCTATCAAAAAGTTATTATCCAAAAGGTTGTGGTTAAAATCGATCTAACGACAAAAATAGATATTAAACTTTCTTCAACGGCAATAAATATTGATAAAGTTGTCATTATCACTGCTGAACGTCCTCTTGTACAAAAAGATTTAACTTCATCTTCTGTTACTGTTTCAGCCAGCGATATTAAAATGATGCCGGTTGAAAATATCAGCCAGGTTATTAACTTACAAGCCGGAGTAGTTGACGGGCATTTCCGCGGCGGGCGTATGGGTGAAGTTGCTTTTTTGGTTGACGGAGTTTCTGTTACCGACGCATTCAATGGCGGGTTTGGTATTCAACTTGAAAATAGTTCAATCCGCGAAATGGAAGTAATCAGCGGTACATTTAATGCGGAATACGGGCAGGCGATGTCAGGTATCGTAAATATTGTTACACAAGACGGTTCTTCAAAATTCAATATGAATGCCTCCGCTTATGCCGGTAATTCTTATACAACCCACACCGACGTTTTTAGAAACTTAGATAAATTTACTTCAATTAAATCAAAAGATTTTCAATTAAGTTTAAGCGGTCCTACTGAAATTTTAGATAATTTATCCTACTTTATTACCGCACGCTATTATAAAGATGACGGTAACTTGTTCGGCAAACGCGTTTATCTCGTTACAGATGACGCACCGATAAATAATCCGTCAGACGCCACGCAGTTTTTTGACCTCCATTCCGGTAACGGAGAAGATGTAGCGATGAATCCTTACGAGAAGAAATCGCTTAACGGAAAAATCTCTTACACGATGAAACAATTTAAATTCAGTTTCAGTTATTTTGGTGATGATAATTATAGTAGGGGTTATAATCATCATTGGTCATGGACTCCGGACGGAACAATGAAGCATTATGGCTTTAGCCACATGAATAGTCTTCAAATTACTCATGTACCATCTCAAAGTACATTCCAATCTTTGAAATTTAATTCTAACTATTTCAATTACAAAGGGTATCTTTATGCTGATCCGTATGATCCCCGGTACGTTGCTGTTACTCAAGGCTCGCCGAAATCGGGCTATACGTTTCAGCAAGGAGGAAACCAGGGGGGAAGATATGCGCGGCAAACCCTTACAAATATTATTCAGTGGTCTATAAACTCTCAGGTATCTAAAGAACATAAAATTGGCGCCGGTCTTGAAGCCCGGTTCCATAAAATTTATAACCATGGAACCGATTTAATTGATAAAGATGAGAACGATTCGGTTTTTACTCCATGGTATCGTGATCTCGGCGCGCCCGGCAATCAGGAATATACCAAGTATCCAAAAGAATTTGCCGCGTACATTCAGGACAAAATGGAATACGACATTATGATCATTAATGCCGGTGTGCGTCTTGATTACTTTAATCCTAACTCAAATTTACCGGCGGATATAAGAAATCCATCGAACAATACTGATTTCCCGGGCGCCTGGTTAAAGGTGAAAACCACAAACAAATATCAATTAAGTCCAAGACTCGGCGTTTCTTTCCCGATTACCGATCAAGGAATTATTCACTTTTCTTACGGGCATTTTTTTCAAATCCCGAGTTTTGAAAATCTTTTTATCAACTCCGATTATTTAATTACTCCGTCGGCATCACTTTCTCAACTTACCGGCAACCCCGATTTGAAACCTCAAAAAACAATTATGTATGAAATCGGGTTGCAGCAAGTTCTTTTCCCGAATATTTCTTTGAACACTTCGCTCTATTACCGCGATATACGTAATCTGCTCGGAATGGAGATTATTAATACTTACGAAGGTGTTAAATATGCCCGCTTCATAAACAGGGATTACGGGAATGTGCGAGGTTTTATTGTAACACTCGAAAGAAGATTCGTTGATTTCTTCGGCGCTAAACTCGATTATACCTATCAAATAGCCGAAGGTAACGCTTCTGATCCTATGTCGGTTTTCAACAACAACCAAACCGACCCGCCGATCGAAGCGAACAAAAAAGTTGTTCCTTTAAATTGGGATCAGCGCTCAACCTTAAACCTTTCTCTTACTTTTGGCAATCCCGGTGATTGGAGCGCCGGTTTCATCCTTGGCTACGGCTCAGGGTTTCCTTATACAGAAAGCGACTTGATTTCAAACGGTGTTCGTTTTGAAAATGGTGGAATTAAACCTCCTACATACAATGTTGATCTTCGGGCAGATAAAACCTTTGACGTTTATGGTATAAGGCTCAATACCTTTGTACTGATCTATAATCTACTTGACATAAAGAATGAATATGGTGTAGATGCTGCTTCCGGGCGTGCAAACATAGATATCTTTACCGATAGAGCAGGTCCTATCATCGGTCTCAACACAATCCAGGAATATTTGAATAACCCAACCTCCTTTTCATCGCCTCGTCAAATAAGACTTGGTATGCAATTCGGAATATAGTATTTACAGGAGACTCTTATGAAAAACAGAACATTTCTTCTTCTTTTCTTTCTGCTTGCCGGTTTAACCCTTTACGCCCAGGTTGACCCGCAAGTTGAATTGTACAGATCAGATGCAAAAGGAAATTTTAAAAATCGGAGACAAAGCGTTATGGACGGAAATTTAGTTCGTACGCTTTTTAGAAATACTACTGAAGTAGCTGAATGGCCCTTTCAGCCATCAGGTGAATGGCCAAAGGGAACCGGGCATTCTTACCTTGATGGTGTTACCGTTTTAATCGCTGCTCAAGTTACTGCTCCGGGAAACGGGCAGGTTATTCATCCTGTTGAAGCGAGTTACCGCGAACACATGGATAGAGACCCTGTATCCGGTGAAATTTGGGGACTTGAACCTCTTTCCGGTTACTCTAATCCCTCATCTACCAAACCGGCAATGAGTATAGATAAAAACTCATGGCCCACAGTTTGGCCTACAGCTACGTTTCGATATGATTACCCGCCGGCCGATGCAGAAAAATGGAACGGACATTGGTACGGTTATTTCGGGCTTGACCAAAAAAACGCAGACTTTGAAACTTTTTTTGTTGTTGATGACAATAGAGACGGTGAATTCAGAAGAGCGCCCTACAGCTATTTCCCGATTAAATCTGATACCACTTTGGGCGGACTCGGTGTGCGGGTTGAAACACGGGGATTTCAATGGTCTCATGTATTAGCAGAAGATATTATTTTCTGGCATTATGATATTGTTAATATTTCTGATGTGGATTATGACAGCACCTGTTTCGGTTTTTATTCTGATCCGGGCGTTGGCGGTACTAATGATAGCGGTGATGATATTGTTCGTTATGATAAATATTTAGATTTAACGTATGCATGGGATGACAACGGTAAGGGAGTTCCCGGGAATTGGACTACCGGTTATTACGGTTATGCTTACCTCGAAAGTCCGGGAAACGCAACAAATAGTATTGATGATGATGAAGATGGAATGATTGATGAACGGCGCGATGATGGAGTAGATAACGATAATGATTGGGTCTCCTTTCTCGATTTGAACAATAACGGACTTTGGGACCCTCAAAGTGAACCGCTGAATAATGATGTTGGTAAAGACGGCGTAGGACCTTATGATCCTCAATATACGGATGCTGATGAAGGTGAAGGAGACGGAAAACCGACTGATGGCGAACCGAATTTTGATAAAACAGATAAGGATGAATCGGACCAAATCGGGTTAAACGCAGTTTCGTTGGTAATACTTAATGACACTCCGACAAATCCATGGCCAAAGAATGATGAGGTTGTTTGGGAAACAATGACGGGGGGTTTTAAAGATACTTCGATCACAATAGCAAACGTAAACATGGTCTTCTCATCAGGTCCTTTTCCATTAAAGAAAGGATTAAGAGAGCGTTATTCAATGGCGTTGCTTTTCGGCGCTAATAAAGATGACTTGATCTTCAATAAAATTACAGTTCAGCAGATTTATAACGCCAATTATAATTTCTCAAAACCTCCGATCACACCTAAATTAACGGCTGTTGCCGGTGATAAAAAAGTCTTCCTTTATTGGGATAAAAAAGCCGAAGATTCAAGAGATCCGTTTTTAGGATTTGAATATGACAAAGACGGTAACCGTATGGGCTTTAAAAAAGATTTTGAAGGGTACCTTGTTTATAAAAGCATGGAACCTGAGTTTAATGATATAAAGATCATTACCGATTCTAAAGGCGATCCGAAATACTCTAAACCAATTGCTCAGTTTGATAAAGTTGATAGCCTTTTCGGTCCGGATCCTGTTGGTATTAACGGTGCAAGATTTTGGAGAGGCTCTGAAACCGGATTGCAGAATTCCTATGTTGATACTGATGTAAAAAACGGACAGAAATATTTCTATGCCCTTGTTTCTTACGATATGGGAGACCCGAATTTTGGAACCACCGGATTGCAGCCTTCTGAATGTACAAAAATTATTTCACAAGATTTTGCCGGCAATATACAGTTCATTGATGTTAACTGTGCGGTTGTAGTTCCAAATGCCCCGGTTGCAGGATATATCCCTCCCGAAGTAGTAGGAAATGTTGAACATCTCTCTTCGGGAATAGGAACCGGCTCCCTTATTGTGAATGTGTTAAATCCTGGAGAAATTGTAAACGGAGCCGCTTATTCGGTCAAGTTTAATTCAGACTCCCTTCTTTACAAATATGCAACAAAATCGTATGATGTTATTCGTTCATATCAAGGAGTTGACTCAACCCTAATTGCGGGAGTTGATAGTTCATCCTTTGGCGAAACAAAAATGAGCCAGCCTTTTGACGGTCTTTCACTTTCGGTGATAAATGATACCAGTATAACTCTCGATTTTATCAAATCCGGTTGGGTTATTGGCAAAAGCAACGCAGGGATACTTGTCCAACAAGATATCACCACAAAAGGCATTAAATGGCCCGCCGATTATGAAATTGAATTTTATGATCACATAGTGGACACAACGTTTATCAAGGGAGGGGCTTATGTAGTGATCCCGGTTAATTTTAGGATTAAGAATATTACTGAAGGGCGATATGTTAAAATTGCGATGGCTGATCCTGATAAATCGGAAACGATATCTGCTGGTGATGAAATAAGAATTCTTGAATCTAAGGTCTCTCCTATTACTCCTTCAAATGCATTCACGGTTTGGTCAATATTTTATTCTCTTCCTTTTGATCCAACTGCAACTCCGGTTGATCCGGTACCGGGGGATAAATTTAGAATCGTTACTACCCGTCCGTTCTTTAATAAAGATGCATTCACTTTTACAACAAAAGTTGCGTCTGTTAATAGCGAAAAAGCAAAGACTGATTTGGAGAAAATTTCTGTAGTTCCTAATCCTTATCTGGGAGCCGCATCATGGGAAAAGAGAAATTTGAATTCTTCGGGACGCGGCGAACGGAAAATTGATTTCATTAATCTTCCGTCAAAATGTGAAATAAGAATTTACACCATGGCAGGGTATCTCGTAAAAACTTTACAAAAAGATACTCAACCCGGGGATGGTTCTCTTACCTGGAACTTGGTCTCGGAAGACGGGATGGATATTGCTTATGGTATCTACGTCTATCACGTTAAAGCTGAAGGTATCGGCGAACATATCGGTAAATTTGCGGTAATTAAATAAAGGTGGAACTAACTATGAAAACGCTAATAAAACTAACACTTCTTTTCTTCATTGTTGTTGGAAACACCTTTTCTCAATCAGTTAAAGATGTTTCAAAAAAAGGGACGGCAGCCGCACCTTTCCTTTCTATTAGTCAAGGAGCGAAAGCCACTGCAATGGGCAGCGCTTTTGTTTCTATCGCAAATGATGCGAGCGCCATTTATTGGAACCCTGCCGGTTTAGCAAAACTACAAGGCGCCGGCGCTATGTTCGACAGAACCACATGGTTTGCAGATGTAAATTATAACTTCGTTTCCGGCTATTTCAATTTGGGAGATATGGGAACAATCGGATTAAGCTTTACTTCTTCCGAATATGGTGATATGAAAGTTACCACGATTGAGGCGCCCGATGGAACTGGGGAACTTTTCTCGGCGACTGATGCAGTATTTGCCCTATCTTATGCAATGAACTTAACCGATAATTTTGCTATCGGGTTTACCCCTAAATTCATTTATCAATCCATCTGGAAAATGAATGCCATTGCCGTAGCGATTGATCTTGGCGTTCAATATGTTACACCTTTTGACGGAATTATTTTAGCGATGTCTATTTCAAATTTCGGTACGAAGATGAAACTTAGCGGCAACTCAAATCTAGTATTACATGATTTGGATTTGACCAGTACCGGGAACAATGGAAATATTCCCGCATATTTGCAAACAGAAGATTGGGCGCTCCCCCTTAATTTTAGAGTTGGGCTTGGCTACAGCTTCCACTTTTTAGACGAACAAAAATTAACTCTTGCCGTTGATGCGTTACATCCAAGTGATAATTACGAAAGCGTCAATGCCGGCGCTGAGTATAGTTATAATGATTTCCTTTTCCTGCGAGGCGGATACAAGTCTTTATTCCTTGCTGATACTGAAGAATCTTTTGCACTTGGTTTCGGAGTTAAACAGGCGCTGTTGAACAATCTCGCAATCAAACTGGATTATGCTTATCAAGATTTTGGGAGATTAAACAATATTCAGAAATTTACTATCGGTATTGTTTTTTAAGCAAGACTAATGAAGTGCACCGGAATAGTCATGTTCACTAGGAAAACGTTCATTTATTTTTAGTTACTGACTACTCTGATAAAGTGCGTCTTTTTTCAATTAATTCGTATAGACAATATGAAACAAATCATTTTCTTTTTTATTCTGCTTTTTACTCTTCCTCTCTCTGCTAAACTTTATAAAGGAGCTGAATACCGGACTATAGAAGCTTTTACTTACGGAAAATTTGAAACAAGAATGAAACCTGCCGGGAAGGAGGGAATGCTCGCATCATTTTTTACTTACCATGAATTGGGAGACGGAAGTTATTGGAATGAAATTGATATTGAAATATTAGGAAGATATCCAAACGATGTTCAGTTTAACCCGATCACTAAAGGGCAGGTTAACCACGTTCGTCATGAATTGACATCTTTTAATCCCGCATTAGATTATCATGATTATGGATTTGAGTGGACTCCTGACTATGTCGCATGGTTTATAGACGGGAAAGAAGTACACCGTCAAACCGGCGATCATATTAAAACTCTTGACCTGCCGCAAAAATTGATGATGAATGTATGGAATCCCGATTACCCGGATTGGGTCGGTGTCTGGAACGATAATGTTCTTCCTGCTTTTTCATATTACGACTGGATTAAATATTCCGCCTATACTCCAGGAACTGGAAATTACGGAACAGACAATAATTTTACGGTTCTCTGGACTGACGAATTGGATTTTTTTGATTCAACCCGCTGGGAAAAAGCAACGCATACTTTCTCCGGAAACAATTGCGATTTTATTAAAGAAAATGTCATCTTCGAGAACGGGAAAATGATCCTTGCTCTAACCGATAATGTAAATCTCGGGTATATTGATGCAAAAGGTCCCGTGGCAGTATGGGCAAGAGCAGAAAAGAACAAAGTGACTGTATTTTTTTCTGAAGAAATTAATGCGGTGAACGCTGCTAACAAAAACAATTATTCTATACCGGGGATTGCAGTTCAATCAGCAAAGCTGTTTGATGATAAACGCACCGTTGAACTAACAACAACAGATATAAATTTATTATTGAGTAACAATTTAATTATACTAAATCAAAAAGATAATTATGGGAATATAGGTTCCGCACAAGCGAGAACGATGCAGAATGCCAAACCATTGCAATTTCCATTAAAAGTAAATATTGGCGGGGGAGCTGTTGGTGATTTTCTTCCCGATCAAGAATGGAGCGAAAAAGTTGAATATGGATTTCTTTCCGGCACGGTAAGAACTTATTCTCCCGATTTAGTTGTAGCCAACTCCAACGGGGATTCTGTTTATACATCAGAACGAAACGATTTCCCGACATACAGGGTTAGAGTTACTAACGGCACCTATAAAGTGACGATGATGTTTGCCGAAAATGCTCATACACTTGCCGGTAAAAGAGTATTTGATGTGCTCGTTGAAAATAAAATGATTGAGGAGAATCTTGATCTTATTGCAAAAGTTGGAGCCAATTCAGCGTATATAATTACCGTCACCACAGATGTGTTGGATGAGATGCTTGACCTTTATTTTCAAACCGAAGTTGGAACAAATGTTATTAATGGATTGATCGTTGAGCAGTTGACCGTTGGTATCAAGCAAGAAGGATTTATATTTCCGGAAAAATTCCAGATGGAACAAAATTATCCAAATCCTTTCAACGGGATGACAACAATAAAATTTTATTTGCCGAAAAATGAAAAAGTGGAATTTCATGTTTTTAATCTTTTAGGTGAAAATATTTTTGCCAAAGATTTAGGCGAAATGGAAAAAGGTTCGCATCATTTCAATTGGAGTGCGGAAGATAATTTTAAAAGTCCGTTATCTTCCGGGATCTATCTTTATCGAATAAAAGGGGATGAAAAATCTGAAGCAAAAAAACTTGTTCTCTTGAAATGAAAGTGCAGCAGCTAAAAATCACTTCGTTTTAAATTTCTACATTAAAAGTGCAAATCTTTCTGTTCTTATAGACTTAAAGTCCCACACTCTTTCTAGCATCAATTCTTTTTGTAATAAATCCGTAAAGCAACAAAGCAATTGCTGAAGTTGATCCGATAGCGGTAAAATAATACCAAATGTAATGCGCATGCTGATAGGCGGTTTGCATCTGTCCGGTTGATAATGTTGTCGGATCGGGGCAATAGGCAGTTAATAAATAACCCGAAATCCCGAATCCTAAAAGAGAAGCAAGAAACGAATGCAGATGTGAGAATCCGAGATACAAACCTTCCTCTCCTTTTGGAGCCTGCAACGAAAAAAATTCTAAATAACGGGGAGAAATAAAACACTCTGCTAAGCCTTGTATGGCTATTCCGGCAATCAACATAACTGTTATCGGGTGGATAGAAAATAATCCGAATACGGAAATAGATTCTCCCGTAATAGAAATCAAAACTGTACTTAACGCCATCGTTGTTGCTGATAAAGGCATTAACAACATACCAACGCTCATAGACGTTATCGCTTTTACTTTTCTCATAAGATGCGTGATAAGAACAACGGAAGTCATCACAACAAATGGATTAACATTCGCGATCCACTCCGGTGAAGCGTTTTTGCCGACCAATCGCAAAACGTACTTCGGCATAGTTGCATACATTTGATGCTGAATGATCCAAAATCCGGTGACAATAAAAATTAAAGTAAGTAAGCGGATATTAGTCGAAACTTTAATGAAACTGTGCCAAACCTCCTTAAGGGTTTTTCCTTCACCATTTGCATCTACGTTCTTGTAAAAGAAATAGACAGCGATCAGGGCGATGAAAGTCATCGCGGCAGAAAAAAAATTAATAGATTCCAGACCTAAATTTAAACGAAGCGGATAGGCAACAGTTTTCCCGGTAAAAGCACCAACATTCACAATTCCATAAAAAATGGAAAAAGCTTTTGCCCTTGTCAGTTCGGTAGAAGTTTTAGCGACGGTACCGGTAATAATCGATTTAATAAACGAACCACCGATCATCAAAACAACAATAGCCGGAATGACGATTGGCTTATAGGGCAAAGCGCCAAGCGTAAAGTATCCGATGGTTAAGAGAGAAAAAGCCAGGATGATCGCTTTTCTAAAACCAATTTTATCAGCTAAAGCCCCGGTGAATGGAGGAAGAAAATAAAGCCCGGCGGAAAAAAATCCTCCAACCCACGCTGCCCAGATATCATCGAATCCTACAACATTTGTTAGATAAAGTGTAATAGCGATAAAGACAGCATAGTATGCAGCTCTTTCAAAAAGTTCAACAACATTGGCAGTCCAAAATGCTTTAGGAAAATTCCAACTTCCGGAATTTTGGGGATCACTCTTTGGGGAAGAATTCATGTTTTTTTACTCGATTATTTGATTTTGTAAATATAGTACCTTCCAATTAAAATCCGATAGCATTGAGCAAAAATAGGCAGCTTGCCAAAAGAATTGTTTTGTAAGTCCCTGTTCTTCTGGAAATGTTATTTTGATCCCAATATTCAAAACACTAACGACCAACATTTCTAAGAGTTAATAACAATGGCTGATGTAGGGCATTCTTCTACGCATTCCATACAGCCGTTGCACAATTTTGCATTAACCATAAAAGGAAAAGTCATCATTTGTTCCGATACTTGCACTTGGTTTGAATTTCCATTTAAGGCAAGATAGAATAGAGTATTGCCTTCAATATTATTGCCTCTATGTACTCTCATATCAATTGCTTTGGGAAGACAAACATCCATGCATATCCCGCAAGAGATACATTCTTTTGCAGTTAACTTAAGTTTGTACATTTTCTTTTTCCTTAAGCTTGAATTGTTTTGAAAAATAGTAGAGGACAAGAGCAAAGGTTACTATTAGCAATCCATAAGTGATGTAAAAAACAACTGTTGAAAGCCAAGGATTTAGATTTGACCGCAAAGATTTCATAAATATCCAGAATGGTTCTTTTGCCGCCGAATATTCATCTCCCGGCGCTTCCATAACTAACAAGTAACCAAGAAAATTTAGAAAAGCGCCTAAAGCAATTATATAATTATTGTTTCTCGCGAGTCTGTTAAAATCTTCGGTATTCCTAAAGACTTTTATAATCAATGCAATTACCAATAGTACCATTCCGAATGGGACGAACGGCAACCCGACTTTTATATCAGCCATCAAGTCAAGGTTCACATTTAAGAAGATAAACAGGACAGAGAAAAACAGTAACCCATCTCTTAGTATAATATAAATTAACCACCACATATCGGCAGCAACTCTTAATGTCATTCTTGATAAAATTCGTTCGAAATATGGTCTCCCAATATGCAGCGATGCTGAGATGATGGAAAAGAGAATTCCCAGATTTAACAAGGTCTGCGCTGTCCATATTTCTAATGCTTTATATGTATTCATTTTCTCCTCTAGTATAAATTAGTTAAGACCATTCCATTTTTAGCTGGTTGCTTTAATGAAGATAATCTCTTGTTAATAATTAATAACTTTAAGACAAATTAGGACTGCATTTTATTAATTCATAATTAACAATAATGAATTTATTTTTAGATTTGTTATGTAATATCAATTGGTGGGAGGGAAATAATAAACACTGAGCCTTTGGGCGTATTGTTCTTCGCGGCAATAGAACCATTCATAACATTAACTATGGCTTGCGCTAAACTTAAACCTAAACCATGTCCTTTTATTCCGAGTTTTTCTATTTCACCGCTTCGATAAAACCGCTCGAAAATCTTCTCCTTTTCCGAATCACTTATTCCCAAACCTTTGTCAGCAACGGTAATGGTGATTCGATCAAGGCTTCTGTTCGCTCTTATCTCAACTTTTTCATTTCGTGGAGAATATTTTATTGCATTATCTACAACATTATTTAAAGCATGTAAGAAATAATCTTCTTTACCCCTAACATAAATTTCGTCTTCAATGAAATAATCTATTTGCTCGTGTTCAAATCTTTTTCTTATTTGATTGTTTATAAGCGAAGAAAGATTAAAAACACTATTCTGCATTAAAACATCTTTTTCAGATTTTGAAAGAAGTAATAGTGATTGGATAATGCTTATCAATCTCTCCGTTTGTTCTTTTAATACGGGAAGTGATTGCTCACAATCGGCACCATTTTTTTTATTACGAATAATGTATTCAAGTTCAGTGTTTATTGCTGTAATCGGAGTCATTAATTGGTGGGAGGCATTGTCTGTAAAAGATGATATTCGTTTTATTTGTTCTTCCAACCTGTTGAATAGATTGTTAAGAGTATCCCTTAACTTACCCAGTTCATCATCTGCATCCGCTTTATAATTTAATCTTTCACTTAGTTTGGTTGTGGAGATGTTATTGGCAAGTTTAATAATCTTGTTGATCGGGGCGAATGTACTCCTCGAAAAAATAATGCTCAAAACTATTATTATGATAATTACGGGCGGAAGTGTAATAAAATTAATAAAAACAATATTCTGAATTATAGAATCAAAAGTGGTTTTTAATGAAGATAATTGAAGCAGCGCTACATATTCTCCTCTCTCATTATATATCTTATTATATCCTCTTCTTAATGACCTTCCTTTGCTTTCACCATCGGTAAAGTAATTTGAACCATTGAATTCCGGATATTGTAAATCAATTCCTCCGAACTTATCAACATTCATACTCTGCAATAATAATTTTCCATCGAGAGAGTAGATTTGTAAAAAAAAGGGATCTTCTGTAATATGAACTAAATCAGTTTCTTCAAATTCTGCTGGATTAATTAGTTTTAACGAGTCCTTTTCATATTGAAAAGCATAAGAAATGTGATCTATTTCGTGTCTGATTTTAAAATCAAGATTTTTGTTGAGATAAAACTTTATAAGCGAATAGGAATAGATGTTAAAACCAACATAGAGGACAATGAGAAATAAGGCAAACATTACCGCATTCTTAATAACACTCTTCGTAAGGACGATATTAAAAAACTTAATCTGCAAAAAATATATACCCTTCTCCATAAACAGTTCTGATAAATTTTTGCGAGGTAAAATCCTCAAGCTTTTTCCTCAAATTTTTCACAGTCACTTCAACAAAGTTTGTTGTCGTTGGATAATGAATATCCCATATTTTTTCACAAAGTACTTCTTTCGAAATAATTGTTCCTTTATTTAGAAGAAAAAATTTGAGTAACTCGAACTCTTTTTCAGATAATTTTACAGTTTCTGTTTCCATTTCAACAGAATGCGTAATTAAATTCAAGATGAAATTACCAAACGGTAGGGAGTTGGTGTTTGATTGAAATCTTCTTAACACTGCATTAATTCTTGCCAAAACTTCCTCAAAAGAAAATGGTTTGGTTATATAATCATCAGCGCCAGCGTTTAATGCTTCAACTTTGTTTGCAATTTCTGTAAGAGCAGTAAGAAGAATGATCGGGGTTTGATCTTGAAGTTCTCGTAACCGTTTACAGACCTGCAATCCGGTCATCTTTGGCATACGCCAATCCAAGAGAATTACATCAAATCTTATTTTTTTTACGGCATCCAGAACTTCTTCTCCATTACCAACAATAACCGCGTGATTACCTGTTGCTGCAAAACTTTTCAGCAATGTGTTGGCGATGGACTGTTCATCCTCGGCGATAAGCACTTCCATATTACTTTCATTTTTTATTGTTCTAAAATAGGAAAAAAAACTACTTATGTAAAAATGAAAAACATTTCATTATTGTTAATCTATGGGATCACTTTAGTTTCGCTACATTTTAAATGTAAATTTTAAATATTATTTAAAAATAACAATAAGGATATTTATGAAACGAATTTTTACTATCGTTTTGTTGAGTGGTATCTTTTCTTCGGTGATATTTGCACAAATTACCAAAGAGCAATGTTATGTATGCCATTCGAACTCTTCTCTTCAAAAAACAATCACCTTAACAAGCAGTACAGAAATCGTACCGCTTTATGTTGATTCGACCAAATTCAAATTTAGTAAACATGCCTCGCTGAATTGTGTGAATTGTCATACTGATATTACTACGGAAAATCAGTTCAATCACAAATTAACCAAATCTTATGGCGGTTGGGCACGTTTCTCTGCAAAGAATGACACCGTTACTGCGGGGCAAGAGAAAACCCGGAACTATACTACTGTAGCTTCTAAATCATGTAATCAAAACGGATGTCATCTAACAAAAGCAGCATTTGATTCTTCTGCACATTTTCTCACGTTTAAGCAGAAGCACGCTTCGGTACGCACGGTAAATGGTGAAAGCGTTGGGGAAGCATACGTTAATAATGATTGCAACCGTTGCCATTCGACTTGTTCAACGTGCCATTTTAAATCAAATATAAAACAGTTCCAAACAGGTGACATCCTTGACATCTGGGCTCAACTTCAGGCTTCCGGTGATGGAACTGAACCATTAAAAACCCAGGCAAATAACCTTACGCAATATCAAATGGACTGGACTACAAATGTTGCATCGCATACATTTTTAACGGGAGACAGTCTGCGTGCCAACAATGATGTATGTCAGACATGCCACATTGGATTTTACAAACCACCTATGAATGGTTTTTTATCTCTTGAAGCGCCTTACCCAAAAGCTTATGGCACAAACATCAAAAGGCATCCTCAAATTCAGGAAAGTATTCAGAGTTCCGTTCATAAAAGTTTCAAGTGTGCAGACTGCCATACAGGTGTACATTCCTTTCCGGGAACCAGGAAAGCTGATTGGCAAACAGAAGGTGATGTTATTTGTCAGAAATGTCATGTTAACCCTGCCCATGCGGGCTTTGCAAATTATTCAAAACACACAACGGTTGATTGCATATCTTGTCACTTCAGAGGATTTGTTAAAACTTCAGGACAAAACGGTCATGATGTATGGCGTGTAGATAATAAACCGGATGGAAGGGTTCGCCCTCTTGCCATGAAGTATAATGAAGCAGTAAGCTGGTATCCGCACAACATAGAAAAGCCGGATATAGTAACATCGTGCGGAACCAAATGCCATTATAACGGGAATCTACTCGGTGTACAAACATTTGTTGTCCCGGTTGAATTAACATCATTTACAGGTTCAATCAACAACGGCATAGTTTCTTTGTTATGGCAAACAGCGACAGAGAAAAATAACCAGGGATTTGAAATTCAAAGAAGGATTAGTGCCCAATGGGAAACCGTCGGTTTTGTTAATGGCAAAGGAACTTCAACCGAAGTCACCAGGTACAATTTTGCGGATAATTTAACAAAAATAATATTATCATCGGGATTTGTTACTTACCGATTACACCAATTGGATCTTGATGGAGCGTCAAGCTATTCGGCAGAAGTGAATGTAACCTTTACATCAGCTCCAAAATCATTTGAGCTTTCACAAAACCATCCGAATCCATTCAACCCATCTACAACAATTCGTTATGCGTTACCATTTGATAGTAATGTGAAGATCTCAATTTACAAAGTGACCGGTGAATTAGTAAAAGTCCTCGTAAATGGAACGAAATCAGCGGGAAGTTATGAAATTACAATGAATACAGCGCGTGAAAATGTAGAGTTCTCGTCAGGCATCTACTTCTACTCAATAGAAGCCAATGCGGTTGACGGATCGAACAGTTTCAAACAAACGAAGAAGATGATCCTTCTCAAGTAAGTTCATCAGAAAGAAAAACTTTCTTTATGAAGAGCCGCCTTTGTGCGGCTCTTTTTATTTTTAAATTACTCACTCACGTTACGCATGTATTAAAAACCTTGAAGGTTTTGTTAAGAGGAATCGCAAAGAATTCAATATTTTAATCTTGATTAGCGAAACCTTCAAGGTTTGAGTCATTTGTATGCGTAAGGTGACTTACTCACTTTAATTAACTCTAACAATTGGTAACGTAACTACTAAAACCAAAAAACAATTAACTTTATCCGAAACGGTCTTGATTGTTCATTTTCGGCAATTAGTACTTCTCTATTTTTTTCATTTTTTATCCTAAAATTGGCAAAAAAAGCTCTTGTGTAAAAATGAAAAATATTTCACAATTATTAACTTTCGACTTACGGCATATTTTGCTAATTTTTGAGAGAGATTTTATTCTTATCCTCCAAGATTAAAATCCAATCGTTTTATTAAATCTTATTTCACAAAACAAAAGGTTAGATCAATGAAAATGTTAAAATTTTCTTTCGGTTTCTGGATGTTATTTCTGGTAATATCCTTTTTCATGGCTCCAACAAGTAACGCAACAAGTCAATGGGCAAAAAAGACAGGTATTCCATGTTCTACTTGTCACACAGTTTTTCCAAGGTTGACCTCTTTCGGCGAGGAGTTCTTAAAGAACGGGTATCAGCTAGAAACTACTTATACGAAAAATTGGGAAGAAGCTTTTCCGATTGATGCAGGCGGTGTTAAGTTAGATAATGTTGATAATATTTTCGGTTTCAGATTAAATCTTACTCCATTTAAGCTTGAAACAAATTCATTTCAAAAAGATTCTGGCGCAGTAAAAGGTTCAAAAATTACTATCGGCGAAGCTAACTGGGCTCAAATGTTTATCGCCGGTCCTATTTATAAAGACATTTCTTTTTTCACTGAATTAGAATATGCTCCATCAGGTTTTAAAATGGCTTGGTTCTATTTTAATTTCACGAACTTGTTCGGAAGTAAATTAGTAAACTTTCAAGTTGGTAGAATTACCCCTTTAGAATTTACATCTTTTCCAAACAGACTTCCTCAATTACCTGCTATCAAAAGTGAAGCTATGTTACTTAAATCTTCAGATGGTACAGGCGAACAGTCAACTGATCTTTCTTCAGTTAGACCAGGTGCGCAGTATTTTGGCAGAACTGATTTGCTAACTTGGTATGCCGGTCTTACTCCCGGAACTGATCCAGCTTCAAAAGATCAATTCATGGATTATTGGGCAGGTATAATTTATAAATTACCAGAAGAACTTTTATCAGGTTTTGGCGGAAGTACTTTTACGTTGCATTACTACAAAGGTACAGACACAAAAAATACCGGAATTTCTGTTCCAGACTTAAAACAAGTTGAGAACAATTATACTCGTTTCTCTCCTCAAATCAACATTCGTTACAAAGATAAAATTGATATTCAAGCTGCTTACATTTTAGGAACAGACGAGAACAGAAGTTTCAAAACTTCAGGAAATACAGATTTCAAATTTAGCGGTATTGCTCTTCAAGCCGGGTATATGCCAAACGAAACTATGCATTTTGCAGTTCACTTTGATCAATACTCTTCTAAAGACAATTTAACAAGCGGGACAAATAAAGACAAACCGGTTTTTGAATTTATGAGAGTTGTTCCTGTTGCAACTTACATCATCAATGAGAACGTAAGAATTTCAGCATACTATGAAAAAAATCTTACTGCTGATAGATTTGATGCAGCTGGAAAGAAATTAGATTTAGTTGATAGATTTTATGTCAATACAAGAGTTATGTTCTAATTTTTTTATCAGTTTTATAAAAGATACTCTTCTTTTGTAATAAAAATCCCCGCCAAGAAATTTGCGGGGATTTTTTTATTTGGCGGTTTAACTTTGTTCTGCATGGCAGTTTACGGAGAAAAAATCAACGTACACAGTCATCAATTGCCAACATTCATCATTCTTTATTTATAGAAAACTTTCCTAAAATCGGACAAAAAATAAAGTTCCCCTATTTTTTTAGTTAAATACTACTTATTTGGCAATTTTATTTATGGAACATTATTTGCTACATTTGATACGTAATTAACAAATATTTCATATTCTTAAAAGAGGACATATATGAAACGATATTTACGGTTTATTTTTCTTACACTCTTCATTGCTACGTTAGCTTTTCCACAGGCGGTAAAAGTACAACGGTTAGCAAAATCTGCTTTTCAACTTGGTCTCAGTTCTTCAACTGCAACCACATGGCCTGTCTCAAGCGGGCTTCGTGTTGTTGCAAAAGGACAAACAGTTTATTTCAAAGCCGATACAACCGGTTCGGGTGCTACAACGGTTACTTCTTTTGCATGGACTTTAACTTCTAAACCTGGTGGTTCTGCCGCCGCATTAGATACGGTTGATAAACAAACTACTAAGCTTGTTGTTGATCTTATCGGACAATACATTGTCACTGTAAGTGTTAACGGCGGAGCTAAAACTTCTGCCGATACTATTTTTGTTAGTACTTATTTGGGCGATATGACCTCAAACTTCCCTGGATGTTTGTCAGCTTGTCATACTGATAAGGCTACTTACCTTCAAACAAATCACGCATCAATTTATCAAAAAGGAATCAGCGGAACTTTATCCACTGCAAGCGCAACCGGCGTAACTTCCTATGGAACATACTGTGTTAAATGCCACACAACCGGCTGGGAAAAAAATGTTGCTAACGGTAACTTTGGCAATTTAGCTTATACAACAGGTTGGGATACTGCCTGGTATGCAATTGAAGTAGATTCTTTAAATTCAACAAAAACGACAGCTTATTTCAGACCTTATAACACAAGCCGCTGGAATACTTTGAATACCGACGCTAAATATTCTACAGTTAAAAAATCTGCTATGATTACTTGCGAATCTTGCCATGGCGCTGGTAAAGACCACTTGGGCGACAAAGCCAAAATCGGTAAAAGTGTTGACGCTGGCGTTTGTGGTCAATGTCATGAAAAATCAACCACAAAAGGTCCATTCGCTACATGGGCACAATCTACACATTCTAATATGCTTATAAGTAAAGGCGCTTCAAAGACCTCTACAGGATGTTTCCCATGCCATAGTGGTGTGGCTTTTGTTAAATTTACTAACAACAAAACTACTCCTAATTATGCTCTTACTGATTTCTTCCCATCAGTTTCTTGCGCAACCTGCCACGATCCGCATGAATCAACAACTAACGCTGATGGAACGCACTCATTGAAATTAAGAGCTCAGGTTCTTGATTCTCTTACAAACGGTGCTAAACCTCCGGTTGGTATCGGTGGTAAAGGTTTGCTTTGTATGAATTGCCATCATAGCCGTTATGATAATACCGCTAAACTTCAATTGGCTAAAGACATCTTAACAAAAAAAATTGCAGGTGCATTCCCTTCATTCAGCACACACGAAGGTTTCCAGGGCGATGTATACTTAGGTCTTAATTTCAATAATTTAGAAGGAAAAATTGCATTTCTGGCTGGAACTATGACTCATGATGGCGTTGCTGACGCTTGCGTTACTTGCCACATGGCTCAACCGGTTGGCAGCACAGATGCAACAGCAGACCACTCAATGAAGATGGTTGACACTAACGGTAATGACAAAGTTACTGCTTGTAGATCTTGCCATGGTAATATCAATTCATTTGAAGACATTAAAGCCAATTCAGATTATGACGGTGATGGAAAAGTTGAAGCTTCAATGACTGAATTTGACGGTTTGATGGCTAACTTAAAATCATTGCTTGATACTACTTACTCAGCTACTACCGGGCTTTACACTGTTTCCAACTCTAAAGCAGATTCAGCAAGAATTGTTGCGAATGCAAACTTCCCAAGAAATCTTGACGGTATTTACAATTATCGTTGGTTAGAGAATGATTTGGGACATGGCGTTCATAATATGAGACTTGCTATTAATTTACTCACGTACACTATCCAATACATTAAATTTGGAGATATCCCTGTAGAACTAACGTCATTTGCCGGTTCAGTTAATAACGGAATTGTTAGTTTGCAATGGCAGACAGCTACCGAGAAGAATAACAAAGGATTTGAAGTTCAACGTAAAGTTGGAACCAAATGGGAAACCATTGGTTTTGTAAACGGTAAAGGAACTTCAACCGAAGTTAACAGATACAGCTATTCAGATAACTTATCAAAATTATCTGTATCAGGGAACATTTCTTACAGATTGCGTCAAGTTGATTTTGACGGAACTGCTATCTTAACAAAAGAAGTAAATGTAAGTTATACTTCAGCTCCTAAATCATTCAGTTTATCACAGAACTATCCAAATCCGTTCAACCCATCAACGACAATTCGTTATGCGTTACCATTCGATAGTAATGTGAAGATCTCAATTTACAAAGTAACCGGTGAATTAGTAAAAGTTCTGGTAAGCGGAACAAAGACAGCCGGGAACTATGAAATTACAATGAACACAGCACATGAAAATGCAGAATTCTCATCAGGCATCTACTTCTACTCAATAGAAGCCAATGCAGTTGACGGATCGAACAGTTTCAAACAGACGAAGAAGATGATCCTTCTCAAGTAATTTCATCAGAAAGAAAATCTTTCTAAAAAAAGAGCCGCCTTTGTGCGGCTCTTTTTGTTTTTAACCTACTCATGGCGCGCGTACTTTAAAAAAAAACACCAACAATTAAGCTTCTTTGAAGCGGACTTGACCGTAATGGGAATAATATCCACTCGCCTATTCTGTCGTCTCGTCGCCTAAATAGTCGAATCATTTCGTCTTCATTTCCCAAACTTGGCGTTTTCTTCTTCTTTTTTACCTGGCACACTGATTGGTATAAAGGATTAAATATTGAATTATATGAAACGACTAATTGATCAAAAAGAGAAATTAAGATGAAAACCTTGTTAATATTGTTTGTATTACTGTTATTCTGTTACCCGGTTGCCGCACAAGATTCAACCGGAGTAAAAGAGAAGAAAGAAAAAACCGTTTTGGAAGCCGATAAAAACGAGAATTCTTCTTTTGATAAGAAGAAGAATGATGTGTTCATAGATAAAGACGGAGACGGTATCTGCGATTTCCGTGCTAAAGGAATGAGTTTTGAAAAATTTCGTAAACGGAACCACCAGGGTCTTGGACAAGGGAAAGGAAAGGGAAAAAATTGAAAACGATAATCTTCTTATTTACAGCTTTTTTATTTTCGCATACATTGCATGCACAGCTTGAGGTCTATTCCGAATTTTACCGGTATTCCGACGACAATATTTATAACAGTTCGGCAAAAGTTTCGGATAATATTTACAATACTTCTTTTAACGGAGCTTATAACTTCAGCAGCGGAAAAAACACGTTGCAGTTGTATAATCAAAATACATTGAGTTATTACCAGGAAAATATTGGAACTTCGTCGTTTTTAAGAAAATTCGGCGCTGCAGATAATGTAAAACTTTCTGAAATATCTCAACTTAATCTTGGAATTAATTACAGCATAAAGAATAACCGGGATGTTTTTACTCTTCTCGATTTTTCTCAAATCTCTGCTTATGGAAATCTAAGATATTCTTTTTCCGAATCAGATTTTCTTACCGGCGGATATGCTTATTACAACAACAGCTTTACTAATTTTTCTTTATTCTCGCACGCTGTTCATAAAATTTTTCTTAGATTTAATAGTTCGTTTGAAACAGAAACCTCTCTTATTCTCGGCGGCGATGTAAGCGCAAAATTATATCCGGAAAATGAAGGAACTCCTGGAAGCGAAGCATATCAACTCAATTTATTTGCGCAAGTTGGACAAGCGTTAACAAATAACACCGGCTTAAGCGCATATTTTAAGTTGCGAAGTAATCTGTCACAAGTAGCCCGCACTTTTTATTACGACAATACACTCTTTTATCAAGATGAACTTTTTAATGATGTTTTTTCAAACGAAGGTTTTGAAACCGGGATGTCCTTAACTAAAATATTCTCTTCAACTTTTGGAGTGAAAGCCGAATTTGTTTATGCTAAACGGGAATATTCTACTCTTCCTGTGTTAGACTTTGAAGGGAACATTATCGCTTCTTCACGGATTGATAATCAGGTTGCTTTTGGAATAGAATTGCAAAAAGATATTTCAAGTTATCTGCGGGGCGTTTCTGTTCAAGCTAACTGGAACTACCTTTTTAATACTTCGAATGACCGCTTTTACAAATACGATAATCAACTCTTTTCAATTGGACTTGACTACGCTTTCTAACCACGAGATGTTAAAAACGCATCGTGATTGTGTTCTTAATCCTGATCGTGCTCTTAATCGTAATCGTTTTTAAGTAGTTAAAGCATGTGAAGATTATGACAAAGACGGTGTATGGTGATTCGTTCTATTTATAATCAGCGAGGGATTTAATTTCTTATTCCATACTTCTGAAGTTTATACCGCAAATTTCTTTCTGTAAGCCCTAACAATTTCCCCGCCTGTGTTTGGTTGCCATTGCTTTTCGATAGAGCATTAACAATTAATTTCTTTTCAAGGGTTTCAACTATTTCGATGAGAGTTCCTTCTTGTAGTTCCTTTGTTTGTTCAGCTACAAAACCTTTTATTGACAGTGGTAAATCATGTTGGGTAAGCGTATTTCCTCTCGCTAAAACAACAGCGCGTTCAATACTGTTTTCGAGTTCGCGGACATTCCCCGGATAAGCGTATTTCATCAATAGATCAACCGCTTCTTTCGAAATGGAAAAGGATTCTTTGTTATTTTCTTCCGCATATTTGGTGAGAAAAAATTCTATTAAAGGAAGAATATCTTCTTTTCGTTCGCGAAGCGGAGGGATTTTAATTGCAACAATATTGAGCCGGTAAAATAAGTCTTCTCGGAAGGTTCCCTCTTTTATTTTCTTTTCCAAATTTTGATTTGTCGCAGCAATAATGCGTACATCAATAGGAATTGTTTCTGTGCTGCCAACCCGTTCGATTTGCTGTTCCTGCAGAACGCGTAGTAATTTTACTTGCATCGGCAAAGGAACATCGCCAATTTCATCAAGAAAAATTGTCCCTTTATCGGCTAATTCAAAACGTCCTTTTTTCATTTTATCTGCACCGGTAAAAGCGCCCCGCTCATGTCCGAACAATTCACTTTCCATTAAATTTTCCGAGAGAGCCGGAATATTAACTGCAATAAAAGCATTGTTTTTTCTCGGACTTATAAAGTGAATTGCTTTGGCTAACACTTCTTTTCCCGTTCCGTTTTCACCGGTGATTAAAACCGTAGCTTTGCTTTCTGCAACGCGCGCAGCAAGACTTATTGCTTCTTCCATGCGCGGTGATTGGGAAATAATTGAAGATATTTTGAACCGTTCTTCGAGCTGTTGTTTTAAATATTGATTTTCAGATTTAAGGTTTTTATTTTCAATTATTCTTTCAAGCAGAAGATCAAGTTCATCAAGATCAATTGGCTTTGCAAGATAATCATATGCGCCAAGCCGCATGGCTTTTACAGCATTTTCAACGGTGCCGAATGCGGTAACCATAACAAAACTGATCTCAGGATTAATAATTTTAACGGCTTCCAGAACTTCTATGCCGGTTTTGTCGGGCATTTTGAAATCCGAAATAATAATATCTATCGGGTTGCATTGCGCAAGGCGGATGCCCTCTTCTCCTGAGCCTGCCGTGTAAACGGTGAATCCTTTTTTCTTTAAATACCCGCTAAGAATATCCCGCTGCCCCTGTTCATCATCAATAAGTAATAAGTTAAAGTGTTTCATAGTCTGGAATCATAATAGTGAAAGTTGTTCCGTTATTTACTTTGCTTGCAACATTAATTGTGCCATTATGTTGATTCACAATTTTCTGTGCAATGCTTAACCCTAAACCGTTGCCTTCTTTTTTTGTAGTGAAATACAAATTGAAAATCTTTGAAAGATTCTCTTCGGAAATTCCTTTTCCATCGTCTGTTATTTTGATAAAAATATTCTGATCTTTTTTATCATAGGTAAGAACAACGGATCCATTTTCTCTTACAGCATCAAATGCATTTTGCAGGAGATTCATCATCGTTTGTTTCATCAGTTCCGGGTCAATAGCCATCTCAAATTCATTTTTATCATCTACCTGGAAATAAATGCCGCGCTGCTTTGCCTGTTCGTTGAAGAGGAGCGCTATTTCATTGAAGAATTCAGCGGAGTTGATGTTCTTTTTCTGCAAGTCAATTGGTTTTGCGTAATTCAGAAACTGCGTAATTATTTTATTGATTCTGTCAACTTCGGTTTTTAGCACTTTTGTAATATCAAGATATTCGGCGCTTCCTTCAACGGGAATAAATTCTCTGTTCAACCGTTGTGCGATCATTCCAATTGCATTTATCGGGTTACGGATTTCATGCGCAACGCCTGAAGCTAACTCGCCCATTGCCGAAAGTTTTTCATTCCGTTTTTTTTGCTCTTCCAATTGCCTGGCTTCGGTTAAATCTTTGATAACTAAAGTTGTGTTGCGCTCTTCATCATCGTTTTGTGAAACAGTGATTGAAAGATATTTAACTCCGGAATCAGTAGATATTTCAGTTGAAAATTCAGATGCGGATTTATTCGCTTGGGTATTAAATAATTTTAAAGCTTCAAACAATTCTTTGGAACAGGAAGAAAGAGAAAAATTAAGAACCTTATCTGAGGACTTTTGAAAAAGTTTTTCCGCTTGTTTATTAAAAAGTGAAATATGAAAATTTCTATCTACTACAATTACCGCTTCCCCCATATTTTCTAATACTGCGCCGGTAAATGATTTAAATTTGCTTAATTCACTCGATACTGATTTGAGGTTTTGCATCGTAAAAACAATACTTAAAACGATAATTGAAATTGCCGCAAGCAAAAAAGAAATAATCACTACTCTGCGAACCATTCTCGTCTCTAAATTGCGGATTTCGTCCATCGCCAGTCCAATGCGAAATACTCCTACAATTTCATCATTATACCGAAGTTGTTGAATAACTTCATAGACCATATTTCCTTTATAAGAAAATTCGCGTGTAAAAGGTTTATCGTTGTTTAATGCTTGTTGCAGCAGTGCATCTTCATGAATGGAATTAATTTTTGATATCCCTTTGCTTGCAGCCAGGATGCCGCCTGAGTCTTGTAAAACAATATAAACGATGCCCGGATTGGAAGCGATATCCTGGACAATTTTCCCGATCCCGATTTTTTTTCTAAACTCTAAAAAAGAAGCGGCGTCAAAATTAATAATGATCGCTCCCTTCCGGTTTGCACGTGAGACAGCAACCGCATAGCGCAAACCCTTATTAAAACGAGCCTCCTTTAAACCAATAATAACTTCATCGGCTTTGCCGGCAAGAAGTCGTTCTATTTCAGGTGGGCGGTTCATATTCTTTTCTGTATGTAAATGCCCTGGCACGGGAATTCCATTAGATAAAATACGAACTCCTTTTTCGTTCAAAATATTTATTCTAAAGAGAGCGTTCATTTTACTAAAAGTAATTAGGTCTTCGTTGGTTAATCTGCCTGAGCTATCTAGGTTTCTGATAAATCTTGCATTGTTCAATAAGCGTTCGGTAAGCAGGTTTTCTATTTCATCTGAAGCGTGTAGAGTATTAATACTGGTTAGGCGGATGGTTTCAATAAGTGATGCCGATTGTCTCTCAAGCAGTCGGTAGATTTCTTTTTTACTTTCGCTCAGTTCAAAATATGCAGATGCTATCATCACCATTCCGATTATCAAAGAAATGATGATAATTATTTTAGGGTGCAATCTAAATTTATTTTTCATAAGTAAACTTAAAATAAGACTTTGTAAAATAAGTACAAATGTTTGATTCCATACTTTGGTTATAGATTCTTGTTCTCTTCGACATTCGTGTCGTACGGAAGCGTCAAGATAGTCGAACTTCATTTCAACCTATTAGAAAACACTTCATTCTAAAGGGAAAAGACAGTGTTTTGTTTTGGCACGGTGGTTGCCTAATCACTATCGAACTAATAATTATAAACCAAAACAAAAGGAGTTATCTCATGAAAACCTTAGCAAAAATTTCGTCGGTTTTCGCACTTGTTCTTTTCATCACTATTTTTTTCACTTCAGAAGCTAGCGCTCAGCAATACGGCGGCGGTAAAAAAGCCAATAAAGGATTTGTTGATGTGAATGGCGACGGCATCAATGATAATGCGTTAGACGCTGATGGTGACGGTATCCCTAACGGACAAGATGCTGATTTCGTCCGACCACAAGACGGTACAGGAAGTAAAAATATGTTCGGAAAAGGTTCCGGCAAAAAAGGTCTCGGAACTGGTAATGGAACCGGAGTTTGCGACGGCACCGGACTTGGTTCAGGGACCGGCAACGGAACCGGAGTGTGTGACGGTACCGGAAGCGGCTCAAGCGGAAAAGGCAGAGGAAGAAAATAAATTCTTCGAATTGGGTGGCTGAAAAGCCGCCCATTTTTTTTGAAGTTTTAAAATTGAAACACATAATTGGAATTTGAGATAATACAATGAAAACTTTAATGGAGCAGAAATATTTTAAGATTCAGGCAATGATAACCGCTCTCTTTTCAAAGTCAAAAGCTAAATCACCTCTTGCAAGATGTAAAACGGATAGAGAAAATTCATTAAGCGATTTTAATTTTAATAATCATAAAAATGTAATCTGTGTTGGGCATGAAGATTTTCCTGATGATACGGATGGCGATTATTTTTCTCCATCAAAATGGTACGATAATTAAAAATTTCTTTTGAATCTATTCACAATCAATCTCATCCAAACAAATAAAAAGGAACAGCAATGGAACATCCCCGTAATAGAATTTTTATGAAAGCGGCGCTATTTGTTTTATCAATTACAGCTCTGCTAAATGCAAGCTTGATAGCGCAAAACAAGACGGGGACTATCTCCGGGGAAGTCCGTGATGCAGTAACTAAACAACCGCTTCTTTATGCAAACATTTCAATTGTTGGAACACAATTAGGAACAGTAACGGACGAAAAGGGCTATTTTGTCATCAAAAATATTGTTCCTGAAATTTATCAATTAAAAATTTCTTATATCGGATACATTTCAACAATTAAAGAAGATATTACGGTTATTCATTCACGCAATACCTCAGTATCTATAGAGCTTAGACCCTCACAAATTGAAATGAATGAAGTTAGCGTTACAGGAGGATATTTTCAAAAACCGATTGATCAATCAATAAGTATTCGTTCGCTTACACAACAGGAAATTCGTCGTTCACCAGGTTCTGCTGAGGACATTTTTCGTGTCATGCAATCATTACCCGGTGTAGCAAGTGCGGGAGGTAAAAGCGCACAACTTATCGTCAGGGGCGGAAGTCCCGACGAAAATCTAACGCTGCTTGATAACATAGAAATTTATAACCCTATTCACTTTGCCCGTACCGGCGAATCAATGGGAATAGTCAGCATCATAAATCCTTCCTTATTAAAAGGAGTAGATTTTATGACCGGCGGTTTTCCTGCGAAGTATGGCGATAAGATGTCTTCGGTGTTTGAAATGTCTCTCGTTGACGGAAATAAAGAAATGTATAATACTGATATCAATGTAAATCTGGGAGGATTTGGCGCAATGGTTGATGGACCCGTGCCCGGAAACGGTACTATGATTTTCTCTGCGCGCCGTGGTTTTTTTGATATATTGACAAACCTATTGAACAAGCCTGCAGCTCCTCAATACTATGATGCAGTTGCAAAACTTACTTATGATCTTGATGAAAAAAACAGAATTAGTATTGTGGGATTTTATTATCTCGATCAAATCTTACGCGAAGGAACTTCCACTACAAAAAAAACGGCTTCCGAACCGACAAATTTTAAATATGATTATCTAACACGCGATGATTATGGAACTGCGTTCGGAACAAATTGGCGGTATCTTTTTTCTCCAAAAGCATTTTCTCTTACTACCTTATCTTTCTCCGGCAACGGATGGAATACACTTCAAGGAACTGAAACAGACCGGTCTTTAAGCGGTGAGGAAATTCGCGAAAATAGTTTTGATATTAAAAATGAAGTAACGTTTACTGTTTTAGCTAATTTAGAACTTAAAGCAGGCGGATATCTTCGGTTTATTGATTCGAAACATACAGCTTGGAAACCGGCCGATACTACGCGAAACGGACAAATTATTCCCGCCTCTTCTATTTCTTTTTTGCCTGAAATGAGTAACAAAGTCTCTATCTTTTTACAAAATACGTGGAGACCCTTTGCCAGATTCTCACTTACTTCCGGAGTTCGCTATGATTATTTTTCTTTTACCAAAGAAGGAAATGTTAGCCCGCGGATTTCATTTTCATATTACCTGACGGACAAAACATCTTTCAACACTTCTTTCGGAAAATTTTATCAAACGCCTGCTTCTTATCAAATTGCTCTTGACCCGCTTAACGTTTCATTGAAAAGCAGTCTTGCAACGCACTACATTGTGGGTGTTGATCACCTTTTTGCAGAAGACACAAAATTTACCGTAGAGTTATATTATAAAGATTTAACGAACGTTTTTGTGGCTAACGATACTACCGATGTTTTAACGAATGCAGGTGATGGATTTGCACAGGGAATAGAATTTTCACTCCAGAAAAAATTTACAGATGGAATTGTGGGAAGCGCTTCATACTCGTATGCTACTTCAAAAAGAAAAGACGCTTCAGCCCTTCCCGAATACTATTTTGAATATGACCGCACTCATATTTTAAATTTCCTTGGGGGAGTTGAACTTTCTAAAACGTGGCAAGTTGGATTTAAGTTTCAGTACGCTTCCGGTAATCCTTATACTCCCGCCACCGGAGTGGCAACAAAAAATGGAATTAATTATGTTGTTGATGGAGATTATAATTCTGCACGGCTGCCTGATTATCATAAGCTTGATATTCGTATTGATAAAAAATTCATTTTTGAAAATTGGACATTAACTGCATACCTTGATTTATGGAATGTTTACAACCAACAAAACATTCTCTCTTATTCTTCAAAAGTTGACGCAACAGGAATTATAACTACAACGCCGCGGCTTGATTTTGGTATTTTGCCAATTTTAGGTTTGTCAGCGCAATTTTAATCAACAGTTGCAGAAGAAGTTATTTATTTTGAACTGGGAAATGAAATCTGGCAGTTAATTTCAGAAACAAGAAAAAATCTTTCTAAATAATAGAGCCGCGTTTGTGCGGCTCTTTTTATTTAATCACTTCTGGTTTGTGAGCCTTGTGAAAATCTTCGTGCCTTTTCATAGTTAAGTTTTTTACCACAGAGTTCACAATGGAAATCACAAAGAACACCATTCTTGACTTAATCTATTTTTCCTTATTTTCTCATAGACAATTTTACTCAATTGATAAATTATAGTCAGGTAAGATTTTGTTTTTAATTCCTAATTCTGAATTCCTAATTCGTAATTATTTTCTATGGCTTTAAGCTGGAACGAAATAAAAGACCGCGCACTAAAGTTCTCAAGAGAATGGGCGGATACTACTAACGAAGATGCAAATGCAAAACCTTTTCTCGAAGCTTTTTTTAATGTCTTCGGAATCAGTAGAAAAAAGGTTGCAACATTTGAGTACCGCGTTAAGAAACTTGACGAGCATGACGGCTACATTGACCTTCTCTGGAAAGGTACAATGTTAGTTGAAATGAAAAGCCGGGGGAAAGATTTATCTAAAGCATACAAACAAGCAATGGATTATCTCCAAAAACTGCCGCAACACGAACTGCCCAGATACATTCTTGTTTCCGACTTTGAATTATTCCGTCTTTATGATCTTGAAGAGAATACTCTTTCGGAATTCAAGTTTTCTGAATTTGTAAATAATGTACAACATTTCGGTTTCATCGCCGGATATCAGAAACATACTTTTAAAGAAGAAGACCCGGTAAATATTAAAGCCGCTGAATTGATGGGGAGGCTGCACGATAAACTGAAATCAGTTGGTTATGATGGACACCAGTTGGAACTCTATTTAGTCCGTTTGCTCTTTTGTCTCTTTGCCGATGATACTACTATTTTTGAAAAAGATATTTTCTTAGATTTTATTTCCCAACGGACAAATGAAGACGGAAGCGACCTTGCCCCGCACCTAAGTGAATTATTCTATGTGCTTAATACATCGCACGAAAAAAGGCTTAAAAATCTTGATGAACAACTAAACACATTTCCGTACGTAAACGGAAAATTGTTCGAGGAAAACTTGCCGCCGGCTTCATTTGGCAGTGAGATGCGCCGCATCCTTTTAGAATGTTGTAATTTGGATTGGAGTAAAATCTCTCCGGCAATTTTCGGTTCTATGTTTCAGAGCGTTAAGAATCCTATTGAACGCAGGAATCTCGGTGCACATTACACAAGCGAAAAAAATATCTTAAAGCTTATCAAACCGTTATTCTTAGATGAATTATGGTCTGAGTTTGAAACGGTTAAAGGGAATAAGAACAGGTTGATCGAACTCCATAAAAAGATCAGCAAACTGAAATTTCTTGATCCGGCTTGCGGCTGTGGAAATTTTCTTGTAGTTACTTACCGTGAATTACGTTTCCTCGAAATAGAAATCCTTCGGATGCTTTACAAATACGGTGAACGATTTCTTGATGTGAAGGACATCATCTGGCTTGATGTTGATATGATGTACGGAATTGAGTGTGAAGAATTCCCCGCGCGTATTGCCGAAGTTGCCATGTGGCTTATTGACCATCAGATGAACATGATAATCAGTAATGAGTTTGGGCAATACTTTGTTCGACTGCCTCTTAAAAAAGCGGCTACTATTGTTAATGGAAATGCTTTAACAACAGATTGGCAGAGTTTGTTAAATCCGGTTAATTCAATAGATGTTTATGCAAAACACACGAACATTTTTTTAGTTGAAGAACCGACTGTAAAGTACAAAACTGTAAATATTCAGACGGAAACTTTTGAGATACATAAAGGGGAATATCCACAAGTTAAAGAAGTAATTAAGTTTGATTTCATTTTTGGTAATCCACCGTTTATTGGCAAACAAATGCAAAACGCAGTGCAAAAAGAAGATTTATATAAAATATTTTCATCCGTTAAAGGTGCAGGGGTTTTGGATTATGTGACCGCCTGGTATGTTAAAGCAGCTCAATACATACAAGGCACAAAAATAAAAGCAGCTTTTGTTTCAACAAATTCTATTGCACAGGGAGAACAGACCGGGATATTATGGAATTTACTTTTTAATGTCTATAACATAAAAATTCATTTTGCTCATAGAACTTTTAAATGGAGCAACGAAGCGCGCGGAAATGCCGCTGTGCATGTTGTAATTATTGGTTTCGCAAATTACGATTCCAACAATAAGAAAATTTTTGAATATGATGACATAAAGGGGGAGCCACATTTATTAAAAGTAAAAAACATCAATCCTTATTTAGTAGAGGGAAAAGACCTCGTTATTTTAAAGAGAAGAACACCAATATCAAACGTTCCTGAAATCTCATTTGGAAGTATGCCAAACGATGGCGGTAATTTTCTTTTTACTGATGAAGAAAAAAAGGTTTTATTAAAGATTGAACCGAATGCGAAAAAATTCATTAAACCGTTAGTAAGTGCACAAGAATTTTTAAACGGTGAAAATCGTTGGTGCTTATGGCTCAAGGATGCGGAACCAAGCGAACTAAGGGAATTTAAAGAAGTAACAAAACGAATTGCTGCTGTTAAAAAGTTAAGAGAGGAAAGCTCAAGAGAAGCGACTAAAAAACTTGCTTCATTTCCGTCTTTGTTTGGTGAAATACGTCAACCTGATTCAAAATATATTTTTATTCCCTTAACATCATCTGAAAACAGAAAGTATATCCCATTCGGTTTTTTTAAGAAGGACGTCATTGCAAATAATACAGGGAGCGTAGTACCAAAAGCAACATTATTTCATTTCGGCGTATTACAATCCCAAATGCACATTGCATGGGTTGGTCATGTTTGCGGTAGAATGAAAAGTGATTTTCGATATTCAAATGAAATAGTTTACAACAACTTTCCTTGGCCCGAAAATCCGAGTGACAAGCAAACCAAAGCAATTGAAACAGCGGCACAAAAAGTATTGGATGTGCGGGTAAAATTTCCAGAGAGTTCGTTAGCAGATTTGTACGATCCTCTTTCTATGCCGCCAATATTGGTTAAAGCTCACAACGAACTTGACAAAGCCGTTGACCTGGCTTATCGCTCGCAATCCTTTACAACCGAAGCCAAACGTATGGAATTCCTTTTTGAACTTTACGAAAAATATACCCAGCCTTTAGGTTTTAGCGGGAAGAAAAAAGTAAAAAAAACAACCTAAAACCACGAAAGTTTGGATCAGAATCAAACAAGCACATAACCAGACTCTATCAAACCTCTGCTAAGACTTTAACGAACCATCCAAAGCTGTTTATTTTTTTACCATCAACCTTCAACTATCATCCACCAAAAATCAACCATCTTAGTTCGTTGCCAAATAACCTTAATTGCAAATTGCAGATGATTGACATTTTATAATTACTGCTTAATAATAACTGAAAACAAACAACGATATTTGCTTAAATCAAGTGTTCTTTTAAAAGAGAACTTTATTATTGAAGTTGAAAAATAACGTATAGACATTCGTAATATTATAATAATAATCAACAATAATGAAGTTTTGTTTGTGGAACATTATTTGCTAAAACGAGAGTGTAATTAACTAATTAAGTACAAATTAATCATAGAGGACATTTATGAAACGATATATACGTTTCTTCTTATTCGCTCTCTTTGCTGCAAGTTTAGCTTTTCCGCAAGTGGTAAAAGTTAAAAGAGTAGCGGTTTCCCCCGCGGATCAAAAACTGAAACCATGGGCGGGATATGTTTCAACAGGTCTAAAAGTTGTCGGCAAAAATTCGACAGTCTATTTCGCTGCTGATACAACCGGTTCTGGAGCCACCGTCGTTACTTCGTTTGCATGGTCAATCCTAGCTCAACCGGCAGGTTCTGTTGCCGCTTTTGATACAACAAACAGAATGGATGCTCATTTTAAACCTGATGTAGTTGGGCAGTACGTTGTTCAAATATCTGTAAACGGCGGCGCAAAAACTGCTGTTGATACAATTTTAGCAAGTACCTATAAGGGCAGTCTCGCAACCGGTTTAACATGCGGAACTTGTCACCCAACAACCAGCGCTGATTATTCACTTACTAAACATTCTTCAATTTACAAACGCGGCTTAACCGGTATGTTGGAAAATGATGCTGCAAATGGATATAAAGGCGCTTATGGTACATCTTGCGCAAAATGCCATACTACAGGCTGGGACAACACAGCAGATAACGGTAATTTTGGTTTTACAGCTAAAGCGACTGGCTGGGATACTACCTGGTATAAACCTGATGTATTAGTAGGAAATGAAATTTTTATTCCCTACGAAGATCAAACAAGGTGGAATCTTTTAGGTACGGCTCCATATGCTACGGTTAAGCCAACGGCAACTATCGGATGCGAAAGCTGCCATGGCGCAGGTGTTGAACATGCTATAGCCGGAAACAAAGCTAAGATTGCAAAAAGCTTTAACGCTGGCATTTGTTTGCAATGCCATGATTCTCCGACAAAACACAGCATTGGCTTGGCTTGGAAAGAATCATTACATGCAACTATGCCTTTGAGTGGCAGCCAGGTTGGAAGATCTGCTTGTTACCCATGTCATAGTGGCTCAGCTTTAATTAAATATGTTAATAACCCAACAAATCCGGGTTATGATCAAACGGTTGATAATATTGCATCAATTTCTTGTATTACTTGCCACGATCCTCATTCAGCAAATCATGAATATCAATTGAGAATTGTTGAAGCTGATTCATTGAAAAATGGCTATAAACCTCCTTTAGGTACAGGCGGAAAAGGTGCTCTTTGTATGACTTGCCATAAAGTTCGTGTTAATTCAAAAACTACTGTTAATGGATATATGGCTGTTTATGGTGTTGCAGGAAAATCTTATCCTTCAAGAATATATCCTCATTATAGTCCTCAAGCCGATATGTTCTTGGGACAGAACTCATACGATTTCGATGTTGCTACTCTAAAGGGCGTAATGACGCATGAAGGAGTTGAGGATGCCTGCGTTACCTGCCATATGTCAACAAGAATTAACGGCTCAGGAATCGCTCCTAACCATGCAATGTCTATGGTTGATAAAAACGGTCAAGATGTTGTTACTGCATGCAAGAGCTGTCACGGCAATATCACTTCATTTGATGATATTAAAGCCGGTTCAGATTATGATGGCGACGGAACAGTTGAATCTACAATTCATGAAATTGATGGCTTGTTGGTAATTTTAGCTGATCTTTTACCTAAAGACAATACTGGTGCGGTAGTCGAATTAGCAAATACGGCTACAAGAGTTGCTGACTCAACAGCTATTGCTACATCTCAATATGGAGAAAGAGTATTCCCGGGCATCTGGAATTACTACTACGTTGCTCACGATTGGAGCCATGGGGTTCACAATGCAAGATATGCTGTTCAATTATTGAATTATACAATTCAGTATGTTAAGACCGGAGTTGTTCCTGTAGAGTTAACTTCATTTACCGGTTCTTTAAATAACGGAATTGTTAGTTTGCAATGGCAGACCGCTTCTGAAAAGAACAACAGAGGATTTGATGTTCAACGTAAAATCGGGACCAAATGGGAGACCATTGGTTTTGTAAACGGCAGAGGAACTTCAACCAATGTTAACAGATACAGCTATTCAGATAACTTATCAAAATTAACTGTAGCAGGGAATATTTCTTACAGATTACGTCAGGTTGATTTTGACGGAACAACCACTTTCACACAAGAAGTAAATGTAAGTTATACTTCAGCTCCTAAATCATTCAGTTTATCACAGAACTATCCGAATCCGTTCAACCCATCAACGACCATTCGTTATGCGTTGCCGTTCGATAGTAATGTGAAGATCTCAATTTACAAAGTAACCGGTGAATTAGTAAAAGTTCTGGTAAGCGGAACAAAGACAGCCGGGAACTATGAAGTTACAATGAATACAGCACATGAAAATGTAGAATTCTCATCAGGCATTTATTTCTACTCAATAGAAGCCAATGCGGTTGACGGATCGAACAGTTTCAAACAGACGAAGAAGATGATCCTTCTCAAGTAATTTCATCAGAAAGAAAATCTTTCTAAAAAAAGAGCCGCCTTTGTGCGGCTCTTTTTATTTTAAACGGATGAACTCATCTATAGCGCGGCAAGCCATAATGGAAAAGGTTTGATGGATAATGTTTGATGGAAAATCGTTTCAAATATTTTGACAAAAAAATATTACCAAAATTCTAGTGTAGCAAATAGTGACGGATTAAGGCTGAGAGAAACATTTATTCCTTCCGGGAATGTTAGTTATTTGCATGATTTTTGGTTACCGGAAAAAATCTCACGGATATGCTCGACGTAACCTCGAAGGTTGCGGCTCAATTTCTTCCTTAACCTTCGAGGTTGCATTCTTAACTTGTTCTCAAATCTTGACTAAAGCATAAATATTTAATTGCGGATACAACTCATATCACTTATTCCATCAACAATTTTAGTTCGTTACCAATTAACCTTAATTGCAAGCTATAGATGGTTGATATCGTATAATCACTGCTAATTAATAATTGAAAACCAACCGTGATAATTGTCATAGAACAATGATTCTTTTATTAGAGAAGTACTTTATTAAAGTTGATAATGAAGTCAATAGTATTCCAAGTAATTATAAAAATTATCAACAGTTATAAGACTCTATTTATGGAACATTAATTGCTTAAAGCAATTATTTAATTGATTTTTATAAATTATGAGAATATTTATGAAAAGAATTTTTAAAAAATATTGTTCAAAAAGTAATTCTCATTGTAAGTTCACCAAAATTATTTATCTGTTATTTTCTTCAATCCGATATTTTCTATTAGAAGAAGACTTTAAATTTCTCTACCATTCCTCTTTCAGCATCACTACTGTTTCCGCTGAAAAAGAATTAGAAATAAAATTTTTGTCGTTAAATAACACTTGAGGTGCCGGAATGTTATCGAGATATATTGATATGGATCTCGACGCTAGTACCCATAGTATAGTCGCCGATGCCTGTTCGGCAAGCGAACGAATAGTATAGGAAAGGTTATGTCTATAAAAACATTAGGGCAGATAAAAAAAGGTATAGAAGAATTAAAGAGGCAAGAACAATTTGAGGATTCTTCCCTGGTTGACCTGGAGAAACTTTTGAGATTTGAACTGGATTTCAAAAGAAAGATGAAGAAAAAGATTGATATCTCTTCTGTTTTTGCAAAAAACATTAAGGAAAAATTAGAAAATGGTGAACACATAGCAGATTTTTCAAATATCAAGATAGATAAGAAGTGGATTTTGGATGGATTCCGCAATATCTGTAATATAAGAAGACTATGTGATAGTGAGTTGGAAAAGGCAATTGAAAACGGTGATTTCGATTTATTAAGGTTGCAAAAGAACCTGATAATTGGTGATACTTTTTCTTTCAAGATTCCTTCAGACAAGTTCGGAATAGATAGCGAGATTCTCTATTCGATTGCTCTGGGTATATTCAAACCGATTTTTGAACTCTGTGCTGAAGGGACAAAGGGTTTGTTCAATGATTATAAGTGGAAATATGGAAGATGTCCTTTTTGCGGAACCTATCCGCGTATGGCAAAATTTGAGAAAGAGGTTGGTAAAAGGAAGCTCTGGTGTCCTCTATGTAGTACTGAATGGGTATATGGAAGGGCGAAATGTCCTTTCTGTGAAAATGATAATCAGCAACTTCTTAGATTTTTCTCTGTTGAAGATAATAGTCCTTACAGGGTAGATGCATGTGATGAATGTAAGGGTTATATAAAAACAGTTGATGAAAGAAAGAAGAGTATATACTGCACCCCTAAAACAGGGATCAAACCTTATGTAGAAGAAATAACAATTTTTGAGATAGAAGATATAAAAACTTTCTATTTGGATAATATTGCTCAAAATGAAGGTTATAAAAAGTTGGCAAAAATATAAGGAAAAGAAGCGTATGAGAGTTAATAACCAAAATAAAAAAATGAAAGAGGGTCTAAAGATGCAGTTCTCCCGAAGAACCTTTCTCAAGATTTCTGGTGCTACAGCTACATGCGCAATCTTAGGAGATATGGGTTTTTGCCTCATGAAACCGAAGTCCGCTTATGCCCAGAACTTGAAGGTAAAGTATGGGAAAGAATCAACCACTATTTGTCCATATTGTGGTGTTGGCTGTGGGCAAATTGTTACGGCAAGCGATGGTAAGATTATCAACATTGAAGGTGACCCGGACCACCCGATTAATCAAGGCGCTTTATGTAGCAAAGGTAGTGCATTGTATCAGGTAGCTAATAATGAACGGAGACTAACTAAAATATTATATCGGGCTCCAAATAGTATCAAATGGGAAATAAAAACATGGGATTGGGCAATACAGGAGATTGCCAAGCGGGTTAAAACCACAAGGGATGCAAGTTTTAAATTGACAGACACAGCGGGATTAACCATAAACCGCACTGAGGCAATTGCCGCCTTAGGTGGTGCGGCTCATGATAATGAGGAGTGCTACCTGTGGTCAAAATTAATGAGAGCATTAGGGGTAGTATATTTAGAACATCAGGCAAGACTATGCCATTCCCCTTCTGTGCCGGCTTTAGCCGAGTCATTCGGCAGAGGTGCGATGACCAATCACTGGATTGATATTGGTAACAGTGATTGCATCATGATTATTGGTTCAAATGCCGCAGAAAATCACCCGATGGCATTCAAATGGGTGACAAAGGCTATGGAGAAAGGGGCAAAACTCATTCATGTTGACCCAAGGTTTACCAGAACCTCAAGTAAGGCCCATGTCTATGCCCAATTACGACCAGGGACTGACATAGCCTTTATTGGTGGGATTATCAACTACTGCCTGTTAAATAACCTTTTTCACAAGGATTATGTAGTGGAATACACTAATGCCTCCTATCTGATCAACCCTGATTTTAAGCTGTCAGATGCATCCGGCCTCTTCTCAGGGTATAATCTGGAGAAACGCAGTTATGATAAGGTAAGTTGGTCATATCAGTTAGATGAAAATGACATACCCCAAAAGGATAAGACGCTGGAAGATCCAAATTGTGTCTTTCAACTGATGAAGAAACACTTTGGCAGGTATGATGTGGACACGGTTTGCAAGATCACCGGCACACCAAAAGATGTGTTTTTGACTGTGGCTAACACCTATTGTCAGACAGGCACGCCAAACAAATCAGGCACAATCCTTTATGCTATGGGTGCCACTCAACATACTGTTGGGGTTCAGTATATCCGTAGCTATGCGATAATTCAGATGTTGTTGGGTAATATGGGTATAGCTGGCGGTGGGATAAATGCCATGCGCGGTGAGTCAAATGTTCAGGGTTCAACGGATATGGCGTTACTCTTCCATATTTTGCCAGGATATTTGAAATCCCCTATCCCGGAGAATAAGACACTATCCGATTATCTAACCAAATGGACACCCACATCTAAAGACCCCAAGAGTGCCAATTGGTGGCAGAATACACCAAAATATGCAACTTCACTTCTAAAGGCATGGTGGGGAGACAAGGCAACTAAGGAAAATGATTTTTGCTATTCCTACCTTCCTAAACGAAGCGGGGATTATTCATTTATTTCCTTATTTGAGGCAATGTATGCCGGTACAATTAAGGGATTGTTTGCTATGGGGCAGAATCCGGCGGTCGCTGGTCCAAACCTCAATATGGAACGGAAGGCATTGGAAAAACTTGATTGGATGGTGGTTATGGAACTCTGGGAAACAGAGACAGCAGAATTTTGGAAAAGACCGGGTGTTGACCCGACAAAGATTAATACCGAGGTATTTCTGCTTCCTGCGGCTGCCTCAGTTGAAAAGGAAGGAAGTATTAGCAATTCAGGCAGGTGGATGCAGTGGAGATATAAAGCAGTCAATCCTCCAGGAGAGGCAAAGGATGATCTGTGGATTATAAATAGGCTTTGCAAGGCAGTGAAGGAACTCTATGCTAAAGATAATGGGGCATTTCCCGGTCCGGTTGTTGATTTAAACTGGGATTATGGTGATGAACCGGATGTGCATAAGGTAGCCAAAGAGATAAATGGCTATGATGTCAATACAAAAAAACAGATTGCAAAGTTTGGTGACCTGAAAGATGATGGCTCAACAGCGTGTGGCAACTGGTTATACTGTGCAAGCTACACTGAGGATGGGAATATGTCTGCCCGCAGAAACCCTCAGGATGCACCCAATAACATTGGATTGTATCCGCAGTGGTCCTGGTGTTGGCCTGTAAATCGGCGGATTATCTACAATCGTGCCTCTTGCGACCCCACTGGTAATCCATGGGATCCCAATAAATGGGTGGTCAAATGGGATGATGTGTCCAAAAAATGGGCAGGTGATGTGCCGGATGGTCCCTGGGCACCACAGGATAAATACCCATTTATTATGAATGTTGAGGGACATGCGAGGCTATTTGCTCAAGGTCTTGTGGAGGGACCATTCCCTGAACATTATGAGCCGCAGGAAAGCCCGGTTAAAAATATTATCTCCAATCAGCAGAGTAATCCCTGCACAAAGGTCTGGAATACGTTGGGTGTTGACCTTTGGGGCACACAAGACAAATTCCCAATTATTGCCACTACCTTCCGTATGACAGAACATTGGCAGGCAGGGGCTATGACCCGAAACCTGCCGTGGTTATGTGAGCTTGTGCCGGATACGTTTGTGGAAATAAGCAAATCCCTGGCGGCTAAAAAAGGGATTACACATGGTAGTAAGGTTGAAGTTAGCTCTGCACGGGGCAAGATGATTGCTTATGCCGTGGTAACTGACAGGATCAAGGCATTAAACCTCAACGGTTCAACCTACGAACAAGTAGGAATTGTGTGGCACTTTGGCTATAGTGGTCTTGCTACAGGAGACAGCGCCAATTGTTTAACTCCTCACATTGGAGATGCCAATACTATGATTCCAGAGTATAAGGCATTTCTCTGCGATATAAGAAGACTTAAGGAGGTGCAAAATGATTAAGAAAGCAGTGCTTTTTGACCTTTCCAAATGTATTGCTTGTAGAAGTTGTCAGGTAGCTTGCAAACAGTGGAACAACCTCGCCGCGGAGAAGACTACTTTTTTTGAGGGTACTGGTTACCAAAACCCTAAAGACCTTTCTCCGAAGACTTGGACAGTTGTAAAGTTTTTTGAAAAGAAGGTCAATGGTAATATTATCTGGGCATTTAGAAAGCATCAATGTATGCAATGTTCTGATGCTGCTTGCATTACTGTCTGCCCTGTTAAGGCAATGACAAGGGATGAGAAAACAGACATTGTTTATGTTAATGAAAAACTCTGTATTGGATGCGGCGCATGTCAAGAATACTGTCCTTTCGGAGTCCCTCATGTGGACGAGAATGAAGAGAAGTCAAAGAAATGCACTTCCTGTATTGACAGAATCAATGATGGGCTCGAACCTGCCTGTGTGAAAGCCTGCCTAACTGAGGCGCTTGAATTTGGAAATAGAGAAGAACTGGTTATAAAGGCTAAGGCAAGGGCAAAAGAACTTGAGATTGCCGGGAAGAGACCTTATATCTATGGTATAAAAGAACTGAAAGGGTTGAACAATATTTATATACTGCCGGAAGGGCTTGATTTATATGACCTTCCGAAAAGCCCCGAGGTTCCTAAGGATATTGGCTTACTCAATGACCTTCTTAAACCTTATAGTGTATTTACACTCACTGCTGCTGCTGTTGGGCTTGCAATAGGTTATCTGAAGACAGTGAGACATGAACAGGTAAAGGAAAAAGAAAATGGATGATGCACTCACTTGCGGATACGTTCCCAAAACAAAAGGGTGGTTCATCCCACCCTTAAAAAATAAGGAAGTGTTTTTATTAAAGATGAAAAACTTTATTGGACCCAAAGCATTTTGTAAACAGCTTTTGAAGAGTAATAAAGTTTGTGTGTATTCATTCGGGCATAAAATAACAACTAAAAAATTCTTTATTAAGAAATGGAGAGAAAACTTATGAAAAGAGTTGAACTTTTTCTATTACTATTAGTGATTGGTTCATTGTGGGGTTTTTTCGAAATGCTTGCATTACCCGTTTTTGCTCTATGTGCAATTGGTTTATTCCTCATTGTACTTGGAAGACGTGTGATTGATTTTCCCGGGAGCAGCATAATTATTGGTCTGATAGTTTGTTTCTACAAATCTTATAGCGATCATTTTTTTATCTGTCAGTGGGCAGGCGTTATGGCGCTTGCCGGTTCGTTTGATCTTTTCGTAAGTATAGTATTTAAAGAAAGTTGGTTCAAACGATTCAACCCGGTTCTTATAGGAGCGCTGACTAATGTAACTGCATTTTTTGTATTTGTCATAACTGTAACATTTATTTTCAGTGAGCCAAACTGGGTTTCAGGAGGAATGGAGAGAGTTATCAAATATGCTCTTTATACAGCTTTACCGGCTGCTATTATCAGCGGTTTAATAAGTGCGCCACTCGGCTTACTTGCAGGTTCTAAACTCAAAGAATATTATGCTTCATTTCCGCTAAAACTATTTCCCGGAATTTATTTAACCGCAACAATTTTATTATGGATTATAGCCGCTATTAAATAAAATGTTAGAAAATATTATAAAAATTATTAAATGGCAGTCTTTAAAGAATAAACCCGATAGCCTATTGCCAAATTCGGAATCTGATTGCGTTGCTAACGAATCTATACTTACTATCACCGTTAACAACGAAGAACTTATAAGTTTCTCATGCAGCCCGGCTAATCTTGAAGAAATGGCTGTCGGTTTTATTTTTTCAAGCGGTATTATATCCAGCCTTAATGAAATTGAAATGCTAAAACTTTGCTCTGCCAGCAATAAGGTTAGCTTCTTATTAAAGGATAATATTTTTTTCAACAATAAGTTCTGGCAGAAACGCCAAACTATTACTTCCGGCTGCGGACAAGGAAAATCTTTTAATATTCAGACGCTGAAGAATAACATTCCCAAAATCACCGGTTCACTTCAAGTCAGCCCGGATTATATATGTGAGTTGTTTTCCGATCTAAGAAACATTTCACAAAGTTATAAAAATACCGGCTGTATCCATCTTGCTGCTCTTATTAAAGAAGGGGGTCCATCTATTGTACGGGAAGATATTGGAAGGCATAATGCAATCGATAAAATCTTAGGCGCTGCCTTAAGGATTGAGGTGGATTTCTCAAAATACATTTTATGCTGTTCGGGTAGAATTTCATCAGATATGATATTAAAAGCCGGACGAGCCGGTATCCCCATTGTAGCATCAAGAGCGGCGCCTACCAGTCTTGCGGTTGATATCGCCGATGAATTGAACATTACGCTTATTGGTTTTGCAAGGGGTAGACGCTTGAATATTTATACTCATCCGAAACGTATTTTGTTTAATAAACAGTTTGATGAATCCAAAATTCCGGAATTAGCTCAACAAGAATTAATTACTCTAAATGACACATTCTTATAAATACTTCAATTATTTTTCAGGAGACTAAAAATGAAACCTTTATTTTCTATACTATTCAGTTTAGTAATCAGTTCTTCATTATTTGCCCAGGGATTGGAATTAAAACCATATGGGTTTATAAAAGGCGATGCGGTTTACTCATCCAAAGGCGTTAACTCTTTTGGTAATCCCAATCTTTCTTCTCCGCAAATTGCTAACGGTGTTGATGAGGCAGCAGTAGGTTTTACTGCCAAGCATACGCGGTTTGGTTTGAAAGGATTGTTCGGTGATGAAGTTAAGGTAGGCGGAGTTGTTGAACTGGATTTTTTCAGTGCGAACGGATTTGATTCTAATGTTAATCCCCGTATCCGTCTTGCTTATGCTTCGGTTGCATGGGATAATCTTGAGTTAAGATTTGGACAGCAATGGGACATCTTCTCACCATTGAATGCAATAACAAATAACACCAACGGCAATCTTTGGTTCGGAGGTAATTTAGGTTTCCGACGTAGCCAGATACAGATGATCTATAAAATTCCCGCAAAGGAATTTCAGCCAACCATTCAATTAGCGCTTGCCGAAGCTTCTCGTGAAACTGGACCAGGTTTGGGAGATGATAACAAGGCGGTTCTCCCGATGGTTCAGGGTCGCTTATCAACAAAGTTTTTGGAAAACAAAACTATTGGTGTGTATTTCGTTTACGCAAAATTCTCTCCTGTACCTGATTCTTCTGATTTGGATTATGATTGTTCAGGTTTCGGCGCTGACTTCACATTACCTTTTAATAAATATTTTGAACTGTGTGGCGAAGTAAACATGGGAACGAACCTGAATAATGCCAATCTTTTTACAATTGCTGGTAACGGCAAAAAAAATGACAGCAGGAAAAACCTCGGTATCTGGGCTAACATAAATTCCAAGATAAATGAACACTTTCATTTGGTAATTGGTGGAGGTTTGGATAAAAACCAAACTGATAATCTTGTTAATAAAGATATTGAGCAGAATTTTGTTATCTACGGTGATCTCATTTTCCCGATAACAAAGGAATTTTCAATCGCACTTGAGATCGGAAATATTACAACAAGCATTAAGGGAGCGGATAAAGATTATTCTGCTTTAGTGGGAATTCTTTCAGGAAAAGTTAATTTCTAAAAAGGAATACTTAGCGCAACAAGTTGCAAGTAAAAAGTAAAAATAATACGTTTGAAATATCCCCGCAGATGCGGGACAGGCTTGACATAAAAAACAAAAATATTGTTTCCAATATTATAACCCGACAAAGCCGGAACCAAATAGTCAGCAGTTGGCAGTAAGCAGTCCACAGTCTTCAGTCAGCAGTTGTCACGAAAGCTTTCGGGAAATGTGAACATTCAATCATTCACCCATTCATTCATGCTGTCAAGTTTTTCGTCGCATAAATATTCTTACCGTTTTGAACAGAATATTTTTGCTAAATATTTAATTCAATCCATTATTCTTGGAACAGTTTCTGAATTAATCTACAATTCTATAGCGCAAGAACTTACTACACAATAATACAGTATAACGAAGGGGCGTTTCAAACGCCCATTTTGTTGAAATAAGTTTTGTTTTGATAAATTTCTTCGCTTATTTTCTATTGCACTTTTTGAGTTATTGATTGAAAGAAAAAAATTCGCATATAACAGGAATAATTCTCTCGGGCGGACTGAGCATCCGGATGGGAACTGACAAAGCGTTACTGAAGATTGGCGACAAAACCATCATCGAAAGAACACGTAATCTAATGTTGAATATATTTGAAAATGTTTTACTTAGCACTAATGATTTTGAAAGCTATCGGTTTCTAGGATTACCTATGGTAGAGGATATTTACAAAAATCATGGTCCTCTATCTGGAATCCATGCCGCACTGGTTGCCTCAGCGACAGACAAAAATTTCTTTCTTTCATGCGATCTGCCGCTGATGGAGGAAGAAATGATTCGGTATATAATTGGATATAAATCACTAAGGCAGATATCGATTCCATCAGCGAATGAAAGAATGCAGCACCTTTGCGGAATTTACCGAAAATTATTAGTCTCGGTTATTGAGAATATTTTGAGTAATTCAATTCATTGGAAGAAAGAAAACGGAAAAAGTGCTGCAAGCGTTAAAAAGTTGATTTCGAAAGTTGGCGCGGAAATTATCGAAACCCGTTCTCTTCCATTTTATAAAAAAGATATTTTCTTCAACATGAACTCGCCGGACGACTTTGAGATCATAAAACAGAAAAATTTAGAATGAGAAAAAGATACAAACCAAATATCAAATTTCTTTTAACAGCTTATTTTTTATTCTTCCGACGGCAGGATTTTTTATATATGGCGTGTATTGGCATATTAATGTTCCGGTTGATGAAAAAGCCGAAAGATATCGCGTTGAACAGTTAAGGCAACAAACCGGAGTTGATGAATCCGCTTTCGGTGATCTGCCTCTGATACTTGATCGCAGAGAAGGTCGCGTTGCCGTTCGATAGTAATGTGAAGATCTCAATTTACAAAGTAACCGGTGAATTAGTAAAAGTTCTGGTAAGCGGAACAAAGACAGCCGGGAACTATGAAGTTACAATGAATACAGCACATGAAA
>JALNZG010000001.1 GCA_023229425.1 Ignavibacteriaceae bacterium
TCTTTCTTTTGTACTCATTGTCAGTATTTTCTCCATCTGGATCACCTTTTTTTGATGCTCCAAGTTTATCTTTTTACTGACATTTCTATCGAGTTACCTCCATGACATTTCTATTGTGTTATAACAATGAAATTATTTCACCAAACTCATCTTGCCGGTAACAAAATTATTTCCGGCGGATAGCTTATATAAATAAACTCCACTCGGAACTGCTGTGCCGGATTCATTCGTTCCCTCCCAGCGGGTAACATAATTTCCTGCGGGAAGTTCTTTCTCGAAAAATGTTTTGATCAATTCTCCGTTAATGCTGTAAATCTTAAGCGAAACATTCTGCCTTGCCATTGCATCGGGAATAGTAAAACTAATGATGGTTGATGGATTAAACGGATTTGGATAATTCTGCGCAACCAAATAATTCATACCGGAAACCGGGTTATCATTCTTTTCAATCGAAGTGAACAGCATTGTGCCGTTTCCTTTTGTACTGCCGGAGGAATCTGCTAAATAACTATTCACAAACGAAGGACGGGGAGAAGCGCTTAAATATTGCGCTTTCCATTCTTCATCGGTTAGGCGTAAAAAATTTGTGGAAGTATATTCGTGATAACTTAAAGCGGGACCCACAAAAGCCACAGGTTTGTTTTCATCGTTATTGGCAACCCAAACGCCGAGATTAAAGGGACCGGTTCCAACATGTTTTACTTGTTTTTCTGAGGGGTTAGTATGAATATCTGCAACGACAAAATGATTTATCTCATCAAAATCGAATTGTTTTACACTTATTGAATAAAACAGACTAGGAAACCATCCATCAAATTCTCTATGAAAATATTGGGTTTCTTCAGCTAAAGAAAGGGTTGTCCGAAGAAAATGTTTCTCAATATCGGTTAACAATTCTTTATTCAATTCTTTTTGAGCAATTATTCCAAGAGTGTCCGAAATGGCGAGTAAGTTGTTAAAATAATACATGATAGGTTCCTTGTAATATGCACTACCAAAAGAAACCGATTGAAATTTCTGTAATGCAATTGTCGCATAACTTTTTATGTTCTTGTAAAAAGCGGGAAATGGTTCAACATAAACATAAGGATACGAACACACTGGATAACCGGTATAAGATTGTTTTGCATAAAGAAGATTGTCATGCCGGAGTTGCGCCCACGAAGCAAGTTGTGTATTCATTTTCGATTGCCAGTATGCGGCTGTCTGCATAAATGCCGGCAATAGTTCCCGTTCTTTCGGCGGATTAATTGTTCTGATAGCATTCAACCAACTGTTGTACATCGAACTATTCCAGAAATCATCAGAGTAAGCATCAATCAAATAACGAAGCGAAGCAAGATTGGTTGAATAATGATATTGCTCAAGTTCGGTTTGAAGAAGCTGCGCCGATGCATCATTTCCTAAAGCAAAAAGGACATCAAGTGAATTGGGAAGCATTCTTTTAATAAACGTACCATTATATATTATTCGATCGTATACGACTTGAGAAAAAACATATGAATCAATAATGAATCTCTGACCGAGTAAAAGAAAGGAGGATGCCGGAACAATTGAATCAACGCCGTTATTAACCAACACTTGAGATAAAATTCTTTGGTAAGCAAATTCATTTTTGCTTAATTCATTTTGAAAATCATTTACTCTGTTTGAGTCGAGCAGTTCGCTTGGATCGGTTATTTGCACTTTATCTTGAAGATAGGCGAGATTGTTTAGCGTTACGTTATCGGATTTTCCGACAAAGAATTCGATGATGCCGTCAATCTCATCGAAGGAAGATTGCACTCCGGCAAGGTTCATTAATTTTGCGCAAAGTAGGGCATCAATAATTTGCCGTTGGATATCGCCGCCTGATTGAGGTCCACATGGAGAAGCGTTTGCGCGTGGCGGCGCTAAATAAATCTCGGTTCTTCCAAGCCACATCATCGCCTGGAAGTATTTTGCGAGCTTAGGATTCATTATATCAGTATAATGTCCTCGCACCTTTAGCTGGCTGAAATCATATTTTCTACAATTTTCCGAAAATAAATAAACAGATTCCATCTGTAAAGATTTTATCTTTTCAATTAATGTGTCGGCTTTTGCAAGATTTCCGCTGAAGGTAAAACCCGACTTATCTGTTAATAAGAGATTTGCTAATCCAATGTACAAATCAACATCTTCCAACGATTTTGTCATTCCCGGTTTGTTTGCATACTGTGTTTTAAGTGTGGGAATCTGTTTCTGAAGTTTATCAAGAATATCTGTTAACTTTGGAATGATGTAACCGATTTCAACATCTTTTAATATTCTATCATACGAAACATGGAGTGAGTGTAGAATCGCATCAGTTGAAATAAAAAGTGGCAAATCTTTATAGAAAATATCTCTTAACGCATCGCCAAGTGTTGTGGTTTTTAACCGCTCTGTTACCATAAAACCATTTTTTTCTATCAGCGATTTTTCATAATCAGTTAGTTCATATTTAATCGCGATGCTGTCAAGGTAAAGAGCGTTTTGCGTTTGTGCCGGAATTTGATCCAGAAATGTTCCGGCACTGTGCATCTGCATAAGTTCTCCGCCTTCCATATTTTGATGCGTTGCAACAAATTGTTTGTATTCTTCCACACTAAATGTGTTGGACTGAGAAAAGATTGGACACGATAAAAAGAATAAAGTAAAAACCAGCGCTAATTTTTTCATGTTATTCCCTGTAGTTAAAAAGCTAAAAATAAAACTATGTAACTATAATTTGAAATCTTATTTCACCAAACTCATTTTGCCGGTAACAAAATTATTTCCTGCGGTTAGTTTGTACAAATAAACACCGCTTGGTACGGCTGTTTCGGTTTCGTTTGTTCCATCCCAGCGGGTAACATAATTTCCGGCGGGAAGATCTTTCTCGAAAAATGTTTTTATCAATTCTCCGTTAATGCTGTAGATTTTTAGCGAAACATTTTGTTTTGCCATTGCATCGGGAATAGTAAAACTAATTATCGTTGAAGGATTAAACGGATTTGGATAATTCTGCGCAACCAAATAATTCATACCGGAAACCGGGTTATCATTCTTTTCAATCGAAGTGAACAGCATTGCACCGTTTCCTTTTGTGCTGCCGGAGGAATCTGCTAAATAACTATTTACAAAGGAAGGACGCGGAGAAGTGCTTAAATATTGGGCTTTCCATTCTTCATCGGTTAATCTTAAAAAGTTTGTTGAAGTATATTCGTAATAACTTAAAGTAGGACCAATAAAAGCAACCGGCTTGTTCTCATCGTTATTGGCAATCCAAACGCCGAGATTAAATGGACCGGTTCCGACATGTTTTACCCAGCCAACGATTTTACCCGCTTCATTTGCCGGTGAAGTGTGAACATCTGCAACCACAAAATGATTTATCTCATCAAAATCGAATTCGCCAAGAGCCGTTACATAAAATAATTTTGAAAACCATCCATCAAATTCTCTCTTAATGTATTCAGATTCAGTAGCTAGTGAAAGTGTTGTTTGAAGAAAATGTTTTTCTGCAGCGGATATCATCTCTTTATTCAATTCTTTTTGAGCAATTATCTCAAGTGTGTCCGATATGGCTAACAAGTTGTTAAAATAAACAACAATCTGATGTGTATAATAATCGCTTTCAAATGAAGATGCTTGAAATTTTTCCAATGCCGTTGTTGCATAGCTTTTTAAGTTATGGTAAAAAGCCGGAAACGGTTCAACATAAACATAAGGATACGAGCACATTGGAATGCCGGTATAAGATTGTTTTGCATAAAGAAGATTATCATGGCGGAGCTGCGCCCAAGAAGCAAGTTGAGTATTCATTTTTGACTGCCAGTATGCGGCTGTCTGCATAAACGGCGGAAGCTGTTCCCGATTCTCCGGTGGATTAATTGTTCTAATGGCATTTAGCCAACTGTTATACATTGAACTATTCCAGAACTCATCCGAGTAAGAGTCAATTAAATAGCGCAATGACGCAAGGTTAGTTGCATAATGATACTTCTCAAGTTCAGATTGAAGAAGCTGCGCAGAAGCGTCGTTTCCCAAAGCAAATAGAACGTCGAGCGATTGAGGTAGCATTCTTCTGGGAAAGGAATTAATTCTGTCATATACCACTTGAGAAAAGACGTACGAATCAACAATAAATCTCTGACCAAGTAAAAGAAAAGATGAAGCCGGAACAATTGAATCAACACCGTTATTAACCAACGCTTGTGATAAAATTCTTTGGTAAGCAAATTCATTTTTTCCTAATTCTGTCTGGAAATCATTCACCCTGTTTGTATCAAGCAGTTCGCTTGGATCGCTTATTTGCACTTTGTCTTTAAGATAAGCGAGATTGTTCAAAGTTACGTTATCCGATTTTCCGACAAAGAATTCAATGATGCCATCAATCTCGTCAAACGAAGATTGAACGCCTGCGAGGTTCATTAATTTTGAAATAAGTAAAGCGTCAATTATCTGTCTTTGTATGTCAGATTTTGTTTGAGAACAAGAAGAGGAAGTATCTGCACGTGGAGGTATCAAATAAAATTCCGTTCTCCCAAGCCACATCATCGCCTGGAAATATTTTCCAAGTGCAGGCTTCGATTCATCAGTATAGTGTCCACGCACTTTAAACTGGCTAAAATCATAGAGCCTGCAATCTTCAGAAAATAAAGTAATAGACTCCAGCTTCAAAGATTTTATCTTTTCAAATAAGGAACCAGCTTTGGAAACATTAACACTGAAAGCAAAACCTGACTTATCTGTTAATAAGAGATTTGCTAACCCAATGTACAAATCAACATCTTCCAACGATTTTGTCATTCCCGGTTTATTTGCATACTGTGTTTTAAGCGTGGGTATCTGTTTCTGAAGCTTGTCAAGAATATCTGTTAACTTCGGGATGATGTATCCAAGTTCAGTATCCTTCAATATTCTATCATACGAAACATGAAGCGAGTGAAGAATTGCATCAGTAGAAATAAAAAGCGGTAAATCTTTGTAAAAAATATCTCTTAACGCATCACCAAGCGTTGTGGTTTTTAAGCGTTCTGTTACCATAAAACCATTTTTTTCTATCAGCGATTTTTCATACTCGGTTAACTGATATTTAATTGCGATGCTGTCAAGGTAAAGTGGATTTTGTGTTTGCACCGGGATTTGATTTAGAAATGTTCCGGCATCGTGCATCCGCAAAAGTTCTCCGCCATCCATATTTTGATGCGTTGCAAGAAATTGTTTATAGGCTTCAACCGTAAACGTGTTGGATTGCGAAAACGTTATCCGTGGTAATAAAATCAAAATAGATAACGCATAAAACCATATAAATTTTTTCATTTTGTCACCTCAATTATTTTAGAACTAAAAACATTAGACCAAGCAATCACTCATCCAAACCTCCGAGGATTTCAAAACCTCGGAGGTTTTAAGATACAATTATTTTACCAAACTCATTTTTTCGGTAACAAAGGTATTTCCGGCGGAGAGTTTGTACAAATATATTCCGCTTGGTACTGCTGAACCAATTTCATTCGTTCCATCCCAGCGCGTTACATAATTCCCGGCGGGGAGTTCTTTCTCGAAAAATGTTTTTATCAATTCGCCGTTAATGCTGAAAATTTTTAACGATACCTTCTGGTTTGCCATCGCATCGGGAATTGTAAAACTGATTATGGTTGATGGATTAAACGGATTAGGATAATTTTGCGCAATCAAATAATTCATGTCAGAAACCGAGGTATTATTTTTTTCAATTGAAGTCAACAACATCGGTCCATTGCCTTTTGTATTGCCTGAAGAATCGGCTAAGTAAAGATTAACGAACGAAGGACGTAGTGCAGCATTTAAATAAGAAGCCTGCCACTCTTCATCGGTTAAGCGTAAAAAGTTTGTTGAAGTATATTCGTAATAACTTAAAGCGGGACCAACGTACGCTGTTGGCTGGGCATCCCCGTTATTAGTGACCCACACGCCAAGATTCATCATTCCCGTACCAACATGTTTAACCCAGCCGACAACATTACCTGATTCATCTGTCGGTGCTGTATGTACATCAGCTACAACAGTTTCATTTTCTAATGAGCTCCCATAAAAAAGAGAAAAAATCCAACCGTCATACATTGGTTCTCCACATGCAGGCCACGAATTTAGCGTGATGGTGCATTCAAGGAATTTTGTTTCATCAGCGGTTAGTTTTTGACTGATTAATTCTTTTTCTGCAATTGTTCCAAGCGTATCGGAGATCTCATATAACCGTTGAAAATATTTTAGCATCGGTTCTTTATAATAATCTTGAGAGAATGTAAGCATCTGAAATTTTTGTTTTGCAATGGCTGCATATTGTTTTAAACTTTTATAAAGTTGCGGAAAGGGTTCAACATACACAAATGGAAATGAGCAAGTAGTTCCGCCGGAGTATGATTGTTTTCCATACAACAAATTATCGTGCCGCAACTGTGCCCATGAAGCAAGCTGCGTATTCATCTTCGATTGCCAATAGGCTGCTGTCTGCATGAATGATGGCAACGTTGTTCTCTCTGCCGGAGGATTTAATGAACGAATACCCTGCAGCCATGCATTGTACATTGAACTTTTCCAAAAATCATCGGAGTACGCATCAACTAAATAGCGGAGCGAAGCAAGATTTGTAGAATAATGATATTGCTCAAGTTCCGGCTGAAGCAACTGCCCGGCGGCATCGTTTCCCAACGCGAAAAGAACATCGAGAGAATTGGGAAGCATTCTTCTGATAAAGGTATTGTTGTATTTAATTCTATCGTAAGTAACTTGAGAGAAAACGTACGAATCAATAATGAACCGCTGCCCGAGAAAGAGAAATGCAGATGCGGGAACGATCGAATCAACCTCAGTGCTTACAAGTACTTGCGATAAAATTCGCTGATATGCGAAATCGTTTTTCTTTAATTCATTTTGAAAATCTTTAACTCTGTTCGTATCAAGCAGATCGCTTGGATCGTTTATTTGCACGGCATTTTTAAGATAGGTGAGATTAGTAAAAGTAACATTGTCAGACTCACCGACGAAAAATTTTATCACATCATCAATCTCATCAAACATAGTTTGTGAACCGGAAAGATTCAGCATTTCCGACAGAAGGAGCGCATCAATTATTTGCCGCTGAATATCGGCATCAGTTTGCCGCGGACAAGAAAGTGGATCGGCATTTGGTCTTATTAAATAAAATTCCGTTCTGCCAAGCCACATCATTGACTGAAAATATCTCCCGAGTTCGGGTCTGTATTCATCCGTGTAATGCCCGCGTACTTTAAACTGGCTAAAATCAATATCTCTACAGTTCTCAGAAAATAAAGCATATGATTTTAACGAATACGAACCAATGAGTTTCATTATTTCAAATCGTTTAGAAGCATTCACAGAATAGTAAGCGCTGTTGGAAGATCCCAATAAAGTTTTTGCCACACACAAATAGAGGTCAATATCTTCAAGCGATTTTGTCATTCCCGGATTTGCTGCGTAACGCGTTTGAAGAACCGGAAGCTGCTGGTGAACTGCATCCAAAATAGTTTTTAGTTTTGGAATGATGTATCCCAACTCAACATCTTTTAAAATGTTATCGTATGAAAGATGAAGTGAATGCAAGATCGCATCTGTAGAAATGAAAAGAGGTAGATCCTTCCGGAAAACATCAATAAATGCTTCTCCCACCGAATTCGTTTTAAGCCGATCAGAAACCATGAACCCGTTTTTTTCAATCAGCGACTGTTCATAGGAAGTTAATTTGTATTTGATCGTGATGCTGTCAAGAAACAACGCTTGTGTTTGCAAGGGAACTTGTTTCAGAAATGTTCGGGCATTATGCATCTGCAACAGTTGCCCTGCATCCATATTTTGATGCGTGGAGAGAAACTGTTTGTAGGCCTCAATAGTAAAGGTGTTTGACTGCGGGATGAGCAAACCAGACAAGAATATTATCAAAGAAAAAACAACGAATGTATTTCGCTTTTTCATAGTTCCTCCTTAACATTGAACTAATTAAAGAATCTTTATTATTTGATGGCGACCCTAATCGTGTTTGTTACTAGGTCGCTGCTGGAGGCGCCGGAATAATAAAGAAAATATTTATTGTTAATTTTTCTGCAAGCCGGGTAAGCGACTTGATAAGTTTTTATTCCTTTTGTATCTGTTAAAGTGAAAAATGGTTTTGTGTTTGGTTTAGTCCAAGTGTAACCATCTTTTGAAGTGGCTAAGCCAAAACCGCTTGAATTAGCATCCATGTAAATCATATCATATCTGTCATTTTCAACTATTACCGACGGGTAATAAACGCGGGAACCTTCCCAAGCTTCAGTATTTGTTAAAATAGGATTTGTTTCTAATCGTTTCCATGTTTTTCCGTCAAGTGAGGTGGCAAGAGAGATTCCGCCGTTAATTTGATACGGAGGCATCGTCATAGGGTTTGGACGAAAGGTATAATATAAAAAGTAAACTCCTTTAATTTTAATTATATCTCCGGCGCTAATTTGATATTCAGTTGAATTTGCTTTCAATACCGGTTCTGCATACCTCTCCCAATTAATACCGTCTTTTGATTCCGCCAATCCGATATGCCATTCACCGGTTGAATTTTTAAATCCGCCGTAATACATTTTAAAAATGTCTTCTTCTTTAATGATTGTTCCGGGGACAACACAGCTGGCATCCCATCTGTTATTAGACGTGCTATCATTTATTAGAAAACTGAAAAGGTTTTCTTTTACAACTTTCCAACTAAAACCGTCATAAGACTCAGCATAACCGGTATTAGGGGCAAATCCATATTTAAAAGTTGCAAACCACATTTTAAATTTCCCCTCGTCGTACAAAACTTTTTGTTGATTATACCAAGGTAGCGGCGTACTTAAAATTGGCGATGGTAAAATCGGATTAAGTTCATAATCACTCCACATTGTCGTTGGGGTTTTTCCCCAATTAACGAAAATATAAATACTTCCTAATCCGGTGCTTGTTGGCATTAGCGTTAGATTAACTTGGGTGGTAATTCCATCTTGAACATTTACAGCCGTTTCACCGGCATAAACAATGGTTTGGAGACTATCATAGGCATTAACATTTAATTTCCAAGTTCCGATTGGGATGTTGTTGAGAGCTAAATCTGCGGAGGTATCGTTTATTAAATTAAGAGAGGCTTTGAGTGTGTCGAACTCTATTCTTGAAAGGATGGCTTCAACCAGAATAACATTCTTGGGAGCGTTTTCTTTATCAATTTTGAAAAGCAAACCGCCTTTGTTGGCATTTTTTTCTACTTCCACCGTGACTATTTTTTCTTTGCAGCCAGTCAGGTAGAATACAGATAAACTTAGAACCGTTAGAAAGAAGTACTTAAACATAAAACCTCCGATAAGTTTGTTCAAAACTTAGGCTTTTTGCTCTTAAAGTGCAAGTTGATATTTTATCGCAACCATTCCCAATATTCCATCAGCCACAATCCACCAACTAACTATACTTTTCTCCAATCCACTTCTTTTTAGTATTTTGAAAGAAGAAAATTTGAAAACTTCAAAAAAAATTCGAGGCGTATGTTAGAGCAGCAAAGAACTATAAAAAATGAAGTTGCCATAACCGGTATAGGGCTTCATACGGGCACTACGTGCACCATGACATTTAAACCGGCTCCGGAAAATTACGGCATTCGATTTGTCCGCACAGACTTAGGCGGCAATCCGGAAATTCCCGCGCTTGTAGATTACGTAGTTGATGTTTCCCGCGGAACAACCTTAGGGATTGGCGAAGCAAAAGTTTACACGGTTGAACATGTACTTGCCTCCGTTGTTGGTTTGCAGATCGATAACATCATAATTGAACTGGATGGAATCGAACCGCCGATTGGAGACGGAAGCGCAATGCCGTATGTTAATAAACTTTTAGAAGCCGGATTCGTTCAGCAGGAAGCGCCGAAAGATTATTTGATCATCGAAGAAACGGTAACATACCATAACGAAGAAAATCAAATTGATATTGTCGCACTTCCACTTGATAGTTATAGACTTACCGTAATGGTTGATTATCAAAATCCCGCGCTCGGCAGCCAGCATACCGGATTGTTTGATCTGGAAAAAGAATTTGTCTCCGAATTTGCTCCGGCAAGAACATTTTGTTTTTTAAGCGAAGTTGAGCAGCTCTCCGATCTTGGTTTGATCAAGGGTGGCGATATTGATAACGCAGTGGTTATTGTTGATAAAACAGTTGTTGAAGGAGAACTCGATCAATTAAGAAATAAATTGGGAATTGAAAACGAAGTTACAATCGGAGAAAACGGAATCCTCAATAATAAAACATTGCATTTTAAAAATGAACCTGTCAGGCACAAATTGCTTGATATGATCGGCGATCTGGCATTGATCGGCGTTCCGATCAAAGCCCAAATATTAGCGGCACGTCCCGGACATAAAGCCAACGTTGAATTTGCAAAAATGATCCGCAAATTATATCAGCAGAAAAAACTCGTACGAAAATTTCAGCATGTTAAAAAGGAAGGAGTTGTCTTTGATATAAACGCCATCATGAAAATTCTTCCGCACCGTTATCCTTTTCTTTTAGTTGATAAAATAACTCTGCTTGATTTAGATAAAAAAGTTGTCGGAGAAAAATCCGTAACGATTAATGAACCATATTTCCAGGGGCATTTTCCCGGGCAGCCGATCATGCCGGGTGTGATGATTATTGAAGCGATGGCGCAGACCGGTGGGATTCTTCTCCTAAATTCATTTCCTAATCCCGAAGAAAAACTTGTAATGTTCATGCAGATCAATAACGCCAAATTCAGAAAGCCTGTTGTTCCCGGTGACCTTTTAACGCTTGTAGTTGAATTAGTAAACAAGAAAAGTAAAGTGGTAATGATGAGCGGGAAAGCGTATGTGCATGAAGTGCTTGTTGCCGAAGCAGATTTTATGGCGGCTATTATTGATAGAGATAAAAAACCACAAATTTCGTAAAGTATAAAATGACAGAAATACATCCAACTGCAATTGTTAGTCCGAAAGCCCAATTAGGAGAAAACGTTCGCGTTGATGCATACGCAATAATTAAAGATAACGTTATTATAAATGATGAAACATACATCGGTCCGCACGCAGTAATTTATGACGGCGCCCGCATTGGCAAGAAAGTAAAAATTTATCAATCGGCTTCCATTGCGCACATTCCGCAGGATTTGAAATTCGATAACGATGAATCAACCGCGGAAATAGGCGACGAAACAGTCATCCACGAGTTTGTTACCGTTCACCGCGGCACAAAAGAAACACGGCTGACCAAAGTTGGAAGTAATGTTTTGTTAATGGCGTACTCGCATATTGCTCACGACTGTCACATCGGCAACCGGTGTATTCTTGCGAACGGTGTGCAAATTGCCGGGCACGTTTTTGTTGATGATTGGACGATCATCGGCGGAATGACCCCCGTGCATCAATTCTGTAAAGTTGGAAAACATTGCATGATCGGCGGCGGATTCCGCGTTACGCAAGACGTTCCCCCCTTTATTCTTGCGGCTCAAGAACCGCTGCAATACGGCGGACTGAATGTGGTTGGGTTGCGGCGCAGAGGATTTTCAAATCAACAAATACAAATGTTGAAAGATATTTATCAATATATTTACCGATCTCAATTGAACGTTACACAGGCGAAGGAAAAAATCACGGAACAATTTGGAGCAGATCCGCTTGCCAACGAAGTGCTGACTTTTCTTAACGAAAGTAAAAGAGGAATCATCGGAAAGTGAAATGGCATTTTATTAATTCCGGATTTCAGACCGGAATGTTCAATATGGAATTTGATCTTCAACTTGCAACTGAATGCAAAGAAGATGAGGCGTACTTCCGTTTGTACCGCTGGAAACCGTATTGTATTTCACTCGGAGCCAATCAGCCGTTCGAAGCGATCAATCTTGAAAAAACAAAAAAAGATTCCGTTGATGTTGTGCAACGCCCGACCGGCGGCAGAGCAATTCTTCACGCAAAAGAAATTACTTATTCCGTTGTGCTTCCTTTAAGTTTATCTCTTTCTCCTTCAGAAATTTACCGCGAAATTAATTTTGCCTTGCTTCAAGGATTATTTTTGTATGATGAGCGATTATCCGATGCCGAACTTGAAACACAGCAGCCCGATTTTTCTTCAATTTATAAGGATGGTAAAGGAGTTGCCTGCTTTGCTTCTTCCGCGAGAAGTGAAATAAAATTTGAAGGGAAAAAATTGATCGGCAGCGCACAGCGGAAACTTGGAAATATTATTTTACAGCACGGCTCAATTCTTTGCGGTAAATATCACCGCAAAATGTATGAATACCTTAACGGAAGCGAGCAGGAAAAATTTGAAGTGAAAAACGAATTGGAATCCAAGACCATTGAACTGGAAACAATTCTTAATGAACTGACCGATTATGATTTCCTTGGCGAATCTTTAAAGAGCGGGTTTGAAAATCATTTTAAGATCTCCTTCCCGAATGATTAATGCGGATAATTTGTTATTGGTCATTAGTCAATGGTTTTGGGGTTGTAATGACAACGGCTGCTGTACAAAATTAAAACGAAAAGAATCAATTTAAAATTTAGTGACTACTGACTGATGACCACTGACCAAACTAACTATGAATAAAAAATTCCTTCTCCTTTTCCTCGCACTCTTTCTTTTTCAACTTGACCTTTCCGCGCAAGTTGAATATGAATCTTTTCTTGAAGGAGCAACGGTAAACGACATTACCACGGACGGAAGTTCGCTTTGGTTCTCAACGTATGGACAGGGAATTTCCCAATATCTTCCAAAAGAAAATAAATGGACCACCTATTCAACAAAAGATAATTCACTAGCGGAAGATTTGTTTTATTGTATCGCCGCGAGCAAGGATTATGTCTGGGCGGGCACTACCGACGGACTGATGACCTTCGATAGAAAACGGAAACTCTGGCGTAAAAGAAAATTTGGCGCAGGCGGAGAATATGGGAACTGGATACGCTCTCTTTATTATGATGAGAAAGAAAATATTTTGTGGATCGGAAGATTCATCAATCTTACCCGCTTTGATATTGATAAACAAAAGTATGATGATTTTGATATTACCAACGGCAAAGATTCAAGAACCAATAACATAAAAATTATTCGCGCAGACGGGAACGAGTATATTTGGTTTGGAACAGAGGGAGGTGTATTTCGGTATGATAAATCGCGGGTGCTGGAAGATAAATCGCAATTGATCTTTTACAACAATCAACGGAACGCGTTCCGCGGTGTTGGCGATGCCATTTCAATTTCCGATATTTTGTTTGAGAAAAATTATATCTGGTTCGGCACGGATGAATTTATTACCAGCGATAATCCTGAGTTTAACGTCGGCGGTCTGTTCCGTTTTAACCGGAGAGCTTTGTGGGAAAGAATTGATAAAAGGAATGGACTCCCTGCAAACGGAATTTTTGCTTTGGAAAAAACCGGCGGGTTAATTTGGGTAAGTTGTTATCAGTTCGATAAGAAAAATAAAAAAGAATACGGACGCGGGCTGGCGTTATTCAATACCGCAACGGGAAAAATTTCTCGGGTAAATCCTGACGATATAAATCTTTCTTCCAACACCATACTTTCGCTCTATTTTGACGGAGTCTCAATGTGGATAGGAACGGAAACGGGATTAACAAAAGTGAAAGTTGCAAATCCGCTGGCATTCTGGAGCGGAAAGAAAAAAGTGAAAACAAAATAATCGAAAGTTTATTTTGCTTAGTGAAACTCAGTGTTCTCAGTGCCTTAGTGGTGAAAAAAGATTTACCACTGAGACACTAAGGACACAGAGAAACACTTAGAATCACCTCATTAAAATCATTTTTTTAGTCTGCACAAAATTGCCTGCGCGAAGTTGGTAGAAAAACACTCCACTGGAGAGTTGTTGGTGGTTGGTTGTTTGTTGAGGATTGAATGTAACTTGATAAGTTCCCGCCGGTTGTTCTTCATTCACCAAAGTAGCAATTTCATTTCCAAGAACATCATAAATCTTTAATGTTACAAAACTTCCCGAAAGCTTTCGGGATAACTGCCAACTGATTCTCGTTTCCGGATTAAACGGATTTGGATAATTTTGGTTTAACTTAAAATCGGTGGGGATTGAATTCTCAAGTTTTTCAACATTGGGAATAATTCGTCTCAATCCGAATGTATCTTTGATGACAGCGTTTGTAGTGAATTTGTGCATCTTTAATGTTTTGTCAGCCCCAATTCCACCTTCATTATCATTACCGCCACCGTTGGTTGGCAAACCCCAATTAGCACTAAATTTATAAGCAACTGTTAATTGGGAGTAAGCATGAAAAGTAATTGTCGTTGTAAATATTTTATCTTCTGCAGTTACATCATCGTGAGTGCCGTCATCATAAAGTTGCATCATTTTTGTGCTGTCGATATCCGGCCATCCTCCGTCAGGCCATTTAAGAGGAAGGTGACCACCGGCGATATGAATTGTTTTGAATTCTGTTCCCGGCGGGGCATTTATGATTGATGCACCGTTTGTGTTACATGTAAATGTGATATTTGCATCTTGATTTAGGACGGTCTCTAATGATTCGTTATTAAAGTTTGCTTCAATTGACATAAAACCATCGTCTAAATTCCACTGTGATACAACAAAATATCTATCGTTTTGAGTATTGTCTGTTAAATTATTTTTTTCCCAGATTCCCGGACTGTAATAAAATTTGAAAGTGACTATTTCACCAACTTCTGCAAACATGGGAACGACTCCCTCATAAAGATCAGCGTTAGTTTGCGACTGTGTTAATATAGTTTCACACCTTTTTGCAAGTTCAAAATTCTCATCGTCCGATGCTGAAGATGTTGACACGATGGCGCCGCACCAACCACTAAACGAACCTCGCACACCAACGTGATCTATAGTTGGATCAAAAGAACCTTTCAATCTTTCGAGTTCCATGTTAATAGAAAAAGTAACTTGAATAGTATGCTTTGGAACATAAACTTTCACATTTTCCCAATAACATTCATAAACATTTGCCCCGGCGGTTACCGTTAAAGACCAATTAGCTGTTGCCTCCCAAACATCCGGGCTATGAACAAACTTGAAGACCAATTCTTGGTTTTCGGTAAAGTTAGTGAAGACAGCTGAATAGATTGAGTCGCCGTCCGCATCAGTCAGTAGATATTCTCTCCCTTCCCAACTATTAAAATTTCCGCGCACCCAAACAGAATCCGTTGCTGCATTAAAGGTCCCTCGTTTAATCTGGACACTCATGTTACATTTGAATTCAACGGTTGGGGTTTGCGCAAATGTTGATATTGGAAATAAGAGTAGAGTAAAAATCATACAGAGAAAAAAGTTTAACTTTTTCATAAAAAATCTCTCCGGTTAATTTTTAATTTCATCTCTCACCTCAACAAAACCATCTTCTTGGTTTGCACAAAATTACCGGCGCGGAGTTGATAAAAGTAAATTCCGCTGGCGAGTTGTTGTTGGTTGAAAGAAACTTGATATGTTCCTGCAGGTTGCTCTTCATTCACCAACATTGCAACTTCATTTCCAAGAATATCAAAGACCCTTAGACTGACTTTACTATCAACCGATAACTGATAACTAATCACTGTATTCGGATTAAACGGATTTGGGTAATTTTGTTCCAACTTGAAAGTGGATGGAATTGCGTTTTCGATTTTTTCAACATCAGTAAAATCATGATGTCTTTCAACTCCAAAAGTATCTGCAACATCATAATCAAATTTTGAAAAGAGCAGGTTCAATGTGTGATAAGACTCTGAAATGAATTCATTATTATTTCCTCCTCCGTTTGTCTCCAAACCCCAGTTAGCCCCATATCGATAGGTAATGTGTGAACTTGTATAGTACTTTGGGAATTGGATGATGTTTGTAAATATCTTGTCCCCTGCAATTGCATCATTATGGGTTCCATCATCAAAAAGTTGCATAACTTTATTCATATCCGAATTCGGCCATCCGCCGCCTGGCCATCGCATAGGGTAATTCGAACCTGCTATATGAATAGTTTTGAATTCTGTCCCATCCGGTGCATTTATTATCTTTCCACCATTAGTATTGCACTTAAATACAATTAGCGGATCTTGAAGAAAATATGGCGGGTCAGGAGAAGCTATGTTAAAACCAATTGCGTCATAAGCGAAGGAACCTGAATTAAAAACCTCCTGAGTAACTATGAAAAACCGCTCGAAATTCCCATCCAAATTATCTCGTTCCCAGGTTCCGGGGCTATAGAAAAATAAAAAATTTATTTTTTCATCCACACTTACAACGGCCGGTGTTGTTACCCGGTAAATGTCAGCACTATCAGGCAATTCAGTCATAACGGTTTTGCCCCAACCGTTAAATGAACCGCGAACGGAAAGAGTATCTGTTAATGGATTGAAGTATCCAAACAATCGTTCAAATTCCATGTTTACGCTAAAAGTAACTTGTATAGTTTTATAGTGGGTACAAAAACAAGCGTCTTCCCAAATCCCGGTAAAAATATTGGGTCCGGTGCTTGAAACAGTTAATCTTCTGTTTCCAGTTGCTTCCCAAACATCATTTCCGTTGTGGTTGTTGGTAAATTTGAAGGTTAGTTTTTGATCGGCTTTGAAGTTGTAAAAGATTCTGGAATAAATTGAATCACCGTCCACATCTTTCAATTCAAAATCGTTTCCACTCCAGCCGTTAAAATCGCCTCGAACGAAAACTTTTTCGCCTCGAACAAATTCTCTATTTCTCATTTCTATGGTCATGTTGCATCTAAATTCGACTCTGGTCGGGGAAGAAAAAGGTTCCGAATCAAATCCAATCCAACCTAAACGAACAAAGCCGCTGTCATAATTAGCCTGAGTTATCACATATTCCCTTACGCCAACAACTTCCCAAATATCGGGTGAATAGCAGAAGTTGAAACGGATTGTATCTTGTACGGAGTCAGTAACAGAAATAGTGGCGGTGTAAATATCGGGGTTGGATTGTGAAACCGTCATGTTGGTTTTTTCCCAAGCGTTAAAATTTCCACCAACGGAAACAGTATCGGAACCAGGATGAAAGAATCCTGCCAATCTTTCCAATTCCATATCAACTGAAAAAGTAATAAGAATAGTTTTGGAAGTTTTGGCTGCATTGGTGGTTGTTTCTTGCGCCAAAAGCGGAAGTGAAAGAAAGATAAAAGTTGTTAAAAGAGAAAAAAAGGAAAGTAACTTTTTCACTGCGAATCCCTCATGTTTATTTTTTAATTTCATTTATCACCTCAGCAAAATCATTTTCTTAGTCTGTACAAAATTGCCCGCGCGGAGTTGATAGAAAAATACTCCGCTGCTTATTATTGTATTCTTACTACTGAATTCTATTTGATAAGTTCCTGCGGATTGTTCTTCATTCACCAAAGTAGCTACTTCATTACCAAGGACATCAAAAACTTTTAGTGTTACGAAACCGCCGACTGCAATCTGCCAACTGATGACTGTTTCCGGATTAAACGGATTTGGATAATTCTGTTCTAACTTGTAAGAAGAAGGAATTGCTGCACTTTTATTTTCAATTTCTACCCAATCAAAAATTTCTAGAACACCAAAAGAATCAATTACTGTTTCGTTGTATGTGAATCTACCTAACTTTAAATGGTGAGCTTCTCCAACATAAGCCTCGTTATCATTAACTCCACCGTTTGTTGGTAAACCCCAGTTAGCGCTGTATTTATAAGGAATATTTAACGGTGTATAAGTTGGAAAGGTAACGCCAGTTGTAAATATCTTATCTCCTGCAATTGCATCTTCATGAGTTCCGTCATCATAAAGTTGAATCATTTTTGTACTGTCAGCGTCAGGCCAGCCGCTATCTGGCCATCGCAGAGGTGAGTATTCTCCAGCAACATGAACGGTTGTAAATTCAGTTCCTTGAGACACATTTAAAATTGGAGCCCCGTTTGTGTTACAAGTAAATGTAATATGTGCATCTTGATTTAAGACTGTTTCTAAAGAGCCATTATTAAAACCTATTGCATCTAAAGCCACCTCACCTTGATCCCAATTCGATTTTGAAAGGATAAAGTATCTATCGTTTTGTGTACTGTCAGTTAAATTGTTTTCTTCCCAGGAATTCGGACTGTAGAAAAATTTAAAATTAACTCTCTCTTCCTCCTGAAGTATAATGTCGGTAGTGGTTTCAAAAAAATCCGGTCTAGTTTGTGCAGCAGGCATGGATGTTTTTCCCCAGCTGTTAAAAGAACCACGAACAAAGACCGTGTCGGTTGATGGATTAAATAAGCCCTGTAATCGTTCAAGTTCCATATTCACTGAAAAAGTAACATGAATTAGTTTGGATATCAAGCAACATTGGTTTTCCCAATATGCAGTATAGATATTAGCTCCTAAAAGAGAGACCGTTAATTTTCTATTTCCTGTAGCTTCCCACACATTATTTCCATTGTTATTGTTGGTAAATTTGAATGTAAGTTTTTGATCTGTTTTGAAATTGTAAAAAATTCTGGAATAGATTGAATCACCGTCAACATCTTTCAACTCATAATCTATTCCGCTCCATCCGTTAAAGTCACCACGAACGAAGACTTTTTCGCCACGAACGAATGTTCCTCGTTTCATTTCCACGCTCATGTTGCATCGGAATTCCACTCGTGGAACCGCAGGAGAAAAGGATTCGAAATTAAATCCAATCCAACCTAAACGAACAAAGCCGCTGTCATAATTAGCCTGAGTTATCACGTATTCCCTTACGCCCACAACTTCCCAAATATCCGGCGAGTAAACAAAATTGAAACGAATTGTATCTTGGACGGAGTCAGTAACAGAAATAGTGGCGGTGTAAATATCGGGATTGGATTGTGAGACTGTCATTACCGATTTTTCCCAAGCGTTGAAATTTCCTCCGACAAAAACGGTGTCGGAAGCGGGATGAAAGAATCCTGCCAATCTTTCCAATTCCATATCAACCGAAAAAGTAATAAGAATAGTTTTGGAAGTTTCGGATACATTGGTGGTTGTCTCTTGCGCTAAAAGCGGAAGTGAAAGAAAGATAAAAGTTGTTAAAAGAGAAAAAAAGGAAAGTAACTTTTTCATTGTGTATCCCTCATGTTTATTTTTTAGTTTCATTTGTCACCTCAACAAGATCATTTTCTTGGTTTGCACAAAATTACCTGCGCGGAGTTGATAGAAATATACACCGCTTGTAAGTTGTTGGTGGTTAGTTGTTAGTTGCGGGTTGAAAGAAACTTGATATGTTCCTGCCGATTGTTCTTCATTCACCAAAACAGCAACTTCATTTCCAAGAACATCAAAAACTTTTAAAGTTGTCCAAGCGCCTGCTGGCAACTGATAATTGATAACTGTTTCCGGGTTGAATGGATTTGGATAGTTTTGAGCTAATCCAAATGCCTCAGGTGTTTCATCAACATTTTCAATCTTAGTTGGATCCGGCAACACGGTTGTGTGTACTATTCCAAAGGTGTCTATAACGGTTGCTTTGTTAATTAATCTGTGCAATTTTAATGTTTTATCTCCAGCAAGAGGTGCCTCATTATCATTCTTCCCTCCATTTGTTTGCAAACCCCAATTGGCGCTGTATTTATAAACTATAATTGAGGATGTGTACATCGGGAAAGTAATCTCACGGGTAAAAATTTTATCACCGGCAACGGCATCATTATGAGTTCCGTCATCATAGAGCTGAATAACTTTTGTAATATCCTGATCCGGCCAACCACTGTTTGGCCATTGAAGAGGAGAATTTCCACCGGCAATGTGGACTGTTGTAAATTCAGTCTCTGCCGGAGCACTAATTATTGAAGTCCCAATTGTATTACACACGAAAGTGATAGACACTTCCTGATTATGTGGAGGAGGAATTGAAGCATTGTTAAAAGAAACTGAATCGTAGACCATAGAACCGGAATCATAAACTGCGTGAGTAACAATAAAGTATCTATCGTTTTGAGTCATATCCGTTAAATTATTTACTTCCCAAGTTCCGGGAGAATAAAAGAATTTGAAATTGATTTTTTCATCAACCGCAGCAATTACATCCGTTGTAACTTCGTACAAATCTGCGTTTGCTATTGATGGAGTCATCAATGTTTCTCCCCAACCATTAAACGAACCGCGAACCGAAACTTTATTTATTGCCGGATTAAATAAACCCGATAATCTTTCAAGTTCCATGTTTACCGAGAAAGCAACTTTTATAATTTTAGAAGGTATATAAACACAAACATCTTCCCAACAAGCTGAAGTGAAATTCGGACCAACCCCAACGGTTAAAGTTCTATTGCCGGTTGTTTCCCAAATATCCGGGCTGTGAACATATTTGAAAACAAGACTTTGACCAACTGTAAAATTGTTATATAAACCGGAATAAACAGAATCACCATCAGGATCGGTTAACAAAAAGGCTTTGCCAGCCCAATCATTAAAGTTGCCACGCACCCAAACAGAATCTGTTGCTGCAAACGTTCCGTGTTTCATCTGCACACTCATGTTACAATTAAATTCAACCGTAGGGATTGTGTCGGTAATTTTTTCAATCACTAATTTTATTGGTATATCGCCGGTCTTGACCCAACGTTGAGAAGCTTCTTCAATTCCAATCGTATTTCCACTTGCTGTGGCATTAGTGGGGGCACATAATGAGAACAAGTTGTTCATCGGCAACGGGACTTCAATCACTCCCGAAACAACCGGGAATTCATTTGATAACGGAACTGAATACCAATGAGGATAAACCATTGACGAGTCAAGTACAACATTGATATTTTGTCTATAAACCAGGTTGGTCAAAGTATCTTTGTAAAAATTGATTTGTTTCAAAGTATCCCCAAGAACCATCGAAGAAAAAAGAAATTGTATCTCTTTTACTTTATAATATTCCCAACTTTCCGGTGGCGAAAAACGGGTATGTTTAAAATAGATTTCTCCGGCGATGGCATATTTGTCAATAAATTTTGCACTATCCGGCAGATAATATAAAGTGTCGGTTTCACCGCTAAAGGAATAGGAATCTGATTGCTGAGGAATTAATTCACCCGGATAAGTTGAAGTGGATATAGGAATAGCAAGGACAGTAAAAACTGATAAAAAGAAAAAAAGAAACGAGAACTTTTTCATAGTGACTCCCTCATGTTTATTTTTTAGTTTCATTTATCACCTCAACAAGATCATTTTCTTGGTTTGCACAAAGTCTCCAGCGCGGAGTTGATAGAAATATACTCCGCTGCTTAATTCTCTATTCTTACTACTGAATTCTATTTGATAACTTCCTGCCGGTTGTTCCTCATTCACCAAAGTTGCAACTTCATTTCCAAGAACATCAAAAACTTCTAAAGTTACAAAGCTGCCAACTGCAATCTGCCAACTGATTACTGTTTCCGGGTTAAAGGGATTTGGATAGTTCTGACTTAAAGAAAATGAAGTTGGAACTGCTTCTTTATGTTTTTCCAAGTCGGTTATTAAGTTAGTATTTTTAACACCAAAAGTATCTTGTGCAACAAAGGAGGTGAGCCTATTTATATTCTCAGAAATATTGATCATGTGGTACTCGCCCGGAATAAGCTCATTGTCATTATTTCCACCGTTTGTTAGTAATCCCCAGTTTGCACAATATTTATATGCTATTTTGGGTGTATAATGATAGAACGTTACAAGGGTCGAGAAAATTTTATCACCGGCGACTGCATCGTGATTCGTCCCGTCGTCATACAGTTGGAATGTCTTGTAGATATCTTTATCCGGCCAACCATAGCCCGGCCACGATAGAGGTGAAACTCCTCCGGCGAGGCTGATTGTTTTGAATTCGGTTCCCTCAAGTGCATTTTTTATTGAAGCACTTTTGGTATTGCATGTGAATAATATATCAAGAAAAAACCAATATTCTCCGAAATCCGCATTATTGAAAGAAACACTATCGAGATCAATTTTTCCAGCATTCCATTGTGACTGGTTAACAATGAAGTATCTGTCGTTTTGTGTCATATCAGTTAGATTATTCACTTCCCAAGTTCCTGGAGAATAAAAGAATTTGAAACTAATTTTTTCATCAACCGCTGCAATTACATCCGCTACAACTTCGTACAAATCCGCATTGTTTGTTGATGCGGTCATCAATGTTTCTCCCCAACCGTTAAACGAACCACGAACCGAAACCAAATTTGTTGCAGGATTAAAAAGTCTGGACAATCTTTCAAGTTCCATGTTTACCGAGAAAGCAACTTTTATAATTTTAGAAGGAATATAAACACAAACATCTTCCCAACAAGCTGAAGTGAAATTCGGACCAACTCCAACGGTTAAAGTTCTATTCCCGGTGCTTTCCCAAACATCATTTCCAGCATGGTTATTAGTGTATTTGAAAACAAGACTTTGACCAACTGTAAAATTGTAATATAAACCTGAATAAACAGAATCACCATCAGGATCGGTTAACAAAAAGGCTTTTCCAGCCCAATCATTAAAGTTGCCACGCACCCAAACTGAATCTGTTGCTGCGAACGTTCCTCGTTTCATTTGCACGCTCATATTGCAGCGAAAAAAAACTGCAGCCGTAGAATCCACAGATGGGTAATTAAGTCCGAAGGATATTATACCAGCGGAATTGTTGGCGTATTCAGATTGTGAAATTATATAATGCCGTACTCCATCAATTTCCCATTTATCGGGAGAAAGACAGAAATTAAAATTAATGGTGTCGTCAACCGCTAAAGGAATAGGAATCGTTACTAAGTAAATATCTTGATTAGTCTGACTTTGTTGCATCAACTGTTTTTGCCAGCCGTTAAAACCTCCGCCAATAAAAATAGAATCGGTTAACGGGTTAAATAACCCGGTGAGCCTTTCTAATTCTAAATTTACTGAAAATTGTACTTGAATTGATTTGGGTAAATGGTAGGAGTCTTTTTCTTCCCACGGAGCTAAGTAGGAGTTAAAACCAAGTAACAAAAGTTCGTACTTCCTAAAATCAAAATTCTCCGTTTGATAATTACCGTTGCTATATTTTACAAAATTGAAGGAAATGTTTTGATGCAGTTTGAAATTTTGAAATGTTCTTGAATAAACAGAATCACCATAAACATCATGGAGTTCATAGTCTATTCCGCTCCAATTATTAAAATCTCCCCAAATAAAAAGTTTATCTCCTTTTTCAAAATTACCCAGCTGCATTTCTTCCCTCATATCGCATTTAAATTGCATTTTAATCGGAAAGTCAGCAAGCGATGACGAGTTGAATCCAATAGTATCTGTTGCGGCAACACCACAACTATAGTCATCTTGTGTAAGCACAAACTCTCTTACTTCTTCTTCTTCCCAAATATCATTTCCGTAACAGAAGTTGAAACGGATAGTATCTTGAACGGATGCAAGAACAGAAACGGTTGTATGGTAATAATCGGGAATGGATTGAGAAACCTTCATTGAGGTTTTTTCCCACGCATTAAAATTTCCGCCAACGGAAACGGTGTCTATTCCAGGACGAAAGTTCCCTGTTAATCTTTCCAATTCCATATTAACCGAAAAAGTTACAAGAATTGTTTTGGAATTCTGGTTATGTTGTGAGTTTGCATCTTGTGCAAGTGAAGATAGTGGAATTGAGAGAACGGTAAAAACCGTTAAAAAGAAAAAAACAAAACTTAACTTTTTCATAACAGATCCCTCTTGGTTGATCAAAAGTTTCAAACCTTTGATTAAACTTAAAAAAAATGTAAAGAAATTCAAACTAATTTTTGCCGGGAGGGTTGAAAAGAATCTTAATCATAATCGTAGTCTTACTCATAATCATTTTGGGTTGCATGGCCAGAAGAGGATTACGATTAAGATTAAGTTTAAGAAGGTAATTCAGACGGGAGATACGAAGTAAACCGGATGAAAAGAGAATCCTGTGTAACTTTCCCTACAGAGATTTTCTCCTTATCTTTGCATCATTAAATCACAAGTAAAAGAATCTATGGTTACTCTTTCAAAATCCCGTTTACAGAAGATCAAGAAGAATTTTAAGGGGAAGAAAATTGCGGTCATCGGCGATATGATGCTCGACTGTTACTTCTGGGGCGAAGTGAAACGAATTTCTCCCGAAGCTCCCGTTCCCGTTGTAGAAGTTGATAATGAATTTTACCGTTTCGGCGGCGCCGCAAACTGCGCGTTGAATATTGCCCGGCTCGGCGGAATACCAATTCCGGTTGGACTAATCGGAAAAGAAAATTACGGCTCGATTTTTCTTTCACTGCTTGATGAATCTGGAATTGATGCCGCAGGAATTCTTGTTGATGATACAAGACCGACCACAGCCAAAACCCGTGTTATTGCGGACAATCAGCATGTGGTAAGAATTGATAAAGAAAGCAAAGAATATATTTCAAAAGCAACGCAGCAGAAAATTCTTACATTTCTCGAAAAACACATCTCCTCACTCGACGGAATTATTTTACAGGATTATAACAAAGGAATATTAACGCCGGAGCTTATTCAAAAAGTTATTTCACTTGCGAACAAAAACAATATTTTAATTACGGTTGATCCTAAGTTCAATAATTTTTTCTCATACAAAAATGTAACCGTCTTCAAACCAAACAGAAAAGAAGCCGGAGATATTTTAGGAATGCAAATTAGAACCGATGCGGAAGTTTCCGCAGCAGGAAAAAAACTTCTTTCAAAATTGAACGCAAAATATGTTCTGCTAACACTTGGCGAAGGAGGCATTGCGGTTTTTGAAAAAGGAAAAGAATCACGCATGCCGACCAAAGCAAGAAAAGTTGCCGATGTTTCCGGCGCGGGCGATACGGTTATCTCTACGCTTACAATGGCTTTGGCGGCGGGCGCAGATATTTTGGAAGCTTCTTATCTTGCTAATTATGCGGGCGGATTGGTTTGCGAAGAGGTCGGGATTATTCCGATTGAATTAGAAAAATTATTCTCAACGGTTAGCGAAGAAAAATAATGAAAACGATTTATACGCGCGCGGAAATTTTAGAAGTCCGAAAAAAATTAAAAGCTGAAAAAAAGAAAGTTGTTTTTACCAACGGCTGTTTTGATGTGCTTCACGCGGGTCACGTTGACTATCTGAATAAAGCAAAAGCTGAAGGAGATGTTTTGATCCTTGGCTTAAATTCCGACGCTTCTATGAAAAGAATCAAAGGAGAAAAACGTCCAATCGTATGCCAGGAAGAACGCGCCTTCATTCTTTCAAATTTAAAAGCTGTGGATTACGTTACCTTGTTTGATGAAGATACTCCGCAAGAAATAATCAGCGAACTCATTCCTGATATTTTAATTAAAGGCGCTGACTGGTCAATTGATAAAATTGTCGGGCGCAATATTGTTGAAACGAACGGTGGCGAAGTAAAAACGATCTCGTTCGTTACGGATCAATCAACAACAAATATTATCCAAACCATTATTGAACGATACGGGAAGTGAAAAATCCTTTATTAGATATGATTCCCAGACGAAGCCGTTTTCATAAAACGGTAAACGTTTTTTTGTTTTTTTTCGTCGGACTTTTTCTTCTTTTTATGCTCATTGGCGGAATAACCCAAACTGCAACATTCCGCAATTACCTCCGCGAACAAATTGTCTCACTTGTAAACGGCGAAATAAACGGTAAAATTGAGATCGGTAAAATTGATGGAACAATATTCACTTCGCTTATCGTTAGAGATGCAAAACTTTTGTACCAACAGGATACGATTGCAAGCATTAGGAAAGTTGAAGTAAAAATCAGTCCGCTGCAAATATTTTTACAAAAGATATTTGTAAGAAAAATTTTAATTGAAGATGCAAGTTTTGTTTTACTGCGTGATAGCGCAGGAGTGCTGAACTTAACCAAAGCCTTCCCATCAACGCCGCCGGATACTTCAAAAACAGATTTCCCATTTCTTATAAAAATTTCGGAAGTCTCGCTCTCACAAATTAATTTTTCACTTCAGGACGAAGCTCTGCGCAACAGCAAAGACTATTATGAAAATCTTAATCTCAGCGATCTCCGGATTAACAATCTTGGACTAACTTTAAATGCCGAAGTAAACATTAACGATAACGAATTCAAAGCGCACATTGATGATTTTTACTGCCAAACCAACATTTTCAATTTCAACATAAAAAAGATTGCGGGCGATTTTCTTGTTAATGAAGAAGAACTTTCCGCATTAGGAGTTGAACTTCAAACTAACCGTTCGAACCTTTCGTTACTTGCGCAGTTAAAGGGATTCAATCTCTTTGATACTTTTAATGAAAAAACATTTAAGAAAGCCGGTGCAAATGTTAATCTGATCGCCCAACCTTTCAACTTTGATGATTTAACCGCCCTTGTTCCTGCAGTTGATATGCTTGAGGGAAATCTTGATGGAATAATTAACGCCGAAGGAACAGTAAATAATTTACACGTGCAAGATATAAACTTAAAATATTTGGAGACTGATCTTAAATGCACCGGACGCTTGAAAAATTTAGACACACCTTCCAATCTTTTAATTGATGCGGCAATTACAAACTCAACGTTAACGTACGAAAATGTTTTAGCGTTAATGCCGGGCTTAACACTTCCGCAATTTCAGAATCTTTCAGCGCTTGCTGTTGATACGCTGACGTACAAAGGCGGAATAAAAAACTTTACTTCTCGTATTTCAGCCGGGTTGAATGAAGGAAGTGTAAACGGCGATGTTACTTTTGATTTTCGAAAACCGGAAATGGAATATAAAGCTGATGTTAATTCATTCAATTTAGATATGCAACCGTTTGTTCATTTCCCTGTGATCCTTACTTCAAAAATTACCGCAGCAGGCGCGGGGACTGATGGAAAAACATTAACGTCAGAGATCACTATTGATGCCGCACGTTCAAAGGTGACTCACAATTATTTGAGCGAATTTTTATTGACCGGGAAAATGAAAAACGGTATCCTTGTCGCAACGTGCAATGCTGCCGTTGATTCACAGAAAATTGTTTTTGACGGAAATCTGAATATTCAAAATGACAACGCTCCGCAATATGAATTCTCTTTAGATGCCCGTGAATTAAATTTAGCACAACTGTTAGGTGATTCTCTCCTTACCTCCTCCTTTAATACCACCTTCAACGTTTCAGGAGAAGGGTTTAATCCCGATAAACTTTTAGCGAAATTGAACGGCAGAATTTATGACTCTCATTTTAAGCAGAAAATTATCAATGAAGCATGGATAGTTTTTTCGATGGACACCAAGGATGCCAAGGAGAAAAATATTACGCTTCACTCAACTTTTGCCGATGCCTCCCTAACCGGAAATTTTCAATTAACAAAATTGATCCCGCAGCTAATTTATGAAAGTGACGGGATCTCAAAATCGTTTATCGAAAAAATAGACACGTACTATCCTTTGGGAATTAAAAAAGATTCACTTATTGCAAAGACAAAATTGTTCCGTAATACTCCAAGAAAAAAAACGGAGCCGGAAGAAAAACAGAACGAGGCATTTGACCTGAACTTTAATGTGGTAGCCCGTGATCTATCGCTTCTTTCCATATTGACAGATCAATTTCAACTTGACACTGATGGAAAGCTGAACGGGAAAATAAAGTCCGATAATTCAACTTTTTCTCTTCAGGCTTCTACCTCGTTTGAGTATCTTAAAATAGTTGCCGGAGAAGATATATATATCGCGTCTAACGGTAATGCCAAAATTAATTTGGAACATCCGCTGCGTGATTTCCATCTGCGGAATTTTTCATCTGCTATCTCTCTTAACTCCGAAAGAATTATTGCGGCTTCTGAAATAAAATATGTTGCCGCCAAAATCACGTTACGAAACAACATTTTAAAAGCGGAAGCCAATGCCAACATAGGCGGTAATATGCAAGGCTCGATTGCTTTCTCTTCCAAATTGGGATCTCCAACTTTACAGGTAAATGTTGATACGCTTGTCTATAAATACAATAATTTTGAGTTGATGAATAGAGAGGAAATGCAAATCGGTTTTGCAGATAAAATACTTTCGTTCAAGAATTTTAATCTTTACCGGGGCGAGGCATCTCTAAAAGCCGAAGGAACTTTGGCAACCGAAGGAAAGCAAGATTTATCAATTCAATTATCAAAGTTTAAGGGATATGATATCAGCTATAATCTTTTCGGCATAAAACCGGAAAGCATTATCGATAACAATATTACTATTTCGTCCAAGATCACCGGCACTTTTAAAAATCCCGTCATAGATTTGAAAGTTGATGTTGATAGCGTTTCTTATCATAGAAATACTTTCGGATCGTTAAAAGCGCTGTTTGCCTATAAAGAAAAAAACTTGCAGATGGAGATCAAATTTGGCGAAGGAGGGAAAGACAGCCTGCTTGCTAAGTTATCTGTTAACGGTTCACTCCCTCTAGATTTAGCTTTTGGTGCGGTTGCCAACCGGTTTCCCGATGATAAAGAATTATCGCTTGCTATTAATTCTAAGGATTTTGACCTTGCTGCATTTGGCGATGCGCTTCCTTTTGTTAATGAACTTGGCGGGATACTTAATGCTGATATTTTAATTGCAGGAACCTACGCAAAACTAAATCCTACTGGATTCTTAAAAATTCAGGACGGCGCTTTTAGAGTTGCAGCAAATAATCTAAAATATACAAGTTCGTTTCAGCTTCATTTTGAAGATCAAAGTTTGATACTTGACAACATGGTTGTGGTGAACAGTGGAACTGTAAAAAACAAAGGTACACTCCGCGGTTCCGGTAAAATGGTATTCAAAGGTTTGAAAATTATTTCAAATGAAATTACCGTTAATGGTGATTTGACCGTATTGACAAATGATTCTAAATCCGCAAGCCCATATCTCTATGGAAATTTATTTGTAGGGACAGACGGTAATATAGTTTTTTCAATGAAAAATGAATATGCTTCATTAAGTGCTCCTTTACTAATCAAAGATGCCTATTTAATTTTGCCGCCGGCGCAAGGAACGTTTTCTTCAAACGACGAAAAATTTATTTACAACTATGTTGAGGATACTGTTAAACTAACTTCGCGTGAAGAGGAAATTCAGCGGTTAATTAATGCAAAGATTACTAAAGATCTGAATAACGGAAACGGCGATGGACTTTTTTCCAAATTTGATTATGATATTCTTGTAAAAATTCAAAGCGAAGCGACCATCACGTTTATTTTAGCAAAAGAAGCAAATCAGAAACTAACTTCGGTGTTGAATGGGAGTGTCCGGTATAAGCGCGAGAACGGCTTGCAGTATGTACAGGGCGAACTTAAACTGCTTGAGGGTTCAACCCTTGAATTTATCAAAACCTTTACGGCAACCGGTTCGCTTAAATTTGAAAGCGAAGTAACAAATCCTTATTTGGATATTGTTGGTATGTATAAAAATTATTATGTTTCATCCGACTCAACTTCCGGAACCGGAAAAGAAGAAGAAGTAGCCGTAAAAATAAAACTTGTTGGTCCTTTGAAAGAGCTTTCAAAAACGTTTGCACAATCCGAAACTAACATGGCGGTTTACCGCGGTTCTTCGGCAATTATCAATGACCAGGCGACTCCAGGATTGGATAAATCGGATGCCATCTGGTTTATTATTTCCGGAAAGTTTAAAAACGAAGTTACTTCTCAGGATAAGACAAAAGCATCTGATATGTTTTCGGGAACAGCAACTTCCTTTGCAGGCTCGCTTGTTGGGGGGGCGCTAAATACGTATCTTGGCGATGTAGTGAAATCTTTAGAATTTCGTTCCAGTGGAAATACTACCAAGCTTAATTTAAGCGGCAGAATAAATAAGTTCAAATATACCATTGGCGGAACGACAAATATTTTTCAGGATCTATCAACTGCAAATATTCTTATCGAATATCCTTTATTAGAAAATTTTGTTGTCCGCGTAGAAAGAAAATTATCCGAAACTGAAAACACGTTTACAACGGAAATGATTAACGAACTAGGTCTTAAATATAAATTCGAGTTTTAATGAAAAAAAAATTGGTTTCCTTCTTTAAAAAAAATCCCGGCAAATCTTTAAAAGCCAGAGAACTTGCTAAACAGCTTGCAATTACCGAAGAACATGAGTATCAATCCTTCAAAGCATTGCTCCATCAGTTGCTGGAAGAAGACATTATCGTTAGGTTGGGAAAACGCTTCCAACTAAAAATTGAGAACGCAAAAGTTATTTCCGGTGAACTGCAAATGCATCCGCGCGGATTCGGATTTGTACTTCCTAAAAAGGAGGGAAGTCGGGATATTTTTATTTCAGGTAGAAATCTCGGAACAGCTTTTCACGGCGATATTGTTGAGGTTGCGCTCTTCGCCGAGCAGAAAAAGAAAGCGAAAAATCTTGAAGGCGAGATTACAAATATTATTAAAAGAAGGATCACAGAAGTTGTAGGAACCTTTAAGAAATCGGATTCTCTTTTTTACGTTGAACCGGAAATGAAAGAAATGCGGCGTGATATTTATATTGACGAAAAAAATATTCACGAAGCCAAGGTCGGGGATAGAGTTGTTGTAAGCGAAATTGTTTGGGAATCGCCAAAACAAAGTCCCGAAGGGAAAATTATTGAAGTGCTTGCTAAAACAAGCAAAAGTAATATTGAACTCCTTTCAATTGCAAAGGAATTTAATTTGCCGGTCAACTTCCCCGAAAGAGTTCTTCAAGAAGCTGAAGAAATTAAACTGGAAATTCCCCATGCAGAAATTTCTACCCGCGTTGATTACAGAAATAAAGTTGTGATGACCATTGATCCCGAAGATGCAAAAGATTTTGACGATGCCCTTTCAATTGAGGTTTTGGAGAATGGAAATTTCGCAGTAGGCATTCACATTGCGGATGTTAGCCATTATGTTGCAAAAGAAACGTCGCTTGATAAAGAATCCGAGAAGCGCGGTAACAGCGTTTACCTTGTTGGAAAAGTTATTCCGATGCTGCCGGAAAGATTATCGAACAACATTTGCTCGTTGGTTCCAAATGAAGAGCGACTTACCTATTCGGTTATTGCAGAATTAACTGCGCGCGGCAAACTTGTTGATTATAAAATTAAAAAGACCGTTATCAAAAGTAAAAGAAGATTTACTTACGACGAAGCGCAAAGAATAATCGAGACCGGCGAAGGTGATTTTTCAACCGAGGTTCTACTTCTAAATAAATTAGCATTAACGCTCCGCAAAAAAAGATTAAAAGAAGGAAGCGTTAACTTTTCCACTTCCGAAATAAAATTCCAACTTGACGAGACGGGGAATCCTATCCGGGCTTATCTTTACGAGACGAAACAGAGTAACAACCTTGTTGAAGAATTTATGCTGCTTGCCAATAAAGTGGTTGCGCATCATATCGGTTTTGTTAAAAAAGAATCTGGACGTAAACCGTTTTTGTACAGAATTCATGACCGCCCCAACAAAGAAAAAATTGAGGAGTTCGCAAAATTTATAAAATCTTTCGGGTATCATTATTCGGCGGATAATTTATCCAAAGCTTCTTCGTTAAATCAATTGATGGAAGAAGTAAAAGGGAAAGAAGAAGAATTACTTGTGAACGAAATTGCGATCCGTTCTATGGCAAAGGCAATTTACTCAACAGAAAATATCGGACATTACGGTTTGGGATTTCCCTACTATACGCACTTCACTTCGCCTATCCGCAGATATTCCGATTTACTTGTCCACCGGTTGCTCTTTGAATATATCGAAAAGCAAAAAAAATTAATTTATTCCGAAGAACAACTTTCAGCCATTTGCGAGAACATTTCCGCTTGCGAAAGAAAAGCCGTTGATGCTGAACGTCTTTCGGTTAAGCTAAAACAAGTTGAACTGATGCGGAGCCATATCGGCGAAGAATTTCACGCGATCATTTCCGGCGTAACACACTTCGGAATATTTGTAAAAATAAAAGATATCCTTGCCGAAGGGTTGGTTCACGTGCGCGATTTGGAGGGAGATTATTATCTTTATGATGAAAAAAATTATGCGTTAGTTGGGAAAGCAAGTAAAAAAATGTTCCGGCTCGGAGGTAAAATTCAAGTTAAATTGATCCGGGTCAACCAAGAACGTATGGAATTAGATTTTCTCATTATTGAGTAATAATGATAACGCAACAAGTTGGAAGTAAAAAGTTAAAAAAAGACAAAAACCTAAATGCCAAAACAATAATTAGGCAAAACCAGAACCAAATAGCACAGTCGGCACGTTTGTTTCATTCAGTCAATCAAACATTCATTTAATCTGTCAGTTATTTCGATCTGAAAATTTTCTTGCAATTTTGCATCGAATTTAAGAATCAACTAAATACTCTATGAAGAAACAAATTATTCTCCCGGTTATCATTTCTCTCTTTTCTGTTCAGTTTCTTTTTGCGCAATTCGGGCAGAACAAAGTACAGTTTAAGGAAATGACGTGGTACTATATTCAAAGCACTCATTTCGATATCTATTTCAATCAAGAAGGAAGCAAGGTTGCAGAGTTTGCTTCACGCGCTGCAGAAGATGCGTTAAGTTCGATTGAAAAACAAATCAACTTCAGAATTAAGAATAGAATTACGCTGATCCTCTATAATTCCCAAAACGATTTTCAAGAAACAAATGTTACCGACGAATATTTAAGCGAAGGGATCGGCGGCTTTACGGAGCTTTTCAAAAACCGTGTTGTTCTGCCGTTCACCGGAAATTATAAAATGTTCCGTCACGTTATTCATCACGAATTAGTGCATGCAGTTTTAAATGATATGTTTTACGGCGGCTCCGTCCAAAATATTATTTCAAACAATATTTCCATCCGCTTACCGCTTTGGTTCAACGAAGGCTTGGCTGAATATCTTTCTCTCGGCTGGGATACAAATACCGACATGTTCATCCGTGATGCAGCAACAAGTGAGTATCTGCCGGACATTCAAGAACTTGACGGCTATTTTGCTTACCGCGGCGGGCAGTCGGTTTTCCATTACATCGCTCAAAAATATGGCGATGAAAAAATAGGTGAGCTTGTAAACAAAATTAAAGGAAAAGCCAATTTTGAAAATGGTTTGAAGTCGGCGATCGGTTTGGATATGGAGGAATTAAACGAACGTTGGAAGAAAGATATTAAAAGAATTTTCTGGCCCGATATGGCGCTCTATAAAGACCCGGATGAATTTTCTAAAAGATTAACCGATCACCGCAAAGACGGCGGATTTTACAACACGAGTCCTGCAATTTCTCCACAAGGCGATAAGATCGCTTTCATCTCCAACCGCGATTTTTATTTTGATATTTACATTATGGATGCCAACGATGGAAAGAAAGTTGAGCGCATCATTAAAGGAAACCGTTCGGTTGATTTTGAAGAATTAAATATTCTTACTCCCGGTTTAAGTTGGTCGCCTGACGGTAAGAAAATTGTTATGGCTGCAAAGAGAAACGGCGCCGATGTAATTTATGTTTATAATATTGATGAAGATGATGTTGCAATTCTACCGCTCAGATTCGGCGCAATTGGAACGGTAAATTGGGCTCCCGACAACAATAAAATTTGTTTTGCGGGACAAACTTCTTCACAGTCAGATATTTATATTTATGATATCGCTACAGACAGATTAGAAAACATCACCAAAGATATTTTCTCGGACAGCGATCCTTCATTCTCTCCCGACGGGAAAACAATTTTCTTCGCTTCCGATAGAGGTGAGTACGTTGATACCGCTTCAATTCCGGTGGATTATAAAATCTACGAACACAATTATTCGCAATCAGATCTATATTCTGTTGAAGTAGATAATAAAAAGATCACCCGATTGACTAATTCACCAAACTGTGATGAAACTTCGCCCATCGTTTCGGCAGACGGTAAAGAAGTGATCTTCGTATCGGATAAAAACGGCATAAACAATATCTACAGGAAAAGCATTATACCGCAAGAAAGTGATCCTGCTTCGCCAGGCGATTCGATAAAATCAATTGAAAATGTAGAGGATAAACCGATCACGAATTCATTGAACGGTTTGTATCAACCGACAATTTCAAAGGATGGTAAAAAGCTTGCGTTTGCATCAATGTATCAATCTGCTTATAATATTTTCTTGATGAACAATCCGTACGAAATCTCTTTGGATCAAGATTCGCTTCCGCTTACAAAATATATGGAATCAATTCTTTTTAAAACGAAAGCTGAGATTAAGAAAGATACAACAAGCGCAGCGAAAGTTGATTCAACGGTAAACCAATCTGAAAAAGATGTAAATTTTTCAACCGGAGTTTTTATTGATTCCTCTTCAGTTAAAAAAGATTACAGCAATTTTATTTTTGGCAAATCCGATTACCTTTCTTACGATTCAACCGAAGCGAAACCGAACGATCTCTTTAATCCTAAGGCAAACCTTGATGCCGAAGGAAATTATAAAGTGAACCGTTATAAAGTTACTTTTACGCCCGATATTATTTATGCGAATGCCGGCTTTAGTTCGCTTTATGGTCTGCTCGGAACAACAGTAATTTCTTTCAGCGATGTTTTGGGAAATCACCGGCTTATCGGACAAACGAGTTTGCAGATAGATCTAAAGAACAGTGATTACGGTCTGGCGTATTTTTATTTGCCAAATAAATTGGATGTTGGTATCGAAGGATTTCATACCGCCCGTTTTGTTTATTTGCAAAGAGGGAATGATATCAATCTTTTCCGATTTAGAAATTACGGCGGCTCGCTATCGTTAAGTTATCCGTTCAATCGTTATTATAGATTCGACGGCGGATTAAGTTTCTTGAATGTTTCATCGGAAAATTTGGATAATCCCTATGAGACCACGCAAAAAGCGACCTATCTTATTCCTACAATAAGTTTTGTTCACGACAATACAATGTTCGGCTACACCGCGCCGATTGACGGCACCCGCTACAGGTTTGATCTTTACGGTAATCCGATCCTTCACGCAAAACAATACGGCTTCTATTCAGTTTTAGGCGATTACAGAAATTACACAAAATTTTGGACGGACTATGCTTTAGCTTTTCGTTTAGCGGGCGGAGTTTCAAACGGGAAAAGTCCGCAGCGGTTTTTCCTTGGAGGAATAGAAAATTGGATCAACCGGCAATTTGCAACCGGGGAAGTTCCCTTAAATTCTCCTTCGGATTTTGCGTTCCTTACTGCCGCCTTACCGATGCGCGGATATAATTATGCGCAACGGATCGGGACAAAGTATGCGTTGTTCAACACGGAATTCCGTTTCCCGTTTATCCGCTATCTCGTTACAGGTGCGCTTCCGATTATGTTTAGAAATATTTTAGGCGCGGCATTTTTTGACGCCGGCACAACGTGGAATAATGCTCATCAGCTTCAACTGTTTACAAGAGATGTGAACGGCAGAACGATAAGTAAGGATTTATTAATGGGAACCGGGTTCGGCGTAAGATTTTATTTGCTCTATTTTCTGCTTCGTGTTGATGTTGCATGGGCTTATAACGCGCAGCATTTTACAACCCCAATTTGGTACTTCTCGCTCGGCGGAGATTTTTAATTTGATGCGTTTGTGATTCCTTTATGCCTTCGAGACTTTGTGGCAACTTTTTAAGACATAGCCACAACGACACGAAGCCACAAAGTGAAATCCATCGTAGGTTTGGCTCAAAAATTATTAAAAATATAAAATAATAGGTATGCAGTATGACCTTAGCTGAAATTATAAAAGATTCCAACTACAAGTTGACTCAATTTAGCGATGATAAAATTAAAGCTATTGAAGGCAGCATAGTAGTAAAGAAAAATAAAGATAAACAAGCAGCGTACATAAATTGCCTTGTACGGAAGAAGGAAATAAAACTAACACCCGAAGAAGTAATTAGGCAGCTTTATTTAATGGTGTTGACGGAAGATTTTGGGTATTCAATTTCAAAAATGGAACTCGAATACGGAGTTTCATTCGGAAGAGAAAAAAAGCGTGCCGATATTATCATCTTTGACAAAGACCAGACAACCACTCCATACATTATTGTAGAACTTAAAAAACCAAAACTTAAAGACGGTAAAGAACAACTTAGATCATACTGTAACGCTTCAGGGGCGCCAATTGGCATTTGGAGCAACGGTGATTCCATATCGTATTATCACCGTAAAGACCCAAACTATTTTGAGGATTTATCAAATATTCCCCGCTCTAACCAAAAACTTTCCGATATTCTTACTGCACGATGGACTATTGATGACCTGATTGCTAACGACAAATTAATTTCCGAACGTAAATCACTTAAAGATTTGATTCAAGAAATGGAAGACGAGGTCTTGGCAAATGCAGGCGTTGATGTTTTTGAAGAACTCTTTAAGCTTATTTTTACAAAACTTTACGATGAGATGGAAAGCGGGCGCAACCACTCTCGGTATCTCGAATTCCGAAACTACGGCGATACGGAAACCGAACTAAAAAATAAACTGCAACATTTATTTGACCAGGCTAAAAAGAAATGGGAAGGCGTATTTACTAATGATGCTAAACTGATGCTTACCCCTTCACATCTTTCGGTTTGTGTTGCTTCGCTTGAAAAAGTAAAATTATTTAACTCCAATCTCGAAGTAGTTGACGAAGCTTTTGAATATCTTATAAACAAAAGCAGTAAAGGGGAAAAAGGTCAATACTTTACTCCTCGTTACGTTATTGATATGGCGGTCAAAATGCTGAACCCACAAGAGCATGAAACCATGATTGATCCCGCCGCTGGTAGTTGTGGTTTTCCGGTGCATACTATTTTTCATGTGTGGGAACAAATACTGAAAGAAGAAGGATTAGACAAAAGCCATCTTTTTACTCTCGAAACAAAACCGACACGTTGTATTGATTATGTGCAAGAAAAAGTATTTGCCATCGACTTTGACGAAAAAGCAGTTCGCGTTGGTCGTACTTTAAACTTAATTGCCGGAGACGGACAGACAAACGTTTTACACCTTAATACACTTGATTGGGAACGATGGGACGAAAAAACCAAAGACGATGAAGATTGGCTCGACGTGTACAACGATGGATGGAAAAAACTAAAAAGGTTGCGTGTTGACAAAAATAGTAATCAGGATTTTGGTTTTGATATTCTTATGGCGAATCCTCCATTTGCGGGTGATATAAAAGAAAGCAGAATACTTTCAAAATATGAATTGGGTAAAAATGCAAATGGTAAATACCAAACCAAAGTAGGCAGGGATATACTTTTCATTGAACGTAACCTCGATTTTCTCAAACCCGGCGGACGTATGGCAATTGTTCTTCCGCAAGGCCGTTTTAATAATAGCAGTGATAAACAAATACGTGAGTTCATTGCAGAACGCTGCCGTATTTTGGCTGTGGTTGGTTTGCATGGAAATGTTTTTAAACCGCATACAGGTACAAAAACCAGTGTTTTGTTTGTGCAGAAATGGGATGATAAACTTTGTCCTAAAGTAGATGATTACCCAATTTTCTTTGCAACTATGCAAGAACCAAGCAAAGACAACAGCGGTGAAAAAATATTTGTCCGCAAAAAAGATTTCCCTAAAACTAAAAACAGAACAAATGAAAATGAAGTAGCTGAACCGGTTGACCATTATGATGAAATGCCCCAAAACTTGGAAGAATACCTGTTGGATGTACACGGGCATTTAATTGTAAAACACGATTTGTTTAACCACGGTGGTTTAACCAAAGACGGTATTGCGGAAGCATTTGCTGAATTTGCCAAAAAAGAAAAACTAAGTTTTTTTTAAGTTGCCCTTTTAACGAAGCCAAATACAAGGCTTTGTTAGAAGGGCTGGAAGCTGTGGAGATTTCAAAATCAAGAATAAGTTCTGAAAATGATATTTTTAGATTGGATAGCCAATATTTCAAAAAGGAATATCTAAAGGAAGATTCTAACAGAAAAAGATTCAATAATAAATACCTTGGTCAGATTGCTTTTATTACTGATGGACAACATGGCTATCATGAAGTTGATGAAAATTCACCGATTAGACATTTGACAGCAAAAAATGCAAAAGGTTGGTTTGCAAATGATGTTGATGCAGATAGAATAGCAAAATGGGTTGATGATAATAATCTACGCTCTTCTTTAGAAAAAGATGATTTAATACTTTCGACACGAGGAACAGTAGGTCTTTGCGCTATTGTTGATTCTGATGTGTTACCTTCAAACATTGACCAAGATGTTGCTCGTATTAAAATTGAAAGTAATGTTATCTTACCTACTGTTGCATTATCTTATTTGAATTGCAAGGTTGGGCAAGATTGGTTAGAAAGAAACCAAACTGGTATGGTGCAACAAGGTATAGCATTATGGAGAGTCAGAGAAATTCCATTACCAATTTTTTCAGATAAGTTTCAAAATGTTATTGATGGTATAATAAAAAATTCAAGAAAGTATAAAGACAATTCCAAACAAACTTACGCCGCCGCCGAAACCCTATTATTAGAAACTATTGGCTTAAACAACTTCGAACCCAGCACTGATCCTATAAATGTAAAAAACTTTAAAGAGTCGTTTTGGGCAACAGGCAGATTGGATGCAGAGTATTACCAAAAGAAATATGAAGATTATATAAAATTGATTTGTCGTTATCCTAATGGATATGAAGCTTTACAAATATTGTGTAATCAAAAAGACAATAATTTTACGCCGGAAGACAAAACAGAATACAAATACATTGAATTAGCTGACATTGGAAAATCGGGAGAAATCAAAAGCTGTACAATTGCGCAAGGTGCTGAACTGCCAACAAGGGCAAGGAGAAAGGTAAACACAAATGATGTAGTAGTTTCTTCAATTGAAGGCTCGTTAGATAGTTGTGCATTAGTAACAGAAGAATATAATAACGCGCTTTGTTCAACTGGATTTTATGTAATTAATTCAAAGAAAATAAATTCAGAAACACTTTTAGTTTTGTTCAAATCAGAACCAATGCAAAATATTCTCAAACAAAATTGTTCGGGAACAATTCTAACAGCGATTAATAAAACTGAATTTCAAAACATACATGTTCCTTTGATTGATAAATCAATTCAAGAAATAATTAAGGATAAAATTTCTGAAAGCTTCAAACTAAAAAAACAATCCGAGCAACTTTTAGAAACAGCAAAACGAGCGGTTGAATTAGCTATTGAAAAGGACGAAAAAACCGCTATTGAATTTATTAAAAGGAGCAGCGTTGCCGTAAACGGTATCGCTGAACAAAAAAATCATCGTAAACGATGATAGGGAAATTCATTCCGATTTATCGGGATTTGTTTGTGTAGCGTAAACCATTTATGGTTACGCGGAATTTAAATTTCAACAAAAAGAACAAAAAATGAAAAAACTATTTTTAGGATTTGTTTTCATATTTGCAACTACTTTCATTAATTCACAATCAATTGAAGTTACGGTTAAAGACATTGGTTTCTCGTTTGCAAAGATTCAATCACTGCAAGGAGAGAAAGTTGCCGAGGTAGATTCGATTTCCACAAAAGAAAAAGATACTTACCGCTTTTCTTTTGATAAGAAAAAATATCATCAAGGATTTTACCGCCTCGCATTTCCCAACAACCGTTCATTAGATTTTCTTTTCGATGGAAATGATGTGAAGCTGCGAACACATGCAACTGCAATTTTAGATAGTATGGAAATCATTTCATCCGAAAGCAACCGGCTCTATTATTCTTTTGTCAAACTGAACAAAGCATACAAAACCAAAACTGATATATTACAACTGCTCCTTCTCCGCTATCCGAAAGATGATAGTTTTTATCAATCAGCGCAAAAGAAAATTAACCAAGTGCACGAAGAGTATTTGGAGTTTGTAACAGTCGCTTCGCAGAAAGAACCGAATTCATTTATTGCGAGATATATCCGCTCAGCAAGTCTGCCAACTGTTAATTTCAATTTATCTCCTGAACAGCAATTAACATTTCTTAAAGCTCACGCGCTTGATAATGTTGATTTTAATGACGCTGAGTTGATTTTCTCCGACGCATTTACCAACAAAACGATTGAGTACTTAACCTATTATCGCAATCCGCAACTGCCGAAAGAACTTCTTGAAAAGGAATTTATGAAAGGGATTGACTCGGTTGTAAGCCGTGCAAAAGTAAACACGATAGTCTATCAACATATTGTTGAATATTTGCTCGACGGTTTTAAGAAATTCGGTTTTGATAAAGTATTGGATTACATCGTGGACAACTATGTTATCAAAGATGATTTATGTTTGGATGAAAAGTTAGGAAATACAATTCAGCGAAGAATTGACCAGAATAAAAAACTTCCCGTCGGTGCGATCGCGCCAAATTTTGCTATTACTGATATTTCAGGTAAACCTTCTGAACTCTACAAGAGTAACAAAGAAAAAGTGCTGCTTGTTTTTTATGCAAGCTGGTGTCCGCATTGCAAAACCATGTTACCGCAGATAAGTGAACTACAAAAAACGAAACGGAATTTTGAAGTAGTTGCAATTTCTCTGGATACAAACCGCGAAGAATGGAAGAACTTCATCGAACAAAATAATCTGAATTTTATTCACCTCTCCGACTTAAAAGGCTGGGATGGTGATGCCGCTAAGGAATATTTCATCTACGCAACACCGACAATGTTTCTTCTTGACTCAGCAAAAAGAATAGTTGCAAAACCAATGACAGTTGAAGAATTAGGAATTACGAATTAGGAATTAGGAATTTTTTGCAACTTACACTATTTAAGTTGCAGACTGCCGACTATTTGGCTCCGGCTTGACCGGCTTATGAGTAGGAGTTTTTTTGAATCGGAACATTCCGGTTTCTTACTATTCGGTTTTTGCAATAGTCGGTTTTTCCACTTTTGCCGGTGCCGGGGTGGCTTTTTTAGCCGGAGGAGGGTTCTTATAGTCGGTTTGATAGAAGCCTGACCCTTTGAAAATTGGACCTGAACCGGCGCCGATCAAGCGTTTAATATTTCCGCCGCACTTAGGACATTCGGTTAAATATTTGTCTTTCATGGATTGAAATGTTTCAAAATTGTGATTGCATTCTAAGCACTTGTAATCGTAAGTCGGCATCTTATAAAACCTTTATTGAAAAAAACTGCATTTAAATCTAACGAAAAACCAAAAATTTATCTAATTTTGATGTACGAAAATCTTTTAGGATCCTTTAATGATACAACAGACACGTTCCCGTTTCATCTTCAGTAAATTTTTATTCTTTGGTGTAATGGCACTTTGGCTTGCGGGCTGTATTAATTATGAACAGGAAGTAAGTTTCAATCCCGATGGTTCCGGGGATATGAAAATCCATTATTGGATCAAAGCCGATACTTCAGGAGGAAATACGTTTTATGATCCGCTTGGAATTTTTAATGCGGATTCACTTCGTTCCGATTTTACTTCACCAAACATTAAAATTGAAAACATTACGGTCTCCAACGATACCGTTGACAGCACCTCGCACGCAACCATAGAGTTTAGTTTTACACATATTGATTCTCTAAACAACGTAAAACCTTTTGCCGAATACCATTTCTCAATGCAGGACGGAGCGGCAGGACAGAAAATCTATTCTCAATTTATTCTTCCTATTGCAACAGGTTTTGGTTCAAATGATTCGACGGTTCAAGTTACCTATATTTACACATTCCCCGGCGAAATTGTTACGCACAACGCAACACAGGTTGAAAAGAAAAAACTTATCTGGAAATATTCCCTTGCAGAAATTGGAAAAGGGAAAACAATTTCGGTTTCCTTCAGACCGTATAAATTGAAAGAAACTCCCTATTGGATCTTCTTTTTAGCCGGTTTGGTATTAGCTGTTGTAGTCTTTTTCTTGTTTAGAAAGAAGAGAAGCTGGTAAATAACTCTCTCAAAACGCAAACGAGTTAATTGCTGATATTATTTTATATTCTGATATTTTGAATAGAATATTATTGTTGAATTTGAAGTTCGAATAATGAGCAAGGAATGATGAAGTTAGTTTCCTTCTAAATTCAACATTGCTTGTTCGAGATTCTTTATTCCCTTTGGGTTCCGTCTCTATCAGGTTTTGTAAAGAGTGCTGTGTAAGTTTTTGTTACCAATATCTTTATCCTTCAATTTTGCTTATTAATTTAATAAGAAAAGCTTATCAATTTAATAAGCGATCGTCCTTAAATACAGTTAAACCATGCTAAAACCAGCCTAAAAACCGAACATTTTTTTAGGCATATTGTTTGTTCCAATTACCATTTGCTTTCTTAGATGAATAATTTTCTAATCACGTTTTAGCATTTTATTTTATAAATTATAACACTCATTGAGGAGAACAGTATGGCAGTATCAGCTCCGTTAAACACAAACGTAAAGACTTCCGGGAACGGGCAGAATTACACTTTCGCATTAACTACATTAACATCACTCTTTTTTATGTGGGGTTTTCTAACCTGTTTAAATGATATTCTTATTCCTCATTTGAAATCAGTTTTTGATCTCAATTATACTCAGGTAATGTTGATCCAATTCTGTTTCTTCTTTGCATACTTTGTAGTTTCTATTCCTTCCGGCAAGTTTATTGAAAAAATCGGCTATCAAAGAGGTATAGTTATTGGCTTAACAACAGCCGGAATAGGGACATTAATGTTTTATCCAGCCGCCGGCATGCGCTCCTATCCATTATTTTTAGCTGCTCTGTTTGTGTTAGCTGCGGGAATCACCATTCTCCAGGTAGCTGCAAATCCTTACGTAGCAATTCTCGGAAAATCTAAAACTGCTTCTTCACGGCTGAACTTAACACAGGCATTTAACTCGCTTGGGACAACTATCGCACCTTATTTTGGTTCGTTATTAATCCTTTCTGTCGTGGTTAAAACTGCCGACGAAATGAAAGGGATGCTTCCTTCTGATGTTGAGACTTACAAAGCCGCTGAAGCCGCCGCTGTGCAAAATCCATATATCGGATTAGCCGCTGTTCTTTTTGTTATCGCTGCAATTTTCGCCTTCATTAAACTGCCAAAAATTGAAGCTGCGAGCGTTTCTTCTTCAGACGGAAGCGGAGCAAGTTATGATGAGAAACATAAAAGCGCCTGGGGTTATAAACATTTGGTTTTTGGTGCAATCGGAATTTTTGTTTACGTCGGCGCTGAAGTTTCTATTGGAAGTTTCCTAGTGAATTATTTAGGACAACCTTTTATTGCAGGTTTAAAAGAGGCTGAAGCCGGAAAGTATGTTTCATTCTATTGGGGCGGGGCAATGATAGGAAGATTCCTCGGTTCTTATGTCCAACGGATTGTTAAACCGGGAACAGTTCTTGGAGTAAATGCTTTTGTTGCCGCAACTTTGGTCATCGTTACGATGCTCACTACCGGTTCAATAGCAATGTGGTCTGTATTAATAATCGGATTGTTTAACTCAATCATGTTCCCAACGATCTTTACACTTGCGATTGACGGATTGGGAAAACACACGGGTCAAGGAAGCGGTATTTTGTGCATGGCTATTGTCGGCGGAGCTATCATCCCTGTTATTCAAGGTGCAATTGCAGACAGCATCGGTATCCATCATGCTTTTATTCTTCCTGTTGTCTGTTATTTGTTTATCGCTTATTATGGATTTAAAGGGCACATTCCTTCTTACGCAAAGTAGGGAAGGAGAATAGAAGTAATAAAAATGGTTTTTGTTCTTAGGCGTAATTACAGTTTCTTTTTCTTAAAAAGTGATTAAGATTATGATTATGATTAAGAAAAGGACATAGGGAAAGATTTAGATTTTAAGGAGACCCGGTAGATGATTTATTTTGACCACGAAAAATTAAACGTTTATCAATTGTCTTTAAAATTTATTGCATGGCTTGAAACTATTTTACCGAAAATAGATAAAACTTTATCTGTTAGAAATCAAATTGAAAGATCGTCAACTTCAATTCCGCTAAATATTGCTGTAGGTAATGGAAAATTTACGGTAAATGATAGATGTAAATACTTCGATATTGCTCGTGGTTCAACATTAGAAACCGCCAGTTGTCTTGATGTCCTTTTCATCAAGAAAAAATTATCTGAAGAAGAAATTGATTATGGGAAAAGTATTCTTAAAGATATTGTTTCGATGCTCATTGGATTGATAAAAAGTAATTCAGATCGGTTGCACGAACCGGAAACTGAATATAAAATTAATAAGGAATAAAAATTTTAATCTAAAACGTTCATTTTCTTAATCTTAATCTTACTGGTAATCATACTCTTTTTTCTCCCAAATGATTAAGAATGGAATTCAAAATTGTTAGAAATGGAAATAAATTAATTATGTCTAAGCTCAGTGTTTCTCTTGGTATTGATATTGGTGGAACGAATACGGTTTTTGGTTTTGTTGATAAGGAAGGCAAATGTGTTGCTGAATCTTCTATCCCGACAAACGCTTCTGAACCCGCCGAAAGATTGTTCGAACGCTTGTTCCCACAAGTGGATGCAGTATATCAAACCATAGCAAAAAATTATTATCTGGTTGGGATAGGGATCGGCGCTCCGAACGCAAATTATTATACGGGAATGGTAGAACTTCCCCCAAATTTAAATTGGGAAATTGTTAATGTTCGGGAAATCGTGAAAAAATATTATGATATTCCCTCTGCGATTACCAACGATGCCAACGCCGCCGCACTTGGTGAAATGAAATTCGGCGCCGCTAAAGGAATGAAAGACTTTATCGTTATTACGCTTGGCACCGGACTTGGCAGCGGAATTGTTGCTAACGGAGAGTTGATTTACGGACACGACGGATTTGCCGGTGAAATAGGTCATGTTGTTGTTGTTGAAAATGGAAGGCAATGCGGATGCGGAAGAAAAGGATGTCTTGAAACTTATGCTTCAGCTACCGGAATAAGAAGAACCGTTTTTGAACTTAAATGTAACTCAAATGATGCCAGCCAATTGCGAAGCGTTCCCTTTGAAGAGGTAACTTCTAAAATGATCTATGAAGCTGCAGTGAACGGCGATAAAATAGCTCTTGCAGCATTCGCTTTTACGGGAGAAATTTTAGGCAAAGCTTTGGCGAATAGCGTCGCTTATACCAGTCCCGAAGCAATTATTCTTTTCGGCGGACTTGCCTCTGCGGGCGATATTCTTTTTAAGCCGACACAAAAAGCAATGGAAGAGAACATGCTCAATATTTTCAAAAATAAAGTAAAACTCATTCCTTCTGCTTTGCACAACGGAAATACCGCCGTGCTCGGTGCTGCTGCATTAATTTGGAATGAACTTGAAAAGGGCAAAGGTCAATTAAATGAATTTGTTCCCATTGAAAATTGGGATGTTATGTAGGCACTGTTAAGTTACAGTACACAGAATTAAAGGATGATTCTTGCTCTTAATCTTAATCTGTTCTAATCAATAAAAAACGATTAAGATTAAGAAATTTTTTACCTTACTAACTGTGTATGGTGTCCTGTTAATCGATAAGTGTTTTTTTCTATCTGATTTTTTTTAGGGGGAGAATTTAATTTAATACAGTCGTGTAAATATTAGTGATGGAGTAATAATGAAAAATTTAGCTTTTCTTTCGATGATTCTTTTTATCTCGGTAGTTCTTTTCTCGGCATTTTCCGATCCCTCTAAAAAAGAATCAAAACAAAAATCTTTGCTTGATAAAAAAGTGGATGAACTTCTCTCGCAAATGACACTTAATGAAAAAATCGGGCAGATGACGCAAGCTGATATTGATGCGTTAAAAGGACATTATGAAGATATCGAAAAATATTCTTTGGGTTCAATCCTTTGCGGTGGAAATTCTGAAATAGAAGATATTTCTGCAAAAGGCTGGGCTGATTTTTATGATATGCTTCAAACTCACGCTTTAAATTCAAGATTGCACATTCCGATGATCTATGGAGTTGATGCCGTACACGGACACAACAACGTTACTAACGCTGTCGTCTTTCCTCACAACGTTGGCTTGGGAGCAACTCGCAATGCAAAACTTATTGAAAAAGCCGCACGCGTTACAGCAGAAGAAGTTGCTGCAACCGGCATGGATTGGGCTTTTGCACCTTGTATTGCAGTTGCCAGAAATGAACACTGGGGAAGAACTTACGAAAGTTTTGGCGAAGACCCGGAATTAGCAAAATTATTAGGCGCCGCTCAAGTAAAAGGTTTTCAAGGGAAAAAACTTTCCGATAAAACTTCGATCCTTGCGTGCGCAAAACATTTTCTTGGTGACGGAGGAACGACAACAGGAAAAGATCAAGGGAATACGGAAGTTGATGAACCAACTTTAAGAAAACTTCATTTACCGGGATATAAAACCGCAATAAAAGCCGGAACAAAAACGATTATGGTTTCCTACAATTCTTGGAACGGGATCAGAATGCACGGCAACAAATATTTGCTTACCGATGTTCTTAAAGGCGAATTAAATTTTAATGGAATTTTAGTCTCCGATTGGGCAGCAATTGATCAACTTGAAGGCGATTATAAAAGCGATATTGAAAAATCAATTAACGCCGGACTTGACATGATCATGATTCCAAATCCTCCCGGCAAAGAAAACAATTATATTGATTTCATCACCCTGTTAAAAGAATTGGTAAACGAAAACAAAGTTCCGATAAGCAGAATTGACGATGCCGTAAAAAGAATTCTTCGCGTAAAATTTGAAATGAACATTTTTGAAAATCCTCTTACCGATAGATCGTTGATGGCAACATTCGGATCAAAAGAACATAGACAAGTTGCTCGCGAATGTGTGCGTCAATCTTTAGTTCTTCTAAAAAATGAAAACAAAACTTTACCAATCTCTAAAAATGTTAAAAACATTGTTCTTGCCGGCAAGAGCGCAGACGATATTGGAAATCAATGCGGCGGCTGGACAATTGATTGGCAGGGAAAATCCGGTAACGTCATCACGGGTGGAACCACGGTTTTACAAGCTGTAAAAAACGCAGTTTCAAAAAATACCGTTGTTAGTTATTCAAAAGATGGTTCCGAAGTGAAAGATGCTGATGTTGTACTTGTTGTTGTTGGCGAAACTCCTTATGCAGAAATGTTTGGCGACAAGCCTGATTTAAACTTAGCAAAAGAAGATGTTGACGTGATTGAGAATGTAAGGAAATCGGGTAAACCGTTTGTGGTTGTTCTTTTTTCAGGCAGACCTTTAATAATTGAAAAGCAGTTAAAAGATGCGAACGCATTTCTTGCCGCATGGCTTCCAGGCAGCGAAGGTGCAGGCATAACCGATGTTCTGTTTGGCGATTTCAATTTCACCGGAAAACTTGGGCATAGCTGGCCTAAAACAAACGAACAAATTCCAATTAATGTTGGCGATAAAAATTACGATCCATTGTTCAAGTACAGCTTTGGATTGAAATATTAATATAATAGGACGCAGATTTGTTATGATCGTTTATGATCCGCGCTGATCATAAGCTATCTTAATTGATCTGCGTCCTATTTCTTTTCCTTCAATAAAAAAAACAATATCATTTCAGTGTAATTGACTATTTTTCCAAAAGTCATTTAAAACAAGAATGTAAAACTGAAATGAAAATTGAAAAACCACTGTTATCTTTCCACGTTAAAATTATTTTTGTCCTCGTTCTATTTATAACCGCTTCGTCTTATCCTCAAATTACTTTTGACGCAAATTTTGAGAGCGGAAATTTGAAATCAGTTACGATTTTGGATTCAACAAATTATCTTGTAACAACAAACGAAGATATTGGAGGGAGATGGTTTTATTTCAGAATTAACGGAGTTCAAAATAAATTTATAAAAGTAACGGTTTCGAATTCGGATGTAAAGCGGGCAGTTTATTCGTATGATAATAAAAGCTTCACACGCTTTTCCGCTTCCGAGAGTCCGGCAACAAAAACATTTCAAAAGACTTATGAACAGGACACCGTTTACGTTGCTTATTATATTCCCTACACGTTGAGTTTTTTGCGTGAAAGAATAAAACAGTGGAGCGTTTCTCCTTACGTTAAAGTTGATACACTTGGATACACGTTGCGCAGTTTACCGATCCACGAGCTAACAATAACCGATCAGGCGATTCCCGATTCTCTAAAATATCATGTTTGGGTTCACGCGAGAACGCATCCAAGTGAAACTCCAAGTTCATGGCAATTTGATGGATTTATCGAAAGCATTCGGGAGATAATGAGTTAATACAGTTTTATCGCGAACATATTGTTTTCCATTGCATTCCGTTTACAAATCCCGACGGCGTCTATTACGGAAGATCGCGGACAAACTATGACGGTGTTGATGTCGAATCTAATTGGAATAAGAGCGATGCCGCTACGACCGCGGAAGTGAAAATTCTTAAAAAAAGAATGGCAGAAATAAACAGCAAAAAAGTTCTTTCGATCTTTCAGAATCTTCATTCACAGGCTTCGCCGTTTTGCACGTTTTGGGTTCACACAGCTTCTTCAACTTCGGAGTATTATTATCATTCCGAAAATCTATTTTCAAATTTGAATACGTCAGGCAATCCCTATTTTACACAAGCTGATTATAGTTATTCCAATTTATCATCTACTTTCCCTGAAGGTTGGCTATGGAATAATTGGGGCGACAAAGTTGTAGCCCTAACGTACGAAACACCGTATGATTATTATTCCACCGGGAAGGAAGTAACGAACGAGAACTTGAGTTATTTAGGTGAACGGTTTATGTATTCGGTCTCCGAATATTTTCAGCTATCACATCCCAAATGGATTATTCTTGATAACAAAAACATTGCAAGTTTTTGGAATGCATCAACAACAGGAACAGAATTTTTTGGTGATAATTATTTCACGACGAATGGATCAAGCCAATCGGGTCCGGCAGTATTTCAAACAGATATTATCCAACCGGGGAAATATGATGTTTACGCCTGGTGGCAATCAGATGCGGCGAACGCATACGATACGAAATTCGTAATTGAGGGAAACGGCAAAGAAACGAGTGTAGAAAAGAGCCAAAAAGTTGACGGCGGCGAGTGGAATTATCTTTCGACCGTGAATCTTTTCAACTCAGGAGCGATTAAAATTTCTGTTGGTGATGTTGCAAACGGACAAGTTGTAGCCGATGCGTTCAGAATAATTTATAAAGGAAATCCGGTTCATGTTGCTGATAATTATTCACCAAACGAGTTTCAACTTTATCAGAACTATCCAAACCCGTTTAATCCTTCAACGACAATTCAATTTATAATTGAAAAACAAAGCGCAGTTCTGCTGCAAGTTTACAATTCGATTGGAGAACTTGTTACAACCCTTGTTGATCAAGAACTTTCCGCTGGTTTCCACAAAGTTAATTTTAATGCGGCTGCAAATTCAATTGCAAGTGGAATTTATTATTACAAACTTCGAGCAGGCAATTCCACACAAACAAAAGGAATGATCTATTTGAAATAAAAATAGAATATCCTTGACATTAGCTAGTTTTTTTTTAATTTTTCGGCGAGGTAAAACTCCAACTTCCTCTATCTTCTAATTTCTAATTAGAATTAAGCCTCAAGAAATTTAGTTACGAGGTTCATATGAAAAAGTTAATTCCTTGGTTGATCTTCTTTTTCTTCTTAGCGCTTTCCGCAAAATCTTTCTCGCAATGGATACCCGCAGCCGGTAATTTAGACACAAAACAATGGGGCTTTGGCTGGGCTATTGATGCTGTTGATAGTAACTGTGCTGTTATTTCTCTTTCACCAGAAAAACAGATTTACAAAACGTTAAATGGTGGTAAGTTTTGGGAAGCAATCGCTCCGTCAGATTTTTCGACAGATGGGATCATCGATGTTTCTATGACAGATAGTCTAAATATCTGGTTTGGTTCAGCAGAAGGTAAAATCTGCGGCACTTCAGATGGCGGGAAAAATTGGGAAATCCAATTTGATGACACTTCAAAAACCAATTTTATGAATTATATCAAAATGTTTGATTCCCAAAACGGAATTGCAATGGGAGATGGGAAGACGGCTACTGATGCGGCTCTCTTTCTAAAAACCACTGACGGTGGAAAAAATTGGAACTCTGTCAACGATTCGGTGTTTGGTGCATATTCCGGAGATACATGGAGAAGATTAGATTTTGTCTCATCAAACGTAGGGTATTTTTATACTTCGGGTCTAAATACAGCGAGTATTTACAAAAATACCGATGGTTGCAAAACATGGAAGAAAGTACAAACTCCTCCATCCGTTCATGTGTTAAATTTTTATGATGAAAATCTTGGGCTTATATACGGAGTAAATTATCAATTTGGAAAAGGAACAGTTTATCGAACAACAAATGGCGGTGATTCGTGGGACGCAATTCTTATACCGGACAAAGGCTGGGGAAACGATATTGAATTTTTGAAAAATGATCCTTCGAAAGTTTGGCTTTCGAATTACAACATGCTTTATTTTAGCAACGATTCAGGAAAAACTTGGACGCAGCAGTTTATCGCGAATGAATCAAATATCAAAGGAAGAGATTTAGTTTTTACGGATAATTCTGTTGGTTGGTTCTTATGCGATAGTATGGTTTATAGAAATTTGCAAAGTGATCACACGTACCCGATTGTAAAAGTAGAGAGTGAAAATTTTTCTCCCGTCGGATTTTCGTTAGAGCAAAATTACCCCAATCCGTTTAATCCGAGCACGGTAATAAGTTACCAGCTGGCGATCGGCAGTTTCGTAACATTAAAAATTTATGATGTGCTTGGAAATAAAGTTGCAACTTTGGTGAACGAAGAACAGCAAGCCGGAACGCATAATTACGAATTAGAAATGAGGAATTACGAATTGTCCGGCGGAGTTTATTATTACACATTAAAAGCAGGAAATTTCGTACAGACAAAAGGAATGATCTATTTGAAGTGATCTTTAACTGAGATTTTAGGAGGCTAAAATGAAGTTGTTTTTATTATTTGTGTTTTTAATTTTTGTGGGGAATAGTTCTTTTGCAAATGAGGATTCTGTTTTTGTAAAGGTTCAAACCGACACCGTGCAGATTTGGAATACCGATGTTTTAGCAAATTGCGCATCGAGATTTTCTTTGCAAACGGAAATTACCGGGAATTCAATTGTAGTTGCGGAGTGCGATACTATCGGACCCATCGCCGATTGTCATTGTATTTATGATCTGCATTCTTCTCTAACCGGCTTACCTGCCGGGAACTATTCGGTTGCCGTATATCGGCAAGAACTTAAGAAATATTTTTACTCGCACGACACAACGATATTCATTGATTCCTTAACATTTACATTGCAGAGTTCATCAGCGCTACAAAAGAGTGTTCTGTCAAAACAAAGCGCGTGTCATACTGCTACATCGATCGAAAAAGAAGAAGCCAATCCCGAAACATTTCAACTTCTTACCAATTACCCAAATCCGTTTAATCCAAGTACAGTAATCAGTTATCAATTGGCAGTCGGCAGTTTTGTAACATTAAAAATTTATGATGTTCTTGGAAATGAAGTTGCGATGTTAGTAAACGAAGAACAGCACTCAGGAACACATCAAGTTACTTTCAACCCGCAACAAATAATAAGCAGCCATCAACTTTCGTCGGGAGTTTATTTTTATCAACTTAAACAAAACAACTTCATCATCACAAAAAAGATGATATTTTTGAGGTAACGATTTAAGTACTTATTTTATTCCGGAGGATCAGTTTGAAAAATAAAGTCATTTTTATTTTTGTGTTTTTCTTTTGCAGTAACATCCATCCTCAATTTATGAACTGGAAAGAGTTGTCTGCTAAATATCTCGACCAACTCGAAGTTTCCACTTCAGGTGATATGTATGCAGTCTCAAAATTTCATGACAATGTTTATAAATCAACAGATGATGGGACAAGTTGGTCTCCACTAACTTCAATTTCATATCCTAATTATATTTCAGTAAAAGGAAGGGATACAATTTTTGTAAGCACTGGCATAGCATTGTACATTTCTACCAATGCCGGCGAAACTTTTAATTATATCACTTACTTTACTTCTGGAATTAGATGTATAAAAAGCAAAGATTTTGGTGGTGTTAATTACATCTTCGTCGGAACAGGTTCAAGCGGAATTTCTATCTCGACCGACTTTGGTTTAACCTGGCAAACAAAACTGTCAGACATCCAATATTTTGAGAAAATAGCTTTTTCCGGAAATAATATTTTGGCGAAAACAATGAACAACGGGCTGTACATCTCTCAAGATTTTGGTTCAACATGGAATAAAAAAGTAGTTAACTCAAGTATGCCGTGGATTTATGATGTTGAAACGGTTGAAGGGAGTAATACGGCATTTGTTTCTGCTGGAGGGATTTATAAATCAACCAACAGTGGAATAGATTGGACTTATTTAGCTAACATTAGCGCGGATTGCATTGGATACTCTCTTTTAGAAAATCAGTTATTTGCCGGAAAATATTTAAGCAATGATATGGGGCTTACCTGGCGGGTAGTTTGTTGGTTTGACCCTGACTGGATTACAATAAAAGACTCAACAACCTTCCTTCTTAATGAAAACGGCTCACTCTATAGAGAAGATCACGCTCCACTTTTCATCTATAAAGGAAATAACTTTCTCCCGCTTGCGGTTGGAAATAAATGGCAATACATTAAAAGCACATCTGGTTCTAACTATCTGACAAGGTATAATCTATGCACAACGGAGGTACTTAGCGATACTATCCTAAGCGGGAAACACTATTTTTTAGTAAATGATGATGGCAGGTCTGAATATCTTTACTATAGCGATGACAACAAACTTTTATTGGATGGTCATACATTGCTGATGGACTTTAATCTATTGGGACATGAAAAATTCGAATTTTATGGTGCAACCTGGGCTACAGTGTATGAAGGACCGGTAACTTTATTCGGGTACGAAAGATATTATAAAGGGCTAAGTTCAGATTATTACGGTGTTCCCTTTACCCGCAAATACGCTGATTCAATAGGCGTTTATTACTATTATTCAAATGAAAATGGACCCATGGGTTCTAACTACATAGAAAGACTCGACTTGATTGAAGCCTCAGTTAAAATACAAGATTCAACTTATTTGTATAAAGTAAATTACATCCCAACAGTAAACTCAAATACGGTTAATCTTATATCTGATACTTTACTAGGTTTGAGTGTAATGGTTTCTCATCCTCGCGATATGATTTCAGACACTCCGAAAAAAAGTCTCTTTTTTACTAATTCCGCTGAAGTAGAATATTTCTTTACAAAGGGCACCGACTCCATTGCCGGAGGAAGAAAGCAATTGAATAGATTTGAAAATTCGAACTCATTTTCTGATTCAATTTATTTCAGTAATTCACTTTACAATAATGGATATGAAATTAAGTATCGATTCCATTTAACAGACAAAGGGATCATTCCCAGCCCATCAACGTATCCGGGAAACGGATATCTCAGTTACAAGATTGATCCGGTTAATGTTACCAAAGAGGATATTAAAATTATAAATTTTCAATTGTTTCAGAATTATCCCAATCCGTTTAATCCCAGTACCGTAATCAGTTATCAGTTGGCAGTAGGCATTCATGTTTCACTAAAAATTTATGATGTTTTAGGAAAAGAAGTAGTAGTGTTAGTAAACGAAGAACAACAAGCCGGAAAACATAATTACGAATTAGGAATGAGGAATTACGAATTGTCCGGCGGAGTGTATTATTACAGGTTGCAAGCGGGAAACTTTGTAGAGACAAAGGGAATGATTTATTTGAAGTAATTTACTCATTTGTAATTTGTGTTTTGTCTTTTGGAATTTTTATCCAGCTATCCTCTTTCCCGGTTATAGCATTTCTATAAAACTATCTCTATTTTGCTTACCGAAATTAAATTTATGAAAAAATATTTTCTTCTAATTTATATAGTTTTTACCGGGTTTTCGTTCGGACAAACAGACGCATTTCGTATTGCCAGACTTAAATACAGCGGCGGCGGTGATTGGTACAACGATCAATCCGCCGAGGTGAATTTACTCCGTTTTGTTGCAGAGCATACTTCAATCAAAACGAAACCGGAATATCTTTTTGCCGATCTAAACAGCGATGAGATCTTTTCTTATCCGTTTTTGTTTTTAACGGGACACGGCAACATTGTTTTCTCCGAACAGGAAGTACAGCGTTTGCGCACTTACCTTGAAAGCGGTGGTTTTCTTTATGTTGATGATGATTACGGATTGGATGCCGCGCTCCGCAGAGAAATAAAAAAAGTTTTTCCGGAGAATGATTTGGTTGAACTTCCATTTTCATTCGGGTTGTATCATTCACCATTTGATTTTCCGAACGGTCCGCCGAAAACGCATGAACACGATAACAAACCGCCACAGGGATTCGGAATTTTTATCGAGAAACGTCTCGCGGTTTATTACACGTACGAATCAAATCCAAGCGACGGCTGGGCTGACCCCGAAGTGCATCACGATAATGAAAAAACGAGAGAAGAAGCTTTGAAGTTCGGAACAAATATTATTGTTTGGGCATTAAGTCAATAATTATGAAATTCGATTCAACACATTACGACGCGATAGAAAAAAAGTTAGAACAGTTTGCGCAAAAAAACTTGCTCATAACCGCATTAACTCAATTTCAAATTGCAGCATCGGGTATTATTCTTTTTTTAGTTGTGTTGATTGGCGCAGAACTTGTTTTCCGATTTCCCGCAACAGTGCGCACTCCGCTCTATTTTGCTTTTGTACTTGTAACGTTGATTTTGTTGATTGTTAAAGTTATTCAACCTTCAGTTAAAGAATATTTATCATACAAAGAGAATGAACACAGCAAATCCGCAGATAGTGTTGGTCGGTTTTTTCCTTCAATAAAAGATGAGTTGCTCAACTCACTTCAACTTTTTAGAGATAAAGAAAATTTTCTCTTTTCACAGGAGTTAGCAATTGCGGCGTTTACCTCAATTTATAAAAAAGTTGAACCGGTAAATTTCTCATCAGCACTTACTTTTGAAAAGCCAAAACGGCAGATGAAATATTTCTTCGCCTCACTTTTTATTATTGCTATTTCATTCATTTCTTTTCAAAGCTTTCAGCAGGCGGCGGAAAGGTTTTTCGACTATCGAACTGAGTTCCTTCCTCCGCAGAAATTTTATTTTGCAGTTTCACCGGGGAATACAAAAATCACCAAAGGTGCAGACGTAACGGTTTCTGTTTCAGTTACCGGAGACAATCTTTTAAAATGGAATGCGCCAACTGCCATTTCTCTTTTCTATAAAGACGAAACGGAAGCAAAATTCACTTCGGAAAATCTCACCGCCGATTCCACCGGGAAATTTTCTTTTCTCCTTTCCGGCGTTCGCAATAGAACGGAATACTATTGTTCTGCCGAAGGAATCGAAAGCGATAAATATGTGATTGAAGTTGTGGATAAACCAGTACTACAAGCATTCTCACTAACGGTTACTCCGCCTGCATACAGCAAGCTTCCGGTGATGCAGATGCAGGATAATGGAAACATAACAACGCTTTTCGGGAGTACAGTTTCGCTTCGTTTACAAGCTTCCAAACTTTTAAAAAATGCATTTCTGTTTTTTGATGATTCGACAAAACTTAAAATGAATACTTCCGGTTTAAATGCTTCTGTTTCATTTTCAACGCGACAGGAAAAGAATTATCAAATCATCATCGAAGATGAATTCGGCAACCAGAATACCTCGCCGGTTTACTATTCAATAAAGCTCCAAAGTGATGCTGCTCCTTCGATTAATATTCTTACGCCGAATAAAAATATTGATCTGGGAGATGATCAGAGATTGCCTTTGTTGCTTTCCATTACCGATGATTTCGGATTCACAAAACTGCTTCTTAACTATCGGCTTTCTGCTTCAAGGTATGAACCGCCGCAAGAGAAATATCAATCAATTGAAATTCCGATTACGAAAGAAAATGTTGAGCAGGAAGTCCGCTACATTTGGAATCTTTCACCGATGTCCCTTGCGACCGAGGATGTATTGACTTACTATCTCGAAGTTTTTGATAATGACAATATTAGCGGACCGAAATCAACTAAAACAAATAGTTTTACCGTGCGGCTTCCTTCGCTTGATGAAATTTTGTCGAAGACTGATAAAAAGCAAGACCAAGTTGAACACGATCTGAAGAAGACATTAAAAGAAGCTGAAGAATTGAAAAAAGATTTAGATAAGATTAACAAGGAATTGAAACAGGACAAAAAAGAAATTACATGGGAAGAAAAAGAAAAGATAGAGCAGACGCTGAATAAGTTTGAAGAGCTTCAAAACAAGGCGGAAGAGATCAAAAAAGATTTTTCGGAAAACAAAGATGAATTACAGAAACATAATCTGCTAAGCAAAGAAACGCTTGACAAATTTATGGAACTCCAAAAAATGTTTGATGAATTTTCAAGCGACGAGATGAAAAAAGCGATGGAAAAACTTCAACAGAAATTGCAATCGCTCGACAGGAAGCAAATCCAGGAAGCGCTTGAGAATATGCAGTTTGATGAAGAATCTTTCCGAAAAGGAATTGAACGGACGCTGAACTTATTAAAGCGTGTGCAGATAGAACAGAAAATAGACCAGCTTGTAAAACGCGCTGACGAGGCTTCCAAAAAACAAAATGATCTTCAACAAAAAACGGAACAAGCTGATCTTGAAAATAAAAATCAGCGGGATGATGCAGCTAAACAGCAGGAACAACTTTCAGACGACATTCAAAAAATGAAAGATGATTTGAAGCAGTTGGAAAAGTTGATGAGTGAATTGAAGGATATGCCGAAGGATGAGGTTGAAAAACTTCAAAAAGAATTGGAAGATCAAAAGAACGAACAACTCTCCGAAGAAGCTTCGGAAAATATTCAACAGAAGCAGAAGCAAAAAGCGAAGCAGAAACAGATGCAGATTTCTCAAAATATGCAGAAGATGAAACAGAAAATGCAGAAACTCCAGCAGGATATGGAACAGGAAAATCAAATGGAAGTTTTTGCCGATCTGATGAAATCGCTGAACAATATTATTTCTCTTTCAAAAGATCAGGAAGAAGCGAAGCGAAACGTACAAGAGAATTCTCAATCATCTCAAATGAACAAACAAGCCGTTAAGCAGGACGAAATAAAAAGAAATCTTGAAAAAGTATTATCGCAGATGAATCAGCTTTCGCAAAAAACTTTTGCCATTACACCCGAAATGGGAAAAGCGCTCGGTAACGCACACAAGCAAATGGATAATGCGTTGGAAGGATTACAAAATAGGAATCAATCGCAAACGATGGCGGGACAATCGGAAGCGATGTCTTCGTTGAATCAAGCGGCGATGATGATGAAAAATATGATGGATCAAATGATGCAGAACGGCGGGCAAGGCGGCAGCGGAATGATGTCGCTGATGCAGCAGCTTCAACAAATGTCGGGGCAGCAAATGGGACTAAATAATATGACGCAAATGCTGCAAAAAGGGATGAGCGGACAACTTACTCCCGATCAGCAAGGACAAATGCAGAGACTTGCACAACAACAGGAAATAATCAGAAAATCGTTGGATGAATTAAATCGTGAAGCAAAAGAAAGCGGACAATCGAAAAAGATTCCTTCTAATCTGGATGAAACGCTAAAGCAAATGCAGGAAGTTATTGCCGATATGAGATCGGAAAAATTATCGGACGAAATAATTCAAAAGCAGGAACGTATTCTCTCGCGACTTCTTGATGCGCAGCGCTCAATGAACGAAAGAGATTTTGAAAAGGAACGTGAATCAAAAAGCGGAACCGCACAACAGCGCACTTCGCCGGGACAGTTGAATCTGGCAAAGCAAAAAGGAAAAGATAATTTGAAGGACGAACTGAACAACCTTTACCGTGAAGGTTACACGAAAGATTACGAAGAGCTTATCAAAAGATATTTTGAAGCATTGCAGAAAGCGCAAATAAAGAATTAATTGATTTTGAAAGGGTATTTCATTTAGTTTGTATTAACGAAAAACGGAGGTTTTTGTGAAACGGTTATTAGTTGTTCTTGTTTCTTTTTTGTGTTCTCTCCAGGTGTTCTCGCAAGAGAGGGTTTATACTTTTAATTCATTGGATGGATTGGAAGATAAAGATGGTAACACACACCTTTTTTACAGGAAGTACTATTTATATCATGCCGGAGTAAATCACTCAGAAGAAAACGGTATTTACCGATATGATGTAACCAAAAACAAAGATACTATTATTGCAGCAGATTATTGGCATTATAACCCGGGAACTGAATGGAATCAAAGTGTAAATGATATTTCTTTTTTTGATGGTAACCCGTATAAATATATTTTTTGCGGTGACAAAGGTTCACTTGAGCCATATGCCTATATTTTCAAATCCGATTCAGGTTTTAGATTTGGGTCATCGTTTTTGTTTATCAACAGGATCGAAGTATCAAAACAAAATTCACAGAGAGTTTTTGCTTCAACCGAAGATGGGACAATTATAAGCAGTGATGGAGGACTTACCTGGCCAGCTTATGAATTACCTGGCGGCTTTTCTTCTTCGAAAAACTTTTTTCTTGTTTCCACTTTTCCGAGTGATGATAAAATAATGTTGGGATTAAAAGGTAATCATTTAGTAAAATCTCTCGATACCGGAAATACTTTTGTTGAGGTTGATACTGCGGGGTGGAATTCATCTTCAAGATTTTATTATGATATGGATAATGTTCATATCTTTGGCATCTCAAACGGATATAATGGTTACTCTTTTATCTCCGCCTCTGATAAAAACGGAGATGCTTTTTCGTGGAAAAAGATTTGGGAATCAGATCGGAAGATATTTATTTCTATAGATCAGTCACTCGTTGGTCCTTCACTCTATTTAGCAGACGGGAAAAATATTTTTCTTTCTCACGATTACGGAAAAACTTTCTCTCATTACCGAAAGTTCGACAGAAGTATTGTCGGCATTTATAAAAAGCCAGGCTCAAATATTCTTTACGCCGCAACCAAGTACAATCTTTATGAAATAACTTCAAACGAGACAAAAATTATAAAGTCACTTCCCATTTCACCCGAAACCTTATCCTATTATCCCCTCGCAGTTGGAAACAAATGGAATTTCAATATTTTCCGGCGTGAGTATCTGACCATTGGCTATAAGGATGATAATGGAATAATGACCCGCGAAATTATTGGAGATACGCTATTGCCAAACGGGAAAAGGTACTTCATCATTAAACAGAAAGAATCACTCTTTAGCCCGACATGGAATTCTAATAATTTCCTTGAAAGAATTGATAGTACAACCGGAAAAGTATTCAGGTATGACTCTGTTTACAACACACCGCAAGATTTTTTGATTGATGACTTAACTGCAGAATTGGGTGATACTTTAGAGTTATATCGTTACCACGAAGGAAATAATCCTGATGTAATCTATGAAGGGAATGACATCAAATATTTTGATAATCAAATTTTAAACAGGAAAATTTATAGATTTCCGAATTCGTTATCTTACTCAAGCTATTCAATGACGAAAGGAATCGGGCTGGACTCATTAGCTGCTGGATTTGACCTTGGTTATACTAATTGGTGGCTCAAAGGCTGCGTTATTAGCGGAAAAGTAATGGGAGACACTTCTCTTGTTGTTGGATTAAAGAATGAAAACAATGATGCGCCAACAGAATTTTCTTTGGCTCAGAATTATCCAAATCCATTCAATCCGGAAACAATCATCAGTTATCAGTTGGCAGTAACCAGTAAAGTGAGTTTGAAAGTTTATGACATTCTCGGAAATGAAGTTGCAATTTTAGTTAATGAAGAAAAACCAGCGGGGAAGTATCTAGTTAAGTTTAAAGGAAGTAACCTTGCAAGTGGAGTTTATTTCTACAAACTTACAGCTGGCGACTTTTCACAATCAAAGAAATTTGTTCTGATCAAATAACGGAAAAACCGAATCGATATATTTTTTTGAAAAATTGGGAGTTATAATGAGAAAAATATTTTTTTTGATCTTGATGTTCTCGTATTGTGCTGAAAGTAAAGAAATCTCAAGGTTTAATTCCCAGCCAGATAGCCTTGAAAATTATTTCCCTCTTGAATTGGGAAACACTTATCAGTATTTTAAAAGAACTTATGGCTTACCAAGTTGTTTCTCATCTAGTCAATACACTATTGATCAGGATACAGTCATTGATCAGAAAAGGTATTTTTGGGTTAAAGATATTTGGCTAAGAATGGAACTCCCTGGGAAATTATTTTATTACAACACTTCTTCAAACCAAGAAGGCGTAGTTATGGATTTTAGCCTTGAGGCTGGACAAAAATTGGGGAATAAAACAATAACTTCTGGGAATACGGAAGTGTTTGGAAAAATCATTCCATGGAAGGGATTCAACAACGATTATTACGATCCATGGCAAGGAATACAATCGTATGGTACGAACTGGGGCTATGGGATTGGGAAAATTTATGAATATTCATTTTGGAGTGGTCCAGGCACTGGCCCCATAGAGGAAAGGACAGAATTAATACAATTTGTAAAAAATGAAAATGATTCAATTATCAATTTTAGCTACGACTATTATCCCAAGATGGTCTACACCCCAGTTGATACAATTATGAGCCACATTTTTAATATGTCGATTCAGGTAGATCATTATTATAGTTATATAAAAGCGCCATGTTCATCATTTCAATTCATTGAATCAATAACTATCGAAAGTTATTATAAACATTTGGATTCAATAATCATAAATGCACCTTTGAAAGTTAATAGTAACCGTGATTCTATAAATTTCAGTGCGACTTATACATTAGATACGTTATTATTAAAAAAAGGGTTTGAATTTTATTATAGAATACAAGCCAAAGATAAGGGTGTAATACCTCATTATGCATACAAACCTGATACAGATTATTACAAAGTGATTTGTAAAAGTATAAAAATTGATGAAGTAGATACATCGAATTATGGTGGAAAAGATACGACGAATATTCTGCCACACGAGTTTGCTTTATCGCAAAATTATCCAAATCCCTTTAATCCTGAAACGAACATTAGTTATCAATTACCGGTAACCAGTAAAGTGAGTTTGAAAGTTTATGATGTCCTCGGAAATGAAGTTGCAATTTTAGTAAACGAAGAAAAACCAGCGGGGAAGTATCAAGTTAAGTTTAAAGGAAGTAGTTTTTCAAGCGGAGTATATTTTTATCAACTCCGTGTCGGGCAGTTTGTGCAAACAATGAAATTCGTTCTACTTAAATAAGAAGGAATGGAAGAGGTTCGCCTAATTTAGCGCGAACCTTTTATATAACTTGTTAATTGTTCGATAACAAATTCCTCTTCATCAATTACGGCGCTCACTACATCGCCAATGGAGACAAGCCCTAAAAGTTTTCCATTTTCTTCAACCGGGAGGTGACGGATATGTTTGGCGGTCATTACTGCCATGCACTCTTCAACAAGCGTTGAAGGAGTAACCTTTACCACATCCTCCGTCATAATTTCGCTCACTAAAGTTTCCTTGCTCAGTTTTCCTTTAAGAATAACTTTTCGCGCGTAATCCCTTTCAGAAAGTATTCCGGCAACTTTTCCTTCGGCAAGAACTAACAACGCTCCTACATCAGCATCCGCCATAAGTTTTAAAGCGTCGTACAGAGTGGCTTCGGGAGAAATCGAGAATACCCCGTTTCCTTTTTTAGCAAGAATTTGTTGAACCGTTTTCATATTACCTCTTGTTTGATGAGAGTAATGAATGTTTACTTGGTTCAATATAACGAAAAAACCAAAAGAGTGTCAACAGTTTTTTTAGAAAAAATCAGGGAATTTGAGATATCAGAATTTGTTTAAATGCGTTTGTCCCGATTTCAATTACATCATCACCCGGTAAAAACTGCGGATTATGCAAACCGAACTGTTCTCCGGTGGAAGTTCCAAGCCAAAACATAAGTGAAGGATACTGCTGAGAAATATAACCGAAGTCCTCCCCGGTCATTTTATAACCGCAATCATGAAAAGTGAATTTCTCGGATTTGCCGGAAAAGATTTTTGAAAGACTGCGGAAAAGGAAATCATCAATGATAACTTCAGGATAATGCGCTCCTTTTGTTAATTTGATTTTTACATCTGTAATTTGTTCGATACCTTCAGAAATAGTTTTCAGCCGCGAAGCGATCTTATCGGTTTCTTTCATTGTTAATGCGCGGATTGTTCCTTTAAGTTTAGCATTACCGGGAACAATATTCCTCACATTACCTGAAGTGATTTTTCCGAAGCCAAGCAGGGTTGCATCCTTTATTCCTTTAGGAATTTTATCAACTGCATCAAGAAAAAGTCTGAGGGCATTAAATGCGTTTTTCCCGTTTTGCGGAAAAGCAACGTGAGAACTTTTGCCGTGAAAATCTATATCAATTTCCAAAGCGGAAGCAAAAAGTACTCCGCTTGTACTTGCAATTGTTCCTTTTGGAAATTCATCGGTAACGTGGAGAGCAAAAGCTTTATCAACTTTAAATTGATTGAATATCCCGGTGGCAAAAAACTTCATCGCGCCGCCGCCGCTTTCTTCTGCGGGTTGGAAAAGGAAAAGGATATTTTGATTTACGTTTTCCCGCGCAGCACATTCAACTAAACCGAAAAGAATTGAAGTGTGCACATCATGTCCGCATGCGTGCATATTTTCATTTTTTGATTTGAACTCGTAAGCAGTTTCTTCACTTATTGGCAGTGCATCAATATCGGCGCGGAATAAAAGATAATTTCCGTCATTCACTTTGTATTCAACTAACACTCCGGTTTGCATCGGTGTGTGAATAGTAAATCGCTTATCGAAATTCGGTAAAGCGGAAACAGCATCAATAATTAATTTCGTTGTTTGAAATTCTTGATACGCAAGTTCCGGGTTTTGATGCAGTAAATGACGAAGTTCAATTGGACTTATCTGCAAAAGATTTTCTTTCTATAAATCGAAAGCTTTTGTAAGTGATTCAATTGCTTGCAGTTTAAACGAAGTTTCTACCAAGCAGGAAATTTTTATTTCTGAAGTAGTAACTAGTTTAATCGGGATTTGCTGCAACGCGCCGAAAAATTTTGATGCAACTCCGCTGCTTGATCGCATACCGACGCCGACGATTGATAACTTGCTGTAGCCGGGGTGATAAGTGATGTGCCATTTTTCCAAATCTTTTAAAGAATGATGCAAGGCGCTTTCTACATCTTCTTTGCTTTCATCAATAATGGTAAACGAAATCGTTAGACTATCATCGTCATCAATTACCGAGATCATGTCAACGTTTAAGCCTTCTTCGGCAACGTTATGGAAAATTTTATGGATCAATGTATAATCTTCCGGCAGACGCGAAAGCGTAACCTGTGTTTGATTATCCATGACACTTAATCCGGTAACAACCGGTTGTTCAATATTTTCTTTCACAATGTAAGTCCCTTCTTCTTCTGAAAAAGTTGCAGCGCAATAAAGCGTAATTTCAAATTTTTTAGCTATTTCTACCGAACGGCTGTGCAGCACTTTAGCTCCGAGTGAAGCCATTTCGAGCATTTCATCATAAGTAACATATTTAAGTTTTTTTGCAGTTGGATGAAGACGCGGATCGCAAGTATAAATACCGTCAACATCGCTATAAATTTCGCACGGAGCTTTCAAAGCCGCCGCGAGCGCAACTGCGGAAGTATCCGAGCCTCCGCGTCCTAATGTTGTTAGATCGCCTTCTTCATTAACTCCTTGAAATCCGGCGATGGTGATAACGTCGAATTCTTCCAGCAGATCAAAAATCTTTTGCGATTTGATATTTTTAATTCTCGCTTCGTTAAAATCCCCGGTTGTCATAATTTCCGCTTGAAAAGCGTTAAGCGATTTGCTTTTTATTTTAACTTCGTTCAATGCAATTGCTAAAAGGGAAATGGAAATCTGTTCGCCTGTAGTTAAGAGCATATCCAATTCTCTCGGTTCCGGTTTAGCGGAAATCTCTTTCGCAAGTTTTAATAAGTTGTCGGTTGTTTTTCCCATAGCGGAAACCACAACGATGAGTTTGTTCCCTTGCAGCACCCGCTTTTGGATTTTCTCGGCTATCCGTTTTATTTTATCAGTATCGGCAACCGAACTGCCGCCGAACTTTTGCACAATGATATTCATTTACACTTTCTCATATTTTCTTTTATGAAATTTATTATTAATAGAGCGGTTGCGGTTTGCCGAAGGCTGGGCTTTCAGTGCACTCACTTGTCAAGCTACCGCTAATGATTATTAAATAAACGAACCTTATTTAACCAATTTCGTCCGGCTTTTTTTAGCAAGGTTCTTTTGTGTGCCGTATTTTTCCTTCGGTTCACGGAATATGTCAAGTTGTCCGTTTGCTGCTATGTATTGTCTTTTTAAATCGAATTGCTCTACTATATGTTCAGGTATTGGTAATTTATTCAAGTTTCCCGGTTCAACTTTCAATGCACCTGAACCATAACTTTTCCCAACAAGTTTAAGATTTTCCAAGGTGTCTGGATGATTAAGTGCTTGCCAAAGATTACTGATATATTTTTTGTCAGTGTGTATCGGATAGACACATAGAAAACCTGTTAATGGTAACACTCCCGCTTCATTTAAAATAAATCTTGTGCTTCGTCTCCCTAAATAAGAAAATAATAATGGTGGAGTTTCTCTTTTCTCCATTTTATACCAAGGTGTTCTTTGTTGAATCAAGGGACGGATAGGAAGCCCCATTTCTACACCTACTTTTAAATAATTGGAAACTGATTTTGGAAGGGTATCATAACCATTTATTGAAAGAAGAAAAGTTGGTCTGTCTTTATCTTCAAGTTTTAAAAGGTCTTTATTAGTAATGATATTTCCAATTGCATCTTTTGTTCTACCGACGGCTCTTTTGATAAATTCATTCGGTATTCCAAGTTCTTTAACTTGTTTGGCTGTTAAAAAGAAAAATTCATTTGAACCTGTCGCAATTCCTCTCATAACTCTAGCAAAGTCATACAGATGAAATTTAAAACCATTATGATTTTGTTGTGGTCTTGTAAGTCCAGTATTTATTGCCTCTTTAAGTTGTCGCTTAATTATTTCAAGGCTGTAAAAATTATGCTTTATAAATTTTGAAGAAACAAATTCTAAAAGGTCATTAGAATAAGCTTCGCATGATTTTACCCAATAAATATTTTCAGTAGGTTTTGAATTTTTGATGAAGAAAACAATTGCATTAGTATCTACCTTCGGAAAAGGTGTAGCCTTTTCGTCAAATGTTATAACTGCTTCAATGCAATATTTTTCTGAAATCCATTTCCATAATTTGGCAGCAAATGTTCCTTCACAAGTGTCAGCAGGCATAATAAATGCGAGCTTCCCGTCTTTCTCTAAAAGATTAAGTGCTTGAATAAAAAAATAAATATGATACCCAGCTCTTCCGTCAATTGTAAAACCGGTAATTGTTCCTGAAAGTTTTTTTAGGATCAGTTTTGTTTCTTCGTCAATACGATGATGTCTGATGTAAGGGGGATTTGCAACTATTGATTTGAATTTTCTCCGGGGCGGATTTTTTATAAAATCCCTTTCTTCTACGAAACAGTTTTTTTGATTGTAAATTTCATCAGCTAAAACTTCGCGGTCAATGTCAGCGCCGAAAAATGAAATTTTTGGATTGTTGATTTTGAGTAATGCTTCAAAAAACGCACCTCTTCCTGTCGCAGGGTCAAAAACCAAATCTGTGTTTTCAGAAACATAAGCAATCATTGCATCTGCAACCCAGCTTGGTGTCCAAAATTGTCCTTTGTCTCGAAGAATTTCTCTTTCTTTCCAGTTAGAGGGCAAAAATTGATGTGCCTTAACTTTAGACATATTAATAAGATCTCAAAACATTAATAGCATCTTGTAAAATATTAAGTGAACCACCTTCAAACTTTACATATGGTAAAATATGACCATTCTTATCCTCAATGTACGCAGGGATTAAATTAGGTCGTTCATTAGAAATACCAAGCGGGTAAGCATAATAATAGTAGTATTTATAAATTGCCTTTTTAGTTGTCGCTCCACCCGGAGCTTGAAAAGTTTGTATTGTAGGTTCAATTAATCCTTCTCGAACAAGTCGTTCTGCTTCTTCAAATGGAAGACCATATGCACGGTCAAAAAATACGTGCCAAACATGAATAGGGATTTTATTTTCTTCTTGCCATTTGCTTAATGGCATTCTATCTTCTTCTTTGATAATAACAGTAGGTAAAACCGCAGTTTTTGCAAGTCCCAATTTACCACCAAGTCTTTTTTGGGGTTTCATTGGGGAATTGTAAGCAGGCATTTTTTCAGCTACCCACAAAGAGTTTTCGCATTCAACCGCAATGATAGCCTTTTGAACGAGTTCTTGCAGTTCGGTCTCTTTGATAAATGGCAACTCTTCTTCTCCACCAATTCCAGTAAGAAATTTGTCAACAAATGGTTTGTCTACTATTTTAAAGACTAAAAGGTCTGGTCGTTTGATTTTACCAAGTCCAGCTGCTTCAAGCCTTTCAAAATAAAGTTCAAATGCTCTTACATCATCGGTTGGGGCTGTTCCACTTGGTCCGTATGCAATCGCATAAAATTCTTTTGTTTTATTAATTGCGTCTATCAGGCGTTTTTCACTCCAAACTCCTTGCGACCAACGCATTAAAAAATCGCTGCCTCTTAATTTACGTGGATTAAGCCAAAAGTCCGACCAAGATATTTCTGTTACGCCTCTTAATTCGAGTTCTATTTCCTCGGTTGATACTGATAATATTTTTTCAAATGGATGCATTTTGTTTTTGTATAATTAGTGACGAAAGTTAATCATTTTTATTAAAATTCTGTAGTTTTTCAAATATGGTACATAGCAATACATATCTATTTCTAAGTTCTTTAACTAAAACCGGAATTACAAATTTCTCAGCTCCTCAATCAATTTAGTTTTTTCTCTCGTTTTTTCATCGACTTTCTTAATAAGTTTTGCAGGAACGCCTGCCATAACGCTGTAAGGCTCAACATCTTTTACAACCACAGAGCCTGCGGCTATTACCGCGCCTTTACCAACGCGGATTCCTTCGAGCACTACGGCGTTTGCACCGATCAAAACATCATCTTCAATAACAACCGGGTCAGCGCTCGGCGGCTCAATTACTCCTGCAAGTACAGCGCCTGCGCCGATGTGACAATTTTTCCCAACGATCGCTCTTCCGCCGACAACAACATTCATATCGATCATTGTTTTTTCACCGATCACTGCGCCGATATTTAATACGGCTCCCATCATAATTACACAATTATCGCCAACCTCTACATGCTCTCTGATGACGGCTCCAGGTTCGATTCGCGCATTATATTTTGTTAGATCAGCTAAAGGAATTGCGGAGTTTCTTCTATCAATTTCAACGCGGTATTTTTTAATTGAATCTTTGTTCGTTTTATAAAATTTTTCAAACTCTTCTAATTCGCAAAAAAGAATTCCCGATTTATTTCCCCCGAAAAATTCAAGCGATTTGAAATTAATTTTGTCGAGTTTCCCCTGTAGATAAATTTTTGCCGGAGTTTTCTTTTTGGAAAAAGCGATATAATTTATAATTTCATACGAATCCATAATCATTCCTTTTATTTAAAATCTTAATCGTATTCTTAATCTTAATCCATGAGAGAGAACGGTTTTCATTTATCATTTATCACATCTGTAAAAGAATAAATTCCATTTTTCTTTTTCAAAAGGAAAATCGCTGATCGGAAAATTCCTTCTGCAAAAGTTCTGCGTGAAGAAGCGGAATGAGAAATTGAAAGTACTTCGCCGAGCCCCCCAAAACTTATGGTGTGCTCACCGAAAACATTTCCCAACCGCAGCGAAGAAATATTTACTTCTTCTTTTTCAACCGCGTTGCGTATCATTATTGCCGTGCCGGATGGTTTATCTTTTTTAAACCGGTGGTGCGTTTCAGAAATTTCGATATCCCAATCATCAACATATTTTTGCACTTCTTTGGTAAGCTTCAACAAAATCTGAATACCGAGCGAGTAGTTATAACTTTGCACAACCGGAACGGTTTCAGCCAATGTTTTCAATGCTTCCATTTGTGCGGAAGTTAATCCGGTTGTTGCAATAATTAAGGGACAATTAAATTTTTTTGCCAACGCAATTGTGTTTTCAAAATTTTCCGGCAGAGAACAATCGATTAAAATTTGCGGAATGTCTTTCTGCATTTCGCCTTCTAACGAAAGCTCATACACAAGCCGGAATTGATTTTCTACAAAAACATTTTGTACTTCTCTACCAAGTTTTCCGGTTGAACCGAGAAGTCCGTAGTTAATATTTTCCATAATTCTCCAACTCTTTCAACAAAAGATTTTCTGTTTGCTTAGAAACCGGAGCCAACGGCAGGCGCAAAATATTTTTACAAACACCCAACTTACTTAACACAAATTTCAAGGGAGAAGGACTTGTTTCTTCAAAAAGCAGGTTTATCATTTTTAAGTATTTATGATTTAACTTTTGAGCTTTCTCTAAATCATTTTTCTGCATCGCAGTGGTAATTTCTTTTAATTCTTTCGGAAACGCATTCGAGTAAACAGAAATTACTCCAACGCCGCCAAGCGCCATAATCGGAATGGTTTGATCATCGTTGCCGGAAATAACTTCAAAGGATTGTTGTTTCATTGCAAGCAGTTGCGCGATCTGGGAAATGTTTCCGCTGGCTTCTTTAATTGCCACAACATTTTTACACGATTCATTTATGGTGATAGCAGTCTCGGGCAGCAAATTCATTCCCGTGCGCGATGGAACGTTGTACAAAATAATCGGAAGTGAAGTTCGTTCTGAAATATATTTGTAATGCTGCACCAAACTGCTTTGTGTTCCTTTATTGTAATAAGGATTAACGATAAGCACGGCATCGGTTTTATATTTTTCGGCAATAAAATTTAGTTTAACAACTTTTTGAGTATCGTTCGATCCGGTTCCGATAACAATTTTTACTTTCCCCTCAACGGTTTCCTGGGCGGTTTCAATTAATTTTTCTCTTTCGTACTCATCAATAACAGGTGATTCACCGGTTGTTCCAAGAACGATAACATAATCAACTCCGCCTTCAATTTGCCTGCGAATCAAATTTTTGAACGACTCAAAATCAATTGATAAATCTTCATTAAACGGGGTCGCAAGCGCGGTCCCAACTCCTTCAAACATGTTTTTTTCTCATTCGTTAATAATTAAAAATTTGGGCTATGGAAGCTACAGAAACTATGGATGCAAAGATATTTTTTTCAATTTAAAAAACAAATAATTTAATAATATCCTCAAATTTTTTTAATTTTAAGTATTAAATGAGAGTTGATAATTACTTGACAATAAGCGCTTTGAAGATTAAGTTACTTTAACAGTTTAATTGGAATAATACGATGAAATTCAAAGATACAAGTTCCATCCGTAAAAATCTTTTTAGGATAATTCTGCTTCTTTTCGGAGCAATGTTATCAATAGCAAGCTGCCAATCTCCAAACGAACCGACAATAGACCCGGGCCCAGTTGATGTTCAAGTTACTATGGCAATAGTTACGCCGCAAGGCGGGGAAGTGCTAAAGTCCGGAGACGTTTTTAAAATAGAATGGCAGAGCAATACATCTTCAAATGTATTGATTCAATATACAACCGGTGGAACTCAGTGGGATACGATTTCTTCCGGTTATCCTAATACCGGTTCATTTTATTGGTCACCTATTCCAAATAAAACTTCAAATAATTGTAAAATAAAAATCACTACAAAAGATAGCCAGCCGATCTCTAAAGAGTCAAATATTTTCAGCATTGAAAAAGATTCGTCAATAAAAAAAATATCCTTGCTTTCTCCCAGCAATGGAGAAATTTTATTTGTCGATTCAAGTTATACTATCGAATGGTTAAGTTCCGGTATTCAAGCACTCAGGATTGAATTGTCAACCAATAATGGACTTAATTGGAATACCATTTCCGCAACAACTCCTGCTGACACTGGACAATTCAAATGGACAAAAATTCCTAATTTCGTTTCGAATACTTGTAAATTAAAATTAACAGATGTTTCTACCGATTCAATTTTTGCAATTACGAGCCAAAATTTTTCTATAAAAATTCCAACTTATATCACAATAAAATCGCCGAATGGTGGAGAAAATCTGCTCGGTGGAAGTGTCACCGGCATTAACTGGATTAGCTCTTCAGTTGAGAATGTAAAAATTGAATATACAACCGATAATGGTATAAATTGGAACACGATTATTAGCATTACTCCGAGCGATGGCTATTATGAATGGTCGCCTGTACCAAGTGTCTCTTCAAATAATTGTAATATCAGAATTAGTGATGTAGCAAATAATTTAGCTTATGATGTCAGCGATAATTTATTTTCAATTTTCCCGGAACAGACGCTTAAACTGACAAGTCCAAATGGGAGTGAAAAATTCTTTTCCGGTTCTGGCACTACAATTACCTGGATAACAAATTCTGTTATTGTTAGTTCTGCAAACATGAAAACTGCTGAAGCCCAAATTACTGGTGAAGCAAATAAGAAATTTTCATCAGGCATTTCTGTTGCAAAAAAAAGGAAATCACTTTTAACATACGGAACAAAATCTCTTTCTTCAATCGCTAATGTAAAGCTAGAATATTCTTCCGACGGTGGCTCTACCTGGAACAGCATAACAGCAAGCACTGCGAATAATGGCTCATATTATTGGCAGTCTATTCCGAACATAAATTCTTCATTGTGTCTCGTAAAAGTTAGTGATGCAGAGGATGGATCGCCGTTTGACGTATCAAACAATCCGTTTACCATTTTCAACAAAGTGGAAAAAACTGTTAGAGTTACTGTTCCAAATGGTGGTGAAATTTGGAATGCCGGAACTGCACAAAATATAACCTGGAATAGTTCAGGAGTCTCTTCCGTTAAGCTCGAATATACAACTAATAATGGGGTGAATTGGAATACGATTGACCAAAATACTCCGAGCGACGGATTTTTTGTTTGGAATTCAATACCGATGGTGGCTTCAACAAATTGTAAAATAAAAATTACCGATGCAGTAGATACAACAGCTTTCGATTTAAGCGATGAGGTTTTCACGATATCTCCGGAACCTTATATTAATGTCCTTACACCAAACGGAGGAGAGGCACTAACATTTGGAACGAGTCAAAAAATAACGTGGACATCGGCCAACATCAGAAAAGTTAAAATTGATTACACGATTAACAATGGAGCAGATTGGGTAGTAATCACAGATAGTATTGAATCAACCGGTTCATTCGATTGGGTGGTTCCAAGTGCAAATTCAAATCTGAGCCGGATAAGAATAAGTGATGCAGCAGACGGAGTACCATTTGATATATCAGATGCGGATTTCACAATAAGTAATCAAATTAAAAAAGAGGTAAAAGTAAGTAGTCCAAACGGTGGAGAAATCTTATCTGCGGGTACGAGTCAAAACATTACTTGGCTGAGTAACGGAATAAGTAAAGTGAAAATAGAATATACTTCGGATAATGGAATAAAGTGGTCTGTAATTGTAGACAGTACCGAAGCGGATGGATCATATCAATGGGCGCCCATACCGAACATCTCATCATCACAATGCAAAATTAAGATTACGGATAAAGACGGATCTACAAGTGATGCCAGTGACACAGCTTTTTCAATCAAACCGATTCAATCAGTAAAAGTTATTTATCCAAATAACGGAGAAGTCTTTACTGCCGGAGACCCGGTGGTTATTACCTGGGAATCAATTGGAATAGAGAATGTAGGAATAGACTATACGGTTAACAACGGATTAAAGGAAGAAGATTGGTTTGAGTTGGTAAGCAGCACACCAAGTGATGGAGAATATAAAACGGGATTTTCAATTCCTTCTAATCAGTACCGTATCAGAATAAAAGATGTCTCGGATGGAACTCCGATGGATGCTTGTGATGGTACTTTTACCGTTCTTCCACAGCCGACGGTTACGGTAACAGCGCCGAATGGCGGGGAGAATTTGGTAAGCGGGAATAAAACAAATATTACCTGGGTTTCAACTAACATAGATTCAGTAAAGATAGAATACACAACCAATAACGGTGCAAGCTGGGTTGATGTAGCGGCATCAACACCATCTGACGGACTGTATGAATGGTCGGTATCGGCAGTTTCATCTGCGTTGTGCAAGATAAGAATAAGTGATGCAAAAGATAATGCACCGTCTGATCTGTCAGATAATAATTTTAAAATCAGTCAAAGCCAGTTGAAGAAAGTTACCATCACTTCACCAAACGGCGGAGAGAAATGGGAGGCGGGTTCATCACAAAACATCACCTGGACAAGCGATGCTGTTGATTCAGTCAAGATAGAATATACGATAGATAACGGAGTAAATTGGACAACATTAACAGCAACAACACCAAGTACAGGATTTTACAATTGGAATCCAATCCCTAAAACCCCGTCAACAAATTGTAAAATAAGAATAACGGACGTCGGAAATCTCTATTCTGATATGAGTGATGTTGTCTTTTCGATTATTCCGGAGACCAACATTAATGTTCTTTCACCGAACGGAGGAGAAACATTAACGCTTGGATCAAGTCAAAAGATAACCTGGACTTCGGCGAACATCAGAAAAGTGAAGATAGATTACTCTATAAATAATGGAGCCGATTGGGTAGTTATCACAGATAGTATTGAATCAACCGGTGCATATGATTGGACTGTTCCGAATGCAAACTCAAGTCTTGGCCGGATAAGAATAAGCGATGCAACGGACGGAGTACCGTTTGATATATCGGATGCGGATTTTACGATAAGTAATCAAGTTAAAAAAGAAATAAGAGTAAGTAGTCCAAACGGTGGAGATATTTTATCTGCAGGCACGAGTCAAGATATAACCTGGACGAGCAACGGAATAAGTAAAGTAAAAATAGAATATACTACGGATAATGGAATTAAGTGGTCTGTAATTGTAGACAGCACCGAAGCAGACGGTTCATATCAATGGGCGCCGGTACCGAATATCTCATCATCACAATGTAAAATTAAAATTACAGATAAAGACGGCATCACGAGTGATGTAAGTGATGCAGTCTTTTCAATCAAACCGATTCAGTCAGTAAAAGTTACCTATCCGAATAACGGAGAAGTATTCACTGCGGGAGACCCGGTATTCATCACCTGGGAATCGGTTGGAATTGAGAATGTAGGAATAGACTATACGGTTAACAACGGATTGAAGGAAGAAGATTGGTTTGAATTGGTAAGCAGCACACCAAGTGATGGAGAATATCAAACGGGATTTTCAATTCCTTCAAACGTCTACCGAATAAGAATAAAAGATGTTTCAGACGGCACACCGATGGATGCTTGTGATGGAACTTTTACCGTTCTTCCACAGCCGACGGTTACCGTAACAGCGCCAAATGGCGGAGAGAATTTGGTAAGCGGGAATAAAACAAATATTACCTGGGTTTCAACATACATAGATTCAGTAAAGATAGAATACACAACCAATAACGGTGCAGGCTGGGTTGATGTAGCGGCATCAACGCCGTCTGATGGTCTGTATGAATGGTCAGTACCGGTAGTATCTTCTGCCTTGTGTAAAATAAGAATAAGTGATGCAAATGATAATGCACCTTCCGATCTATCGAATGACAATTTCAAAATAAGTCAAAGCCAGCAGAGAGTTACTATCACTTCACCAAACGGCGGTGAAAAATGGGAAGCAGGTTCTTCTCAAAATGTCACATGGACGAGCGATGCAGTCCAAACCGTTAAGATAGAATATACAATAGATAACGGAGTAAATTGGACTACGTTAATAGCCTCCACACCAAGTACGGGATTTTACAATTGGAATCCAATCCCCAAAAACCCATCATCAAATTGTAAAATAAGAATTACAGATGTTGCAAATCTCTATTCTGATATGAGTGACGAAGTTTTTTCAGTTACTCCAGAAGCCGATATCAATGTTCTATCACCAAACGGAGGAGAGACACTAACGTTTGGAACGAGTCAAAAAATAACGTGGACTTCGACAAACATCAGAAAAGTTAAAATAGATTACACGATAAACAATGGAGCCGAGTGGGTAGTTATCACCGACAGCTTAGAATCCACAGGAACATACGATTGGACAGTTCCGAACGTAAATTCAAATCTCTGCGGCATAAGAGTCAGTGATGCATCAGACGGAGTACCGTTTGATCTATCGGATGCAGATTTTGTGATAAGTAATCAAATTAAAAAAGAAGTTAGCGTTTTAAGTCCGAACGGCGGAGAAGTCTTTTCAGCAGGCACCACACAAGATATTGTTTGGACGAGTAACGGAATAAGTAAAGTAAAAATTGAATACACAACGGACAATGGAATAAAGTGGTCGGTAATGATAGACAGCACCGAAGGGGACGGTTCATATCAATGGTCACCTGTTCCGAATATCTCATCATCACAATGCAAAATTAAAATTACTGATAAAGACGGAACAACAAGCGATGTTAGCGATGCTGTTTTTTCAATCAAACCGATTCAATCTGTAAAAGTTCTCTATCCGAACAACGGAGAAGTATTTACCGCGGGTGAATCTTTAATTATCAAATGGGAATCTACGGGGATAGAAAATGTGGGGATTGAATATACAATTAATAACGGGTTGCATGAGGAAGATTGGTTTGAGTTAGTTGGCAGCACACCGAGTGACGGAGAATATGAAACAGGTTTATCAATTCCCTCAAATCTCTATCGCCTTAGAATAAAAGATAAATCTGACGGCACCCCGATGGATGCTTCTGACGGTACTTTTACAGTTCTCCCTCAGCCGACAGTTACCGTAACAGCACCGAATGGTGGAGAAAATTTAGTGAGCGGTAACAAAACAAACGTAACCTGGGTATCTACATACATAGATTCAGTAAAGATAGAATACACAACCAATAACGGTGCAAGTTGGGTTGATGTAGCGGTATCAACGCCGTCTGATGGTCTGTATGAATGGTCAGTGCCGGTGGTTTTATCTTCGTTGTGCAAGATAAGAATAAGTGATGCAAAAGATAATACTCCTTCTGATCTATCGAATGACAATTTCAAAATAAGTCAAAGCCAGCAGCAGAGTGTTACAATCACTTCACCAAACGGCGGAGAGAAATGGGAAGCAGGTTCTTCTCATAATATCACGTGGATCAGTGACGCGGTTCAAACAGTTAAGATAGAATATACAATTGATAACGGAGTAAATTGGACAACGTTAATAGCTTCGACACAAAGTACAGGCTTTTACAATTGGAATCCAATCCCCAAAACCCCTTCATCAAATTGTAAAATAAGAATTACGGATGTTGCAAATCTCTCTTCTGATATGAGTGACGAAGTTTTTTCAATTACTCCAGAAGCTTATATTAATGTCCTTTCACCTAATGGTGGAGAAAATTGGCTAAGCGGAAATCAATATGAAATTCGTTGGAGTTCCGTGAGTGTTGCCGACGTTAATATAGATTATTCAATTAACAATGGAGCTACTTGGTTATCGATCGCCATAAATACTCCGAGCGATGGTTCGTATTTCTGGACTGCCGCAGACGAAAATACTGAACAATGCAGAATAAGAATTAGCGATGTTATAGATGGAGTTCCATTTGATACTTCTGATGTCAATTTCTCAATTTATAAAAACAAACTATTACGATTAGTATTCCCGAACGGCGGAGAACAAATAGTCTCAATTCCGGAACAACCTGATACAAATATCAGGTGGACTTCTGTAAATATCGCAAAAGTTGGAATAAAGTACTCGTTGGACAATGGATATTCATGGAAGCAATTAGTTGATTCCACTAATTCAACAGGTTCATTCAGATGGAAGATTCCGACAACAGATACTTCTTCATTAATGAGGATAATGGTTTACGATATTTCTGATTTAGCGATTAATGACATGAGCGATTCTTATTTCTTTTTGAATACTAACATTCCAATCACTAATGTTCGGATTGATAATCCGCGAGCTAATGAAAAATCGTCTTCCGAAAAAATAATCTCCTGGGAAGGTTCGGCTCAACTTAAACGGGTTAAATTGGAATATTCGTTGGATAACGGGAAAAGTTGGATTCTGATTGAAGATAATTATTCAAGTATCACAGGGTCAAATAAATTTATGTGGAAAAACTCTTCAAACGTTGACGTGAATAAAATTATTGTTAAGATTAGCGATAAAGGATCGAATTTTTACAAAACCGCGATACCAAAACAATAGGGATGGTATAATCTTTAAGATTTTCAGGAAAAATAGTGAAGTAATATTGCAGATGCCGAAGCAACGTTCAGTGATTCGGCATTTCCTTCCTGCCTTCCCGTCGGGCAGGTTTTAGGGATCGTAATTTTGTAATCGGAAACATTTAACAATTCTTGAGAAGGTCCATCTGCCTCATTACTGAAGCAAAGAACGAGTTTTTCTAGTTTTTCAAGTTCGGAAAAATCTTTCCCATCTAAATCGCTGCAGAGAATTTCAAATCCAAGTTTTTTTAAGTTGATAAGAAATGGAAGTTCAACATTTTCCGAAACGGAAACGTGAAAGAGCGAACCCATACTTGCTCTTATAACTTTTGGGTTAAAAAGTTCCACACAATTTTTACTTAATAAAATTTGTGAGTAACCGAACCAATCGCACGTGCGGATAATGGTGCCAAGGTTTCCAGGATCGGTAATATTTTCTAAATAAATAATTTTCCGGGAAACTAATTTCGGTTGTTCGTCATTGATTGGGAATTGAAAGACGGCTGCAATTCCTTGCGGCTGTTGAGTATCACAGATACGGTTAAAATCACCCGTTCGGATTACTTCAACTTGAAAATTTCTTAGAGAAGAAAAAACAAACTCTTCATTTTTTTCTTTAAATTCATTTGTAATAAAAATTATTTCACAACGATAACGGATTTGCCCGAGGCCTTCTTCAACAAGTTTTTTCCCTTCGGCAAAAAATTTCTTTTCTTCCCTTCGGAATTTTTTTTGCAAAAGGGAACTATAATATTTTAATTTCGATTGGGAGATCACAGCAACGGCTCATACTTTTGTTTGCCTTCATGGGATTGATCAGCGGCAAGTGTTTTCAAATATTCCCATGTATAAATTCCGGTATCGTGTCCGTCTTTCCACCAGATTTGAATTGCGTATTCGCCAACCATTTTCAAATTTTTTACGGTGTACATATCAGGATGTGCAATGGGTAATTTAGGAGGGCGATAGCTATGCAGAAGAATGGTTTCTCCTTTGCATCCGGCGCACGGACATTCTTCACGCAAATACCGTAGGGCAATTCTGTTTTCTTCAGAATTGTTCCAATGGAGAGTAATAGTCTCTTTTTCAACTTTAATTGATGCCGGTTTCATAATTTTATCTTTTTTATGTGAGAAAATAACAATAGTTCGGCAATTATTTGCCCCAAGATTTTAAAGCGAAGGTTTTGATTCTTATTTTTGCTAATAAAATTTGCAAAGGATGAGTTAATAATTATTATGATTGGTTTTTTAATTCTGATAATATTTTTTTTAGCGGCTTTACTAACAGCATCGGGAGCCGCCGTTATTAGCTATAACGAAGATGAAAACGGAAGCAGTAAAACAAGCAAGAAAATTAAAGCGCTTCAGCAAAATATTGATCATGTCTATGGTTTAATTGAAGTTGCAGCTTCGTTTAGTTTGCTTATGATCTCTTTTCTTCTGTTTTTTTATATTGATGCCGTAGTTGATGCTTCATTTGTTTCATTTGTAACATCAATAAAGATCAGTTTAATCCTTGTAAGTCTGCTGCTGTTGGCATTATGCCATTGGATTTTTGTTATTCTCGTTCCAAAAGCCGTCGGCGCTAAATATGCCGAGAAGATAGCTCCGAATATTGTTTCGATATTAACTGTAATCCTAAAACTGTTTAAAATTCCAATTAAAATCCTTCTCTTTCTCACTGATGCAATTCTGCTTCCACTCAAAACAAAAGGACGATTTTCTCACGGACATGCTTCTGAAGATGAAATTCGGGTCATTATTTCCGAGGGAGTAAAATCAGGCGCAATTGATGAAGCTGAACATCAAATAATTGAAAATGTTTTTGAGTTTACTGATCTAAAAGCAAACGAAGTGATGATCCCCAGAACAGAAATGGTTGCGATAGAATTGACGGATGACGATGAATCTATGGTTAAAGAAATTATGCAGACCGGACATTCATTGGTTCCCATTTACCAGGATTCGTTGGATAATATTATCGGGATTATCCACATAAAAGATTTAATGCGGTCTTTAGTTGAAAAGAAAAACATAGTAATAAAAAGTTTGATCCGTCCCGTTTATTTTGTTCCTGAAACCAAACTGATTTCTGAAATAATGAAAGAAATGCAAAAAAGAAGTGAACGGATATCAATTGTAACAGACGAATATGGAGGAACCGAAGGGGTGCTGACAATTGAAGATATTCTCAGTGAAATTGTTGGTGATATTTCGAGTGAGGGGAAAAATATCTCCGACGAATATTCCAAGTTGCCGGACGGAAACTTCTTAGTTTTAGGGGCAATTTCCGTTGAAGATTTTAACGAAATTTTCAACCAAACTTTGACTTATTCGGATGAATACACCACCATTGCGGGATTTGTGGCTTTTCAAACAGGAAAAATCTTGAACATCGGAGAAATCTACCAGCATCGAGACGTTACTTTCGAATTGATAAAAAAAGTAAAACAGAAGATGGTGCAGTTCAAAATATCAATTCTTAAGGGTGAGGAGGAAGAGAAGTAAGCAAATATATTTGGAAGGCAGCCGAAATACCCTTAATTTTAAGTCCTAAATTAACTGCTGGTGTAGCTCAATTGGCAGAGCAGCTGATTTGTAATCAGCAGGTTGCGGGTTCGAGTCCCATCACCAGCTCAAAAAAAAGGATGTGAAAACATCCTTTTTTGCATTTAAATAAATAATTGCTTGACGGGTTAATAATAGAGAGATTCTATACCCCAGTCAAATATTACTTTAGAGCCACCAACTTTTTCGCCCTATTAATTCTTTTGTTTGATAACCCGCCAAAATTAATAAAGTTGTTCCATAAATAAGCTTACGAAACAGCCAAATTTGATCATGCAATTTCATTAAACCTTCAACGCTAATTGTAATACTTTCAGCATTACAATTATGATGATGCGGTTAGACTAATACAAGAAGTTTTTTTTACCGGCTTTGCTCTTTTTCCAAGTCTTACCAGACAGACTTTATGATCTATTTCATAGTTAATGTAATCGCCTTTGTTTAAATCCCAATCAAAACTTGTTAAGTTGTTCATGATTTTATTTCCCTCCTATTTCATTAAGATCATCTTATTAATTTTAAGGTAATTCCCTGATTGGAATCTGTAAAAGTATGCGCCGCTTGTAAAGGCTTTTCCGTTAAAGGAAACATTATACGTTCCGGCTTCTTTTACTTCGTCAACCAATGTTACAACTTCTCTCCCAAGCATATCAAACACTTTTAGAGAAGCTTTGCCGCTAACCGGCATTTGATAGCTTATTGCTGTCTCAGGATTAAATGGATTTGGAAAGTTCTGTTTTAACGAAAACTCATTTGGCATTCCCAAATCTGCTTCTACTTCTTTGCTATATTCGTATTTGCCGTCGTTATCAAGCTGTTTAAGACGGTAAGCATATAAACCGGAAGTTGCGGTATTATCGGTAAAGTTATACTCTTTTGTAGAGTTGCTGTTCCCATTACCTTGTACAAAACCAATTTTTTCCCATCTTTTATCCGTAATGCCGAGCGAAGTCGAGGCACGTTCTATTTCAAACCCATAATTATTCACTTCGGTTGCAGTTGCCCATTCCAATTCAATACTTCTAGTAATAATAGAAGCGGTAAAAGAGACAAGTTCAACAGGTAGAGGACCAGAAGAACCGGAGTAGCGAACAACAGCAAAGTCAGCGTCACTCCCATTAACGTATGAATTTCCTGCAACAACAATCTTTCCACCGGATTGGAGGGCAACGCTATTTCCATAATCACCGTTTGCACCGATCGCCGTCGTTACTTTTCCACTCGTACCAAATCCAGTATCCAACGATCCATCGTCGTTATAGCGCACTACGGCAATTTTACTCCCGCTGCTGGAGGCATATCCCGCCACAACGATCTTTCCATCCAATTGGAGAGCAACGCTATATCCCCAATCATTTCCTGAACTGAAATCGGTCGTTACTTTTCCGTCAGTACTAAAGGTGTTGTCTAATGCACCAGTACTGGTATAGCGAACTACAGCAAAATCATCAGTAGTCATGTGCGCGTATCCGGCAACAACAATTTTCCCATCGGATTGAATGGCGACACTATATCCAACGTCACTGGCTGAACCAATTGCGGTCGTTACTATCCCGTCAGTATCAAATGTGTTGTCAAGTGATCCATCGCTGTTATAACGAGCTACCGCAAAATCATTAATAAAGCCACCACCACCTACATACCCCGCAACAACGATCTTTCCATCCGATTGAATAGTGACACTATTTGCGACATCGCCCGCCGCGCCAATTGCAGTTGTTACTATTCCGTCCGTATCAAATCCAGTGTCCAATGTTCCATTACTATTATAACGAACCACCATAAAATCATCGGTGAGACCAATATGGGCATATCCAACAACAACAATATTTCCATTGGACTGGATTGCAACACCGTATGCTGGATTGTCACTTGTGCCAACAACAGTTGTTACAATTCCATTTGTGCCAAATCCGTTATCTAATGTTCCATCGTCATTATAACGAACCATACCGAGGTCATTATTTGTACCGTTGGAAGTAGCTCCGACAACGGCGATCTTTCCATCGGATTGGATTGCAATACTATATGCTGCATCACGGTTAGAACCTATTGAGGTTGTTACTTTTCCACCTGTTCCAAACGTGGCGTCCAATGTTCCATCGCTCAAATAGCGAACAACGGCAAAATCATCATCCGTTCCGTGAGGATATACACCCACCACAACAATCTTTCCATCAGCTTGGATTGCAACGCTTTTCCCGCCATCGTATCCTGAACCGAATGAGGTTGTAACTTTCCCGGTAGAATTGAAAGTACCGTCTAAAACGCCATCCTGAGCCGGGAGAAATGACAAATTCAAAATGAAAGAAATAAACAACATTATTGTTAGTTTCTTTCTTGTCAACTTTACTTCTGTATAATTACTTGTTTTCATCTTCATAAAATTTCTCCATTTCTTATTTTAATTGAAGTTTTGTTTTTCAGTTTTTTAAGAGATGATCTTAACTTCTCTATTTTGTGCGAAGGAACATTCGGATCGTTTTCCAGATCGGCAAGCGCTTCTTCAATTGATGTGAATTCTTTGATATTAGCATCTTCCCGCATGCGGAAAAGGTCGGAATTCTTCCTTATGATTAACAGAGGCGCAGACTTAACATGCTTTTTTGTAAATAAACTCATCAGCTTTTTTAGAATATTCAATTTGTTGTCTTTAATTTTGGTTCAAAGCTATCTACAATGGCATGCTGCTACAATAGCTAACAAGCGTAAGGTATGTGTTGGTAAACTAACGGTAGGTATTTGTAATTAATCGGTAAGTGAAAAAGGAGCACTTGATTCCGGATTAATAATTTTGTAGAGAGGCAGTGGAAGAGAAATAATTACTTCGGTTCCCTGAGAGCTGCTGTTACGGTTGCTTAGATCTTCAAACGTGATGGGTTTAGGGAGTTCCATTTTTGTACTCAGTAATCTGAGGCGTTCTTCAATAATTTGTATCCCTTTTGAAATGTGATCTTCTTTCTTATTCTTCTTTGCTTCTTTAATGCCGATTCCATTATCAGTAACTTTTATTATTAATGATCGGTTGATAACAGAGTCAATATCCACATCTTCAAATGTAAATGAAATTGTTATCAAGCCATTGATTCCAGAATTTATTATTCCGTGCCATAGAGTGTTTTCCGCAAACGGTTGAATGATCATATTGGGTATCATTATAGAATCCGCGTTTACATCGGTTCCGGTAATGATCTCATAAGAAAAGCTCTCCTGAAATCTTAACTTTTCAAGATCGAGATATAGTTTAAGCCGGCTAATTTCTTCTGATAAAAATATAAATCCGTGCCCTGCTGTGTCAAGATTTTTTCTTATCAGTTTAGCCATCATTGCGATATAGTCATTTGCTTCCTCATTTCTCTGGCAGTTGATGAGGTACTGCACCGAATTGAGTGAGTTAAAAATAAAATGTGGGTTCATCATTGCAGATAAAGCTTGATGTTCTAGCTCATTGATCCTTTCCGTTAATGCTAATTCCTCCCGGATTTTTTTATTATTCAGTTTCAAACGCCCAATTATTACGAAGACAGATAGAGAAACCAATATTGATATTATCAGAAGTTCAAACCAGATAGTCTCTACAAATCGGGGCAATATGCGGAAGGAAAGAAAATACGGTTTACTCCAATCAGCATTCTGAGATTTAGCCATGATCTGTAGTTTATATTTCCCATTCTTAAGCGAAATAAAATTAAGGAAATCATAATCCGTTTCTGTCCACTCATCATTATCAAATTTATATTTATACTTTACCGAACCCGGCGAGGAAAAACTTAATGCTTTAAAGTCTATATAAACATCATGCTGTTCCGGTTCAAAAACTAAATTATTATAACTCGTATAAACCGAATCACCAGCTCTTATGCTGATTATTTTTACATAGAGTGAGGGAGGAACGTAGTTGTCAAATAAATTTACGTCCAGAAATGCGATCCCGTTACTTGTTCCGATGTAAAGAAAGTTTTTCTTGTCGTCATAAAAAAGTGAAAATACTTCGTCAGATGGAAGACCGGTTTGCCTATTAAGAAATTTGATTGAACTGCCATCAAATAAATAAAGTCCCTTCATATTTCCGATCCAGATCCTATTCTTACCGTCTGAAGTAATCGAAGTTGAAGATGAGAGATCATGCCCCATAATATTTGTGTAATTATTAACCGAATCATTTTTAAGGTTATAACGCGCAATTCCTTTTTCGCCGGCAAACCAGATTTTGTTTTCATTATCCTGAATGATTGAACTTATTCGTGAGTTCAGAACCGGATCAGAGGAGAAAAAAGTTTTCTTCCACCCTGTCTTCCCCGATTTATCGGAAAGATTGGATACTTTGCATAAACCCCTTCCTGTTCCTATCCAAACATTCTTTTTGGCATCTTCAAAAATTTCGTTAACGCGGTTTACATTAGAACTATCTCCAAAAACAGAGAACAGATAAGACCGATTCTTCTCATAATTAATCTCACTTTGGACTTTTATGGCATTTGACCTTGTCCCATACAGAAATAGTCCATTTTTTAATTTACAGAAAGATAGCCCGTCGAATATGTGTAGCTTTATTCCCTTATAAGAAATATTTAACATTCCGTTTCTCCCCAATGCACTGCAGATAAAAAACTCATTATTAGTATTTGTAATAGCGTAGATATATTCAGGTAAAGTTTTACCCGAATTGTTTTTGATCTGATCGAATCTTCCGTTTTCTAAAATATTAACACCGGTAAACGTCCCGATCAACAATTTACCCGATTTTTCTTTCACAATTGAATAAACACTATTACTGCTCAATCCATCTTTCTCAATGTAGCTTTTTAGATAAAGATTATTTATACAATAAACACCTTTGCCGAAGGTACTTACCCAAATATTTCCTTCATTATCTTCAAAGTAATTATTTATAAGAGATTTCTGCAGATCCATTTTACTGCCGATATCAATTATTCTATTAGAACCGTTCGGAATTAGATAAAAACCCCTGTTCATAATCGAAAACCAGATATTTTTATTTCTGTCCCTTAAGATGGCAATAACCTCATTAGTGCCGGCTACATTTATCTTATACTTTTCGATTACAGTATTGTCTTTTATCCCGTATATCATCCCTTTTGTGCCGATAAAATAACTACCGTCTTCAGCGTTAGCAAGACAATAGGCATCAACATCCGGGAAACCGTTGATGTGAAATTTTGAAAGCGTGTCATTTTTTAAATTGAATAACCCGGTTGTGGTTAAAGCTATCATATCGCCATTTAGTAGTGTTTCTAATTTATTTATATAAACGGGAAAAGTAGTAATTACTTTGGTAATCAGTCCGGTAGATTTTTTTTCACTTATTAAATTTATAATTCCCCAACGATTATAGGCGAAAATTTTTTGTTCGTTTTTTTCCGAAGGGCAAAGCATTAAATATGATAAAGCAAAACTTTTCCCGTTAATCTCACTGCAATAGTTTTCAAATTTGCCATTTCTAAAAACGTTAACCCCTTTTTCAAAATTACCTATATATAGCTCACCATTTTTCCCTTCCACAAGAGAAATAATCGAATTGGAATTAAGACCGTCCTTTGTTCTGAACGTAGTAAAGTGTTTTCCGTCGAACTTGCTCATTCCATTTGCGGTGGCGAACCAGATAAATCCGTCCTTATCTTGAATAATTTCGTAAACAGTTGAAGAAGCCAGTCCGTCGGATGAAGTGTAATGATAATAGGAAGGGGTCTGTGAGTAGAGTTGAGAATTAAAAAAGAGATAAAAAATGGTGAGAATAAAAAGTATCTTAGACATGTTTAAACGACATGTAAAAATGATTTTATTTTCCGAATGAATTCAGGAGTTTTGCGGCGTGAGATCTCAATTCTGCTTCCGTCAGTCATCGTAATAAAGTTTCCGCTGATGTTTGAATAGTCTTTAATATACTTCAGATTGATCAGGTGCGATTTGTGTGTGCGGAAGAAAAAATCTTTTGGGAGGATATCCTCAAAATCTTTTAAAGTGCGGGAAACGATTTTATTCTTTCCGTCTTTAACTACCACTTTTGTATAACATCCTTCGGCTTCAAGACGGATGATGTTCTCAATAACCAAAACCTCAAAACCGTGAGATGCGGGAAGAACTAATTTATCCACTTCAGGAATAGTTTCGACTTTTACCGTCTTTTGTTTAATCATTAAAAGTTTGTTAACTGTTTGTTTAAGCTCCTTAATATTTATCGGTTTAAGAAGATAATCTGCAGCACCCACTTTCACTGCTTTTATGCCGAATTCCTCATGAGCAGTTACGAAGACAACTAGAAAGTTTCGATTTTCGTAATCATCAAGGAAGTCAAACCCATCGAGTACCGGCATATTAATATCAAGGAACACTACATCGGGCTTATGAATCCTTACCAGTTCCTTTGCATTCACAACGGAATCAGCGCATCCCAATATTTCAATCTCAAGGCAATATGTTTCAATGATCTTTTTAAGGTTTTCCCTTCCGTAAAGTTCGTCATCTACTATTATTACTGTTAGTTTAGTAAGGTCACTTTGTGAAGACATGATTCTTTAGTTGGTATTTAAAAGTTTGAACAAATATCACTTATCTATGTATTAAAATAAAAAAAATAATGTGTGGGTCAAAGTATATAAATCCGTTACACACCTGGAAAAGCGGGTTGTCGTAGTATTCTTTAATATTATTTTTTTTCCGCAATAAGAAATAGTTTTGGCTAACTAAACACTTGTTTAGTTGATGACCATGATCTAGTTAGTTAAATCCCTCTTTATAAGAATACTTATTATATCAATATCAAACAATACTGAGTAAAAAGTTTTTTCATTTGTAGCACAGAATATTATTCTGTGCTACAAATACTTATTTGATGGAAGGAATTTTATTTCATCAAAATCATCTTTCTGTTTTGAGTGAATTCTCCCGTCCTAATTGCATAGAAATATATTCCGCTTGCTAATTCTTTTGCATCAAAAACAATTTCATAGCGACCTGGATTTTTCTCTTCATTAACTAGTACTTTAATTTCTCTCCCGAGCATGTCATAAACGCTAATTTTCACAAAACTCGTTTTGGGTATATCATACCGGATCGTCGAGGAAGGATTGAACGGATTAGGATAATTCTGTTCCAGTTGGTAGCTTTCTGGTATAGCACTACCTTTCATACCATCATCAACTGAAGTAATAGCGCTAGTTGTACCGCAAATAACTACATTATTATGTATAGCAAGAGAAACAGTTGCTGTAATACTTCCAGTAGGTGAATAGGGGTAGATTCTTAATGAAAAAGTCTGCCCGTTGGCAACAAATATATTTAAATTTGAGACAGTAAATGTTGACATAGTTGTGTTTAAGTAAGCTAGAGTGCCTCCCAATGCGGAACTACTCGAAAAATTATTAGTCGAGTAAAACACTTGAGAATTTATAATATTATAGTCAGTTGTTTGAGGGTTATCACCAAAATTAAAAGAAACGTTTTTAACGGTAAAGCTATTTCCTAAATTAGGACCAGCTTGAAACTCAATAAAACGGTTAAGGTCTAAAGACCCAACAGGCCAACCACCCAATACCAACAGTCTTTGACCATTACTAGTATAGGGAGAGAGTATTGCCATAAACGGTGAGGATGATCCTGTACTTATAGTCTCAGAAGATCCGTTAATATTTCCGTTTGTAGAAGTTACTAACTGAGTGCTCAATAAATTCCATGTTATGCAAGCTTCGGCAGAATCTTTTGGACCACAGTTTGGTGTTGTAGTGCAAACAGTGTCACTATGACAGCACCAACTATAAAGAGTATCATGTTGCATAATGTGTTTATAAAGAGCAATATCAAAACAGAATTGAGTATTCGGACTTATTCCACTGATGATCACTGTCTGTTCAGGCGATACCATTGACGGTCCGATTGCAACGTTACTGAAATTGCTCGGACTGAAAGTAAACGTTGAAGGGGATATTGCATTCAACTGAAATCCGGTAGTTGAGTCTGTTGAATTATTTTTCACTTTGAATTTATACTGGAATGTTCCGTTTGGAAGACAAACCAGCGAATCATCTATCAATTGAGTACAATACATCGTTGGTGGAGGAGGAACGCAATGGGTCGTCAATGTGTCAACACATTTCACAGAATCATTTCTTATCCATTCAACAACGATCTTTTGTGTTGAAGTTGTATATCCTGATAATATGAAATCAAGAATTCCGTTAGAATTACCGGAAGGAATAAATCCGTTTCCAATATTAATAAGATGAATGCTGTTTGCTGCGAATGTATTTAGTGAATACCAGTTGGATGAAGTATTTGTATTCCAATTGCTGAAAACCGTACCGCTTGGTAAAGCCGTTAAATTTATCTGTGTAAAATAATTTCCTGAAAAACCATTTGAGATATTTAACGTATCACTGCAGTTCCCGCTATCTTCGTTGAGAGTAGCCCCCACTTCTTCACACATACATGAAGGTGTAGTTACAAATAAAATGTCTGTGCAGAAGCAGCAACTATCTGAACTGGTGAACCTGAAATGTATCGCAACTGTTGTATTTGGTAGCGCACCGCTGATGCTGAATGTCAGCACTCCAGAACTTTGTCCCGGATTGACCGAAGGAATTATCAATGTTGACGGTGTAATAATTATTCCGGCTGGAACAGTTTGTACAACTTCAATTTTGTTTACAGCATACGTCGCATTATTTGTAAAAGAATATTGCAATGTGTAATCATTCGTGTTACAAATAACGGTGTCCTTGCTGAAGGTTACGCATGGAATTTCACAATCTAAAGTTACGGTGTCGGAACAAACCACATTGTTGTTAGCGTTCAACCAGTTTACAACAACATATTGAGGACTTGATAAATTGTTCATACAGAAATTGAAGAAATTAGGGAGTGGACCTGCCGGGACATTCCCAGTTAACCTTTTAACCGTAAATTGATTGATAGTATTGGTTGCAAACAACCATCCAATTGAATAGCTGCTTCCAAGTTGTGAACTTCCCAGTGCAAAAGTGTTTGGAGATAACGGCCAAAACTGTATCCCGGTTATTCCACTTGTATTGGATGGCTGGTTGAGACTTATACTCCAGCAGCAATCTCCTATAACACTTTTAGTTACAGTCGCATGGAGTGAATCGCAAATACTACCGACCGTTGAAAGTTGATTTCCGAAGTTAATTGAATCTCTGTGTTCGCCAGAAGAAAGAAGAATCGTGTAAGTTCCTGGAGATGGGGGAGATGTTTGCGTCCATCCGCTTTGGTTTGTTTCAAAAACAGTATAAGTTCCGCCGGGTTGTATATCGTTGAAACAATAATTTCCATTTGCGTCTGTTGTGTCAGTTATTGTTATAAAGCCAGCTGCATTTTGGTACTTCAAATTTATTATCCAATTCGCAAGTCCAAGTTCTCCCGGATCTTGTACACCATTTCCGTTCAAGTCATTGAACTTAATTCCGCAAATAGAACCGACTACAGGAAGCAATTTGTTTCCGAAATCTACGGAATCTCTGTATTCACCCGAAGTAAGAGGAATTGTATAGGTTCCTGGAGAAGTTGGAGATGTTTGTGTCCATCCGCTTTGGTTCGTTTCAAAAACGGTATAAGTTCCGCCGGGTTGTAAATCGTTAAAACAATAATTTCCGTTTGCGTCTGTTGTGTCAGTTATTGTTATAAAGCCAGCTGCATTTTGGAATTTAAGATTGATCACCCAATTCGCAAGTCCAATTTCTCCTGGATCTTGTACACCATTTCCGTTCAAGTCATTGAACTTAATTCCGCAAATAGAACCGACTACAGGAAGCAATTTGTTCCCAAAATTGACCGAGTCTCTGTGTTCTCCCGATGTAAGAGGAATTGTGTAAGTTCCGGGAGATGGGGGAGATGTTTGCGTCCATCCACTTTGGTTAGTTTCAAAAACAGTGTAAGTTCCACCGGGCTGCAAATCGTTAAAACAATAATTTCCGTTGGTGTCTGTTGTATCCGTTATTGTTATAAAGCCTGCTGCATTTTGGAATTTCAAATTGATTACCCAATTCGCAAGTCCAAGTTCTCCTGGATCTTGTACACCATTTCCGTTCAAGTCATTGAACTTAATTCCGCAAATAGAGCCGACTACAGGAAGCTGTTTGTTCCCAAAATTGACCGAGTCTCTGTGTTCTCCCGATGTAAGAAGAATCGTATATGTTCCCGGAGATGGGGGAGATGTTTGCGTCCATCCGCTTTGGTTAGTTTCAAAAACAGTATAAGTTCCGCCAGGCTGCAGATTGTTGAAACAATAATTTCCGTTCGCATCCGTTGTATCTGTTAATGTTATGAAACCTGCTGCATTTTGGAATTTAAGATTGATCACCCAATTCGCAAGTCCAAGTTCTCCCGGATCTTGTACACCATTTCCGTTCAAGTCATTGAACTTAATTCCGCAAATAGAGCCGACTACAGGAAGCAATTTGTTTCCGAAATCTACGGAGTCTTTGTGTTCTCCCGATGTAAGAGGAATCGTGTAAGTTCCAGGAGATGGGGGAGATGTTTGTTGCCATCCGCTTTGGTTAGTTTCAAAAACGGTATAAGTTCCGCCGGGCTGTAAATCGTTGAAACAATAATTTCCATTTGCGTCTGTTGTATCCGTTATTGTTATAAAGCCAGCTGCATTTTGGTACTTCAAATTTATTATCCAATTCGCAAGTCCAAGTTCTCCCGGATCTTGTATACCATTTCCGTTCAAGTCATTGAACTTAATTCCGCAAATAGAACCGACTACAGGAAGCAATTTGTTCCCAAAATTGACCGAGTCTCTGTGTTCACCCGAAGTAAGAAGAATTGTGTAAATTCCAGGAGATGGGGGAGATGTTTGCGTCCATCCACTTTGGTTAGTTTCAAAAACAGTGTAAGTTCCACCGGGCTGCAGATCGTTAAAACAATAATTTCCGTTTGCGTCTGTTGTATCCGTTATTGTTATAAAACCTGCTGCATTTTGGAATTTAAGATTGATCACCCAATTCGCAAGTCCAAGTTCGCCGGAATCTTGAATGCCGTTTCCGTTAAGGTCGTTGAACTTAATTCCGCAAATTGAACCCGTGCTATCTATGGTTGCACAGTTGGTTGGCGAACTGAAAACTCCACCGTTCCAGGTTCCTGCAAAAATATTTGATCCGTTGACAGTAAGAGTTGGAACAGTTGAAGTAGTTAAGCCGGTATTGTAAGTTGTCCAGGTTGTTCCATTATCAACTGAACGAGCTACACCACCACCGTTATACCAATGCCCGACAAAAAGATCGGTGCCACAAGCAACGGCAAGACCTCGAATGAGCCCATCATTTCGTACGTTAATCCAATTAGCACCATTATCACCGGTACGGAAAACCCCACCACTTGTTCCGGCAAAGACATAACTTCCTATTCCTGCAAAACCTCGAACATCAAGGGCTGTTAATCCGGTATTGATCGGAGTCCAGTTTGTGCCATTGTCAGTAGAAAGGAAAATCCCGCTGCCGTTAGTTCCGGCAAATAAATTTGTTCCGCTGGCGGTAATTGCTCGAACAGTAAGATTTGTTAAACCGGAATTTAATTGAGCCCAGGTCGTCCCGCCATCAGTGGAAAGGTAAACACCGCCGCTCTCAGTCCCTATAAAAAAATTCGTTCCAATAGTGGCAAAAGATTGAACTAATGACATTCCGGAATTAACTGGATTCCAAGTTGCGCCGTTATCGGTTGAGCGAAGAAAGCCGCCGGTAGTTCCTGCAAAAATATCGGTCCCATAGACAGCAAAAGACCAAACAGAAAAAGAAGTATTTATACTCGTATAATTCCAGTTTGTGCCGTTGTCGGTGGAAATTAAAGCGCCGTTCGTCATCCCGGCTAAGAGATTACTCCCGTTACTAAAAACTATATTAATTGTCCCGTTGGTTAAACCCGTTGGCATCCACTGGGCGTGTGCTGTACTGCCAAACAGAAAAGTTAATAAAAACATGATCGTAAGTGACTGTAACTTGGTCATAGCTTTAATTCCTTTATTCAAATTGGCAAATGGCCATGTTATCGAAGCTGTTTGTGCGAATATGTTTGTTTTGAAGAGTGAGTAGAAAAGAATTACAAACTCCACATAATTTTTTTTCATAATAATCTCGATCGGTTTTCCCGCAGGGCGGTTAGTGTTTGTCAAATTTATCTTATTTCACCGTTTCTGATCTTAATTGAAGTTTTGTTCTTAAGGTTTTTCAGAGATGATTTAAGTTTTTCTATTTTATCTGATGGAACATACGGATCATTTTCCAGCTCGGTAATTGCTTCTTCAATGGAATTAAATTCTTTTACATTGACGTCGTTCGTTTAATAAACATCTATTATTGATTATTAGTTCACTCTTCAAGCGAGGTTTCTCCGATAGAATAGGGACTCGTAACATTTTATTCCGCATCATACTATTTCACCGTTCCTGATCTTAATAGAAGTTTTGTTCTTAAGGTTTTTCAGAGATGATTTAAGTTTTTCTATTTTATCCGACGGAACATTCGGATCATTTTCCAGCTCGGTAATTGCTTCTTCAATTGATTTGAACTCTTTTACAGCAGCATCTTCCCGCGTGCGGGACAAGTCTGTTTCTTTCCTTATAATTAAAAGAGGCGTAGACTTAGTGTGCTTATTTGTAAATAAACTCATCAGCATTTTTATAGTTTTCACATTGTCATTTTAAATTTTTGTTCAAAGCTAAAGACAATATTGTGGTGGTACAATAGCTAACAAGCATAAGGTATGTGTTAATAAACTAACGGTAGGTATTAGTAAGTAATCGGTAAGCGATCCAAGATGTTATCAAAGGAATTTCGATGGGATAAAAAATTAAAATTTATTGTAAGCAAAGTACCTGAATCAGTTTTGGCTAAAGCCAAGAGTTTTTCAATTTATGAACCTAAAGAGATGCCAAACGCCTTGCACCCATACGGGAAATTTCTTTCACGCGTAATATAAAAACAGGTACAATGTTTACAATTTACAGGTTCAAACCTTTCTTCAATTAAAAATTATTTTAACAAACGAATTCTTGCATGATCGAGTAAAGCGCCGTTTACTTCTCCATTCATATTCTCATCAGAATTTCTGAAGGTCAAAGTAACTGTGTGTTCTCCTTTTGAAAGATAGATTTGAACAGAATTGCTGTAATTAAAAACGTTCCATGTGTTTTCACCGCGGTGCGGCATTACAATTACACCAGTAAATTTTTGATCGACCATAAGTGAACGAATTGCGCATTTGTTTTCGGTGTTTAAAGGTCCATTACCGTTTGCGTAGCGGAAATCAATTGTGTAAAGCCCGTTTGTTTTAGACGTAAAACTAAAATTGATGTCCTGATGATTTTGCTTTTCAATTTTTACATAACCTTTACCGGAATAATTGGCATATTTGTTCTCATAAGTGGAAACACAATCTTCAATCTCAATAATTTTCTCTTTACCGTTTATAGTGATTGGTTCGCTTAAAAAAGATGCGGCACTATTTTTATCAACTGCTTTAACTTGATATTCTTCCAATACTTTTTTTGGTGTACTCTTAAAAACAGTTTCTTTTGTTGAAGTTAATTTCGATCCATTTTTATAAATTAAATAGTGGTCAGCTCCCGGAATTTTTTCCCACGCTAATTTCCCATCAACTAATTTTACTTTAGGCGTTTCAGGTGCGTATTCATTTTTTACAAGATTGAATTTTGACTTCGCTGTTTTCCCATTCAAAACTATTTCAATTGAATGCTTTCCTTCAAGCGAAGCAGAAATAAAATTATCTTTCAAGACTTTTCCGTCGAGTTTAAAAGATTTAATCCCATCGCCATAACCTTTAACGGAAATGGTTAACTCTGCATTTCTATATTTGAAGTTGGAAAGCGTTCTTTCACCTGAAAAGTTTTTTGGAATGAACGGAGCGAAGATAAGTTTATCGGATTCAAATTGCATCCCGAAAAAAACTCTGTACGTCATTGCTAAATTTCCGGCAACGCTCCACAACTGCCGGTTTGAATTAATTTGCGTTCCCACATAATCGCCAGATGAAGCAACAAAATTTTCTTTGTTGGTTAAGAATAAAGCGGCCGCACGGTAAATAGAAGCGAGACCATGTTCAACTGATGTTTCGTTCTTAACTTTTGCCGATGCCATCGTCCAATAGGCTTCAACAAAAGCCCAAACCGCATCATTGTGATAAGGCGGAATATTTGGTGTCTGAGGATAAACGCACGGAATTCCAAACTTTGTAACGGGAGTATTTTCAATAATTTCTTTTTGCCGTTTCGCATTCGGAATTTCAAAAAGCACGCTCAAAGCTTCACCAAGCGCTTCCGACTTTGGTGAAAGCGATTGATAATTCCTTCCGTATAAATATTGGCCGAAATATTTTTTCCCCGGCATCCACATTAGTTTGTTCATTCCGTCTTGAATTCCTTTCGCGGCAGAAATGAATTTGGAAACGTCCTCATCCAATTTGGAAGCGTCCTCAATCAATTCGGGAACGCCCTCCTCCAATTCGGAAAAGTCCTCGTCTAAGTCGGAAACGTCATCTGGCAATTCGGAAGCCATCGCTGTTAAAATTTTATAGGTTTGAAAATGGACGGCGTTCGTTCCAAGATTTTTTGAAGCATAAATATCTTTCGGATCCATCCAAAGCGGATAAGTTTGTTCGCGCCAATCCAAGAAAGAAGATTCGCCGTTGAACAATCCTGTTTGTTTATCGCGTATGGTTTCCAAATCGGCAAGAGCGGAATTTTTAATGATGGAGTAACTTTTTTGCAGCCAATCCTTATCGCCGGTAACTTTATAAATTTCCCATGCAGCCAAAGCCCACGTCATTCTATCGGAAGAAACTGGCCACGCGCCGCCGGTTCCTGTATCTTGAATAATTTTTCCGTTCTTAACTTTTGCAAGCAGACTCGTTTTAGCCGCGTCGGGATTGATGATTGCGAATGCGAGATGAATTGAATAGCTGATATCGCGCGTCCAGATGCCGGGCCATTTTTCGCCCGCCATAAATGCGCCGTCATCGCGGATGTCCAAAAGCATTTCTTCAATCGCCTGGTTGTAAAGCGCGTCAAGTAAAACCGATGAAGATTGTAACTGTGGATAAGCTGAAATATCTTTTGTCAATTTCCATTGCGTAGTTAATTTGTCTTCATCGGAAGCAAAAATATCTTTTTTAAAGAGAAGTTTTATCTCATAAATGCCGTCGCTGTTTTTATCACTTAATTGAAATTGATTTTTTGTGCCGAGCGTTTGAAAATCCCAGGAAAGGGGAGAGATATTTCCGGCGATAAAAACTCCTGCAAAATCCTTCGCATAAAATTTTTCACTGTTGAACAATTCGTAATAACCATGCTCTTTAAAATCCTTTAACGGCTTACGCATATCAACTCGGAGAGTCAATTCAATATCTTCATTTAAATATTCGGTTTGCTCACTTACAGTTGAAGTATCGGCTTGACCAAATACAAAAATTGGCGAGATCATTTTCCCCTTTACGGGTTTAAGTGTAAGCTGATGATTTTGCGCAAAACCCCGCTCGTTGTCCAATCCATTTAAACTGAATTTAAATTCCAATTTATTTTGCGCCGCTTTTTTGTAAATACTTTTATAAGAAGAGTTGATCTCCGTTGGTGAAACCGCTTTAGCTTCAAAGTTGTCTTGAATAACTTTTTCGTTAGTTACCGTAAAATCTTTAGAGTGGTAAAAAGTAGTTTGCGCTAATGATAATGTGGAAATGAAAATAACCACGAAAAAAAATATGAAGAGTTTCATTCGGAATCCTTTTGCAAAATTTTGTAACCTAAAATTAACAGAAAGTTATGATATGGGAAAGGTTGGATTCCAATGAAAACTGAAAAATATTTTGCATGAGTTTAAAAAATTTATTAGCTTGTTTGCAACAATTTGGAGTTCTAGGTTTTATTTAAGTGAAATTTAATAATGGGAGCTCATCATGGGAAGATCACATCTAATATCGTTCATTTTTCTTTTATCTCTATCGCTTTACGCACATAACCCTGAGTGGACAACCTCTGCCGATGGTGGAACAATCTATGACGGCGGTGAAAAAGGCAAAAAACAACTCTCTAAACCAAACACAAACGATTTCAACAACTTCATTGCAATAAACCAAATATTTATGTGGGTGAGTAACAACGGTATGGGTTCACACGATCCCCGCACAGATGGTTCGGGATTTTATTGGCCCGGTGGTGAGAACGCAACTATATCAGCAATCTATGAAGATGGATTAATTTGGGGAGCCAAAGTTGATACACAAATTCGGGTAAACGGTTCGGTATATCGGCATGGTTTGCAAGCCGGCAAAATCTTACCCAATGGAAAAGCGGATGATCTTAATTTGGAGAAATACCGTATTTATAAAATTCGTAAAGGATGGGAATCCCTTCCTCCGGGACCAAGACGTGATTTATATGAAAAAGATTATCACGAATGGCCTATTGAAGATGGAGCTCCATATGTGTTAGACAAAGATGGTAATAAAGTTCCGGACTTTGTCGGCGATGAAGTTCTTTGGTGTGTAAGTAACGATTTGGATCAAACACGTTCAACGTATACCTATGGCACTTTACCGATGGGATTAGAGCAGCAAATGACAGTCTTCGGTTTTAATAGAACCGGTGACCTCGGGGATATGGTATTTAAAAAATATACTCTTATAAATAAAGGAACACTAACGCTTAAGGACATGGTCTTAGCTTATTGGTCGGATACTGATTTGGGAGATGCCAATGACGACTATACAGGTTGTGATACTACACTAAAGTTAGGTTATACTTACAATGGTGATAACAATGATGTGGGATTTTATGGAACTACTCCACCTGCTGTAGGGTACGTTTTCTTCCAGGGACCAATAGTTGAAGGTGCTAGTACTGATAGTGCGAAATTTTTAACTGCTTGGAGACATGGATATAAAAATTTACCAATAACTAGTTTTTCATTTTATATAAATATGGCTGGGACTAGATTTTTAGACCCCGATCAAGGTGTTGCAGCTGGGTCGATTCAGTTTTATAATTATATGACCGGTAAAAATTATTACGGCGAACCATTTGTTGATCCATGGACACATTCAAATACAAGTATTATTTTGTCCGGCGATCCGGTTACGGGAATCGGTTGGTATGAAGGTCCGGTTGGTTGGCCGGGTGGGAGCTATCCACCGAATGACAGACGACATTTAATGAGTTCCGGACCTTTTACGATGGCTCCCGGTGATACTCAAGAAGTTGTTATCGGTATTGTAATTGCGCGAGGTTCTAATAATCTAAACAGTATTACTCAGTTAAAGAGTAAAACAAAAATTGCTCAGACTGCTTATGATAAAGATTTCAGTTCAATGGTGCCTCCTTTGGAGCCGATCGTTACTTCAGTTGTGGATGATAAACAAGTTACATTACACTGGGAGCCCAACACAGAAGATTATAACGTAGTTGATCCTTTTATAACGGGAAAAGGGAAAGCCGATTCTACTTATACTTTTGAAGGATATCGTATCTGGCAATTTGAAGATGAATCCGGAAGAAATCCAAAACTTCTGAAAATTTTTGATATTAAAAATGATGTAACTAAAGTTACCCAGATACTTGATTTTAATGGAGTGAAGGTTGAACAAACAGTTTTCGAAATGCCTAATCAGGGAATCGCTCGTTTCTTCTCTACAAATTTAGATAAGATAACTTATACTCCGTTAGTTAATGGAACGCCCTATTACTTTGGAGTAACAGCATTTAGTTATTCAAAAGATAGTGATCCGCAATATCTCGAAAACCCAGTCAAAATTATGAAAGTCGTTCCTGAAAAAATCGGATTTGACAGCTCATTCACTTACCGATACGGCAGCTATATTGATGCGAAACAGACTGCGGGTACCGAAGACGGCATCATTCAGTTATTTGTTGTTAATCCTCTTAAACTGACGGGAAATACATATAAAGTTACATTTGATTCAACACTGATTAGAAATTATTATGACACTGCCGACACGCTTGCCTTGACATATAATCTCATGAATATATCAAAAAATCCCATCGATACGCTTCTTAGATCAAGATCGGAATTTGGAACCGATTTCAGTACAAATAAATACATTCAGGATGGTTTTTCGATTGTAGTCAGAAATTCCGGGTTGGATAATTTATTAGCAGCCCGTACAAAATTTGGTGTTAAAAGTGTACTTGAGACGAAAGGACCGGGTGGTGTACCTCTATCTTCTCCAAAGGATGTCTGGAATGGCAAATTAAATTCAACCGATAAGTGGACTGTCTCTGCGAAAAGCTTTAAAGGTAGATTCAACTGGCAAGAACTTTCAGTAGAAGAAGGAATGGGGTATGCCGATTATGAAATCCGTTTCGATGATTCGAGTTCCTATTACCTTTCAGGATTAGCGGGCGGGTTAAGTGAAAGAAGTGTTATGACGAAACTCGATTCACTATGCAAAAACGAAAAGTTACCATTTGAAGTTTGGTATATTGGAAAAGATAATGACCCAACTGACGATAAGAGACTTATCCTAAAAGTATTAGATAAAAATGCTGGGTCTCCACTAGATTCTTCGAAAGCAATACCTGATCATAAATGGACACACTTAGCGAATGGAAATTGGGAACAAGTTTTTGCGTTTACATCAGCAACGCTTGATCCAACTAATCTTCCTGCAAAGGAACTGGTAGCTTCAAAAATTCTTGATCATAAAATTGGCGGGATAACATTTACCGGAGAACTACCCGAACTGGGAACAGTAATTAAAATATCGGGATACAAACCACTTGTGCCGGGAGATGAATTTATAGTTACCGCACCGAAGGCTATCTTGAGTGATGTTAACGACAACTCGGAGGATGTTAATTCTCCAAATACTTATGCGCTACATCAAAACTATCCCAATCCTTTCAATCCAAACACAACGATAAGTTATAGCATTGCAAACCCTGGACTTGTTACGGTAAAAATCTTCAATATTTTGGGAGAAGAGATATTGCAGTTAGTCAACGAATATAAAAACAGCGGTAGTTATACAGTGAACTTCGATGCCTCAAAACTTAGTTCGGGAATTTATTTTTACTCGTTGAGATCTGGTAATTTTATATCAACAAAGAAGATGATTGTTTTAAAATAGAAATATAAGAGATACCATCCCTTTAAGGGATGGTATCTCTGGATAAAAATTAATGGGAGTTCATTATGAAGACATCGTATCTTTTGTTTTTCTTTTTTCTGTTGTCTTTTTCTCTTTACTCTAATAAAGGGGATAAGATAAATTACTCTTATGATCAAGGAGATAATTCTAATAAGGGTAAAAAAGAAATAAACAAACCGAACACAAATGATTTCAACAACTTCATCGCCATCAACCAAATATTTATGTGGGTGAGCAACAATGGTATGGGCTCAAATGATCCCCGTACGGATGGGTCAGGCTTTTATTGGCCCGGCGGCGAAAACGCAACAATATCAGCTGTTTTCGAAGATGGATTAATTTGGGGAGCCAAAGTTGATACGCAAATTCGGGTAAATGGTTCAACTTATCGACATGGACTTCAAGCAGGAAAAATTTTGCCGAATGGAGAAGCAGATAATTTTAATCAAGAAAAATATAGAGTTTATAAGATTAGAAAAGGTTGGGAAAATCTTCCTTTTGGTCCAACAAGAGATGCTTATGAAAAAGATTATAAAGAGTGGCCTGTTGCGGACGGTGCTCATTGGGTTGATAAAAACGGAGACGGAATTTATACAATTGGGATTGATGAACCAGAGTTTACCGGTGACGAAGTTCTCTGGTGTGTAATGAATGATCTGGATTCAAGCCGTTCTACTTATACTTACGGAACTGACCCGATGGGATTAGAAGTGCAGATGACTGTATATGGTTTTAATAGGCAGGGAGACTTAGGGGATGTTGTAATTAAAAAATACACTCTCATCAACAAAGGGAGCTTAACTTTAAAAGATATGAACCTAGCTTACTGGTCCGATCCCGATTTGGGTAACGCCAGTGATGATTATGTCGGATGTGATACCTTGTTGAATTTGGGATATTGTTATAACGGTGATAATAATGATGAAGGATATTATGGTTCGAATCCTCCGGCAGTTGGGTATGTTCTTTTACAAGGTCCCACAGTTTTAGCAACCGAGAATGATAGCGCAAAATTTTTAGGAAGTTGGAGAAGCGGATTTAAAAACCTACCAATGACAGCTTTTATCTTTTACATTGGTATGTCGGCGACTTCTTTTATAGACCCGGATTTAGGTAGAGCCTCCGGTTCTATTCAATTTTATAATAATATGACAGGAAAAGATTATTACGGTAAGCCAATTATTGACCCTACGACAGGCGCAGTTACAAAAACTATTCTATCCGGAGATCCGGTTATAGGAACAGGCTGGTATGAAGGTCCGGTTGGTTGGCCAGGAGGACCTTTACCTGGTGATAGAAGGCTTTTGGTGAGTTCAGGTACGTTCAATATAGCTCCGGGAGATACCCAAGAAGTAGTTGTAGGAATTCTGATGGGGCGCGGAACAAGTAATTTAAATAGTATTACAGAACTGAAAAGAAAAACTAAGCTTGTTCAATTAGCATACGATAGAGATTTCAAAACTACACCATTGCCCAAGAACCCGATTGTAACTTCAACAGTTGATGATAAACAGATTGCTTTGTATTGGGAACCAAATGCAGAAAATTATAACGAGATTGATCCGTGGATTGTAGGGAAAGGGAAATTAGATACTACTTATAACTTTGAAGGATATCGCATTTGGCAGTTTGAAGATGAGTACGGGAAAAATCCTAAACTGTTAAAGATCAATGATATTCAAAATGATGTAACCAAAGTAACTCAATCCGTGGATTATGATGGAGTAATAGTTGAGCAGACACTTTTTCAATTACCAAACATGGGGATAGGTCGTTACTTTTCGACTAACATTGATAAAATAACTAATACTCCGTTGGTAAATGGTACACCCTATTATTTTGGAGTTACCGCATTTGGCTATTCAAAGGCAAGTGATCCAAAGTATCTCGAAAGTCCAATTCAAATCATTAAAGTAGTGCCGGAAAAGATTTCTTATGACAGCACCTATACACTTCGCTATGGAAGTTACATAACTGCAAAACATAGTTTCGGTGCTGATGATGGAGACGTTCAATTATTTGTAGTTGATCCACTGGCATTAACGGGAGACACATACAAAGTTACTTTTGATTCAACCTATTATAGAAATTTTACCAATACTTCTGACTCTGTGGTCTTTACATACAATCTGCTGAATGTATCAAAAGCTCTGATTGATACCCTGCTAAAATCACGCACGGAGTTTGGAGTTGACAACAGTACTAACAAATTTATAACCGATGGTTTTTCTCTTGTTGTAAGAAACACTGGCTTGGATAGTATTTCTAAGGTTGTTTCTAAATATAGAGTTAAAAGTGTGGAAGAGATCAAAGGTCCTGGTGGTGTTGTTCTTCCTTCTCCACAAAATGTTTGGGATGGTAAACTAAATTCAACCGGAAAGTGGACAGTCTCTGCTAAAAGCCAAACTGGTAGATTTAATTGGCAAACAGCTAAACTAGAGGAAGGCATGGGATATGCCGATTATGAAATTCGTTTTACTGATTCGAGTTCCTATTATCTTTCCGGATTAACGGGTGGTTTGAACGATAGGAGTGTTATGACGAAACTCGATTCACTTTGTAAAACCGGAAAGTTACCATTTGAAATTTGGTACATTGGAAAAGATAACGATCCGAATGATGATAAAAGATTAATCCTTAAAGTGTTAGATAGAACTTCTTGGAAACTTGATTCCACAGTGTCAATTCCGGATAGAAAGTGGACCCACTTAGCAAACGGAAATTGGGAACAAGTTTTTGCATTCACCTCAGCAACACTTGATCCAAATAATCTACCAGCTAAAGAGCCGGTTGCTTCTAAAATTACAGATCATAAAATTGGCGGAATAACATTTACCGGAGAACTACCGGAACCGGGAACAGTTATAAAAATATCGGGATACAAACCGCTTGTGCCCGGCGACGAATTTACTGTTACTGCTCCCAAAGCAATATTGAGTGATGTTAACGACAAATCGGAGGATGTTAATTCTCCAAATACTTATGCGCTGGATCAAAACTATCCCAATCCTTTCAATCCAAACACAACGATAAGTTATAGCATTGCAAATCCTGGACTTGTTACGGTAAAAATCTTCAATATTTTGGGAGAAGAGATATTGCAGTTAGTCAACGAATATAAAAACAGCGGAAGTTATACAGTGAACTTCGATGCCTCAAAACTTAGTTCGGGAATTTATTTTTACTCGTTGAGATCTGGTAATTTTATATCAACAAAGAAGATGATTGTTTTAAAATAGAAATATAAGAGATACCATCCCTTTAAGGGATGGTATCTCTAAAAACTAAAAAATAATTCTAATAATAAACAGGAGCTCAAAAATGGGAAGATCATATTGTTTGTTGTTCGTTTTTCTTTTGTCGCTATCACTTAATGCCCAAAACCCGGAATGGATAAATTATACTAATGGGCAAGAAGTTTTCCAAAATCAAGGATTCGAACATCGCGATGAATATACACCACAACCATTAGGGAAATATTCGTTTAATGTAGGTGCCTTTGCTGATAGTGAGTTGCAGTTTGCATTCTTGCATAACAAAAAGTTTCAAAAGAGATCGTTAAGCAAAAAATCATACTCTCAATCAGAGATGTATGTTGTTGATACAGCGGTTATTCAAAGCCGTGATTATGTGGTAAGGATTATTTATAGTTATTCTCAAATGGGAAAGATTACTGAAGACTTTCATCAAGAATGGAGGAATAATCAGTGGGAAGACGACTTTAGAACCACCTATATTTATGATGCTTATGGAAACTGTGTGTCAGAACTTTACGAAATATGGAAAAGCACTCAATGGGAGAATACACACCGCTATATTTATTCTTACGATGCAAAGGGGAATCGCCTAACCTCAGCAACTAAACTATGGTTAACTAATCAGTGGACGGTTCTCGATTCCTCTACTTTTACCTACGATGCAAAGGGTAATCTACTATCGGGATTATACCAACTCTGGCTGAATAACCAATGGCAGAACGTTAATTACTATACATCAACTTACGACGATAATGGAAATGAGTTAACGAATTTGTTTAAGTCTTGGAAAAATGATCAGTGGATAGACCTTCATCGCACTACTTATGTGTATGATGTGCAAGGGAAACAAGAATCATCACTTTACGAGGAGCGGAAAAATGATCAATGGATTATAAACTCTCGCGCTTCTTTTTCATATGACGTTGATGGAAATCAGATATTGATGGTAATTGAAGGTTGGTTAAATAATCAATGGTCAAACGGCGCTCACGTAACTTCTACGTTCAACACAAAGGGGGAAAAGCTAACGCAACTAAGGGAACACTGGGTTAATAACATGTGGCTAAATATCGAACGAAATACTTTTAGCTACAACGATAACGAAAATCAACTGATGGATTATGAAGAATATTGGATAAATGATCAGTGGATGAACAGTAACCGCTATAGTTTTATGTACAATCAGAATAATATGTTGTCAGAAGGGCACTATGAGGTATGGAGAAATAATGCATGGGAATATAGCGGTTATGGATCATTTAATGTTGATGGGGTTGTTCAAGGTTCATCTTATTTTAATGGGTATAAATTAACCCTCAGTTATAAACAATTACTAACAGATGCTCGCAATGTAAAAGAAGGTATTGTTAAAGAATTTTTGTTAGTACAAAATTTCCCAAATCCTTTCAATCCAAACACAACGATAAGTTATAGTATCGCAAACCCTGGACTTGTTACGGTAAAAATCTTCAATATTTTGGGAGAAGAAATATTGCAGTTAGTGAACGAATATAAAAACAGCGGAAGTTATACAGTGAACTTCGATGCCTCAAAACTTAGTTCGGGAATTTATTTTTACTCGTTGAGATCTGGTAATTTTATATCAACAAAGAAGATGATTGTTTTAAAATAGAAATATTAAAGATACCATCCCTTTAAGGGATGGCATCTCTGGATAAAAATTAATGGGAGTTCATTATGAGGAGCTTATATCGGTTACTTTTCTTTTTTTTACTGCCCTTTTCTCTTTATTCACACAATGAAGAGAGAATAAATTATGCTAACGATAAAGGAGATAATCCAGATAAAAATAAAAAAGAAATAAAAAAAACCAATACAAACGACCACAACCAGTACATTGCCGTTAACCAAATTTTTATGTGGGTGGGTAACAATGGTATGGGTTCAAGCGATCCGCGAACAGGAAACGGAGGCTTTTATTGGCCCGGTGGAGAAAATGCAACGATTTCTGCCATTTATGCAGATGGATTAATTTGGGGTGCAAAGGTTGGTAGAGAAATTCGTGTCAACGGTTCTGTTTATCGTCATGGACTTCAAGCAGGAAAAATTCTCGAGGATGGCACAGCCGATAATCCCAATTTAGAAAAATACCGCGTTTATAAAATCCGTAAAGGTTGGGAATCACTTCCTCCTGGACCAGAGCGAGATACCTATGAAAAAGATTATAAAGAATGGCCAATTGAAGATGGTGCTCCTTACATTTTAGATAAAAACGGAAACAAAGTTCCGCAATTTGTTGGTGATGAAGTCCTTTGGTGTGTAAGCAATGATCTTGATGAGTCCCGGACAATGTACACTTACGGTACTTTGCCGATAGGATTAGAACAACAGATGACGGTATTTGGCTTTGATAACCTGGATGACCGGGGAGATATGGTATTCAAGAAATATAAGATCATAAACAAAGGAGAATTAACACTTAAAGAAATGTATTTAGGTTATTGGTCAGATACTGACTTGGGTGATGCCAGTGATGATTATTCCGGTTGTGATACTTTACTAAAATTAGGATATACTTATAACGGTGATAATAATGACGCAGGGTATTATGGAACAGCACCGCCTGCCGTTGGATATGTGTTTCTGCAAGGTCCTGTAATAAAAAGTTCAATAGCAGATAGCGCAAAAATTTTTAGTGAATGGCGGCAAGGGTATAAAAACTTGTCTATGACAGCATTTATCTTTTATATCAATTCTGCTTCTAATCCTGAATTTCCGACGGCAGTATCTTTTTATAATAATATGCTTGGGAAATCGGCGAGCGGTCTTCCGATTGCCGATCCAAATACCGGAATTGAAACTTCATTTATGGTATCAGGAGATCCGGTCGCGGGAACAGGTTGGTATGAAGGTCCCACTGGATGGCCAGGACCTCCTTCTCCAGATGATCGAAGGCATTTGATGAGCTCCGGTCCATTTACAATGGCTCCGGGAGATACACAGGAAATTGTTATTGGGATAGTAATCGGTCGGGGGACAAGTAATTTAAATAGCATCACCGAGCTAAAGAGAAAAACAAAAACAGTTCAGATTGCTTATGATAATGATTTCAATTTAACTCAGACTCCGGAACCACCAAAAATTAGTTCCTTTAGCGACGACGGTCAGAACACTTTGTACTGGGAACCAAATTCAGAAAGTTATGATGTTATTGATCCGCTGATTATAGGGAAAGGGAAAAGCGATACAACCTATACTTTTGAAGGGTATAGAATATGGCAATTCTCAGATAGAGAGGGTTCAAATAAGACTTTACTTGGAATGGTTGATCTCAAGAATGATGTAATTAAAGTAACTCAACCTGATGAGATAAACGGAGTAAAAGTTGAACAAACTGTTTTTACTCTTCCAAACGCAGGATTGAAGAGGTATTTTACTACAAGCAAGGATCAAATAACAAAAACTAATTTAGACAACGGAAGCCCTTACTATTATGCAGTAACTGCTTTTGCATATTCCAAAGAAAGTGAACCAAAATATCTTGAAAGTGAACCGCAGATAATTGAAGTGCGGCCTGCCGCTCAACCAATAGACATAACCTTCGATTATAAGAATGGAGATTTTATTCCGGCAAAACAAACTAAAGGAACTTCAGACGCTGATGTAAATTTATTTGTAGTTGATCCTTTAGCTTTAACCGGCGGAACATATAAAATTACCATTGATAGTCTTGAGGATTGGTACAACACGAACCATACTTATCCCACCTGGGTGGCTTATAATTTACTCAATATTTCTAAAACCCCAGTTGATTCTTTGTTAAAACTGAGAACTGAATTTGGAAGAGATAGCATTACAAATAAGCTGGTAACTGAGGGATTTTCTGTTGTTGTAAGAAATACGGGACTCAATAGCATCTATGCTGGTAAGGGTACTAAATATAGGGTTAAAAGTGTCGAGGAAATTAAAGGTGCGGGAGGAAAAGTTTTGGAAACTCCTACAGATGTTTTCAACGGCAAATTAAATTCAACAAAAAAGTGGACAATTTATCCACGCAGCAGTTTCGCACGTTTGAATTGGCAATCTCTACTAAGCGAACAAAGTATGGGTTATGAAAATTATGAGATCCGTTTCAATGATTCAAGCGCATATTTTCTGGCGGGTTTACAAAATGGTTTAAGTGAGAAGAGTATTATGATAAAAACAGATTCTCTTTGCAAAACCGGGAAATTACCTTTTACTGTTTGGTCTTTAGGTAGATATGATAATCCCGCCGATGCGAAAAGACTTTTTCTAAAAGTGTTAGATAGAAATGGAACGATCCTAGATTCTGCCAAATCAATTCCCGATCGAAAGTGGACGCATTTAGCGAACGGCGATTGGGAACAAGTTTTTGCTTTTCAATCTGCTACTCTTGATCATGCAAATCTTCCTGCGATAGAAGCTGTCGCTTCAAAAATCCTCGACCATAAAATTGGAGGAATTTCCTTTAACGGAGAATTACCCGAACCCGGTACTGTAATTAAGATAACCGGATATAAACCACTCATGAAGGGGGATGAATTTACTGTGACAGCTCCCGCAGCAAATACACATAATTTAGCTAACGCTAAAAATAATATTAACAAGATAAGCGTTTTTCCAAATCCCTATTTGGGATGGCATGCACTTCAAGAGAGTAAGTATCATAGATTTGTCCGCTTTATCGGATTACCCAAGCAAGCGACCATTACTATTGTTTCGCTTTCCGGTGTACTGATAAAAAGATATGAGAAATCTAGTGACTCTCAATATTTTGATTGGGATTTATTGAACAAAGATTATTTACCGGTCGGAAGCGGAATGTATATAGCTTATGTAGAAATTCCGGGAGTTGGAACAAAGGTTTTCAAAATAGCTGTTATTCAAGAAGTACAATAAAACTTGTACTGATTTTTGATTCGATTAAATGTGAGCAAAAAAAATGTAGAGACTTGTCCCAACTGCGTCGGGACAAGTCTCTACTCATTCATATATCATTATTCCTCAACCACTAAATCACCCACAGAACTTTTTCTTAATCCCACCAACTCACTTGCACGCTTAAACAAAGCAGGAATTTTTACTCTATACTCTTCAACTTTTGTGTAAACGATCGGCACAACGAGCAGCGTTAAAAAGAGGGAACTTGTTAGTCCTCCAATTAAAGCCCATGCTAAACCGGATTTCCATTCGGCGCCCGGTGCGCTGGAAAGTGCGATAGGAGTCATACCAAAGATCATAGTTAATGTGGTCATAAAGATGGGACGGATTCTCATTCTACCCGCATCAATTAAAGAATCTATTACACTTTCACCTTGAGCGCGCATAAAGTTAGTTCTATCAACAATAAGAATAGCGTTCTTTGCTACTAATCCTATCAGCATAATTATTCCAAGAATAGTAAAAATGCTTAAAGACTTCATCGTTAATCCTAACGCCAGCAAAGCTCCGATCATGGCGAGCGGTACGGAAAACAAAATAACGAAAGGATAGACAAATGAATCATAGAGCGCTACCATCACTAAATAAGTGAAGAGCACTGCACCGAGCAAAGCGAAACCTAAGTCACCAAAAGACTGCCGTTGATTTTTTACATCACCCAAAAATTGGTACACCACACCGGAAGGAAATTTGAAACTGCTTAATTGTTTATCAATTTCTTGCGAAATTAAACCGGAAGTTTTGCCGGTCTGCACTTGAGCAAAAATGGTAACGGCGGCGCTTCTTGCCTGACGGGATAATTTCGTGGGTCCGGTTGCACGGAAAATATTGGCAAACTGCTTTAGATAGATTTGCTGCCCTTTTCTATTTACAAAACTGATGTTGCCAAGTTCGCCCGTTTTTGAACGGTCAAATTGATCTAACACGATTCTGATATCATAGTCTGTATTTCCTTCGCGCAATCTTGAGTCATTATCGCCGGTGAGGGCGATTTTTAACGCCTGCCCAACTTCTGCAACGGTTAATCCGAAGCTTGATAATTTTCTTCTATCAATTTCGATGCGGGTTTCGGGATTACCGTCTTCGGCGGAAAGGCGGACATCTGCTGTTCCTTGGATATTCTTGATAATATCCTGCACTCGTTTTGCAGTCTTAACTACTTCGTCATAACCCGGTCCGTTTATCAACACCTGAATAGGAGTTTGGTTTGCCACGCCGAAAATACCGATAGGATTTACACGCACTTTTACACCCGGGAATTTTTGGGTAGCCATTTTAATATTATTGCCGACATCATCGGTGGATAATTTTCTTTGTTTTCTCTCAACGAGCGTAACGGCAAGTTCGGTAGTGTTGCTTGAAGGGAACCCAAGCAATCCTTCATTTGAAGAGCCAACATTCGCGTAAATTCTTTTTACTTCCGGCATCTCGCCGATTATTTTTTCAATTTGTTGTGAGACTCTGTTAGTCTTTTCGATGGTTGAGCCGGGGGCTAATTCTATCGTTACTGCAAATTCACCTCGGTCGGTTTGGGTCATAAATTCTGCACCGATAAACCCAAGTGGAATTAAAGCAAAAGAGGCAACAAATGCTGCGATAGTCATCAACGCAACTTTACCTCTATTAATAAAAGCCCACTTTAATAATTTTATATAAAACTCTGTGAGTTCTTTAAACTTCTTTTCAAACCAAACTGCAAACTTACCTATCAATGTTTTGGAAGTTAATCTTTCTAACTTTGCGAACCGTGATGCGAGCATTGGTGTAACTGTAAATGAGACGAAGAGTGACATCAATGTAGAAGCCACAACCACTGCGGAAAATTCCCTTAAAATATTTCCGACAATTCCACCCACCAAAGTAAGCGGGAAGAAAACGGCAACGTCAACAGCTGTAATAGCAAGGGCGGCAAATCCGATCTCGTTTCTTCCGCGTAAGGCAGCCGTTCGGCTTTCTTCACCTTTTTCGAGATGATGATAAATATTTTCGAGAACCACTATTGAGTCATCAACAAGAATTCCCACCACAAGCGAAAGTCCCAGCAGTGTCATCAAATTAAGCGTAAAGCCAAAAGCCCAAATAACAATAAAAGTTGAAATAAGAGAGGCAGGAATTGCAACTAAAACAATAACGGAATTTCGAACGCTATGCAAAAACATTAACATTACAATTGCAACAAGAAATACTGCGATTGCCAAATCTTCTTTTACAGCGTTTGCCGCGTCGATGGTAAAGAGTGAACCATCCTGGGCAACCTCAAATTTAAGATTGCTACTTTTGTAAACAGCCTCAATTCGTTTCAACTCTTTCTTTACAAGATTAGCAACTTGAACGGAATTTGCGTCAGACTGCTTTTGTAGAATAATGCCTATCGTATTTCTGAAATTGATGCGGGCAATGTTTGAGTAGTCTTTAATTCCATCTTCAACTTCGGAAATATCTGAAAGTTTTATTTCACCTCCCTGTTTTGATTCACCGATGGTTAAGTCTTTCAACTCGTCAAGCGAAGAAAGTTTTCCGGCAACTCTTACGATAAATTGTCCGTCCGCATCTTTAATTTTTCCGGTAGGAAAATCTAAGTTAGCAGATTTAATTGCCTGGGTAACCTGGAGAATCGAAAGCCCGTAAATACGAAGTTTTTGAAGATCCAGATTAACTTTTATTTCTCGCTCTTCACCACCGACAAGTACAACTTGTCCAACACCTGGTACGCGTGAAAGGAGCGGCTGTATTTTATCTTTTGTAAACTGATAGAATGATTTAGAATCCATATCGGCAGAAATACCCATACGTAAAATGGGAACTTCATCAAGCGCTATTTTAGAAATGGTTGGAGCTTTTGCATCATTCGGAAGCAACGCAGTTATCTGTCCGACTTTTCTTTGCGCGTCTTGCAAAGAAAGATCAGTGTTTGCAGATTGTAAAAGTTCAATAATAACAAATGAAATTCCCTCTGACGAGGTAGAACGGACTTCAGAAACTTTGTCCATCCCGGAAACCGCATCTTCAATTACTTTCGTTACACCGGTTTCAACCTCGTTTGGCGAGGCGCCGGGGTAGACAGTCGTAATTGTAATAATCGGCGGCGAGATTTTCGGCAGTAATTCATACTTTAACTGCTGAAAAGCAAAAAGTCCCAAAACAATTAGCGATGCAAATACAACGATAACTAACGAGGGTCTTTTAATTGATAATTCTGTAATGGTCATTTTATAATTTCCTTTTTCTCTTTGAGAAACTTGCCAAGGCAAGTCTCTACTTTAGTACTTCAATTTTAGTGTTATCAACAATATTGTTTTGTCCGTTAACAACAACGTTCTCTCCATCGTTCAAGCCGTTTAGAACCTGGATATATAATCCGGATTCATTTCCGACCGTTATCGAGCGGAGTTTTGCAATTCCGTTTTCAACAACATAAACCCGTGGTGTCTTAACGCTGCCAACTATAGCTGCTCTTGGGATAACAATAGTCTCTCTTGATTTGATGGAGGTGAATGAAACGCGCGTAAACATTCCTGCTTTAAGGAGATGCTTCGCCTCATTTGCAATACTTATCTCAACCGGAAAGGTATGTGCATCATCGCCTTTTGCTCCAATAGATTCAATTCTTCCGGTGAACGTTGCTTCTGGATACACATCCGATGCAACCGAAACCTGATCTCCGGTTTTGAGGATGAAAGCATCTGCTTCGGCGACATTCAATTTTACTTTTACGCGGGAGATATCAACTACATTTGCAACAAGCGTTGCCTGCGGTGCGCCTTGAACCATCGAACCGAGATCGATATAGCGCGCTGTAATAAAACCGGAAATTGGAGTTTTGATTTTCGTGTCAGCCATCTGGCGTTTTGATACAATGTATTGAGCTTCAGCCATTGCAGAGCCAAGTTTTGCCATATCTAATTGAGCGTCTGTTGCAGATTTTTGTTGGAACAAGGTTTGTGTTCTTTCATAATCTTTTTTAGCTTTTTCATAATTTGCTTCGGCGCTCATCAATGCGGCTTTTCTTAATTCATCATCAACTTGAAAAAGCACTGAGCCGGCTGTTTTATAATCACCAACTTTTGCAAATACCGCCGTAACTTTTCCGGCAGTTTCCGAGACAACGTTTACATCGTTATTTGCGTAAATTGTTCCAACCATGCTTAACGATTCAGAAAGATTTTTCTTTGAGGCTTTTTCAACCGAGACGTAATAGACCTCTTTTATTCCGCCGGCAGTGAAAGATGACATTTTTTTCTTGTTCATAACAAGGATAGCAACGATGACAATTAAGACCGCTACAACAGAGATTATTAATTTTCCTTTTTTCATATTCGAATTCTCCAAAAATTTATTCGCCAATAGATTTATCTAATTTCGCTTTTGCTAATTCAAGATCAACTAAAGCGGAAGTGTAATTTGTTTTCGCACTAAGTAGAGCAACTTCAGCATCAATTAAATCTGAGCTGAGAGTCACACCGTTTTTAAATTTCTCCGAAGTAATGCGCTGATTTTCCTCCGCCTGTTCAACAGTTAATTTTGTAATGATAATTTTTTGTTTCATCTGATTATAATTCAAAAAGTTTTGCGTTACCTCGAGCGTTATGCCGTCTTTCAATATTCCGAAGGCATCGAGAGATTGAGCAAGTCCCGCTTCAGCCTGGTCGGTTTGATGCGAAGTTGCGAGCCAATTCCAAACATCCATGCTGACCATAACACCCGCATCCCAAGTATCTTTAAAAGCATCTTTAGAAGGAAAAACCCGTTGATTTGGGCGGTTGTAATAATAATTTCCATAAAGACTTACCTCAGGATACCAGCGCGATTTTGCCATTGTTACTCCCGATTCGCCTGCTTTTGCACGGTAATCGGCGGCTTTAAGCTCTCCCCGTTTTTCAAATGCCTTGTTCAGAAGCGGTGTTAATTCGTCATCCGTTTTCGCTAGATATTGCGGAACAGATTTAACCTCTACTGCGGTAATTAATTGAACTCCGAGTGTATTATTTAAATTTACTTGTGCAAGTTGAGCGGCGTTTGTCGCTTCAAGTTGTTTTAGTTGAACATCGGAAAGCTGAACTTGCAATTTCAAAACATCATTATTTGTTAACATTCCTTGTACGAGCAAATTACTTGCATCCTTTAAGTGCGCCTTCATTTGTTCAACAATTTCATCAACTACTTTTTTCATTTCCTGTGCTTTGAACAAAGACCAATAAGCGTTGCGGACCGCGAATGCTGTCTCAAGTTCATCTTTTGTAAATTCAACCTCAGATGCTTTTAGCTGATATTCCGCCATCTCACTTGAACTTTTCAGACGGAAACCGGTAAAGACAGGCTGAGCAAGTGATAATTTTAATTGATAGGAGTTTAAGATTGAAGGAGAAAGCACAAACGGACCGGTCGGCATCATTATGGTGAATGGGTCTATTTTACTTAGTCTTGTGTAAACACCTGTAAAGCGGATGGAAGGCAGGCGGCTTGATGTAACCTCACTTACTCGCGCCGAATTTGCTTTTACTCTCATTAAAGATGAATGTAGCGACTTGCTGTTTTTTAGTCCTAGTTGAATTGCTTCATCAACAGAAAGGGTGAGTTTCTGCTGTGAAATAATTTGTGGGGTAATGAAAAGGAAAAGTATTGCCCAAAAGATATAATTGGATTTACGCGACATTCGCAGTCTCCTTAATTTTTTCGTTTTCAGAATCATTGAATTTTTTTCTTCCTTCATCGGTTAGAATTCCTTCAAAAATTACTTTGATTAATGTTTTATAGATTTGATCTGCGGATAATGGGACTTGTGCCAGCACTTCCGGTGTAACTAAGTTTTGTAATGAAAAAACATACATGAGTACGACTATTTGTTCGTTGATGTCATTGCGGAAAAGCCTTTGTTTGATTCCTTCATCAACGAGTATTGAAAATTTTTCCCAGGCTTTTTTCTTCATGAAGAGATGTATCTTTTCCCAGATTTTCGGAAAGTGCATTTGTAAATCGCTCATCATTGGTCCCCTGAACTTTCCGATATGTTGGGAAACAAATTCCAACATCAATTTCACTTTTTGTACATAGGTGTAGTCATCATTTGCAAAAAGTTTATTTGAATAAGTTTCTGTCTCACATGAGACAGTAGAAAAAATCTCATTCAAAAGATGTTCTTTGTTTGAAAAATGCTTGTAAAGGGTTTTTTTGCTAATTCCTAAACCCGAAGCGATTTCTTCCATAGTCACTTTTGCACATCCGAATTGCTGGAACATTTCAAATGATTTTATAAGTATTTTTTCTTTTATATCGTTTTCTTCGTGCATTTTTTCCTTTTAAACTAAGACACATTGTTAGTTTATTTCGTTTCCAAATGAACAAAAAAGCACTTGAAATGGTTTCAAGAGGGTCAAAAGAAACGAAATATGTTTTTCCCGTTTCCAAATTAACGGAAAATTTGTGAAAATGTCAAGTAAAGAATTCGTAAAGTTTATGGAAAAACATGGTTGTCTGATAAACATTCTGATACTTACGAAACTTAATAACTGTTTTATTATGGGTTGTCGGCTAAATTTTTTAGATTTGTTCATGGTCTTAATTGTTTTGTAATTAACTCAAACTTAACCACATAAGAGGATTGTATCCTGATGAGTTTCCCTTCTCTTTTTATCGGACTCAACTGATTAGATCATGTTGAAGATATGCAAAAATCTCCTTTCAAAATATTAATAGTTCTCTTCTTATTTGCGCTCTGTGAAGTGCTCACTGCGCAATACCGCTCCTTTTCATTTGAACGATTTACTATTGAAGACGGATTGTCTAACAATTCTATCAATTGCATATTACAAACAAGTGATGGGTTTTTGTGGATCGCTACAAAAGACGGACTTAACCGTTTCGATGGACAAAGTTTTGTGATATTTAAACACGATCCAACTTCCGAAAACTCACTTCCGGAAAATTACATAATGAGTTTATTTGAAAGCCATGACAAAACATTTTGGGTTGGCACTTGGGGGAGCGGATTATGTAAATATGATCCGATCCATGAATCATTTATAAAAATAGAAACAAACCTTGTGAATGATAACTATGTACAATGTATAGATGAGGATAAAAGTGGTTCACTCTGGTTTGGAACATTCACCGGGGGATTATTTAAATATAATCCCTACTCCAAACAAACTCTCAGTTTTAACATTAATCCCGGTAGTTCACCAAAGTTGATAAATAATAACATCACCACTCTTGTAGTAAATGAAGACAATAGTTTATGGATCGGGACGTGGGGGAGTGGATTCTCTTTCTTTGATGAGCAGAAAAATATTGTAAAACATTTTACGCATAACGTTGATAAAAATTCGTTATCCAATAACAACGTCTGGTTTTTACAAAAAGATGAACACGGAAAAATTCTTGTCTGCTCGGACTTCGGCATTGATCTGTATGATCCAAACACGGATTCATTTACACATAATATAAATATTGAAAATAAATTTCAGCAAATTCTAAATACACCAATTAGACAATCATATCGAGATAGTTACAATAGACTTTGGATCGGAACGTATGAATATCATGGGCTCCTTATGATTGAAAAGGACCGGTTTGGAGAGGCACAAATTCACCATTTAGTAAAAGAAACAGATAACCCTCAATCGTTAACGATGAACCGGATCAGATGGATCTATGAAGACCGGAAAAAAAATATTTGGGTCGGCACCGAAGATGGCTTGAACAAACTTCCTGCAACAAAACCTTTTATTCAATTTAGATTTTTCCCTTTGCGAAAAATTAGTTTGGGGGGAGGAGTGATTAGCGGAATTGTTGAAGGACGTGACAGCATCTTGTGGGTTGGGTTTGCCGGTGCCGGCTTTGATAAAATTGATTTGCGAAAAAATTCTATTCAACATTTTAAAAATGATGTTAACAACCCAAATAGTTTAAATGAAAATGATGTTACGGCAATTTTTGAAGACCATCTTGGGAAAATATGGATTGGAACAACTCATTCAGGGTTAAATAGATTTGATCCCCTAATTCATACATTTAAACATTTTACTATTGATGCAAAAAATCCGGAAAGCAGCAACTTAAACTGGATACAACAAATATTAGAAACGAAAAATGGTACTTTGCTTATCGGCACAAACGCCGGACTTGAAGTTTTTGATCGTTCATCTCAAAAATTTTCTGTTTTCAATCCACAAGTGAAAGGCAAGAATACTTTCCCGAAAATTTTTTCTACGAATGCTCTTTTTGAAGACAGATATGAAAATCTTTGGATTGGAACCTGGTTAGACGGACTTTTCCTCTACGATAAAAAATCACAAAAATTCTTTCAGTATTTGCCGGACTCTAAAAATTCCAAGAGTATCAGTTCAAATAAAATAACATGTATTACCGAAGATTCACAAGGTTTTATTTGGATCGGAACCCATAGCGGCGGGATAAATAAATTCGATAGATCAACGGGAAAGTTTTATCGCTATTCTACAAAACATGGTTTGCCAAATGATGTTGTCTTTGGTATTCTAGAAGATGCAAAAGGATTTTTGTGGATTAGTACATTGAATGGATTGGCAAAGTTCGATCCGCGGAAAGAAAAATTTCGTAATTACGATGTTGCGGATGGGATCATACACAACCAGTTTAACTGGCACGCAAGTTTTATAAACAAATTGGGGCAAATGTATTTTGGTACCATCAACGGATTGATTTCGTTTCATCCGGATTCTGTAAAGATTGACCCCGTACCTCCGTCTGTTGCCTTAACATCATTTAAAGTTTTTGGAAAAGAAGCTGCTTTGCCTCAATCACTCCCGGCAACAAAAGAAATTTCACTTAATTATGATCAAAACTTTTTTTCAATTGACTTCACTGCTTTGGATATTGCACCAAGTCACAAGCATCAATTCGCATATTTGTTGGAAGGAATTGATCCGGATTGGGTTTTATCAGAACAGCGCTCAATTGCATTTTATACTGATATTAACCCAGGTAAATATAAATTTTTTATTAAGGCTTGTAATGCTGATGGTGTGTGGAGCTTGCCGATTTCGCTCTCCATCATCATTTCTCCGGCTTGGTGGATGACCTGGTGGTTCAAAATTATTGTTGGATTAAGTTTTTTAACTCTTGGATACCTGGCTTATTTATACCGGTTAAGACAGCTATTAGCAATCCAAAACATTCGATTAAATATTGCAAACGATCTTCACGATGAAATTGGAAGTAACTTGAGCAGTATTAGTGTTGATAGCCAAATGCTTTTGAGAAGTTCTTCTTTGGATGAAACCGAACAAGAACTTGCTTCGTTTATAAGCAAAACCGCAAAAGAAACAGTGGAAACCATGCGCGATATTATTTGGTTTATCAATCCGAAAAATGATTTTGACACGGACATGATAATTAAAATGAGGGAGACCGCCGCAAAGCTTTTAGTCGGGGTCAGTTGGACATTTCAAGTCCCCTCTGAAGTAAAATTAGAAAAGTTTAATCTTGAAGTTAGACGTAACATTTTTCTCATTTACAAAGAAGTTTTACATAATATTGTCCGTCATGCAAATTCACAAACCTGTTTTATCGAGCTTGGTGGTGCCGCCAATTCAATTTATTTAATAATAAAAGATGAAGGAGTTGGGTTTGATGAGAGAACGGTTCATGAGAATAATGGACTTCGCAGTATCAAGAGAAGAGCCGGGAAAATAAATGCGGAAATAAAAATTACCAGTGAGATTGGAAAAGGAACAGTTATCAATCTTTCAGTTCCGTTTGGCATTCATAAATAATTATTTGCCTTAGTGGTAAAGTAAAATAGTAGATAGAAAAAATACCTTGATTGAGGTATAGGTTCTTCTGGTAGTGATTCACAAATTTCATGATATGAATATGAGTAAAACAAAAAATTTAAACACAATTTTGCGCAACATCTGGTTGATTGAAGACAATGCTCATTTCAGAAGAACGATGCAATGGTTAGTAAATAGAGCTCCGGGAATGCAGTGTACTCATGCGTTTGAATCATGCGAGGATGCGTTAATAAAATTAGGGCAGGAAGTTTTGCCGGAACTAATCTTGCTTGATATTAATCTTCCCGGAATGAACGGTATTCAGGGAATCGAAAAAATAAAGTTGATCTCACCGGAAACGCATATCGTAATTCTCACGGTTTATGATGATAATGATAAAGTGTTTGACGCTCTTTGTGCCGGTGCATCCGGGTATTTATTAAAGGATTCAGCTCCTGAAAAAATTATTGACAGCATTGAAGAAGCATTAGTAGGCGGCGCTCCGATGAGTATCCAAATTGCACATAAAGTATTGGAAATATTCAGTCATCTCAAACCCAAAAAATCCGACTATGGTTTAACTTCCCGTGAAAAAGAACTTCTGCAATTGATGACAAGTGGACTTTCAAGACAGCAAATTGCCGACAAATTATTTATAAGTTTTCATACCGTAACCACGCACCTAAAAAATATCTACAGTAAACTCCACGTAAACAGTAAATCGGGGGCAATCTCTAAAGTATATAAAGAAAATATTCTTTAGGACGTCACAATTCAAATTCGTCTATTGTTTGGCAGAAAAAACAAATTAAATACACCAAATAACAATCAAATTCAAAATTACATCGGCACAGAAATGTTTTATTTCATTGAATTGGATATTGCACTCAGCATTCTTTGCGAAATTTATTTGATCTTTGGGATCTGATTTTGAAAAGGCAAAAAAAATGCCCGGTGGAGGGCTACCGGGCGTGGGAAAGATTCACTATGGGGGGTAAGCATAATGAATCCATGGTTCAAATCTAAAAGACTTTTTTTAAAAAAGCAAGTCTTTTTTTTATCTATTTTAAATTTTTCTAAAAAAATGAAGATTTATTTTGGAGGGCAGCATCCGATTAACCCGGTTTGAATTAACAATCCATCTTTTCTTGCAAATTGACAAAATACCTCGAACGAGGGATTGCCCTACTTAACCTTCTAACATAATTTTCTTTTGTCTTAAAAGAAATTCTCGAAATCATTATTTGAAGAGTAGATTCGCTTAAGTATCTCTTATAAAACAATAAATCAAAAAGGAACAAGGTGCAATTATGAAAAATCTCTTACAAAGATCGGTGCTTTTAATAGCATTGTTTATGCTATCTTCGTCTTTGTCATATTCACAAAAAGGCTTGTGGAAATTTGACAATCCTGCCAACTTAGGCGCAGCCGAATCGGGTTTCGGAAGTGCATTAGAGCTTATCGGAACACATACAGCTATTGCAGGTCCTACCGTAAGCAATGGAGCCGTAACGGATCCTGTCGGACTCGGAAATTATTTAAAAATGACACACGGAATTGCTCCTAATGGTGGTGGAACCAAAGTAAACAGATACTCTCTTTTAGTTGATTTTAGAATTACCGCATCTGCCTGGCACAATTTCATTCAGGTTGATGAAACTCCTGGTACAAGCGATGGGGATCTTTTTATTAAACCGACAGGTGAAATCGGCACTTCAGGCGCAGGGTATTCTACATTTTTAACGGCTCTCAATACTTGGTACAGATTGGTTATTACAGTTGATAATGGAGTTGCCAATAAATCATATATTGACGGGCAGTTAATTAAGGACTGGAGCCCTTATCTAATAGATACACGTTATGCACTTAATCCGTCTTTGCTCATTTTTGCTGATGATGATAATGATGACGGTGATATTGATGTTGCGGAAGTTGCAATTTGGGATTATCCTCTTTCAGCAGCAGATGTTGCTGCGATTGGAACTGTTGGAACACTTCCACTGCCTGTGGAACTTGCATCATTTAGTGCAATCCCGGCAAAGGGAAGTGTTATCCTTAACTGGGAAACCGCCACTGAAAAAAATAATAGCGGATTTTTAGTTGAAAGAAAAAGTGAAACTGAAAACTGGAAATCACTTGGATTTATTTCCGGATTTGGAACATCAACTGAAAAACATAGTTATTCATTTACCGATCAAACGATTGGTTCCGGTAAATACTCTTATAGACTGAAACAAATGGATCATAATGGCAGTTTCGAATACTCTCAAACGATTGAAGTTTTGTTGACACCTTCTGAATTCAAAATGTATAATAATTATCCTAATCCATTTAATCCATCAACGATCATTGCTTATGAATTGCCAACGGATGCTTTCGTTACGTTAAAAGTTTATAATACTACCGGCGAACTGGTTGTTGAATTGGTTAATGAATATCAAGTTACGGGAAAGTATAATAAGAGTTTTAACACATCGTCGCAAAGTTATTCTTTACCAAGCGGTATCTACTTTGCCGAATTAAGAGCAAATGAAAAAGTTCAAAGAATTAAAATGATGTTAGTTAAGTAGTAGTACTCTATGAAAACGGCTGTCTCAAGAATTTCAGATTGATGTTTTTGAGGCAGTCGTTTATTTTTAAAATACCTCGAACGAGGGATTGGGGGAGTTCATCATCCGCTTTATGTTTACACAATGAAGTATCGTCTTCTTCGGTCAAAATAGATTATCAATTAAATTTTAGGTAGGTGTAAAATGAAACGCATTTCATTTCTTTATTTACTTTGTGTTATTGCAATCAGTTCAACTTTAAACGCTCAAGATTCCACGCGCAAAGGTTGGTGGAAATTTGATAACCCTGATACTCCCCTTAAAGCAGAACAAAATTACGGTAGTGATCTGCGATTAGTTGGTACACATTTGCTGATTGACGGACCTGAAGTAGGAAACAATGCAGTAAAAATTGGTCCCGGAAGTCATTACAAGTTGACTCATGGCATCCTGCCGAATGGCGGCGGTCTTCGCGTTAATGAATATACAATTCAAATTGATTTTCGTATTCCAGCACTTTCTGGATGGCATTGTTTCTATCAAACCGATATCACAAATGGATCGGATGGAGATTGTTTCATCAATACTTCCGGCAGCATTGGTGTTTGGGCAACCGGATATTCTCCGCATCCAATTATTGCGAATGAATGGTACAAGTTGGTTATTTCGGTTAAAAATGGGACGCAATATAAATATTACTTAGATGGGCAGTTATTCCACGATGGAACAGTTCAAGAAATAGATGGCAGATTTGCGCTTGATAGTCTGCTGCTCGTTTTTGCCGATGAAGATGGTGAGGATGGTGAAATTGATTGCTCTGAACTCGCTATTTGGGATCGTGTTCTTTCTCAGGAAGAAGTATTTTCTTTAGGAAGTTTTCACGCTATTGATACGATTCCGCCAAACACGGCAAGCGGTTTAATTGTCACTCCTCTATCATATCAGAATTTAATTCTCTGGACAGATGTGCCCGGTGAAGAAGGGGAAGTTTATAATCTCTACTATTCGGAAAAAGCGATAACTGATATTACTAAAGCAGAAGTTCTTAAGTTAGGTATTGCAGAAAACTCGCAAAGTGCAGAACAGATTCTTCGATCAGCTATTATAGATCAGGATTTGACCTATTATTATGCGATTGTTTGTAAAGATTATGCCGGAAATTTATCTTCACCTGCTTACTCAAACACCCCCACTACAAATAAAGGAAAAGGCGTGCCTACTATTGCGAAAACAGCCCCGGCTAATTTCATAGCTGACGGTGATTTATCTGAATGGGCAAGTATTCCTCAATTTAGAATTATTAATTCCGAAGGGACCGGTTTCCTTGCTCCTAGCGGAAAGTTTGACGGAGACCAGGATATCAGTGCGATTGCATATTTCGCTATGGATAAAGACTATCTTTATTTTGCTGCGGATGTCACCGATGATATATACTCATGGTCGGAGGCTAATGCTTCATATATGAACGATTGTGTTGATCTTATGCTCGGCTTATTTGATTCTCATAACATGTTTTTCAAGTCATATCAAAGAGGTGTTACACCTCATTACCACTTCAGATTTGATGAAAAACAAGTGCTCATTGAAAGTGGAGCGAATATGGACAGCTTGTTACTTAATAACGGCGGTCAGAATTATTTCTTCGGAACAAAATTCACACCGGGTTATACTATCGAAGCAAAAATTCCTTTCGTTGATTTGGCTCATCGTCGTGATAGCGGAGCATTAGATAGTGTTTTCGTTCCTGTAGAAGGCATGAAAATTCCAATTGATTTCTCAATCAATGATGCCGATGCAACGGGTGATAGAGAATTAGTTTTCTGTTATTCTCCTTATAACGATGACCAGTCATACTATGATCCGACAAGATGGCTGTGGACATGGATTGGAAACAAAATGTCGGTAGATCCAAATGCTGTTGAAGACGGAAATGTTATTGCTGATTATTCTTTAGCACAAAACTATCCAAATCCGTTCAACCCATCAACAAAGATTACCTATTCACTTCAAAACCCTGAATTGGTTTCGATGAAAGTATTCGATGTTCTCGGACGTGAAGTTGCAACGTTAGTAAATCAGTATCAATCTGCCGGAAAGCATACAGTAAATTTTAATGCCGGAAATCTCACGAGCGGAATGTATTTTTACAAAATAGAAGCCGGTTCATTCCAGAGTGTTAAGAAATTAATGTTATTAAAATAATAGTTGTTTACAGGAAACAGCTAATTAAAACAAGTGTTCAATTTTAGCAATTTTTAAATTAGGTTTTATATGAAACGTGTCTCAATCGTGTATTTGCTTTTAATTCTTGCATTCAGTTCAACTTTGAATGCTCAAGTTTCCACGCGCAAAGGCTGGTGGAAATTTGATAATCCTGATACTCCGCTTAAAGCAGAACAAAATTACGGTAGCGATTTGCAATTAGTCGGGACACATTTATTAATTGATGGACCTGAAGTAGGAAACGAAGCAATAAAAATTGGTGTCGGAAGTCATTACAAGATGGCTCATGGCATTCTGCCAAATGGCGGTGGCGTTCATGTAAATGATTACTCAATTCAAATTGATTTTCGTGTTCCAGCAATTGATGGCTGGCGGTGTTTTTTCCAAACAACTCCGGCAAACAATAATGACGGAGATTGTTTCATTAATACAGCCGGAAATATAGGAACAGCCGCAACCGGCTATTCTGCATACGCTGTTAAGGCAAATGAATGGTACCGGTTAGTCATTTCAGTGAAGAACGGCACACAATTCAAATACTATTTAGACGGGCAATTACTTCGCAATGGAACGATACAAGCTGTAGATGGACGATTTTCTCTTGATAGTCTCTTGCTTGTTTTTGCCGATGAAGATGGAGAGGATAAAGAAATTGATTGCGCTGAACTTGCAATTTGGGATTATTCTCTAACTTTGGCGGAAGTAAACTCTTTAGGCGGTTATGGTCATCAAGTTGAAGCTCCGTCAACAAAACAATTAATGCTTGTCCCTTATCTCCAAGAGCCTACAACAAATTCAGTTTATGTTTGCTGGCATGATACACTCTCAACTCTAACAAATGTTGAATACGGGACAACAGCAGCATTGGGACAAGCTACATCCGGAACAAGCGAAATTGTTCTTGCCCCTTACAGGTGGCACTCAGTAAAATTATCGGGTCTTCAATCAAACACCGAATATTTTTATAAAGCCGTAAGCGGTAGCGGTGCCTCGAATATTTACTCTTTTAGAACTTTACCGGATAGTAATTACAACGGTAAAATCAGATTTTTGTTGTTGAGTGATATACACAGTACAGATACGACTATGGCGGTTAAAGTTATCAAAGAAGCAAAAAAGAAGATGCAGCAACTTTACGGAAATGACATTCAAAATCAGATTACTATGGTTCTAAATTCCGGTGATTTAGTTGTTGACGGCAGCAATATTATTCAGTGGACAGATGAATATTTTGCCCCGATGTCTCCACTTTCTCCAAACATTCCAACCATGACCGTAACCGGAAATCATGAAGGGGAACATCAAAACTATTATAAATATATGCATTACGATGATGTTTCTCCTTTTCCTGCCGCTAATGAAAAATTTTGGTCATTCAGAATTGCCAACACATTATTTATCGGTTTGAATTCTAATGCAATTTCCACTGTTGGAACTTTACAAAAAACCTGGCTTGATCAAATAATATTACCGCAAGCTGAAGCTGATTCAACCATAGATTTTGTTTTCGTTATTTCACATCATTTCTCAATAACAGAATTATGGGGTGAAGGAATTACTTATGACGGTGGACCGAACTATATCACAAATCAGATTTATCCGATTCTTAAAAAATATTCAAAAGTAGTTCAACATTCTTACGGTCATACGCACGGATTTGAAAGAGGAACTATTGAATCTGTAGCTATAAATTCTCAGGGTGATTTTAGAATCGTCTGCGGCGGCGGCGGCGGGGGAGCTACAGACCGTTGGGGTGCTTTTAAAAATACTGATTTTCCTGCAATCCAGATTACATACGATAATTATTTTTTCCAGCTTGTGGAAATTGACGCCGCAAAAAAAACATTTGAATCATCAATGTACAGTCTCGGGAATGCGAGTAAGAACAGAGATTCTGAGCTTATGGATAAATGGTACAGAAGAGTTAATCAACCGGCTCCGGGAAATCCTGTTACAAGCGCACCAACGGTTGATACGAATAAGATTACTTTCAATACATCTAAAATTGGTTCTGATTCTTTGATGACGGTAAAGATCCAAGTTGCAGAAAATGAAAACTTTGCTGCAACGAGTGTTGATACTTTGGTTCATTGGAAAAATATTTATGGTGTTGATGCTGCTTTTAATCCAATTGATTTAAACAGCGGAGTGGATTTAACTAAATTATCTTTTAAATCATCACGCTTCACAAAGGGTAAGTTATATTATTACAGAGTTAAATATCGCGATCATAATTTAAAATGGTCGGATTGGTCAAACGTTACGTCATTCAACACCCTAAGCGGTGTTAGGGATTACAATATCCCCACTGTTTATGCTTTGGAGCAAAATTTCCCAAATCCATTTAACCCAACCACAAAAATCAATTACCAGTTACCAAAGAACAGTTTTGTTACGCTTAAGATATTTGATGTGCTGGGAAATGAAATAAGTACTTTAGTAAATGAAGAGCATGTTGCCGGCAATTACCAAGTTTTTTTTAACGGAAGCAATTTAAGCTCCGGTGTTTACTTTTATAAAATTCAGGCTGGCGATTTTGTTGAAACAAAAAAACTTATCTTGATGAAATAATTGATTCGACAGTGCTAAGTTTTAATGTAATACGTAGTGAGGCAAATAATTTAAGACAAAATTTAAGGCGTCTTAATAATGGAAAGGTATTGAAATGATTGGAATGAATCTGAGGACAATATTTATTGTTCCAATATTTGTCCTTTGTTTTATTTCAGAGTTATTTGGAATTACAATAATAAAGGCTGACCATCCAAATTTTCAATATAACGGAAGGATTGACTTTGCTGTACCTGACAAACCCACTCTTTTCTGGCCCGGTACATATATTAGAGCAAATTTTGAGGGTCCTTTAATCATCCTAATGTTAGATGATAAAACCGGGCAATCCTATTATAATGTTTTTATTGATGAAGATTATGAACACCCACATATTATTGACTGCCTGGCCGGGAGTAAGATCTATCTTGTTTCAGCCTTACTTAAGGATACGGTTCACAGTCTTCTTATTTTTCGTCGTACCGAAGCCTCCACTGGTCCCACTAAATTTTTAGGAATTCAGATCAACGATGGGAAAACCCTGATCGCACCTCCGGCAAGACCTGAACACAAAATAGTATTTTATGGCAATTCTATTACATGCGGGATGGGGAACGAAGCTCCTGATAACGGCGCTGATGATAATATGGCGCAAGAGAATAATTTTTTAGCGTATGGCGCTGTAGCATCACGTTTATTGAATGCTGATTATATGTGTATTGCAAAAAGCGGAATTGGTATTATGATCAGCTGGTTTCCTATGGTTATGTCTCAATATTATTATCGTCTCAATCCCGATAGTTCAGCAAGCAATTGGGATTTTAGTCAATACACTCCGGATGTAGTTGTGATAAACCTCTTTCAAAATGATAGTTGGCTTCTTACTACTCGAGATTCGTCTAAGATTACAAACGCATACGTAACTTTTGTACGTGAAATTCGACTTCATCATCCAAATGCTTTTATTGTCTGCGCTTTAGGCAGTATGGACGCTACAAAAACAGGATCTCCTTGGCCCGGATATATAGAAGGGGCAGTACAATATATGCGAAATACGGATAATGATACAAATCTTGGAACATATTTTTTCCCGTTTGATCCAAGCTGGACAAAACATCCGCGCGTTCGTCATCATTTAGTAATGGGGCAAAATCTTGCCGCTTATATTAACGATAAAATGGGATGGACAACCGAAGTGGAAAATGATTCCTATGCACAATTGCCAAATAATTTTGAGCTTTCGCAAAATTATCCAAATCCCTTTAATCCAACTACGAAGATCAATTATCAGTTAGCAAAGAACAGTTTTGTTTCAATGAAAATATTTGACTTGTTAGGAAACGAAATAACTGTGTTAGTAAATGAAGAGCAGGTCGCCGGTAATTATCAAATCACTTTTGATGGAAGCCGGTTAAGCAGCGGCGTTTACTTTTATAAAATCCAAGCCGGTGATTTTACCGTCACAAAAAAACTTGTACTGATGAAATAAGTCGATCTCCCGAAGAGAGTGACTTTCTCTTAATCACCGTCACTCTCTTTTTTTATGGTAAACGAAATTAATGACATAAATTTTTAGTTCGTTAATCAAATTTTATTTAGTAATAATGAAATCTATATGAAAACATTTTGGTCCAGAACTCTTTCGGTTATACTAATAATTATATTTAATATTTCTGTCCATGCACAAGCTAAACCGATCCGAGTTGCCTGTGTTGGGAACAGCATAACTATCGGTGCCGGAGTATCGGGGGATTTAGCATATCCCGCACAGCTCGGCAAATTATTAGGCGCTCATTATGATGTGAAAAATTTTGGTGTTTCAGCAAGAACATTATTAAAGAAAGGGGATTATCCTTATTGGAAAGACCCCGCATTTGTTGATGCAAGAGATTTTCAACCGCAAATCGTTATCATTAAACTCGGAACGAATGATACAAAACCGCAGAATTGGGTTTACAAGAATGAGTTTTACTCAGATTATCTCGACCTCATCAATGAGTTTAGAAAAGGGAAAGTTAAACCACAAATATTTATTTCTCGTCCGTGTCCGGTCTATCAAACAGCCTGGGGAATTAGAGATTCAATTCTCAAGTTTATACTCCCGATTATTGATTCGGTAAAAGAAACTGCAAAGACAGACTTTATTGATTTTAATTCTCCAATGCTCAACAACGCTTCATGGTTTCCGGATGGCGTTCATCCAAATGCAGCGGGATATGCGTTCATGGCTCAGATCGCCAAGGATGCTATCCTTAATAGTGCCGCGGGCATAACGAGATATTTCAATGCGAATAAAAGTTTTTTTGAAAAAGGGGAATCGGCAACACTCTACTGGGAAACCACTATCGGTTCCCAAGTAACCTTGAATGGGAATACAGTGAATGAGAACGATTCATTAGTAGTCAACCCGGTTGAAACCACAACCTACACACTGATCTCAGAAGGTTCGGATAGAAGCGATACTATCAGCATTAACCTTCAATATCTCCCCCCGGGGAAAATAAAATCATTTTATGCGAAGCCGAGAAATCTTGAAATTGGGACGAATGATTCATCACAAATTTTTTGGACAACGGCAACGGAATCGCAGGTTTTTTTTAACGATCTTCAAGTAGAAGCAAATGGAAGTAAGATCGTTTCTCCTTCTACAACAACTATTTATAAAATAAGTACAACGGGAGACACGTCTGAGTTGAAAGAAATTTCTATTCAACTTCTTCCTGCGGAAAAAATTAATCGGTCATTGGATGGACTTGTAAAATCCTCTACTGCTCAGACAAACTTTTCAGCCACTAATGCAATTGATGGAGACCCAGCAACTGCATGGAAAAGTAAGAATGAATCTTCTCCCTGGATTTATATTGATTTTGAAAAACTGATGGATTTTAAACGGGTAGTTTTAAATTGGGGAAGGAACTACGGAATCGCTTATCGATTGCAGGCAGTAAGTGAAGCCGGCGCACTTACTACCATTTTCACACAGAGTGCCGGTATCGGAGGTGTTGAAGATATCACGAATTTATCAGGCAGCGGAAGATATTTACGGTTGCAATGTACTAAAAAGTTTATCATTGATTCCGGTTATGTTATAAATGAATTTGAAGTTTACGGTCAAAAAAAAACCACTGCGCTTAATGATGAGTCGACAGGTGTAAGTAATTTTAATCTGTTCCAAAATTATCCAAATCCCTTTAATCCAACTACGAAGCTCAACTATCAATTACCAAAGAACAGTTCTGTTTCACTGAAAATATTTGACTTGTTAGGAAACGAAGTAGCTGCATTAGTAAATGATGAACAAGTCGCCGGTAATTATCAAACCACTTTTGATGGAAGCCGGTTAAGCAGCGGTGTTTACTTTTATAAAATCCGAGCCGGAGATTTTGTTCAAACAAAAAAAATGATCCTTCTTCGTTAATTTTTTTTTTGTAGTTTTATATCTAGCAGGGTAATGATTTACAATAAAAGACGTAACATCCGAAATATTCAACGTTTCTTGTGTTTTACGCTTGCTTCCCTTTCGCGTTTGCTCATCTCAATAAGTTAGGGGAAATAGTTCAAAAGAAAAGCACAGCTTTATCGGGAAAAATTATTACTTCGCAAATCCCTTCTTCTCCATTTGTCCCCAATGTCTTTTTCCGCTAAAATATTCAACCATTCCCCGAAACCTCCACCAGGTAGTCAATTGGCGGTATCCGAAATTTTCTAAAAAAGCGGCTGCGATTAACGTCAACAATTGAGAGAGTTTGGGGTATCGCTGAAAGGAAAGCTCTTCTAAAATTACTGAAAGAACCGAGAGAACTACTCCATAAAGGATTGCGGTTGTAAGAAAGGCGACAGCGAAAGATATTGTTACAAAACCTAACGCAAATGAAAGAATAAAAAAGGCATACCCAAAAATCTCTATGACGGGTCCAAGCATTTCAAACAGCGCAAAGTAGGGAAATACGACCATTCCAATCCAACCGTAAGCCGGATTCATAAATAATTTTTTGTGAAGAAGAATACTGTCAACCGTTCCTTTTTGCCAGCGCATCCGTTGACTGCGGAGTACTTTAAAAGTCTCTGGCGCTTCCGTCCAACAAACGGGATCGGGAATAAAGGTGATCCGCAATTTTGGATTATCTTTGCGCAGCTTTCTATGCATCCGGACAATTATTTCCATATCCTCACCGATACAGCCGGCTCGGTAACCATCAATTTTTATGAGTGCATCACGCGAGAAACAACTGAATGCGCCGGAAATAATAAGAATTCCGTTGAGTACATCAAAACCGTTTCGCCCGAATAAAAAAGCCCGCAAATATTCTACAACTTGAAACCGGGCAAGCCATGATTTTGCTAATCCGACCTTCAAAATATTTCCGTGAAGAATGTCGCATCCATTGGCGATGCGGATTGTACCGCCCACTGCGATTACATTTTCGTCTTCCATAAAAGGACGCACAATTTTCAAAAGACAATCGCGCTCTAAAACGGAGTCGGCATCAATTACTGTTATCAATGGACTTTTCACAAGATTAATTCCTGCGTTAATGGCGTCCGCTTTTCCACCGTTTACTTTATCAATGACAATTAAATTCGGGTATTCGGAAGACATGAAAACGGAACGGATCGGTTGGGATTTCAACTTATAAAAAGGGGTAAATGAAACCTGACGGATAGAGAAATTTTCGAATATTTTTTGAAGAGTATTGTCTTTTGAACCATCATTTACAACTACTAATTGAAAGTCGGGATATTCAAGTTGAAGAAGCGATTTTATACTTTCTACAATTCCATTTTCCTCATTATATGCCGGAACAATAACGGAAATGGGTTTGTAGTTTGTCAATTTGAAAACACGTTTGAGATCAAGATATTTAATTGTACGGTTGTACTTGATCATCTTAAAAAATGCAATAACGTTTAGAATAATATAGATCGAACAAACCGCAAGAAAATAGAGAAGGATTAATGAATTAAATCCGATGACGATATATTTAATAACTTCCATATTAGTTTTTAATGTTCCGTTCGCTTAAAACCATTCTTGCAATTGCCGCAGCCCGGTCTTTTAAATTGCCGTATGCAAAATTGGAAATTTTTTCTTCACTGCCGGGAATTAGTTTTATTAGCGTAGTTACTGCATTATACTGAACTTCATATTCGGGGTCGTACATGCGATCCCAAATTCTTTGTTCGAAAGTTTCATCTCCCAAAACAGCCAAAGCTTTTAAAACTTCTGCACGTACTTCAGCTTTTGGGTGGTTGATCAAAGTGCGCAATGCGGTAGCGGATTTAACAAATTCAATTGTGCAGAAGAATTTAATGCTTTCAATTATTACATCTTTGTTTTGGCTATACACTATTATTTTCAATACGGTTTCACCTGCTTGATAGAATTTAAAATGGCGAAAAAGAGTAATGGTTATGCTTTGAATTAATGTGTTTTTTTCTTTTTTGAGATTTAGAAGAAGCGGCTTGCATATCTCATTCGAATATTCTGAGAGTATTGCGAGTAATGAATCTTTTGAGACGAATTTAAAACGACGCGCGTTTCGGAAAATATCAAAGACCGAATCTATATCATTCAACCGTGCCAGGGCTAAAGCGGAGCTTAAAAATACAGATGCATTTTGGCTCCGTAATTTTTTTTGCAAAACACTTCTTGAAGCAACGGATTTGGCTAACCCTAAAAAATATGCCGCTTCGTTAATTTTTTTTGGTGAACCTGATTTTAATTGAGAGAGGAGGAACCGTTGTAATTTGGTTTCATTTATTAGCGCGGACAACTTTTTAAAATCATCGCCTTTCAGCATGAGCAAAAATTCCCGCAAATAACGGAGAAGATAAAAGTATTTTCCCCGCCTGATTTTTTTAACTAATGTCACTGGTTTTTCATCACTTTCCAGGTAATTAAAAATTTTTCCTTCCCAGACAGCGATAAATTTTTGTTCTTGTTTGGCTTGGTAACCATGAAGCAGACGAAGCAGCACTACTTGAATAACAAGTATGTATGTTATGATTAACAATGCGAAGATAGTTAATGCAAGAAAAGTAAAAATGTCTAAATGAATAAACAAAAAAAACTCCCAAATTAATAAACACTCATACCTGCCGGAAGGCAAGGTGCTGCAACAAACAGCAAGAAGAATTATCGCATTTTTAAAATGTTTTTTATACGAAGCACAAGTTCGGCGGAGGCGAAAGGTTTTAAAATGTAATCAGTTGCTCCAAGCTGCAGTCCCTTTATCACGTATTCTTCGTGGGAATTAGCTGTAAGTAAAACAACCGGGATATGTGCAATACTCGGGTTGCTTTTTAATTCTTTTAAAACTGTTAGCCCGTCTTTTACCGGCATCATAATATCCAGCAAAACTAGATCGGGCTTATATTTTAAAACCCCTTCCGTAACACCTACACCGGAGGGGAAATGGATTAAATTAAAACCTTCTTTCTCAAGTTTAAATTTTAATAACTGTGCTATATGTACCGTATCTTCTGCAAAAATTATAGTTTTCGAATTGCTCATTACTGTTTTGCTTTTGCTTCCTTATTTTTTTTTTCACAACAATTTGTTAGTTTGACAAAAACTTCTTTTTAATTTAATAAATTTTCTTGAATGATGTGTTATGAATTTTCTGAAAAAACATATTCTCGGCAAACCGCTTAGATACTATTTTCTCCTTCTTTACTTTGTCAGTGTCATAGGTTTTGTAATGGGATCGCTTTTGTTTTGGGGACCGATACGCTGGACGATTGATTATTTCCAGGAAGAAGGGGCGTCGGAAAGGTCTGAAAGCTTAATTATAAAAGTTTTTATAATACTCATTCTTCTTTTAACCGGCTCAATTTCTTATTTCATTTCGACACGGTATTGGGAATCGGAAAAACAAAGTAAAAAATGGATGATCTATACCCCGGCTTTTTTCTTTGCCGCAGTATTATTTTTGTGGATGAATCCCCAATACACTCCGGGACGGAGCGAGCGCTCGGAGAAGATATCCCTTTCCCGTATTTCGTTTGTGTTTGGTCCTTATCCTTCAAAAGAGCAGATCATTCAATTAAAAAAAGAAAAATTTTCCGGAATAATTTCACTGCTTCATCCGGCGGTAGTTCCTTTTGAACCAAAACTAATTTATGAAGAAAACGCCGCCGCAATAGATGCCGGTATTGAAATAATTCATGCACCGATGCTGCCATGGGTAAGTCAAAATATTTCTTCAATTGAAACAATAAAAAAACTGCTCGCAACTGGAAAAGGAAAATATTATATCCATTGTTATTTGGGTAAGGATAGAGTAAATGTTGTTAGGAGAATTATTGAAAGCCAAAACGTTGTGGTTGATGCGGGGAATGTAAACACTTACCGGACATTGAATGAGAGAAAAAATTTCTCTGAAGGACCAATCTTTTATCTCGGAAAATCCACCTATTTGTTACCTCATATTTCGGAAGAAGGTTGCTTTGGATATATTCTTTCTGGTTATGTTAAACAGGTTGTTTCCTTAATTGATAATGCAAGTCAAGAAAATATAGAGATTACAAAAAAAGATAGTGCATTGTATGATACTTATGTGATGAATTTTCTCCATCTGCCTTTTGATCTTAAAAATTTTAATTTTGAAAAGTTGAGTGAAATTCTTGACACGATAAGTTCTTTCCCAAAACCATTGGTCTTAATAATTAAAACAACCAAACCCAAAGAAACCGGGATGCTGGTTCAAGCAATAAAATCCTCTTATTCAATTAACGAACTTGAAATTAAAAATATTTTTAGACCCGAAAAAGTAGAGCGCATCTATCCAAGCATTTTTTATGGACCGATACCAAATGCCGAACAAAGAAAAGGATTGTCTTTAAACGGAATTCATAATCTTGTTTTTCTTTCCGCGAAAACAAATAGTACCCAGGTGGAAAATGAAAGTGGAATAAAAACGCATTTCTCAGATGGAAAAGGAAAACTTGATTCATTATTACTAAACGATACCTGGTATCTCTGCGGTGGGACATTTGAACGAACCCGGAAACTATTCTCTTATTAAAATGAAAAATATATGAGCGGTCATTTGTATAGAACACGAGAGGATTTACGAATTTTTGCAGAAGAAACCTCTAAGAGATTTTTCCAACTCCTCCTCTCATTAAGTTTTCTTTTTCTTGTGGTAAGAGTTTTTGAGTATTCTTACATTTCTAACATTCACACTCTGCCGGCAAATAGTTTGCGGCTTGCGGCATCGGGAATATTCTACGATATAATTTTTCTGCTGAAGATTTGCAGCTATTCGGTAATTCCATTTTTTCTAATTAGTTATTATAAATCTAAGATCGCCGAAATTATTTTCATTTCAATTTCTGCATTGCTGTTGCTTAGCAATCTTCTGCTTATTTTTTACTATTCAAAATCGTTAGTTCCCCTCGGTGCAGATTTGTTTGGCTATTCAGTTGAAGAGATTATACGCACTTTTCAAGCTTCCGGCGGATTTAATTTGCTGATGGTGCTTGCAGTCTTGGTATTGATTGTATTGGTTGTTCTCGCTTTTCGTTTCAGCAGAAAAATTCCTTTACAGAACAAACTTGTTTATCTTCTTTCCGCAGTGCTTATCAGTTCATTTTTTGTCTATGATAATTTTACGCCGAACACTAAAGAGTATGAAACCGATTTGGAATTTTATACTGTCGTCAACAAACTTCAATTCTTTAGCGGAAGAGCAATTCCTTATTTGTTAAAAGAAGAAGATGAAGTAATTTCAGGCGATTATTTTATTGACTCGGATGTCGATCAACAGAATACTTTTACGTATGTAAATAAAAATTTTCCGTTTTTGCGAATAGACAGCAGCCAAAACGTGCTCGGAAATTTTTTTCAAACTACAGATGAGCTTCCGAATTTTGTTTTTATCATTACAGAAAGTCTTGGCAGATCATACAGCGGCGAAGGAGCAATAGACGGCAGTTTTACGCCGTTTTTAGATTCACTTGCCGGGCAGAGTTTATACTGGAAAAATTTTCTCAGCACAAGCGGAAGAACCTTTGCCGTTTTTTCTTCTCTCTTTGGTTCATTACCGTTTGCCGAAAAGGGATTTTTGGAGTTGGGAGAAAAGATGCCACCCCATTTTTCTTTAATCTCGTTATTAAAACAACTTGGTTATTCTACAGCATTCTATCATGGTGGAGATGTCCATTTTGATAACATGGATACTTTTTTCAAAAGACAACAAGTTGATTTTGTCTTAGGTGATAAAAACTTCGGCAGCGGATATAAAAAAATGCCCGCAAAAGCAGATCAATTTTCCTGGGGATATGGCGATAAAGATCTATTCAAAAGAAGCTTGGAAATTATCGGTCAGCAGAGGAAATCTCCGCGGGTTGATATTTATATGACACTCTCTATGCACGATCCATTCTTAATTGAAGGTCAAGAATATTACAGGAATAAAGTACACACACAATTACAAACGATGGATCTTTCTCTTCAACAAAAACAAAAGTATGAAAAATATATTGATATTTTTGCAACGGTTATGTACACGGATGATGCTTTTAAATATTTTTTTGAAGAATACAAAAAAAGAAATGATTTCAAGAATACTATTTTTATTATTACTGGCGACCACCGGATGCCGGAAATTCCTATTAAAACAAAGCTCGACCGTTTTCATGTTCCGTTCCTGATTTATTCCCCGATGTTGAAAAGAACAGAAACCTTTTCCTCCGTTTCAACGCATTTTGATGTGCTTCCTTCGCTGATTTCTTTTTTACGCGAGAATTATAAAATTGAAACGCCAAAATATGTTACATGGCTCGGCAGTGGTTTAGATACCGTGAAAAATTTCCGCAATATTCACTCGGCTCCGTTGATGAGAAATAAAAACGAACTGCTCGACTATCTTAACCAAATATATTTTCTCACGGATGAAGAGGTTTTTGAAGTCTTTGACAATTTAATTATCAGGAAAATAAAAGATGATGTTGTACAAAGCCGCTTACAAAATTATTTTAGCGAATATAAATTGAAGAACAAGATAATGCTTACAACAAAAACCTTGTTGCCTGATTCCGTACTTTATTTTACCCCCCGTGCCGGCAGGCAGGAAGGAATTAACAAAAAATAATTTAGCGGTGGGAACTGTAAAAGTTATTAAGAATTTTGGTGACAAGCGGTGAGTAATATTCCCAGAAGAAACTTCTTCGTTCCGGAATTTCCTTCGAATCATAAAAAAACCATTTAAATAAACGAACTCCCTTTATTCTTGCCGCAAATTGGTCAACGGGATTATCGCAAAAATCGCCTGCAAAATAGTAGAAAGTATAATCACCCGTATGTTCAATTACCGCGGGAAAAGTTTTTGGAATTCCATTTAAACTTAAAAGTGAATCTCCTTTTTTATTTGAGGAGATCGAATAAATTGAAAGCACATTATTCGTTCGCTGTGTAAGCATCACATCAAACCAATATGGATATTTTAATTTTGCAGGCAGCCCGAAACGCTCGCGGTACTCCTCGTTCGTTAAAAGGTAAGGAACTTCCTGCTTCAAGTGAGTTTGGTTCTCTAAGATTTCTATGCGGTTGTCAAAATGAACGAAAGCAATTCCGGAGTTTTTAAATGTCCATAAATTGTGATGCTGAATTTTGAAATCACGGATGAGCCAGCGGGGGAGTTCTTTGTTAATGACTGTATCAAGACTCTCGAAATATCTCCCTACCCACCCTGTCCAGCGCAATCCGAACATTGTCTCAAACTCCGCCCGTACGGCATTACTCGTAGGGGAGGCTATAGAATTAAATTCAGTGAGAATAAGTTTTTTCTTCTCTTTCATTTTTTGGAGAAACATCAAATCAACGGTTGACATGCCGCCGTAAACCAAACTGCTGTGCTCAGTTTGTTCTTTTTGTGTGTACCATTCGCTTGAAAATATTCCGTACGTGTCGGTGATATAAACCGCTTGAGAAACATTTGCAAGACTGTCTATCTGCTCAGGATTAAAATTTTCCAATCCTTGTACGGAAAATTTTCTGTTGTTTTTCGGAAAGAATCCGTAATAATCTTTTTGGATTGAATAGAGCTCCCCGTTTTGTTTAACGAACTTTTCGTTTGTTAAAATCCAATTTAACGACTCATGTTCTTTTCCTTCGCGGGTTAAAACGGTTTTATCTATGATGACAATCGGAAATGGTTTCGAGGGAGAAAGCTGCCAAGCGATGAACATCCACAATGGAAAAGGAAGAAGCATAATAAGAAGAAACCAAACGAATATTTTTCTGTACTTCATATTAAAAGCTAAATTGTGTCCCTAAACCGACATTGATCTTGTTACGGAATGAATTGGCAAAATATTCTTCATAAATGTATCCGGCAGTAAGCGAAAGCGTTTGCCGTTTTGAAATCCTAAAATTGTAATCAACTCCTGCTTTTTTTGAGATTAAAAGATTCGGATTGTTCAAACTTCTTTCGTCGGGAGAAATTCCAGTTCCAACTTTTTTTGAGATTAAAAGATTCGGATTGTTCAAACTTCTTTCGTCGGGAGAAATTCCAGTTCCAAGAGAAAGAGCTAAATAATTGTCTGCGTCGGTTAAATAGTAGCGCGTTACTAATGTGTATGAGTATGAAGCTGTGTTTCCTTTTGGAATTATGAATGTTCTAAATGAGAACCAAAAAGCGCTGTAATACTTTCCAAGCGCAAAAGTATAAATATCGGTTTTTGAAGAAGGGAATTTTAAATAGCGGATGCCCGCGTCAATTTCAAAACTTAAAGGCAAACTGTAATAGAGCGACAATCCGAACCGGAGTTTTGGGAAAATAGTTGAACCGGAATAACCGAAATTTACGTAGGAATAAAATCCATCCATAAAACGGGGATAGGCATCAATCTCAAATTGCATTCCGTTTTTCAGAAATCTATTCGCGTAATTTATTCTTCCGATAACCGAACCGATCGCTGTTTTACGTGAATAAGAAATAGCTGCCGCATGCCACGGATCAAAAACTTTGCTGAAGTGGTCGTAATCATACGTTGTGCCGATGGTGTTGATACGCGTTAAATCTTTTATTCGTTCCGCGTAAACAAAAGCTTCGGTGTTGCTTCTGTTGATATGCAAAAGAGTATCGATTGTCCTGTAAGCTTCTTCATAATTTTGAAGATCGACAAGAATTTTTGTTTTCTTTAAAAGAATATCTTCTGAAATTGGATTTAAGTTTAACGCTGAATTAGCATACGCCAATGCTTTTGGAGAATCCCCCGACCAATATTCAAGATCGATGAGAGCATTGTGTGCTTCAAGGTTGGTTGGATTTTTAGCGAGCGCGTTTGTTAAAACAATTCTTGCAGAATCGCGAAGCTGATCCCACGTGTAAAGCCGCCCAAGAAAAATTTCAATGTCGGTGTAGTTTGGACTTTTGCTCAACGCTTTATAGCACAAGGCTCTTGCCTTGATATAATCTTTTTCATCAAACGCCGCCGCACGCGCTTGAACAAAGAGCTCATCGCTTGTCGGTTCTTTTTGCGCTGAAACATACATGTTCAAAAGCAAAAAAGAAAAGAAGAAAAGTTGAAAAGATTTTTTAATTGCCGGCATAAAATATCGTTTATAAATTATTCCTTTGTTGATGGAAATATAAACAATAACTCGGAAAAAGGGAGAAGAGAATTTTAACAAGAGTATTTTTCTCCATTTCTCTTCCCCCAATTTTCCGTATATTTGCACCATGAATTTGTACAGAAAAAACAGCAGCACCCCAATTTGATTTAGAAACGGCATTGCCACGCCTCATTTCTTAAACAATTCCATTTAACAGTAGAAGAAAAATAATTAGCAGTATATGAGTCTATCAAAAGAAATAAAAAGAAGAAAAACGTTCGCGATTATCAGTCACCCCGATGCGGGAAAAACCACGCTTACGGAAAAACTTTTGCTCTTTAGCGGGGCAATACAAATTGCCGGCGCGGTTAAATCAAATAAAATTAGAAAGACCGCGACATCGGATTTTTTAGAGATTGAAAAACAACGCGGAATTTCGGTTGCCTCTTCTGTTCTTTCCTTCAACTACCACGACTATAAAATTAATCTTTTGGATACACCCGGTCACAAAGATTTTGCCGAAGATACCTACCGCACGCTGACCGCTGTTGACAGCGTTATTCTTGTTATTGATTGCGTTAAAGGTGTTGAGGAACAAACCGAAAAGTTGATGCAAGTCTGCCGTTTACGAAATACTCCCGTTATTATTTTTATTAACAAACTCGACCGTGAGGGAAGAAATCCAATTGAGTTGTTGGATGAAATCGAAGAAAAATTATCAATTAAAGTGAGACCATTGTCTTATCCTTTCGGGATGGGAATGAGTTTTAGAGGAGTTTATAATATTTATGATAACACATTCGCTTTCTTCCGCGCTAACAAACAACAGATTGAAGATGAAGTAAAATATTTTAAAGGAATAGATGACGAAGAGCTTGTTTCAACATTTGGCGAAGCAGCTGAAACTCTAAAAAATGACATTGATTTGATCAACGGAGTGTATGGAAAGTTTGAAATAGAAAAATATTTATCCGGCGAATTAGCGCCGGTCTTTTTCGGCAGCGCGATAAACAACTTCGGAATTAGAGAACTCTTGGATACTTTCGTCGCCATTGCACCGCCTCCGGTTGCAAGGGAAACCACAATTGGAATGATCCAGCCGAAGGAAGAAAAGTTCAGTGGATTTGTTTTTAAAATTCACGCAAACTTAGATCCAAAACACCGCGACAGAATGGCGTTCGTACGAATTTGTTCCGGAACGTTTGAAAGAAATAAAAATTATTTTCATGTGCGATTGAAACGCCAGGTAAAATTTCCTAATCCGGCATCGTTCCTTGCGCAAACCAAATCGCTTGTAGAAACCGCTTATCCCGGTGATGTAATCGGTTTGTATGATTCAGGATTATTTAAGATTGGCGACACCTTAACCGAAGGAGACGCGTTTATGTTTAAGGGTATTCCGGTCTTCTCGCCGGAAATTTTTAGAGTTGTGCAGAACAAAGATCCGTTCAAATCAAAACAACTTGCAAACGGAATTAGACATTTAACCGACGAAGGTCTTGCGCAGCTTTTCGTTCAATGCGATGGGACAAAAAAAGTTATCGGTGTTGTCGGCGAGCTTCAATTTGATGTTATTAAGTATAGATTGTTAAATGAATTTGGCGCGAGCTGCGACTTTATGCATCTCAACGCCTACAAAGCTTTTTGGGTTGAGTACGATAAAAAAGAAGATATTGAAGAACTTCAGCGTCTTCGTGGAAATTATCTGTATTTCGATAAAGCAAAAAATCTTGTCTTTATTGCTGAGACAGAATTCTCATTGAGGATGACGAGAGAGAAAAATCCGAAAGCCACATTTTTATCGAGTGTTGAACATAACAACCAGACGGTTGAGATGGAAAAAGTTGGGTAGGGGAAGAAGAAGTCGGCAGTAAGCAGTTGGCAGTCTGCAAAGCAATAATTTCATCGTTCATCCAAACAAACATCCATTCATTCCCTAATATTATCCATACAATAATTTCTATTCCGCTCTCAGCGCCTGCAAAATATTCATTCTTGCCGCGCGGACTGACGGCAGAAAACCACCTAGAAATCCCATTGCAACAGCGAATAATAAGGATGAAATTATTATATCCGGCGACAGGGCAAAATTGAATGCAAGCTCGGTGAAGGAGCCGAAGTTCAAAGTAGAAATTGAAACAAACTGTAAAAGCGATGCAAGTGCTAAACCAATTCCGCCGCCAATTAGCGCAATAAGCAATGACTCACCCAAAAATGAAGCCAGGATACTTCTTCTTCTAAAACCCAAGGCGCGCAGCGTCCCTATTTCAACGGTTCTGTTTGCTACTGATGCGTACATGGTTATCATTGCGCCGATAGTTGAGCCAAGACTAAAAATTACCGTAACAAAAATTCCCAATATTCTTATAAATCCCGCCATTAACTCCGATTGCTTTGCGAAAAATTTGGTCTCGATCTCTGGTTCATATTGTTGAAGCCGTTTATCGGTATCGAATGCAAGTTTGAATGAAGCGAACTCTGAAGGATTTGCCAATTTTAAAGTCATTGTTGAGACAGCATTGCCGCGTGCGAAAGCATCTAACAATTGTAAAGCGTCGCCCCAGAGTTCAGAATCAAAACCACTTCCATCGGTTGTAAATTTTCCAACGACAGTCCAATAATCTCCGGCGAATTTTATTTTCCCGCCGATCTGGCATCCGTTAAATTTGCTTGCAATCGATTCGCCAACGATCAACTCACGTCTGCCCTGTATAAAATTTCTTCCTTCAATTATTTTTATGTTTGGACGAAGTTGCTGTACTTGTTGAGAAACACCGCGGACACTGATATTGCTTAACCCGCCGCTTTGTTTTTCCAGATTGATAATAACAACCGGTTCACAAGAAATAATTTGTTTGCCATCGGAAGTTTTTGCGATGTTTGGTAAAGAAGAAACAATACTTTGAATGTCTCCCGGAATAATACTTGAAATTTCTCCGTTTGCTGATTTGCGTGCAACAAGCACATTCTCATCTGACCCGGTTGTTGTCAAAGTTTTTTGAATACCGTACGCCATCATCAATACTGCCGCAAATACGAAAACAACTAATGCGATGCCGGTAACGGTGATCCCGGTGGTAAGTTTTCTTGCAGTAAAATTTCTTAAACTGTATTTCAGTGGTATTTTCATTTGCGAAACCTTTATTAGTTAGTTGTAAGTGGTCTCAGCCAGAGGCTGATCCGCCTTTGGCGGAAGTGGTCAGTTATCAGAATTTATAAGTAACTCAAGTTGACCTCTTAAAAATTATAAAGAATTAAAACCGTCTTCCTTTAGAAGATAAATTGAAACGGTTAACAATTTGAGCTTTTGTTTCATTAACACCTCGATTAATCGAGGTGTTAATGAAATAATATGATACGTATTTCAACCGTTTTAATGGTTTATCAAAGAGTGTGGTCAACTGGAGTAAGTAAAATTATTTTCTTGCTCCTGATCGTAATCTTGTTCTTAATCTTTTTCCATCAACCATCATCCGTTATCCATCTTTCATCCTACGAATCGGAATCCTTCAACAATTTTCATTTTCAATGCGCGCTGAATTGGAGAAAGCGAAGATAAAACTCCAATTGATAAAGCCGCGATTGATGCGAGGATAATAGTGATCGGTTCAATTTCAAAGACCGGGAAAAATCCTTTTGGAATTACTTTCTCCAATCCTTGAATGAGTGGAAATGTAAGCGTTAAACCCAACGCACCGCCGATGATTGAGATTACAAGTGATTCACCCATAATTAAACCGATTAAATGTGAACCGGAAAATCCGATAGTTTTCATCACCGCGTATTCGCGCGTCCGTTCGCGCGCAGACATGATCATCGTATTACCAAGCACGAGTAAAATTATTCCGATGATCACAAAAGACAAAATATTCATGGCTGTAATAATCGCGCTGGTTGAAGCCAAAAAGCTTTGCGCGAACGCGCGTTCTGATTCTGTTTTCGTTTCTGCATTAGAATTTTTGAAGAGATCATCGATCTGTTTAGAAATTAATCCCGATTTTGACGGGTCTTTTATTTTAACGATATACCAACCGACATCCCCGGCGCGTTCAGGCGTTTCTTTTTTTATTCTTTCATTTACATAATTCCAATGAAAAAGCATTTGTGTTGCGTCGGTAGTTTTATCGCGCGGTTTATAAATTCCGCGGATAACAAATTCCCATCTGCCGGGATAAATGTCTCCCTCAATCGGCATAACATCACCGACTTTTAATTTGTACTGCTTGGCGATGTCTTCACCAACAACGCATGAATTTTGTTCCCGTTTAAAAGTTTCCAATTCTTTTTTCGATAAAAGAAATTCGGGATAAACGTCGAACATTGTTTCCGCATCGCAAGCAAAGCGGGCGAAGAATTGATTTTTATCGATATAAACACCCTGGAACCACGATGCAAACGTAACTTGCGAAACGCCCGGCACTTGCTGAATTTTATCGCGGTATGTGTAAGGCAAAGGGAAAATAAATGAAACAGCTTGGCGCGTGACCAATCTATTAGCCGCCGTAGCTTCAACTCCGACATACCACGCGGTAACAACCGTTCGCAGTACGCCGAAAGCAATTACTGCAATGGCTATTCCGAGTATTGTCAAGAATGACCGGAGTTTATGTCTGAATGCATTTTTGAAAACAAGTTTAAAAATTTTCATAACGGTTCCTAAATTAAATCGCCTTTATCGAGGTGACGAATTTTGCTTGCCTTTTCCGCAGCGTGCGGATCGTGGGTTACCATTAAAATTGTCTTTTTGAATTCTTTATTTAATCTATCGAGCAGAATAAGAATTTCAGCGGCGGAATTTTTATCAAGGTCTCCGGTAGGTTCATCGGCAACAAGAATGAGCGGGTCGGTAACAATTGCTCTTGCAATTGCAACGCGTTGTTCTTGTCCGCCGGAAAGCTGTTTAGGGTAGTGGAACATTCTATCAGTAAGACCAACCACGTTTAACGCGGCTTCTACGTGCTGTTTTTTCTCAGCTTTTGAGAGATGCGTTAACATCAGCGGAAGTTCAATATTTTCGTAGGCTGTTAAAACAGGAATGAGATTATAAAATTGAAAGACGAATCCAATGTTACTTGCTCTCCATTTTGCAAGCGAAGATTCATTCAACAGGGTTATATCCGTATCTTTAATAAAGATATTTCCTTTTGTCGGTTTATCAATTCCCGCAATTAAATTTAAGAGCGTTGTTTTGCCGGAACCGGAAGGTCCCATCAAACAAAAAAATTCTCCTTCCTCGATATCGAGCGTAATATCATTCAGAACAGGAATAGCAAAACTATCTCTTGTATAAGATTTTGAAATATTTTTTACTTGAATAATTGGCGGCATACTATCTCCGTTTTTTTAGTTATCAGTTATCTCAGCCAAAGGCTGATCCGCCTTTGGCGGAAGTAATCAGTTTTCAGTCCGTTGCAGCGGATCAGTCTTGTTTTCTTAATCATAATCTTGTTCTTAATCATTTCCCATCAACCATCAAACGTTATCCCTCATCCATCATTTTTTAACATTTACTTTTGTTCCATCCTTAATTTCTTTTGAAGGATTGTCAATAACTTTTTCACCATCAACTAAACCGGAAAGAATTTCTACATAAACTCCAAGTCTTTCCCCGATTGTAACTTTTGCTTGTTCTGCTTTTTCATTTGTTACTTTATAGACGAGATATTCGTTCTCTTTCCGAACCAATGCTGAAGCGGGAATAACTAACTTTGGCTTTTTGTTTAACATTTCTTCGCTGACCGGTTCGTTTAAAAAGAGAACTTTGGCGCGCATTTCAGGGAGAACTTTTTTGTCGTAATTCTTAAATCCAACTTTTACCAAGACAGTTGCTTTTGCTCTATCCGCCGTAGGGACAATTTTGGCAACAAAACCGGGATAACGGAAATCGGGATAAGCTTCAAGGGAAATTTCGCAATCTTGATTTGGTTTTATTCTTTCGATATTCGACTCGGAAACATCGGCTTCAACTTGAAGCGAAGACATATCCGCCATAGTTACCACTGCGGCTTTTGAAGATGCGCTTGCTGCAAATGGAGCGACAATTTCTCCGACATCTGCATTTTTTGTTAATACAGTTCCATCAAAAGGAGCGCGGATTAGCATATTTTCCATTGCAACTTCCGCCCCAAAAACTTGTGCTTTTGCCAATTCAATTGATGCGGTAGTCCGGTTTAATCTTGCTTCGGCAGCATCAAGTTCAGATTGCGCAGCCGAACCCGAAGCAAAAAGTTTTTTTGTCCGCTCGAAACTGTTTTTTGCATCGTTTAAGTCGGCTTCATTTAATTTTAAATTTGCTTTTGCTTGTTCAAGCTGCGCTCTAATATCGTTGTCGTCAAGTCTTGCAATTATTTGATCTTTTTTAACAGCATCGCCTTCAACAACGCCAAGAAATTGGAGTCTTCCGGTTCCCTTTGAAGCAACGGCGGCTTTTCTTTGAGCAACGATATATCCGCTTGCCGTTAATACGGCGTTTGATTGAGATGAAGAAACCTTAGAAGCGGTAACTACAGAAACATCAATGGTTGCGGCGAAAACGTAATTCCATAAAAAATAGAAGAGGAAGGAAACGGAGAAAAGTCCTAATGCCCAGATAACCAAACTTTTTTTACCGGAGTATCCGTTAAGAGAAGAATGAAAAGATCTGTCTATTTTTAATGATGTAAGGTCCGCGTTTTTATTTTCCATTGTTTACCAGTTGTATTTCATAAGAAGTTTCACTTGCGAAAATAAGAATCGCTTACCATTTTAGAAAGAAAAATTTTATAATTAAAATTCACCGGTTTGTCCGGTCTAAAATTGGAAAACCTAAGCATTAGTAATTGCTAAGAAACCGTGGAAGAATTAGCATGTTTTCTTCGTGTAACTTCATGCCTTCTTCGAGAAACTTCGTGTAACAAAATCCTTTCACGAAGAAACACGAAGTTTTTCACGAAGTGACACGAAGTAGGTTTGTTAGAGGTAGTAAAATATTTTTTTATCTTCTTCTCGTGCATAGTCTTTTGTATTTAAGATTCTTTTTCTTTAATTTTCTAAAAACATTATTGCCACTAATTTCTATAAATATTTATAATGATGCTGTTTTACGGCAAATTATAAAAAGAGGCTTTCGTGAAAAAGAAACCTTCAGCGCCTGTCGTTTTAGACAACTCACTCAATGATCAACTAAAAGAAAGCGAAAAAACTTTTCGCGGAATTCTTAACAGTATTGAAGAAGCCATTTATATTCAAGATGAAAATGGAACTTTTCTTGATGTGAATGAGGGAGCTGTTAAAATGTACGGTTACACACGCGAAGAACTTATCGGGAAAAATCCTCTGTTTGTTTCTGCCGAAGATAAAAATGATATTCCAAAAGTCGTTGAACAAGTTAAACTTGCATTTGAAGGTATTCCACAAGCGTTTGAATTTTGGGGAAAGAAAAAAAACGGGGAAATCTTTCCAAAGGCTGTCCGTGTTTATAAAGGAAGGTATTTTGAAAAAGATGTTGTTATTGCAGTTGCACAAGATATTTCCGAACGGAAAAAAGCTGAAGACGCATTGCGGTCAAGCGAGCTGCGCTACCGCCAATTAGTTGATAACTCACCAATCGGTATGTATCGAACCACACCGGACGGACGCATCCTTGCATGCAATCCCGCACTTATGAGGATGCTGGGATATACATCTTTTGAAGAATTTTCTTCCCGCAATCTTGAAAATGTACCTGATTCAACTTACAGCCGGCAAGATTTTAAAGAGCGGCTTGAACGGGACAATAAGATTACCGGACTGGAAGTTGAGTGGCGTAAGAAGGACGGAACTCCTCTCTTTGTTCGTGAAAATGCATTGGCTGTCCGCGATGAGAATGGAACAATTTTATATTACGACGGTACGGCGGAAGACATCACCGAACGCAAACAAGCGGAAAAAAAACTTAAAGAAAGCGAAGAGCTTTTCCGTAATCTTATAGAGAACATAACCGATGTCTTCTATATTTCGGATGAACAAGGAAGAATGAAATATTGCAGTCCAAACTTCTTTGTGTTTACGGGGTTTACGCCGCAGGAAATTTTAGGGCACCTTTATGTTCGCGTTGTTGCCCCGGCTGATCGAAGACAAGTTATCGAGCATTATAAAAATGAAACAAAAAGAGGCGTGCTCGATACGAATATAGAGTTGAGAGTGCGGAGAAAAGACGGAACAATTTTTTGGGCTGAACAAAATACCCGCATCCTTCGCGATGAAAAAGGAAATGTTCTTGAATATAGAAACGTTGCCCGCGATATTACCGACCGGAAAGCGGCGGAAAAAGCATCAAAAGAAAGTGAAGAAAAATACCGACAAACTTTTTTTATAAGTCCTGACTCTGTAAATATCAACCGGCTTGAAGACGGAATGTACGTTTCTATTAATGCCGGTTTTACAAAAATTATGGGCTTTACCGAAAGTGAAATTATTGGCAAGACTTCTCTGGAGCTTGATATTTGGGTAAATCCTGAAGACAGAAAAAAACTTGTTGAAGGATTGAAAAAAGATGCTATTGTTCAAAACCTTGAAGCCCGGTTCCGCAAAAAAAATGGTGAGATACGTTTCGGGCTGATGTCCGCTTCCGTTTTGGAACTTGGCGGAGTTCCGCATATAATAAGTATTACGAGAGACATTACAGAACGCAAACAAGCCGAAGAAGCTTTGCAGAAATCAGAATCTAAATTACGGGCAATCTTTACTGCGATGCCTGATGTGATTCTCGTTGTTGATGCTGAAGGTCGCTACCTTGAAATTGCTCCATCTGATCCTTCTCTGCTTTATAAACCGCCATCCGAGATATTAGGAAAGACAATGCACGAAATCTTTCCAAAAGAGCAAGCAGACTTCTTCCTTGCTCACGTCAAACAGTCTATAGATACGCAGCAACCTGTTAGGATCGAATATACTTTAGAAATTGAAAATAAAACGTTATGGTTTTCTGCTATTCTTTCACCGTTAACTCCTGATTCTATTCTTCTTGTCGCTCGCGATATTACCGAGAAGAAAAAAGCGGAAGATGCATTGAGGAAAAGCGAGGAATGGTTCAGAAATCTTTTTGAAAAAGCGAGCGATGGAATATTCCATCTTTCCCTCCGTGGTGAAATACTGTCTGTAAATAGTTCATTTGCCATGATGCATGGATACACCGTTGATGAGATGGAGAAAATCAAACTAAAAGACCTTGATACGCAGGAAGGCTCTCAGCTATTTCCAGAACGGATGCGCAGAATTCTTGCAGGAGAAAGTTTGACATTTGAAGTTGAACATTATCATAAAAATGGTCATACGTTTCCCCTTGAAGTGACGGCAAGTTTGATCACAGTGGGGGAAGAAAAAATTATCATGGCATTTCATCGCGACATCACCGAACGGAAAAAATCCGAAGACGCACTACTTAAAAGTGAAGAACGCTTCCGACTTATTTCAAATTTAACTTCCGATTACATTTTCACAACAAAAATTTCCGATGATGGCAAAGCAGAAACCGATTGGGTAATGGGCGCGTTTGAAAAAATTACCGGCTACACCCTTGAAGAATATAAAGGTATCGGCGGCTGGCAGGCAGTGGTCCATCCTGATGATCGTAAAAAAGATCTTCTTAGTTTCCAAAAACTTCTGAAGAACGAAACAGTTATAAGCGAAGTCCGCACAATTCGCAAAGATGGAAACATCGTTTGGACAAGGTCTTACGCTCACCCGGTTTGGGATGAAAAAGTTCATAAAATTATTGGCGTTTACGGCGCCGTGCAAGATATCACCGAACAGAAACTTGCAGAAGAAGAAATAAAAAAACTTTCACAGGCGGTTGAACAGTCCGCAGGTTCTATCGTTATGACTGATCTTAACGGAAAGATCGAATACGTAAATAAAAAATTTGAAGAAGTTACGGGTTATACTTTCGAAGAGGTAAAAGGGCAAAATCCACGCATTTTAAAATCCGGTGAAATTCCAAATGAAACTTATAAAGAAATGTGGCAGACCGTTCTTGCAGGGAGTGAGTGGAGAGGCACATTTCATAATAAAAGAAAAGATGGCTCGTTATACTGGGAATCTACAACTATTTCACCTATCAAAAATAAGGTGGGAAAAATCATCAATCTTCTTGCAATAAAGGATGACATTACAAAAGATAAATTACAGGAAGAGTTGCTAAGAAAATCAGAACTTCACTTCCGTACCGTTTGGGAAAGCTCATTAGACGGCATGCGGCTAACAGATGAAAACGGAATTATCATTTCGGTGAATAATGCTTTTTCCAAATTATTTAAAAAAGATAAAAATGAAATTATCGGAAAAAGTCTTGCAGTTGTTTACAACGAAGATTCCGATTTTGGAGATGTAACTTCTTATATCCGTCATTTCAGGGAAAGAACCATCCAACCTTTTATCGAAAGAGATATAACGCTTTGGAACGGCAAGCGGATGTCTGTTGAACTCACTAATTCATTTGTAGAAATTGAAGGACAACCTACGTTATTGCTTAGTATTTTTAACGATGCAACTGAAAGAGTGAAGAACGATCGTTTATTGAAAGAGAGCAATGAGTTTAATTATTCTCTGCTAAAAAATGCTCCGTTTGGTATGAACATTATTGATGAGCATGGTACCATACTATTCCAAAGCGATAATCTAAAAAAAATTATAGGTGTTAATACTCTTGGTAAAAAATGCTGGGAAATTTATAACGAGAATAAAACGCAATGCGACAACTGTCCTCTAAAGTCTGAAATTATTGTTGGAAAGACAAGTTTTTTTGAGTTAGGTAACGTATTAGGCGGGAAAACGTTCGAAGCATTTCATACAGGGATAAATTTCCGGGGAAGGAAAGCGTTGTTAGAAACGTTCGTAGATATTTCAGAACGCAAACAAGCCGAGCTTGAAATTACCGCAGCAAAAGAAAAAGCCGAAGAAGCGAACAAAGTTAAAACAAACTTTCTAGAAAATATGAGCCACGAACTCCGCACCCCGATGATTTCTATCTTAGGCTTCACTGAGATGATGTCGGAAATGGATCTGCCCGATGAAGTAAAAGATATGGCGGCAATGATGAATAAAGGTGGGAACCGGTTAATGGATACATTGAATATTATTCTTGACCTTTCTCAGATTGAAAAAGATCGCATGTTTCTTAAACCAACTGAATTTAATCTTATTAGGGTTGTGGATGAAGTCTTCCTTATGTTCCAACCGATAGCAAGGGAAAAAAATCTTTATCTCCAAAAAGAATTTTTAACGGATACGCTAACGGTAACCTCGGACGAGCGGATGTTACGTCATGCTATCAATAACTTGATCAACAACGGATTGAAGTTTACCCAGAACGGGGGTGTAACCGTAAAAGCAAAGTTGGAAAATATAGAGAATAAAGATTTTGCTGTGATTCAGATTTGCGATACCGGCGTTGGAATTCCAAAAGACAAACATGATATTATTTGGGAAGAATTCCGACAAGGAAGCGAAGGAATGGGAAGAAGTTTTGAAGGAAATGGTCTCGGTTTAACCATAACTAAAAATTTCATAGAAAAATTAAACGGAAAAGTCTGGGTTGAAAGTGAAGCAGGCAAAGGTTCAACATTTACAGTTAAACTACCAATGGATAAAGATTCTGATATAAAAGTAATTTTGGTGAAGGAAGAAAACCGTATTTCGGAACAAACTCCAAAAGAGTCTTTGGTGTTTGGAAAAATTCAGCGCGAAGCATCCGGTGGAAAAATAAAAGAAGAGCCGCTAAAACCGGATCAATTAAGAAAAGTGCTGTATGTTGAGGATGAAGAGATCTCTTTTTCAGTAGTTAAGCATTTCCTTAAAAATATTGTTTCACTTGATTGGGCAAGGAACGGGCAGGATGGAGTAGTGATGGCAAGGGGAAATAAGTACGAAGCTATTTTAATGGATATAAATCTTGCCAAAGGAATAGACGGTATGCAAACCACAAAACTAATTCGCGAGCTGGCGCAATATCAACAAACGCCCATTATTGCCATTACTGCTTATGCAATGCGTAGAGACAAAGAAGAATTTTTAGGTGCGGGGTGCTCTCATTATATCTCTAAACCTTTTACGAAAATGGCTTTGCTGGAATTGATGGAGGAAGTGCTTGAAAAAAAAGAATGAAGAATTGGTTTACATTCCTAATCAGGAGAATCCGGAACCCCAAAGGAATAGTGAATAACGATCCCACCGAAGAGGGGCAAACTTAGAAGTGGAAAAACTTCATCATTCATTATTTCTTGCATGTCCCGATTTATTAGTGATTCATTAATCAATATTCAAATTAAAGAACAATATTTTGCCAATTAATACGCGAATTTATATTTTAAGCCACTAAGAAGTTATTAGTTAGATTTATTCTTAATTCTGTTTTCTGACTTCTTAATTCTCATCTTTAAAAATTTTCCGGTTAATGAGCCGTTGTTGGCAGCAATCTCTTCCGGTGTTCCGGAGGCAACAATTTCACCGCCGTTTTCACCTGCTTCGGGACCTAAATCAATTACATGGTCTGCACATTTGATAACGTCCAGATTATGTTCAATTATTACAACCGAATTATTTTTCTCCAGCAGCATCTCAAAACATTTCAGCAATTTTGATATATCGTCAAAATGAAGTCCGGTTGTCGGTTCATCAAAAATAAAGAGGGTATGCTTCCTATCGTGTTGAGCATTTAGATGAAGCGCTAATTTAATCCGCTGAGCTTCTCCGCCGGAAAGGGTATTTGAAGGTTGACCAAGTTTTATATAGCCCAAACCCACATCGGCAAGAACTTTTAACGAACGGACAATTTTATCATTGCCGTGAAAATGTTCTACCGCTTCATCAACAGTCATCTCTAAAACTTCAACAAGATTTTTCCCGCGGTACATTATTTCCCGGATCTCTTTTTTAAAGCGGGTTCCGTTGCAGTCTTCACATTCTAAATAAATATCAGCAAGAAATTGCATCTCAACTTTGATGAATCCGTCTCCCGAACAAGTATCGCATCTTCCACCGGGAACGTTGAAGGAGAAGAATCCCGGTTTGTATCCCCGCGCTCTTGCCTGATGTGTTGAAGCAAAAAGTTCGCGGATCAGTTCAAATGTTTTTATGTAACTCACCGGGTTTGAGCGGGGCGATTTCCCTATTGGAGATTGATCTACAATTTCAATATGGTCAATGTACTGTGTTCCTCTAATTTCATCGAAGTTTCCGATTGAGGCGGGATTCATTCCAAGATATTTTGCGGTACCGCCGTAAAGGACATCGTGAATAAGTGTACTTTTTCCGGAACCGCTTACACCGGTAACAACAACTAATTTATGGAGCGGTATTTCGACATCAATATTTTTTAGATTATGCTCACGCGCTCCAATAATTTTTAGCGATGAAGTTTTCTCCGTTTTTCTTGTTTGCGGTAGCGGAATAGATAATTTTCCGGATAAATATTTTCCGGTTAGTGATTTTTCATTCCGAATAATTTCTTCCGCGGTTCCCTGTGCAATAATTTCTCCGCCATGTTGGCCTGCTTTTGGACCCATATCCACAATAACATCAGCCGTACGGATCATTTCTTCGTCATGTTCAACTACAAGAACCGAGTTGCCTATATCGCGCAGGTTTTTCAAAATGCGGATAAGTTTTTCGTTGTCGCGAGGATGCAGCCCGATGCTCGGTTCATCTAAAACGTAAAGTGTTCCTACTAACGCAGAACCGAGCGCAGTTGCCAAATTTATCCGTTGTGTTTCTCCGCCGGAAAGTGTTGAGCTTAAACGGTCAAGCGTTAAGTAGCTTAGTCCGACATCATTTAAAAAAGATAAACGCCTCTGGAGTTCCTTTAAAATGCGCTCGGCAATTTTTGTTTCGTATTCCGAGAGGGTTAATTCCTTAAAGAAAGTAAGCGATTTATCTATCGGGAGTTTTACAAGATCATAAATGGAATGATCCTGTACTTTTACTTGAAGCGCTTCACGCCGCAGCCGGCTCCCTTTACACGCCTGGCAGGTTGTATAACCGCGGTACCTGCTAAGCAAAATGCGGATATGCATTTTGTAAGTTTTACCTTCGAGCTTTTCAAAAAATTCAGAAATGCCGGTAAACTCTTTTGTGCCATTTTGGATAAGATTTATTATATCAGGTTTTAATTCTTTAAATGGAATGGTTAATGGGATTTCATATTTTTTTGCATGCTGAACCAGGTCGCGTAAATGCTGGCTGAACTTGGGCGTACGCCAGGGGGCAATTGCTCCTTCCAGTAAAGATAAATTTGGATTCGGCACTACAAGCTGCATATCAACGCCAATCACTTTACTGAAACCCTGACAGACCGGGCAAGCGCCGAACGGATTGTTGAATGAGAAAAACCGCGGTTCGGGTTCTTCATAGCGGATACCGCAGCACTCGTAAAATTTGTTAAATTCAGTTTGCTCGTTTGTTTCCGCATTGATAATTACAAGTCTGTCTTCACCCTCTTTAAAAGTAGTTTCAATTGAATCGGCAAGTTTTTCACGCAGGTTTGCCTGTGTAATTTTTAACCGTTCAACAACAACACGGATGTCTTTTTTCGATCTAGGATTAACCGAGGTTTCATTTAAATCATATAATTCATTTTTATAAAAGATCCTGAAAAAGCCGCGCTTTTTTATGAGATCAATTTCTTCTTTTACATTTCTTCCTTCATGCGGGGTAAGCGGAAAGGCGAGATAACATTTCGTCCCTTCGTTTAACGATGCTAAAAATTCAACGACGGATGTTGTGGTATCTTTCTTCACTTCCTTTTCGCAGTTAAAGCAGATCGTTTTACCGACCCGCGCAAAAAGCAAACGGAGATAATCATACACTTCGGTGGTTGTGCCAACGGTTGAGCGCGTATTTTTTGAACCGGTTTTTTGTTCGATGGCAACCGCCGGACTAATTCCTGTAATAAAATCAACATCGGGTTTGTTGATGCGTTCTAAAAACTGCCGCGCGTAGGAAGATAAGCTTTCAACATAACGCCGCTGTCCTTCTGCATATATAGTATCGAACACCAGCGAAGATTTACCGCTTCCGCTAACGCCGGTAAACACTACAAGTTTATTACTCGGGATCTCAAGATCAACATTTTTTAGATTATGCTGTCTTGCTCCTTTTACACGGATTATTTTTTCTACCATACGCTCATTAACTTTTTAAAAAATCTATCGGAAATATAACAAACTTTCTGTGCGCTGAATTCCTTTGCTGCTTGAATTTATTTTTTTATTTTGTCATAAAATATTTCCTTAAAAATAAGAAACCATCTAAATGAAGATAAAAACAACAACCTTGATTAGCGGACTCTTTTTGCTTCTCACCATAAATTCCACAATTCTTGCGGCAGAAGATAAAAAAGAAAAGTATCAGCCTTCAAAAGATGAATTGGCTTTTCTGGATACATTGCAGTATCGCTCATTTCTTTATTTTATTAATGAAGCCAATCCTAATAACGGTTTGGTGAAAGACCGCTCAACAGGTACTTCACCGGCGAGTATGGCGGCAACAGGTTTTGGCATTCCTATCTGGGCACTTGGTGCAGAAAAAAAATGGATTTCCCGCGAGAAAGCCGCACAGCTTACGCTTAATCTTTTCCGGTTTTTAATTAACTCCGAACAAAGTACAAACAGCAAAGCAACGGGTTATCAAGGTTTCTATTATCATTTCTTAGATTTTAATACCGGTAAACGAGTTTGGAATTGCGAACTTTCTTCTATTGATACCGGTTTGCTTCTTGCGGGTATTAGATTTGCCGCACAATACTATAATGGAGATAATTCAACTGAAAAAGAAATTAGAAGTCTTGCGGAGGCTTTAACAAAGAGGATGAACTGGTCTTTCTTCGAAATAAAAAAAGAAGGGGAATTTAATCACACTATTTCTTTAGGCTGGGATGAAAAAGGATTTAATTCACTTGGCTGGTGGGGTTATACGGAAGCATTGTTTTTATACATCCTAGCTGCCGGTGCCGATATGCCGGATGTTGAGAAAGGGTATCAATCGTGGTTAAATTTTTATCAATGGCGCGAGCCGTATGGTAAAAATTCCGGGCATGTTGTTTTCCCTTCATTATTCGTCCATCAGTTTTCTTTGTTATGGCTTGATATGCGCGGATTAAAGGATAGTTATATGAAGAAAAAAGGGATTGATTATTTTGAAAATTCTCGCCGCGCAACTTATGTACAGCAAAAATATGCAATTGATAATCCGAATGGTTGGAAGGGATATGATTCTTTGACGTGGGGTTTATCAGCCTGCGATGGACCGGAGAGCAATAATAATTATGACGGGAAAGTGTTTTTCGGATATTCTGCGCGCGGAACATCGGGACCGGATTCTACTTTTGATGACGGAACCATTGCTCCTTATGCTGCAGGTTCTTCTATTCCTTTTGCTCCGGAGATTTGCATCCCGACATTAAAATCAATGTATGACCGATTTGCCGGTAAAGGCTTGTGGGGAAAATATGGTTTCCTGGATTCTTTCAATCTTACTTTGAACTGGATCGATAAAGACAATCTGGGAATTGATCAAGGTCCAATGCTGTTAATGATAGAAAATTACCGCAGCGGTTTTGTCTGGAAATATCTTATGAAAGATGAATATGTAAAAAAAGGATTAGCAAAGTTAGGATTCAACTAACTGATTCTTTGTTTTTGTAACTCATCTTACTCGGTTGCTAATGAAGAATCATCTTAATCATAATCGTAATCGTAATCTTACTCGTTTTTAGACAGCTTGTGCAGATTAAGAATACGATTAAGACATCAATTATGTCTTATGCGTAACGTGAGTTAGTAATTAAATATTCACCGACTTCCTTCGATACAACTATCAGATAAATAGGAAGTAGAAAAAATAAGATCAACTAAACTTTTTCACTAATAAATATGTTCTAATGAACCATATAGGTTTGATAGAGGTTTTGTATGAAAGAATTTATGGCAAGCATATCGCTCCCCGGATTAATTTCTGAGGAATATATTGAGTTGATTCCTGCGCAGAAAGAATATATCAGCAAACTTGTGAATCAAAAGAAAATAACTTCGTATGGATTATCAAGCGATAGAACGAAACTTTGGATAACTTTTTCAGCGGAGTCGGAAGCGGAGGTCTGGCGGTTGATCGCCGGATTTTCACTGTATAAATATATGGAAGTTGAAATTGACGAATTGCTTTTCCACGAGAACACAAAACTTTTCTTCCCGCAACTCTCTTTAAATTAACGTAGAGACTTGCTATAGCAAGTCTCTACGATGCTTTGGGAATAGTGAAATGGAATTTTGTACCTTTCCCTAATTCACTTTCAACCGAAATTGTTCCGCCGTGCTTTTCAACGAGTTCTTTGCAGAGCAAAAGTCCCAAACCTGTTCCCGATTCATCTTTCGTTCCCTTAGTTGAAAAATGCTCATCAATTTTGAACAATTTCACTAAATCTTTCTCTCTTAATCCAACTCCGTTATCAGCAACGGTAATTTCCATGTAATCATTTTTCTCAAGCGAAGAAATAGCGATGACCCCGGAATCATTTGTGAATTTTACGGCATTAGAAACTAAATTTTGTAAAACCGAATTAAGCATATTCATATCTGCAAAAACATAACTTCTTTGTGGAACGGAACTAATTAGCTGTAAATTTTTCTTCGAGGCTGTTGGATTTATTAAGTTTATAACACTTTCAGAAAGATGGAATAAGTCAAGTTTTTCAGTTTTATACTCCATTCTTCCTGATTGCAGGCGTGACCAATCAAGTAAGTTTTCTATTAAGCGGTACACATCCTTTGTAGTTGTCCGGATCATCTTTAGGTATTGTATTATTTGGTCGTCCGACATTTCGGAATAATCTTCCAGAAGAATTTCAGATAGACCAAGCAAACCCTGGAATGGACTTTTCAGATCGTGCGCAACGATAGAAAAGAATTTGTCTTTGCTTTTATTAAGTTCTGTAAGCTCTTCCAGGTAAATTTTGATTTTTTCTTCAGAAAGTTTTCTTTCGCTTATATTACGGAAGATACTAAGCAAATAATTCTCATCATCGGAAATTTCAACAAACGAATTTATAACTTCAAGCCACACGTTTGAGTTGTCCCATAGTCGTAATTTTCGTTCATAATGAAGAGGAATGGTTTTTGACGTTAGATTTTTACTTCCCTTCAAAATGAAATCTGCGTGAAGACTCTCATGATAGATTGTTGAATAATGTTTGCCGATTAATTCTTCCTGAGGTTTTTTTACTATCTCGCAAAACGCTTTATTTACAGAACGGATAATTCCGTTGTCATCAATAACCCGCATGCCGTCAAAAGAATTTTCCCAGATAGAACGGAAATGATTTTCTGATTTCCGGATTTCCAATTCATTCTTTTTCTCTTCAGTTATATCTTCGACAATTCCCATTCCGCCAATTACTTTTTTATTTGTATCATACAAAGGAGTAGTTTTAATAGTAGCATAAATAGAAGTGTTGCTTGTTGTTGCGTTGTACCAGCCTTCAGAGACGGCAGTTTCTCCATTGAGCGCTTTTTCAATTGCAGGGGAAATTGATTTATCACTCAAAGATTTCATGTCTAATCCGATGAGTTTCTCGCGTGTGGATTGAAGTATTTCCGTAAATTTTTGGTTGCATGCGGAAATCGTTTGGTCAGAATTAAAAATAAAAAATCCGATAGGTGAATGTTCAAACATGAAGCGGTATTTCTCTTCACTTTTTCTGCTTTTTTCCTCAAGGTTTTTTAATTCGGTTACATCGTGAGAAATACCTACAATTCCTTTAATTGTTCCATCTTCGGATAAGAGGGGAACTTTTGTTGCTGAAACCCATCGGTAGTTTCCATCAGAGGTACGAATATTTTCAAGCTTTCCTATCATCGGTTTGCCGGTTCGAATAATATTTTGTTCATCAATCAATGCCGCAGATGCATGACTTTTTTGGAAAAAATCAAAGTCGGTTTTTCCTTCGGCGTCGGATTCATTGTTTAATCCGAGTATTTTTTTCTGAGCAGCATTAATGCGGATAAAACGGCTTTTTTCATCTTTAAAATAAATCGTATCGGGAATGTCGTTCATAAGATTTCGCAGTAAATCGCCTTCATGCTGAAGCCTCTGTTCGGCTTCTTTTCTTTCGGTAATATCATTGGCAATAACTAAAATCCGGTTTTTTCCGCCGGCTAAAGTAACCTTTAACTCACGCAGTTCTAAAATTCTTTTAATACCGTCTCTTCCGATATTTTCAACTTCTTGAATTAAAATTTCTCCGCTTAAAATTCGTTTTATATTTTCTTCAATTTTATTGCGAAATTTTGGGCTGGCAAAAAGAGCCACCGATTTCCCGATCAACTCTTCCGCAGTAAATCCGATTGAATTGCTATAGGCTTTGTTCACTTCTAAAATTGTCCCCGTTTCGTCTTCAAGCAGAATACCGACGGGCGAGATGTCGAAAAGCACTGAGTAGAGTTTTTCCCCGCGAGCCAACTCTTCCATTTCATTTTTCGAGTTGGTTACGTCTCTTGAAATACCGATTAAGCCGATAATCTCCCCCGCAGGATTAAAGATGGGAACTTTTGTAGTAAGCATCCACACATCCTTACCGTCTTTAAAATATTTTAGATGATCCATTCTGTTGAGGATCATTTTGCCGGTTTGAAGAATTTCAGCATCTTCCTTTGCAATCAATTCTGAAAAAGATTGTGGTACAAGTTGGGAAGTCTTTTTGCTTTCAGTTTCCCCGAAGAAATTCATTAAGGCTTTATTAATGGATAAGAATTTCCCCTGTTTATCTTTTATGTAAACATAATCGGGAAGATGTTGCATTAAGCTATGGAACAGTTCATTGTTGAAAAATAATTTCTGCTCAATATGGTTTCGTTCTTTTGCCTCCCGCAAAAAAATGATGATACATTTTTCTTCATTCAGTTCTTCAACCAATCCGGTAACATCCATAGCTAATGTTGAACCGTCCTTACAAAGAAATTTCTGTCCTGCAAGCACCGCATCAAAGGCATGTAATTCTTTTAATATATTTTCGACCGTTGTCTCGTGGTCATCAGGGAAAAGCGTTGAGAAGTTTTTCCCGACCAATTCATCCGCGTTGTAGCCAAGTGTTCTGGTTGCACATTCGTTGATTTCTAAGATTGTTCTCGATGTTGCATTGAGAATAAAGATGGCATCAACCGAGTGATGAAACACTGAATGATAAACGACCTCCTGTAAAGACTGCGAGAATGTTTTTTGTCTCTTGGCAAGTTTTTTTTTCACTTTTACTTTCTTTTTCATTTTAATTTTCCCGGAAAAAGAACCCTATTCCTTTTCCTTTTGTATTCCTCCATTAAAAAAAAGTTGAACCAATTGGAATTATTGTCGAAAATATAAGAAAAAACTTAAGGAAAGTAGAAAAAAAATCGTACTGCTAAAAAATTAGATGAAGATCCCCGGAATTATAGTACCGCAAACCCGGCATTTATTCTTGGCTAAATTATTTGATGTTACCACGTGCCAATCTCGTTCAATCAATTTAGTTTTACAACAATGGCAAAACGATGTTTGTCCTTCTTTATAATGGATGTTCCCGGTGTAGCAATATTTAATTCCACTCTGCATAGCTAATTTTCTTGCAGTAAAAAGTGTTTCCGGCGGTGTTTTGGGTTTATGGAGTAATTTAAAATCGGGGTGAAACGCAGTAAAATGAAGCGGTACTTCATCACCAAGATTTATTAAAATCCATTCGATCATACGTTTTAATTCATCTAATGAATCATTTTCGCCTGGAATTAGCAATGTCGTAATTTCTAACCAAACGTTGGTTTCGTTTTTTAGCCAGAGTAACGTTTCAAGAATATTCTCCAGATGAGAAAAAGTAAGCTTATGATAAAAAATTTCCGAGAAGGCTTTTAAGTCCACATTAGCGGCATCAATAAATTGATAAACTTCTTTCCGTGCTTGTTTATCAATGTATCCAGCTGTAACCATTACCGTCTTAATTTTTTCTTTTCTGGCAATTTTAGAAATATCAATTACGTATTCTCCAAAAATAGTGGGATCGTTGTAGGTAAAAGCGATTGACGGGACTTTTTGCTTTTTTGCAAGTTGAACAACATCTTCCGGTGAAGCATAAAAAGAATTGCTGTCGTCCATCCTTGCTTTGCTCATCGTCCAATTTTGGCAGAATTTACAGCCAAGATTACATCCGGCAGTTCCGAAACTGAGAATTTCGCTCCCGGGTAAAAAATGGTTCAATGGTTTTTTTTCGATCGGGTCAATTGCAAATCCGGTTGGTCTTCCATATCCGAGTGAATAAAGTTTCCCACCTATATTTTTTCTTATAAAACAAAAACCACTTTGTCCCTCACCGATCGTACAATAACGTGGACAAAGAGTGCAAAGTAATTTGCCTTTCTCCCGTTTCCACCATTTGGCTTCATATAAATGATTTTCTTTTTGCATCTTTTTCAATAGTAAATTACTTTATCAATCATTAAAAAGAAACAGAGAAATTTGGAGGAGGGAACACAAAAGTCCAGGCTTTTCAACTTTGCTTTTCTTATATTTGAGGGAGAATCTTTTTCAAACATCGCGAATAAACCTTATGAACGAACCTAAAATCAGCATTGGAATTCTTTTTGAGAAATCCATAAAATTTGAATTGCACGGAAACTTTCGCATCAAGGGAAGCCAGCAGTTTTTAAGCGGAATTTGTAAAGCAAAAGTTATTAACGATAAAATAGAATTAACTAAAAATGATACTTCATTTCAATTTGAAAATGAAATTTTGTTGGTTCCGTCAAATCATCCTACCGAACATTTTACTTTGCGGGATGTTATCATCGGCGTGAAATTTCATTGGGAAAGGAAAGAAAAACAGAGTTTCAAAGGCTGGTTGAAACTGCTTCGCATAGGTAATAAAATTCATGCGATAAATATTGTTCCGTTAGAAGAATATTTAACCAGCGTTATCTCTTCTGAAATGAGCGCCAAAGGGACGCTTCAGTTACTAAAAGCCCACGCAATTGTTTCCAGAAGCTGGGTGATGGCACAGCTTATAAAAGCAAAAAAAATTAAAAAAGAAAATCTTGCCCACGAGACTGAAAAGAAAAACAACGATGAACTTATTCGTTGGTACGACCGTGAAGATCATGAACACTTTGATGTATGCGCCGATGATCATTGCCAACGGTATCAAGGGATAACAAAAATTTATACAGACATCTCAAAACAAGCGGTGAACCAAACCCGCGGGTTAGTCTTGATGAACAACGACGAGCCTAGCGAGATTTGCGATGCGCGGTTTTCTAAATCATGCGGCGGTATTTCAGAAGCATTTGAAAATGTTTGGGAGCCGGTTCATCATGATTATCTCATTCCGGTTGTGGATTACAAATACGAACCGGAAAATTATACCATAGATTTTTCTAAAGAACGGAATGCTCGAAAATGGATTCTCTCTTCGCCGCCGGCATTTTGCAATACAACAGACAAGCAAATTCTCTCTCAAGTATTAATTGATTATGACCAGGAGACAACCGATTTTTTCCGTTGGAAAGTTGAGTACAATCAAACAGAGTTAACTGAACTTATCAAAGAAAAAAGCGGAATTGATTTTGGCGATATTCTTGATTTTATTCCAATCCAACGTGGTGCTTCTGCTCGATTGATAAAATTAAAAGTTATCGGTACAAAAAAAACATTTATCATTGGAAAGGAATTGGAAATCAGGAAACTCCTTTCCAAAACACATTTATACAGTTCGGCGATAGTGTTTGATAAAATGGATGAAGTAAACGGCGTACCGCAAAAATTTGTTCTCCATGGCGCAGGATGGGGACATGGAGTCGGACTTTGTCAAATCGGAGCAGCGTTAATGGCTCAGTCGGGTTTCTTCTTTGATGAAATTCTTTCCCATTATTACAAAAACACAACTCTGAAAAAAAACTATTAATTATTTAAGAACTGATTACTTCCGCCAAAAGCGGATCAGCCTTTGGCTGAGATAACTGACAACTAAAAACTTACAATGAAAATTCTCTATTCATGTTTATCAAAAAGCTGGGGCGGTATGGAAATGTTTACGCTTACAGCAGTTCAACAGTTGTTAAAGCGGAATATTGAAGTTGAACTTTTATGTTTTGAAAATTCGCGTCTTCACAAAGTAGCGGAAAAACAAAATATTATTCTGCACACATTAAAAGCATCAGGATATTTTCATCCGGTGCAATCGTTCAATCTTTCAAGCATTATCCGAAACGGAAAATTCAATCTTATCCATACGCAGGCATCAAAAGATTTGTGGCTGCTTGTTCCGGCATTAAAAATTATCGGAAGCAAAATTCCGCTTTTTTTAACGAAACAAGTCGGTTCGTTCATTGTTAAAAAAGATAAACTGCATCAATGGATTTACAACCGCATAACCTATGCTCTTGCAATCAGCGAAGTGATAAAAAGAAATTTGCTTGACACTTGTCCCATAACTGAAGATAAAATTCTTTTACTTCACAATGCGGTTGATACGAAAAGATTTGATCCGGAGAAAATTGATAAACACAAAGTGAGAAAAGAATTTTGTTTTACTGATGATGAAATTGTACTCGGAATGCTTGCACGGTTTAGCCCGGGAAAAGGACACGAAGAAATTTTATTCGCCGCTGAAAAATTGAGCAAGAAGTTTTCCAATTTGAAATTTTTTATTGTTGGCGAAGCAAGCCGGGGAGAAGAAGCGTATGCCAATCAAATTAAAAAGCTTGCCGATGATTATAATTTGAAAAATATCGTTTTTGGGGGTTTCCGTTCCGACACGCCTGAAGTGCTGGCGGCGCTTGATATTTTTTGCTTCCCGTCTCACTCGGAAGCTTTTGGCATTGCGTTAGTTGAGGCAATGGCGATGGGCATTCCGTCAGTCTGTTCCAACTCAGATGGAATTCTTGACATCGCAATTGATGGAGAAACTTCGTTTCTGTTTGAGAAGAAAAACGGAAACGATTTAGCCGAAAAACTTGAACAACTTATTTCATCAAAAGAAAAAAGAGAACAGTTCGGGAAATTATCAAGAGAAAGAGCCGTTAAGTTTTTCGATTTGGATTATCTCACCGAGAAAGTAATTTCAATTTATGAACAAGCGTTAAAGAAAAACCATGAATGAATTAAAAAAATTCTCTAAACATTTGGCTGATGAATCGGGAAAAATCATCCGAAGCTATTTCCGCACACACGTTTCGGTTGATTCTAAGGCAGATGAATCGCCTGTTACCATAGCTGATAAAACCGCTGAAGAAAAAATGCGTGAACTGATAATGAAAGAATATCCGCAGCATGGAATTATTGGTGAGGAATTTGGAACACACAACGAAACCGCAGAATACAAATGGATCCTCGATCCGATTGACGGAACAAAAAGTTTTATTACCGGAACAGTTACGTTCGGAACGTTGATCGCGTTAACTAAAAATGGCGAACCGATCCTTGGAGTGATCAATCAACCTGTATTAGATGAATTTCTCATCGGAGACAATAATTCGTGCGAACTAAACGGAGTAAAAACCGAAGTAAGAAAATGCACTTCACTTTCCGAGGCAACGCTTTTAACCACCGATCATTTGAACATTGAAAAATATCAGGATGCAAAAAAGTTTAATGAGCTTATCCACCGAGTAAAACTTTACCGCAATTGGGGCGACTGTTACGGTTATTATTTAGTTGCTACCGGTTACGCAGATATTATGATCGATCCGATAATGAATATCTGGGATTCCTCGGCCGTCATTCCAATTATCCGCGGTGCGAAAGGAACAATCACTGATTATCATGGGAATGATGCCGCAAAAGGTGAAAGTATTATAGCATCAAGTTCGGAAATTCATCAAGAGATTCTCAGACTACTTATCTAGACCATCTTGATGGTTACTCTTCGACAGTATGTTTTTTCGGGTACTCATAAAAAAGGAGCTTCCCTTTTTTAACTTCATCCCAATGCCCGGCATCAAACTCAAACGCTGCGATTGCACACGTTGGCAAATTGTCTATCGTCGCTCCAAAATAATTTGCCAGAGAAGTTAACCCCGGATTATGTCCGAATAGCATTACCGACGAAACAGAATCATCCAATTCATGAACTACTTCAAGAAGCGTCTTTAGCGAGGCTTCATAAATCTTTTCTTCAAGTTGGAATTCCGGTTCATTTATCTTCAAAGTCTTAGCAAAAATCTTTGCGGTGGTTATCGCTCGTTTTGCAGGACTTGAAACAATCTTTTCGATCTTAATTTCTTTTTCAGCAATATATTTTGACATAACATCCGCGCTTCGGTTTCCGCGGTTATTTAATGGGCGGTCAAAGTCCTTGGCAACTCCGCTTTCCCAGCTCGATTTTGCATGTCGCACTATATATAATATTTTCATAAAGTTTTTATTTGAAATTTAACAAAATCTTTTTGATTTAATTCATCGAATCTTTTCTTAATTTTGAAATAAAAATGAGAATCACAATGCAATACAGAAAACTTGGAAAAACAGATTTAAATATTTCGGAAATTTCGCTTGGATGTTGGACACTCGGCGGACTTAACTGGGTGAACGGACAGCCAAACGGCTGGGCGAATGTTGATGAGGGTGAAGCCACTCAAGCAATTAATTATGCGATTGAAAACGGCGTTAATCATTTTGACAATGCTGATGTTTATGGCAACGGTAAAGCAGAAAGAATGCTTGCAGGAATTCTCGGCAACAGAACAAACGATGTAACGATTGCAACAAAGATCGGCTGGTTTCCCGGAACCGCCGCCAATGCATACGAACCGCAGCATATTCGTCATCAGTGTGAACAATCGCTTGTAAATTTAAAACGTGAATACGTTGATCTTTATTATTTTCATCACGGTTACTTTGGCGATCATGACGAATATCTTGATGCTGCAATTGAAATGATCTATCGTTTGAAAGAAGAAGGGAAAATTCGTTTCATCGGACAGTCGGCTTATTCGCACGAAGATTTTATGAAACTCGTTCCGAAAGTAAAACCTGATGTGCTTCAAAGCTGGGCGCACGCGATGGATGATAAGTTTATTGCCGACGGAACCCCAACGAGAAAATTGCTTGAAGAATATAAAATGTCGTTTGTTGCTTTCAGTCCTCTTGCTCAAGGACTTTTGTTAGGAAAGTATGATAAAAACAATCCGCCACAATTTGAAGAAGGTGATCACAGAAGAGGTTCGCAGAAATTCTCAAGAGAAAATTTGGAGAAGATCGAGTTTAAAATTGCAAGACTAAAAGAGAATTTCGGCTCTTCGGTTGAGGACCTTGCACGGGTTGCTCTGCAATATCTTTTAAAATATAATGTTGTCGGAACAGTCATTCCGGGATTCAGAAACCTACATCAAGTAAAAGTGAATCTTTCGGCAATGAATAAACCATTGACCGATGATGAATTCAATTTGGTAAAAAATATTTTTTCAGAAAAGTAATTGGAGATAATATGAAACGTATAGTTGAACTCGCATTATTTGTAATACTCATTTTGTCCTTCTTAACAATTGCACAGAAAAAGGAACGTGAAAAATTTGATCCTTCGCGCGATGCGGCTAAAGATATTAAAAATGCAGTTGTACAGGCAACAAAAGAAAATAAGAGAATTTTGCTCGATGTTGGCGGTGAGTGGTGCATTTGGTGCCACCGTTTGGATGAATTTATTTTAGCAAATCAAGAAATAGATTCAACGCTACGCGCAAATTTTGTTGTAGTTAAAGTTAATTACAGCAAAGAGAATAAGAACGAAACGGTTTTGGCTAAGTTTCCAAAAGTTGACGGTTATCCTCACTTTTTTGTTTTAGAAAAAGATGGAAAGCTGCTTCATTCTCAAAACACCGGTGAATTGGAAGCTGAAAAATCTTACAGCAGGGAAAAGCTTTTGAGTTTCTTCACTGAATGGGGGAGAAAGTAACGATTCCGTTTTTGGTGCGGAGAAATTAGTTGAAAGAACTTATCACAATTTGTGATAAGTCCTTTCGTTTTTTTTCAGTCTCTTCTAAAACTTCTCATATAAACTTTTACTAGACTTATTGCTCCTTTTAAACGAAGCGACAAATCTTTCGAATAAAGAAAATGCATTCCTCCTTTTAATCCGTCATACACTTGCTTTGAGTGCGGATGCCACCACATATTTTTTTGAAGACCCGGCATAATGTCGTCAATAACTACGCGCGGTTGAGTCATCGCTTCCAAACCAAGATAACCATGCGTTCGCCCGTAACCCGATTCTTTCCAGCCACCCCAGGGCGTTTCTGCAAGTCCGTGACTCATCAAATGATCGTTGATCATCACCGAACCAACTTCAAGTTGCGCCGCAATTTTGTGCGCCTTCGTTTTATCTTTTGTCCAAACGGAGGCAGTTAAACCAAGCGAAGAATCATTTGCCAATTTAATCGCCTCTTCAATTGATTTGAATTTTGTTACGGTTACAACAGGTCCGAAAGTTTCTTCATTCTGAACGAGCATTTCGTTGTTTGCATTTTCAATTACGGTTAACGGATGGAATAATCCTTGTTTCTCTTTTTCAATGTTATCTACAGTAAATATTGAAGCCCCTTTTTCACGTGCATCTGCAACGTGTTTCTTAACTGTATCTAATTGCTTTTCAGTAGTTAACGAACCAACAGCAACGTTAAAGTTTTTATCAACGCCAACATTCATTTCAAGTAATTTCTTTTTTAACAAAGAGACAAAAGTATCGTAAACATTTTCATGAACATATATTCTTTCAACACCGGCGCATGATTGTCCCGCATTTGAATATCCAGCCCAAATTGCACCGCTTACTGCGCGGTAAATATTTGCATCGTCACAAACGATCATCGCATCGTTTCCACCGAGTTCAAGTGAAATGGGAAGAAGTTTTTCACTCGCTTTCTTCATCAATTGTTTGCCGACGGGAACTGAACCGGTGAAAAATAATTTATCAATTCCCGATTCAATAAAAGCATCACCTGCAATATTTCCCGGAATGTTTAAAAAGTGGAAAAGTCCTTTCGGCAGATCACCCGCATCAATACAAGCTTTTAACGCTTTACCAACTTCAAGTGTTTGCGTTGCGGTTTTCAGAATAACAGCATTGCCGGAAATTAATGCCATCGCAACTTCATGGAATGGAATTGCAAAAGGATAATTCCATGGACTGATAATTCCAATCAATCCGTAAGGAACGCGGTCAACATAAGACCGTTTATTGATCGTGAGAATGCTGCCGCCGTTGAGTGTTTTTCTTTGTAAAACGGATTCTGCATTTTTGGCGTAATAGGTAATTGCCATTGCAGAGGCAAGCACTTCAGTGCTGATGGCATCAACTTTGGTTTTACCGGAATCTTTTGAAATGATATCCGAAATTTCATCTGCATGAGCGACAAGATAATCGCGTATTTTGAAAAGATGTTTTGCCCGTTCCGAAAAACTTTTTTTCTGCCATTCTTTTTGGGCGATCTTTGCTTCTTTTACAGCATTCTGTAAATCGGCAATTGAATTTTCTTTTGTGCTGCCGATTATTTCTCCCGTTGCGGGATTGGTTGATGTTGTCATTTTTTCTGTTGCTAGACCTTGTTCGTTCATTTTCAATCTTCCTTTTATCTTGTAAGTAAAGTTAATTAAAACTAATTTTTCCGCGAACAAAAATAATTTTGGAGAGAAAACCAATGAAGAATATTCTAAATGTTCAAAATAGAGAAAAACTACTAACAAGGATCAACAATCTGAAAGAAACCAATTCTCGTTTGTGGGGAAAAATGTCTGCAAATGAAATGCTTTGCCATTTAGCCGACCAAATAAGGGTTGCAACCTATCAAATAAAGACGAGAGATTTCAGCAATTTCTTTTCGCGAACAATACTTTCAAAACTTGTACTGTTGGGAATGCCTGCACCAAAGGGAAAAGTAAAAACTTTTTCTGAAATTGATTTAGCAAAAGGGAACGGAACTAAACCCACATCATTTGAAAACGATAGATCACAGTTGAAAAAAATTGTCTCCGAGTTTATTGAGAAAGACAGCAGCTTTAATTATCAACCTCATGGCGCATTCGGTCCTTTTACCAGGGAACAATGGGGAAGAATAATCTACATCCATTTTGATTATCACTTAAAACAGTTTGGAGCGTAAGAGAAGAAAAGCTATGACAGATTTATTAAAGGAAGCAATAAATAAAGCAAAACTTTTATCGCCGGAAATGCAGGACGAAGTTGCTGAACAGTTACTTTTTGAAATTGAGAATGAGTTGAAATGGCAAAAAGAAACATCACTTGAAAAACTTACTGTTCTTGCCGGAGAAGCCTTACAAGAATCGAATGATTCTAAAACTATAAGACTCCATTAGTATTTCGAAATTTTACTTTCTTCCCGTCCATGTTTTCATACTTTGTGGAACGCCGAAAAGGATCATCAATTTTTGGAACCATGAATCCGGCAGCAACCCGCGTAAACGTGGATTCAAATTTAGCGTTACCGGACGCTTAGGCGAATATCTTCCTTTCTTTAATGCCGATTCAACAATTGTCTTTGCAATTACATCATGGTCTTTTAACAAAGGAACGATAAGATTTCCCGGGAACCCGAGTTTTGCGCCGTGGAATAATCCTTGTGCAATATAACTTGGATGCACCGAAGAATATTTTACTCCGGTTTTTCCATTGTTGTAAGCTTCAAAGCGAAGTGATTCGGTTAAACCCCACACTGCCCATTTTGTTGCTGTGTAAACCGCTAAACCGGGAACGCCGAGCGTTGCTGAAGCCGAAGATAAGTTTACGATATGTCCAACGTTCCGCTCATACATTTGCGGAAGGAAAGAGCGGATGGTATAAATTAATGAAGTTAGATTTACATTAATGGTTTTTTCCCACTCTTCATCAGTACCATCTAAAAGCTCTCCACCGAAAACTATTCCGGCATTATTGATAAGAATATCAACTTTTCCCATTTCTTGCTTCGCAATTTCTGCCAGTTCGTAAACGCGTACTTTATCGGTAACATCGCATTGATGCGCAAAAACTTTTCCGCCAAGTTGTTCGAGTTCGGTTTTGGCTTTATTTAGAGCCTCAGAATTCATGTCCCACAACGTTAAAGTAACACCTTCTTTGATAAGACGTTTACAAGTTGCAAGTCCGATTCCCATTGCGCCGCCGGTGACCACTGCTGATGAAGATCGTAATTCCATTTTTCTTCCTTCTTAAATAATTTTTCTTAAAGAAAATTACTTAAATTAATTCATCAAATCATAAACAATTTGAAAGAAATAAAATGTTTACATCAATTCAAGAAGCTCTTAAAGAATTGCAAAATGAAAGTAATGCAACACAAAAACTCTTTAAAAATCTTACGGACGATTCACTTTCGCAAAAAGTTTATGTTGAAGGAAGAACTCTTGCGCGGTTAGCATGGCATATCGTAACTTCTGCTGTTGAGATGATGAACAAAACCGATTTGAAAATTACTGAAGTTGCCGAAGACGCTCCGATTCCCGCAACCGCAAATGAAATTTTAGAAGCATACAAAAAAGTTTCTTCGTCACTTTTGGCTCAACTGAATGAAAAGTGGACTGACGATTGTCTTGGTGAAATAGTTAATATGTACGGTGAGGATTGGTCGAAAAACAATATTCTTGTTATCCTTATGAAGCATGAAATTCATCACCGCGCGCAAATGACGGTGTTGATGAGACAAGCCGGTTTGAAAGTTCCCGGTTTATACGGACCCGCAAAAGAGGAATGGTCACAGTACAATATGCCTCCGATGGAATGATCTTTTGAAGCGAAATTCTGAATTATGAATCAAATAAGAAACAAAAATATTTTTATTTGAAAGGAAAAATTATGGCAACGAAAAAAGCATTTGTAAAACAAGTTAAAGGGATTACTTTCGTAGGAAAAACCGATTCCAACCACTGGATAACGATGGACGGACCTGAAGAATTCGGTGGAAGCAACGCGGGCGTTCGTCCGAAAGAACTTTTGTTAATCGCTCTCGGCGGCTGCACCGGCAGTGACGTTGCCGCAATTCTCGGAAAGAAAAAAGTTAAACTTGATGGATTTGAAATGAACATTACCTCTGAAGTTGCAGACGAGCATCCGCAAGTGTTTACAAAAATTCATATTGAGTATGTGTTCCAAGGAAAAAATCTTCCAAAAGAACCAATAGAAAAAGCGATTGAACTTTCACAAACTAAATATTGCTCGGTAACAAAAATGCTTGAAAAAGCTATGGAAGTTACGCATAGTTACAAAATTGTTGAGACTCAAGAATAAATAGTAACTCAAATTTGGTAGAACTTGATAACCATTGGATGGATAAAAGCGGTTGTGACTTGAATAAGCGTATGTTTGAATAGTATCCCCGATTAAATTCTTGTTTTTGGGACACGATTTACGAACAAGGATTAACGAATTGCGATTTTTGATTTTATTTTTTTAACTTCTAAAATCAAAAATCGTTAATCTTTGTTCTCAGATTAACCCGCATGAGGCGAGTGGTTAGCAACTCCGCTGCTCTAAGTAAAGAATGAAAATCATTCAAATGATAGCATATTAAAATAAGGATCATTCAACCATGCCTCCGGATTTTGTGTTACAAGTTTATAATTAAATAATTCTCTAATTATCCCGGATTCTGTTATGAAAAAAAATGTTCTCTTCTGGATTTTAGCCTTTGTTATTACGCTTGCCTCCGCATATTATCAACGTGTTACCGGTCCTACGTATCCGTTAGCCGGAAAACAAACAATCGCAAACGAAACGATAAAATATAAACTTGATAGAACGCATTCGGGTTATTCAAATCAAGAAGTAAAAGTACAAGTCGCAAATAAAAATGTTTCCGGCACATTATTTTGGAAGCGATATAAAACTGATGACGAATGGACAAAAGTTGAAATGGTTCGCCGGAATGACTCACTCGTTGCAGAAATGCCTGCACAACCATCCGCCGGAAAGTTGATGTACAAGGTTTTTTTGAACACTCATGAACAAGAATTCGATTTAACCGAACAGCTTGTGGTTATCCGATTTAAAGGAGATGTACCTCTTTGGATTCTTATTCCGCATGTACTTTTTATGTTTTCATCAATGCTTCTTTCTACAAGAACGGGATTGGAAATATTTAACGATGCCGTTAAAGCGAAAAAATTTATGTTCGTTACTCTTTCATTCCTCTTATTGGGCGGATTCCTCTTCGGACCCATCGTACAAAAGTATGCGTTCGGAGAGTTCTGGACCGGGATTCCTTTTGGTTTCGATTTAACCGACAATAAAACATTAATAGCCCTAATCGGCTGGATTTTTGCGGCGATTGCGCTTATGAGAAAGAAGAATGAAAAATTTTGGGTTGCGTTTGCCGCAATTCTTATGCTGATTATTTTTCTCATCCCACATAGCGTCTTAGGTTCCGAACTTGATTATCAAAAAATCGATAAGGCGAAAACAAAAGTTGAAAATGTTAAATGAGTCTGCTATTTGCAAACTAACGCCTAATGCTTTAATTTTTAACGGTAAAATTTAAAACTAAAAGAACGGATTGTGTTTTATGTCTAATCAATTTATTGCTCATGTTGAAATTCCTTCAACAAATCTTGAGACTTCGAAAGAGTTTTATAAAAAAGTTTTTGATTGGGACTTGAAAGATTTCGGTAAAGGATATTTACTTTTTAATACTCATCAGGGAATTACTATCGGCATGCGGAAAGTTGAAAAAGTAACCAGCGGTGAGACGACCATCTTTCATGTTAATGTTAATGATATTGAAGATACGCTTGACAAAGTAAAAACTGCCGGTGGAAAAGTTTTTCGTGAGAAAACAGTTATTCCGGTTTTTGGCTGGTTTGCTCTTCTAAATGATAACGAAGGAAATATTCTCGGATTGTACCAATCGCACTAAATTTCTTCTCTGTGACTCTGTGGTAAATGCATTCACCGCAAAGTCGCAGAGATGTAAAGTAATTATAAATTTTTTACGATTTCATCAACTTGTTTTAACGCTTCATCTATTTTATTAACGTCTTTACCGCCGGCAGTTGCAAGATGAGGGCGACCACCACCGGCACCGCCAAGAATTTTTGCAACTTCACCAACGATCTTTCCCGCACTAAGTTTTTTCTCTTTTAGAAGATCATCGGAAACAACACAAACCAAACCGACTTTTCCTTCAACTTCCGAAGCAAGTAATCCGACACCGCTTTTAATTTTGTTGCGCAATTCATCGCCGAATGATTTTAACTCATCCATATTGGTCGCGGCAACTTTTCCTTTGAAGATTTTTATTCCACCGGCATCAGTTGGATTTGCAATGATCGAATCAATGCCGCCAAGTTTTTCTTTAAGTTTTAATTCGGCTAATTCCTTTTCAAGTTTTTTCTTTTCATCGATCAGTTCGTTCATTCTGACTTCTGACTTCTGATTTCTGACTTCTTGCTCAAGAAGATATTTTTCAACTCCGGCGCCGGTTACAGCCTCTATTCTTCTTACTCCGCTTGCGATGGATGATTCACTTAGAATTTTAAACAATCCGATTTGTGAAGAATTTTTCACGTGTGTGCCGCCGCAGAATTCCATTGAGAAATCACCGAACTGCACAACATTAACTTTGTCTCCGTACTTATCGCCGAAGAACATTAACGCTCCCATTTTCTTTGCATCATCAAACGGAATGTTGAGATGATGGGTGAGTGGAATGTTTTTGCGTAGTTGTTCATTCACTAAAATTTCAATGTCGCGTAATTCTTCAACGCTTACTTTTGCGAAGTGTGAAAAATCGAAACGAAGTTTATCCGGCGCAACAAGAGAACCGGCTTGATGCACATGCGTACCAAGAATTTTTCTCATCGCCGCGTGAAGAAAATGAGTAACCGAGTGGTTCCGCATAATATCCCAACGGCGTGTCTCATCAACAGAAGCTAAAATCTCCGCACCGATAGACAAACGAACTTTGACATCGTTCTCAACAACATGAATAATTTTATTCTCAACTTTTGTAACGTCAACAACTTGTAATTCTTTTTGATTGAAAATGATTTTTCCTGTATCACCAGTCTGTCCACCAGATTCAACATAAAAAGGAGTTTTGTCAAGAATGATGAAATCGTTTTTATCTTCTTTTTTGATGTCGAGGATTTTTGATAGAGAAGAAAGATTATCATAACCAGTGAATTCAGTGGGAGTTTTTATAAGTTGAAATTCTACTGATGACCCTAACGAAAGATTAAAACTTACCGAAGCAAATTTATCTTTTGTAGATTCGCGTCCTCTTTCTTTTTGTTGATTCATTAACTCGTTGAAACTGTTTTCATCAACACTGAAGCCGTTTTCACGAGCCATAACGTTTGTTAAATCTACAGGAAAACCAAAGGTATCGTACAGCTTAAAAGCATCTTCGCCGTGAATAACGGTTTCTTTTTTTGCTTTCAACTCTTTCACGATTGTTTCAAATAATTCAATTCCTCTATCGAGAGTCCGGTTAAAACTTTCCTCTTCACTTTTAATTATTTTTTTAACGTACTCTTGCTTCTCTTTTATTTCCGGAAAAACATCGCTCATCGTTTCAACCAGAACATCAACAAGAGAAAAGAGGAATGGTTCTTTCATATTCAATTTTCTTCCGTAGCGGGAAGCGCGGCGCAATATTCTACGCAGCACATAACCGCGTCCATCGTTTCCGGGAACTGCGCCGTCCGCCATTGCAAAAGTTAGTGTGCGGATATGATCCGCGATAACGCGCATGGGAATTTTATTTTCTTCTTTCTCGTAAGCCACGTTGGAAATTTCCGAAATGCGGTTTATCAACGGCATAAAAACGTCGGTATCGTAGTTTGAACTTTTCTGCTGCATCACTGCACAGACGCGCTCAAAGCCCATTCCGGTATCAACATGTTTTGATGGAAGGTCGTGAAGCTTGCCGTTTTCATCCCGGTTATATTGAATGAAAACGAGATTCCAAATTTCAATACATTCCGGCGTTCCCGCGTTTACATATTTCGGATTATCATAATCATTGGTAAGGTTAATGTGAATTTCGGAACAGGGACCGCATGGACCGGTTTCTCCCATTTCCCAGAAATTATCTTTCTCATCAAAGCGTAAAATGTGTGCGGGATTAATATCGGTTTTTGTTTTCCACAGTTCAAACGATTCATCATCGGTTCTATAAACCGTTGCAAACAATCTTTCCTTCGGCAGTTTCCAAACTTCGGTGAGCAATTCCCAAGCCCAGGTGATCGCTTCCGCTTTGTAGTAGTCGCCAAAAGACCAGTTGCCGAGCATTTCAAAAAATGTGTGGTGGTAGGTGTCGTGTCCGACTTCTTCGAGATCATTGTGTTTGCCGCTTACGCGGATACATTTTTGTGTATCGGCTGCTCGATTATATTGGCGCGTTCCAGTGCCGAGAAAAACATCTTTAAACTGGTTCATCCCCGCGTTGGTAAAGAGCAAGGTGGGGTCATCAAACGGAACGACCGGTGAGCTGTGAACAATTTTGTGCTGCCTATTTTCAAAAAAATCTAAAAACTGCTGACGTATTTGCTGTGAAGTCATATAACCTTTAATCTGAATTTTTAATGTCTAAAGATAATAAAAAAAGAAAAATGGATTGACTAAAAAGAATTTTTTCCAGACAGACAAGGAAACTCTTTGACAAAGAAAAGTAATAAAGCATTTAATAGGTTACGTTTTAGTAATAACTTTCTTTTAAGTGCAAAAAGCAACTTTCGTAATAAACCTGATCTAATTAGTAGGCAACCCCCTACTAAAAATTAGGGTATTGCCAACTATTTTGTAGGGGGTGTCCTACAAATTTGTAGGGTAAACCCTACAAATTATTAGGGGTTACTCTACTGTTTTTGTGCGCATTATTTGCTTATACTTTACCAGTGAAAAAAATTATTGTGTGTCAAAGGTTTTTCAACATCATTTTTTGTTATTTCATTTTTGGAGTTTACTAATGCAAAAAATAAATCTGCCGGCTTTTGTTGCTACTAACAAAAAATTAGGGAAGGTAATGGAAACAGATAAATCCGTTAAACTTTTTCTTCTTTTCATCTTTACTTTTTTCCTTACTCTTCTTTCTCATTTAACCTTTGCCGGAAATCCTTTATGAAAAAACACCTCCTCTCAATTGTACTGGTAATTACTTTACTCTTTAGCCTTAGTTGCAAAAAATCTCCAACTGAAGTTGTCGACAACACACAACCCGGCAGAAGAGATTATGTCTGGAAGGTGGATACGTTGAAAGTTGCTAATAGTACATATATGTCTATATCACGAATGTGGGGAGGTTCTCCAAATGATATCTGGGCTACTGGAGATGCCGAAGAATCTAGATTAGGTCTTTGGCACTATGATGGGAATAAATGGACATGTGATAATACACCACGACAAATGATGCCAAGAGGAATTTGGGGCACAAGCAAAGACAACATTTGGATTGGGAATATCAACAGTACATTTTGGCACTACGACGGTGTTGGTTGGTCTGAGTACGGTAAATATTCTCTGACAGGATATTCTCAACTGATCAATCAATCAATGTCTGGAAATTCTACAAATAATATCTATGCTACAGGTTTTGCCGACAATAGTGATGGTAGTGGATATAAAGCTATTATTCAACATTTTGATGGGTTAACTTGGAATTTTCTTAATATTCAAGATATTAGATCTAATTTTGGTCAAATTAAAAAGAATAGTCTAAACCAGTACTTCATTAATTCTGTGAATGAAACGAATTCACAAACTCCCAATAAAATTTTTATTTTAGAATATAATTCTTTGAATCAGTTATATGCCACTGACAAGTCAACTGAATTAGTTCAGATAGGGGATCAGATTTATTTTCTTATAGGATTTAAATTATATAAATATAAAAATCGTGAACTGATATTCTGGAAAGATTTTTCTGACATATATTTTTTAGCAGTTTTGATTGGGCGGAGCGAAAAAGATGTTTTTGTTTTGCACACAAATGAAATTAAACATTTCAATGGATCTGATTTGATAAATTTGTTTAATATTCGAACCAGAATAATTGCGTCATTAATATTTGAAAAAGAAGTTTTCTTTTTAGCTAAGGATTTTGACACGGGAATTTGTATGTCAATAAAAGGGGAATTAAAAGAATAATTATAGGAGAACCGAGAGTAAAGAAAAATTAATCCCACAAAAAGCTAGGGACAGTGCGGCCACACTGTCCCTGCTGAATGCAAATAAAGCAAAGGCTGCTCACCTTTTTCGATGTTTCATCGTTGGGTTATTCCATTTTAAATATACTAATTTTCCCCGAAAGGATAAAAATCATGAAAACAAAAATTCGCGTTTTTTTCGTAGTGAGCCTATTTATGATGCTATTCTGTGTACAGAACAGCATGGCTCAAATAATTCAACCGGATAGCGTTCTTCAAAAAGCAAAATCCCTTTTTCAATCTGTTGAAAGATTGGATATCAACTCCAAAAGCGGATTGGTGAATCTTGTTATTTACGATGTTCTCGGAAAAGAAATAAAAAGATTAGTTAGCGAATACAAACAAGCCGGTTCATACAAAATTAACTTTGATGCTTCGGCATTAGCAAGCGGAGTATACTTTTATTCTTTACGCGCTAATGATTTTGTTTCCACAAAAAAAATGTTATTGCTCAAATAAAACAACCTCACCCTTAGTCCCTCTCCTTTCCGCCAGAAGCGGACAAGCATAAGGAGAGGGAAACAGGGAGAGGTTAATTCAAACAATACTATTTCCTCCCATCGAGATACAATCAGTTTAACCTGAATTTGAAATCATACCCCCATCACCTAAATTAGCAGAAAGATTGTGAAAAATTATTTTGTTTTACAAAATGAATTGGAGACCGGATGAGCAAGTTTAATTATGTTATCAAACGAAGCGGAGCGATTGTTCCTTTTAATCCGGAACGGATCGCAAACGTAATTTATAGAGCCGCGGTTTCCGTGGGCGGACGCGATAAAGAGAAAGCAGCGGAACTGGCAAAGCATGTTATCTCTCATATGGAAAAACAATTTGATGAAGGTTACAAACCCCATGTTGAAGAAATTCAGGACATTGTTGAAAAAGTTTTAATTGAAAACGGTCACGCGAAAGTAGCAAAGGAGTTTATTCTTTACCGCCAACAATCTTCGCAAAGAAGACAGTTTGACTCCCGCCATTTTTCAAAGCCGTTAGAGAATATTCCCTGGGGAAAAGTTTGGCATTCGCTTGATTGGGCTGTTTCGCATAATCTTCACTCAATAAGTTTGATGAACGAACGAATGAGAAAAGGAGATTTTCCGCAGATCGTGCATGAATCTGAATCCGCATACGAAACTCAACTTGATACCGCTGCTGAACTTATAAAAGAAAGAAGCGGCGAACTAAAAATGGTGATGGTTAGCGGTCCTTCTTCATCAGGTAAAACTACTACGACTTATAAACTTGAACAACGGTTGAAGAAAGCCGGAATGCGTTTCGTTCCCCTTATTGTTGATAATTATTTTTTCGATCTGGAACTTCATCCGAAAGATGAATTCGGCGATTATGATTTTGAAACTCCACAATCGCTTGATCTTGAATTGATAAACAAACATCTTAAACAACTTGCGGATGGTGAGGAAGTGAAAATTCCTTATTATGATTTTAAAGAAGGTAAAGGTTATCCAGATCGTACTCCGGTTAAGCTTCATGAGAATGAAGTTCTTTTGATTGACAGTTTGTATGGATTGTATCCCGATTTCAGTAGAGAAATTTCTGCTGCACAAAAGTTTAAACTTTATTTAGAACCATTGCTGCAAATGAAAAACAGTGAAGGAAATTATTTGCGCTGGACAGACTTACGGTTGATCCGCCGGATGCTGCGAGATTCAGTTCACCGTGCGTACAAACCGGAACAGACGTTACTTCATTGGCATTACGTCCGCTCTGCGGAGAAAAGAAATATTCTTCCTTACTCAAGCACTGCAGATTATATCGTGAACACTTCTATGGCTTATGAAGTGCCTCTCTACCGTCCAAAACTTTTAACAGAGTTTGCCGAATGGGAAAAGAAATATGCGGGCGATCCGCTGCGTGAAGATGCGTATGTGAGAGCGGTTCGTGTAAAGAAAATGTTGGAAGAAGTTGACCCGATTGAAGATGATTCGCCCGTTCCGGGTGATTCTGTTTTGCGTGAGTTTATCGGTGGAAGTACGACTAACGTTCATTGATTTTGTAGGGAACGTTCGCGAGCGTTCCGTGTTTTCTTCAACTGTAATTATTGTGTGGAACGGTCTCGACCGTTCTCTACATTCCTAATTCGTAATTCCTCATTTCTAATTATTAAAGTCATCGTACCAAAACGGTTTTGTTTCTAACTCATCAAAGTGAAGAATTGATTTGAACAAAGGAATTTCATTTGTGGTGAGATGAGGAAGAATCGTTGTGGGAAGCGCAATAATTCTTTTTGAAGATAAAATTTTTGTCAGCATTTCTTCTGTCAAAAAATTTATGCGCCGGAACTCGTTAAAGACAAAAATGAGATCGAAAATATTTGTTCTGCCCGACTCAAATTCCTCCAATATTCTTTCAGCGAAAGGTTGAAGATACTCCACCGGAACAGCGTCGATCGAATAAAAAAGTTCTGCTACTTTTCTTCTCCCGTCTTTTTGTTGTTTCGAAATAAAGAAAAGAAAAAACTCACCGCGTTTCATATCGTTTAGCTTCTCTCTAAACTCTTCTTTTTTGATTTGAGAAAAATGAAAAAAAATATCGTTAGGGTAATGGAGACTTTTCAAAAAGCCGAATCCCTTCTCATCAATTTTTTTTACACGGCAGAAATCCAAAGGTTCCATTTTATATTTCTAAATTGTTTTTGTAAATGTGAAATGCAATCTAACCAAAACCCTACTGATAGAGCGGGATTTTAACGGATAGGTGAAATGCTATTTCATCAGAATCATTTTTTTCGTTTGAACAAAACTTCCCGCACGCAGTTGATAAAAATATACTCCGCTTGGTAAAGACGAGGCATGCCTCGTCTCTACATTGAATTTTGATTTGTATGTTCCGGCAGAATAGTTATCGTTTACCAAAGTTGCAACTTCATTCCCAAGTACATCATAGATTTTTAATGTTACGTAACTGCTCACTGCCAACTGCCAACTGATCACTGTCGTCGGATTGAACGGATTCGGATAGTTCTGTGATAAATTAAACGAAAGATGATTTTCGGCATCGTTTTTTATATTAGATAATAAAGGATCGTAAATCAACTCGTAATAGCCTGTTTCAGGCGAAACCACTGTAGTGGGAATAAGAGCCTTATCTTTCGCACTGATCGAATAATAAAGTTTATAACCATGATTCATTAATACAGTGTCGAGAGAAAAACTGACAGTCCAATCTGTTGAATTAGGTAATACCTGAACATCTATACTCTCTTTCTTCGTCGATGAATCATCATTTGAATAAAAATATTCAACCCAGACACTTTGAATAAAATCCAGTGAAGTGCCTGAACTTGAAAAACGAGAATACGGGTGAGTAACCTTAAATTTCATGGCTATTTCCGGTGTCTTCGTTATTGAAAGAGGAGTATCAATAATTTGAGGGATATTATTACTTGAATAGTATCTTATAGAATCACCGAAAGCGACTAATGCATACCCAATTGTTATATTCCAGCTTCCCTGATAACCCATTGGTCCGTTCTCATTGAAATCCTCATACCAAAGTCCAATAGAATCAATAAATCTGCGATCCATCCTCATTGCAGGGAATTCACTATAACCATACCCCTTATAAAATCTTTCATTTCCGAATCTAGTTACATATCCGTCATAAACATTTGCGAGCATATTATTGTAGGTGAAGGTATCTCCTGAAATCAAATTAAAATCCATATAAAGCATTTCAGCTGAGTTTCGCCAAATATATAATTTGTTATCAGCTCCATACCGATAAAAAGATATTTCCCCGTCTTTATCTACTTTATAATATTGTTTTCCATTAATTAATGTATCCGAAACTACTTTCATCAACTTTTGATAATAGTTGATATTGCTTCTAATTCCATCGGAGTATGAACTCTCTCCGATATACTGCCATGAATTACCTATCACCAACGGGAAATAATTCTTTCCGGTATATGGACCCGGTTCTTCTCTGAATATAGCACTAGTATAACCATTTAAAATATATGTAACCGTGTCTACAAAATTAATACTATAAATATAAGAAGAAGTAAAAATCCTTTCCCAGGTTTTTCCTTGATCAACTGTACGGAATCTTCCTGCAAAGATTTCTTTTTCCGGAGAATATTTTATGGCATATACAAGATCATTGAAGCAAAACGTCCAGGTTATACCTTTGTTTGTTGATTTGTAAACTTTACTTTCAACGCTGGCATAAATTACATTAAGGGAATCGCTTTCTATATCAAAAACTTCTTCATCTGATTTCTGAATTACTGTTTTTTGCCAGGAATTTCCCTCATCATCCGAGAGATAAAGTCCCTTCGCTGAACAAACATAGATTCTATTTTGAATAATTTTTATCGACCAGATGTAACCTGAAGTAACTTGTTTTGAATCCCAGTTCTTTCCAAAATCTTTAGAAATATTAACCATACCATTTTTTAAACCAACTATGAGGATATTACCATTATTAACGTATTTATATTTAATTGCACTAATAGCACTATTAAATGAATTAGATCTTGTGAAGGTTGTGCCCCCATCACCGGAGAAAAAGAGTTGCCCTTCATAACCTCCCCAAAGTAGTGAATCGGCTCCTACGGCTTCCATTGCGTAAATAAAAGTTGAAGGAAAATCTGTTTGCATAGTTGTCCAATTATTCCCTCTATCATCTGATTTATATAGGCAGCGATACCAACCAGAGTATGCATATAAATTGTTTGAGGAAGAAACGGTAAAGGCATCAACGCTTGATAAGTTTAATTTCCTCCAACTCATGCTTTGACCTAATATTGATTGGGCTAGAATAATCGAAGCAATTATTATGTAGGTAACTATCCTGAATAATTTTTGTACTGAGTTCCTCATAATTCTTTAACCCTATTTGATGATTATCATCTTTTTCGTTTCGTGATTATTTCCTGCAATCAGGCTATAGAAATAAATTCCGCTAGGAAGATTGGTTGAGTTAAATTCAACTTCATAAGTTCCGGCATTCTTATTTTCATTTAAAAGAATTTTTACTTCTCTCCCTAAAATATCATATACTTTTATAAGAACCTTTTCTGAATTTGGAATCGTGTATTTTATTCTTGTTTCCGGGTTGAACGGATTCGGATAATTTTGATAAAGTATAAACTCATCTGGAAGAATTGAAGATTCATTTTCAGTTTTTGTGTAAACATCATTTAACTTGCCCGGTGTTCCTGAAATAGACGAAGCTCGCCAACTTTGCGGAAGCGAATTATCAAGCTGAGGATTCCGTAACGAGAGCGTCCTCCCGGTTCCATTCGCTAAAGAGTCCCATTCACCGGTAGAAGAAAAAGAAACTTCATCAATAAAATTTCCACCGGTATCAATCAATTTAATTGTGTCGCCCGAACTGCTCAATCCAAATTGAAAATCTCCTAAAACATTTGTTACGTTGGGATAAAATGATTTAAACTTTGTGGTATCTCTACAAAGAAGAAGATAGCTGTGTTCTTTCAAATAAATATTTTCCGGGAAAAGAAAAACATTCAACTTACTGTCTTGAAACTTCCAACCGGAAAGTGAAATTGATTGTGTACTTGGATTGTAAAGTTCAACCCAATCATCTGTGTCAAGCGATGGAGACGATTTATAGTTGATTTCATTTATCACAACACTTGTTACGTTTAATTCCGCCGGTTCAAAAATTGCAGTTAAATAAGAATCGCTTTGCGGAAGAATAGTTATCACAGGAGAAGTTGAATCCGAAATACCTTCCCATTTTACGAAGCGGTAACCGGGCATTGCGAACGCTCTAACTTTAATGGGAATGTTTTTGAAAAATACATTTTGGGAATCATTATTCTTCACTTCAACTTCATGTGTAAAGATTTTTCCCCACTCAGGATTATTCCTTTCAATTTTTATTGCGCAAGTTCCGGCTAAACCAAATTTTGTAGAGATAAATTTTCTCATGGTGTCAGGGCGGTTTAATGCAAAGTCTCTCATTACTTGAACATTGATAAGCCAATCCTTTCCCATTGTAATAGATTTTTCCCAGCGCTGTTTGTGTCTTGGAATTTCGGAAGCGATCACGCCGCTCAAACTATCGATAACTGAAATTACGTGAGTCGGTTCATACGTCGTATTTATGTGTATGGCGAAGCGTTGGATAAATTCAATTCTAAATTCTTCATTCTCCAAAAGTTTTCGCAGCATCAAAGTTGACCACGGAGGATTAGGCCAGCTTGGACCATCAGTTGCCGTTGCTAGAGCAAGTGTGTTTGAAAAATATTGCCCGTTTGCATTTCCACCGAAGGTAAAATCAAGGTCATAAACCATCCAGCGCCATTTACCTTTTGGAGATCTCTCTCTCCACAATTTCATATTCGAACCGGGCCAGTCTCCATTCGCAGAAAAAATTTCAGCTATTTGGTAATCAATATATTCGTCAATATCAACGATTGATTTTATATGCTCATAATTTGCAGTTGCGGCAATATTATAGTTTGCTAAAAAAGTCATCATCTCATTGTAAGCAAGTATATCGCCGTAATTAGCGCTTCCTGCTTTACTAATTTGTATAAGATCAATGGAATCTTTGTTTACACCAAAATGAGCTGCGAGATAATTATCATCTAATTTTTCGCGGACATTATGAATTCCCCAGTATTGTCCGTTAATAAAAAGAATTGAAGGTCTATACGCTTGATGCTCGACTTTCATACCTTGTTCAATTAACGATTGTGCTATTTCTTCGCGACACATTGTTCTCCACCAGTCTTGCGCTCCACTGCGAAGTACGATGTTTTCAAATTCGTTTATCAAAAGATTGGGGAACATGCGGTAATGAAGTGATCCCATTCCGTATTCAGGACGAAAATAAAATGCGAGTGATTTCATCGGATAGATGCGGCTGCAACCACCGTAAATTTTTACTCCAGCGGAAGTTTTGAAAGCGAGCGATCTATCTTTTTCAAAAAATTCTAATTCAATCGGACGCTCCCAATCTTGATTCCAATTTTTTGGTCCATCACTGCATAATGCTTTAATTCCATTTGTGCCTGCAACATAAATCCCGATTGAATCGCTGAAAAAATTTACGGGATCGGTAACAATTGAAAAAACGGGAAGTTCTGTCTGCTCATTGATAAAATAAGAATAGGTTAAAATGTTACTTGGTAGAAATCCATCTTTAAATGATCTTACCCGCAAAACCGAAGTCGAATCAATTTGAATAGAACCGTTAAAGATTGAACTGTCCTTAGTTGGCGCTGTTCCATCTGTTGTGTAATAAATTACAGAATTAAATTCTGATGGTGTAATCGAAAGAGTGATAGGGGAATTGTAGAATCCGCTTTGATGCGAGACGACCGGATCGCCAAGTTTATTAAAGATGGATGAAAAAATATTTTGAGAGCCGGGAGAAGAAGGGGAAAATTTATACCAATCACTTGCTCCATCAGGAAATCTTCCGAAAGAAATATCCGTCTGTTGAGAGAAAAAAGTAATTGAATCCACTAATTCTCCAAGCGGATTGAGTAAACAGACTTGCTGCCCGGAAGCGCTCAATTTGAAATTTGCATGAGCGCCGACGTTTTTGTCATCGGCCCAAACAAGTAAATAGTTTTTCGGTTGGATAATTAGATCAGTTTGGAATTTATACTTTAGTGGTTGAGAAAGATCATCCGTGATACTGTAATCTTTTAAATTAATTTGAACTTCACTTGCGTTAAAAATTTCAATCCAATCTGAGTATGCTTTGTAATCCGGATCAGCAATTACCGCAGCGTTTGAAGCCATGATTTCATTTATGTACAGTGATTGGGGCAGACTTTTCTCGTGGACAAAAGAGAAAAGAAGAAAAGATAAAAGAAGAAAGTAAGATGGATTATTGTTTTTCATATTGTGTTGAATTCTTAATCCAAATTACGAAGAATAAAACGAAAATATTGTGCTGAAACACTACAGCAACATTACCGAAGTAAAACCATCTTTTTAGTTTCAACCAAATTGCCTGCACGAAGTTGATAGAAGTAGATTCCGCTTGACAGGTTGTTACCGGTTAGTAGCGGGTTGTTAGTAGTACTAAAATTGATGGAGTAATTACCGGGTTTTTGTTCTTCGTTTACTAATGTTTCAATTTCATTTCCGATTACATCGAAGATTCTTAATGTAACGTGACTGCTGACCGCCAACTGCCAACTGATTACTGTTTCCGGATTAAACGGATTTGGATAATTTTGCATCAATGAAAAGTCGAGCGGAGTCGAGACTTCATTTTTTACATCAGTAGCAACAAGATCAAATTTTACGAAGTTGACATTAAATCCGCCGAAGTAAAAGTTAAGAGAAAAAGTATGTTTCCCCTTTGTCAACTCAACATTGTTAATGGGCAGACTCATCCATTTTGTCCATCCGCCGGTTGCCGGAATATCAATGAACGTTCCAATATTTACTCCATCCCATCGCATTAGAACTTTTCCGCCGGAGGCATTTGCAGCTATTCGTAAAGCCAAATTATAGGTACCGGTTTGCTCAACGTTTACTGTGTAGTTCAAGTATTCACCGGTGTTCGTCCAACCTACATCATATCCGTTTGTTAAAATGTCGGTACATTTTTCAATATCAACACCGTCGTTGCGACATTGTCCGCCGCTATTCCAACTTCCGTTATTGCCGGTATTTTGGTAATCGTTATCTTTATAAGCATAACCATTCTGACCAATATTGTAATCAGCGGCATAAATAATTCCGGGTATCGTCAGCGATTTAAAGGGAAGAGTCTCGGTAGTTTTCACCTGTCTGAACATCGCGTCAATTACTCCGTTGTTTGTTTTGCAGCTATCGATATTAAGATTCTTGGCAAATTTTGTTAATGCGTTTACAGCATAATCAACCGAAGGTTTTGTTGCTTGCCCGCTCCAATATTTTAAAAGATAATCATACTCAGCCGGCTTGTTAACGTACATTAAACTGTTGTTCCCTTCAACTTTTTTCAAAGTCCACCAAGCCCAGCCGATATTGTAAGATTCCATCAACTTAATTACATCAGTAAACCATTGATTCGAATTTTCTCCCGATTCACCAAGCCAAAGAGGGCGCTGCGCGCTATTTCTTAAACTGATGAGATAGCTGATTGAACCGTAATCCGTTACATTCCAATATTTATGAAAACTGTAAACCATATTATTATCCCAGGTGGGCGTTAAAGAATTAAAGTCGGTTGCGTACCAATTCCCTTCAATAAAAATAATATGGTTGGTATCAACTGCACGGATACCGCTTGTGATGCTTACGAAGAGATCTCTTAACGGTTGGTTGTTGCCGGTGTTAAAAGTATAAGCGGTTTCGTTAATTAAATCATACCCGCCAATCCACTGTTTGTTTGCATAACGGGCGGCGATTGTTTTCCAAAGATAAACTGTGCGCTGTTGTGCGATCGCGTCTTCCCACAAAGGAAGATATGCCGGATTATAATCGGCAATGTTGTCTTTGCTTTGTCCTCCTGGAGCCGCATGTAAATCGAGGATCAAATAAATTTTGCTTTCTTCGCACCATTGCAGAAGGCTGTCGATAGTAGCAAATCCTTCTTCGGAATAACTAAATGGAGTTTCTTGAGGAGTGAGAAGATTAAAGTGCATCGGAAGCCGGATTGAATTAAAACCCCACTCTGCAATTTTTTGAACATCTTTTTTTGTTACAAAATTTGCACGGTAAAGATTGAAAAATTCATCAGTCTTTGCTTTACCGATCAGGGTTTCGATCTTTTCTCTGAACTGCCATGCAGCATTTGCAAAAGAAGAAGTTTGCAGCATATACCCTTCGGGAACAAGCCAACCGCCAAGCCCGATACCGCGAAGTAAAACATTTTGTCCGTTGCCGTCAACAATTTTTATTCCCGATGTTTTTAGAAAACCTTGTGGCAAAATGGATGAAGAGAAAAAGAAGAAAAGAAGGTATAGAAGAAAAAGTTTGTACTTAAATATTTTCATAATGAATTGTTGCTTGTAATTAAATGAAACTACGATTCAATTTATCAGAAACAAAGCAAAAATCAATCCAAACAATTTTTATACAATTGTTTATTATGTGAAGTTTTTACATGTTAAAAAGAATGCGTTGTTATTATTCTAATAACAGAGAAATTATCTCTTTGATAAAGAAATTTTCTAATTAAAAAGAAGATTAATATATCATGTAAATGCAATGGATTTTTTCAAAAAATTGTTTAGGTTAAATGGTAGTAATAATTTAACAATTGTAAGTTATTCAGAGGAAAAAGAGAAGATGAGAATTCTTTCTGTGGAAGATAATTTAGAGAATAGGACAATTATTGCCAAGTTCTTAAATAATTTATTTGAGGTTGATGATGCGGTTAATGCAATTCAGGCGATCCAAAAAGCAAAGTGTGAAAAATATGCTCTAATTTTGATGGATATCAGTTTAGATGGAGTTATTGACGGACGAACCGCCGCAAAAGAAATTAGAAACATTAGTGGTTATGAAAATGTACCGATTATTGCAATCACCGGTTATTCGCTCTTTACCGATAAAGAACAATTTTTAAGAGAGGGATTCAATGGCTACCTGGCAAAACCTTACCGTAAAAATCAACTCATCGAAATAATTAATGAACATTTAATTGAGACTGATTAACTCACCTTACGCAGAAGTCTGAAATTGTACTGTAAATCGAAGCGAAGCTTCGATAAAATGATTGTTTTTTACGAAGCTACCGCTTCGTACTACAATTTTTGCGTAAGGTGAGTGATTAATATTTCTTATACGCTGCAAAACCGCTTTTAACAAGTTCATCATTTACATTTAAGGATTTTCCTTTGGTATCAACAATCCAAATTTCGCCAAGATATCTCCCGTATTTCTCTCTTGCGTCTTTAATTGTCCGGAGAGTAATTTCTTTATTCAAGATCAAACTGCGGAGAAAATCGCGCGATAGAAGTCCCTGGATTCTTTCTTTGCCACGCAGTTCCGGCGCGTTAATTCTGCACAACCTGATTTTTTCATTTTTTATCCAAACGTGCAAGCCGAGATCAATATCAACCGTGCAAGTATCACCGTCGTAAACAGCTGTGACAAATGCTTTATATTGAAAGAGTTGTAATTCCATCTTTTACCTTTCGAATAAATTAAATATTTTGCATTGAAACTTAACTATTAAATTACCAAAGTTTAAAATATAATGACAGCAAAAAATGTGCTCCTCGTTTTCTTTTTCATTACACTAATTTATGTCGAAAGTTCGGCGCAAATACAAGGGAAAGCCGTTGGCGGAAATGCGGGGATGGGAATGCTAAGCGGTAATTCTCCACAAATATTTTGTTATTCGCTTTCCTTTTTTTCTGATGTCGTTCTTCAATTTTCTGATCCGGTTTATCTACGGTTAGAAATAATTTACTTGCGAGATTTTAATGCGCTCATCCCGGACAACAGGCAAAACAAATACTATCCTTTGCTGAAAGGAGGTTCACTGCAAATGCTGTTTCGCCAGCAAGCGTTTAAACAAGTTTACTTTGAAGAAGGATTCGGTCCACTGATCTTAAATGATAAAACATTTAGCGATGTGAATACCTGGAACTACGGCGCTGCTTTTTCAGTATCAGTTGGGATTAATTTTTATGAAGGCGAAGGGAAAGGATTTTCGTTAGCAGTTAATTCCGAATTTGGAAATACTTTTACTCAAACAACTCCGCAATATTTATCTATTGCGTTACAGTCGAAATATAATTTTTAAGATGTGAGTACATAATAAAAAAAGGCTGCCAGTTTTGGGCAGCCTTTTTTTTTCAATTAAGAAAAAATTTTAGATCCCGAAACAATATAAAACGTTAACACCGATAAAATTAAGAGCATCTCCGCCCTCTGGAGTTCCTAAGTTTTGATATTTAAGAGAAATATCAAAAGGTGACATTTGATAGCCAACGCCGAGAGCAAATCCGAATTTGGTCTCGGATCCTGTCGTTGAACCTGATCCAGCAGGGTATACAACACCCCCTACTTTTGTTTCCCATTTCGCTTCCCATGAAAGCATGTTCAATCCAGCTTCAAGTGAGCCATAGAATCCCGGGGCAAAAGAATATTTTGCGCCAACAAGAATTGGAATTGCTGAGAAAGAAGTAGAATAAGTTGTTGTTACACCACTACCCTGATCTTCGCTAATATCTTTTCCAGGAAAAGATAAATAACCTAAAGAAGCAGTTCCAACAATAGTGCCAAATCCCATTTCACCGCGAACTAAACCACCAAAACCCATTGATGATGCATCAGCAAAGGTTCCCATTGGCAAAGCCACTGTTCCACCTACGCCTAATGTGATTTTAGATTGTCCATTTGTAAATCCGGCGAACAAAACAAGAACAATGAGCAAAGAAAGTGCTTTTTTCATTAGAGAACTCCTACAAATTATGGATGATAATTATTTTTCTCGGTTTTTCATATCTCCAGTTAAAGGAATTATGAAAACACAGTGCAAAGGTTGTAATTTTTTTAAATAAAAGCAAGAGTATCATGCCTTATATTTTACGTATTTTAAAAACGGGTTGATGAGGCAGAGATACTACTTTGCCGAAAATCATATAAAAGCCTTCTAGATAGCGAATAAAAAACTTCCGATTAAATTTGTATTTTAGAATTAAGAAGTCTTAAAATTTTTTAGGAAACCACTGTTAAGTTTAAATTGATGCAAAACGAATTTCAAAATATGCCGGAGAACTTTTCGGGAGTCTTCCTCCGTTCCGAAAAAGAATTTAAAAAATTACTCTATGTTTCTCCTTCCGTAAAAAAATATTTTGACTTTTCTTCTGAAGAAATGATCGCCAGCCCGAAGTTATTTATTAAAAAAATTGACGAGGCTTACTTTAATGATGTGAAAGAGTTTTTCCGCACTCTTAAAAAAGGAATTCCTGCAACAGTTGATTTCACCGTTTTAAAAAACGAGGATGAAAAATTTTTACTCCGCTTCCGTGCAGTTCCTCAGTACGAAGGAAGTGAAGTAAAATATATCGACGCTATAATGTTCGAGGTACATGATGAACTGCATCAGAAGGCGTTACTGGAAGAATCAGAAAAACAATTAAAAATTTTATTTGAAACCGCGGAAGATTTAATTTTCATTTTAGATGCTAGCGGAAATTTTGTTTTAGTTAACGGAAACGGCGCGCTTTCGCTTGAGTACCTTGCCGATGAAATGAAAGGAAAACATATCCTTGCTTTTATTGATGAACCTGCCAAAGGGGCATTCATCAAAGCCTTCCAACGATTAATTGCTTCATTCACCGTCCAAACTTTTGAAACAAAGTTTCAAAGCAAATATGGGAAAAGTATTATATTTGAACTAAACGCAAAAACTGTTTTCGACGACCAAAAAAAAATTAGCGGCGTAATTGCAATCGGCAGGAACATTACTTCCCGGAATTCTTTGCAAGATAAAGTAAGAGATTTATCAAGCAAATTAGTAGAAGCAAGAAGAATTATTTCTGTTGAAAGAGACCGTGCAAAACAGAGAATTTCTGTTCTTGAAGAATTAAACAGATTGAAAAACGAATTCGTTTCAAACATTTCACATGAATTACGGACACCCTTAGCTTCAATTATCGGATTTTCCGAAACGATTGATTCCGATGCCTCAATGCCTGAAGATATGAAAAAAGAATTCAACAAAATTATTTTAGATGAAGCCAAACGTCTCGCAAATTTAATAAACGATGTGCTTGACATTTCCAAAATTGAAGGCGGGAAAATTGTACTCAATAAAACGGAATTTGATATTAATGAAATTCTAAAAAAGAGTATCGAAAAAATTCGCGCCTATGCCGAAGCAAAACGGATAACACTTTCAGTTGATATTCCGCCCGAAGTAGTTTTAGTATATGCCGACGAAGAAAGAATTACGCAGCTTTTTGAGAATCTGCTAACGAATGCCGTAAAATTTAATATTGAAGAGGGACGCGTAACGGTTTTGGCACAGAATCTCTTTAAGGAATATGAAGTTATTGTCAGTGATACCGGAGTTGGGATTCCCGCAAAAGATTTGCCGTTTATTTTTCAGAAATTTTACCGGGTAAGCAGACCGGGAACTGAAATCCCCGGCACCGGCTTAGGGCTTGCCTTAGTTAAACAGATAATTGATCACCATAAAGGTTTGATTACGTTGCAAAGTGAAGAGAACAAGGGAACTACGTTAATTATTAAATTACCGTTACTTAATTATCAAGGATAACAAATTGAAAAAACTTATCTACATTGTTGATGACGAGCCGGCAATTGCAAAATTGCTTTCTTATTGGGTGCATGACAAGTGGGATTATGCAGTTGAAATTTTTACCGACGGCGAGCAAGTGCTTAGAAAACTTTCAGCAAAACCTGATTTAATTTTACTTGATATTATGCTTCCCGGGCTAAACGGCATTGATACATTAAAACGTATAAAACAGTACGACGAAAACCTTCCCGTTATTATCCTCTCTGCTCAAGGAAGAATTGAAACTGCTCTGGAAGCTCTCCGAAACGGCGCGTTTGATTATTTCCCGAAACCGATTGATACACCACGGCTTGAACCGGCAATTAAAAATGCTATAAAAAATTACGACCTGACCCGTGAAGTGCAAAACCTTCGCGAAAATGTTCATCGTGAATTTAAATTTGAAAATATCATCTCGGCTGATGGAAAAATGCAGGATGTTTTTAAACTTGTAAGTAAAGTTCTTAACAACGACATTACGGTTTTGATCCACGGTGAAAGCGGAACCGGTAAAGAATTAATAGCTAAAGCCATTCACTTTAACGGAATTCGAAAAGACAAACCATTTATTGTGGTAAACTGTGCTTCAATTCCGCGCGAGCTTTTGGAAAGTGAATTATTTGGGCACGAAAAAGGTTCTTTTACCGGCGCACATCAGCGGAAACTTGGCAAATTCGAAATTGCAAATGAAGGAACAATTTTTTTAGATGAAGTCGGCGAACTTGAAATGATGCTTCAGGCAAAATTATTGCGTGTTATTCAACAAAGAGAATTTGAGCGGGTTGGAGGAAATGATTTATTAAAAACTGATGTGAGAATTATTTCTGCAACGAACAGGGATTTACGAAAAGCGGTTGAAGATAAAGAATTCAGGGAAGATTTGTATTACCGATTAAATTCTTTCCCGATAAATATTCCGCCGCTTCGTCAGCGTAAAGGAGATTTACTTGTTCTTGCGGATTTTTTTCTTACCCATTGTAAAGCAAAATTAGGTAAAGAAATAAAAGGTTTTTCGAAACGGGCTTTAAAATTAATTTATGATTATGATTGGCCCGGTAATGTCCGCGAAATGGAAAACACCATTGAGCGCTGCATCATTATTTCCGATACAAACACCATTGAAGTGGAAGATTTTCCGGCTCATATTAGAGTCTTTGACCAGAGCAGAACGTACGGAGCATCCTCCGGATATTTTACCGAAGATGTAATTATTCCTTTTGAAAAAATTAAGGAGGAGTCAGTGCGGCATGCTCTCCGTGTTACAAAAGGGAATATCCTCGAAGCGGCAAGAAAATTACACCTCGGTAGAGCAACTATTTACCGTTTAATGGAACGCTATAAAATTGATAGCAAAGAATTTGAATAAAAACTAAATTGCATTAAGAAAAAAGGAGAATTATGGACTTTATTAGAGAAACCTTCGAAGAAATTGTCGTTGAAGTTGTTAATTTATCACGTGCAACCCTAAAAGAAGCAGAAGAATTCAAGAAAATTCTTTCACAGGAAATCGAAGGCGGAGCGAGAAAAATGGTTGTCGATCTATCCGAATGTGAATTTATCGATTCAACTTTTCTCGGTTCGTTAGTTGTTTCCCTTAAAAAAATTACTTCACTCGGCGGTGATCTCAAACTTGTCGGGTTTCAACCTGCCGTTCATTCTATGTTCGAACTCACTCGAATGTACCGAGTATTTGAAGCTTATCCTTCCAAACTTGAAGCTATTCAAAGTTATGGAAAGAAAGTTTAGCCAAAATGCCAGACGTTGGTTCTAAAACAATACTTATTGTTGATGACGACATCACTATCCGAAAGTTGCTCGGGTTTCATTTAAAACAAAAACAGTATAATGTAGTTGAAGCCGCGGAGACTACGCTCGGATTTAAAGCGCTTGAAGAAAACAAAATTGATCTTGTGCTTTGTGATGTAAGTATGGAAGGAATGGACGGTTATACATTTTGCGGTAAAGTTCGTGAAAATGAAAAGTACCGAGTTCTTCCTTTTATTTTTGTAACGGCAAAAAGCAGTTTTGAAGATAAAGAACAAGCATTAGCGGTTGGTGGCGATGACATTATTACGAAACCATTTGTCGTTCCGGAATTATTGCTAAAGGTCCAGGCGCTTCTTCGACGTGCTGAAATTTATAAAGCATACGGCGCCAAAAAAAATATTCAGGACACAATTACCGAGACTGTTCCCAAAATTGTTTTAGTTGATGACGACATTTCCCTTGCCAAACTATTCCAATATAATTTAAATAAATCCGGATTCTTATGTGAAATTGCAACCGGCGCTGAAGAAGGATTTAAACTTGCTAAATCAATAATGCCCGATGTTATCATCTCCGATATAATGATGCCCAAGATAGACGGATTTCAATTTCGTGCAATGGTTATGGGCGATCAGGACTTGAAGTCGGTTCCTTTCATCTTTTTAACATCAAAAGGGGCTGAAGATGATATTTTACGAGGGTATGATCTTGGTATTGCCGATTATGTCCTAAAAACCGCAGGACCGCGCGTTGTTGTTGCAAAAGTAAATGCTACGATTAAAAGTTTGGGTAAAGCAAGACAAAAAGTTGTTTCTGAATTGCAAGATGCTGCTGATTCCATGAAAGTAAAGGTAGTACCTGATACCTTCCCTTCTTTCCCCGGTTATGATATCCGGCATTGGCATCAGGCATTTTCCGGAATTCCCGGAGGAGATTTTATAGATTATTTCCCGCTCGATAACGAGAATATTGCGATTGTTCTTGGAGATGTGATGGGAAAAAAATGGGGCGCTTGGTATTTTGCCATTGCTTATGCCGGTTACGTAAGAAGTTCCATCCGCGTAGCTTTACAGAACGCAAGTGATTATACACCCAGCATTATTTTGACTAAGGTGAATCAACTAGTTTATCAGGATGCAAAAATTTCAGAAGTTTTTACGACGCTTTCGGTTATCATTTTAAATAATAGAACTAAACTTGCTAAGTATTCCGGCGCGGGAGATTTACCGGTGATTTTCAAAAATTCAAAAGAAGGGACAGCTCAGTTAATTCAATCCAAAGGGATGCTTCTTGGTTTTGCAGCAAATGGATTTTTTGAAGATAAAGAGATTCAAATGGAAGAAAATGATATGCTTGTTTTATTTACAGATGGAATTATTGAATCCCGTGGACCAAACGGTGAACCTTTGGAGGCAGATGGTTTGGTGAAATTAGTGAGTAAACTACCTTATTCCGATGATCCTCTTTCTCTTCTGCGCACCCAGATTAGCACATTTACAGATCAAAAATTTGAAGACGATACCAGCCTCATTACCATTCTTGCTAAATAAAACTGTTTTTCCACGGCCTAAAAAAATGACTGATGTGATAAAGATTCCTTGCGTGATGTCTCTCAAAACATTATGTTTGCCCTGTTGATATTTTTACAGGTAAGGTAATTAGTCATTAACAAACCCTCGGGGTTTCCAGTGAATGAAATAAGTTCTGTTCAAGAAAAAGTTCAATCAGGATTAACGATAAATTTAAGAAGTCGGTTTCTTCTAAAGTATATTTTTTATCCAATTCGGGCTGGGTTGTTTGGTTTTTCCCTTTTTTTTACAGCGATATTTTTTTCTAAATATCTTGGTTACATCGTAAAAAATTCACCTGAGTTTTTCATAGATATTAACGATGTAATACTATCGTTGTTAGGGTTTATTCTACTTTGGTTAATAAAGTTTTTAGAAAACTTTAAATCGGTCGAACTGCAGAAATAATTAGTAGTAGAATAAATGTGCTTGGTAGGCTCCTAATTCCACAAATAAGCCAGAATAAAAAAGTTCTTCCGCCAATCTAAGGTATTCTTTTCCATTCAAAAGATCGGTAAGGGGAACAAATTCTTGAAAACCTTCAGTATTGATTTTAATTCTTCCTTGAGAGGTAAAACTCGAATAATTTACAACCACAAGACAATGTTGCGAACTATACATCCAAAGCCACGTTAGCAAATTTTCATTCGTATGATTTTTCTCCCAGACAGGTAAAGCATCTTTTAATTCCCATTCCCCTAAAGAAAAAATTTCGTTCTTAGTAATTTGCAATAATTTATCATAAAAATTAAAAACCGTTTTATTCTTACTTTCTATCGGTTCACGCCCAAGCTGGATAGGTAATTTTACTTTTTTCCCCTCGAACTGACCATCAAAAAAGAAACGCATTCCGGGAATAGTAGAGATAATAACAGCCGCCGCTAATGATTTTTCCATTCCGAATGAATGTACGACTCTCTCTTCATCATGGTTTTCGAGAAAGCGGGAAGATTTTTGTTGAAAAGCTGAGGCAGCTCGTAGATGGTCAAAAATATTTTTTGGTGTTCCGTCTTTTAATCTGTCCAAAAGTTTTTTATCGTAAGTAAAATCAAAACCTAACTGTTGCAAGTCCCATTCTAAATTCCAATAAGCTTCAGCCATGAAAATAAAATCAGGATGATCTTTTTTTACGGTCGCAATTGCCGACTGCCAAAATTCATCATGCGGTTTTGGGTGAAGATATTCATTGATAACTCCTCTCCAAGTATTTCCGAAAACATTATTTAGTGTAAGCATTGCCATATCGCAGCGGACACCATCGCACAACTCTGCAATGTTGAGGAGTGTCCCCGTCATAAATTTTCGAGTCTTCAAATTATAATAATTTAATTGGATAGTGTCTATCCATGCCGGGAAAAAAGGATCTCTCCCGTGCGCAAAAATCCGGTGAGGTTGTTGAATTGGTCTATAAAAAGTATGTCGGTCCGAAGAAAGAATTTCTTCTGTAGTCTCTAAAAAAATATCGGGATGAGCTTTCAAAAGTTCGGTTTCAGCGCTAAAATGGTTTGGAACAAAATCAAGCATTAAAAGTAAAGTTAGTTTATTCAGCGTTTTCTTAAGTTGAAGTAAATCTTCTCTTGTTCCAAGTTCCGGATTAATTTCATACTTATCAATCGCGTACGGAGAACCGATGACGTCATCTCTCTGCCAATCTTTTAAAGTTCGGTTATAGGATTGAATAAGATTTTCTTCAAAGCAGCAGCGATCGATAAGGATACTCGTTGTCTCCCAAATGCCCATTAGCCAAACAATTTCAAATCCCTGCTCGGCAAGTTTTTCCCAATAAGAGTAAGGGATGTCCGATAAAGTTGCTTTTTTATCTTCGGTGTTAAACCTTCTAACAAGAAGCCTTATGTTAATTTCAAGCAGTTTTGGATTTTGCATACGAAATCAACCTATAATGAAATTGAATTGATCGCTTCAACAAAATTTCCTGTTATATGAAGAGAAATTACTCGCCTGTTTTTATTTTTTAAAGCATTAAAATCACCTTGTGCCTGGGCTGTGATTAGTACTCCAAACGAATATCCTTGTCCGGGAACCGTGATATCATTTTCTATTTCATTTGTAATCTGAATGAACAATCCGTTATTCTTTCCGCCTTTGTGCAATTGTCCGGTTGAGTGTAGAAAACGAGGACCAAAACCAATTGTAGTAGCAAGAGAATATTTCTCTGAAATTTTATTCCGAAGACTTTGCAGTGATTTTGCAACTTCATCGCCATATTCCGTAAAAGCCATTATTGCTGCGTAGTCATGTTCGTCGGCTTGTGAAAGAAATTTATTTAATGCAAAAGATATTGATCCGCTTGCAGTATATTGTTCATTTTCACTGATTAATGATATAGCTCCTTCGGTTATTGCCGCTAGCATTTGGGGAAGTTTTCCTCCAACTTTGTATGCTTTTAAGCTTTCGCCCGCTAATGTTTTAGCAAATTGTACATCCGGCTGATCGAAAGGGTGAATCTTTAATACCACGCTGGAAAGCGCTGTTGCAATTTCCCACCGGTAAAATTCCTTTGCCAATTCATAAGTTTCATCAAGCTGAAAAATGAGCACCGGTTTTTGTGCAGCAATCAAATCTATTGCAAACTTATCAAGTTTTGTATTTTCGTCATTTGCTAATATTATAAAAACAAAGACACGGTCATTTTTATAATTGTCGACTGGCGAAATTTCTTCATCGCAGATCGGTAAAATTCCTTTGCCGTCTTTACCGGTGCTTTCGGCAACTAATTGTTCAATCCATTGCGGAAAGGAAGAAAATTTAGGTGAAGCAAAAAAAGTTACTTTATCTTTTCCGCTTTCATGTAATTCGCCCAACACCGCACCGAGATAAAAGCCTGGATTTTTAGAAGCTTCAACATAGGATTGACACTCATCCGCCATTTCTTTTGCATTCAGTAAAAATCTTTCTACATCAATTCCCATTAAAGCCGCCGGCATCATCCCGAAATATGTTAACGCAGAGTATCTTCCGCCGACATCATTCGGAGTTGAAAATATTTTTCTAAACTTCTTTTCTGTTGCAAAATTTTCAAGCCATGTATTCGGATCAGTTAACGCCACAAATTGATTTCCCGGATTCTTGTTGAATTTACTTACTTCATTAGAAAAGAAATAGTAAAAGGACATTGTTTCAATTGTGCCGCCCGATTTGCTTGCAACGATAAAAAGTGTTTTTGATAGATCGTAAGTATCGGTTATGCGCTTTAAGTTCAAAGGATGTGTGCTGTCAATAATTTCAAGCTTTAGATAACCTTGTTTTGCGCCGAAAGTTTTCGCAAAAACTTCTGGAGCCAAACTGCTTCCGCCCATTCCGAGCAGTAAAACGTTTGTGAAATCATTTTTAATTTCTTCTGCAAATTGTTGAAGTTCATAGATCTTATCAAGCATTTTGTAAGGCTTGTTCAACCAGCCGAGCCGGTCTGCTAATTCTTTTTGTTCGGCGGGATTTTCTTTCCAAATAGCCGGATCACAATTCCACAACCTCGAAGAGATATTCTGTTCTTGCCACAATGACAGACGTTTTTCAACTTTATGCGTTAGTTCTTTATTTAAATGAAAAGTTATCTTTTCCATTCGTTCCTCAAATTCTGGATGAATATTTTTTCCATCTGAAACTTACAAAAAATATTTTTTTGTTACTTTAGAAGCAGCAATAAATTTTAGTTATTAAAAATTGAGAAAATTCAGATGAAATTAGCAACTTTGTGTTATGTGAAAGACCGGGAAGAAAAAAAAACATTAATGCTTCACCGGATAAAGAAAGAAAATGATGTGCACGAAGGGAAATGGAATGGTCTTGGGGGCAAATTTGAAAGAAGCGAAACACCCGAAGAGTGTGTCATTCGCGAAATAAAAGAAGAATCCGGATTAACGATAACTGCACCACAGCTAAAAGGTTTTATCACTTTCCCTTTGTTTGATGGCGTGTATGACTGGTACGTCTTTGTCTTTGTCGCAGAAATTTTTTCCGGTGAACTTATTGATTCTAAAGAAGGTAAATTAGAGTGGATCCCCGATGAAAAATTATCTCAACTAAATTTATGGGATGGAGACCAGATTTTTCTGGAGTGGCTTGGTCAAGATAAATTTTTCAGCGCAAAGTTCTTTTACGAAAAAAAGAAACTTGTGCACCATGACGTTTCGTTTTATTAAATCAATCTTTAAGTTGGTGTTGATTCTTAACTTTTTTTGAAAGCAAAATACATGAACAAAGTTTTAATACTCTTCCTTTTCATTTCGTTTACGGTGTTTGGACAATCATATAAGCAAGTAAAAATTTATATAAATGATAACGAAGATATCCGTACACTCGCATCATTCAACCTGAACCTCGATCATTTTCACCGCACAAAAGATAATGCCATTGTTACATTCTTAAATGATGCGGAATTCAACCGGTTAACTTTGCTTAATTTCCGGTACGAAATATTAATTGATGATTGGTACGACTACTACAATAAACTCCCGAAATTGAATTCACTTGAGAAACAGCGTTCAATTGAAAAAAGTAAAAATCAGTTTGGGGTAACGAATTTTGGTTACGGTTCAATGGGTGGATATTATACATACGATGAAGTAGTACAAAAACTTGATTCAATGAAATTGCTCTATCCAAATTTAATTACTGCAAAAGAGGAAATCGGAAAATCAGTTGAAGGACGATCTGTATATTCAGTAAAAATTTCCGATAACCCGGATATTGACGAAGATGAACCTGAAGCGCTTTACACAGCGTTAACTCATGCGCGTGAACCAGAAGGCATGATGCAAATGCTCTACTTTATGTTTTATCTTTTAGAAAATTACGGAACAGATGCTGAAGCAACTTATCTCGTGAACAATCGTGAACTTTATTTTATCCCGGTTATTAATCCCGATGGTTATGTTTACAATCAAACTAATTGGCCCAACGGGGGAGGAATGTGGAGAAAAAACAGAAAGAATAATAGCGGATCATTCGGAGTTGATTTAAACAGAAATTTCGGACCTCCTGCATATTGGAATGCCCCTAATGGTGGCTCAAGTTTAACCTCGACTGACGAAACCTACCGTGGAACAGCTCCTTTTTCCGAACCAGAGACAGAAAACATCGCAAATTTTCTTATCTCGAGAAAAATTAAAAACGCTCTGAATTATCATACTTACAGCAATCTATTAATTTATCCTTATGGAGCATTAGAAAAAGAAACGCCTGATTCTCTCATCTTCCGTGAGTTTGCGAGTGATATGACAAAATATAACCATTACACAACCGGAACGGACCAAAATACGGTTGGCTATTCTACCCGCGGGAACAGCGATGACTTTATGTATGATGGTTATACGGGAGTGATTGGTAAAATTTTTGCCATGACACCTGAAGTTGGAAATGCAAATGATGGCTTTTGGCCTGCGGAACAGAGAATTTTTCCTCTTGCCGAAGAAAATCTTTTTCCGAATTTATATTACGCATGGGTTGCAGGTGGTTATGTTTCAATTTCAAATTATTCGTTTGATAGAGAATTTTTTGCGCAAGGAGATACGGTTCGTTTAACGGCGGTTATAAAAAATAAAGGATTAAGTGACATCGCAGATGTTTCTTTCACTTTCATTTCTGATTCCTCTAAGGTTTCGATAATAAATGGCGCTGCAATTATTAATCACCTTAATGCTAGGGAAAACTTTACAGTGGATACAATGGTATCTTTCATCATAAATCCCAATTTAAAAAATGGCGAGAAAATTCAGTTAATTTTTTCAACAGCTTTGGCTAATGTTCCAATGGCAAGTGATACTATTACCTTAGCAGTAGGAAGAGCCAACATAGTTTTTAAAGATACGTCTTTAACTCCGTTAACCAAGTGGAATGTAACTTCTAATGTAGCACAAAAATGGGAGGCAACAACCTCTTCTTTTTTCTCAGCGCCGAATTCGTTTACCGACAGCCCGAATAGTGTTTACGCAAACAATGCAACCGTTGTGATGACGTTCAAGGATTCGATTAATCTTTCCGGTATTTCAAATCCCAAATTATCTTTTTGGACAAAGTTTGATCTTGAAACAGATTGGGATTGTGGAGTTGTTGAAATTTCTTCCGATTTAGGGAACACATGGATTGCCGTTGGCGGGAAATATGCAAATGATGCCGTAGGGCAGGGAAGACAGCTTACTTTAAATTCTCCCGTATATGATGGGATGCAGCAAAATTGGGTGAAAGAAGAAATTGATTTAAAACAATTTACAGGAAAACAAATTAAGATTCGTTTCAGCCTCCTTTCCGATGAGTATTTACAAAAGGACGGCTGGTATTTGGATGATATTAGCATTGTTACGTTTGATGATATAACTTCGCTAAATGAAGTCTCAACTTCGCTCGACTTTTCTTTATTGCAGAATTATCCAAATCCTTTTAATCCGGAAACAGTTATCAGTTATCAGTTGTCCGTAAACAGTAAAGTCATTTTAAAAGTTTATGATATTCTTGGGAATGAATTAGTAACATTAATAAATGAAGAGCAACTAGCAGGAAATCATTCCATCAAATTTGATGCGACAAACTCCGCCTTCAGAGGAAAACGACTAACAACAAACTCATTATCCAGCGGAGTTTATTTCTATCAACTGCGGACAGGCGGTTTTGTTCAAACCAGGAAAATGCTCCTCCTTCGTTAAAACTCCGGCAGACAGGTTCGTGAAAGAGAATTGTTCTTACTCGAACATTGCTGAGAAAACACGAAGTACGCCAAAAAAAAATCGCGGTATTTTCCCAATTATTTTGTTGCTTCTCAGTTTTAGATTGACTATTTTTTTACCATTCTTTTGGGATTTTTGATTTTACTATTTCATCATTATCAATTTTTTAATTTTATGGCGGTATGTTTGTGGGCTTCTTTGATAGTAAAATAGTTATAAACGTTTGGTGTAAAAGTAAATTTGATAAATTCGACGTATTTTTATTAAAGCTTACTTCGATGCTCAATCTTCAATCTTCAATCTTCAATCTTCAATCTTCAATCTTCAATCTTCAATCTTCAATCTTCAATCTTCAATCTTCAATCTTCAATCTTCAATCTTCAATCTTCAATCTTCAATCTTCAATCTTCCACCATCAAAAATTAAGCCAAACCCCCCTTTTCTTAGTACAATTCCTATTTTCTTTAAATAAAATGATCTTAAAAACATTAACGAAAAGCAGATTTGCCGGTAATTCTGAGTTTGTTAATTTCCCTCAAACCCGTAAATATGAACATTTTACTCAAAATATGCGTTTTTTCGCCAATTTCGCAGGCGAAGGAGGGTAACTATATGGCGAAAGAGCTTAGCTATACGGCGAAAGAGAGTAGCTATTTGCCGAAAGAAGGTAACTTTTGCCCGAAAGATTGTAACTATACGTCATAGGAGGTTAAATATTTGGCGAAGGAAGACAGCTATTTAACGAAAATGTTTAGCGGAATGTCGAAAATATTTAACTTTATGGAAGAAAGAGATAACTTCCCTTCATGGGATGTATTTTTGGTGTCTTGGTGCCTTAGTGGCAAATGAACTAACGCCACAAAGACACCATGGCACAAAGGAAATGAACTTGTAAATAATTGGTAACTAATTAATTCCTAACAAACTAAAAAGGCGGTACATATGCGTAAAGCGATTGAAGAAAAACGGGTATTCAATGTTGCAGATTCTCTAATGATTGAAGCGGCAAAAGATAAGAAGGGATTTTTAATAGAAGATAAAACTCAATTTGAGAACTTCGATCCTTCCTTCTCAGCTTCTTTTCTTGAAGAGTATAACAATAAAATCTCTCTTGCAGAAGCGGCTCCTGATGATGAAGCTGTTAATGGTATGGTGGTTAGTTATACTACTATAGTAGAGGAGAAAATGAAACTGAACAGGGATAAGTTTCAAGCGGCAAAATATTTTGTTGATAAAGCGTTTCCCGGTGATCTCGGTAAACAGATTGAATTTGGCTACAGAGATTATGATAAGGCAAGAAATGGACAGGATAAAATGGTTCTTTTTATGAAGGGGCTTTATACTACCTGCCAAAAGTATAAAGCAAAATTAAACGAAGTTAATTTTACTGATGAGAATATTATGCAGATACAGCAGTTTGCCGTTGAGCTTGATGAAGCAAACCAGGTACAAAATCAATTTAATAAAAATCGTCCTACACTTACCCAAGACCGCATAAAAAAGGTGAATGCTGTCTGGGAGGTAATGGGAAAAATATGTTCGGCAGGTAAAATTATTTTTGCAAGTGATTATGCAAAACTGCAAAGATATAATTTGCCGGAAGTGGCAGCGAGTGCCCCTAAGACGGATGTTCCTCCGCCGCAGAGTTAGCTGCTTGGAAAGAGAGAAAGAGATACCATCCCTTTAAGGGATGGTATCTCTTACATATATTAAAAACGTAGCGAACGTGGCGGTTCTTAGCGAGAAAAAAGATAACAAAGAAGAAAAAAGGTTCAAACAATAATGCATTCGCTGCAAAAAAGAAATTGATGGCATCAGATGAAGCAAGTGGATTCGCTGAAACAAAAAACAGAAACGAGCCCAACTCAAATTAAATCCGCTTCTGGCGGAGAAGAAATAATATCTTTACAAAAATTGCCGTTGCTTCTTTATGTAGAAGATGAAGACATCAGCCAAAGAATAGTTGGAAGTTTTTTGCGAGGGATTTGTAAGTTGGAATTTGCAAAGACCGGACCGGAAGCATTAGAACTTGCCAATAAGACGTTATACGAAGGTTTTTTAATGGACATTCATTTAAGCGGGATGGATGGAATACAGGTAACAAAGGAACTAAGGAAATTACCGCAATACGCAGCTACACCTATTATTGCAGTAACAGCTTTTGGCATGAGAGGAGATAAAGAAAATTTTATTGAAGCAGGCTGTACAGATTATATTTCAAAACCATTTTCTAGAGATGAATTAGTGTCTTTAATAAAAGAAAATTTTAAAACATAGCGCGGCAAACTGCAAAGGAAGATGTTTGATTTTTGATGGATAATGTTTGATGTAGTGTGATTAGCTGAATCGCAAATAAATATATCAGTAAATATGAAGCGGTAGGAAAAATTGGAAGATATAATTCTTAATAAATAAATTTCTTTTACTAATAGGAGATAGTTCAAATGGCTAAAATTGAAACTGGCGCAGAACTTGACCAGAAGCAGTTGCTGGAAGTTCTTGTGGCTTTCAAAAAAGGAGATTTTTCGGCGCGGATGCCAAAAAATCTGACCGGCATTGAGGGAAAAATTGCCGATGCGTTGAATGACGCAATCGAGAACAATCAAAAAATGGCTAAAGCTATTGAAAAAGTGAGTAAGAACGTTGGCAGAGATGGAAAAATCTCGCAGCGTTTTGGAACTGATGGCTGGAGCGGTTCCTGGGGCGATAATATCGAATCTCTAAATTCATTACTTGATGATTTGGTACTCCCCACAGTAGAGATAACCCGTGTAATATCTGCCGTTGTTAAAGGCGATCTTACACAAGCAGTAGCCGTAGAAACTAACGGTAAAAAATTGGAAGGTGAGTTCCTTAAATCAGCAAAAATCGTGAACTCTATGGTTGAGCAGTTGAACTTCTTCAGTCAGGAAGTAACAAGAGTTGCACGCGAAGTTGGCGTTGAAGGTAAATTAGGCGGACAGGCGCAGGCAAAAGGATTATTCGGCAGTTGGAAAGATTTAACAGACAGCGTTAACTCGATGGCTTCTAATCTTACCGCTCAAGTTCGGAACATTGCGGAAGTAACAATTGCAGTTGCAAGCGGCGATCTATCACGCAAAATTACGGTTGATGTACGCGGCGAATTTTTGCAGTTAAAAGATACGATCAATACAATGGTTGAGCAGTTACGTTCATTCGCTTCAGAAGTTACACGTGTTGCAAAAGAAGTTGGTACCGAAGGGAAACTTGGCGGACAAGCAGTTGTGCCGGGTGTTGGCGGCGTTTGGAAAGAATTAACAGATAATGTAAACTCGATGGGAAGCAACCTTACTTCTCAAGTTAGAAATATTGCCGCAGTTACAACGGCAGTAGCAAAAGGAGATTTGACAAGAAAGATAACTGTAGATGTTTCCGGTGAAATGCAGGAATTAAAACTTACAATTAATACAATGGTGGATCAGCTTAATGCATTCGCTTCTGAAGTTACCCGTGTTGCACGCGAAGTTGGAACCGAAGGAATTCTTGGCGGGCAAGGCTCTGTTCCCGGTGTTGCAGGTACATGGAAAGATTTAACTGACAGCGTAAACTTTATGGCGAGCAATTTAACTTCTCAAGTAAGAAACATTGCAGAAGTTACAACCGCAGTTGCAGGCGGCGACTTATCCAAAAAAATTACGGTTGACGCCAAAGGTGAAATATTTGAATTAAAGAATACGATGAACACAATGGTTGACCAACTTAACGCGTTTGCCGGCGAAGTTACCCGTGTTGCTAAAGAAGTAGGTACTGATGGTAAACTTGGCGGGCAAGCAGTTGTTAAAGGCGTTTCCGGCACATGGAAAGATTTAACCGATAATGTAAACTCGATGGCTTCTAATCTTACATCTCAGGTTCGTAACATCGCGCAGGTAACCACTGCGGTTGCAAACGGAGACCTGGCAAAGAAAATTACCGTTGACGCTCAAGGTGAAATTCTTGAGTTGAAAAATACGGTTAACGCAATGGTTGATCGTTTGAATTCATTCGCGAACGAAGTAACGCGTATCGCGCGCGAAGTAGGCGCCGATGGTTTATTAGGCGGTCAAGCGGATGTTAAAGATGTTTCCGGCACCTGGAAAAACTTAACAGACAGCGTAAACATGCTTGCCGGTAATCTTACTTCTCAAGTTAGAAACATCGCACTTGTTACCACCGCGGTAGCAAACGGAGATCTAACAAGAAAAATAACTGTTGACGCAAGCGGCGAAATTCTTGAATTAAAAGATACTATCAATATAATGGTTGATCAGCTTAGTTCATTTGCATCTGAAGTTACACGTGTTGCCCGCGAAGTTGGAACCGAAGGTAAACTTGGCGGACAGGGTGAAGTTAAAGGTGTTTCCGGTACGTGGAAAGATTTAACGGATAATGTAAACTCGATGGCTTCTAATCTTACATCTCAAGTTAGAAACATCGCTCAAGTAACAACGGCAGTTGCTACCGGTGATCTTACAAAGAAAATTACTGTTGACGCTCAAGGCGAAATTCTTGAATTAAAAGATACGATCAACACAATGGTTGATCAGCTTAGCGCATTTTCTTCTGAAGTTACACGTGTTGCGCGTGAAGTTGGTACTGACGGACGACTTGGCGGTCAAGGTGAAGTTAAAGGCGTTTCCGGTGTATGGAAAGATTTAACGGATAATGTAAACTCGATGGCGGCTAATCTTACATCTCAGGTTCGTAACATCGCGCAGGTAACCACTGCGGTTGCAAACGGAGATTTAACCCGCAAAATTACTGTTGATGCTCAAGGAGAAATTCTTGATTTGAAGAGCACGATCAACGTGATGGTTGATCAACTGAGTTCATTCGCTTCCGAAGTTACCCGCGTTGCCCGTGAAGTAGGAGCCGAAGGAATTCTCGGCGGACAAGGCTCTGTTCCAGGCGTTGCCGGAACGTGGAAAGATTTAACCGACAGCGTAAACATGCTTGCCGGTAATCTTACTAATCAAGTACGTAACATCGCTTTAGTTACTACTGCGGTTGCAAACGGCGATCTCTCTAAAAAAATTACTGTTGATGCAAACGGAGAAATTCTTGAACTTAAGAGCACAATTAATACAATGGTTGATCAGTTGAGTTCTTTCGCTTCCGAAGTTACGCGTGTTGCGCGTGAAGTTGGAACAGACGGAAAACTTGGCGGTCAAGCTGAAGTTAAAGATGTTTCCGGCACGTGGAAAGACTTAACCGACAATGTAAACTTAATGGCGGCTAACCTTACCAATCAGGTCCGTAACATTGCAGATGTAACAACCGCAGTTGCAAAAGGAGACTTGGCGAGAAAAATTACCGTTGATGCAAAAGGTGAAATTCTTGAACTGAAAAACACCGTAAACATAATGGTTGATCAGCTAAGCTCTTTCGCTTCCGAAGTTACCCGTGTTGCGCGCGAAGTTGGATTCGACGGTAAACTTGGCGGTCAAGCCGAAGTTAAAGGCGTTTCCGGTACGTGGAAAGATTTAACTGACAGCGTGAACATGCTTGCGGGTAATCTTACTTCTCAAGTGCGTAACATCGCTCAAGTAACCACAGCAGTTGCTAACGGAGACTTAAATAAAAAGATCACCGTTGACGCGAAGGGTGAAATATTTGAACTGAAGAACACAATAAATATCATGGTTGATCAGCTTAGTTCATTCGCATCCGAAGTTACCCGTGTTGCTAAAGAAGTAGGAACCGAAGGTAAACTCGGCGGACAAGGTGAAGTTAAAGGTGTTACCGGAACGTGGAAAGACCTTACCGATAATGTAAACTCGATGGCGGCAAATCTTACATCGCAAGTTCGAAATATTGCTCAGGTAACAACGGCAGTTGCAAACGGAGACCTCTCCAAAAAAATTACCGTTGATGCAAGAGGCGAAATTCTTGAACTCAAAAACACGATCAATATAATGGTTGATCAGTTGAATTCATTTGCCGGTGAAGTTACACGCGTTTCGCGCGAAGTTGGTACAGACGGTAAACTCGGCGGGCAGGCGCTTGTTAAAGGCGTTGCCGGTACTTGGAAAGATTTGACCGATAACGTAAACTTTATGGCTACAAACCTTACCGATCAGGTGAGAAATATTGCGGTGGTTACAACCGCTGTTGCTAACGGAGATCTAACAAGAAAAATTACCGTTGATGCACGCGGCGAAATTCTTGAACTGAAAGACACCATTAATTCCATGGTTGACCAGCTTAATTCATTTGCTTCTGAAGTTACACGTGTTGCGCGCGAAGTTGGTACGGAAGGAAAACTCGGCGGTCAAGCGCAAGTGCGCGGCGTTGCCGGTACCTGGAAAGACTTAACCGACAATGTGAACTTGATGGCGAGTAATCTTACCGATCAAGTGCGCGGTATTGCTAAAGTTGTTACCTCAGTTGCAAACGGAGATTTGAGACAAAAACTTACTGTTCCTGCAAAAGGTGAAATTGCTCAACTTTCCGATACAATAAATAATATGATTGACACACTCGATACCTTCTCCGAACAAGTTATCGGCGTTGCTAAAGAAGTAGGCGTTGAGGGAAGGCTCGGCGGACAGGCAAATGTACCTGGCGCAGCCGGAACTTGGAAAGCGCTTACTGATAATGTAAATCAATTAGCCGCTAATCTTACAACTCAAATTCGCGCTATTGCGGAGATTGCAACTTCGGTAACGAAGGGCGATCTAAGCAGAACCATTCTGGTTGCCGCAAAAGGCGAGGTTGAAGAGTTAAGATTGAACCTCAACGAAATGATTCGTAACCTTAGCGAAACTACGGGACGCAACACAGAACAAGATTGGCTGAAAACTAATCTTGCTAAGTTTACGCGTATGCTTCAAGGTCAACGAGATATGAATGCGGTTGCTCAACAACTTCTTTCCGAACTCTCTCCGTTGGTTGGCGCGAATCACGGCGTATTCTACAGTATGGGAATAGATGCGACAGAAGAAACCGAAGTTGCTGCAAAAGACCGCCGGCTCAAATTACTTTCAAGCTATGCTTACAAAGAAAGAAAGAATGTTTCTTCTTCATTTAAGATGGGTGAAGGTTTGGTGGGGCAGGCTGCTTTCGAAAAACAGAGAATTCTGGTTACTAATGTTCCTCATGATTATGTTCAAATTACTTCGGGACTCGGCGAGGCAACTCCTCTTAATATTATTGATCTGCCGGTTCTCTTTGAAGGACAGGTTAAAGCGGTTATAGAATTAGCATCGTTCAATCTCTTCAGCCCAATTCATCAAATGTTCTTAGATCAATTGATGGACAGCTTAGGAATTGTTCTTAACACAATAGAAGCCAACACAAGAACAGAAGGATTGCTGCAGAAATCTCAGGCGCTTGCAGAAGAACTGCAAAGTCAGCAGGAAGAGTTGCAGCAGACCAACGAAGAGCTTGAAGAAAAAGCTAAAATGCTTTCCGAACAAAAAATAGAAGTTGAAAATAAGAACCGTGAAGTTGAACAAGCCAGAGGAGCTTTGGAAGAAAAAGCCGAACAGCTTGCCCTTACTTCTAAATACAAATCCGAGTTCCTCTCAAATATGTCGCACGAACTTAGAACTCCTCTTAACAGCTTGCTCATTCTTTCTAAACAACTTGCCGATAATCCGGAAAAACATCTTGCCGATAAGGAAGTTGATTACGCAAATACAATTCACTCATCCGGTAACGATCTGCTGAATCTTATTAACGATATTTTGGATCTATCCAAAATTGAAAGCGGAACTGTTTCAGTTGACTTAGGTGATGTTTCTCTGTTAGAAATAAAATCTCAGATCAATAGAACATTTTCTCACATGGCAGATGCAAAGGGTCTTGGATTTGATGTTGACATTTCTCCAAACTCGCCTCATTCAATACAGACAGATGAAAAACGCTTGCAGCAGGTAATGAAAAATCTTCTTTCTAATGCATTTAAGTTTACCGAAAAAGGAAGCGTTAATGTAAAAATAGCGCCGGCATTAAGCGGATGGAGTTACGATCACGCTTCGCTTAACCGTTCACGGCAGGTAATTTCATTCTCTGTTACAGATACCGGTATCGGTATTCCGGTGGAGAAACAGAAAATTATTTTCGAAGCATTCCAACAGGCAGATGGAAGTACAAGTCGTAAATATGGCGGTACAGGTTTAGGTCTTTCAATCAGCCGCGAGATTGCAGCGCTCTTAGGCGGCGAGCTAAAAGTTACCAGTAAGCAGGGCGAAGGAAGTACATTCACTCTTTATCTGCCCCTAAATTATTTGCCGTCTAAAAAGAAACAGAGCGATGACCCTGTTGTTCCTTCAACTTCAAGAAAATTTTCTTCTGAAGAAGATAGAACGGACGATGAAACCCCTTTCGAAAAAGCGGAGGTAAAATCTCCGCTAAACCGTAAGGAAAAACCGACCGCAAAAATTGCGTTCAATGACGACCGTAATTTAATTGAGCCGGGCGATAAAATTATTCTTATTGCCGAAGACGATTTGAAATTTGCAGAGATTCTATTTGGCGTTGCGCATGATAATAATTTCAAAGCTATTGTTTCACCCAACGGTAATGATGTTTTAGATTTAGTTCACAAATATAAACCGGATGCAATAACGCTCGATCTAAACTTTCCGGATTTGGATGGATGGACAATCTTAGACCGTCTAAAATTAGATCCGGATACGCGTCATATTCCTGTTCAAATAATTTCTGTTGAAGAAGAAAAAATGCGCGGCTTGCATCGCGGGGCTGTTGGCTACTTCACTAAACCGGTTAATAAGGAGTCGCTCGAAAAAGCTTTCGCACATATAGCAGATTATATTCAACGCCCTAAAAAATTATTAGTTGTTGATGATGATGCGGCTGATAGAGAAGATATTGTTAAACTAATCGGCAACGGCGATGTTAAAATTACACTAGCAGAAAACGGTGAGCAAGCGCTTGAACTTCTTCGTAAAGAAAAATTCGATTGTATGGTGCTCGATCTTATTTTGCCTATCGTAAGTGGAATGGAAGTGCTTGAAGAGATGCAGAAAGATAAAGAACTTTCCGAACTGCCGGTTATTGTTTTCACCGGAAAGGACTTAACCAAAAAAGAAGAAGCGTTCTTAAAGAAAATATCTTCTTCGGTTTTACTGAAAGATGTGCGCGACCCCGAACGGCTTGTTGATGAGACCGCTCTCTTCTTGCATAGAGTTATTTCTAAACTGCCCGAAGAAAAACGGAAGATGATTGAAAGATTTTATGAAGAAGATACTTCTTTACGCGGTAAAAAAATTCTAATAGTTGATGACGATATGCGAAACATCTTTGCTCTTACAAGCCTTCTTGAACAGCACGGAGTTGTTGTGCTTACCGCAGAGAATGGAAAGGATGCAATTCAACTTATTAAAAATACCGCGGATGTTGACGCTGTATTGATGGATATTATGATGCCGGTAATGGACGGATACGAAACAACGAAGATCATTCGTAAGAACGATAAATTTAAGAAGCTTCCAATTATTGCGCTTACGGCAAAGGCAATGAAAGGCGACCGCGAAAAATGTATTGAAGCCGGCGCTTCGGATTACATTACCAAACCGGTAAATACTGATCAACTGCTTTCACTGCTGAGAGTGTGGATGTATAAATAGGCAATAGTGAATAGGCAATAGTGAATAGGCAATAGGCAATAGAAAAAGGCAATAGTGAATAGGCAATAGGAAGAAATTAGGAATTAGGAATGAAAAGGCTGAAAGCAAAAGGCAAAAGTTTTTGTTTTTACTAATGCCTATTGCCTCGTGCCTAATGCCTACACTGCCTATAACGTCTAAGGTTAAAATATTTTAATTACAGAGAGTAGCAAGAAATGGCAAAAATATTAATCATCGAGAACTCGATCTTTATGAAAGGTTCTCTCAAATATTTGCTTGAGCAGGCAAAGCATAATATTGTTGGCGTTGCAAAAAATCAAGAAGAAGCGCTTCGGATGTTCGAGCAATATCATCCGGATATTACAACGTGCGATCTTTTAATGCGCGGTGAGGATGGAATGCCCATCATCCGCGCGCTATTAGCAAAACATCCTGATAATAAAATAGTTGCAGTTTGGGTCTCCGGCTTAGAAACGAAAATAGAAGAAGCAAAACAGGCAGGTGTTGCCGGCATCTTAGAAAAACCTTATAAGTTCGAAGAGCTAACCAAAGAAATCGAACGTGTTTTAAATGCGAGGTCAATATGAAATGGATAAATAACCTAAATATAAAAAACAAACTACTTCTTGGGTTTGCGTTACTTTTAGCGTTTGTTCTGATAATGATCTATACGGCGTTTAATAGTCTTACTACTATGAGAGAATCACAAAGAATATTAACCAATATTGAATATCCGCTTTCGATTGAATTACTGACTCTTAGAACGAGTATTAATAGAGAAAGGATTACAATCAACAGAATAGTTATGATTCAAGACGCTCAAAAGACTAAAGAATTGCAAGACGAAATGGATGACCTTGATACCACGGTAACTTCAATTTTAGATTCTATTAAAGTACTCGCAAAGGATTATGCTCAAATAATTGCCGATATAGAGAGCTTTAGTACTGCCAGAAAGACTTTTCGAATGTATGTTGATACGCTTCTTAATGTTTACAATACTCCGCAAACCCGTGTGAAAGCTGAAGCGTTGGTGTTGGGGGCGATGTTCGATCTTAATGAAAATATGCGGGAAATTGTTGTTGCCTTAAGCAAAATTTCGGAAGGAAATGATGCGCTCGCTAAACAGAATGCGAAAACTGCATTTAATGATGTAGTTGTATCTTTTTCTTTTTTTTGCGTTTTGTTGATTTTGATATGCATAGGCTTAACCATATTTTTTGTCCGGTCGATTGCAAAACCAATTCAGGCTTTAGCCCAAAATGCAGAGCAGATTGCCTATGGCGATTTATCAGTTAAGATTAACGTTAAAGACGGTAAAGATGAAGTTGCAGTTATGCAAAGATCATTTGGTATGATGGTAAGCAGTTTAAACTCGGTTGCCGAAGAGTTGAAATCAACTGTAGGAACATTAGATAATATTTCCTCTGAGATTAACAATGAACTTAACACCGGCTTTAATGACACCGCCGCTATTCTAAGATGGATAGAAAAGTTTTCCGGAAATATAAGCGCAATCTCTCAACGATTAAATGCATTGATGAATGAGTTTAAGTTGTGAGAAGGCAATAGTGATTAGGCAATAGGCAATAGGAAGAAAGTAAAAGTTTTTGTTTTTACGAATGCCTATTGCCTCGTGCCTACTGCCTAATTAAACAAGGAGAAAAATGATCTATACAGATAAGCACTTTGTTACTATAAGTTATGATGAAACTATTCCATGTGTATTAATAGAATGGAAGAAGTATGCATCCAGCGAACAATTTCGTTTAACGCATGAGCAAGCCGTAGAAGCGTATCTAAAAAATGCGCCGGAACATAAACAACTTCACTGGCTTTCTGATACACGAAAGTTTGTTATGGTTAGCGAAGATGATATTAAGTGGGTTGTTGATGAGATCAATCCAAAACTTTACGAAGCTAAATTGAAATACATGGCATTCGTTATTCCCGAAAGCGAGTTTGCTAAAACTTCTGTAGGAGATTATCAAAGGGATATCAATAAAGATAAAATTGAGATAAAGAATTTTAGCACAGTGGAAGAAGCCAAAGAGTGGTTGAAGAGTTGCAATATCATTGTTCCGGTGTTAGAGAAAGTTACTGAAACAAAAACTGCACAGATACAACCGCAAATAAAACAGTTACCCCAAAAGAATGCAGAAAAACATAAAAAGAAGAAAAGAAAATAGGCAATAGGCAATAGTGGTGAGGCACAAGTTTTTACTAATGCCTACTGCCTCATGCCTAGTGCCTAACAGGAAAACAAAATGAACAATGCAAAAATTGAAGAAATAGAATACGAATTGCTTCTGGAAGGGATCTATCAAACTTACGGTTACGATTTTAGAGATTACGCTCCGGCATCGCTCAAACGGCGTATTCGTAAATGTATGAATGATCTTGGTGTGAATTCTATCTCGGCATTTCAAGATACAATTCTACACGAAAAGAAATCGTTCACTAATTTTCTTAACACAGTTTCAATTGATGTAACCTCAATGTTCCGCGATCCGGATTTTTTTCTTGCAGTACGACAAAAAATATTTCCCATGATTCGGAATCTTCCGTTCATTCGTATCTGGCATGCGGGATGCGCTACCGGCGAAGAAATTTATTCATTGGCAATTTTGCTTAAAGAAGAAAAACTTTATGATAAAGTCCGCATCTATGGCACGGATATGAATGAAGTCGTTTTAGAAAAAGCTAAGAACGGAATTTTCCCATTGAAGAATGTTCAAGACTACACAAAAAATTATCATAATGTCGGCGGCGATGTTAATTTCTCTCAATATTACACGGCTAAATATGATAATATAATTATGAATCCGGCGCTTAAAAAAAATATTATATGGGCACAGCATAATTTGGTAACCGATGGTTCTTTTAACGAGTTCGACATTATCTTTTGCAGAAATGTGATGATCTATTTTAATAAACCGCTTCAAGAACATGTTCATAAATTGTTCATTGATAGTTTAACAATCGGCGGAGTTTTAGGTCTTGGCAAAAAAGAATCTATGCATTCATCATCTTTTCGTGATAACTATAAAGATATTGATGAAAGGGTGAAGTTGTTTAAGAGAGTGAAGTAGGCAATAGGAATTAGGCAATAGGCATTAGTGAAAAGAAGGCAATAGGAGTTAGAATGATAAAAAGTTATAAAGATTTATTAGTATGGCAAAGAAGTATGGACTTGGTAGTATCTATCTATCGAATAACTGAAAAATTTCCTTCGAATGAACAGTTTGGATTAGTATCTCAAATGAGAAGAGCGGTTGTTTCTATTCCTTCTAATATTGCCGAAGGATATGGCAGACAATCAACTGGCAGTTATAAACAGTTCCTTTCTATCTCCAGAGGTTCTTTGTTTGAATTAGAAACACAAGTTGAATTGTGCAACAGGTTAAAATACATTCAACAAATTGAATCAGAAAAAATGCTAAATGAGATTACAGAAATTAGCAAGATGATTTCGTCACTTATATCAAAAATCAAATAGGCGCTTGGCAATAGTGATTAGGCAATAGTTTTTACTAATGCCTATTGCCTAATGCCTAATGCCTATTCAGAGGACAAAATGAAGCTTAACAAAAAAGTAAAAATAAAAACAAAGAATGATTTCGGTATTGTCGTCATCGGCGTATCTAAAGGTGGAATGAAAGCCCTTCAAATACTTCTCGGTTTTATTCCAATTACTTTTAGAACGCCGGTCGTTATTGCGCAGCATAGAGATGAAGCTTCCGATAATACACTTATAGAAATTCTTCAAAAATGTACAGCGTTAAAAGTTAAGGAAGCTGAGGATAAGGATAACATCAATCGCGGTGTAATTTACATTGCGCCGGGCGGTTATCATCTTATGATTGAAGAGGATCATTTTGCACTTTCTACTGAGGAAGCCGTTTTATATTCGCAACCTTCTATTGATGTTTTGTTTGAATCTGCCGCAGAAGAGTTTGGCAATAGATCAATTGGAATAATTTTAACCGGTATGAATAAAGATGGCGCTGAAGGATTGAAAAAAATTAAGGAAGCCGGCGGCGTAACAATTGTTCAAGACCCGGAAGAAGCGGAAAGCAGAGAAATGCCCGATGCTGCAATTGCCGCCTCTAAAGTTGATTACATCTTAACGATAAAAAAAATTGGAGAGTTTTTTAAGGAAGAAAATAGTAAACAGTAGGAAGTAGGAAGTATGAAGTAAGGAGTTTCTGTCCCTACACCTTACTCCCTACTCCTTACTTCTTACTACGGCGTTAAATCAGGTAAGTAATATTATTTAATAATCTATAAAGGCGCTGATATGGAAACAAAAGAAAAAACCAGCATTCTAATTATTGATGATAGCCCTAAAAAAATTACGCTGCTCGAATCAATTCTAAGTGAATTGAATCTGAATATTGTAAGCGTGAATTCCGGAACCGGGGGACTTAGAAAATTGTTAGTTCAAGACTTTGCCTGCATTCTGCTTGACGTTAATATGCCAATTATGGATGGATTTGAAACGGCAAATTTAATAAGACAGCGTCAAAAATCGCAAACTACACCAATACTTTTTATTACAGCTTTTGACTCGGGGGAACTAGATATAAAAAGGGGTTACTCAATTGGTGCGGTGGATTATATTTTAACTCCAATTATTCCGGAAGTTCTTAAAGCCAAAGTAAATGTTTTTGTTGAACTATTTGAAAAATCAAAATTGTTAGTAACTCAGAAGGAATTGTTGGTAGAACTAAATAATACTCTCGAAATAAAAGTTGAAGAACGAACACAAAATTTACTTGAAGAGATTGCCGTGCGAAAGTTAGTAGAGAAAGAATTGATTGAAGCCAAAGAAAAAGCCGAATCTGCAAACAAACTAAAAGATGCATTTATAAATAATATGTCGCACGAGATCCGAACACCTTTGAACGGGATATTGGGATTGTCCAACCTTATCAAAGAGAACTATATCCAGTATGTAAAAGGAGAAGATGAAGAATTATTTACGGGAATTGACTTTTCTGCTGAGAGAATTATTAGAACCGTAGATATGATCTTAAACTACTCACGTTTGCAAACCGGCGAGTTTACGATTATCCCAAAAGAAATAAATCTTCTTGAAATCTGCGAACGAATAATAAATCAGAACAAAGATGACGCGGAAAAGAAAAACCTCGAATTGATATTCGATAACCGGTGCGGAGAAGCCAAAATAATAGGTGATGAGTATTCAATAACTCAAGCCGTTACTAATTTGGTTGATAATGCACTCAAGTTTACAAAAAAAGGATTCATAAATCTTAGTCTTCTCAGCGGAAGTAACGATGAATTGATCCTTGAAATAAAAGACAGCGGTATTGGTATAAGTGAAGAATATTTAGAACATCTCTTTGAACCTTACAGGCAAGAGGAAATGGGATACGGAAGATCGTATGAAGGTCTTGGGCTTGGGCTCTCGTTGGTTAAAAAGTTCTTAGATTTGAACAATGCGCACATCTCCGTAGCAAGTAAAAAAGGAGAGGGGACAATCTTTGCGGTTACATTCAAAAAAGTGATGAAACCAATTGGAGGAACCGGCGTACCGGAAAAAATTATCACCAAAGTTGAACCGGTGAATGGAGAAGAAAAACGCCTGGTACTGTTAGTTGAAGATGATTTTGTCAACCAGGTAACAACAAAAAAATTTCTACAAAACGGATATAACACTCTCATAACCGATTCCTCTGATGAAGCGCTCGTTATCTTAAAAAAGAATAAAGTTGATATAATCTTAATGGATATTTCAATCAACGGCTCAAAAGATGGATTGGAATTAACCAAAAAGTTAAAAGCCTCAAAGGAATATCAACACATTCCAATAATAGCGGTAACGGCGCACGCATTTAATAAAGACCGGCAAAATGCTTTGGCGGCGGGTTGCGATGATTATTTGTCAAAGCCTTTTACAAAAGAATCATTGCTGGAAATGATGCACACTACCATTAGGCAATAGTAAGGAGAAATGAGTTTTTCTCTCCCTACTCCCTACTCCCTACTACGGCGTTAAATCAGTTAAGTGATATTATTTAATAAGGCACCTTACGCAGAATTACAATTTGCATAGCCACGTCCTTCAGAGGCTGTGGACTAATCGTAACGTGAGGGCTTAACTAAAATTCGCACGCAAAAACAGTTTTAAAACGATGTATCGTCTCTTTCACTCATTCTTCATTACCTCAACTTTCTTATATTTACAACAACATTTTTATGTAAAGAAAATTAAAAACAAAAATCAATGGTGGTCGTAATGAAACAAGCTATTCTCTTTTTAGTTCTCATCTCTGCAAATATTATCATGGGAAGTGATAAAAAGTTGTTTGTAGAAATGCCGGCAATCTTTTCCGATAATATGGTTCTACAGCAAAAAGTGAAAGCGCCATTCTGGGGAAAGGCTACTCCCGGCGAAACTGTTCTTATTCAAGCCGGCTGGGGACAAACTGCAAAAGCGAAAGTACAGAATGACAGCCTCTGGAAGGTTAAAATACAAACACCAAAAGCCGGCGGACCGTATCAAGTAAAAATTAACATTAGGGATTCAAGTTTTACATTTAAAAATGTTTTGATCGGTGAAGTATGGGTATGTTCAGGGCAATCCAACATGGAGATGCCGATGGAAGGATGGCCTCCAAGAGATACAATCTTCGGCGCCCCAAAAGAAATTAGTAACGGGCAAGATTACAACATCAGGTTTTTTACGGTTATGAGGGATTATTCCGACAGACCAAAATTTAACTGCACCGGCGAGTGGCTTGTTTCATCACCGGAAGTTGTTGCAAAATTTAGTGCAACCGGATTTTTCTTCGGTAAAAAATTAGCAGATGAATTAAACGTTCCCATCGGTTTGATCAATTCAAGTTGGGGCGGAACTGCGGTTGAATCGTGGATGAATAAAAAATATCTCGGCTTTGTTGATGAATACAAAGAGTTAGTTAAGAAGATTGAGGACAGCGGAGCCGAAAGAAAAAAACTGTACGATTGGCTAAATCATTTTCCGGTGATTGATATGAGCGGAAATAGTGATTCAACTCAATGGAGGGGATTGAATTTTCGTGACTCAGCATGTTCAACTCCAACCTATGATGATAGTAAATGGAAGATAATGGATTTGCCCGGTCTCTGGGAAGAAACGGAAGTTGGTAATTTTGACGGAGCGGTTTGGTTCAGACGGAAAATCGAAATACCGAATAGTTGGCTGAATAAAGAACTGGTTGTAGAATTAGGACCAATAGACGATATGGATGAAACGTTTATCAACGGCAAACTCATTGGCGCGCATGAAGAAAGTGATTCATGGGATAAAGAAAGAATTTATATCGTCCCGAAGGAATTAATAAATGATACAATCCTTTCTTTCGCTATTCGTGTGGTTGATAATCAAGGAGGTGGTGGACTTTATGGAGATAAAGATAAAATAAACATTCATGTAAAAGATGGGAATGAAAAAATTTCACTTTCCGGCGGGTGGAAATATTTGATTGTTGCCGAATACCGAAGCGGCAAATTTTTTGCCTTTGGCTCGGATGCAGAAGGATTTGCTTCACGTCCTCCGTTAGCTTTTGATCTTTCATCCGCAACACCAACTGCTTTATATAATGCGATGATCGCACCGCTAATTCCTTATTCTATTAAAGGCGCAATTTGGTACCAGGGAGAATCAAACGCGTGGAAACCGGATTTATATCAAACACTTTTTTCAAAGATGATCGAAGGTTGGCGCGCTGATTGGCAAGAAGGGAATTTTCCATTTTACTTTACGCAGATTGCCCCATTTAATTATGGCGGCAAAATAGAGTCGCAAAGGTTGAGAGAACAACAGTTCCTTGCGCTTTCAGTTCCCAACACCGGAATGGCAGTAACGTTAGATATTGGTGCTTCTGAGAATGTTCATCCCGGTAATAAAAAAGATGTTGGAAACAGGCTTGCCATTTGGGCGCTTGCAAAAAATTATAACAAAAAAGTTTCTCACTCAGGACCAATTTATAAATCGCATAAAATAGCAGTTGATAAAATTATCCTGTCATTTGATAATGCTGATGGTGGTTTGGTCATACAAGAAGATAAAAGCACCGCCAATTTTATGATCGCCGGAGAAGACAGCGTTTTCAAAATTGCCGATGTAAAAGTTGATGGAAAAAAACTTGTGCTCAGTAATCCGGAAATTACTAAACCAATTGCTGCACGATATGCATGGAGTAATACTCCACAAGGAACACTTTTCAACAAGAAGAATTTACCTGCTTCATCATTTAGAACAGATAATTGGAAGAAATAAAAAAATACGCAATGAGAATTTGTTTAATTCACATATTCAGTCGCATTCAATCACGTAAATTTTTTATGTGAAAAAATAGAGACGATGACATTACCACAGCATGCAGTTCAATCAGGACTGATTTGTCTTTTGATTCCAAAGCTGCGGAATTGGTATGTCATCGTTGCTGCAATCGTTCTAACAATTATTCCGGATGTGGGAAGATTGTTCCAGCACAATCCTGATGACTGGACACAATTTTATCAGTGGGCACACTCAACCTGGTATTGTTATCTTATCCCGTTCTGGAATTTGCACATCGCCGAAGATTATTTTATCCATCAACCGGGTGGCGGATGGTATTGGTGGGCGTATTATGTAGAAATTTTTTTGTGGATTTTAGAAAGTGTTTTGGTTCTTATTTTGGTAAAACGAAATTATTAAAAATAAAATCACGAATCAACGGCACTTTTACTTCATCAAAACCAATTTAAGAGATTTGAAATTTTTTCCTGCCTCAAAAGTGCAGAGATAAATTCCTGAGCTAACATCATTTCCAAAATCGTCTTTACCATTCCATTTAAAATCGTGCGTACCTGCAGAATCATATTCTTTTTCAAATGCATATATCTTTTCACCAAGGAGATTATACAAAACAATCTTTACCCTTCCGCCGGAAGGAAGTGTAAATCTTAAAGTTGAAGTTGAATTAAAAGGATTGGGAAAAGCCGAAACAGAAAATGATTCCGGTACCAACTGTTCATGTTCAATTGAAGTTACAAAATTTTTCTTGTCTGGAGTTGGAGTAAGAAATGACCATGTGGTTGAACCGTCTGGAAGCCGTCCGAAAGAAGTATCCGAATATTGCGTTCCAAAAGAAACAGAATCAAGAATCGTAATACCGTCTTGAGCAGTTAGAGCAATAAACTCGCCATCGGTACTTATTTTAAAATTTGTATGCAAACCTGCTTGATCCAAATCATTATCACACCAAACGAGCAGATAATCTAATGGAGCAATTGAAATTCCATCTGGAAACTTCCATTGCATCAAACTATCTTTATTATCCGTGAGGTAATATCCGTTCAAAGAAACAGTTTGATTTGTCGGGTTGTACAATTCAACCCAATCTTCAAATTGTCCGGCGCTGTCGGTGTTGGTAGAATTATTCTTTGCAAGAAATTCGTTGATAACTACGTGAGGCGTTTCTGCCGGGGGAGTTTTTATTGCTATCCATCCACCACGCGGAAACGACATCTGTAAATGATTAACATCTTTTGCTGTAATTCGGAATTTCCCGGAGCTATTCGCTCCAAGTGGTGGAAGAGTCACTTTCCATCTATCAGCTTCTTCAATTTCCTTTGTGTTCAGAATAGGAGAAAGAACCAAAGGGAAGGAAGTGGTTGATAAAGTAGTGTTATCGTAATATTCAATTTCAACAGAACTCAAACCAGCTTGACTAAATGCCGAAGCAATAATATAGATTGAATCATTCTGTCCCGGATTTTTCGGATACCAATCGTACTCATAAACAATCGGTTTTTCTCCAGCAGAATAAGTTAACTTATTTGTTAGTGAACTGCTTCTGAGATTTACATATTCACGTAATCCTCTTTTCACATGCTGATTCTCATAGTGAGCTGAAGAATATGAGTTCAAGAAATCGCTGAATGTAAAGTTATAATCGAGTGTTCGGAAAGAATCAGCTAAAGCGCTTGCTGTGATTTTTATTCTAAGATTCTCCAACCGGTTCTCCCAGAGAGAAAGTTTGAAAGCTTTGTTGTTATAAAAATCGAGAAAATGAGTGTACAAGTTTTTGTACTGCTTAATTGTTATCAGCCGATCCCAGAGTGGTCTGCTTCCTTTCACGGCTTTTGGATAATTGTATGGATCGGCAGTTGCCCAATCGGTGTTAAACCAATCAACTGCGAAGGTGTTATCGTAATCGTAGGGGAGAATGATGAATTTATCTTTTGACGGCTCGTGATAAAGATAATAATTATTGTTGAGTGAGCGGTAGTCATCCCAGCTTGCTACGAGTGTGTTGAAAGCAAATAATTTGAAAACACTGCTGATGTCAATAATTTTTTCGAGAGAATCGGGTAATAAAGAAATAGATGTTTTATTTACAATTGAAATCAGATGAGCGAGTTTGCTGTAGTCGTCGGCTGTTTCATTTGTTTTTAGATCGTACGTTTTTATTCCGCCGTTCATTTTCTTGTAGAGATTTTGATCTTCACCCAAATAAACTAAATCAGCGGGATAAAGACATTTCCACAAATTTCCTTTAGCATCGTTAAAATTTTTCTTTAAGAATTTATCATCAACTTGTTCAACGTTTATATAAAGTCCATAATATTTCCCGTTGATGTAAACATCGGCATGCGCTGCGCGGCTGTGGGTTATGCCTACATCGTTGAACAAATCCCAACAGAGTTTGCTTCTAATGATAGAAGGATCATTGTGTTCCCCGTTCAGGTTCATTTTATCAAGATTATAAAAATCTCTTCCCGGAAGAAAAGCATTAAACGCAAGTTTAAAAGATTTCTTTTGTGAGTTACGGGATGTATTTCCGCGTAATGTAATACCGACTGAATCAAGTGTTTCATCAATCAAACGGTTACGGAAACGAATCGTGCAGTAGTGGAGTGAATCACTTTGAACATTTTTGTACATGAACGCTATCGCAGCAACACTAACAGTTATATCAACACGGGCAATTGTTGAATCATCAAAGACTTTCCAACTCTCGTCTGATTTGGATTGAGCAAAAGAGTTAATTCCAATTAAAGTTGTAAGAATGCCAGTAAGGAAGAGTGATCGAAAAAATCTAGTCATGTCTTTATGATTTATACAGTTAATTAATTCAATACAAAAATAGGATTATTTGCCGACTAATGTTGTACGTAACTGAACAATGTGATGCATATTCATAATCGTAATCATAATCGTAAGCATAATCAAAATCATAATCATAATCTTTCCTAAATTATTAAACCAGATTAAGATTAAGAAAATGATTCAGCCAAAGGCTGACAGGTATGATTAAGATGCAAAGTAAAATTTATTATTTGTCTTACTGATGTTAATGAGCTAATTTTTGAATACATTTTATCAAAAAATGAACGAAAAGTAAAAATGAAAAGACTTTTTCAACTTCTGCTCTGTCTCTTATTCTCAGTGTCTGTTTCCGGTCAACAAAAAAGCTGGATAAGGATAAATCAACTCGGCTACTTTCAAAATGCTGTTAAAGCTGCGGTGCTTGTTAGCAAAGAAGATATTCATTTTAATGGATTTGAAATATGCGAAGCGCTTACCGGCGAAGTGGTTTTTCGTTCAAAGGAGATAAAAGCATATGGAACCTACGCCCCATTCAGTTCCACTTATCGATTGAACTTTTCAAAATGGAATAAAGTTGGAAGTTATTTTATAAAATGCGGTGAAGTAAAATCACCTGTCTTCAGAATTTCCAATAACATTTATAACGGTACTGCAGATTATCTTTTAAATTACATGCGACAACAGAGGTGCGGCTATAATCCGTTTCTAAAAGATTCATGTCATACTCGCGATGGTTTTATTATTTATCATCCCATGCTTGATTCCACTTATCTTAATGTAATCGGCGGTTGGCACGATGCTTCCGATTATCTGCAATATGTCACTACTTCTGCGAACGCAGTTTATCAAATGCTGTTCGCGTATCAGCAAAACCCAAAATCTTTTTTAGACAAATATGATAAAGATGGAAACGATGGTGCAAACGGAATTCCCGATATTTTAGATGAAGCGAAATGGGGACTTGACTGGCTGGTAAGAATGAATCCGCAAAACGAAATGATGTTTAACCAAATTGCGGATGATAGAGACCACGCCGGGTTTAAACTTCCTTCTCTCGATTCGGTTGATTATGGAATGGGGAAGGGGAAAGAACGTCCGGTTTATTTTGTTACGGGAAAACCGCAGGGGATTTTCAAATATAAAAATAGAACTACCGGAGTAGCATCAACAGCGGCTAAATATGCTTCTGCGTTTGCACTTGGCTCGGAGCTGTTAAGAAAATATGATAATAAATTTTCTGATTTGCTGAGGGAAAAAGCTAAAGAGGCTTATGAATTCGGATTGAAATATCCCGGAGTATGTCAAACGGCTCCGTGTAAATCGCCCTATTTTTATGAAGAGGATAATTACGTTGATGATATGGAACTTGCCGCAGCGCAACTTTATAAAAAAGAAAAGAACAAAAAACATTTAAATGATGCGGTTGAGTTTGGAAGAAATGAAACAACCACTCCCTGGATGGGAAGCGATACAGCCCGCCATTATCAATGGTATCCGTTTATTAACTTGGGACATTACCTTCTTGCAAAAGAAAATCTTTCAAAGAAGGAGTTCACAAAATATATTCGAGACGGAATTGAAAAAGTTTATCAACGTGGGAAAGCAGATCCGTTTTTGATGGGTGTCCCTTTTATCTGGTGTTCAAATAATTTGGTTGCGGCATTGCTAACGCAAATTCGATTGTATGAAGAAGTATCCGGCGATACCCGTTATTTGGAACTTGAAGCTTCGATGCGTGATTGGCTTTTGGGATGTAATCCTTGGGGAACAAGTATGATCGTTGGACTACCTGAGAATGGAGATTTCCCGGATGATCCTCACTCGGCTTTTTCTGCAATTTATAAGATGAAAATTGACGGTGGTTTAGTTGATGGACCTGTGTACGGTTCAATCTATAAAAAATTGTTGGGAATAACTTTACACTGTGAAGATGAGTATGCGGAGTTTCAATCCGATAACGTTGTTTACCATGATGATTATGGCGATTACTCCACCAACGAACCAACAATGGACGGAACCGCAAGTCTTACTTATTATTTTTCTTCTTTGCAGAAAGAAGGAAACACGGTAACGGTTGAAGAGAATGTTGAAAAAAGTTTTGGTGGTATTATTCGTGGCGATAAATCGATGAAAGAAATTCATTTGGTCTTTACGGGAGATGAATTTGTCGACGGCGGAGAGACAATATTAAAGACATTGAGAAAGCATAAAATAAAAGGGATGTTTTTCTTCACCGGAAATTTTTACCGCAATCCTTCGTTTGCCGGATTGATAAAACAACTTAAAAAAGAAGGTCATTATCTTGGAGCACATTCGGATAAACATCTTCTTTATTGCTCATGGGAAAAGGGAGATTCAACTTTGATTACAAGAGAAGCGTTTCTAAATGATTTAAAAGCAAATGTAATTGAGATAAAAAAATTCGGGATAGATAATTCTTCCAACCAACTTTTTCTTCCCGCCTATGAGTGGTACAACGGAGAGATTAGCAAGTGGTGTAACGAAGCGGGAATTACCTTAATTAACTTTTCTCCCGGTACGTACTCGAATGCAGATTATACATTTCCCGGTATAAAAAATTATTTAAGCTCCGATACTATTTTACAGCGCATACTCAACTATGAAAAGAAAGACTCCAACGGATTGAACGGTTTCCTCTTGTTAACTCACATCGGAACGGACAACCGGAGAACGGATAAATTTTACAATAAACTTGATGAGTTAATTTCACTTCTAAAGAGGAAAGGGTATAGTTTTGCGATTTTTAAAAATTGATTTCATCATAGGAATAATTGTCAAAAGATGTATTCAGTAAAACATTGTGTTCTTAACCACCCAAATTATCTAATAACCATTAATCAATTCTTTTTCTATATTCCGATTGTCTTACCTATTTTAGCAGAAGCATTTTGAAAGTTTTACTACAAAAGCCGGAGAAACTTTTGCCGTATTAAGTTTTTTCAACCTTCATTCAAGGGGAAAACTTCCGGTTTTTACTTCAATTGCACAAACACAAAAAACGAACTATTAGAGGATCGAATTCATGATCAAAAGAATTTCTCTAAATATTTTTCTTACACTGCTCATTCTTTTTGTTCTTCAAAAGGAATCCTTTTCGCAATACAGAGACAGCACACTCGTTTTAACCTTAAAAGACGCTCTTAAAATCTCTCTCGATAAAAACTGGGATGTAAAGATTTCCGAAAAAGATATGCTCAAAGCGGAAGAACAGATAAACGAAGCATATTCAAACGCTTATCCCCGAATTGATTTTACAGCAAGTTACGCAAGGAATATTAAACTTCCCGTAATGTTCATTCCACCAAATAATGCATTCAATCCATCCGACCAAACGTTAACGTTTGAGATAGGTTCTAAAAACAGTTACAGCGCCGGGATAACTTTATCGCAGGTTATTTACAGCCAGAAAGTAAATACCGCCCTTAAAATTGCCGATGAATATGCGCAGATGTCAAAAGCCGGGAACAAGGCAACCAAACAAGAAATAAGTTTGAATGTAAAAAAAACTTTTTACACTGTTCTTTTAATGAAAGAAATGGTAAAAGTCAGCAGACAAAGTTATGAAGTTGCAAAAGCGAACTCTGAAAACGTTTCGGCTTTGTACAAACAAGGAGTTGCATCGGAGTACGATAATCTGCGGGCGGAAGTGCAGATGGCAAACACACAGCCATTGTTAATTCAAACGGAAAATAATCTGGAATTAACAAAGAACGCGTTAAAAAATCTTCTTGGAATCAGCATTAAAACACCGATCGAAGTAAAAGGGGAATTTATCTTTGAAGATATTCCCGGAAATATTTTGGAGGAGACAGAACTTACCGCGGTCTCAAAAAGTCCGTTGGTACATCAACTGTCTATTCAAGAATCGCTGCTCGATAAGAACATAACAATTGAAAGATCTGAGTATTATCCAACGCTGGCATTGTTCAGTCAATACCAATGGCAGTCTCAAGAAAATACCTTTCGTTTCAAAAATTATAACTGGGCGAATAATCTGCTCGTTGGTTTGCAGCTTAACTACACATTGTTTGACGGATTCAGGCGTGGTGCAAGAATTGAACAAGCAACGATTGATAAAGAGAAAGTCGGTTTATCAAGAAGAAAATTAGAAGAAGGTATTTCTATTCAAGTGCAGCAAGCGGTGATGAAGATGGAGGAAGCGAAAAAAAGAATCGACGCACAGCAAAAAAGTTTGCAGCAGGCGGATAAAGCTTTAAAGATTTCGCAAACACGTTTTAAAAGCGGTGTCGGAACGCAGTTGGAGTTGATTGACACGCAAGCCGCTTTAACATTTGCGAACACTAACTATGCCCAGGCAATTTATGATTACCTAATGGCTAAAGCCGAATGGGAATATTCGGTGAGCATTGAAGAATAAATTATTAACCGGTATAAATTTTATCATTTTTCCAAGGAGAAATTTTAAGCGATGTTAAAAAGAATAACAAATAGTTACATTAAATATGTGGTCGTCGGTTTTCTGCTTTTATCACTAACAAGTTGCAGTAAAAGGGAAGAAGCAGAACCGGCTGCAAAAAAGAATACCGATCTTGATACCATTCCGGTTCAAGTTAGCAAAGTTGAATTGAAAGAAATTGTACTAACAAAATCTTTCAGCGGAACGCTTGAAGGAGAAGAGCAAGCGAATATTGTAGCAAAACTTCCGGAGCGGATCGTTTCAATAAAAGTAAAGGTCGGAGAACCGGTTAAAGCCGGACAGTTGATAATTTTACTCGATAAAGCCGGAGCAACTTCACAATATTATCAAGCGGAAGCCGCATACTTAAACGCGAAAAAAGATTTAGACCGCATGGAAGCATTGTATAAAGAAGGAGCAATTTCTCAGCAGCTTTTAGACGGAACCCGCACCGGATTCAGTATCGCGAAAGCCAATTTTGAAGCGGTTAAAAGTTCAGTTGAATTAACTTCTCCTATCAGCGGAATAGTTACCGCGGTAAATGCAAACATCGGAGATTTAGCCGCGGTGGGTATGCCATTGGTAACGGTTGCGAATATTAATTCAATGAAAATAATTCTGAATGTTGGTGAAGTTGATCTTGCTCATTTTTCAATCGGTCAACCGATAAAAGTTTATTCGGAAATAAAACCGGGAACTATTATGAATGGCAAAATCTCGCAGTCGGCAAAATCGGCTGAAGTAGAATCACGTACATTTGAAGTGAAGGGAATTTTCCCGAACACTTCCGATAAGTGGTTTAAACCGGGAATGTTTTGTACAGCCGATGTAGAATTAAAATCGCAAAAAGGTTCGCTCTCGGTTCCAAGCAGAGCAATAACTATAACGGAAAAAGGTTCCGGAGTTTTTACAATTGAAAACAATAGAGCCTATTTTAAGTTGGTAACTCAAGGGATTTCTAACGATACTTTTACAGAAGTTTTGTCCGGCTTGAAAGAAGGAGAAGTGATCGTGACGGTAGGAATGAATAATCTTAAAGAAGGAAGTTTGGTTCATTTTTAGTTGATAAAGAATAGTCGTTTGTCAATGGTCGTTAGTCATTTAAAAACTTTCTGACCATTGGCAACTAAAAATTATGTTTAAGGAACTTTTATGAAATTAGCTGACGTCTCCATCCAGCGCCCGGTGTTCGCGACCATGATGATCGCGGCTTTAATCGTGCTTGGATTATTTTCGTATATAAAATTAAATATCGATCTTTATCCGAACGTAGATATTCCTTACGTTATTGTTACTACTGTTCTGCCTGGTGCAGGTCCCGAACAGATTGAATCTGACGTTACAAAAAAAATTGAAGAAGCAGTAAACCCGATTGCGGGAGTTGATTTTATTCAGTCAACTTCGCAAGAGGGAGTGTCAATTGCCGTTATCGCGTTTAAACTTGAAGTTGATGGAAAAGCCGCCGCTCAAGAAGTTCGCGAAAAAGTTTCGGCGATACGGGCAAATCTTCCTGCAGAAATCGAAGACCCGGTAATTCAAAGATTCGATTTTCAAAGCTTTCCGATCATGTCGCTTTCCGTTTCCGGAAATAGATCGGAAAAAGATTTAACTATCTACACAAAAAATGTAATCAAAAAACGGTTGGAGAATATCCCTGGTGTTGGAGCGATAAATCTTGTCGGCGGAGCGGAACGCGAAATTCAAGTTGAAGTTGATGCATCAAAATTAAAAGCGTATAATATTTCCATCCAAGATGTTATTCAAAATGTCGGCGCCGCAAATGTTGAAATTCCCGGAGGAAATTTAACCCAAGGTCCGAGGCAGCTTTTATTAAGAACGATGGGAAAGTATAAATCAGTTGAGGATTTTAACCGGGTAATTGTTGCCACTCCAATGGGGAAGAATGTATATCTTTCAGATGTAGCAAACGTAGTTGACGGCACAAAAGAAAAAATAAATCTAACAAGAATGAATGGGCTTTCTGCCGTCGGATTGGAAATAATAAAACAATCCGGTAGTAACACGGTGAAGGTTGCAGAAGAAGTTCATAAGCAGCTTGCGAAATTAAAGAAAGAACTTCCTGCCGATGTTAACTTTGTTCTTGCGATGGATACCAGCACCTATATTGAAGACTCTGTAAACGACGTTCTGTTTGATATTGTTTACGGCGGTTTGCTTGCGATCATCGTTATTTATCTTTTCCTTGCGAACTTCAGGGCAACAATAATCAGCGGACTTGCGCTTCCGTCTTCAATCATTGCAAGTTTTATTGTTATGTATGCTTTAAACTTTACGTTGAATATGATGTCGCTTCTCGCTTTATCTCTTGCGGTAGGATTATTAATTGACGACGCTATTGTTGTAATCGAAAATATTTACCGGCACATGCAGCAAGGAGAAGGGGCTATTCAAGCGGCGAAGAACGCTTCACAAGAAATTGGTCTTGCGGTAATGGCAACAACGTTCACAATTGTTGCGGTGTTTGTACCGGTTGCTTTTATGCCGGGAATCGTGGGACAATTCTTTTATCAATTCGGAATAACAATTTCTGCGGCGGTGCTTGTTTCACTCTTCGTTGCTTTTACATTAACGCCGATGCTTTCATCGAAATGGTTAAAGAAAGATGATGAGGAATTATCAAAAGAAGGAAATTTCTTTCACAAAATTCTTTATTACTTTAATCACTTTTTTGAAATACTAAGCGCGAAGTATAAAACCGCTTTGCATTGGTCGTTGCTTCACCGTAAAACGGTGATCTTTGCTTCAGTTGCAGTATTTCTTTCAAGCTTTCTTTTAATGGGAATGTTGGGCGCTGAGTTTTTCCCGTTCACAGATCAGAGTCAATTTGTAATTGATATTAAAGCGGCTCCGGGAAGTTCACTTGAACAGACAAGCAGCATCTGTTCGGAAATGGAAAAATCATTACTGACAAGACCGGAAGTTACAACCGTTCTTACCACCATCGGCTCGGCGAATAATCCTGTAACTGATGCAACTATTCTAGTAAAACTTGTAAAAAAGAAAGAACGAAAAAAAGGAGTTCGGCAGCTAATTACAGAAGCGCGAAATGAGTTTAAAAATATTGCCGGAGCAAAAATAGCATACTTACTTGAAGGAGGTCCCGGTGGAAATGAAAAACCTGTAACGTTTAGTATCCGCGGTGAAGATATAAAAGTGATAAGTAAACTTGCCGATAAGGTTGAAAAGATCGTCAGATCAACCACGGGAACGGTTGATGTAGCGAATAATCTTGAAACATCAAAACCGGAAGTTCGTTTAAATATTGACCGCGAAAAATCTTCCGACCTCGCGGTTAATCCTTATTTAATCGCATCAACAGTGCGCGCGTTGGTTGATGGTTTTATCGCTACTAAATTTCAAGATGCAGATGAACAGTATGATGTTCGTGTCCAACTTCAGAAAAAAGATAGAACCTCAATAAACACGATTCCTTTTATGGCGGTAAAGAGCAACAAAAAAACTTTAGACGGGAAAGATATTCTTATTCCGTTGGGAAATGTTGTATCGGTAAGTGAAGGCGCCGGTCCTTCTAAAATTATGAGATACGCGCGGCAACGGGAAGTGCGTGTTGACGCTAACGTTTCGGAAAGAACTCTTGGTGAAATCTTAGATGATGTAAATGCTGAAGTTCAAAAGATAGATGTTCCTCCGGGTTATACTATTAGCGTTGTGGGACAAGGAGAAGAGCAGGCTGAATCATTTGCAAATATGTTACTCTCGCTTGCCATGGCAATTATTTTTGTTTACATTGTTCTTGCTGCGCAGTTTGAAAGTTTTGTACATCCATTTTCAATTATGCTTGCTTTGCCGATGTCGATTATCGGAGCCGTATTGTTCCTTCTCTTATTTGGAAGTACTCTTTCGGTAATTTCAATGATCGGAATAATAATGTTAATGGGATTAGTAACGAAAAACGGAATTCTACTTGTGGATTATACAAACGTGTTAAGGTCGCGCGGACTTACGCGCTTTGACGCATTAGTAAAAGCCGGACCAACAAGGCTTCGCCCGATATTGATGACAACGTTTGCGATGATCTTCGGAATGGTGCCGGTAGCGTTTGGATTTGGCGAAGGTTCGGAATTCAGAGCGCCGATGGGGCAAGCGGTTATCGGCGGATTGATTACATCCACGCTACTTACATTATTTATCGTTCCCGTAGTTTATAGTATTCTTGATGATCTTGGGGAGAAACACTTTTTTGAAATTGTTGCAAGGATTTTTAACCGGAAGAAAAAAGAAAGGGTGTAAATGATTTACACCCTATTTTAGGATATTATTCGGTTTTCAAAAGTCCGAGTGCACTTAACAAACCAAATTGTTTTAAGATATAATTTGATTCGCTAGCAATAGCGTTATTTGTTGCTTGAACATAATCTCGATATGATTGCTGTTGATCGATAAATGTTGCTGCGCCAAGTGTGTAAGAATCCCGTTTTATTTGCCATGTTTCTAATGCCGATTTTAACGCCGCTTTTGTAACTTCTAATTGTAATTTCGCAGTCTGCAAATCGAGTACAGCATTTTTCAAATCACTTTTGATTTGTCTTTCCAAAGCGTTTAAATCTTCGTTCGTATTTTTAATCTGTACTTGCGCTGATTGAGTTGCATACTCAGTGCTCCATCTTGAAAAAATTGGAAGACTTAACGATAAGCCGAAGTTATAAACTTTTCTGCTTAATAAATCTTTCGGTTGTGTTGCGCTTGTTGAAAAGCCATAATTTCCGCTAAGACTTGGTAAATATCCTCCACGCGCAATAGTTAATTGAAACTCTGAACTTTCTAATTTTAGTTTGGAGCTTTGGTAATCGTTTCTGTTTATCAGTGCGGTTTTATATAACGCATCAATATCCTCAATGTTCTTTATGGATTCGGGGAGATAAGAAGAATCCATTTCAAACGTATAATCTTTTAAAATATCTTTAGACAAATAATTCAGCAGGGTAATCTTAGATTTTTCATAATTATTTTTTGCTTGAAGATATGAAAGTTGAGAATTGGAGGTCTGATATTCCTGCGAATAGAGATCGACATTCGCTTTCATCTTTAAGTCGAACATCTCTTTAACTTTTTTAAGCATATCTTCATTGAACTTCAAATCTTCATCTTGAAACTTGAGAATTTTTTCGTTATTTGTAATGATGATGAAAAAATTGACAGTTTGCAGAGCTACATCTTGTCTTAATTTATCAAGGTCATACTTGGCAGACTGCAGATCGTTCTTCCTTTGACTAAGCGATGAAATGTTCGCAAGTCCGTCAAACAGCGTAACGTTACCACCTAGAGACATGCTGTAACTTCTGGAATCGGTTTCCGTCGGTCCAAGTGTTTGTGCTTCACCAAAATAATTAACAACAGTAGCCCCTTTGCTATTGCTTACGCGCTGCCAATTCCAGCCGCTGCTAAGATTTAATGTTGGGAGGAAATTTCCGTAAGCATTTTTAACGGCAGCGTTGGAAGTCTCTAAACTATTTGTGCTTTTAATAACAGAAGTATTTTGATTTAACGCAGCGGTTATCGCTTGCCGCAAGGTTATTTTTTCCTGTGCATTGAGAGCGATTATTCCGCTAAATATAAAAGCCAGCATAAATATTTTGAACAATTTCATCAGTGTATCTCTTTTTCTATAATAATAATTAAAGTGTTTTAATGCCTAAACATGTGAAGCTTCAGAGTAATTCATAACCTGGTAAACCAGAACCAAATAGTTTTTCAGTTGTAGGGAACGCTCGCGAGCGTTCCATTTTCTTAGGTGCGGTTATGATGTTAATGCGGAACGGTCTCGACTGTTCCCTACATTCGAAAACTAAATAAATATTGTGACCATTCTGCGCATAATATTTTTACTAACTATCTAATTCGTAATTCTCAATTCCTAATTTTATTCATATCGCAAAGCATCAATCGGATTTAGTGAAGAAGCTTTCCGTGCCGGATAAAAACCGAAAAAGATTCCAATCGCACCGGCAAATCCAAAAGCGATCATAATTATTTGAGGTTTTATGTAAGCCGATTGATCCGTGTAATGATTGAGAATATAGACCATCAAAAAAGAAAACGCTACGCCGATCAATCCGCCGGTTAAACTTAATACGGTTGCTTCGGTTAAAAACTGAACTAAAATATCAGAAGCTCTTGCGCCTACAGATAATCGAATTCCGATTTCTCTTGTTCTTTCGGTTACGGAAACCAACATGATATTCATAATACCGATGCCGCCCACGATGAGAGAAACTCCGGCAACGGAAGCCAAAAGAATAGTTAGGATACGCGATGTTGCTGTTGCCGCTTCAGAAAGATCGGATTGATCGCGGATCGTAAAATCATCATCTTCACCTGGATTTAACTTGTGGGATTCTCTCATGATACTTTTAAGTTCGGCAATGGTAGCCGCAATTTTGTCACTCGATAACGCACTGGCTTGTATTGAGTTGAGATGCAAATGATCTCCAGAAAGACGGTCGCCGACAGTTTTTGAAGGAGCTAAGATAATATCGTCCTGGCTTGTTCCTACTGCGGATTGCCCTTTCTCTTTAAGAACACCGATTACTTTAAATGGGACACTGCGTATTCTAATTTGCTGTCCGATAGGATCGTCATTCGGAAATAAGTTCTTTACAATTTCAGATCCGAGAACACACACTTTAGCTCTCGCCATTTCGTCTCGTTCGGTAAAAAATTCTCCGCTTTCTAATGGCCATTGACGAATCTCAAGATAGTCCGGTGAGACACCATTTATTCTTGTAAACCAATTCCCAACTCCACCGATCACTTGTCCGCCTGACCCGACAATAGGGGAGACTCCCTTAATTAATGTTGCTTCGTTCTTAATTTTAGCCACATCATCAAAAGTGAATCTGTTAAAAGTTCCCGAACCTCTGTTAACGCCACCCGTATTGGAAGCTCCGGGAGTAATGATTATTAAGTTAGAGCCAAGTGAGGCAATTTGTTCTTCGACTTTTTTCTGCGCGCCGTCTCCGATAGCAACCATTACAATAACAGCTGCAACTCCGATGATAATGCCCAGTGCGGTGAGCAAACTTCTCATTCGCGATTTCATAATACTTTTTGTCGCGACCTTCAAAATAATTTTAGCTTTCATCTTTTAACTTCCTTTTATTCTGCAATTTCAGCTTCAGCCAAAACTCTTTTTAATTCTTCTTCAGCGTTCAAACGGTCTTTAATTAGCGCATCTTTGATAATTCTTCCATCGCGCATCTCGATAATCCTTTTTGCGAAAGCCGCAAAATCTCTTTCGTGAGTTACCATTATGATAGTAATTCCCTCATCATTTAATTTTTGAAAGAGATTAAATACTTCGACTGAGGTTACGCTGTCCAGATTTCCGGTCGGTTCATCCGCTAAAATCAAAGCCGGTTCGTTTACTAAAGCTCTGGCGAGCGCTACTCTTTGCTGTTGTCCGCCGGAGAGTTGACTGGGAATGTGGTGCATCCTATCTGCAAGTCCGACCCTTTTAAGAGCTTCGGTTGCTTGTTTTTTATGATTTTTTACTTTTTCAAGTCTGTCATACATTAAAGGGAGTTCTACATTTTCAAGAGCAGTTGTTCGGGGAAGTAAATTGAATCCTTGAAATACAAAACCAATTTTCTGATTTCGAATATTAGCATATTCATTCTGAGCGAGTTTACTTGTGTTTATTCCATCAAGAAAATAATCGCCGGAACTCGGCATATCCAAACATCCCAATAAATTCATAAGTGTAGATTTGCCTGAACCGGAAGCTCCCATGATAGCAACAAACTCTCCCTTTTTGATAGTAATGTTTACGGATTTCAGCGCATGGACATCAATTTCACCAACAAGATAAGTTTTAGTGAGATCAACGGTTTTAATTAAAATATTTTCCAAAGTTTCGTCTCCGAATTAAAATGATCTTCTCATCTCACGCGATCCGCCTTGAGGAGTAGGATTAAAAGGATTAGTAGTTGTGGCTTCCGGTGCAACATCATTTTCAAGAATACCTGAAATTATTTTCATTCCTTCTTTTAAATTTCTTCCTCTAACTATTTCCGTATTTTTCCCATCTGTTAATCCAGCAAAGACTATACTCATTTGTAATTTATTGTTTTCATCAAAGTACCAGACTCTGTTCATTCCTTTTCTTCTGCCATGGTTGTTTTCTCTTCCCATCATTCCACCGCCGGATTGTCTTCCGCCGCCTTGCGCTTGCATTCTTTGTTTAACGCTATCCGGCAGGTTTGCCAATTCTTTTTCCCTGTTTTTTGTGAACTCTGCAGTCATCTCATCTGTGGGTTGAAATCTCAATGCGGAATTAGGAATGAGTAAAACATTTTCTCTAAAATCAACATAAAAATCAACCGTTGCCGTCATTCCGGGCAGAAGGAGTTTATCTTGATTCTCGGCATTTACAACTACCACATAATTAACAACGTTGGAAACGACATTCGGGTTTAATCTGATCTGCGTTACATCTCCATCAAATTTTTTATCAGAAAATGCTTGAACGGTAAATTGAACTTTTTGTCCCATCTTTATTTGTCCGATGTCGCTTTCATCTACGTTGGTTAAAATGCGCATCGAAGAAAGGTCTTCCGCAATTGTGAAAATAGTTGGCGCTGATAAACTTGCCGCAACTGTCTGCCCTTGTTCAACACTTCGATTTATTATTGTTCCTGAGATTGGTGAATAGAGATAGGCATATCCTAAATTTAATTTGGCTCTTTCAAGTGCGGTAACTGCTGATTTTTGAGATGCGAGCAAGACTTGAACATTTGTCTTGGAAGCAATGAAGTCAACTTCGTTCATAAAACTTTTTTCGAAAAGCTGCTTGTTCCTTTCGTGAACCGCCACCGCCTGGTCATATTGTGCTTTGGCTCTATCAAGACTCGATTGAGCATCTCTCACTGAAGCCGCTAAAACTACAGTATCAAGAACTGCAAGCAATTGTCCTTTTCTTACTTGACTGTTAAAGTCAACCAGCAGTCGGTCAATTTTCCCGGATACCTGCGTTCCCACATCAACTGTTTTTATCGCTTGGATCGTACCCGAGCTGCTGATGATAACATTTAAATCTCCTTTTGTTATTTCAGCAAAAGTAAATTTTGTTGTTTTTTCGTCCTCTTGAAAAAACAAAAAGTATGTAATTAATGCTAGACCGATGATAACCGGGAAAATAATGATCGCCTTTTTTTTCATAACTGTTCTCTAATTCTCTGTGTAATTTTATTTTAAGAAAATATTTATTGTGGTCTATTTCGTTTTTGTCCCTGCATCCGGTTTTTTCTTTCCTCAATCATTTTTTTGAATTCTTCTTTTTGTGCCGGTTTAAGGATTTTTGAGATCTGATCATTTGTTTCATCCATGCGTTTCATCATTTCTTCTCTCATGTTTTCCATGTCTCCTGAATTTCTCATCTCTTCCCGTTTTTGTTCTGATTTTTTTAAGATGACATCAAGCTTTTTGGTTTGGTCATCGGTAAGTTTTAATCTTTCTTTGTACTGCTGCACTCTCTCTTCATGCGTCATTCGCCCCTGAGCGGAAATTACTGAAGAACTAACGAAAAGAATTAACGTGAAAAACAAAATCGCTTTGTACATTTTCATTCTCCTTAATTTTAAGTGTCTTTAAAATAGAACCTTTTTGTGAATTTGTTTGACAGAAAAGACGATACAATGGTTTAACCGGTAGGGAATTTTATATCGAAAGGAAGCTTCCTTTGACATCTGCCCAAAACCCGGCAACTATTTTTTATGGTTATCACGTTATAAACATTGACTTTAAAGAAGATTATGCGCACTATTGAATAAAGAATATTGTTGTGTGCCATTATAAGTGAACCCTATTGCGATGATAAAAACAGCTTTAAATATTTTAGAAGCGTTACTGATTTTCTACATAGTAGTCTGTGGACTATTTTACTTTTTTCAAGAAAAATTACTATTCTTCCCGGAAAAATTGGACAAAGATTTCAAATTCAATTTTAACCAAAAATTCGAGGAAATAAACATTAAAACTCAAGACAACTTAGCGCTAAACGGTCTTTTATTTAAATCTGACAGTTCAAAAGGAATAATATTTTACTTGCACGGAAACGCCGGTTCGCTATCTACTTGGGGAGAAGTTGCTAAAACTTATACTGACTTAAATTATGATGTTTTTATGTTGGACTACAGAGGTTTTGGAAAAAGCGAAGGAGAAATTGAAAATCAAGACCAATTATTTCAAGATCTGCAAACAGGTTATGCTGAATTAAAGAAAAAATATGTTGAAAATAAAATTATAGTTTTAGGTTACTCAATTGGAACCGGACCTGCTGCAAAAATTGCTTCTTCAAACAACCCGAAATTATTGATACTTCAAGCACCTTATTACAGTTTGACAGATATGATGAAACATTCTTATCCCTTTATTCCAACATTCATTTTGAGATATAAATTTGAGACAAATAAGTTTATTAAAGAATGTAAAATGCCAATCGTTATTTTTCACGGAAATCAAGATGAAGTTATTTATTACAATTCGTCAATTAAATTAAAAGAAATTATAAAATACACTGACACACTAATTACATTAAACGGACAAGGACATAACGGAATGTCTTATAACACAGAATACAGAATGGCAATAAAAAAAATATTAACTCTTTAAAAAACGATAATGTCATTTAGATAATTAACAACAACCATTTTTCCCAATCAAAAAAGATGATTTTGCTTAGATAAAAAAAAGTCATTGGGGTGATATGCGACCGGACAAAAATTCAAAATTACCGCTAACTTGCTTTTCATTTCACATTCAGATTCTTGATAAAAAACGAGGGAGTGACACCGGTATATTTCTTGAACGCTGATATAAAAGTTATCCGGTTGTTAAACCCGACTTCTTTTGCAATTCCTTCAATTGAAAAACGCGCCGATTCTTTTTGTGAAATGATTCTAATTGAATCTTTTATGCGAAGATCATTTAGATAAGAGATAAAATTTGTATTGTAAACCTGGTTAATCGCTTTTGATAAATATGTCCGGTTACTTTCTAATTTGGTTGCAATCTCTTCAAGTGATATTTCAGGATTTAAGTATAGCCGTTCTTCGCTCATAAGTTTTTCCAACTGAGAGATCAATTGAACGAAGTGGATGTTTGGTGCTTTATCTTCAGCTATTGAATTAATATTTTCTATCTCAACATCACCGGGCAATTGCACATCGCTTCTATTCAAAATTTCCTCGTGAATGCCGGGATGAACGTTATACCGCCCTTCGATTTTCATTACTTCTATGTTTTTATTTATGAGCTTTTTATCGGCGTTTCTCAAACGGATTAAAATCACCAATATTACCGCGAAAGACATAAGGATAATTATCGCAATCCCGAGTAAAAAATATTTTTCTCTTTCTAAGCTTTTAATCTTATCTAAACTCGCTTCGTTATCCTTTTCCGCTTTTATCTGAAGATAAGCGGCGGCATTAATTTTATGCGATATGGTATCATTAGACCTTTCAAACTTTTGCAGCCATAAAAATGCGTTTTTATAATCCTTCTTTTTTTCATAAACATCAGTGTATGCACGGTAGATTTCTGTTGAGGCGTTCATTGAACTATTTTCTGTATCTAATGCTGAAGCTTTATCAAGATAATAGAGCGCCGAATCATATTTGGCTTTTGCACAGTAGAGATTCCCCTTTAATGTGTATAAACTAATTAAATATTCATTCAACTTGATTTTTTCGCATAACAACTGCGATTTTTCATAAAACGATTCCGAGGAGGGGTAATCCTTCTGGAGGTATTTCGTGATCGCCAGTTGCAAACACGTATAAGCAATTCTAACCGAATCGTCCCTTAAAAATTTGCCCCCGGTATAAGTAAGGATATGATTAAGAGATTTTTGGAAATACTTTTCGGCTTTGTTGAAATTATTTCTCTTATTCTCTATCGCCCCCAAATTATTATTTATAACAACACATCTGAAAGTCTTCCACGAATCCGGGTCACCTTTAAGTTCTATAACTTGTTTATAACTCGCTTCAGATTTATCAAAAAGATTAGCATAGAAATAAAAATCCCCGATTCTGTGAATTATTGCAGCTTGTTCATATTTATCTTTAGCTTTTTCAATAAAAGTTCTTGCCTGGAGCAAATAAACCATTGCGGAATCATAATTGTTTTTTTCTTTGAATGCATCACTCATGTTTGCTTTTAAACTTCCCATAAGCAAATACAAGTCATACTCATAGGCTATCCGGTAAGCCTTTTTTAGAATTGCCAATTTCTTATCCGGTGAGCCGTTAAATGCCAAATAAAGAAGAGCATAACCTGCAACTTCTGCTCCATTGCGGGAGGTATAGTTGGAAGTTATTTGAACAACTTTTTCAAGTTCTTTTCTTTGAAAAGAGGTATCGCATTGAAGAAGGGGTAAAATTAATTTTGGAAAAAGCGCTTTTTGAGAATCTACTTCGGTTACGGTAAACTCATCAATCCATTTATCCACCCTTGCCTCATTTTGAGCAAAAAGATGAAAAAACGTGAGGGAAAATATGATCGGGAATAACCTTAAAGTTTTCAATTATCTTTCCATGTTTGGTCTAAAACCAACAGTTGCTAATAAACGCCACAATTGTTGCCCGAAAAATAACAAATAACAGGTGAATTTTTTTTTACATCTGTTAAGATTCGTAAATTTTTACGTTTTTTAACAAAACAATATTTGCATTTTGAATGAGAAATCCGCCTCTTTTGCCACAAATAAGCTGATAAAAGTTAAACTTTATAAATAAGATTTTCAAACGTAAAAAACTTGTAAAGATATATCAATCCTTACAACAGAAAACAGCATTTCATTTGGGTAGTTACTACTTTTGCCTCCACAAAAAGTTAACCTTTTTAAAATTATGGATTAAAAAAAAATTAGCGGATTTGATTAAGTACCGAAAATGAAGATATTATTTAACAAACTAAGAGTGTATGGATTCTCTTATTTAGAAATAATTGTTGTCTGCTACCTCCTAATAACTATGGGCATATTATTTTTTTTATTCAAGATGTTTTTTGAATGATAAAAATTATTAATTATTTAGGAATGAAACTATGAAACACCGTCATATTGAGATACTAATTGTATCCGGACTGCTGATGCTTCTCTTTGTTTTAGTAGAAGAAGTGCTAAAATAAATACGTTCATTTATGAACACTTTTCTTAAACGAAGAAACAAAAAGTTGTAAGTACGAACATTAAAACCAAATAATTAGAATTGGGAGACTAACAATGACATAAAAATTGTACTTGTTATCTCCCACCACAAAATAGTTTTCCCTTATACTATGAAAACAAAATCTTTTCTTTTAATTTTTGTGTGTCAATAATACAATATAATGTAAATAAGGGAACTGGATATTAAAGTGAACTATTTACAAATAGAAATCAGAAAGTGCTTCTTCTTAAAGCCAATTTTAATTGGGTTGCCCTATCGTTTTATTGTTCTATTCCAAATCAATTTTGATTCACTCTTCATTCCAAAACTGCCCGTTTATCTTTGCACTACCTTCTTCGAAATTTATACAAACCTTCAAAAGAAAACGATTCAAAGAATCGTAAAATCCCTTGATCATATCATTCAAAAACAAAATACAACTCTTTACTTCCAATCAATAAATGCAGTAAATAAATTTTGAAAAATAAGGTACAAAACAAACAATAAATACAGCGGAGAAAATCATGAAAAGAAACATTCTTAGTTTACTGCAACTTATTCTATTAAGTATTTTATTCATCTCTTGTAAGGAAGAGAGTAATCCGGTGGTTACACCAACCGAGAAACAATTCAGCGCGGAAATAGAAGCCAAACTGGAAGCTGCATTAAATAAGACAATAAAAGAAAATTATATTCCGGGAGTTATTGTCGGGGTCTGGTTCCCCAATGAAGGAACATGGGTAAAAGCCAAAGGGGTTTCAAATATCACCACCAATGAACCAATGAAAGTAGAGAATCATTTCCGGATGGGGAGTGTAACAAAAACTTTTACCGGAACAGTGGTTTTGAAGTTAGTTGATCAAGGTTTGATAAACCTCGATTCATCGCTTGCGTATTACTTACCTCAATATCCATTCCCTCAGGCAAACAAAATCACGGTTCGGATGCTTGGGAACATGACCAGCGGGATTTATGATATTACCAATGACGCGAATTTTACGCAGACATATTTCTATGTTAATGGAGGGACGTATCCTTTAACCGCGGATTCCATAGTCAAAGCAGCCCTGCAATTCCCATTGAAGTTTAATCCCGGGACAGCTTATAATTATTCTAATGCAAATACAATTCTCTTGGGTTTAATATGTGAAAAAGTTACCAATAAAAGCATCGATGTTCTTCTTGATGAAATGATATTTACACCATGCAGCTTGAACAATACTTATTGGCCTAAATCGTTCTTCCTTTCTGAACCATTTTCTCACGGGTTTAGCATATTCGCTACAACACAAGAAGTTAAAGATGTTACCTATTGGAGCCCTTCTATTTGGAATGCTGCCGGAATATTGATAACAAATATATCTAATCTGGGAAAGTGGGCGAGACTCTTGGGGAATGGTTCGCTCTATTCTTCCGCAATGCATGCTGAAAGAATAAAATGGACGGCAGAAAGCGGTAACGCTTACGGTTTTGCAATGTATGATATTGCAGCAGGGTGGATTGGACATGATGGTTCTGTTCCCGGATTTACGACAGCATGTTTTTATTTACCTTCAAAAGATGCTGTAATTGTAGTGCATGTTAATTCCCAAATATATGATAAGAGAACACAAGCTACACCTGCAGATGCTGTATTCATTGCTTTGGCAGAAATTTTAACGCCCCATACTACATTTGCAAAAAATAAAATTCAAACGTTGGATCAAAATGTTTTTCCAATAAAAGAGAAGTAAAAAGGAATGGACGATGCAAAAATTAATTTGTACAATCGTAACAATTTTTAGTATAAGTATTTTATTCATCTCTTGTAAAGAAGAGAATAATCCGGTTGTTACAACAAGCGAAAAACAATTTAGCGCGGATATGCAATCAAAGCTTGAAGCTGCTTTGGACAAAGCGATGCTTGAAAATCATATTCCGGGAGTTATAGTCGGTGTTTGGATTCCCGGAGAAGGGAACTGGGTTACGGCAAAAGGTTTATCTAATATAGCTACTGATGAACCGATGAAACTTGAAAATCATTTTCGCATGGGAAGTGTTACAAAAACATTTACAGGAACTGTTGTTCTAAAATTAGTTGAACAAGGAAAGAGTAATCTTGATTCATCGTTGGCATATTATCTTCCACAGTACAATTTTCAAAAAGCAGATAAGATAACCGTTCGGTATCTTGGAAATATGAGAGCCGGTATTTTAAGTTATACAGATGACCCTAACTGGTATAATTCACAAGTCGCATGCAACTTTGAAAAATATTTTACGGCAGATTCTTTAGTTAAAATAGCTCTAGGTTATCCTACATATTTTGAGCCCGGCTCCAAACATTACTATTGCAATACGAATACCGTTCTCTTAGGTATGATATGTGAAAAAGTTACAGGCAAACCAATATCTCAACTTCTAAAAGAAATGATTTTTGAACCTTATGGTTTATCAAATACTTCATGGCCTCAATCACGCTTCTTGCCTCTTCCATTTTCACATGGATATACTAATAAAACATCATCCGGTCAACTGCAGGATTTAACATTTATGGACCCATCCTGGGCTGACGCTGCCGGAATCCTGGTCTCCACCATAGATGATTTGAAGAAATTCATAAAACTGCTTGGCACAGGAGGTTTCTATTCTGCGGCAATGCATACGGAAAGGATGAAACTCGTTGATGATTATGGATTTGCAATAACTTCGGGCAATGGCTGGATTGGACATACAGGTGCAGTACCCGGTTTTACTACCGGCGCATTTTATAATCCGGCAAAGGATGCAGTCCTAATTGTAAATGTAAATTCAAATATGGATAATCCGATTACCGGTTTAGGACCATCAGATGCGATTTGTGAATCATTAATGAACATCTTAGCTCCCGCAACCGGAGTTTCCAAATTAAACGTGAAATGGTTTGAGTGATAAAAGTAAAAATGTAAACTGCTAACCATTGTTAGATAAATGGAGACATATAGAGAAATATTCTAATTACTTCATCGGTTCGGGCGTTTATCTTGAATGAAAATTTTACGTGCCGTTTTTTGATGAATAAATGCACTTATCAATTTTTTATTCGTCTACATTCTCGATGTTGTTTAGGATCGGTATAATTAAGATATTTCAGCAAGGCTTTTTGTAGCTTTTGATAGCACAATAGCTGTACCCTTTTATACTGAGCAGTTCAATTCGCTATGTAGCCCAATTATAAACGGATAAGCGTAGAAACACAATACATTTATTGGATAGTTCATAAAAATAATTGTTAGCAACAATTTTTAAAAAACAAAAAGATGAGTCTAAAAGAATTTTTAATCGAACCAGAAAAACATAGAGAAGATATAACTGATTTTTTCAGATGTGAGATTATACCGAAAGCAATTGAACAAATAAACGCCTCTTTTGCACCTCAACGTTTATCAAAACAATCTAGGGAAATCGAGCCTCTTCCAACTGATCAAAGACAACTATCTTCATATCGAACAAGACTTGGGACGATGTTAGAGTATGGATTAAGTACTGAAATGGAGACTATTTTAAAAAATACTTTTGGCAAAGAAATATTCTTAACTTTTGCAGTAGCTCACGAATTTCCCGATTTTTATCTTCGTGATAAGAATCGTATACCACTGTTGAAAATTGAAATGAAAGCCGTGGATGCTGATTCAGACGAACAAGCCGCTCGATTTGATGTTCTTATTGAACATCTTGACCAACATAGAGATTTTATTCTTTTCATAGGTTGGAAATGGGAAACACAAATTACTGATGGTATATCATGGGAAAGTCCACAGATTTTTACGTTTGCATTTGTTTCTGCTTACGACTTGGGAGTAGTTCGCGATGCGAGATTAATAGCTACAGGTGGAAAAATTGAAAATGGAGAGGTTCTTGTGCCTTCGACAAAAAATCCAGGTACATTCACCAAAGATCCTGGTAACTATGGAAAATTATGGAGAATCATTCAAAGAAAGCAAAGGACTGAATCAAGTGAACTTAGTTTCCATGCATTAGATTTCCTAAGATTTCTGAACGATGTAAATACTCATGCTCCTCGAAAGAGAATGGATAAAAATTCTACCGACACAGAGTAGTTCCAATTTCTTCAAAACTCTTTCTTACAATGCTATTGGCTTGTTGTTGAAGCATTCTACTTTTTTCTAGTAGTGCATTTCGATTTGTTTCATATGCATTGAAAATACTAATTATTTCACTCTGTTTTTCAATTGGTGGAACCGGAATTCTCACACTTAATAAGTCCTCTTTACCAATTCTTGGTCTGCCTAAACCTGTTACTCGAAAAATAATTTGACCGAAAACTAAGTCACTTCTTAAAACAAGTGCAAGATATTGAGGTAATATTTTATTACTAGCTTTAAAAACATAACATTCGGATGAAACAAAACCAATTTCTTCATTAACTGGAACATAGATTACTTTTCTTAATTCAGGTCTCATTTTAGAGTAGATAATAGTATTTGGTTCAAACATTTTTACCGCACTTTTTATTTTTTCACCTAATATTTCCGAGATATAATATGCCCCATCGAATGAATTGATATTAGCTAATCCAATATATCTCACTATATCTTCAGTCATTTCATGTTGGGGAACAACCAATTTATTAATTATCGTAACTAATTCCCCAATTCGATACAAGGGGTACTTGGTATTAGTAAGAAATTCTTGGGCTGTCTGTTTGGAAGGATGATGGAATAATGTATCTAAACGTTCAAATTTTTCATTGAATCTTGTTTTTGTGATAAAGTATTTTTCTGAACGATTTTCTAATTTACCTGTTCTTATAAATTCTCGATATGTTTCTAAAGCTTCTGGAAAATCAGAAAGCAATTTTAGTTTCCCTTTTTCATTTCTTTCATCAGAATAAATAGGATCCCCATTGGGCGCAAAGCCAAGTTTTTCAATGTTGCACATTAAAATATCTCCATTTACTTTTGTTCCACTTTTTTTCTTCGAAGCAATAATAATTGAGGTTTTAACAGTGGCATAAGGCATAAATGTCGTGTCAGGTAAAGAAATGATGGCTTCTATTTTTGAGTTGTTTACAATATAATTTCTCACATCTTCATTGCTTGTATTGTTCAAAATACTTTCTTCCAATACAATTGCTAATTTGCCACCGGTTTTTAGAAGATTCAAACATTTTTCAACGAAAAGGACCCCTCTTCTTCTTGATTTTTTGCCCTTACCTAATTCAAATTTATTTAAGTCAGATTCCAAATCATAATCGCTACCGAATGGCGGATTTGTGATAATTATATCGAAAGAATTATTAGGCAATTTTTCAGTAGCTTCCTTTTCATGACTTAATGAACCGCCTGATTTCAAATATTGAATAGATTCATAGTGCCCGCCATGCAATATGATATTCATTTGAGCAATCCAAACCATTCTAGAATCAATTTCAATACCCGATAAATTAGTTTTTGAGAATTCTTTTAGATTAATAAAATTATTGTTCCTCTTTATATACTCCAATGCAGAAATTAGAAAGCCACCGCTACCGCAAGCTGGGTCACAGATTTTATGGTTTACTTCTGGATTTATAAGATCAATTATAAACTGAACAATACTCCTCGGTGTAAAAAATTGCTGATTTTCATTTTTGTCCAATGTGTTTTTAATCAGCTCCTCGTATATCTTCCCCTTAATGTCATTATTTATTGTTTTCAATTCATAATTTTTCAAAATAAGGGACACCTGGCATATTGCCTTCTTATCCAAGGACAATTCAGCACGACCGTTGACAAATACAGTAGGATGCTTCTTAATCGCCTTAGAAAATAAATTGCATATCTGGTCGTAGTTTACTTCAACTTTATTTTTACTTACTATTGATGAAAATCCCTTACCATTGTTAAATTCTTCATCATACAATTTGCAAAAAAGTAGTTTAGAAATTTCTTCAAATCGGTCAAGCAAACTGCCACCTTCAGAATCTCTAAATGCCCTACTCATACTTTTAATCGCACTTTTTAATGAAGATCCATCATCAAAAAGAGTTGAATAGTTAATTGTGCTTTCAGAGACTTGAGACTCATTTGCTAACGCATGTAGGTCTTCCAAATCATATAACCTATAATTATTTATGGGATTTCTAGAAGCAGTTAATTTACCTTGTTTATCCCAATTTCTCATAGTTTCTGGCGTAACATTTAATATCTTTGATGCAGCACTTAAGCTAACATAGTTTGATTTCTTTGCTTTTTTTACCATAGTATTTACCAATGTTTATAACCTTAACAAAGATACAAAAATATTTTTAATCCGCAAGAAAAAAAGCTATATGCAACAGGGATTTTTGTGAAATCGGAACAGAAGGGCTAAATTTGAACTGTTTGAATTCTAATAAACATTTGTACTTCGAAAACCCCAACCGTTAGTGGTAATTATAGCAAACGACAATGTTAAACTGACAAATTTAATCTTTCCCTCTATTCTTCACCGCCAACGCAATTTTCTCTGCAGTTATTGGCATTGATTTTATTCTTATTCCAAGCGCATCTTCAACAGCGTTCGCAATTATTGGTGCAGCGGGAATCATCGTGTGTTCACCCATTCCACGCGCGCCATACGGTCCATCGGGCTGGGCAACTTCAATAATTATGGGAACTACTTCATCCGGAATATCCATCGCCGTCGGGATTTTATAATCGGAAAAATTCGCGTTGATCAGTTTTCCTTTATCATCAAAACGCATATCTTCATATAAAACCGTTGCAATGCCTTGCAGAATTCCTCCGGTAATTTGTCCGTTCACCAAATCGGGATTTAAAGCTTTGCCGCAATCAACCGCAAGCACAACTTTTGGAATTTTTACTTTACCGGTCTGTTTATCAATTTCAATTTTTACCGCCGCAGCGCCAACCGTGTAATGCACGTTCGGATGTCCGCCCTGACTTGTTTCGGGATCACTTAACGCCGAAGCAAATTCCGGCATAAACATTCCCCGCCCGATAACCGGTCCGCCTCTAAATGTTCCATCCTCTTTTTGAATTCCCGAAATAATAAAATTCTTTAACGGCAAAGAAAAATCTTTTTCAACTTTTGATCTTACACATTCATCATCTAAATAAAGTTCTTCCCTTTTCTTTCCGTTTGCTCTTTCAATTAAGTCAAAGATTTGTTCGCGCGCATCTTCCGCGGCTTGTTTAACCGCGTTGCCGCAGCCCCACGTAACATGCGATGCAACCGTTTGCCATTCGTACGGATTGCGGTCGGTGTCGGGTGTTTCAACTCTAATTTTTTCAACCGGAACAGAAAGAACTTCCGCTGCTATTTGCGCAAGCACAGTTAAATAACCCTGCCCGATTTCCATTCCCGAAACAAGAATATTTAAACTCGCATCTTCATTAAATTTTAAAAACGCCGATGAAGAAGCGTTCGGAGGCATTGCGGGAGCTTTCCAAAATAATGAAAATCCTTTCCCGATTACTTTGTTCGGATCGGAAGAAGTTTCTTTCTTTCCCCATTCAATTTCTTTTGCAACCTTGTCAATCGCTTCCATCAATCCGTTCGGATTCATCTTTGCGCCGTACGTAAGTCTGTCTCCTTCACGGATCGCATTCTTTTTTCTCAACTCAACCGGATCCATTTTTATTTTTTTTGCAAGTTCGTTTATATGAGATTCAAGTCCGAATAAAAATTCCGAATAACCGAAACCTCTATATGGGCCGCCGGGAGGTAAGTTTGTATAAACACAAAAAGAATCAATTTTGATATTTGGAATTCTGTATGGACCGGTCGCTGAAAGTCCGGCAGCGTTTACAACATTAGCGCCATATTCAACATACGCGCCGGCATCCCAGTAGAGTGTGTGTTCGAGCGCGGTGATCGTTCCATCATTTTTTACACCGACTTTTAACCGCGCAACAACGCCTTGCCGTTGATATGTGTTGTAAAATTCTTGTGCGCGGGACCAAAGAATTTTTACAGGATTTCCTTTCACTTTTGTTGCAAGTGCGGCTCCAAGAATTTCCATCGATACTCCTGCTTTACCGCCAAATCCACCGCCGACAAATGAAGTAATAACACGGACATCTTTATGTTGAAATCCCAACGGAGCCAACGCTTCGGCAAACAAATGGCGTTGAGTATGCGGAGATTGCGATGCAGTCCAAACAGTTAATCTACCGGAATGATCAAGCAACCCAACTGCTCCGTGAACTTCAAGTGCGCAGTGAGCATATCTTGGAACGGTGTAAACATCATCAAGAACAAAATCAGAATCGGCGAATGCTTCTTCAACATTTCCATTCCGTACTTTGCGGAGATGCGCAACGTTGGAATTGGTTTGCGGAAAAAACCATGGAACGTGATGATAATCTTTTAAATCGGGATGAATAAGAAACGGCGAATCGCCTAACGCTTGTTCAACTGATAGAACCGGAGTTAATTCAGTGTAATCAACTTTAACAAGCTTAGCCGCGGCTTTGGCGGTTACGGCGTCTCTTGCAATTACGGCGGCAACTTGCTCGCCGACAAATCTTACGCGGTCTTGCGCAAAAATATAACGGTCGTGCATGTAGAGACCGAAGCGAAAAGGGAAATCTTTTCCGGTAACAATTTTTACAACTCCGGGAATTTTTTCTGCTTCGGATGTATCAATTGAGTTGATAATTGCGTGCGCAAATTTGCTTTCAACTATTTCTGCAAAAAGTAAATTCGGTCCAAAATCTAAGTCGTCAATAAATTGAGCTGAGCCGGAAATTTTTACTTTACCGTCAACCCGCACAGAAGATTTACCAATAAATTTATAATCGTCCATAAAATTTCTCAATGTTATTTTACTAAATCAACAACTGCATCAATGATCGGAGAGTAGCCGGTGCAGCGGCAAAGATTTCCGGCAATAGCTTCTTGAATCTCTTCTTTATTTGGATGTGGATTTTTTGCAAGCAGTTCTGTTGTAGAAAGAATTACGCCCGGTGCGCAAAATCCGCATTGGAAAGAATTGTGTTTGAGAAACGATTCTTGCAAAGGCGTTAATCCGTTTTGCATAATTCCTTCAAGCGTTACCACTTCTTGATCTTCAACTTCAATAGCAAGAACAAGACAACTGCGCACGGTTTTTCCGTTGATCATTACGGAACATGTACCGCAATCACCTCTATCGCAGCCGCATTTGGGGCTGTTAAGACCGAGCCTGTCTCTCAATACTTCAAGAAGAATTTCCGAAGGGCTGACTTCGATCGTTCTTCTTTCGCCATTTAATAAAAAACCAATTTCTTTTTTCATGAACATTTCTCCTAAAGGAAATTCAGAAAAATTAAATCACACTTTTTCCATACGCCGGACCGCCGCCGTTCAATCGATCGAGTGCGGCGTTTAAACCTCGTTCGAGCATTACTTTTGCCATGTGCAATCTATATTCTTTTGTAGCGCGGATATCGGTAATCGGTGCAATATCATCTTCAACTAATTGCTGTGCTTTTTCCATCAACTCTGGAACAAGTTTCATCCGGTTTATTAATCTTTCTATTCTCATTGCCCTAACCGGAGTTGGAGCAACCGCACCGAACGTGATGCGAAATGAATAATCATCAAAAGCGAGAATTGCGAGATTCACTTGTGCCAAATCTTCTCCGGAGTATCTGCGAAGTTTTACAAAACAACCGGAATGTTTTTTATCCGGCACGGGAATAGAAATTCCTTTCACAATTTCATTCTTAAACAACGCTGTTTTTCGATTACCGACAAACCATTGTTCAATTGGAATTTGTCTTTCACCAATTTGCCCGTCGGTTATTATGCGCGCTTTATAAACTGATAAAACGGGACCGCTATCCATACATGGAACCGCCGAGCAAATGTTTCCGACCATCGTGGCGCGGTTTCTTATTCCAACCGAAGCAACCGTTTTGCTCATCTCCGCAATTATCGGGAAATGTTCGTTGATGATTTCCGAATCGATGAGTTCTGAAAAAGTTACTCCGGCGCCGATCCACAAAATGTTATTGCCAAGTCTAATATCTTTTAAAAAATCAAGTCCTTTAATGTCAATAACTACATCAGGATGAACTGCACCGGTTTTTAATAACTCAACTAAATCAGTTCCTCCGGAAAGGATAACCGCATTTTTAAAACGCTGGAGAAGACCTACTACCTCGTCGAGATTTTTAGCTTTTACATATTCATATTGATTTTCAATTGCCACGATAAACTCCGCTGTTGAAAATTATTTTTCATCTTTTGGTAAAAATGCAACGATCCTGCACATCGCCGATTCAAGTTCAATTCCGCGAAGCGGGAAACAACCGATCCACGCTCTTTTATTACTGAGCTTATTAATATCTCCGCCAAGATTTTCCGCGTGAACAATTTTTTTAGGAAACATTTTTATGTGCATCACTTGATAATATTCTTCTTGCGGAAACATTTCATCCCACGATTTAACTTTATATTTTTTGATCAACTTCTGCTCGGCTTCAACAAATCGTGCCGGATGCCATTGTCTGATGATCGTGTTCATTGGATGATCCGCACTACCGCAATCAACTCCGATCCATTTCAATTTCATTTTGAGAGCCCATTTGTGAAAGCCCGGTCCGGGTCCCGGATGTTTTACAAAATAGCGGACTTCATCAGATTGTTTCTGATCCCATGCATAGCGGTTGTAACCGGTATTGATAAGGAGGATATCGCCTTTTTTAATTTCAGCTTTGCTCATCAACATTTCAGGAGAATACAAATCATAATCGCCAACTTCATCGGAAATATCAACAACAACTCCTTGCCCGATCCATTCTTTCATCGGCACGTTTCCGATCGATCTACCGGAAGCATGAAAATGAATTTCACCATCCATGTGTGTTCCAACGTGATTGCTGGTAGTGATGATCTGTCCGTTTGCCCCTTGTCCCATATGGGCGCCGGCAATTCTTTTAAAATACTGAATTCCCAACGGCATGTAACTTGGCCATGGCGGAGTGTGAATGCTTAGTCGTTGTGTTAAATCATACACTTGAAGAGTATCCATGAAATTTAGAAAATCGTTTGTCTTCATTTATTTCTCCTAACTATTTTTTAGTTGATTTGCAAAACCGATGAACGCTTTTTTAAATGGATCGACGGGAGCTTCCAGAACTCCGGCGCCGATTTGTCCGATGCCTGCATTTTTGTGAGCAACGCCGGTATCGATGAATGGCAGAATATTTTTTTCAATAACTTTTATTACATCAATTCCGGTTGGTGTGCCGCGAAAATTTAGATACGGTATTTTGTAAATATTATTTTCGGCAGCGGTTATCTCATACATCTTTAGCGTGTAATTCACCGCGTCGTTCGTGCTTCCACCAACGAACTGCACAATTGCAGGCGACGCAGCAATTGCAAAGCCGCCGAGTCCGTTTGTTTCCGTAATTGAGCTGTCACCAATGTCGGGATTCGCATCGCCTTTCGTGTATCCTGTAAAATATAATGCTTCGGGAATCGGAGAAATTCCGGTAAACCATTTGTCTCCCGTACCGGAAAGTTGAATTCCAAATTCAGTTCCGTTACGCGCCATAACAACCACAATGCTGCTGTTCTCTATATTTCTTGCGGCATCCAAAGAAACTTTTGAAACGCCCATAGAAAGATTTAGAAAGAAATGATCATTGCTGTTGATAAAATTCAAAACGCTTATCGCGTTTTCTTTTTCATTTTGATTAACAATTTCTGGCGCCAACGTTCTGTATAGTAGTGAAGTTGCTGCACGGTTCCGATTATGAACTTCATCGCCCATGTGCAAAGCCTGTGCAATAATATTTTTAAGATCGATCTTGCCGATTTTCTCGATCGCCTTTTTAAGTGATGGATAAAGGACGTTCTCCATCCATCGTAATCTTTCAATAACACTTTCGTCATACGCTCCGTAGCGAAGAACTTTTCCGAGTCCTTCGTTCATTGTGCAAAAGGCTTTGTTGCCAAACTCCTCATTTTCTAAAATAAAAACCGGCATCGATGGAGAAACAATTCCAGCCATCGGTCCAACTGTTGCGTGTTCGTGACAAGGAGAAAATTCTATTTTACCCGAAGTTGCGACTTTTTCTGCTTCTTCAAAAGTTTTTGCAAAGCCTTCATAGATCAACGCTCCGATTACTGCGCCTTTCATCGGTCCACACATTTTATCCCAAGCTACCGGAGGTCCTGCATGAAGCAAAAGATTTTTCTTCATACCGGGAATCACATCAATCGCTTTTCCCATTCCGGTTAGAACCGGTTTGCTGTTTAAAATTCTTTTCACCGCTTCTTTATTTGCGGTTTCAATTTTATCTGAATTTATTCTGATAACATCGAACAAAGTTGAATCTGAAATTAGCGGAGGTTTCCAATCAACTTGAACCGATTGAACATTTTGTTCGTCAAGGGTTTCTTTAAATGATTTCAACCCGATGTTGATTACTTTTAATTCATTTTCAAAAAGCTTATTCATTTCTTTTAACTCTTCTTTCAATTAGAAACTTTGCCAGTTTACTCGCCGCAGCGTTTGATTCCATAACGAGCACTCCTTCCGCTTTTAGAGCGGCTGCAACCGTTGTTCTGTTTTGCGGATCTTTGTCAGTACCTGTAACAGAACAAACAATCGGCAAATGTCTTTTCTGCTGCAAAGTTAATTCTTTCACTTCTTTTATAACCGGAACTATTTCGGCCAGCGGATTCATGTTTGAACCGTAACCGAGAACAATATCTAATAGAATCACCGCGGTTTCCGGATCGTTCGTTTCGGCAAGAATTCTTTTATTCCTTGTTGAGTAATCAATCATCGGATGTGGTTTGCCAACGGTAAATTCATCATCGCCAAGATCAATGATCGTGTGTTTCTCGCTTTTCCAGATATCCTTAAGTTTTTTCACTTTACCGACCGGCGTGTTTGAAAAAACGTCTTCATCAATATGTTGAAAAAACATTTGTGTTTCATCACAGAAGGTACCGCCGCTGAAAAGCGCGCGAACATACTTTTGCGTTTTATTTAGTTTCGCAGATTCTTTTCCAGCTATAGTTTGCAATTCCGAAAATTGAGATTCTAAATCATCATAAACCTTTCCAATATTCTCCTTTCGCGAATGAACAACCGCCAACATCGCCCCTTCTTCAAGAGTTCTTGCGATATTGATTTTGCTCTGTTTCAGTAATTCGATGGATGCATTCAGAAACACACCAACGACAGGTTTTTCAATTTTATTAACGAGTTCGATAATTTTAATTATCACTTCATCAGCAGGCGGTTTGGAAACTAAAAGGATGACTTCGGTATTTTTATCTTCTGCAAGCGCTTTAATTCCTTCAAGAAACATAATCCCGCCGACTTCTTTTTTTACATCGCGTCCGCCGGTACCGATGGCTTGAAAAATTCCGCATCCCGAATTTGAAATGAGGCAGCTTACTTCCTGCAAACCCGTTCCCGAAGCTGCAACAATTCCAATGTTTCCGCGGTTAACAACATTTGCAAAAGCAAGCGGCACACCGTTGATAATAGCGGTTCCGCAGTCTGGACCCATTACAAAAAGCCCTTTCTCTTTCGCAAAATTTTTCAGTTCAATTTCTTTTTCAATTGAAACGTTATCGGAGAAGAGTATAACATTTAATCCGTTTTTTAAAGCTTTCATCGCTTCATCACCGGCGTATTTACCGGCTACGGAGATCATGGCAAGATTTGCGTCTGGAAGAATTTTTATTGCGGATTCTAAACTGGAAGGATTTAGTGAACCGGAAGATTTGTTTGTGTTATCAGATTTTTTAAATAACTCATTTATCTTTTTTGAAATTAGATCAGATTCGTTTTGTGAATTGCATTTATAGGCGATCATCAAATCCATGTCGCTGGCGTTTTGAAGTTCATCTGTAAGTAAACCGGAAGTTTGAAGCATAGATTTATTTTCCGGCGTTCCCATAACTGCGGCAGAATCGAGTACGATCTCAAGTTCGCTGATTTTTTTTGCGATGAGCATCAGCGAAACAGAATCAAAATATTCTCCCCTTTTCAGAATTCCTGTTACCATCATTAAAATTCCTTTTTATTCCAAACAAAAAACCAACACTTTGATCTGCACCGGAGGTTTCACCAAAAGAAATCAAAGTACGGGTATTTTCAAGAATCTCATTTTGACCGGAGAACAAAATTGAGTGAATTAAATTTTTGAACTTTTCGAACAAGGAACCGTTTTTTGAAGCAAGTAGAAAAGCATTCGTGAATGCATTGTTTCCTTTTGCCGCTTCATAAATATGAACAATTAAATTTGAATAATCAACCCTTTCAAGTTTCTGAATCACATTTAATGCGATCAAAAATCCGGCTATAAAGTCATCACCGCTTGGTGTAAGCCCGAAACCGACGCCTTTGATCAGTTTTACTCCTTCTAAATAATTGGAAGAGGTAAAGCACTCAAGGGCAGAATCAAACCTTCTCACAAATTCAATTTCGTAGGAAGATTTGAAATTCTTTTTTCTGCTTTCATCCAATAAAAAGGTTAAACTTTTACCGGATGAATTTTCAATAAGCGCTTTTTCAAAATGATCGAGATTCTGCCAAAATTTTTTCTCGTCAAAGTTGATGATATTTATTTGTGAATCATATCTCTTTGAAGTTTCAAAAAAAACTTTCTCATCATTCAACAGAAAATAATCTTCGGCAATTACCAGTTTTTCAAGTTCGGCGAAGCTAACGCCTTCAACGACAATGTTGAAATGACCACTCCCGATAGATTTGCCGACAATAAAAATGAAAGAACTTACCGAACAAAAATTCACAACTTCACTAAAACGAGAATGAACTTTATAAATTCCTTTCTCTAAATGATCGCCAAAGCTTAACAGCTTTATCATGCTTTATAGAAAATCATTCCCAAATGTTTTTTATATAAATCTTTGCGAACGACTTCAACTTTTCCATCCACCTTCATTCCGATTTTTGGATTTTTAATGTCGAGTTGTCCGGTAATTCTATTTCCGTCTTCAAGTTCAACAATCCCGAGAGCCAAAGTAACAACTTCATAATCGGATGGAAGTGTGTACAACGTTGTGAATGTAAGTAATTTTCCTTTTTTCGGAAGCGGCACAATATCAAATTCGTTGTGATCATTTTCTCCGCATTTTTTACAAATGGTTTTGTAAGGATAATGGAGCTCACCGCATCGTTTGCATTTATAAGCATAGATATTTAATTCCATTTTCTTATTCCTTTATAAAAGTTAGACACACAACATTATTACCGAAGCCGCCAAAATTGCATGTGAAACCGACTTTGGCATTTTTAACTTGCCGCTTTCCAGCTTCGCCGCGCAATTGTAAAACGATCTCGTGCGCTTGACCTACGCCGGTAGCGCCAACCGGATGTCCTTTCGCTTTTAATCCGCCTGAAGGATTGATAGGAATTTTCCCGCCAATTTGTGTTTCGCCTCTTTCAAGTGCAAGATGTCCTTCTCCTTTTTTGAAGAAACCAACTTCTTCACTTTCGGCAATTTCAAGAATTGTAAACGCATCGTGCAATTCAGCAACACTTACATCGGAAGGTTTTACTCCCGCCATTTTAAAGGATTGCCGCGCAGCTTCTCTTACTGCGAGAAGTTCAGTTGGGTCTTTTCTTTCGTGAACGCAATGTGTATCGGTAGCCTGACCAATACCGGCAAGGCGGATCATCGGTTTGTTAATTTTTTTCATTACTTCGGCTGTTGCAAGAATTAAACATGCGCCACCGTCTGAAACAGGACAAACATCATAAAATCTTAACGGATCGGCAACGTAAGGATTATTTGTTGATGCTTCTGGAGAATCTAAAATTCCTTCAATCGTTATATCTTCATGCAAATGAGCGTAAAAATTGTCCATCGCATTTTTATGATTTTTCACTGCAACCATCGCAAGATGTCGCGCTGTTACGCCGTACTTTTCCATATAAAGTCTTGTAAACATTCCTGCAAGTGCGGGAAGTGTAACGCCGTAAATATATTCTGCTTGCGGATGAGTTAACGTTGCCACAAAATCAGTTGCTTCAAGCGGATTTGCTTCGCGCATTCTTTCAGCGCCGATAACCATAACCACATCGTGCATACCGGAAGCGATTGCCATATAACCTTGTTTTATTGCAGAAGCGCCAGAGGCGGGTCCGTTCTCAATTGTTTCCGCACCAGCAGGAGTAAGACTCATGTGGTCAACCACCGCGCTGGCAAGTCCAGTTTGTCCGTTAATTCTTCCGCCGCCCATATTTGCCACGTAAAGATGATCAACTTTTTTTAATCCGCTATCGCGTAAAGCCATTAAACCGGGATAGGCGGCAATTTCAACAAGCGGATATTCGAGCCGTGAAAAACTGGTAATACCGATTCCGGCAACATAAACTTCTCTCATTTTATTTTCCCTCCATGTTTTCTTCTCATTTCAATAAGTGAAGTAGCGGTTGAATCAAGCATAGAGCGGGTCGCCGCTAATAAATCTTCAGGACCTTTTGGCGGATCGGAAGGAGGTAAAATTCCTGCTTTCGCTTTTTCAAGAAGATGTTCGGGAACCGGTCTTCTTCCAACAACAAGTGTGTTTCTTGCTTTATCAAATAATTCTTTTGTTAATGACCAGGAAGGGCAACCGCCTAATTCGTGAGGAATGTGAAAACGTTTTTCAAGATTATATTCTATCATCCATCTTCTAAAACCGATTCCCGATTCAGCAACAATTAAAACTTCTTTTTGTTTTAGAATATCGATATGATATTCCATCTTTGTTGCAAAGGCGTGAGCGCCAACTCTTAAGCCGCGGCGCAAAGAAAATGTGTGATACGACATCCCAACATCGGGATTAACGCTTCTACCGTTTACAATAGCAGCGAGTTCACCGTCTATTTGCGCCACCAAAACGTATTCGTCTTGAACGCGGTAAGTATAATAAGCGAGAAGTTCGGAGTACAAACGTGCGGCAACGATATTATAGAAATCTCTTTCAACATGAATCAACGGTTCAACGTGTGGAAGGATATCGGGAATTTCATCTCGTTCAGCTTGGCGAACTACCATTTCTTGACCGTTGGCGAGTGTCATATACTTCGCCGGAAATTTTGGAAGCGGGGTATCCACTGGTCTCAGAATTTTTTCCAAATCGACAGACATAAGAGCCTCATAATTGGTTGATGAAAAAACAAAGTACAAAATTAGGGTTTGTAAATTACTACAATTATCCTTCACCATCTAACAAATAATTTAAACAAGTATTAATCGAACCTGCTAACGATCGTGATGTTTTGATGGTTGCAGATATCTTTAGCCTCGGCAGTGAAGAGAAAATCAATTCTGTTTCTATAATACTCGGTAATTTTTCCTCGAACCATTTTCAAAGTACTGTTCATAAAGTGATTCTGTTCAGTGAATCCCTCTCCTAAAACGGCAATTGCAGAAGGAAGCCAGCGCGGTGGAAATGTTCCGGCAAATTTTCCTCCTTCTTTAAATTGTGCAATTTCCGATTCAATCTTTTTCAATACCGCAACTTGTCTTTCTTCTGCACTAAAGTTAAGATTCAATTCTTTCAAATATCTTGAGAGTGCTTCTTTATTCGGAACCACTAACGCAACTGTATATGGTGATTGATTATTATACAGCATCATCTGATCGATAAATGGTGAAAATTCGGTTATAGCTTCTTCAATTCCTTCCGGACTATATTTTTCGCCGTCGTTTGCAATAAGCAAACTTTTAAATCTACCAAGGATATAAAGAAATCCATCAGCATCGAGGTAACCCAAATCACCGGTGAACAACCAGCCGTCTTTAAGTGATTCCGCCGTAGCTTTTTCATTCTTCCAATAACCTACCATAACATTTTCGCCTTTAACAACAACCTCGCCGCTTTGCCCAATCGGAAGTTCATTCCCTTTATCATCACAAATTTTTACTTCGAGATCTTTTACAATTTTTCCCGACGAACCAAGTTTGTGACACGCAGGAACATTTGCGGAAATGACGGGAGCCGCTTCGGTTAAGCCGTAACCTTGAAACATCGGGATGCCGATTGCGTAAAAAAATCTTTGCAATTCAAGATCGAGAAGCGCACCGCCGCCGATAAAGAATTCGAGTCTGCCGCCGAAACCTTCTCTAATTTTACTGAAGATCAGTTTATCATAAAGTTTGTATAGAGGAAGTTTTAATTTCTTTAAACCCTTGCCGCGGTCAAAGCCAAGTCCGTTATATTCATACGCCAGCTTCATTGCTGCGTTAAACAACTTCTCGACTTTTTCTCCTTTGTCGTGTATACCATTTTCAATATTCTTTCTGAAATTTTTCGCGAGTGAGGGAACACTTAATAAAAACGAAGGCTTAATCTCTTTTATGTTTATTGGAACGTTGCGCAAAGTTTCAATTGGAGTTTTACCAAGTTTTATTGCTGCCATACTTGCGCCGTTTTTCATTAACGTATAAATACCACACGTATGTGCAAATGCATGGTCCCAAGGAAGGATCAACAATGAGACATAACTTTCCGGAATGGGAAGAAGTGCAGTTGATTGTTCAACATTAAAAGTGTAGTTGCGGTGAGTTAAAATTATTCCTTTCGGATCGGCAGTGGTACCGGAAGTGTAGCAGATGTTTGCGTAGTCATTCTCTTTAATTGATTGCCATCTTTCCTCAAATTCAGATTGATGTGCTTTTAAATATTCCTCTCCTCGTTTCAGTAATTCGGATTTAGAAATTTCATCTTTGTCTAACACTTCCGTCTCACCTAATAAAATTATGATTTCAAGATCGGGAAGGTCATTCTTAATTGCTTGAATTTTTGCGCGGTGATTTATTGAAACGATCACCATTTTACAGCCTGAATGTGCGAGTCGAAATTTTAGATCGTTTGGTTCGTCCACTTTAACGGAAATTGGAACGTTAATTGCCCCGGAAAAAAGAACGCCAAGTTCTGCAATTACCCAGTCACTCCTCCCTTCGGAAATAAGGGCTGAACGATCTCCTTTATTTAAGCCCTTTGCTTGTAATCCCGCCGCAAATTGATGAACCAGTTTTTGCGTCTGCGCGTAAGTTGTTCCTTCATACTTGTCGGAAGTTTTTTCCCACACAAGAACATTGTTTGAATATCTTTTTACGCTTTCTTCAAAAAGCAGGGGAAGAGTTCTTTCCAGCATAAGTACTCCATAAAATAATTTAGGATGAATTTGTTCATTATCTGCAAATAATAATTTTGATCATTCTGAATCGTAATCACAACCTTTTTCTTAATCTGTTTCAGAGAGTTATGTGTAGATTAAGATTAAGATTAAGAGTAAGATTATGATTAAGAGCCATAACTGCAAAAATTCTTAAATTGGATTTATAGTATCAAAAGCCCTCTTCGCTTCTTCAACAAATTTCTTAACCTTCTCAAAATCTTTTCGTCCGCCTAGTCCTTCAACGCCGGTATGCGTATCAACTCCTGCTGGTTTTACCGCCATCATCGCGTCATAAACATTCAAATGATTTATTCCACCGGCAAGAATAACGGGTTTGCTCGAAAGTTCTACAAGTCTTCTGCTTAAATTCCAATCGTGAGTTTTGCCGGTGGCTCCGCTCGCTCCGGTTGATGGATCATAAGTATCAGTTATAAAAGCATCTACATAATTTTGGGTGATAGCAACTAAATTTTCAAGCTCACCAATATTTCCCTTTTTCATAACCAGACTTTTGATCAGGTTCAATTTCGGCGCAGTGGATTTCAACTTTTGTAGTTCGTTTATAGAAATTCCCCCATGAAGTTGAATTATCGCAACATTCAGTTTTTTACAAAATTCAATTATTTCATCGGCTTGATTAAGATAAGTTATAGCGATAGATTTTACGCGGTCTTTTGTCTGGGCTATGATCCATGCGGCTTCCTCTTCCGTACAGTCTTCCTTATTTACGGGAAGACGAAGTGGAAAGCCAAGAAAATTTACTCCGCAATTGATCAGCATTTCAGCTTCTGCAAGATCTATAACGCCTGCTACTTGGATAAATTTAGTGAAGTCCGTCATTATTATATTTCAACTTATTTATAGTGAAAAATTTTCTTGTGAAACTTAATTAAAAAGGAAATGAAGTAAATAATTTTTTACAAATCAACGAAAGAAGGTTCTATAACCAAAACGCAAAATATTCAAGTTAAAGTAAGTTTCCAGTTTATCTTCTGATGGGTTTTTATCTAAGTAAAATCATCTTTTTGATAGCTGAAAAATTAGATGAATGAAGGGTGTAAAAGTATATTCCACTCGCCAATTTTGACCCATCAAATTCTACTTGATATTCTCCCGCTGATTTTTCTTCATTCACCAACGTCGCAACTTCATTACCCAGAACATCATACACCTTCAAGGAGACATGACTTCCCGAATGCTTTCGGGATAACTGCCAACTGATTGTTGTGCTTGGATTAAACGGATTCGGATAATTCTGTGATAGTGAAAAATTTGAAGGAATTTCGTTACTCTTCTCTGATGCCGAAACCGGAGTATTGAAAAAAGTAAGCAGTTTATTCATCAACTCATTTCTTATCGCTTCCGGATAGACCGTTTCAAAGGGAAGTCCCATCATTGCCATTTTACCCGGTTTAACGCTTTGCGGAAAATTGCCGCTGTAAAGAACTGCGGCGTATCCCGAATTAGTATCAAGATCAGAATATTTTAGAAAACCGGTTCCGCCGTTAGTTGATTTAATCACATCAGGCCACTTCACATCGATTGTTCCGTGTGTTCCGTTATCAAAAAAAAAGAAGGCATCCCTGTGCAAATTGAATTGTTGAACGGTTCTATCTTGTAATAAACTGCCGAAACTCCGAACGGCGCATCATTAAGATATTTCATCTTCAAATAATCCCATGCAAAATCTTTATCTGTAGTTGAGCCTTTGAAATCAAGATCCCAAGCGATCTCGCTGCCGGAGACAAAAAGATTTCCGCCGTTATTTAAAAAAGATTTTATTATTGGCTGTTCAGTTGAACTGAACGTTTCATCAACTGTACTTTCATCGCCTAAAATATAATCTGCAATCTGGTAATCACTTAAATTGAAAGTTCCATCGAGAACGGCATTGTTTGTTGCAGATTCAAAAAACCCTTTATTGAATTTTATCGCTTGCGCGTGCTGGCGTATAAAATCATAAGTATTTCCTGTTGAACTTCGATCGAATCCGTTTACAATTAAAATTGAAGGAGTGCTGTTTGCGGATGGAATTCCCGCCAGCACTTCAGATTGAGGAGATTTGCCGGAGAGATTAACCGCTTCCAATTTTATAAAATAAATTGAATCCGTTTGAAGTCCATCGATGATAAGATTTCCCGAAGACATTGTAACCGGCGCTTGAAAAGTTTTTCCATCCCGGCTTATATAAACATTATAATTATCAACAGCCGGATCATTACCAATAATTATTTTTAGTTTGTCGATTCCATTCGGCTTTATTCCAAAAGATTTTGGTTTGCCCGGCAAACTTGCATCCGCTATATAAGTTGGTTGTGTCATCGCACCGGTTTCATTGCTTAACATTTTATAAAGAACCGGATCGGAGAGAATGGTTTTAATATTGGTAATCACTCCGTCAACGATCATTTCGGCGTTGATTAAGCGAATGCCATGGCTGTAATCAACATAACCGTTGATGTGAATGTTGGTGAGGGGTTGAATGGGTATGCCGCTCAATTGATGCCAGCCATAAATAACAACGTGATTCGGTCTCGTGGGATCAACAATTTTATTGCTAAGTACAACATCTTTTTTTGTTCCTCCGATAAGTAGTCCGAGAGTTCCACCGGCTGCGATACGTTGATTTTCAATTGCTGTGTTATGCTCAACAAATTTCGGAACAAGCGTGCTTTGGTCTCCGACCGGCGCATAAGTTACCGGTTCTAATTTTATTGCTGCGTGATTGTAAATATCATCAACAAGTTGCGCTGTTGGCATTACCGCACCAAAAAGATCAGCAAGTTTTTGTGCAGTTATCGGACCCATCGGGATTCTGCAATAATCTTCGTTAGAACCAATAGTTAGATAATCTGGCATCACTTCGTAAGCGCAAGTATGATTTGTCCCGTTCCCATCACTAAAGTTTCCTGATATTTTTGTTAACGTTCTCATAAAATCGGGAATATTGCCCGCTGAAAGTTGGATATAAATTTCAATCTCTCTTTGTTCGAAAGTCTTGTTCAACACTTGCTGCATAAATTGCGAACCGGATATTGCATCGGCTGGTCTTGGTGGAATTGATAAAATTCTTGGAAGCACTGTTGCGCTTTGAACCAAATCAGAATAAGCCCGCGCACCGTAATACGTATATCCCACTCCTTCGTTAGCAGTTCCCGAAACCATTCCTTGAATAAATCCGTTCAACTCAACTTGAACCGTGTGTAAGATCAATCGATTGGGATTTTGTTTTAAAATAAATTTTACTCTTCCATCCAGTGCAGTGTATTTTATAAAATCACTATTTTCCTCATCAGTAAACTGAAAAGAATTAGCGAGATATTTTTTCATCATTTTGCTTCTGTACCAGGTTCCTCCGGTTGCACTTACAATCGGCTGCCCTTCATACAAAGCAACGCTGTCGTTGTAAGCAATCACACTTAAAAAATGGTTTGGCGATGCGTTAATCCAGTTTAATAATTTTGCGCCATAGTTGTCGTCATAATTATAATCGCTATCGAGAAATGAGATGCGTTCGATACTATTTGGAATTTCTGCGGTGTTATTCATAAATCCGAATGTAAAACTTCCGCCGCCGCTGTGTCCGGTTAAAACTACAAACGGATTGTATGCAGCAAAAATATTTTTCAAATAGGTTACAAGATTATTTATCAACTCAGGATTGTTCGGATATTTCGCTCTCCACGAGGGCCAGCTTTTTTGTGCAGTCTCAAGATAGACAGTTACTAAATTATTTTCGTTGGATTGATTGCGAAGGAAACGTGTTTGCGCCCCGATATGTTGAATGTCGTAATGCCAATCATCACCTGGATTTAATTTTTTCCCGATCGTCTGCTCAATTGTGTTTCCGTTTGGAAGAGCAAACAAGGCAATCTCGGTTCTTTTGTTCGGATCGAAAGTTTCAACTGACGGGGCATTAATAAAAATTCTTATTTCGGGATCGTAATTGAACATGCAGATTTGCTCATCAAAATAAGGACTGGTAACAAAGCCGGGAAGCTTTACTCCGGTAAATGCTTGGCTTTCAGTTGATGTAGAATTATTCTTGGTGGCTGATGAAGCGAATGAATTGTATGAAACAAGTAAGGAAAAAATCACGCACAAAAACATCTTTGACATAGTAATTCCGTTGTTATAATTGCAACTTTTGTACGTAAAAGTACAAAAAAAATAAGAAAGACTTCTTCCCGTGGAAAGATTTTAATTGATCTAAACTGGTATGATGGCGTAATTTATCTTCGCGATTATTTTGGATAGAAGGCAACTTAACAAGAAAAATTTTGTGTAATTTTCATCAAAGAGAAACAAGGATTATGAACAAACAATACAAACAAGCACTAATTATTTTAGCTCTGCTGGTGAGCGTACCGGTGATAGTCTTTGCCGTGTACGAATATAGCTCCATCACCAGAGAAGAAAAATTGGTCGCGGAAGTTTATGAAACACAATTAAACAGCATTCTCTTTTCCATCAATCTTTACTCTGAGGATATCATTTCAACATGGCAGTTAAAGCTTTCAAGCGAAAGCGCTTTAAGTGATAAAAAAATATTAACTGAATTTATCAACGAAAATCCTTCGATAAAATTTCTCTATTCCTACGATACCGAAAACAATAAAACATCTATACTATACAACGAGAAGGGAAGAAATGTTGAAGAAACTGAATCATTGATAAATTCCATTCTAAAGAATAATTCCGCTAAGATTGACAAATTATTCAGCTACTTAAAATCCGGTTACAGAAAAGCAGAACCGATAAATGATACACTAAGTTCGGAGATAACCCACATTCTTTATGCTTCAACAAACGAACAAGAAAAAATAATTTCCGGAATCGGAATTGACTCAAAAGAATTTATAAACAAAGCTCTTATACCGCGGCTTCAGGTGATCGCTCAAGAGAAATTGGTAATTTCAATCTTCAATAAGAGGACGGGTGAAAAAGTTTATTCAAACTTTCCGGGAGAAAACGGTGAAGCGAGAAATGATAAAATGCTCTGGCTGCTTCCGGGATATGAAATGGCGATTAAACCTCTCAATACAACTATTGAAGACATTGCCTCTAAACGGAAACAAGAAAATCTAATTATTATCGGAGTTCTTGCTCTTCTCCTTTCTGCCGGGGCAATTTTTCTTCTTAGAAATATCAGAAAAGAAATTAAACTTTCCGAAATTAAAACAGAGTTTGTCTCGAACGTTTCTCACGAGTTGAGAACTCCCCTCGCACTGATTAACATGTTTGCAGAAACATTGAGCATGGGGAGAGTTAAATCAGAAGAAAAAAAGCAAGAGTATTATGAAATAATCGGAAGGGAAACGGAACGCCTTAGCGCAATTGTGAATAAGATATTAAATTTTTCGCAGATGGAATCTGGCAAGCGAAAATATAATTATGAAGAAGTTGATATTAACGAGGTCGTAACGAAAATTTATGATAGTTATAAATTTCATTTGAAGAACAAAGGCTTTGAAGTAGTACTGAATAAGGAAGAGAACCTTCCCTTAATTTTTGCAGACCACGGTGCAATATCCGAAGCAGTTATTAATTTACTCGATAACGGAATTAAGTACAGCAAGGATAAAAGGGAGTTAAATATAAAAACCGGGAAAGATGGAAAATATTTATTTGTATCGGTAGCCGATAGTGGAATTGGAATTTTAACAGAAGACAAAAAGAAAATATTCGAGAAATTTTTCCGGGTGAGTTCTGATAATGTTCACAACACTAAAGGAACCGGACTGGGACTCTCCATCGTCAAAGAAATTGTGTCGGCACATGATGGAGTTGTTGAAGTTGAAAGTGTTCCGGGAGAGGGAAGTACCTTCACCTTAAAATTCATTACAAAGGAAGCTAAACAAAATGTATAAAATTTTGATTGTTGAAGATGAACCCGATATGAGACTCGGACTGAAAGACAATCTCGAATTCGACGGGTACGAAGTTGATTCAGCCGGGAATGGAAAAGAAGGTTATGAAAAAATTACTAACAACAATTATGATCTTGTTTTAATGGATGTAATGATGCCCGAGATGTCCGGTTTTGAAGTCTGTAAACAAATTAGAAAAGATGGTATCAAAGTTCCAATTATTCTCTTGACCGCCAAAGGGGAAGAGATTGATAAAGTGAGAGGACTTGAATTAGGAGCAGATGATTATATTACGAAACCATTTTCGCTTAGAGAACTTTTAGCAAGAGTTAAAGCGGTTTTAAGAAGAGCTCCGGAACATAATGCACAAGTGGAGAAAAAGAATTCTAAGATTCAAATTGGTCTATTAACGATTGATTTTTCAACGTATATAGCTGTTAGTAAAAACAAACCGGTGCAAATGTCCCATAAAGAATTTGAACTGCTTCACTATCTCTGGGATAAAAGAAATACCGTGGTCACTCGTGATGATTTGCTTAATAAAATTTGGGGATATGAGGAAAGCCCTACAACGAGAACGGTCGATAATTTCATTGTTCGTTTGCGGCAGAAAATTGAAAAAGATCCCGAACGACCCCATTTTATTATTACGGTTCATGGAATTGGATACAAACTGATCGAAAGCTAATAAAATAGCGATTGATGTGATGAACACAGAATTGTAAACGGTTGTTACAATTTATTACAACTCTATACATCTCTGTGGCACCTTTTACATTTGAACCCTTTATGTTTACAACGGAAATTAGATTTCATAATAAACAAACAAAGGAGTTCTAAAATGAAAAAGACAAGTTACACAGCGGTTTTGGCGGTTGCGTTGAGCCTGGTTTTATTTACCGGTTTAACTGCACAGAAAAAGGCAAGTGTTGCAGAAAATCATCTTAAAAATCTTGTTACTGCAATAGAGTCGGATAACGAGGGTCTTAAAAGAAGCGGAATCTATTGGGCAGGGTATTACAAAGCTGAAAAATTAATTCCTCTTTTACTTGAAGAATTTGTTCATGAAAACAGCAAAAATAAAATATTGATCGCTCTTTCTCTTTACCAGATGGGAAAAGATAGTTGTATCATCAAATTGATGGAACTGTCTAAGAACGAAAGCAATTTTGAAGTTAAAAGAATTTGTAACGCTGTGATTGAACAGTATCAAATAGATGTAGAACTGGCAAGTAAGTAGATAATTTAACATCATAGTTTATTAAATTATTATGAATAGCATACGAAAATGACAAATAAAATAAAGCTCTTACTACTGCTATTATTTCTAGTAAATAACTCGGCGGACTTGTACGCGCAGGATCAAATTCTTATTGCAACTTTAAGAGGTGATTGGAAATTCTCTATCGGAGATGATAAAAACAGAAGCAATCCCGAGTATGACGATGACGACTGGGATGTGATAAAGGTTCCTTCCGAATGGGAGAATGAAGGTTACCACGGATATAACGGATTTGCATGGTATAGGAAAAATGTTGTTATCTCCAGTTCATATAAATCGCTTAATATTTTTTTCTCTATCGGAAATATTGATGATGTGGATGAAGTTTATTTTAACGGAAGATTGATCGGTGGAAAAGGAACGTTCCCACCGAATTATCAAACGGCGTATAATGAATTCAGAGAATATCTTATTCCTCCTTCGATAATTAATTTTGATGCAAGAAACATCATTGCAATACGTGTGTACGATGGAGAATTGGCAGGCGGAATAGTAAACGCTCCTATTTCTCTAATGGGGAAAAGATTTTTTCTGTTTCCTGATTACAGCCTCGACGGAAATGATTGGAAATTTACAACAGACGATGACATGGTTTTTAAGGAAAAGAGTTACAACGATTCATATTGGAAATCTATGCTCGTTCCGGCATATTGGGATAATTTTGGTTATGCCAATTATGACGGGTATGCCTGGTACCGTAAAAAATTCAATCCGGGATCAAAGCTTGAAGGGAAGAAACTTGTGCTGATGCTCGGACAGATTGATGATATGGATGAAACTTATTTGAACGGAGTATTGATTGGATCAACCGGTAAAATGATTGGGCAGTTCCCCAAAACGAATGATTATGATTATCAACTTTTTAGAGGTTACTTCATCCCCGATGGAATTATTAAACCGGGAGAAGAAAATATTATAGCTGTAAGAGTTTATGATGGTTTTAAAGACGGCGGAATTTATCTTGGTCCTATTGGATTTACCACTCAAGAAAAATACACCAAGTACTGGAAAACGATAAAACATAAAAAAGAAAGTTTCTGGTATAAGTTTTTCAATAGATGAGTAACAAAACTTTCCTTGTAATCTCCTTTAACAAAAAATAATCCCGTCAAGAATAAAACATTTTTTACTCTTTTTAATAAACTACTGGTCAGCTATAAAAAAAATTAAAAAGCCGCAGACAATCGCCAACGGCTCTTTATCGGAGTTCTAACGAAGAAAATTATTTTAGAAGCAGCAGTTTTTTTGCCGCTGTAAATCTATCAGTTCTGATTTCATAGAAATAAATTCCCGAAGAAAGATTACCCGCATTCCATGTTGCGGAGTGATTTCCTACTTCAAGTTTTTCGTTTACCAAAACCGCGACTCTTTCACCGAGTTGATTAAATACGGCAAGCGTTACTTTTGCTTCTTCGGGGATTGCAAAGTTAATTGTTGTTACCGGGTTAAAAGGATTCGGATAGTTTTGCTCTAACGAAAATTCGGTAGGCATTCCTAAGTCAATTTCTATTTTTTTGCTGTACTCATATTTACCATCATTATCAATTTGCTTTAAGCGATAAGAATACTTCCCGCTTAAAACGGATTTATCAACAAATGAATAATCTTTTGGTGAATTACTATTTCCGTTCCCGTTTACAAATCCAATCTTCTCCCAATTGCTTACTGCCGACTGGCGACTGTTGACTTGTCTTTCGATGTCAAACCCGAAATTATTAAGTTCCGTTGCAGTATTCCAATTGAGTAAAACGTTTGCACCGTTAACATGAGCGTTGAACGAAGTTAACTCAACTGGTAGAGCGGAATAACTATGGTCATACAAACCCGTACCTGTTCCGGCGAGAAGTGCATCATAAAACAATACATTTATTTCAGTTCCTGTTGGATAAGTATACCCGACCGACCATTCAGTTCCTGCTGTTGGAATGGTGTAAATTATATTATCGACTGCACAATAAATAGCGCCTCCGCCTGAAGCAATTGCTTTCCCAGTCTGGTTACCAGATGGGAAACCGGTAACAGGCATAACCGTCCAAAGGTTTGTCCCGCTTAAGTCTTTATAATAAGCTACAGGATGATTTACTGCTGCATCGGTGCCGCATGCATAAATTATTGTTCCACCGGAATTAACTTCCAGATCAATAATAGTAACGACAATAACCGAACCAGTTGAAGTATAAGTTCCTTGCATATCTTGACGAACACTCCATGATGAACCATTCCATTCAGCACGATAAATGCTATATCCTCTGTCGCCTGGTGCCCCAATAGATAGATCATAATAAACACCAATGTACGCAACCGGGTTAGTCTCAGTTGTAAAAACAATATCATAAACATCAACATCATTTGGTAATGTAGAGCCTGATCTCAATTGCAGTTGTGACCAATTAGTTCCGGCATTAGTGGAATACCACAAACCACCTTGTATTGTTCCATCAACATAGAATCCGGCAAGAACTAAACTGCTATTTGTTGGACAAACCTCAATAGCTTCGGCTCTTGAACCAACCTGTGGATAACCGGTTGTTCCTTCTGAGAGAACTTGGCTCCATGCTGAACCACTGTTAGTTGTTTTATAGATACGAACATTTCCAACGTAAGCAGTAGCGTCATTATCATTTTCCATTTCAGCGGAATAATATGGAGCGCCATCATTATTAGGAAAAATTGCGTTTGTCCAGACTGGAGTGGTTGCAAAAGAAGTAACTTTTCGAACGCCGGCTTTTGATGCAAGCCAAGCCATATCTTTGTCAGATTTCATACTAAAGTCATTCACTTGAACTGCTTCAATGCCATTATCAATCTCAACTACATTTGCACCACCATTTATTGTAGCGCCTATACCTTGATCTGTAGTCAAGTAAATTATTGCAGAATTATTTGGATCTACAAAAACAGACCCGTCATTCGGATGAGTTTCAGAACTGACATTTCCAAATTCCGCCCAAGCTCCAAAACCGGTTGATGTAGTAAAAGTTGAGTAACACTTTGAGAAGCAAACTTTATAAGGAGAAGAGGCACCGGCAAAAGAGAAATTTGGACCACCAATGCCGTTAATTAATGTAGAACCTCCGCCCCAATTTGTACCATCATTTGTAGAAGATTGTACATATTTATTTGAGTTATCGTCACCTCCCAAAAATAAAGTTCCATCAGGACCTATACCGAATGCATCCCAACTTGTTACGGAGCCCGATAAAGCACCAAGAGGTAAAGTACTAAATGAACTGGATCCACTTAATGCATCGTAGTTAACACTCGACTTACGAATTACCGGAGTAGCTGTAAGTGTTGTGATATAAACTTTACTGTTAGATGGGTTCACCTGAATGGATGGGGAAGTAAGAGTTAAACCAATTGAAAATGATCCAGTATTTACAACATTTCCTGAAGCATCTATTTGACCATAGTAGAAATCGCTCCCTTTTATGTAAAAAATATAATTGCCATAAATAATAAAATCTAATACCGCAGCACCTTCTACCTGTGTTACGGTACTTCCCGAGAAATGGGTTTTGTACAAAGTGTTATTGTTAATAAAGAACAAATATTGGGATACTTGATGCGCGTAGATTTTAGTAGTTGTAGAACCATACCCATCATCGCTTCCCAACCCTGGCATAACTGTAAATGTACCAAAACCTTCTGAACCAGATGTCGTTGTTATATTAGCAAAAAAAACTGAGTTTGCACTCTCAGTTGCTACAAATATTTTGCTGCTACTTCCTCCGGTCGAAATTACCGAGATTGCTCTTATTGTTCCGCCATAAATTGCGTTTGCTGCCGGAGCTGATAACTGTCCAAAGAGATTTATATTCAAGAGAATAATAACTTGGATTGTCAAAATAACCTGCAAATGAGTAGATAACTTTTTCATTTTCTTTCCTTTTTGTTTTTGCGTCCGAAAACTACAATTAACAAAAAAGTTTGCTCTCACACGAAAGTGTTAATTTATTTTTGGTATGGGGAAGGTCACAATTGGGGAAGTGGTGCTGAAAATTCCGGGTTATTTATTGTTCAGGTATTTTAGAACTGCTTCGGTAGAAGAACGGACTTGCAGTTTTTCATAGATGTTTCTTAAATGGCTTCGCACGGTTTCAGTGCCGATAAAGAGAGAAGCGGCGATTTCTTTATACCGTTTTCCTTTGGCAAGATGTTCTAAAATTTCCCACTCTCTTTCCGATAGCATTGCTTTAACTTCATTTTTTTTCGGAACGCTGTCAAATGATTTAACTACCATTCTTGCAATTTGCATTGACATCGGCGAGCCCCCTTCATGCGCTTCTTTTATTGCCGCAAGGAGTTTTTCTTTTGGCGTACGTTTTAGCAAGTAACCTATAGCTCCGCTTGCTAACGCTTCAAAAACTTTTTCACTATCATCATACATCGTAAGCATAACAATTTGCGAATGTTGAAGATGCGGTTTCAATTTTTTGATGCATTCTATACCGGACTCGTCCGGCAAGTTAATATCCATTAAAATAACATTTGGACTTAAACCAGGCAAAGTATTAATCGCTGTCTGTGAATCGGGACAAGCGCCGATGCAGGTATATTCTTCAGTTGAGTTTAATAATAACTCTAAACTTTGAGAAATCTCAAGATTATCCTCTACTATTGCAACGGTAATTTTGTTCATGTGCTCCCATCCATTAATATTAATTCAAATTTAGTCTTCTAAAATTAAACTACTCTCACACAAATGTGTGAATTTATTGTATCGGTAGTTTAATATTTACTATCGTTCCGGTAGGTTGAGCATTTACAATATCAAATCTTCCCTTAAAATCCTCAATTCTTTTTCTCATATTCTTCAGCCCGTTGCTGAACTGATCCCCATGGGTAAGATCAATCCCTTTCCCATCATCTTCAAGTTGAAGACAAAAAAAAGAATTCTCTAAGGCAATTTTTAACTTTACCGTATCGGCTCGAGAATGTTTAACTATATTATTCACAGCTTCTTTTATTACAAGGAATAAATTATGTCTCAGTTCCGCATGAATAAAATGCACCGGAATCGTATCGGGAATATTGATGATAAATTCAATTTCAGTTGATGATAAATATTCTTCAATATATTGGACGATATAATAAATGGTTTTATCAAGTGTATCGTTTTTAGGATTTACCGCCCAAACAATTTCATCCATTGTTAACGCAACATTTCTGCTTGCTTCGGAAATTTTGCTCAGGTCATTTTCTAATTGAATGTTATCAGTCAAATTTCTTTTAGCCAAATCGCTCATCAGCGAAATTTTAGTTAAACTTGCCCCAAGTTCATCGTGCATATCTTTGGAAATTCTCATCCGTTCTCTTTCTAATGCAGCTTCGGCTTCAAGTAATTTTACTTTCCGTTTATATTTTCTTTTAAAATAAAGGAGAAGATAAATTGTTATGAACCCCACAACAGCTATGGCAGCAAGAATTTCAAACCATAATGTCTGCCAAAAATATGGGCGAATAGTGAAACCAATTATCGCAGCTTTATTGCTTTCTGTTCCATCCGGAGTAACAGCAACTACTTTAAACGTATAACTGCCGTGAGGAAGGTGAGTGAAAAATACCTGGCGACGCGTTCCGACAAACACCCAATCTTTATCAATTCCTTCAAGCATGTATTTGTACTTTAGATATTTTCCCTGGAGAAAAGAAATTCCGCCGTAATTGATCTGTATTGATTCGGTATTGGGCGGGAGGTTCCCCAATAGTTCTTTCGAACTTTCCTTGTAATTGATAAAAATATCATCAATATAAACGCTGGGTGTTTCAACAGTTGTTGAAAAAAGTTTTGGATCGATCACAACAACACCATCATTTGAAGGAGCGTAAATTTTCCCCGAGCCAGAAATACAGCCTGCATTGTCGGCAACTGCATTAAACTCATCACTTATCATTCCGTCATTCTTTCCAAAAAGACTAAAGACAAGTTTTTCAGTTTTTCCGTTAGCAACGTTATTTAATGTTCTTCTTTCAAGTGAGAAAACACCTTGATCCGAAGTAGCCCAAAAGTGTCCTTTTCCATCATATAAAAGTTTTTTAATGGTGTTGGAATAAAGTCCGTTCAGTTCGTTAAAGTTGAAAATGACATTATCTTTAATCTGGCTAATTCCCGAAACGCTTGTTCCGACCCAGATAACCCCTTCTTCGTCTTCAATAATTGAATTGACAATATTATTCGCTAAGCCGTCTTTATCAGAAACGGTTTTTATAATTAGACCGCTGCTGCTTAGAACGGAAATACCTCCGCCGGATGTTCCAATCCAAAAATTGTTTTTGCTGTCTTTGCAGATGCAAGCAATAAAATCGCTTGTAAGCCCGGAGGATTTGTCAATAATTTTTACTTTCCCGTTCTTCAATAAAACAACGCCGGCGCCATTTGTTCCTATCCAGAGGGTTCCATCATCATCGAATTTTAATGAGCGGATAAAATTTACTTTCAACAGTTTGCGGTCTGCGACCTGAATTATTTTGCCATCAACAATTTTTAATAAACCGTGTAAGTGGGTTCCTAAAAATATTTCTCCCTTTGCATTAGCTGCCCACGCATGAACGGCTAGGTCGGGAATGGTTGATTTGATCGGGATGAGTTTGTTTACTTGTTCGTTATACTTTGCAATTCCGTCGCTTGTTCCGATCCATAAAATATCATCCGGGGCTTTAAAAACAGTTCGGGCTTTTTTATTCGGCAGTCCTAGCGGTTCAGAGATCACCTTTATTTTATTTTGCTTAAGAAGGGAAAGTCCGCCGGTTAAACTGCAAATCCACACGCCGAATTTGGCCGGCAGTACCTGGGAAATATCATCGGAGAGCAAGAGGTTATTTTTATTAAGATGTACAAACGTTTTGCCGTTGTAAATATAAATCCCATAATTAGAAGTAGAGAACCATAAATTTCCTTCATCATCTTCAACAATATGGTTAATTGCCTTTCCTTTTAAAGGAAGCAGCGCTTTATCAATATCAAATGATTCGCCGTTAAAAGTAAAAACACCTTGATGCGTTGCAGCTAGAATTTTCCCTTTTGAATCCTGAAAAATTTGTTCGACTGCGGAATTGGGCAATCCATTCGATCTGTTAAATATTTTAATTCCCTTTTCGCTAAAAAGATTTATCCCTTCGTCGTATGTACCGATCCATATTCTTTCTTGTTTATCAATTAAAAGAGAATGAATATCATTGCTGCTCAATCCGTTTTCTTTGTTGATTACTTTGAGTCTCCCCTTGTTAAAAATATTTAATCCCCCGCCGAAAGTTCCGATATAAATTCTTCCGTTCTTATCTTCTGCAAACGAACTTGGATGATTTAGAGAAAGCCCTTGATCCTCCGATATTCTTTTAAAATTTTGCTGATCCATAACGATAAATCCGGCGCCTCCGTTAGTAAACCAAATCCTTCCGCTGTGATCTTTAAATAAATCCGCAGCAATATTCGCTTTTATTTGGGGAATGTTTGCGGCATTAAAGACTTTGAACTCAGAACCGTCAAATCTTCCTAGTCCATTGCTGGTTCCAATCCAGAAAAAACCGTCCTCACCTTTTACTATGCCGTAAAGAGTATTTGATGGCAACCCGTCATACTTTGTCCAGACTTGAAGAGAATATTCGGATCGAATATCTTTAACGGAAAAATCAAATCTGAATTGTCCGTTTAACGGGGAAGCAAAATAAAGGATCAGAATGATCGGGTAAACGAATTTCATTTAAATAACTGCATAAGTTGATTTTTCTATCTAATAGATATTTGATTTAGAGGCAAATTTAATAAAAATATTTTGTTATTGAACAATAAAACAGTTTTGAAATGAACCGAAATAATTTTTAAACTGTTTATCTTATAGCAAACAAAAAAGAGTAATATGAAGTTAGAATTATTTTACGGGATCACTTGTCCGCATTGCAGAGTTTTTAAAAGATTACTCAAAGAAATTCTCCCGCAGTATGGAGATAAATTTGAATTAAAGGAGACGTTAGTAAGTTCTCCTCTTGGCTGGATTAGAAGTTTTAAGCTTGGTATTCATGCCGTGCCGGTTCTGTTACTAAACGATGAAATAATATTTAGAAGTTTACCTACAAAAGAAGAACTTATCAATAAACTAAACGAAAGGATCAAAACATGAACAAAAAACTTCGCTGCCCGATGGGCATACCCGGTGGGATAATTGCCGCTATAGTTGGATTAGTAGGAATGGTAATTAGTTTCAACACCGCTAATTGGCTGTCGTTTGCATTTGCAGGCGCATTATTTCTAATCGGCGGGCCTGTTGCAAGAATAACCATGATGGTACATACCGCATTAGACCAGATTGAGGAATTGAAGAAGAAGTAAGCTGAAAGTAATCAGTCAGCAGTCTTCAGTTTTCAGTCAACAGTTACCAGATTTAATTGATTGAAACCACCGACGTTTTCAAAACGTCGGTGGTTTTGATGTCCTCTAACAAGAAAAATTTTTTAGTTGTTTCCATAACCCTTAAGTTTACTCATTAACATTTTAGATTTTATGGAAACAATTTCTCAAAACAGCCGGATTTTCATCGTCAAAAAAATGGAAAAAAGATGAACCCCGTCTGCACACACTTCGTAAAGCGAAAAACTTTAGTCCTTTCTTTATTCATACCAGCCATAAAATCTGTCTTAACTAATAAAATTTATTTTAATCACAAGCAAAAATTTAATTGAGGTTATAATGTCAGAGTATCTTCAAAGGTTATTGGCGGATGTAAAAGCAAAAAATCCCGCAGAACCTGAGTTTCATCAAGCGGTTCAAGAAGTTGCCGAATCACTTGAAATTGTTTTAGAAAAACATCCCGAATACAAACACGCAAAAATTTTAGAGCGAATGGTTGAGCCGGAAAGGGTAATCACTTTTCGCGTTCCCTGGATGGACGATCAGGGAGAAATCCACGTTAACCGCGGTTACCGCATCGAGTTTAACAGCGCCATCGGACCATACAAAGGAGGTTTACGTTTTCACCCTTCGGTAACAATGGGTATTTTAAAATTCTTAGGTTTTGAACAAACATTCAAAAACAGTTTAACTACTTTACCGATGGGTGGCGGTAAAGGCGGTTCCGATTTCGATCCCAAAGGAAAAAGCGATAACGAAGTTATGCGTTTCTGTCAAAGTTTTATGTCGGAATTATTTAGACACATCGGTCCAAACACCGACGTTCCCGCGGGCGATATTGGAGTTGGCGGCAGAGAGATCGGTTTTCTATTTGGTCAATATAAAAGATTAAAAAATGAATTCACCGGCGTATTAACCGGCAAAGGAATTAACTGGGGCGGCTCGCTCATTCGTCCCGAAGCAACCGGTTTTGGTGGAGTCTATTTTGTAAAAGAAATGTTAAAAACCATCAATGAGAGTATTGAAGGAAAAACTTTTGCTGTTTCCGGATTTGGAAATGTTGCTTGGGGAGCAATAACAAAGATTAATCAGCTTGGCGGAAAAGTTCTAACAATTTCCGGTCCTGACGGTTTTATTTATGATAAAGCCGGAATTTCAGGAGAGAAGATTGATTATCTCTTAGAAATGCGTGCAAGCGCTAAAGATACCGTTAAAGATTATTCTGATAAATTCGGCGCTGAGTTTGTTGCCGGAAAACGTCCTTGGAGCGTTAAAGTTGATGTTGCCATGCCTTGCGCAACGCAAAATGAACTTGATCATAACAACGCAAAAGAACTTATTAACAACGGCGTTAAGTGTGTTTGCGAAGTTGCAAATATGCCTACAACGTTGGAAGGGTATCATACGTTTAGGGAAGCCGGAATTCTTTTCGCTCCGGGAAAGGCAGCTAATGCCGGTGGTGTTGCTACATCAGGACTTGAGATGTCACAAAACAGTATGCGTCTGCCTTGGTCAGCGGAAGAAGTTGATAAACGTTTGCACGAAATTATGATTAGAATTCATAACACGTGTATTGAAACTTCAGCCCGTTTTGGTACGCCGGGAAATTATGTTAACGGCGCAAACATCGCCGGTTTCTTAAAAGTTGCCGATGCAATGATGGATCAAGGTTTAGTATAAATTAGGAATTACGAATTAGGAATGAATAAAAAAAGCGAGAAGTAATTCTCGCTTTTTTGTTATTTGGAATTTGCTTTTTGGGATTTGTTTTTTGCTTTTATAAACTCAGCATATCTCTAAACTTTACAGATTGCCTTCTTGAAACTTCCACTTTTTGACCGCCTTTTAATTTCACAAGAAGTCCGCCGTTGAGCCAGGGCTCAATATTATCAATCCATTTTAAGTTAACAATGTGTTTTCTGTTTACACGGAAAAAAGTCCGCGGATCGAGTCTTTCATCAAGAGAATTAAGTGTTCGCAGTATCAGCGGTTTAAAGTCGTTAAAATAAAGGCGGGCGTAATTTCCTTCAGACTCAAACAAGCGAATTTCGGCTAATTTAACAAACCAGCATCGGTCGCCATCCTTCACAAAAACTTGATCCTCCGCTGTAAGATATCGTTTCTCGGTAGAAATAAATTTTTCAGCATGCTGCAGGTGGATTGTTTTTGCCGTCACACGTTTTATCGCTTCTTCAAGCCGATGCGGTTCAATAGGTTTTAGTAAATAGTCTAGTGCGTTAAATTCAAAAGCTTTTAAAGCGTATTCATCATAAGCAGTAGTAAAAATAACTTCTGGAGCGCTTTCTAAATCTTCGAGTAATTCAAAACCGTTTTTCCCCGGCATTTGAATATCGAGGAAAAGTAAATCGGGATTAAGTAGTGCAATTTTTTCCGCTGCATCTTTTGCATTTACCGCCTCGGCGATAATTTCAATTTCCTTAAATGGCACAAGTAGGCGACGTAATTCTGTGCGCGCTAAGCGTTCGTCATCAACAATAATTGCTTTCATATTTTGCTGTCTCCTGCAGGTAAAATAATTTTTACTTTAACATGTGAATTAAAATTTGTGATGGAAAATTTTGCTTGATCTCCATAAAGCAAATGGAGCCTTTGTTTCGTGTTTGATATTCCATATCCTTTAGCCTGCGCAACTGCATCATCTGAAACAGAACCTGAGTTTTCAATTTCAATTTTAAGGAAATCATTTTCCCTCTCAGCGGTAACATTTACAAATCCTCCTTCGGGAAGTTTTGAAAGTCCGTGCTTTATTCCGTTTTCAACTAAAGTTTGTATCATCATTGGAGGAATTTCGATATTTCTTACATCCGGCAAATATTCAATCCTATATTTTAGTCTCTCTTCAAAACGGGCTTGCTCCAAACCAAGATAATCCTCTACAGTTTTTATTTCTTCTTCAAAGGGAACTGTTTCCGTTCTTTCAATTTTTAATGAATAACGGAAAATATTTGAAAGTTGCGTTATCGCAGTTTTTGCTCTCGAAGGATTTTCTTCTATTAAAGCCCGGATGCTGTTCAACGCATTAAACATAAAGTGGGGGTTTAACTGAGATTTTAAAGTTTTCAACTCAAAATCCTTAACGGCAGCTTCCCAGACTAACCGCTCGATTTCCGATTTTTTATAATTTTCAAAATAATGAACAAGAAAATAGATAATTGACCATAGGAAAATTAAAATTCCCGTATTAAACATGGTTACAAAGACGCCTGCAATTTTAAATTCATGCATGTTAAAAATTGAAGCGCCAAAATTTATGGCAAGAACCACCATAGTTAAAATAAAGGATATAAGCAGCGTGGAAAATAAAACGCGGTAAAAAAGTTCTTTCGGAGATTTTTCGATCCATCTCCGTTTTTTAATTACTGACCGAAGGATATGTGTGGAGGCAATTCCAACTAATGCAAAATAAGGAAAAGTTATTGCCCGCTTCCAACTAAAGCCTCCATACCCTATATAAATCAAAAAATTGAAAATGAAAAAGCCGCCCCATCCGCAGATTTGGCAAATCCAATAAATTTTGTTTCTGTTTTTTAGAAGATTATTAAACATAAAGCAACAAGTTGCAAGTAAAAAGTTACAAGTATAAAGTTAAAGTTGAGATGCACAAAAAATTACATACCAAGACGATAAAATGGTTTGTAAAAGTTCAGTCAAAAATTAGTTCAATAACGTGCAAGCCATTGTCACTTCTACATTGGCGGCAATATAATTTGATGAACGGGAAAAGTGGAACCATTTTTTAAGAACCGTATAAAAAGTTTGTTCGTGATATATTAAGTTAATTCTTTAAAAGTTATATTTGAAAGAGAATCAAAAAACACTATTTAGAAAGTCCATTATGGCAGAATCCGAACAAGATCAATCAAAAAATAAAACTGCTAAGGTTAACGGAAGGCAGGGAAATTTTAGAAAATCGAAACCGTATTTGAAAAAACCAACGAAAATTGTTGCCTCCAAAGTTTCGATTGTGATCCCGCTGCTAAACGAAGAAGAATCACTCCAACCCCTTTCAAATGAAATCACAAAGGTTTGTACCGAAAATCATATTGATTTTGAAGTTATTTTTGTTGATGACGGGAGTACAGATAATTCATTAAAAGTTATTAGAGACATTTGCCGGACAGATACTCGGTATAAATATGTAAGTTTCCAAAAAAATTACGGAAAAGCCGCAGCTTTACAGGTTGGTTTTGCAAGAGTTACAGGCGGTTATGTTATTACGATGGATGCAGATTTACAGGATGACCCCAAAGAAATTCCAAATCTTCTTAAAAAAATGAACGAAGGATTTGATTTGGTTTCCGGCTGGAAGAAAGTGAGATACGATCCGTTTATAAAAAGACAATCTTCCAAATTTTTCAATTTTGTTACTCGCATAATGAGCGGAATTAAACTGCACGATTTTAACTGCGGATTAAAAGCTTACCGCCGCGTTGTCGTCCGTCAATTAAAAGTTTACGGCGAACTGCACAGATACATGCCGGTGCTTGCTCACTGGCAGGGGTTTTCGGTAACGGAAATTCCGGTTCAACATCATCCGAGACGATACGGAAAAACCAAGTTTGGTATTTCCCGCTTCTTTAAGGGATTTATTGACCTCGTAACGGTCACGTTTGTTACTCGGTATATTAAACGTCCAATGCATCTCTTTGGATTTCTTGGGGCGTTTTCCTTTTTTGTGGGTTTTATTGTAAACGGATATTTAACCCTCGAATGGATTAATGGGAAACCGTTAAGCAACAGGCCGATGTTGTTTTTGGGAATGCTTTTAATAATTGTGGGCGTTCAATTTTTCTCGGTTGGATTATTAGGCGAAATGATGGTTCACAATTCTCAAAGCGATAAAGAGTACACGATAAAGCAGCGTAACGTTTAACGTTGAAATAACAAATGACAAAAACCAAATCACAAATAAATCTCAAAAATCATGGCGCCAGTGCGCCACAAATTTTCACAAACTTAGTATTTGAAATTTCTTTATTCTTTGTTATTTGGGATTTGCTTATTGGAACTTACTTTATAAATGCACTTCAAACAAAGATTACTTTAAAGATTTCATGCATTACGATCCAGTAAAAGATGTTTTTGCTTCAGCCATAAAACGTTTTCCTTTTACCAGGAAAATTTTTTATAAAACATTAGATTTGATGTTTCTCCGCTCGTGGTACGTACGCCGTGAATTGAAAAATCTAAGAAAACTTTTCGGGGAAAAAGAAATTTCCATCTTTGATGCCGGAACCGGCTACGGGCAATATTCTTATTTTATGAAGAATCATCTTCTGCCAAATTCAATTTTTGCAGTTGATGTTAAAGAAAAATGGATAACAGACTGCCGCGAGTTTTTTGCTGAAAATAATCTCTCAAACATTTCTTTTGCAGTTGAAGACTTAACGGAAATTCAACATGAAAATAAATTCGATTTGATTGTCTGTATTGATGTAATGGAACATATTCAAGATGATGTGAAAGTCTTTTCCAATTTTTTTCGTTCGTTAAAAAGAGGCGGTTTCCTATTGATAAATACGCCGTCAATCTTTGGCGGAAGCGATGTACATGACGATGAAGACGAAAGTTTTATCGGAGAGCATGCGCGTCAAGGTTATTCCTATGAAGATTTGAAATCAAAATTAGAACCGATTGGATTTTCCGTCCATTTATCAAAATATACGTACGGATTTTGGGGAGATAAAGCGTGGCGGTTGGGAATTAAATATCCAATGCAAGTGCTGAATTTTTCCAAATTGTTTTTTATTCTTCTTCCATTTTATTACTTGCTCACCTTTCCGTTCACCTTGATAATGATGTATGGGGATTTTATCTCTGAAAATTCCGTCGGTTCGGGAATTTTGTTTATCGCAAAAAAATAATTTTAACTGCAGGTGTTTAAATGTCCAAAACAAAAAGAATAGTTAAAAAAGAAAAACAGGAAAAAGGTCTTCTTGCAAATTTTCATTTAGAAAATGTGCTTCTTGAAAAATATCATTTGCCGGCAGTATTGGCGGTTCTTCTTCTTCTTTTTTTAATTTTTTTAAATCCGCTTTATTTTGGCGGAAAAACTTTTCAGTCAGGCGATATCCTCGCTTCGGCAAGCATGAAATCTTATGTAGAAAAAGCGAGAGACGGCTTTACACTGTGGAATCCGTATATCTTTCTTGGGATGCCGGCATATGCTCTCGGAACTGAATCTACGTGGTTCAATTTGATTTATGTAATCTTTACGGCAGTCAGAAAATTCTTTACAAACTTTTTTTCCGTTGAATATACGATGTGGAGCTTTTATCTTATTGTGTTTGCCTCTACTTCTTACATGCTGATGAAACATTTAACAAAGAACACATTGGTTAGTCTATTTACAGCAATAGCAACTTCTTTCAGCACAGGAATAATTGTTCTGTTATATATCGGGCATGTAACAAAGCTGACATCGCTTTGTATGGTTCCGCTAATTTTTCTTCTGCTTTTCAGGTTCCATCAAAAAATAAAATTGCTTGATTTCTTTATTCTTGTTATTGCCTTACAGCTTTTCATTCAAGGTTTTCATGTTCAAATAATTTATTACACGTTACTTGCCGTAGCTGTTTATTTTGTTTTCTATTTTGTCCATTCCATTACAAATAAAGAAATTGAATTACGAAAAAAATTAGTGAGATCGGCTTTGGTGTTTGGAGCTGCGGGACTTATTGCAGTAGCAATACAATCCGATAGTCTAACGCAAGTGTATGAGTACACTCCGTATTCAACACGCGGAACAAAAAGCCTTGTTGAGGAATCAACCGGAAATGCAGAACAATCTGCCTCGGAGTATTATGATTATCATACGAACTGGTCTTTTTCTCCCGGAGAGGTAATGACGTTCATTATTCCGTCTTATTTTGGATTTGGTAATTCTGTTTATAAAGGACCTCTTACTGAAAATCAACCGACCGAGGTGAATACATATTTCGGACAAATGCCGTTTGTTGATGCTGCAATGTATATGGGTATCCTCATCTTTTTCTTAGCTTTGTTTGCTGTCTTTACGCGTTGGAAAGAGCCGTTAGTAAAATTTCTTGCAGTACTTTCACTCTTTGCGCTGTTGGTTTCATTTGGAAAAAACTTCTCGTTTGTCTTTGATATTCTTTTTAGCTACTTGCCTTACTTTGATAAATTCAGAATTCCATCTATGATTTTGGTTTTAGTGCAATTCAGTTTCCCAATCCTTGCAGGTTTGGGAGTGATGAAAATTATTTCATTGAGAGAATATCCAAACAAAAATGCAGAACAATTTCTGAAATATTTTGCTTATGCGGTTTCGATAATTTTTGTTTTCTCTCTTGTCTTGAATAAAACGATCAGTGAATGGTTTATTAACAGAGTTAATGAGTATGCAGGTAGCATTGAATCTTCCCGTGGGCAAATGGCGCAGCAATTACGCGCATTAGCTGAATACACATCTGAAATGTTTACCGGTGATATCCTTGTTGGTTTCGCATTACTTACGGTTTCTTTTTGGGCGGCAGTTTTATATTTGAATAAAAAAATAAGCAAAGATGTCTTAGCAATTTTATTTATTGCGGTTGTATTGATTGATCTGTGGAGAATTGATGCTCGCGGCGCAAAGTATGTTGAAAATCCAGACCAAAAAAATCAATTTAAAACTCCTGAATATGTAAAAATTATTAAAGCACAGAATGACAAAGAACCATTTCGTGTTTTTAATATGAAACAAGACGGCTCGTTGGGTTCATTTAATCAAAATGCTAATTCTAATGCTTATTTCTTACTTGAAGATTTTTACGGCTACTCCGGGATAAAGCCAAGAGCATTTCAGGATTTAATGGATGTTGTTGGTCCGGTAAATCAAACGCTTTGGCGGTTGACTAACGTGAAATATATAATTATGGAGCAGCAAGTTCAATTTCCAGGATTGGTACTGGTAGGCGGTGCCGGAAAAGAATTTGTTTATAAGAATGAAAATGTGTTACCGCGGTTTTTTCTTGCCAACAAAGTTGAACAAAAACCGGCGCTTGAAGTTTTGCGCGCCATGAAATCAGATTCATTTGATCCCAAAGAAATTGCATTCGTTCAAGATGAAAAAGTTGTGGCGGAAAGACCTGATTCAACGACTTCCATAGCTGTTGAAAAATATCAAGATGAAAATATCACTTTAAAAGTAAACGCTTCCGGTAATAATTTTTTAGTCTTCAGTTCAACCTATATGCCCAAAGGCTGGCATGCTGTTGTTGATAAATCCGAAACAAAAATTTATCGCGTTGATCATGCGCTTATGGGAATAATTGTCCCGAAAGGAATCCACCAGATTGAATTCCGTTATGAACCCAAAAGCTTTGTTATTTCCAAATATCTCGCTCTTTCGCTTAGCTCAATGGTAGTTATAGGATTACTAATTACGATAGTATTTGAAGTATTGAAAAAGAAAAAAAGTATTTCGTGATGATGAAAAGAGACAAACGATAAATGTTTCAAGTAATTGAGAGATATAAAAATAATATACTTGTAAAAAATTATGCTAAGGTTTTTAGTGTAGATATTTTGGTGAAGCTTTCAAATTTTATTTTGCTGCCGGTTTATCTAAAACTAATGACGCAAGACGCTTACGGTCTTTATACATACCTTCTTGCAATTATTTCAACGTTTTCACTCATCCTGAACTTCGGGCTATATATTGCCCAAAGTAAATTGTATCAAGATTTTCAAGATGAAGAAGAACGGGGAAGTCTGCTTTTTACTATAAATGTAATGCTCTTATCCTTTCTTTCCGTTTGTTTAATAGTTACATTTTTCGCAAAGTTAGACTATCATATTGTGTCTATTCTTTTTAAAAATCAGATTGATTACGGCAGTTATAGAAATTCTATTTTTCTTGCAATTACAGTTTCAGTTTATTCTTTTATGCTTTTCAATTATTTTCTGACGAGTCAAAGTATAAGACATGTTCAGCTTTATAATCTTCTTCGTCTAATTTTTGTAAACGGAATAGTAGTTTCTCTTTTGTATTTCTATAAAGCCGATTCGGTTATGGTTAGATTAAAATTTACATATCTCTTGGAATTTAGCTTTCTACTGGTTTTTGCTCCTTTATACATCAAGGCGATGAGAAGAAAGTTCAATAAAGAACTTGCAAGGAAATCGTTAAAATTGGCAGTGCCTGTTATGCTTTCAGCAGTACTCGGACTTGTACTAAATTTTAGCGATAAGTTTTTTCTTGAAAAATACGGAAACTTTAAAGACTTGGCGGTTTATAATCTTGGCTTTGCGCTTGCCGGTATTATCCCGATGATGTTTATGACATTCCAAAATATTTGGCTTCCACATTTTTTTAAAGAGAAAAATTTACAAGTAAACAAAGAAAAAACTTTTGGTGTCATCATAAAAATTGCACTTTTCTTTTTCTTTATATCGCTGCTGATCATTCTAGCTTTTAAGTTTCTCCTGGTCTTTCAGATCATTGATATGAAGTATAGTAAAGTTTTATATCTTTTGCCTATTCTCTTATTAACGCAAATATTTTCAGCGATCACTCCTTTGTACAGCAATTATATAGTTTTCTTTGAAAAGACCTTTATTGCGTTGTTCATAGGTGTTCCACTTGCCGTGGCTAGCATCGTTTTAAATTTGTGGTTAATACCAAAATACGGATTGTATGGTGCAGCCTTCTCATCTTTTTTAATTAATTTTGGCTATCTCATTGCATATTACTTTATTGTAACGCATTTAATAAAGAAAAAGACGGTGTTAGTTTAATTATGATAATATTTTCTAAAAGATTAGTATTCTTTCTTAAAGAAACTCTTAAAGCTTTGATTCATTATCCACAATATTTTAGTTTTAAAGAAACCGTGGTGAATTTCCCTCAATGGTGGAAATCGCTTAATCCAGTTCATAATTCTCTAATTGATGCTTCACCTTGGCTTTCATTTACAGTGATTAAGTTTTTGGAAGTTCATTTGAAGTCCAACATGAAAGTTTTTGAATATGGTTCCGGCGGTTCAACTTTATTTTTTGCAAAGAGAACAGAATCGGTGGTTTCTATTGAACATCATAAACTCTGGTTTGAAAAGGTCAATTTGTATTTGAAAGAATTGAAATTAAAGAATATCGATTATAAATTATTTGAACCCGAAACAGATCCGGAATTTCATAAAAAAAATATCAGCGATCCAAATGATTTTATTTCTGGCGATGCAGAATCAGTCGGTAAAAAATATGAAAAATATGTAAAGAGTATTGAGCAATATCCAGACAAATATTTTGATTTGGTTTCTGTAGATGGAAGAGCGCGCCCTTCTTGCTGCAAACATGCTTTACTAAAAATTAAAAAAGGCGGCTACCTTGTTTTTGACAACGTTGAAACAACCTATTACGAAAGTTCAATAACTCTTTTAAATCCAAACAACTGGGAAGTTATACGGTATTACGGTCTGTTTCCTTACTTGAATCATTTCTCAATGACTTTAGTAGCAAAGAAAATAAGTTAGCATGAAAAAGAATCTTACATTTAAAAGAGTAACCGAAGTTTTAACTGAGAAAATCACATCATCAGTAAAATTAAATCGCTATTTCCATTTGCCATCATGGGATTATCAAAAAGAAATAGTTTTAAAAAGTATTTTGCCCGATGATATTGTCCTTGATATTGGCAGCGGAAACAATCCGATTAACCGAGCAAATATTTTGGCGGATTTTTCTCCAGACGATAATTTCCATCGCAGCGGGAAATTAAAAGAAGATCGACCGGTGATCGTCTGTTCAGTGGAAAGAATTCCTATCAAGCAAAAAACAATTGACTTTGTTTTGTGTTCTCATGTTTTGGAGCATGTAAATAATCCTTCAATTGCGTGCGGCGAATTACAAAGAATCGCTCGAAAAGGTTACATCGAGACTCCGGCATACGGAAAAGATATTTTAATTGGAACTGGCTACATGCATAAATGGCAAGTTGTTTCGTTTGAAGGGACAATGAATTTTTTTGAATATTCGAAGCGTGAGCAGCAAGCAAATTGGAATGCATCCCCTGTTATGAAATTGTGGATGCGTAAAAGATTTCACCCTTGGCAAAAATATTTTTGGGAGAGGCAGGATCTATTTAATGCATGGATTTTATGGGAAGATAGATTTGAATTTTCTGAACACCGAAGAAAAAACAGTGAAGTAAAAAAACTTTCTGAGTGGAAAAGAATTCCCGATTCGCTATTGCCAAACGTAACTTTTTCTCTTACAGAAAATGAAATTAAACTTCTGGAAAAAATTTTAACAACTCCCGATGGTAAATATTCAATGCTTTTTAGCGGCGAAAATTTTATACATGAAGCATCAAATATCGTCTATCCGGTGCGCGGAAAAAGAGTTTATGTTGAAATGGGTATATAATCTGATGATGGACATTAGAAAAAAATGAAAATAGTTATAATCAGTAGCTGGTTTTCCGAAAACATGGGTTATGCCGAAAATTTTTTACCGCGCGCTCTGGCAAAACTTGGTAACGATGTACACATCATAACTTCTACTGCACAAGTTTATTATAACTCTCCGAATTATGAAGAAACTTATAAAGAACATCTTGGCCCGGCAATTGTGCATGAAGAGACAAAGTTAATTGACGGTTTTACTCTCCACCGCCTTCCATTTGACGAAGTATCGAAAAGTTTGTTGAATCCATTTGGATTTTATGGGATTCGTTTGATAGGATTATTTGAGTATTTAGAAAAACTTAAGCCGGATGTTATTCAAGTTTTTAATATAGATGAATTTGCAACTTTCGAAGCGGCAAAATTTGCTAAAAAAAATGGCGTGAAATTCTTTACAGAATCTCATGTACATGCTTCTGTTTTGCAGGTTAACGGAAAGTATGATTTCAAAACATATTTAATGAAAAAAGCAAATATGTTTCGCCCTGCTCTTAAATTGATCAATGAAATAACTAGCAAATGCTTCCCAATCGCAGAAGATGTTGCTGATATTGCAATCACGTTTTATCAAGTCCCCAAAGAAAAAATTATAGTTCAATCTCTCGGAGTGAATACCGATTTATTTAGACCGATTGAGAATGAGAAAGACAAAGATGAACGAATCCAACTGCGCAAAAAATTAGGGTTTCATGAAAGCGATGTCGTTTCAATTTATTCGGGAAGATTTTCATCGGGTAAAAGTCCAAATATTTTGGCGGAAGCGATACAATTATTACAATTGAGAGATTCTTCATTTAAAGGATTATTTATCGGAAATGGGACCGATGAAGAAAAATCACAACTATTAACTAAAAACGGCTGTGTCGTTCACCCTTTTGTTATGGTGAATGAACTGCCGAAATTCTATCGTGCTTCGGATATAGGAGTTTGGCCTCGAGAAGAATCAACAAGTCAGCTTGATGCTGCAGCTTGTGGTTTGCCGCTTATCTTAAGTGATAAAATTAAAGTGTTAGAGCGCGTAAAAGGGAACGGATTGCTTTTTAACGAAGGAGATGTAAATGATTTAGCTGAGAAAATCTCTTCCTTAAAAGATATACAAGCAAGAAAAATAATGAGCAAGATTAGCGTTGAGAATGTATTCCAAAATTTTAGTTGGGACAAGATAGCAACAGAACGACTTCAAGAATATTCGAAAAAATAATTCTATGCAAATTGACTTATTAGACAACCCAAACGAAAATGACAACCGCAACTACAACTATTCCGGTTTTGAAACTGTCGAACGGAAAGAGTACGATATAATTACTAACTGGATTACACCGAATATTGTTAAAGTAGATTCTTTTATACTGGGATAAATTTTATTGACAATTATCTTTGTTTTGGTTAGTTTGCTTATACAAATTAACCATGTGGGAGGATTTTATGAAAAAGTGTTTTATTTTGTTACTGATCTCGTTTCTATTTATTAACTGTTCAAAAGACAGTACAACTTCTCCACCTACTTCTAATTCTCAATCGACTGGGCAAGTATTTTTCAAAATTGATAGAGAAAATGCCCCAGAAAATGTTACTTCCATTACTGCCTATCTTACACGACAAGGTTTTGAAACAATAATGGGAAGTCTCAATCTAGTTTCTGATTCAACAGCAGATATAATAATTAAAGATATTCCAATTGGTCTTTGGCAATTAAAAGTCGAAGCAAAGGATGCAAATAATGTCGTAGTTTATTCCGGAGAAGCAGAAGTTACAATCATAGAAAATGTGGTTGTACAAGTAAGTCTTACATTGATTCCAACTAGTACGGGAACAGGAAGTGTTTATATTATTGTTAATTGGGGAAAGAGTCCTCTAAATTGGAGTAACCAAGTAAGCCAAATTTCTAACAATTTGCAATCTGTATTTTTTGTTGATCCTCAAATAGGTTGGGCATCAGGAGATAAGGGTGTATTATTGAGTACAACAGATGGAGGTAAAACTTGGAATGTTAAACCAGTATTTACTTCAAATAGATTAAATTCGATCTGGTTTCTTTCAAGAGAAAATGGATACATCGTTGGTGAAAACGGGATGATAATGAGAACTTCTAATAGTGGACTAAATTGGTCCCAGGATTCTTCTGTAACCAGAAATACACTTTACGCAATAAGGTTTCTTGATAGTAAAATTGGATATGCTGTTGGGGCAAATGGAACTATCATCAGAACCACAAATGGGGGAACAACCTGGTCTCTCCAGAACTCTAATTTATCATATTATTTATTGTTATCTGTCTATTTCATAAATCAGAATGTCGGTTGGATAGTTGGCCAGAGTGGAAGAATTCTTAAAACTACTGATGGTGGAGTGAACTGGATTAATTCTGGTAGCGATTCCAGATATAGTTGGTTGCAATCAGTATTCTTTTTAAATAAAGACAATGGTATTGCTGTTGGAGGATTAGGCTCAATTATAAGAACCATTGATGGTGGATCAAGTTGGTATCAAGTACAAAGTGGAACATCCGAACATTTAGAAGAAATTTCTTTTGTAAATGAAACTACGGGATTCGCAGTTGGTGATCACGGAACAGTCTTAAAAACTACCAATGCCGGATTGTCGTGGAATTCGCAACCGACTAATTCAAAAAATTGGCTAAATAGTGTTTTCTTTTATGACTCTAACTTTGGATGGACAGTTGGTAATAATGGAGCAATCTTAAAATATAAACCATAGTTTTTTATTGCGGCGATTTAACAATATTAATTAAATTTATAAACCCTAATAGTCTATTTTCTGTTAGGGTTTACTTTTTAATAAAATTGATGTTGCGGTTTTTATGACTCCAAATGTAAAAAAAATTCAGAATGATAATAGAAATTATGATTATTCTTCTGGATATTCTGAGATTCGAAGGGAATATTCGTTAATCTCTGAATTAATCATACCCAATTCGAAGGTAATCGACCTCGGATGTGGAAATGGAACATTATTGCATTTGTTGAAAGAAGAAAAGCAAATAGATGAGACAGGAATTGAAATTTCAGAAAGTGGTCTAAACATTTGTAATAAGAAGAAGTTGAATGTTGTTAAACACAATATTGATTCAATCTTGCCATTTAAGGACAACTACTTTGACTATTCAATTTGCAATGTTACAATTCAGATGGTAATGTTTCCCGAAATCCTATTAAGTGAAATGAAAAGAATTTCAAAATATCAAATTTTATCATTTCCTAACTTTGCATATTATAAAAATAGATTAGATATGCTTCTGAATGGAAGAATGCCTAGGCCAATGCTGTTTGATTATAAATGGCATAACACCGGTCATATTCATCAATTTTCGTTTAACGATTTATTTGATTTATTAAACGAAATCGGGGGACTAAAAGTTAAAGAGACAAGTTTTGCTAAAACTAATAGTGCCGCTAAAAATTTTTTGATTCAAACATTCCCAAATCTTTTTATGGCTATCCCAATATTTTATTTAGAAAAAGTATCGTGAAAAAAATTAAATATCTGATTTTAAGAGAACAATTTGAACCTTCTCTAATAGGGTTGTTTGTAAATCCTTTCTTTATAGCGCGAAGAGGATTGCTTGAAAGTATAAAAAAATTGGGGGGAGAAATTGTTGGGGAAACACTCGATGTTGGTTGTGGAACTAAACCCTATGAAAAATTTTTTTCATGTAGCAAATATATTGGATTAGAGATTGAGACAACGATTAACCGAGAAAATAAAAATGTAGATGTTTTTTATGACGGCGGTAAGTTTCCTTTTGAAGATAAAAAATTTGATTCAATAGTGACCAATCAAGTATTGGAACATGTCTTCACTCCAAACGAATTTTTATCAGAGATTAATAGAGTATTAAAAAAGGATGGTAAACTTTTGTTGACTGTTCCTTTCGTATGGGATGAACACGAACAACCTTATGATTATGCTCGCTATTCTTCCTTTGGATTAGCGCATTTGCTTAAGCATCATGGGTTCGAAATTATTGAGAGTAGAAAAAGTATTAATGATTTTAGGATATTTCCCCAGTTACTTAATGCTTACATTTATAAAATTACTCAAAAGAACAAAATAGTTAGACAACTCTTCACTTTTTTTGTCATGTCTATTATTACGCTAATGGGAATTCTTTTAAGCAAAGTTCTTCCGAAAAACAACGATCTTTATCTGGATAATATTATTTTAGCAAACAAAATTGCCAATGTTTAACTTCTGCACTCTCTTTGATACACATTATATCTCTCGCGGATTGACGCTCTACAATTCACTTGAAAAAAACTGTGAAGATTTCCATATTTATATTTTCGCTTTTAATGATAAATGCTATTCTGTCTTGACCAAGTTAAATCTGAAAAAAGCCACGATCATTTCTTTAAAGGAATTTGAGGATGAAGAACTTCTAAAGATCAAACCAACCCGCTCAATAGGTGAATATTGTTGGACTTCAACTTCATCGACAATTTTATTCGTTCTTGAAAAATATAAAGTTGAAAGTTGCACATATCTTGATGCCGATTTGTTTTTTTATTCTTCGCCAAAACCGATCTTTGATGAGCTTGGAGATAATTCAATTTTATTGACCGAGCATAGATATTCTCCGGAATTTATTAAATCGGATTTTAAGAAGAGTGGTAAATACTGTGTTCAGTTAATAACTTTTAGAAATGATGACCGCGGTTTAAAAGCTTTGCGCTGGTGGCGGGAACGATGCCTGGAATGGTGTTTCGCGTATTATGAAGACGGTAAATTCGGGGATCAACTTTATTTGGAAGATTGGACGGAACGCTTTGAAGGAGTGCATGTAATGAATCATCTTGGTGGAGGACTTGCGGGTTGGAATGTTCAGCAGTATGATTTTTTTATAAAGAATGGAAAATATTTTGGAAGAGAAAAAATCTCGGAAAAAGAATTTGAAGTTATTTTTTATCATTTCCATTATCTTTTATTTTTTACAAATGGTGAAATTGAATTAGGTAGAAGATATCTCTCAAAGGAAGCTCATAATTATTTTTATAAACCATATATTCGTGAGTTAGAAAAAGCAAAAAATATTATCCACCAGATCGATGATAGTTTTGATCCGCATGATTCCGGTAATAAGCCGTTATTATGGAAGACTCCGTTGCTCTATGTTTATCGTCACTTAAAAGGAACATACAATATTTTTAGAAAATTAAAATATCTTGAAACATAACATGGCATATCTAATTAATTTAAAAACACATTCCGATAAACGTGGGAATTTGACCGTCATCGAAGAACAAATACCTTTTGATGTAAAACGTGTCTTTTATATCTACGGTGTTGATGATTCAGTTCGAGGTGGACATAGACATAAATCAACGGTGCAAGCTGCAATCTGTATTCATGGAAACTGCATTGTTTCTAACAATGACGGAGAAAAGTGTGAAGACTTTCTTCTAAATCATCCAAGTAAATGTTTAATTCTCGAAACAAAAGATTGGCATACCATGCACCATTTTACTCCTGATACGGTTTTGCTTGTCTTTGCTTCAACAAAATTTGATTCGGCAGATTATATTTACGAGGCTTATCAATGATAGAGTATGAAAATCTTGGCGAGCTAAATAAGCCCTTTTTTGAAGAATACAAAATATCATTTGAAAAAACATTAAACTCCGGCTGGTATATCTTAGGCGAAAATGTAAAACGTTTTGAAGAAGAGTTTTCTGCTTATCATCAATTAAAATATTGTATCGGTGTTGCATCCGGGTTGGATGCGTTAGTCCTTTCGCTAAAAGCTTTGAATTATGAAAAAGATTCGGAAGTAATTGTCCCTTCGAATACTTACATTGCTACCATATTATCAATTTTACATTGCGGGTTAAAACCGGTTTTAGTTGAACCCGAACTTGAAACATATAATATTGATCCGAAAAAAATTGAAGAAAAAATTTCCGCAAAGACAAAAGCGATAATGATCGTGCATCTTTACGGCAAGCCCTGTGATATGAGACCGATCTTAGCGTTAAAAGAAAAGTATCATCTCGCGCTTGTTGAAGACTGTGCACAATCTCACGGGGCAAAATATTTTGGAAGACTTACAGGAACATTTGGAGAGTTTGGTGCGTTTAGTTTTTATCCTACTAAAAATTTAGGTGCGCTTGGTGATGCAGGAGCAGTATTAACTGATGATACTGCACTTTCTAAATTAATTAATCGGCTGCGGAATTATGGTTCGGATGTGAAATACTATAATGAAATTGTCGGATACAATTCTCGTCTGCATGAAATGCAAGCCGGATTTCTTTCAATTAAACTTAAACATCTCGACGAGATAAATACTCATAAACGAAAACTTGCAAAAATTTACTTTGACAATCTGAAAGAAGATTTTATCAAACCGGTTGTTGAAGAAAATGTTTTTGATGTTTTTCATATTTTCAATATTCGACATTCTAAACGTGGCGAATTGAAAAATTATTTGTTGAAGAATGAAATTAAAACAGAAATCCATTACCCTGTTCCACCGCATAAACAAAAAGCAATGGCAGGAATTATAAGTGAAAAAGATTTTCCGATCTCGGAAGAAATTCATGCTACAACACTTAGTTTACCGATTTCATTCTATCACACAGAAGATGATATTTTCAAAGTTGTGGAAGTGATGAATAAGTTTTAGTAATGTATAGTTTTACTTATAAACTTTTTTATCGTTTTATTTATCGTTACGGAAACTTACTGCTAACCCCAATTCTCTTGCTCTATATGATTCCAGCAATTGTGACCTTTAATTATGAGGTAGGTCAATCTCTTTATTTGTTTGTCATTTCGGCGATCATTTTTTATGTAAATAAATTATATTATCGGCTTTACAAAATCCTTCCACTCCAAATTGAAATTGATGAAGATAAAATTATATGTAGTCAATTTTTTAGAAGGGACAAAAAGATCATTCTGCATTTTTCTGAAATCGTAAAACTTGATGGAGGGATATTTTATGGAAAATCAAAGGGGTTAATGAAAATTGAAGGGGGAAAAAGTACTATCGGATTTTTTCATCATCTTACGAACGCAAATATTTTTATTACCGCGTTACTGCAAAATGTTCCACTTGAAGTATATCAAAAAGTTGAAACAAAAATTAAATCCCGTGTAGAAGTGTAATTATAAAAACGAAAAGGCATACCAAAATAGTATGCCTTTTACTAACTCTCGCAAGAGGAGCAGTTTATTTCTTGCCGAACACAGCATCTTTTGCTTGTTTAGCAATCTTGAATTTTAGCACTTTTCTTGCTGGAATTACAATAGATTCACCTGTCTGAGGGTTTCTTCCCATTCTTTTCTTTCGAGCGGCGACAACTAATTTTCCTAAGCCCGGAAGAACGAATTGCTTTTTAGCTTCTTTATAGGAAAGAGCTACCAATTCATCTAAGAACTGACCGGCTAACTTTTTTGTTGTTCCGGTCTTCTTCGAAAGGTGATCAAGAACTTGAGACTTTGTTAGTGATTTTGTTTCTGCCATAATAGAATACCTCTTGTAATGTTAGTAAAAAGTTATTTCAACAGAAAATTAAAAATATTTTTAATCAAATGAAACAACTATTTTAAATATTTTTGTAGTTGTTCCCGAAAACCCCTATAAAAACAGGGTGTAATTAATCTCAAGCACTTATCCACCAAGGCTATTTAGGATTTCAACCAGCTTTGATGCGGCTTTCTTTCTTTCAAAACCTTTTACGAACGATAAATCGGTTGAATAAGACCGAACATTCTTAAAAAACTCTTCGCCACTGTTTTGGTAAGATAAAAACATTCCAGCGTTACCGTTTTTAATTAACTCTTCAACCTCCGGATTCTCATCACCGAAACAAAGAATCGGTTTCTGCGAACGCAAATATTCAAACAATTTTCCGGGGACATGTCTTTTCTCGGTTGTGCACACCAGAAGAAAATCGGCTGCACACAATTTTTGAATTACTTCTTGATATGGCAAAAATCCTAGAAATTCCGTTACTTTCTCAAGTCCGTTTTTAATTAGTGATTCTCTAACCTCAGGACTTACGGTTCCAACAAATTGCAACTTAATCCGTTCCCCCTTCAATAATATTTTTTGTAGATATTCCCAAAGACGCTTTGGATTTTGAAAATCAAAAATATTTCCTGCATGTAATAATATTTTTTCATCCGAGAATTTATTCATGTGTGGGATCTTGCTAAAATTCCCTTCATTGTAGCCCCAATAAAGTACCGCTGATTTGTTAAGAACGAAAGGATATTTTTCCACAAAATCGGCGCGAGTAGATTTTGTAACAAAAATTACGTGACTCGCATTTTTCAAAACGCTCTTTTCAAAATACTTATCTATTTCTAAAGTTAATGTGCTTCTTCTAAAATCTTTATAATAAACTATATCAACCCACGGATCGATGAATATTGGCACATGCGGAAGATGAAAAAGCTTGCTCAGCCGTAAACCGATTAGGTGTGTTGAATGTGGAGGACCAACTGTTATAATAGCATCGAATTTTTCATGTCTTAAAAGTTTTTTAAGAAATTTTACTGCAAAAGGATACCAACCTATGCGGGCATCAGGGATAAAAAGATTCATCCGTATCCAAATCGAAATCCGGTGCGAAAGATTTTTTCTCTCTTTCGAAATTGTTTCCGAAGAAATAAGTGGTTCAGTTTCTGATTTCCCTATGAATTTTCTATAAAGATCAAACGGTTCAAAACTTTTTATTTTATGTACTTTGATATCCAGAGGAATTTCCGCAAGCAGAGAATCATCTTTTTGCGTAAATGTTTCTTCTGCTACCGTTGCTACCGTTGATTGCCAGCCCAATTCATTTAAATGCTTTATTAAGTGAAGCGGAAAATGAAGTGATGCTTTACCTGAAGGAGGCCAATAATAAGTGAGGAATAAAACTTTTTTCATTGCTTTTTTATTCCGGTAAAACGAATTACAAAAGCTTCTCCCCTGTGTCCATCACCTTCATCCAGCTGAAGAGTTTCTTTAGCGAAATATTTAAAATCTAAATCTTGAAAATCATTTACGATATTTTCTAAAGAATAGAGCAAGGCGATATTTTGCGGACCGCCGGAAGTTCTGCCTAATTGGTCCTGCTCAAACGCCTCAAAAATTATTGTGCCTCCCGGTTTCAACGACTCAATTGCTTTTTTATGAAGCCGTTCTCGTGTTTCTTCCACTAAATGAATATAAATTAATGCGACAGCATCAAATGAATTTGACTCGATCGGAATCTCTAAAAAATTGCCCACATGATATTCGATAAGCACATTATTCTGCTTGGCAAATGTGAGCGCTTTTTCTTTGGCTTTCTCACTCCAGTCTAAAGCAACTGTATCCCAGCCTATTGAGGCGGCATAGACTGCGTTTCTTCCTTCTCCTTCACCGAAGAGAAGCAGTTTTCCGCTTGGAAGTGTATCAAGTTGCATTTTAAAAAACTCATTCGGTTTTGTCCCGAAAATGAATGTATCGGAGGCATATCGATCGTTCCACATTTCTTTCATAAAACTATTTCTTTTTAGGATTAAAATAATCGCTTTGATTTTAAATAGAAAACTTCGTTCTTCCTTTTCAAAAAACTTCTTATTTTGTACATGAAATTCTCTTTAGAAAAATAAGTAATACCTATGAATAAATTAACTCATTTAAGCTCAAAAGAACTTTTCGGAAATCGGATCAAGAATTTTCAAAAAGTCATGCGTTTTAAAGTGCGCGATATTTTGCTCGTATCAAGTTTGTATGACTTTTATTTGTTTGAAGAGGACGGTCGTTTGTATGATCTGATCCGGCAGGAATATCAAGTCTTCAATTTAAGCCATGCACCGGAAATCGCCCACGTTTCAACAGGCGGCGAGGCGATTGAACTTGCTTCAGAAAATCATTACGATTTAATTATTACTACGCTGCACGTTGAAGATATGCATGTAACAAAACTTGCGGAAATGATCCGGCAGAACGGTATTGATACCCCTATCGTTATTCTTGCCTATGATAATCAAGAGCGTAAAGATTTAACTACACATTATGATACTTCCATTTTTGAACGGATTTTTATCTGGCAAGGTGACTATCGCATCCTTATCGGAATTATAAAATATATTGAAGATAAAATGAATGTTGCCAACGATACGGCTTTAGCCGGTGTTCAGGTTATCATTCTTGTGGAGGATAATGTAAAGTTTTATTCATCGTATTTACCTTTAATTTATGCGGAAATTTTTAAACAGTCGCAAAGACTAATTTCCGAGGGAGTGAATTTAACTCACAAGTTTTTAAGAATGCGTGCACGTCCGAAAATATTACTTTGTTCTACCTACGAAGAAGCCTGGGATAATTTTGAAAAATACCGAGAATATATTTTGGGAATTATTACAGATATTAATTTCCGTTATGGCGGTGAAAAAGATTCTGAAGCAGGAATAAAATTCGCCAAAAACGTTTTAGCTTCACACAGCGATATTCCGATTCTTCTCCAATCAAGCAATGCAGACTATGAAAAAAATGCAATTGAAATTGGAGCCTCTTTTGTTTTAAAAGGTTCGCCTCGCTTACTGCACGAAGTAAGTGAATTTATGATTAACAATTTTGGGTTTGGCGATTTTATTTTTCGCATCCCGGAAGGCAAACAAGTCGGACGTGCAAATAATTTGATAGCGCTTGCCGAGATGCTGAAAATTGTTCCCGAAGAAAGTATAACATTCCACGCATCAAGAAACCATTTTTCAAATTGGATGAAAGCAAGAACTGAATTTTGGTTGGCGCATCGTCTTCGCCCAAGGAAAGTTACTGATTTTGCTTCGGTCGAAGAACTACGCCAGGATTTAATTAATTCAATTAATCTCTTTTTGGAAATTCGGCAAAAAGGAATTATTACAGATTTCTCAAAAGATACTTTTGATCCTGAGAACAGTTTTGCAAGAATCGGAGGCGGCTCACTGGGCGGTAAAGCTCGCGGGCTCGGATTCGTGAACATGTTGATCACTAACTATGATATTGCCAATCGCTTTGATGATGTTCGTATTTATGTTCCATCGGCGGTTGTTCTTGGCACAGAGGTCTTCGATCAATTTATGGAAGAAAATAAATTAACAAATATCGCACTAAGTACGATAGATGATATTGATCTAACCAGGATATTTTTAGACGCAAAATATTTCCCCGAAGAAGTGCATAAGCAGTTAAAAGAATTTTTGGAGATTGTACATAACCCGCTTGCCGTCCGTTCCTCAAGCCTTTTAGAAGATTCACAGTTTCAGCCATTCGCCGGTGTCTATCAAACTTATATGATTCCAAACAGCGCTGAAGATAGTAAGCAGCGCCTTGAAGAGCTTTTACAAAGCGTCAAGTGTGTGTATGCTTCAACTTTTTTCAAAGCTGCAAAAAATTATATGAAAGCGACGCAATATCGTTTGGAAGAGGAAAAGATGGCAGTGGTTATTCAAAAATTGATCGGCACTTCACAGAACGAAAAATTTTATCCGGATTTTGCTGGAGTTGCAAAGTCGTATAATTTTTACCCGGTTGCTCCGCAAAAATCGCAAGACGGAATTGCTATGGTTGCTTTAGGACTTGGGAAAACAGTTGTTGACGGCGGAAACTCCGTTCGCTTCTGTCCAAAATATCCAAAACATCTTCTTCAATTTTTTTCTGTTATTGAAACAGTAAAAAGCTCACAACAGGATTTTTATGCGCTCGATCTAAAGGGAAAAGTAGATCACGCAACGGCGGAAACGCATGATACGCTTGTGAAAAAATATGATTTGAGTGCGGCGGAAGTTGATGGTTCGCTTGGCTTTGTCGGTTCAACCTATTCGCCGGATAATGATTCCGTGCATGATGGAATTTCACGCAAAGGAAAACGAGTTGTTACGTTTGCCCCGGTTCTCAAAAATAAAATTTTTCCGTTACCGGAGATTTTGGACCTACTTCTTGCAACAGGAAGTTGGGGAATGGGTACACCTATTGAAATTGAATTTGCTGTGAACATGAGTACATTGAAAGGAAAACCAAAAGAATTCGGTATGCTGCAAATGCGTCCGCTTGTACTCACCCGCGAGGTCGAAGAAATTCACTTTGGGAAATTTAATAGTGAAGACCTTATTTGTATTAGCGAGCAAGTGCTTGGCAATGGAACGATAAATGAAATCTATGATGTTATTGCAGTTGATTTCCACAAGTTTGATCGTGCAAAAAGCAGAGAAACAGCAGATGAAGTTAGTCTGTTAAATACAAAATTGATTGCGCAGAAAAGGCAGTACATATTAATTGGTGTTGGCAGATGGGGAACACTGGATCCATGGCTTGGTATTCCTGTTACGTGGGATCAAATCTCAGGCGCTGCGGTTATTGTGGAATCCGGTTTTAAAGATTTAAGCGTAACGCCTTCACAAGGTTCACATTTCTTTCAAAATATTACTTCTTTCCGCGTTGGATATTTTACTGTAAACTCTTATAAGAATACTGATTTTGTTGATTGGGACTGGCTCACTGCACAAAAACCGGCAGAAGAATTAGCATTTACACGGCATCTTCATTTTGAAAAACCAATCGTTATTAAAATGAACGGGCAGCAAAACAAAGGAATTATTTTAAAGCCGGAAGGGAAATAAAATAAGCTCAACAATATTATTGCTAAGGCACAGCCAATAATTATAATACCGAACTTGTTAAACAATTTATATAATTAGAAAAATTTGTCATAGCAAGAATACCTTCAACGTCATTGCGACTTGGAACGACTACCCTGTACACTGGGATTTGGGATTTCATCTAATTTTTATAATTCATTTGCAAAACTCTGATCTCTTTTCTACAAATTCATTATTTAAGTGAATCCTTTTTAGTAGGTTGAAATCTAAAGCTCCCACATTGACTATATCTTTTTCCTGACTTTAGAGGAAATGAATAATTCTCAAGAAATTGCGTTAGTAAAAGCTGAAATCGTTTATCTAAATTCTGAGTATGAAGATCATTTGAGAAGTAAATAATTTTTTCAATTTTCCCATTGGATGAGCATCCTAAATTTATCCACAACTTAGTTTCTTTATCTATAATAGATATAGAGTCAGAGACTATTTTTTTTAGCTTTGGATTAAAACTATTAAACCAAGCATTCGAAATACTATCGCCATTGAGAAATGAACCGGCTGGTTGATACTCTTTTTCGAACTCCTCGAGGGTCTTTTTTTCCTCAGTACTATCCTCAATTTCGTGTAGTGGAATAAAAAGTACATTTGACTGAGCAAAAAGTATTGGGGAAACAAATAATAAAAAGTATATCAATTTCATAAGTGACCTCTAATTGTTGTACAACTCACTCATAAGTTGAATGGGTTGAACTGCTGGTAATACACACTACTAACTAACTTTGGCATATCTTTTTACTTCTTTTTTAAGTCTATCTTTTAATCTATCTTTTTCAACTTCCAAATTATATTTCATCTGCAAGTTAAGCCAAAAATTTTCTGACAACCCAAAATACGCTGATAGCCGTAATGCAGTATCCGCAGTAATTGCTCTTTTGCCAAGAACGATTTCATTTATTCTTCGTCCCGGGACATTAATATCTATCGCTAAACGATATTGACTGATTTCCATCGGGACTAAATATTCTTCAAGTAATATTTCTCCCGAAAGCTTTCGGGATGGGGTCTATTTTTCTATTCATAATTTTTTATCCTATTGAGTTTACTACACACTGGCGAGGTCATAGAGAACTATAATACCGGGCTTGTTACACTTTTATTGAGGAGAAAGAATAGTTAATAAGCATCTTTTCTTAAATCAAGCGATGTGATGAATATTGTTTTTTCGCGCTCATCAATTATATAAAACAATCTATATTTACCGATTCTGTACCGCCAGGTTCCGGGTTTGTAGTTCACCAATTTTTTAATATTGTTCCCGTAATGTGGTTCATCTCTTAATTGGGGATAGATGTATTGAAGAAGTTTTTTCTCAATGAAGGATTTTTCTCGATCGGCGACTTTCTCAATTCTCTTCAGAAACTCATTTGTCTCAAAGATTTTATAGTTAATCAACCATTCGCCCTTTTTTTAATTTCATATCAACTAAACCACGTTTCAGACTTTTATTAAGTTCCGTGTTATTTCGTATTTCATCCATCTCGAACTCATCTACATAACTATTATGTTCGATGAATCGGTTAACAGCGGTTTCAATAAAATTAGAAACCGGTCTATTATCTCTGTCTGCTAATTTTCTATATACTTTGTAGTTTTCTTCGCTTAACCGAAGGGTAATTGTTTTGGACATAAAGCACCTTTAAGCACGAGACTTATAAAAATTAATGTTTATCATTTCATTCAATTCTAATATATTCATATCCTTAGAAATTATCAACAGCATTTTGGAAACCTATGGTAAGTTTTCATTCGTTCTTTACCTCAACAACATCTTTTTTGTTTGAATAAATCCATCTGCTCTTATCTGATAAAAATAATTATTCATACAAATCTTTATTGATCCTCTACGAGGATCGTTATCGCTTGGTCAATTTCTTTTCTACAATAATTAAACATCTACGATGTTTTATCGAGACCTCGTAGAGGTCTTATTATTGTAAAAAACACGCTCCCCTAAATCCGAAATCCTCGTAGAGGATTTATAAACTGCTTACCTCAACAACAACATCTTTTTTATTTGGATAAACTCATCTGCTCTTATTTGATAAAAATAAATATCCATATAAATCTTTATTGATCCTCTACGAGGATCGGTTTTTCCGGTTTAATTCTTTTCTACAAATATTAAACATCTACGATGTTTAATACACAAAGTTTTCTTAACTCCGTTAGGAGTTATATCTTTATAAAAACAAACACCCCGAACAACCAGAGCGCCTTAGGCGCTCTATATACATGTATATTATTTTGAGGTCGCTATTATTTTACCTCAACAACACCATCTTTTTTGTTTGGATAAAGGCACCGGCTCTTAGTTGATAAAAATATAGCCCGCTTGAAAGGTTTGCCGCATTAAATTCTACCATGAAATTACTTTCTACATTTGAATATCATTCTCAAAAACACCCAATTCAGGATCAAACATGGACATTCTATCAAAGGAGTTCAATTCCACGAAATTATTGAGTAACACAAAATGTAATTTCCCATTTTCGTTTTCGTTTAAGTAAAATCCAAATAAACCAGAAGATGATAGGTTTCTACCACGACAATACTTATATCTTTGCAACAACAAAACATATAGTTGTAAAGATTTATTGAAGGCAATTCTATCTAATTCCTCTTTTGAGAACTTTGCAATTATTTCATTATACTCGTTATTAATAGGATCTGAACTAAATGACCAACTTTTCAAAACAGTTTCAAGTTCTTTAAAATATTTTTGCCCGTGGTTAATCAGAATTTCCTTGTTAAAATATTCTTCACCAATGGTGCGCCCATCAATTGTAAATAATATTTTTAGATTATGGATTCTTCCCTTTTCTTCTTCATTTAGTGACGGCAAATATGAAATTGGTGGTTCAAGTTGTAATCCACGATTCTTTATCCAGCTTTTCCATTCTTTCTCATTTTCTGACTTTAATTTAATTTGCCCATTTTCATCTATAAATTGATATTTCGGAGAAAAGTGAAGTAAGAAACATCGACAATTTTCATTTTCACAATTTTGTGTTGGAACTGGAAGTTTTCTTTCATTTTGCCACCTTTCCATTAGTTCATTCGCTTCATAAACAGCATTATCCTGTTTGCAATTATGGCAACACTCGTTACTTTTATGATGGAAAAAGAATACATCGCGAGGTGCACGAAATTCAAAGTTCGCCAACTGCTTTTTAGTAACGATTGCCTTCTTAATCTCTTTTAAAGTAAACTCTTGTGCTGGAGCATAAAACGATTCATTGTTAAAGAGTGATTGTTTAATATAAACAGGGATAATTTTTGTGTTACAATTATAATTTGAATCAATGAATTCCATCTTTGACCAATCTAAATTAGTTCTTAAATCTAGCAGCTGGGGTAATTCTTTGAGTTTTGCTAATGCACGATTTTTATCATAAATCGGGCATACAGAACAATGATCATTTATTGTTTTTTCAATTTCAACTTTATCTATTTCATATTGATAATCATTTACAAATTTTCCTTTTGTATACCATCCACAAAAGGGGTTGTCATCTAACAAGTACACACACCCAAATGGATTTTTATAAGGCTTTTCAGATGGATAAATTGTTAAATGATTTTCAAAACAATAGTTCTCTTTATAATTATCGAGCAATTCATTAAAACAATCAAATATTCCTCTTGAATGATAACCAGAAATACTAAAGGAATTATTTCTCAATTCAACATTATTAAAACGATAAACTAAATCAAGTAAAGATTGGAAGTGATGAATATTGTCTAAAGTGATCGGAACTGTAAAGTGTGTTTTTTTATTAAATGTTTCTTGTGCAACTCTGAAACTTGATTCATTTTCAATTAGGTTGAGAGCTTTAGAAAAGTTATCTGATTTAGACGAAGGGAATAATAGCTCGGTAGATTCAAAATTTGGGTTAGTAACCGTAAAAATTCTATCAACCTCTTTATCCTCAAATATTATAGTTTTACCGCTATCCATAAGTAAACATATTTTATCCTTTTCAATTTCTACTATTTTCCCTCTTTCTTTATTAAAATAGACTGTATGACCAACAACATCTGGAGTTTGTAATAATTGATCTTTGCTTTTTTGCAAACTCTCATATTTATAATACTCTATTCTAACATCTATTGGTATATTGACATTAGCCTTATCGATGTATTTTTTTATCAAATCGTAATCATCTTGTGTAAAATTCATATTCCAATTCTCTCCATATCTGGGAATGGTTTTTCTAGTCTATTCCATAAAAATAATGCAATATTCCTAAAACACTTTTTTATTAAATAAATTTCCTTGTTAAACGCTACAATACAACTGAGTCTTTTTGAAAAACAATGCAAATAATTAAACAACATACTAAAGTAGAAATGAAGGAGGTGTAATTCTTTTGAATTATAATGTTACTACAAATCAATTTGGGATAGGTTCGTTATAAGGTTATAAGAAAACCATCCATCTCGATCAATAAAAGTCTGTTGTTTTGCTGTAGCTCCATCTTTCAGGATTATAATACCATCAGATTTTGGGATTATAGATACCATTTTATCATATTTAACTCTAAAGCTCGTACTATAGTTAACAAAGTAGAGGTGCTTGTTTGTAAATCCCAAAATTCCCTTGCCCATATATACTTTTTCCGTAGTTACAACTGGTTGCCCCTTAAATGCTCCAACTCTATAATAGACGCCTCTTGCGATACGTAAACTAATGCCTTGCGAAGCACCAACATAATGTTTCTTTTCTTTATCCACATAATAATCAACATCATTTATTAACCAAATAAGAGTTTCATTTTTTTGTAAAACAAAGGGAATTTGATTAGTGACATTTAATCTTTTAGGTAAAATTCCATTGAAAATATCCCTTAATACTAAACTTTTTACAAGCTTTTGAAAAGATTCGTTTTCAGATAAATCATCATTCGTAAAATTGAAATTATTTTTAAAACATATAATTGCTCTTTCTTTGTCTACGGTAATTAAGCCATCTTCAAGTGCTTCATAGATTGCATCCTCTATCGTATTTACAGCTAATTTTTTAATAAACGCAGTATTTGCATTAAGTTTAAGTCGAGCAATATCTTCATTAATCCTTACATTTAATTGATCAATACCAACACTATAAATCATTTGAGCATAATTTTTTGAAAGTTTTTGAATGATTAAGTTGTTAAACTTTTCAAATATCACAGTATTCTTCCTTTGTAAGTTGTAGTACTCACAAATAACATTAATCTTTTCAAGCTTGTCTATAGAAGAATCTAATAAACTTGAATGATCATTTATCATAGCTTCCCATTTTTCAAAAATTATTTCAATTTGTATTTCTTGTGTAATGAAACTATTTACTGCTATGCTAGAAATACGATTTGCAATGACGCTGATTTCCTGATCATTTGTAATAAATGACTCAATGAGCAAGTTGATGTCTTGCTTTCCCTGATTAAATACTTGTTCGCATTCTTTATGTTTTTTCCTTAAAAAACCAGCCGATTTACTACAATAAATACATTCAGCCATATTTTCCTCAATTAAATTGACATAGATTATAATATATCCAGCACATTATTTATTAATAAAGCACATAAAAATTTATTTGGTTGTCTGCCTATATTCCATTTCCCAAAGAATGAAAAACAAACCTCAGCTTCTCTATCAACCTCACAAAGAATTCCTTCAACTAACCACTAACTATTCTCATGCGGTTTATGTATTATTTACTCCATTTCCTTTTTATTTGATTGGATTGATATTCTAATTCAGGGAAAATAGTTGCTTCATTAATTCCACAATAGAATAATTCTTCTTCAATACTTTCTTTTGCATCAAATGGAATTTTAATTTTAATAAGGGAATCCGCAGCAATTGATTCAATTGGAATAATGTCTACTACTGTGTCGCCATCAACTATTTTCCCACCGTGAATTGTAAATTTTCCGTGTTGTAAAAATAGACGGTCATTTTGCTGTGCTGGAAATACTGCTATTGGTGTTTGAATTGTTCTTTGACACCACGCATCATCTAATTCTAAAGAATTAGTTATAGAATTATTGGCTACTTTTATATTGTGTGATATATCTTTTAAAATATTTTTTATTTCGGGAAGATTTAAAAAATCTTTCAGAGTATTAATTTTGGCTAAGTTAGCTCGAATTATCACTTGAGTATTAAGATAATCATACATACTTCGACCCGATACAAAATCACTTTTTTCATTAAAAGAAATCGGGTCTAAAACATATAAAGCACCATCAACGTTGTTATTTTGAATTGCAAAAAATAAAGCGACTAAAAAATTAGAAGTCCAATCTAATAATCTCGTAGGCAAATTATAATGTTGCATTAATGTTAACCATTCAAAAGCACTTAGCTTTCCTTTATTCTGTGATTCTCTCAATAATAAAAATTCACGATACATTGCCATTTCATTATATTTAACATTACCAAACGTCTTTCCTTGACGAAAAATGGAAGGAATGAGACCGTGAGAAAAATCTACTTGCCCACGAAACCATAAACCAAAATTGGATATAGCTCTTTTATCAAAATGTAATTTGATATATTCTAATACTTGATTAATACTTCTTGCTTCCATAAATCTATAACCTTCAATTAATCCGCCAATAATTTCTCTCGCAACACCTGGCGGTAAAGTATTACTATTTCTCCAAGGATGATAAACAAACCTCAGCTCATCTATCATCCTTAAAAGAGAAACATCCTTCACCAACAGAAGCTGCCGTTAAGCTTTCGGTTTTCTTACCGGTTTCTTTCTGTCCGATTTTTTAGTACCGCCGAGTTGTTCGTATTCATCGGAGTCTTCTCCAAATTCACTAACAGCCCCGGATAATACTTTTGTGGACATTTCACTAAGTTTCTTTTCCTCCGCATCAATGTCGTTGCTCAGTTCATCGGCAGCTTTTAACGCCCTGTTATAATCGCCTCTTTTGGATTCAACAAGAGCAATTTGGGCTGTCATTTCAGCAACCGTTAGCGGAGTTTTGGAATTACCGTAATTTACCGGAGCTTCCTGTTTACCATCTACCACCTGCATTCCGTTAAGCCGGCTTTCGGCTTTTTCAACTACCGGTGATTTCGTTTTTTCTCTGTACGCCATATCGCACTCCTTTATATTGTTATAGATTATTGTTAAAAGGCATCTATTTATTAAAATGCCTTGTTTTTAAGTTAAAATCGAACTTTTGCTCCTTTTTATCTCGTTTTGATTCATAGCAAACTAAGATAGCCAAGAACAAATGTTAGTTTGCTTCTTACCAAACTAAGATAGCTAAGAGCCAAACTTAGTTTGCTTCTTACTAAACTAAGATAGCTAAGAGCAAATGTTCGTTTGCTTCTTACTAAACTAACATAGCTAAGAGCAAAACTTAGTTTGACTCCTTCCAAACTAAGATAGGAAGAAACTTATCTTAGTTTATTTCCTTTCAACCAAACTAAGCAAAAAAGAAACTTTGCATTGCCACGACTTTTAAGTCGTGGGATAGATGGAAAAACAAACTCATGGCTTTAGCCAAACGATAAGTCTTTTTTGTGGCTAAAGCCAGGATTTATCGTGTTGATTAGTCCACGTCCCGAAAGCTTTCGGGACATGGCAATTCACTCACAGTTTTGTATAACCAGAGTTATTTTGAATAATTTGTTTTGATTTATTGGGTTTGGGTTTAGAACTAACTGCCCCTTGCTGAAAGCGTATTTTTGCAGTGGTACCGGCTTCTGCAATTAGTTCTCTACTTAACTGTAATTGTTTTTACAGTTAGTAATTTTTAAGTGTATGGACATCAAACAGAACCTCCTCTATTGATTTGAAAACCATTTGTTTTTTAACCCCGCTTTTAAAAGTATCTTTTAAATGCGGTTGTTGAAAGCAAAAGTAAAACAATGTTCAATAAAAAACAAAACATTTTTCTGCTATCTAAAAAAACGCATTGCATTAAATCTTACGCTAAAAAACCACAATGGAACAACACCAGGCAACGGGGAATAGGGCTTAAAAAATTTCTTACAAGTTACGTTAAATAATGTTTTATCACTTCATCTAAATAGGGATGAAATTTTTTAGGAAGATTTTTATACTTCGAGAATAATTTTTCTTTTACCACCTCGAAGTTGTGCGAGCTAACTTTAACTGCATCTTCATGGATGTTCGATAAAAAAGTGTCGAGTTTAGCTCTCACTTTTTCTAAGACTTTCTCTTCATCGGTGGCAGCAACTTCATTTATGGTTTCCTCAAAATCAAAATTATTTTTTACCAAAAGTTTAAAACAGAAACCACGGAAATTTTCTGAAATCAATGTTCTATTAACTTCAAGCTCAACGGCAATTTCACTAAACGCTGAGTGAGAAAACCCTTTTTGACGAAGCGCATCCAAAACAAGCTCTTCATAATGCAGCCGTTTTTCTTTTAAAATTTCTTCTGGTAAATCAGCAAGCTGAATGATGGTTCGCTGTTCTGCATTGGCAAAAACGAAAGCGCGTTTAAGCGCAGATTCTAATTCTCGCACATTTCCGCGCCAATCATGCTGCAATAATATTTCCATCGCCGCTTTTGAAATACCAGTGAGTTCACTATTCTGTTTTATGATTCCTTCAACTATTTCAGGAATATCTTCTTTTCTTTCGCGCAATGGTGGTAATTGAATCGGGAATACGTTAAGTCGGTAAAATAAATCTTCGCGGAATTTTTTCTCCTTCACCATTTGGTCAAGCTTTTTATTTGTTGCAGCTAAAATACGCACATCAACTCGAAACGTTTTTGAGGAACCGACTTTTTCAAATTCACCAATTTGTAATATCCGGAGCAGTTTCACTTGAAAGTTTTCCGACGTTTCTCCGATTTCATCTAAAAAAATAGTCCCCTTATCAGCCGCTTCAAATCTGCCAACTTTATCTGTTGCAGCCCCGGTAAAAGCTCCTTTCACATGACCAAATAATTCGCTTTCTAAAAGAGTTTCCGAGAGAGCTCCACAATTGACTGCGACAAACGGGTTATCTTTGCGCCGACTATTTTGATGAATTGCCTTTGCGACTAATTCTTTACCGGTTCCACTTTCACCTAAAATCAAAACAGTTTCGTTTGTCGGTGCCGCTTTTTTAATAAATGCAACTACTTCGCGCATTACTTTCGAGCGAAAAAGAATTCCGTAAAAATTTTCGCTCACTTTTTGATCTGTTTTGGATGTATAGGGCAGATCGTTTTGTTCGTGTTTGTCAAGACGAGCGATTTCCTTTTGCAGCAACTCGATTTTTTCTTTTAATTTTTCTTTTTCTTTTATTGATGCAGGATCAGAAAACTTTTTCATCTCAAGAAGTTCGTGTTCTTTTTTTGTTAACAGATGTTTTAAAGCTTCTGATTCTGAAATAGTAATTTCGAAAAGTGAATTTCGTTCAAGAACAGTAAATACAATTTCAAAAATGATTAAAGTGAAAAACGGGAGAACAAACGAAGCGAAATGAAATTCATAATTGAAAAAACTAAAAAAGATAAATTCGCTGATTAAAATAAAAGCAAAAACTGCGGCGATTATATATTCCCTTTTCCGAGTTATCTTTTCAAAAAGAATAATGAAGAGGATGAGAAAGAGGAAATGAAGAAGAACAGAAATCGGAAGTATTGATTCGTTGTAAGCGTTATTCTGTAATAAATTTGATACCGCAAACGCATGAAAAGCAATCCCCGGAAGAAATGCATCGAACGGGGAGGAAAATTTTTTTGTAAACTTTTCATCGGAAACGCCTATTAAGATAATTTTTCCCCGAAGCTGTTGCAATTCAGGGGAGCTTTGTTTTACGAGTGAGAAAAATTCCAACAATTCATATTGGTGAAAATATTTCCATGATGAAGTGATGTTCACCTTTATTTCATCTGTTCTTTTTGAACCGGTTAATTGTTCGGCAAAAGCTTCCTCATTTCCAACTTGCAAGGGAATTTTCCCTTGTTCTAATAATCCAAGATGTCCGGTTTTAAGTGAAGGATCAATCTCTTTAAGTGAAGGAAGTTCTATCGCATCGGTTTGATAAGTATTACCCTTAAAATAAATATTTCCAGGAACTGAACTAAGAATAACATTACCAGCAGATCTAATTTGTTTTATGAGCAAGTTATCATACATCGTTTGCATTGAGTTTCTACTACTGAAAAAGACTTCAATGCCGATTTTCTTAGCTTCAACTTTATTCAATTCATTGATGAGCAGCGCATAGTAACTTCTTTTAAGAGGCCAGCCGCCTAATTGCGCAATATCGTTTCCGGAAATATTAATGAGCACGATGTTAGTATCTGATAAAACTTCGCCGCGAATATTCTTAAAAATATTTTCGCATATTGAGTTTGAAGAATCTGACAATCCGGTAAAAAATATTGTCGAAACAAAAACTGTAAGCACAGCAAATATCTTTATAACAAATCGTTTGCTCCATTTAGGTCTAAACATTAATTTTCTTTAAAGAAATGATAAATAATTCATTCATTAGTTTAAAAATATAAAGATTTCGTTTCAATTTTTAACAATACTCTTTAAAAGAATGCAAAAGTTTTATTCAATTATAATTTAAGGTTGATAGTGGAAAATTTAATCCCAAATAAATTAATAAATGAGAAAAGCCCTTATTTACTTCAACACGCCTATAATCCTGTTGAATGGTATGCTTGGAATGATGAAGCTTTTAACAAAGCTCAAGAAGAGGACAAACCGGTTTTTCTTTCCATCGGGTATTCAACATGTCATTGGTGTCATGTTATGGAAAAGGAATCGTTTGAAGATGAAGAAATAGCCGGGTTGATGAATAAATCTTTTATCTCAATAAAAGTTGATAGAGAAGAGCGTCCGGACATTGATGCGGTTTACATGGCGGTGTGTCAAGTGCTAACAGGCAGCGGCGGTTGGCCATTAACTATTTTAATGACTCCCGACAAGAAACCCTTTTTTGCCGGAACATATTTCCCGAAGGAAAGTAAATATGGAAGAACCGGATTGAAGGATTTGCTGCCGAAAATTGAAAAATATTGGAAAAATGAACGGCAAGATTTACTCGCGTCCGCAAACCAAATTACCGATGCGATGCAACAGACAACTGATTCGCGCTTTGGAAAAGATTTTACTTCTTCGATAATGGATTTGGCTTTCAGACAATACCGGGAGCGGTTCGATCATCAATTTGGTGGATTTGGAAACGCTCCCAAATTTCCAACTCCACACAATCTACTTTTTCTCCTTCGTTATTTTCATCGTACAAAAAATAATGAAGCTCTTGAAATTGTTACGAAAACCTTAACTGAAATGCGTAAAGGCGGTATGTTCGATCAAATTGGATTTGGATTTCACCGCTACTCAACCGATAGGCAATGGCTTGTTCCTCACTTTGAAAAAATGTTGTATGATCAAGCAATGCTTATGTTAGCCTTTACTGAAGCGTTTCAAGTAACCGGTAACGAATTATTCAAGCAAACAGTTTATGAAATTTATGAGTATATAGATCGTGAATTGACTTCATCAAACGGCGCTTTCTTTTCTGCCGAAGATGCGGACAGCGAAGGAGAAGAAGGGAAGTTTTATCTCTGGCGAACTGAAGAAATCAGAAAAATATTGGGCAAAGATGCCGATTTATTTATCAATGTTTTTCAAGTAAAAGAAGAAGGAAATTTTCTTGAACCATTTAAAGGTGAAAACCATGGGGAGAATATTCTTCATCTCTTAAAAACCATTCATGAATTTGCGGATGAAAACAATCTGCATAGCGAAGAATTGAATGTGAAAGTTTCACAATTGTTAAAAAAACTTTTTGAAGAAAGAGAAAAAAGAATTCATCCGCACAAGGATGATAAAATATTAACTGACTGGAACGGATTAATGATCGCTGCACTGGCAAAAGCTGGGGCTGTGTTTGATGAAGAAAAATTTGTACGCTCCGCTGAGTACTCCGTTAGATTTATTTTGGGTAACTTAAAGACGAACGATGGTTTGTTGCTACATCGTTTTAGAGACGGTGATGCCGCGATAAACGGGAATCTTGACGATTACGCTTTTATTGTTTTTGCTTTGTTAGAATTATATGAAGCGGCTTTTAAAGTTGACTATCTTCAACAAGCTGAAAGTCTTCAAAAAGCGCTTGATAAACATTTTGCGGATGATGTATATGGAGGATATTTCTTTACTTCAGATTTTGCTGAAGAACTGATTTTTCGCCAAAAAGAAATTTACGATGGTGCAATTCCTTCCGGTAATGCTGTTACAATGCTTAATCTCTTAAAACTTGCCCGCTACACCGGCAATCTTGATTACGAAAATAAAGCGCTTGACTTGAGCCGCGCTTTCCATGAACAAGTAAAAGCAACACCGATGGGACACCCGTTTTTAATGGTAGCGCTTGAGTTTATGCTTTCCGAAAGTTGTGAAATTGTAATTGTCGGGGATGAAAAAACAGAAAAGATTCAGAATGCAATTTCAGTTTTGAGGAGAAAATTTATTCCGAATAAAATTGTTATTTGCAAAAATCCGAAAGAATCAAATGTTTTTAATGAAATTTACAACTACACAAAAAACCTTACGGAGATTAACGGTGAACCGGCTTTTTATCTCTGTAAAAATTTCACATGTGAGCTTCCGACCAATGATTTTACCGAACTATTAAATAAGCTTGGTGAAGGATAATGAACTTCGATGTTTCTCAAATAGGAAAAATGTTAATACTGTTTGGGGGAATTATCGTTTTTGTTGGAATACTTCTTTTGTCCTTCGGTAAAATTCCCTTCCTTGGAAAACTGCCGGGAGACATCATAATACAAAAAAAGAATTTTACTTTTTATTTCCCGATCGTGACATCAATACTATTGAGTTTGCTTATTTCTCTGTTGCTTTATCTCTTTAAAAAATAAAAGCCCGGACAAACCTGGCTTTACTATTCTTAACGATTTTTACTTCTTCAGCAAATCCTTAATTCCATTCGCCAGAGTTTTTTTTGGAACTAATCCAACATGTTTGTCAACTATATTTCCTTTTTGATCAATTAAAAAAGAAGTTGGAATTCCGGAAACTCCGCCAAATAGTTTTGCCGTGGCTTGATCTCCATAAACGACAGTATAATTAATTCCATAATTTTTTATAAATCCAGGGACATCTGGTTTTGTGTCGGAATCGACCGAAATGCCAAGCACAACCAAATCGTTCTTATATTCTTTTTGCAATTCGATTAAATCGGGAATTCCTTTTCTGCACGGCGGACACCAGGTCGCCCAAAAATCAATGAGCACAACTTTGTTTTTATAATCTGAAAGTTTTACGGTTTTGCCTTCAACGCTTTTAAGTGAAAATTCCGGAGCTTTTTTCACTTGCGCAAACGGGGAATCAGAAAACATAAGCATGACCAGAACAAATAAAGTAAACGAGGCTAAAATATTTTTCATAAAATTCCTTATTTAATATCCAGTATGATGATAAGAATCAGGTTCGGATTCACTGGTTTGTTGATTGGACACTCTTATTATAAAATGGAGGGTATGGACCCCGTTCCGGCTCTTTCCTGGTATTATTTAAAATAAAAAAGAATAATAGAACGACCAGGAAAACAATTGTCTCTATCCGGCTTTTTAATTTGGGGTCAATTAATGGTTTTTTTTCTTGTAGCGCAGTTTTTCCTATTTGCCGCGCTTGATTTTTTTTCTTTTCTTTTGCCATAGTTCTTTCGAATTAAATTATAAATTCACTACAAGAAAATATAAAAATATTTTGATTAAAATTAACCTATTCTGCTTCGCCGGACTATTAAGCTTGACCGGATTTATGTAATTTTGGATAAACCAGTTTAGGAATTATTTCATGAACGACCTTCTTTTTTCGCAGTTTATCGGACCAAAGGGAGAGAATATTTCTCTTCTTCAAACTTATATCGAAAAAATTCTTATTGAACAGAAAAAGTGGCGTGCAGATTATTCTCCGGAAGATATTTCTCTTTATAAGAAAACCGAATATGACAACAGTAAACTTACTGAAGAATTCGAAAAATTTTTAGAACGAAGCAAAAAGCATTTTCCCTTTTTTCATCCGCGATACGTTGCGCAAATGGCAAAAGACCCGTCAATTCCGACGATACTTGGTTATTTAACGTTCATGCTTTCTAACCCGAATAATCATGCTTATGAAGGCGGTCCGGTTACTACCGAAATGGAAATGGAAGTAGTTGAACTACTCTTAAAAATGGTGGGATATAAAACCGGCTGGGGACATTTAACAAGCGGTGGTTCTCTGGCAAACATGGAAGCACTTTGGGCAGCCCGTGATTTTTATAAAAAAGGGACCGTTTACTTTTCGGAAGTTTCTCATTATTCGTGGAAACGGATTTGTAAAATTTTAAATATCGATTCGTTCAAAGAAATTCCGGTTGATAAAAATTTTAGATTGGATTGTGACAAACTTGAAGACGAGCTCAAAAAAAATGAAGCGATGATGGTAATGGCAAATCTCGGTTCTACCGGTACAGGCAGCGTTGACGATATTGAAGTATTTCTTGAGTTGAAAAAGAAATACCAATTTCATTTACACATTGATGCCGCATACGGCGGATTTTTTAGATCGATTTTCATAGATGGAAATTATAATCCAACTACGCAAAAAACTCCGTTGAGCAATCACACAGAAAAGCAATTGCTCCTCTTGTCGGAATCCGACTCGATCACTATTGATCCGCATAAACAAGGCTCTGTTTCTTATGGAGCCGGAGCTGTTCTTTATAAAAACGAAGAACTGCGCAACATCATTTTGAATACTGCCCCTTACACTTATCACAAATTAGATAAACCGAATATCGGAATGTTCTCACTTGAAGGATCTCGTTCCGGGGCAACAGCTGCGGCTTGCTATTTAACGTACAAAGTAATCCCACCGAACAATACGGGAATCGGTGTGCTTTTGTCGCAAACCGTTATTGCATCGCAAAAATTTTATCAAATGATCGAGCAGAGTGAAAATTATGATAACTTAAACTTCCCGGATTTAGATATTAATTGCTTTTTCAGGAAATCGCTTAAAAAAAATATTTCCGAAGTAAATGAACTAACGTTGGCAATTTATTCAGTTCTTTCAGTTGAAGCGGAAAAACCGGAATTCATGCTTTCAAAGTTTGTTCTTGCACCTGAAATTATAAAAACAGTTCTTCCTGAATATGAAAACCCGCACAACGAATCCCTTATTGTGTTACGGGCGGTTTTAATGAAACATTGGTACACGATGGACGATTTTTATTATCTTAAAAAATTGATTGAAGTTTTAGAATTAAAAGCCAAACACTAATTTTGTATTGAAGAACAGAAGAGCAAAATATGATTGAAATAAAAAACCTCCACAAAAGTTTTGGATCGAAAAAAGTTTTGTCCGGTGTGGATCTGAACATCCATGACGGTGAAACCATTGTTATTATTGGTCGAAGCGGCTGTGGAAAGAGCGTGTTACTAAAACACATCGTCGGGTTGCTATCTCCCGATGAAGGTTTTGTGAAAGTTGAAGGGAAAATCATAAACGAACTTCCCGAAAAAGAACTGTATGAAGTTCGGAGAAATTTCGGATTCCTTTTTCAGGGTGCCGCTTTGTTTGATTCGATGACGGTTGGAGAAAATGTTGCACTTCCGCTTGTTGAAGCAAATTCAGGAACCGGAGAGAAGGAAATCAAAAAACTAGTTGAAGAAAAACTTGAACTTGTTGGACTTTCGGGAATTCAAAATCTTAAGCCGAGTGAACTCTCCGGCGGAATGAAAAAGCGAGTTGGACTCGCCCGCGCGTTGATTACTAATCCAAATTATATATTGTACGATGAACCGACAACCGGACTTGATCCGATCATGTCTGATTCAATTGATAATCTCATCAAAGAATTAGCCGAGAAATTAAAAGTTACTTCAATTGTTGTTACACATGATATGTTCAGCGTAAAAAATGTTGCCCATAAAGTAGCGATGATGCATGAGGGAATCATCCATTTTGTTGGAAATATGGATGAACTTCAGAATTCAACCGATGAGATCATTACTGAATTTATTAAACGAACGGAGATCTAAGAGAACCTCGCCAAACTAAATCAATTGGCGGCAAGCAGAAATCTATCAAAATTGTGGAATTTGGTTCATTCAAGCATTCATTCACACATCCATCCATGCTACCAAGTTTAATTGCAATAATATTCTTGCACTGACATAGATTCAATTAAAAATTAACTAATGTTTTTACTGCCTCCAATTTTGATAGACACGCCGCTTTAGTTATTTTTAAAAAGAAATTTTTAACTCCATTTCCAAAGAAATAAACATGAAATTTAGTAAATCCTTTATTCCGACTTTAAAAGAAGTGCCAAACGATGCGGTAGTAACAAGTCATATTTTAATGCTCAGAACCGGAATGGTTCGTTCGCTTGGCGCGGGCATTTATTCCTTTTTACCACTTGGATACAAAGTAGTAAAAAAAATATCAGAAATTATCCGTGAAGAAATGGATGCAATCGGCGGACAGGAATTCCATCTGCCGGCATTGAATCCAAAAGAAATTTGGGAAGAAACCGGAAGAGTGGAAGCGTTCGGAGATATTCTTTTTCAAATTAAAAATCGCGATTATGTTCTTGCTCCGACCCATGAAGAAATTATGACTTATCACGCAAGAAAAGCTTTAAAATCGTATAAAGAGTTACCGCAAATATGGTATCAAATCCAAACCAAATACCGAAACGAAGCACGTCCCCGCAGTGGAGTTATCCGCGGGAGACAATTTTTAATGAAAGATGCCTATTCATTCGATTCAACTTATGAAAATCTAAACGCGTCATATCAACTTCATGATGAAGCATACAGAAAAATTTTCGACCGCTGCGGATTGAAATATTTTGTTGTAAGTGCTTCGAGCGGAGCGATGGGCGGAACAGGTTCGGAAGAATTTATGGTAAAATCGGATGCCGGCGAAGATACCGTTGCTTACTGCGAAAGCTGTGGTTATGCGGCTAACGTTGAGGTTGCTTCTTCAAAAGTAAATGCAAAAGAAAGAAATACAGAGAACAAAAGTATTTTTGAGATTTCAACTCCCAATGTGAAATCAATTGATGAGCTTTGTACTTTCCTAAAAATAGATGAAACGGAATGTGCAAAATCCCGCGTGGTTATGCATGATAACAAAGCTGTCTTGCTTTTAATGCTCGGAAACGACGAAGTAAACGAAACAAAAATTGAAGCGGTTTTGGGTGGAACTGTTCGTTCCGCACATCCGGAAGAATTAAAAGAAATCACCGGAGCAGATGCAGGTTCAATCGGTCCGGTTGGATTTAGCAGTAGAATTCTTGCCGACCTTCGCCTAAAAGACGCGAACAATCTATACAGTGGCGCAAATAAGAATGATTATCACATTGGTGGAATTGATTTAACTCGCGATTTAAAAAATATTGAATATGTTGATTTGCGAATAGTGAAACCCGGCGAAGGTTGTCCGAAGTGCGAAAAAACTCTTGATGTTTTTACCGCAATTGAACTCGGACATATATTTAAACTCGGTACAAAATATTCTGAAGCGATGGGTGCAACATTTCTTGATGAAAACGGGAAAGAAAATCCATTGATAATGGGAAGTTACGGTATTGGTGTTGAGCGTGTGATGGCTTGCTTTATTGAACAACATCATGATGAAAAGGGAATTGTTTGGGATAAGACATTAGCGCCGTTTGATATTCACCTTCTCGCGCTGAATTTGAAAAATCAAACGATAGTTGAAACATCCGAGAAGGTTTATCAAGAATTGCAAGCCGCCGGATTCCAAGTTTTATTCGATGATCGTGTTGAAGCCGGAGCCGGATTTAAGTTTAACGATGCTGATCTGCTCGGTATGCCGGTTCAAGTAATTATCGGAGAGAAAAAATTGAAAGAAGGAAAAGTGGAAGTGAAAATCCGGAAGAGTGGTGAGCGGTTTGATGTTGAATTTTCAGAATTAGTAAACAAAATAAAATCAGTTTACTAATTATATGAATGAGCTTTACAAATTCTCCGAAGAAAATCTTTTAAAACAGATAAAAACCGGTACGTATGAACTTGGTTTTTATCGAGTAAAATTTTTCACGAAAGATGGATTTCTATCGGAAATTGATTCCGATAAAGTGAGCGAGTTTTACCTTTATCCAAGCGGTGGAACGCTGCGGGACGAGAATTTTAACATCGTTTTCTATTCTTCAAAGTTTGATACTTACCGTGGTTTTATTCCACCTCATCAAACGAAGGAATCTTAATTTTTCTTCGTTATCATTTAATAAGTTTTTCGGATTGCCAATGAAAACATTTCAAAGAGTAACTTTAGCTCTTCTGTTAATTATTTCCCTCTCATCTCTTTCTTTAGCCCAACCGTTTAAATTCGGATGGATAACCGATTTGCATATCGGTGCAAAAAATGCCGATGTGGATTTGCAAGCGGTGGTTCAAGATATAAACTTAAAAAAAGAAATTTCTTTTGTAGTAGCAACCGGTGATATTACTGAGTCCGGTAAAGCAGAAGACCTAAAAAATGCCAAACAAATTTTAGACAATCTATCTGTCCCGTATTACATAATTCCGGGAAATCACGATACTAAATGGAGTGAAAGTGGGGGCCAAGTATTTTCAAATTTATGGAAAGACGACAAGTTTGTATTCGATTATGACAAAACAATACTTATCGGATTGAGCAGTGGAATCTCATGGCGGGGTGGTGGCGGGCATTTTTCTCCGGAGGATTTGCATTGGCTTGACTCACTCCTTTCAACTATTCCTTCCGAAAAAGAAATTCTTTTTTTCGCTCATCATCAACTTGATAAGGAAGTTGATAACTGGTTTAGGGTTACAAATCTTTTAGCAAAAAAAAATGTGAAAGAAATATTTGTTGGGCACGGACATGCAAATCGCGTTTATAATTTCAACGGACTTGCCGGAGTTATGTCGCGTTCAACCTTGACCGCAAAAGGGAAAAGCTGGGGTTATACTTTGGTGGACGATCAAGTCGATTCGCTTTTCTTTTTTGAAATAACAAAAGATACGATTTATAAGCGATGGAATGCCGTTGGGAAAGAAGAACCGCTGTTCTATGCGGATGTCGATTCAACTGATTATGAAAACTTAACAGCCAATGTGCTCTGGCAAAAAGATTTGAAAACGACAATGGTTGCTCCGGTAACAACATACGAAAAGAAAATTATCGCGACTGCAAAAAATGGAGTTCTCTACTGTTTTGACGAAGATGGCAGACAGTTATGGAAAACGGATTTAGGTGCTTCATTATTCTGTAAACCGGCGGTTGCAAATAATATTGTAATTGTTGGAACGATGAAGGGTGATCTATTTACGCTTGATATTTCTAACGGACATGTTATACAAGTAATTGGAATTGATGAGGCAATTACTTCACCAATCGCCACAATGGAAATTGATTATCAAGGTGAAAAATCGTTTGCAGCAGTTTTTGGAACAGCAACGGGGAAAATATTTTCGTATGAACTTTCTTCATTAAATCTTTTATGGAACAACACATCAGCCGTTGGAATGATTGAATCGAAGCCGCTGATACAGAAAGATAAAATTATTTTTGGAAGCTGGGATACGTTCCTGTACTGTATTGATGCCACCACCGGATTATTAAACTGGAAATGGACAGGTAATCCGGTTTTTAATTATTCTCCGGCAGCTTCTCCGTTAGTGACCGATGGTAAAAATGTTTTTTTTGCTACACCTGATAAAGCAATAACCGCAGTGGATTTATTACTTGGCAAAACTTCATGGCGAAAAACTGATTATGACGCATGGGAATCAATTGGAATTAGTAATGATGAGAAAAGAATATTTGTTAAAAGTCAGAATGATAAGTTACATATCATTTCAGCCGCTAACGGAAAAATTCAATATACGATTGATATGAAATTTGGATTGGATACCGGACCGATTCAACCGGTTGAAGTAAATGAAAATATTTACTTCGGAAGTAAAAACGGAAATATCTATTCGATTGATCCAAAATATAATTTTAGCTCTTTGTTTTTTATGGGAACAGCAAGAACTCATTCTTTACAAATTTTGGATGAACAAAGGATAGCCGCATCAAATATGGATGGGAAAATTATTGTTTTTAAGGTGAATTAGTACATGAGAAAATATGACGGTGTTATTTTTGATATTGACGGAACGCTAACTTCTACCAATGAACTTATCTTTTCTACTTTTAACCACATCACTAAAAAGTATTTGAACAAATCAATGACGAATGAAGAGATCATTGCTTTATTCGGACCGACCGAAGATAAAATTATTGAAAACTGGTTTGGTGAAAATGCAGAAAAGGTCAAAAGAGATTATTACGCTTTTTATTCAGAGAACCACGCGATGGCAGATATTTATCCCGGGATGAAAGAACTTCTCCATTCCCTAAAAGAAAAAAACGTCTTGCTTTCAATATATACGGGAAAGGGGAGAGAAGCTTCTCTTGTCACTTTAAGGAAGTTGGAAATTCTTGATCTCTTCGATTTGGTGATCACCGGAAGCGATGTGAAAGAGCATAAACCTTCTCCGGAAGGAATTCAAATCTTTGTTGATAAATATTCTTTGGATAAAGAAAGAGTGTTAATGGTAGGAGATGCCCCGGCTGATATTAAAGCGGCCCATGCGGCAGGAGTTAAAGTCGCTTCCGTAGTTTGGGATAGTTACGCACACGATAAAGTACTTAAAATGAAGAGCGATTTTTTATTCCATACAGTTGAGGAATTAAAAAAGTTTTTTCTCGATGTTCTTTAAAACAAAAAAGGAGAAATTTTACTTTCTCCTTTTTCTATTCATGTTAAACGATTCTTACATGTTAAACGGGTAAACAAAACTAATTCGCGGTTCAATTTTCTTTTGTGGTTTATAACCGACAATTTCTTTATCACTGTTTCTAATCGGCGTGAATGTCCACTGATAAACAATCGAAACTATCATAAAAGAATAAGGTTTGTAACCAAGTTCAGTAAACAAAATTGAGCGATCATTTAATTTAAAAACATCAGCGCCGTCAATAAATACTTTGTCATATCCGGCTCTTGCTATAAATGAAAATCCGCTTGGAGCTACATCTGCTGTTAAATGTAAAATACCTCCATCATGGTTGTCCAATTTCTGCAAACCTCCAATTACGTTTAAGGTACCTAAGACAGAAATCCCCAGCTCACCGTAATAACCGTTTTCAGCAGCTTTTAAATATTCAAGAGAGGTTGCTTTACTTGAAATACTATCTGTGTAGCGTTCAATTTCATAAAAAGAATTGAAATATGCCGGCATGTATTGAGCATTATTCCAGCGGCGTTCTAATTTTGCGGAAGCATTAAAAATTCCCAATCCGTTCAGCTCAAAAATAATTCCAGAAGCAGCGCCACTGCCAAAGTTTAGAATTTTAACATAATCGAAATAGAGCGAAGCGTTTGCCATACTGAAATTAAAAAGCGGCAAACCTAGATCAAGTCCAATAATATTAATGGAACCTTTATCATCAACGGTTGCAACAGAACTAGGAGTATATGGCACACGAAATACTTTTCCGGAATTCTTATTAAGATCTGCGGCAAATGTTGCGCCTACTTCGAGATTGCCGATTATGGGTATAGAGGCTGCCGATGTGTATTGAAGCGGTCGAACGTATCCTCTCATTCCCAATACACCGGCTTGAGCAAAATTACTGTAAATGGATTCAAAACCAAATTTGTTAAAATCCAAATCAATAACGGTTCCGATTGTTCGTGTATCAAAACCCGGACTGTTATTATAATAGTACATAATACTTCCATGTCCTAAGGTATAAAAGTCTAAAGCTCCAACTTTAACATAAACCGGGTCTCTCTTTAATCCATAACGGACATAACGGATAATACTCAAGTAATCTGAAGTTTCATTAAAGTTTTCTTTGCGCAATTTTCCTTGAGAATTGAATTCTAAATTGAGATCTAATCCAACACCAATTTTTGCAAAAGAAATCTCAGGTCTAAATCGGAAAGCATAATAAGGTTGGCCGTCAATCCACGTCATTCCTAATCCACCGGTTAAATTCCCTTTGTTTGGATTAGGAATTTGATTGAACTGAGAATAAGTATCAATGAATAGGAAGAGCAAAACGAATAATGTGAGTAAGATTTTTTTCATGACGTTCTCGTAATTATTGTAAATGAGTTGTACAAACTTAATAAATGAAAAAACAACATCCTTTATTTCGTGAGTATAAACTTTTTTGTTTCTACAAATTTTCCCGCCCGGAGTTGATAGAAATACACTCCGCTTGGTAAATCGTAATTCCTAATTCCTAATTCGTAATTATGTACTCCTACGTTTTGTTCTTCGTTTACTAACGTAGCTGCTTCATTTCCGAGGATATCGAAAACTTTTAGAGTTACATAACTGCCAACTGCCAACTGATCATTGTTGTTGGATTAAATGGATTTGGGTAGTTTTGTTCCAGTGAAAAGGTAGCCAAGGGAGGAACATCTCTTTCAAGTTTTGTCACGGTGGAAATCTCTATCGTATCAGAATATTCACTTTTCCCGTCGTTATCAATCTGTTTTAAACGATAATGATAAATTGAAGCTTGAAGATCGGTTGAATCTTCATAGTAATAACTCTTAGGTGAATTACTATTTCCATTTCCCTGAACAAAACCGGTAATCACCCAAGTTTGTTGAGGCATTCTTCTTTCAACTTCAAAACCATAATTATTTACTTCCGTTGCAGTTCCCCAAAACAAAATTACTTTTTCATCAGCAAAGTAGCCTTGAAAATAAACGAGTTCAACCGGTAAAGTTCCGGTTGGTTTCTGCGCAAATAATTCCAAAGAAAAGAGAAGAATAAAGACTAGAGATAATTTCATTTTACGATCGCGAGTTTTTGTGTAAGCGATTCCGATTTCCCATTTCTTTTTACGATCACTTTATATAAATAAACACCGTTTGCCAAAAAATTTCCGTCTTGATCTTTTGTATCCCAAAATATCCGATTGAAATCCATACTGAGTTCCGAAGATGATTTTTTAATTTCATTCACTAAGCGTCCGGCGATTGTATAAATTCTAATGGTAAGCTCTTCCGGCAATTGTGGAAGTTTAAAAGTAAAGTAAGTGTTGTCCTTTATAGGATTCGGATAATTGTAACAATTCATTATCGCAAGTTCGTTTGAGAAAACAAACACGCGCTCAAAACCCGGTTGGTTATCCAACTTTCCATAAACATTATTCCCGAATATTTTGAATTGATGCTCGCCATTAGTTAATGATGGGATGAATGCAAAAGTTAACGTTCTGTTGGCGGAGTCATTTTTAATGTTCAATTGACTGAATGGGATCTTCTCGTTATCAAGTAAAATGGAAAGGGAAGATGTATCGCTTACTGCAAACCATGTTGGATATTTCAGATCAACTTTTATATTTGGATTGCTTGAAACATAATCGCCGTTCATTATTTCTGCATTGTCAAATGTAACGCTCACGGTTGACGCAGAAACAGAAGTAATGTTTGTATCTGGTTTTGTGAAGAAAGGAATAGTGAATTCGTTATTGTCTTTGTACAATTCTCTAACGCGATTCTCCGGATCAATTTTTATTTTGAATCCCATATTTCCTTTGCCATCAGAAGCGTTTGTCATATAATTGAGAGTAATCAATTTTCTTTGCATCGAATCAAGCGAAGCGATAACAGTATCAAGCAGTTGCCGCGAGGAATTATCTTCTTTCATCACATCAACCAACACATGAAAACTATCCGCCGCAGATTCTCCGACATTATAAACATAAAACTTCAAATCAAGACTATCCCCTTGAATAACCGTATCACGCGAAACCGAAACCACTTGATAGTTTATGGCAAGTTCGGCTAACGTATGAAACTTAACACTTAAACTTGATAAATTAGGTGAAATAGAATCTGATCCAGTTCTGAACTCAGAAAGAATTTTAATTTTAGGATATATCTTTGCATCAACAGAACTTAAATCTGAAGCATTGTCATTTACTAATAAAACATTCAAAGTATCAATTATTCCGTCATCTCTTATCCCTAAAGGGCGATATGAACTAATGAGTTCATTACTATTTGACTGTCCAACTGAAAGAGAATCCCATTTACCAACCGGTCCGATTTCAGAAGTTAATAGTGAGCCGTTTTTATTTGGTATATAAAAGGTTGTGTCAATTCTTACACTACCTTGATATGTTCTTGAGAAAGCTTCAGAGACAGAACCAGGAGTGGCTCCTTTTTTACCAATAATTGCCCAAGAGCCACGCCAGCTCAAGCTATCTATAAACTTACTACCAAGACTTCTAATTTGATTTTTTAAGGTTTCGGAAGATATACTACCCTCATCAGAAACTGCTATTATAACAATAACACCGTTTGAAATTGTGTTTAAAAAGTTTATATAATTATTTGTTTCTACCGTTCCACCGCCAAACACATCAAATCGTCTATAAGAGATAAACTCAAAACTTCGTTCGTCAAATAGACAAACATGGTGCCCACGTATTGTACCTTCCGGAATAAAATTCTTAGAATTTTTCAAAATCGAAGCGGAATTACCATCGCTGAACCCAGCCGAAAGAGAAGAAAAAACTGTAGTGGTTGAATCAAACAATACACTCATGTTCAAATATTGCAAATTGGTTAATGCTGCTTTTGAGAAAGCCAGATTATCTTTTAACAAATAAGTATTCTCGTTTGTTTTTACGAAAGAAAATACAGAACCAAACGTTTCAGTCCCGGCGATTTTTGTTCTTGTCCAATATCGCTTGCCGTTTTGTAGATTTGCCAAGCTTAATGAAGTGGACAAGCTGTCAAGTGGTTTGTGCAATAATTGACTATTCTCAAAGTTATCGTTAGTGGCAAATTCTATTTCTAACGAATCACTTCGTTGTTTACTCGCAGGATTGATCAATAATAAGTTAGCCCCTAATCCATTTTCAATGGAATGAACAACCATTGTTTTTATTGTTGAGCCGACAGCTAAATACTTTATAGTAGCAACATTGTCAGCTTCGGACAGTTCATCAATTAAATTTTCAGTATCAAACTGAATAGTTAACGTATGTTCTCCTGGTTTTTTCTTAATTGGAATTGCAATTATTATAGAGTCTAAATAATTCGGTAATATCTTTTTGAAAGAAAAACTAAAATTGGTTGAATCATTTACCTTGTCTTCAATAGCTACTACAAAAGAATCGCTTGTAACTTTTCCGTAATTATAAAAATCAAGAGATATTGATAGAGAATCCATAAGATCAGAAGGATTTGTAGATTTTAAATGGATGTCTGCAGAAGATATCGATAAGTTCGGTTTTTTAGGAATTGGGAGTTGTATAATTGGATCACCAATTAGTGTGTTGGTTAAAGCGAACAATTGATAAACTCCTGTACTTCCATAAGATTGAAGCATCTTTAATTTAGCAAGTTTTAAGGCTTCACTTATTGTATAAACCGAATCTTTCAGTACTTTCTCATAAAACAATTTTGGACCTAATAATGAAGTAGATAAAAATCCGAGCGATGAATTTCCGATATAAGCGATCGCTTCCCCTTCATTCGAAGTAACAAAAAGTTGCGAAAAAGAAGTAACGTCAGGCTCTCCAAACCGTGCTGTAGAACATCCAAAATCAGTAATTAGAGGACTTCCAAAACCTTTGCTTTTAAGCTGCGAGGGTGTTGTAATTGAATTATCCCAAGTTTGAGTTCCGCTATGACCTAAATAAGAAATAAAAACTGCTCCTTCGTCAATTGTTTTTTGAAACTCCGCTTCCGAATAAGGACCGAAATTTGTGTTTGGGTTAATAGTCTTATAAAAATGTTTGTAGTTTCCACCCACAGGAGGAGGTGTAACATAATATTCAATAACATAATTGTTAACTTCGCGCAATTGGTCTAATTGACTTTGATTATCGCCTGTTCCTCCTGAGAAAAAGATAAATCGTTTATTCCAACTGTCAGAAGCATGAGAAACATAATTGATATGCTTGTTCATGTAATAAGTTAATTCTTGTTCCGAAGTAACCGGTATTCTTCCGATATTCATTTGCGGTATGTAAGCTCCGGTTGTATCCCAGGTAACGAACCAATTATCACTAACTGAAGCCCCAAAAGAAGGAACGAAATTATATTTCGGAGGAGTACTCAAAAACTTAGTTTTATTTCCATGGTAATCATAAGTCGCACATCCAATTAGACACACATACTTAGGCAAAGGAGTTTGCCAATTATTATGTGTGTTTATTAAAAAATCTTTAATTGCCTCCGGATTAAAATAACCATACGCGAATTCATCGTAAATATCTTCAACATCAATTACTTTTGTAGTTACATTGTAGCTATTAGATACAAATGCCGCATAATCTTTCGACTTAACGAGAAAGTTTTTATGCGTGAGCGCAAGATAATCAGCCTGGTTTTGGGAATTTCTTAGATTGGCGAACTTTTTTGCATTATATAACTTTGGTTTTGAGACTTTGCTCTCCTTGATTAGAACAAATCTATCCTGATTTGTCAATGTATCAAAGAAAACAATTTCGTTATTACTATTGCGAAATAACTGATATTTTTTAATCGTCTTTCCATATTTCCAGACAACAATTGAATCAGAAGAAACATTTGTAATTTTAATCCCTTTTACAGTAAGAGCAGAATCTAGAAAAGGAAATGAGAACAAAAGAGAATCGGTATAAGTTTTTAACAATCGTGGATATTCAATTTCATACCAGTCAAAAAAACAACTGTTTAGTGAAGCTTGAGTAGTAAATGAATGTACTTTTAATATATTACTCGCGATGTTCAATTTGGATGAATTATATTCTCCTCTTAACACCTTTTGTTTATATTTGTCAATGTATGCTGAATCTTGCAAAGACTCACTATTAATTGAAATTGCTAGTAGATGAGCATTTGAAGAAATATTTGATGCATAGCTTTGAAGTTTAGCTAATACATAAACGGGTTTATCAGGGAAAACATCGCTTGTCGAAAAACTTAGGTTTCTTGTCCCTACATTTAGCAAGCCTTCATTCCACGTCTTGTTTTCGAACCAATTCGGCATTTCACGTCTTACCTGATCAGCCATAGCAAAATCAAACCAATTGTCTTTTTCAATATGAATTAATTCATTGTAATACTGAATTGTATCAATAGAAGTTGGGATTAAGCTATTGTTCTCAATATTGGTACGAAGGCCAAATTCACCTCCCCACGACAACCAATATATAGAGCTATCACTATACCGATTTAAGTATTCATTGTATGGTTTGCCATATTCACTTATTTCGCGATAGTTATCTCCGGAGTTTTTGACACCAACAAATTCAATAAAGTCATTGTCATGAAATTGCTCGTCTTCTTCCCCGAAAACAAAAATCGGAATTTCTTTTCCCTTATTGAATATTTTAAGCGTCTTTGGATTAAAAAAAGAAGGATTTAGATTTAAACCAAGCAAATCTTGAAACGTAACTCTATATACGGCATCTATTGCTGTTGAAATTTTAATATACGTTTTTTGAAAGTCAACCCAATTCATTGATGAGTCACTTGTTGGGCGATTAGATTCTCCAGAATAGAAGTTTAAAGCTGATTTTTTATTTAGAATAATATCATTCTTCGTTATAGAAAAATCATTCCCACCTTTTATATTCTTTATATATATAATCGGTTTGTCAAAGATTAAAGTTATTTCTAGATCACTTATTTCTAGCAATTCCTTTGTCACTTCTTCATATCTATATTGGGATATTTCAAAATTTGCTGAATAAATACCATCAATCCATGTATAACCTTGACATTTAACTATAAAATCCTCATTCTTGTGCAAGATAGTATTATTAAAATTGTAGGTTAGCTCGTTCGTGTTTTTTCTCTCAACTATTGGATTAACTCTAACGTCAAAATTTTTACGAATTATTTTATTTATCTTGGTGATAACTCTGAATTCATTCCCAAAGGGGACACCAAGAAAGATGTTTTTGTGTGGTAGACTAAATTCCCCAGGTTTCCCTTCATCCATAAAATCGTTAGTGTTATTCGTTGAGTTTGCGTTCCCCTTAATGCGTGGTGTTAAAGCAACGGAATCAAGTCTCAATCTTATTTGAATAGTATTTCCAGTTTCTTTATAATCTATTATGTGTATTTGAGAGAAAAGCAAAGAATTACATATGATCACAATTACTGAGGATAAAACACCCAGAGAGAACTGTCTATGATAATGTTTCTTCATAAATTTTTGTCAGTTGTTTTATGTGGTTATCTATTGAATAATTTTTTACAAATTCGCGACAATTGGTTGAATAAAAATCACTTTCGTTGGTTTCATCCCAAAGTCTTTTAGTTTGTTTTGAAAAAGATGATAAAGCGAGTTCCTCAACAATGATTCCTGTTAAACCATGTTTAACAATCTCGGAAATCCCCCCTAAACCGGTTGTTAACACAGGTTTGCCGTAACTATATCCTTCCAGGATTGATAATCCGAAAGATTCCCACCATTTTGAGGGGTAAATTAAAAATCTGCAATCTTGAAGAAGAATATTTTTTTTTCGCCCATAACATAACCTGTAAATTCTAAATTACTCAAGGTTTTATATTTCTCCTTCAAATACAAATAGTCATTCCCTTCCCCTGCAATTATGAAAGGTATTTCTGTGAGTGTTTTTGCAATTTGACAAACCCATTCAACACCTTTAAGTTTTGTTAAAGCACCTAAATACAAAACAAACTTTCCCTTGTGAGAAGGGGTTTTAATATTATTCATTTCAATTGCGTTCGGAAGAAAAGTGATTTTTTGAGAATCTATACCAGAATTGCTATAGACCTTTGTGATAAATTTACTTACAGCAATGAATTTGTCAATTTTTGAAGTAAGTTTAATCCAGGACTGTGGTAAAGGGCGAGATGTGCTTGTAAATACCGTTTGAAGCAGAGAAGAATTATAACATTTCAATTTTATGCCTGGCAACCAAGAATTTTCATCAAGACATTTTGTGCATGTGGACTTAGCAAAGAAAAAAGAATTTAGACAAAAAGGATAATAATTATGTAAATGAAGGATTAATTTTGCATCATGCAAGTTAATATTATTCCATATCGGAGTTCTGAATAATTGATAAATATTGTGGAAGTGAACAATGTCTGGCTTAAATTGATCAATTTTATCTTGAAATTCTATTAGTTTAAATGTTTTAAAACATGACTTTGCCGCAACATAATATTTTTTATGAAATTTGAGTTTTAAAAAATCTTTATTGTGATATGAAAATAACTCAACCGTGTATCCGGCTTTCTTTAATCCTATTATCTCATCATTTACAACCAAATCAGTTCCCCCGAAGGTACTGGTAAATTCATTAAAAATTAGAATTCTCAAAACTTTTCAAAACCTTTAATTGTAAAACTATCTTTCCTGTTAATATCCTATAAAAAAATTTAGGAACACCTATAATATAGCGCTTCCATACTCGATCAAATTCTTTAAACAATTTATATACCCATTCAAGGTGGACATCCCTCAATATTTTTGGTGCCCTTTTTTTGTTTCCGGAAAGATATTGAAACCAACCGCCAACTGATATTATTAAGGGAACATTTACTTTTTGATAGTTTTCAATAATCCATTTTTCTTGTAAGCCAATTCCTAAACCGACGAAAAGAATATCTGGTTTAGCTTCGTTTATTTTTTCGATAACTTCTATAGAACTGTATCTATAACCTTCAGAATAACCTGCAATCTTAACATTTTGATATTGATTTTGAATATTTAGAACTAATTTATTTAACACCTCGTTACAGTCACCAAAAAAGAAGAGTTTTTTACTTAATATATTTGAATTATCTAGTAATCCTTTCTGTATATCTGTACTAATATGTTTTCTTAATTTCTTCCCTGCTATAAATTTCGTGCAAAAATATACTGCGCTAGAATCAGGGTACAAAATGATGTCTTTGCTTAACCTAATATTGTTTTCGTACAAAAAGTTAAGCACATTAAAATCGCCATATAAAATTATATGTTTTCTATCCAGGAGAGAATTCGCCGGATTATCGTCTAATGTATATAATAGAATTTCCATATTAATTTAATATTTTATATACATCGCTTAATATTGTTGCAACTGTTACTTTTGTCAAGCAGTACCTCTCTTTATAAATACAGTACCATTCACAACCAAAACAGTCTAACAAATAGTAGCGGTATTTTCTATTTATTGAAAGGCGGTGTGGGAAAAACCTACCGTACATTCCTCCCCCAATAATTGCAATTAAAGGAATTTCTAAGACATTTGCTAGATGAGTCAAACCCGAATCATTCCCAATAAATAATTGAGAATTTTTAATAATTCCAGGTAACTCGGACAAAGTTGTCTTGCCTATTAAATTAAATATATGTGAATTTTCACAAAATTGGTTATGTAAACTATCTATTTTATTACCTAATAAAACAATATTGAAATCGATTGATAACTCTTGAACTAATGTTAAATAATTAACTATCGACCAGTTTCTCTGATTATCGGAAGAGAAAGGAGCTATGCAGATATATGACGAAGGAAGAGTGTTATTAGTACTAATAATGAATCTATCATCTATGGAATGAATGATCTTCAACCCCAATTGATTAGACACTAAGTCAAGTAATTTATATTCGTTCATTTCGTCAAAATTCAAAATTGTCGAGTATTTTCGGCTATTAATAAAATTAAAAAATGGGAAAAGGTATTCGGCATTTTTCTTAAAGCAGATTTTTTTATTTGCACCGCTTAATAGCGTTAATTCATCATTTAGTATTCCTCTTTCTTGTGAGATATTGTATGCAGTAAGAAAGCTATATCTTCGTAATATCTTAATAAATTTAATTCTGTAAAATATATTATACTTATATGACTTTCTATTCCAAGGAATTAACCTAATATTAATACGGAGGGATTTCAATAAATCAATATATCTCGAGTCTAATAACAAATAATGTTCTTGGAATAAATTCGATTCCTGAAATTGGATTAGAAATTTTAAAGAAATCTCTAAATCGCCTAACTTCATTGTATTAATAAATAAGGCGCGGTTTAACAAAACTTGATTTTTCTTAGCTAAAAAGGGCAGAATTAATAAAGAAATCAAATAATTCAAAGAATTTGATAATAGTAAACGCGAATCTCTCACTATACATAATAAATAATTTTTAAAAAATTTTTCTTGCATAAGAAGAGTTTTAAAATTCCGAAAAACATGCTATTGTATAATACATTGTCTAATTGTTTAATAATTTCGTTGCAGTGTTGTATACATCTTCTAATTTTACTTCTTTTAAACAGTAGCGTTCATCGTAAATACATTTCCATTCACATCCAAAACACTCCAATTCATAATAAAAATATTTTCTAATTTCACTATCATCAAAAGGTAAATATTTGCCAAAAGTGCCCCCACCAATTATTGCAATTATAGGGGTCTTTGTACATAAAGCCAAGTGTGTTAGTCCAGAATCATTACCAACAAATAGTTTGCTTTTATAGATTAAAAAAGCAATATCATTGAGGGATAAGGAACCAGCGAAGACAGAAACTTTATTATTATTAAATGTAAAGAGTTCATTTAATTCTTTTTTTTCATGTTTAGAGCCTATTACAGCAATGTTCAAATGTTCAGAAAATTTCTTGATTAGAGTAATATAATTATCTTTCCCCCAAGTTCTTTTCGGGTCGGCAGCTAATGGAGCGACAACAAGATAATCACCGAGTCGATCTATTAATCTTAATGTTTCCAAGTTATTGCATTTATTTAAGAATTTACCTCTTCCATCTAAATGACCTTTCCTTTCCCACCCAAATAATTCCATAACTAAGAAATGTCGTTCATATTCATTAACAACTCCTTTAAACAGAATTTCTGAATACATCGTATCAACTATTTTTGAAAAAGCATTCAGATTTTTTCTCCAACTGTTCTCAAAACAATATATTTTATTAGCTCCACTAAGAAGTGCGATTTCATCACCAGAAGTTCTACGGGCTGAAGTCAAATTGAAACATGCCTCTAACTTCAATCTTCTCAATTTGCTAAGTAATCTAATTCTATAGCTTAATGACCACTTATATTTTTTTTGATTGTAAGGAAGAAGCTTTACCTTCCCATTATAATTGGTAAAGAACTCAAAATATTCATCGGGATATAAAAAGTATATATCATCATGCACCAAAAAGATTTCGTCATCAAGTAGTAATGAGCTTATGGTAACGTCACCCAAAACGCTTGTGTTAATAAACAGCAACGCTTTGTTGGGAGTCATAGTTTTATGAAAAAATAGACTAAGGATATTTAAGGCAAAAAAAGAAAGACAGTTATTTAAAACTAATTTAATTCTTCGGATTGCTATCATTTAAATAAGCTTGGCTTCTTGAAGTTTGGGAAAAAATCTCGATCTACAAAAGGAATTATCTTTGTATAAAGTAGTTCGGTCTTGGAGGATACGACTCTTCTTTCCAACCTGAAATGGTTAAATCTTTTCATAATAGTTGCAAGTGCGGAAAGAAATTCAGTCCAGTAATTAAAAATTAATGCTATTATTAATCGATTAATAAACAACTTTCCGAAAATTTTTATGCCAGTTAAAAAACTAAAATTATGAATTAAAAAGACGCTGTGACTTACAAAAACCCAATAATAAGACCTTTTTGAAGTAAGTTTGTTATCGGTTAGCTTTCCGCGATGACTATTACTCATTTGATGAATAATTATGGACTCTTTTGCGTATGCTATTTTAAAACCAGTATCAATTATTTTTATAGACAAGTCTAATTCATTATGATATAAAAAGATATCAGCACTATAATACCCAACTTTATTAAAAATATCTTTTTTTATTAAAGCCCCACATCCAATGAAGCTATTACAAGAAAACTCCATCCATTCAGTTTCATTTCTATTCAAATAATTGTTAAATATTCTTAATGCAACAATTGCAATATCTTTATTAAGAAATTCTCTCAACCCACTAAATATGGTAGAATTTAATGGGTAACTATCATCATCCAACACCAGTACATATTCCCCCTTTGCAATTTTAAAACCTTCATTCCATCCTGCAATGCCGATGTTTTTTTGCATCCTAATAAGAATAACAGTAGGAAATTCGTTTGCTACCATTTCCGGACTGCCATCAGAAGATGCGTTATCTACAACAATTACTTCAATGTTTTTATAGTCTTGTTCATAAACTTTTGTAAGCGTGTTTCGCAATTCATCCCTGCGATTATAAGAGAGTATATTGACCGTTACCAATGGTAAGTAATTTGACATATTATGTGTGAAAGGAGTTTTTTTTAATGTTTTTAATTTGGTTTTATATTGGCTTTATCTTGTACTTAAATTGGCTTTTAAATAGTATCAGCTTTTGATTTTAAAAAATGGAGACAATTTGCCACCACTTGATCCATATTATAATATTGATACTCAGCTAATCTTCCGCAAAAGATAACATTTTTTTCTTGTTCGGTTTTGTGCCGATATTTCAAGTATAAAGCACGATTTGCGTCTGTTGGTATCGGATAAAAAGGCTCACCTTCTTTTAATGAGTATTCTCGGCTGATGGTTGTTGTTTTAGCTTCCTGTAATGTTAAGTATTTATATTCTGTTACTCGCGTAAATTCTTCTTCCATATCAACATGATTTACTTGTCCGGTACTTTGATGATTTTGCTTTTCATAATGCTCATAATCAAATTTTATGGAGCGATATGGCAATTTTCCAAATTCATAATCAAAAAAAGAATCAATCGGACCTGTGTAAATCATTTTATCAAACTTAATTTCGTTTAGTACATTTTTATAATCTGTGTTTAGTGCAATCTCAATGTTTTTACGAGAAAGCATTTTCTCAAACATTTTTGTGTAACCGTCTTTCGGCATAAATTGATATTTGTCGGTGAAGTAGCGGCTGTCATCATTAAACCTGACGGGTATTCTTCCACAAACTGAAGGTGATAATTCATGTGGAAAAAGATTCCATTGCTTCTTCGTGTAATTTTTAAAGAAGGCTTCAAATAATTCTCTTCCGACCTGGTTGATAATTATATCTTCTGAATTCAGAATCGGAAATCTTTTTTCAATCTTAGTCGATAGAAAATTCTTTACCTCTCCCTCGGTCGTTAAGTGGAGATCAAAAAATTTGTTAATTGTAGTACGGTTTATCGGAATAGGGAAGAGATCGCCTTGATAATTTGCAAGTACCTTATGTTCGTAAAATCTCCATTCGGTAAATTGCGATAAATAATCGAACACTTCTTTGCTGTTTGTATGAAAAATATGAGGACCATACTTGTGAACAAGAATTCCATATTCGTCATACTCATCAAAAGCATTTCCGCCGATATGATTCCTCTTTTCAACCAGCAAAATCTTCTTATCGAACTGCGAAGCTAATCTTTCTGCCATAACAGAGCCTGCAAATCCAGCACCGATGATTAGATAATCATATCTCATTTATTGATAATTTTATTAATCTCTTCGTTTAATAATCCTGCTACAAATTTATTACCACTTACAGAGGGATGTCCATCATGCGCTAAATAAAATGATTGAATTTGATCAACTGGCAAATCACTAAAATAATCGGCAAGATTTACATAATGAATGCCATTGCTATTCCAAAATTCAGATAAATCATAATACCAATCAATCTTTCTCCAGCTTAGCATTTCTTTTCTAGGCCAACGAACAACTAATATTTCTTTCTTAGATTCTATTTTTATTTGTTTTATCATCTTTTTAGTAAAGGATACCGCCAAATAATCAAGATATTTCTCGTAAAATTTATTTATTATATAAGAATGATGAAGAAGGGTAATTATAAAATTATAATCAGTTGAGTATCGATATTCAAAACCTTTTGAATTAATCTTATAACTTGGTTTGTTTAATCCTTCGACAAAACGATAACTTTCGAGTATTCTAGGAATATCATCATCAATATAAATTAGGATAATAACATCGGGATTAATTAATTTATAATATTTTCTAAAAGTCATAAACATCTGATCTATTCCGTAACCGGGTATACCAAAATTAAAAAATCGAGAATCATTGTCTAGGAATTCTAATTGCCCGGCCAAAGTATGTGGGTATTCAAGATACCATCCGAATAAAAAAGAATCGCCTAATAACATCATTTTCTTTTTATTAGGAAAATTTTTATCGCAAAAATCAAAATTTGATCTATAACCTTGTTTGTTAATGTTGTATTTTATGTCAAATTGATTGTAAAATATATTTGAAAATTTTAAATTGTTCGCGTTCGAACAAACCCAACCGACACTCGAATCAATTTTCATCCAATTTACTTTAATATATTGCTTATCGAAAGTTTTATCTTTTATTTGCCCCGGGTAAGTTCTTTTGTATAAATTATATGGTTTTAATAATTGTAGAATAACCTCCAACAACAAAAGCATACCAAGTAAAACAATTACATTTATTACAAGTAATTTGACTTTATTTTTTGCTTTCCAAATAATTTTCAACCTCACAAATTATTTTTGGTAAACATATTATCTTTTCCACAACCAAAACTTTTTTATTGAATTGTGAAGCTAGTCTTTCCGCCATAACAGAACCGGCAAAACCGGAACCAATAATCAGATAATCGAACATATTAAAACTAAATATTTGTTATAAATTTGATTAATGCCGAGATTTTTTACAATGATGTAAAAAAAGAGGCGATATATTTTACATTTTCGCTAAAAAACTCGCTATAAAGGCTGTGGATTCTTTCCACATCAAATATCAGGTAATCATACTTCATTTAAATTCTTTTTCTTGAAGTAAAAATGGATCATTCCAAGTGTAACAAAGATCTCCGTTGCTAAAACAGAAAAAGCAGTCCCAAAAGAACCGTATGTTGGAACCAATAAAAATGACAGAACAATGCTTATTACACTGCCTAAAATAATTACCAAAGTAAATTCCTTTTTCTTTCCGAAATTTATTAATCCTTGAATACCAAACATATTACTCAAGTATATTATGAATGGAAGCAGCGCAATTATTTGTAAAACATTGATTGATTTTGAATATTCATTCCCGGCGAGAATCAGAATTATAGATTTCGCAAAGAAGAAAATTACAATCCCGACAACGAACAATATTATACTCCCTACCAACATGAACTTCAGCAGAAGCTGTTTCGATTGCTCTTTGTCGTTTCTTGCTAAAAAAGCCATACGTGGATAAAGTGACTGATTGATTGGACTAGCAAAAGATTGAATCCCGGAACGAATTTTATCTGCCGCAGCAAAATATCCTACTTCTACCGGATTAGACAATAATCCAAGAAGAAAAATGTTTGTAGTAGTATAAAGACTAATTGAAACGCTTGAGATAAAAAGTAAATATGATTCCTTCAATTGAAAAAAAATTTCATTTAAAGCCGGGAAAATAAATTGCACTCTATAATATTTCTTCATCATACCGGTTAAAACAATTGCATTAAACATTGTGCTTAACCCTATCAGTAGCATATAAATCGTATCGTCAGCTTTTGATTGAATGAAAACAAATATTCCGATTATCATCAATATTTTTGAGATGGTGGAGACAATTACCAACCGCTTCATTTCTTCCAATCCTTGGAAAAACCAAACCGGAGTAAACGTTGTTCCAAGTACAATGAAAAAAGAAAAAAGAAACAATTCTTTTTCGCTTGAAAACTTTGATACTAAGGAAATCAAAGCTAAGAATACAATGAAGCAAAGAGATAAAAGCAGAATTTTAATAGTGTAAACAGCAGAAACTATTGCAGATAATCTTTCTTTTTCATTTCTGCATATTGAAATCTGTTGGGTAGCAGAAAAGTTAAAACCGAAATCAGTAATCATTGAAAAATATGCAACGAATGCTGTTACAAAATTAACCAGGCCAAATTTCTCCGGACCCAATACACGTACTAAATAAGGAAAAGTAATAAGCGGAAGTAAATTATTTATTGCTTGCAGAAAAGAAAGAGATAATAAGTTTTGCAACAACTTTGACTTGAAAGAAAATTTGAAGTAATTACCAATCACTTCCTCACCAGCCATACTTCCGGATTTTGATGATCGCGTTGTTTCCAGATTTCAAAATGCAAGACTCTTCCTTCAATACTTTCGGAAATATCACCAAGAATTTCTCCGTAATTTACTTTACTCCCTTCGCGAACTGATATTTGTCCAAGATGTCCATAAACCGTTCTATAACCTTCGCTGTGCGTAACAATAACGATGCTTCCATATCCCGGGAGCCATTCAATCGCAGAAACAATTCCTTCGCTTACGGATTTTACTTTGGAATCACCGGCTACTTTTATATCAATGCCGTAATTCAACGTTACCGTATGTAATTTTTCATTTTTATCTTCGCCAAATTTTCTAATTACTGCTCCGCGCGAAACAGGCCAAAACATTCTTCCTCTCATTGCTGAAAAAGATTTGAAACTCTCGGTAGCAAATCCTTCGGAAGGGAAGTCTTTCATTTCTTTTTCAGTTGGAACGGAAGTTTGCTTCTCTTCGGTTGTTTTTTCTTTCAGAGATTCCCGTTTTCTTTTTTCCGCTAATCTTTTTGCAAGCTCTTTTTCTCTTAGTTCTGCTTTTTCCACCAATTTGTTAATGAGATTTCTTATTGATTTTTCGGCTTGTTTTTTATCTGCCAATTCTTTTGCGGCTGCAGATTTATCATTTTTAAATTTCTTCAGCACATTTTTCTCTTCGGCAAGTTTTTTCTGAAGTTTTACCTCTTCTTTCGATTTTTGCCCCAACAGATTTTCTTTTAAACTTTTTTCGTTCTCAACCAAAGTGCGGTTTACAGCAAGTTGTAACGAGTTCGCTTTTATTTGCTGTAAATCTTTTTTCCTGCTGTTGGAAAATTGCTGCAAATATTTATAACGCGCTAACGCTTGCAGAAGCGAGGCTGCATCAAAGAGATAAATAAATTCATTTTGGTAAATACCTTTATAAATAGCGGCGGCATACCTTGCGTAATTCTCTTTTAACGCTTTTGTTTTTTCCCGGAGTCTTTCGATTTGTGACTGAAGTAAATCAATCTGCTCCAACTTTTTTTCTATTTGACTTTTGTACGAGTTGATGAGCTTGTTAAGGAGAAAATTTTGCTTGTTGAATTTTTCAACTACTGAAAAAGATTTCTTCTCTCGTTTCGAAATATCAGCGATCTCTTTTTCAAGGGATTGGATTTCCGATTTCAGGTTATCCAACTCTTGTTTTTTTTGAGAAATCTCTTTTTGCTGAGGTAGTGCTGTTGAAAGAAAGATGAGAACAAAAAGAAAATACTTTTTGACTGCTACCATTTAATTATTGTTGCATCGGTTGGGAATTTAAAATCAATTTGAATGTTCTTCTGATTTGTGGAGATTGACTTATAATCAATTTGAAGATATTGATTCTCTCGTCTATTAGAAATTGAAATTTTTTTTGGTATGGCAACGTTTTCCGTGAGCGTAAAATTGGTGTATTCTGCGAGAAACAATTCTTTCTCTCTGGAAGATTTTAAAGTGTATTGTGTGATACCGAGATTTCTAATATCAATTGAATAAGTGGATATGGTATTTTGGAGCGAGTCTTTATAAGCCACAACATATTTATCGTTTTGAACTTGATAAGTATCGGGATTTTTGTACAATCTGTCTGTTAAGTTTACTGCCCCGATTATTGCATCAAGTAAATCGGTAAAAGATAAATCAATACGCAAAATATTTCGCAGTACATCATCATTCATTTCACCCATATAAACAGTATTTGAAAGCGCTTCGTAAAAAGTGAAATTTCTTTTTGTAACCAATGCTTGCGCCAGCTCAATCCCGAACGGACCCATGATGGTCAGGTAAATTGAGTCAGGTTTAATCATCACCACAGTAAACGAAGCGGAGTTATTAAAGTCCGGCGTTTTTATTGTCAGCGTTCCGCTTCCCTCAAACGAGCGAATTTTTCTTCTGTTGGCTTCAAGTCGTTTTACTAATCTATCAGCAGGTAAAATTTCAACCTCTTCCGAAGTGGTCGAAGATGAACATCCGTTAAAAAAGGAAACTAAAATTGAAACCAAAACAAATGTAAGCAATAGATATTTTATTTTCAAAGTGCACCTCGTTCAATTTTTAACTGCAGTCCCCCGATAGTATTATCAAGCTCAAAAGCTTTCTTCCATGTTGAAATCGCTTCATCTTTCTGTCCAAGCTTGAACAGTACATCTCCAAAATGTTCAAGGATCACGGCTTTTTCTCCTCCGGCTTGTAGGGCTTCTTCAATATATTTTTTTGCGTTTTCATAATCACCAAGCTGAAAATAAACCCAGCCGATCGTATCGAGATAAGAAGAATTTTTTGGTTCGGCGGTTACAGCCATTTTTACCATTTCAAGCGCCTCATCTAACCGCACAGCGCGTTTGGAAAGGGAATAAGCATAATTGTTATTAATAAGTGCGTTGTCCGGGCTGTTTTTTAAGGCAAGTGAATAAATACTATCACATTGAGTCCAGGCTTCTTGCCCGTCATAAATTAATCCGAGTGTTCCAAGCAGATCAACATTGCCTGGATCGAGTTTTATCGCTTTGTTGATAAAGAAAATCGCTTTATCATTTTCTTTAAGTTGGCTCAATGTATATCCGTAAGCAGAAAGGGCGTTGACATCGTTTCCGTTCAATTCAACGGCTTTGCTTAAATATTTTTTAGCGTTGTCGTGGTCATTGAGTTGAGCAAAGGAGACGCCGAGTAAAAGATTGATTGTAAAATCTTCCGGGAATTTAGTAATTGCAGTTGAAAGAACTTTTACGGTTTCGGTGTATTTTTTATTATCGAAATAGAGTCCGCCGAGACGAATCCAACCTTCGGGATGCCACGGAGCTAATTCGATGACAAGATTATAGTACGTAGTTGCAAGAGAATCATTTTTTTCAACGGTTGCAATTGCACCGAGATGTAATTTTACCTGCCAATCGGTTGTGTCTTTATCAATTGTAGTGAAAAGCTTTTTTGCAATTGGCAGTAAGGTGGAGTCTTTAAATGAATTTTGAAAATAACTTGCTCCGATACTTATTTTTGTTTCAAGCGGAACATTTTTTTGTTCAAGAATAAACTGATATTCTTCCGAGGCTTTGGCCCAATTATTTTGTAGAACAAAAATACGGGCTTTAGTTTCGTGGGCTTCCAAATCATCCGGATAGGAACGAAGAACATCATCCACTTGCAGCAGAGCGTTTTCGTAGTTTTTTGTGCGAAGATAAAAATCAACAATTACTTTTTGCAGTTCCTTATTTGCGGGATCAATTTCCGAAAGAGATTCAAGTGTTTCAACCGCTTTTTCATTATCTCCAAGCCTTTCGTACAAATCTGCAACACGGGTTAAGACTGTCCATTCATTGCCAATAAGTTTAGTAACTTTTTTATAAACCTCAATTGCCTGTTTGGGCTTGTTCGATTCGTATAATCGAGCAAGTTTGTAGTAGGCGTTTATGTTTGTTGAATCTAACGAAATTATTTTTTCTAAGACGGCAACAGCTTCAACATTTTGTTTTGCCGCGGAAAATATTTCCTCTTGCAGCAGCAGGTATTCAACATTATTTGGTTCATTACTAACAGCTTTAGTAATATTCTGAAGGGCAAACGAAAGCTTATTGAGTAAGAAATAATCTTTGGCAATTGCATAATAGATCCCGGCAGATGGATCCAACTGAGCAGCTTCCTGATATTCAAGGATAGCTGAAGAATAATCTCCTTTTGCGTCAGCGTTGGTACCATTTAGAAAAAGATCGAGCGCTTTTCTTTTGGCGTCTGATTTATAGGATTTTTGTTGTAACTCGCTCTCATCTCCCTGTACGGTTTTAACCGAAGAAGAACAGCCGATAAATCCGAAGACTAAAAGGGTGAAAAAAACTATTCGCATTAAGTATTCTTTTTTAGTGGAAATTAAACAGAAAATTGATTTTGTTAATAATATTCAGCCAATGTAGAAAGTGGAAAGTATAAAGGTAACAAGCCTTAACTTTGCACTTTAGTGATTTCTGTATCTCTTCATCAGGAACAAATTTTTTTTTATCTTGGTGATAAATTATTTTAGAATCAAAATTTTCACGGTAAAGATACATAAAAATGATTGAAAAATTTGACATTGGATTAGCCTATGTCTGGGAATATGACGAAGAATTTATCCATAAGTTCGAAGAAGTTTTTCATGCAAATAATTTAACAACTTTTGTTATAGGTCATCATAATATTGAAGAAGTGAGAGAAAGAGTTAAAGAGAAGCAGCTACAATTCCATTTTTATTTTGACAGAGCGTGGGATGTAGAGGAATCGTTCGAAAAACTTGGGTATCTGTTAATGAAACGGAAAACACATTTCTTTAATCCTCACAAAAAAGTTTTGCACGCAATTGATAAAGCAACCATGCACCTTGAATTTATCACTGCTGGATTAAACGTGCCCTACTCAATTATTATTCCGCCGGTAACTGAAAAAGAAGAATTATTTATTTCGCTAAGTAATTTGGCTATCTTAGGGCGCCCTTTTATTATAAAGCCATGCAATACAACCGGCGGTGGAATTGGGGTGGTTACCGGAGCGGAATCTTTGCATGATGTTTTGTACGAAAGGAAATTTAACCATGAAGATAAATATCTTTTACAGGAAAAAATTTATCCTGCGCTGCTTGAAGGAAAGCGTGCCTGGTTCAGAGTGTTTTATGCATTCGGAAAAATAATTCCTGTTTGGTGGGATGACCTGACGCATTGTTATCAAATTTTATTTGAGGAAGAAATTGAGAAATTCAATTTGAGAAAACTTTTTCAGATTTGCCGGACAATTTATAAAACTGTTGAACTTGATTTTTTCTCAACGGAAATTGTACTTACTTCTCAACATAAATTTATTGTAATTGATTACGTAAACGACCAATGCGACTTGCGGTTTCAGTCCGGGCATGTTGACGGTGTACCGGATGAGATCGTTTCCTTCATAATTCATGCGGCAAAAAACGAAGTGCTTAAATTGAAAAGAAAATTCAAGTTATAAAACCATGTCAAAAATTGAAATATATTTTACGGCGGTTGTTTTATTTAGTTTGCTTGCCTTGCTTACCCATCAGTACGTTTTTTCAATTTATGAAGTTGAATATAAAATCTCTTCGCGGATTCTCTACCTTTATTCCGATTCAAAAATTGAAATTGAAGCGGTTCCGGTAAACAGTTTTGGATTTAGAGCACCATTCCGAAACAGCTACACAAAATTTTCCGTTATCGAAGGAAAAGACCTCATTGAAATAGTTGAAAATAATTATGAGAAAGGGAAATTGATTATTAAAGCGAAGAATGAATCCGGAACGGTTGTTATCCGGGTGAAATCTAAGTTCTCGCTTCTTCCTACAGAATTTGAAATTAAAATTATTCCGAACTTTGCTTAACAGTTTTCAGTTAGCAGTCGATAGTTTTCAATTTACGTCTGTTTTACTTTTAACTTTGTACTTTATCAGCCAAAGGCTGATCCGCCTCTGGTGGATACTTTTAACTTTTTAGTATATTTAGTAAAGAAATTCAAAATAATTGTCGAGAGAATAATGAAACATTTTTTAACCTTATCGCTTAGCTTACTTTTTTCTTCAATCGCTGCCTTTGGGCAAGGAACAGCCGGCGAAGATGCAAAACAAGAATATCGTTATTTAGTTGATATGACTTCGTCTGGTATTCTTGAAAAAGGAACAGTCGGTGTTTCAAATGATGTTTTGCCTAACGGAATTGTTGTAGGAAGAATGGAAGTTGGAGTTTTTCAGGATGTTTCTTTCGGTATTTCTTATGGCGGTGCAAACATCATCGGTTCCGGTTCACCGAAATGGTATAAATATCCCGGCGTAAACTTACGTTTGCGAGTTATGGGTGAATCGCTTTCTTATCCTTCATTAACCATTGGATTTGATTCGCAAGGGAAAGGTGAATTTTTTGATTCAACAAATCGTTACGGAATTAAGTCCCCAGGATTTTTTGTAAGCGGCTCAAAGAATTTTCAATTTCTCGGTTATTTAAGTCTAAATGCCGCAGTCAACTATTCTCTTGAAAGCAGGGACGGAGATAATTTTTTAAATTTGATGGTTGGTGCAGAAAAAACGATTGGGAAAAAAGTTTCCGCAGTGTTAGAATATGATTTTGCGTTTAACGATAACGCCGCAAGATTTTACGGCAAAGGGAATGGGTATTTGAATCTCGGTATCCGATGGTCAGTCGGCGAAGGATTAACGCTAGGATTTGATCTGCGGGACTTGCTCAGCAATAAAAAATGGAGCGCTGCTTCTGCAGACCGCGCAATAAGAATTGAATATGTTCGACCAATTTAGTTAAACGATGAATTACCTTTTCGTTTCACTTGGGGCTGCGCTTGGCGGAGTTGTACGCTATTGGTTTGGAGATTTTGTTCATAAATTGCTCCCCTCATTTTTTCCGTTCGGAACGTTATTTATCAATATCATCGGAAGTTTTTTAGTCGGAGTTTTCATCTTTTATTTTGATGAACGTGAACTATTAAGTCAACCTGTAAAACTTTTTTTAACGATTGGTTTCTGCGGCGGCTTTACAACATTTTCAACGTTTAGTTTTGAAACAATAAAACTTTTGCTCGATTCGGAATTTATTTTAGCGTCGGTTTACATTATTGCAAGCGTTTTTCTATCAATACTCGGTGTCTATTTAGCCTATATTTTAAGCAGATAAGGGACTCAAAATGCATCTTGAAGGTGAAGCAAAATTGATCAGAATATTTGTCGGCGAAAGTGATAAAGCCGGGGTAATCCCTCTCTATGAAAAAATTGTGCTTGAAGCAAAAGCCTTTGGATTAGCAGGTGCTACCGTTACTAAAGGAATTATGGGATTCGGAAAGAACAGCCGAATTCATACCGCCAAAATTCTCCGCTTGTCTGAAGATCTTCCAATCGTGATTGAAATAGTTGATAGCCTGGAAAAAATTGAATCCTTTAAAGAAAAATTGGAGGAACTTTTCGAATCAACTAAATCCGGCGGGTTGATTACTATCGAAAAAGTGGAGATCATTCGTTACTCTTCAAGCAAATGAAAAAGTTATTTATTCTTGTAATTCCTTTCTTTCTCGTTTCTTGCACATCTACACTTCGTTACTCAAAAGAAAATAATGCTGAAGAAGAAAATTCATTTCGCTATAAAAGATCAAGAATTTTTATTGAGCCAAGTGTTCCTGAAACTTTAACCGGCATCGCTTCTTATTATGCTGATGAATTTGACGGAAAAAAAACTGCCAACGGAGAAATCTTTAATATGAACGATCTGACTGCCGCTCATATTTCTTACCCATTCAATACAACTTGCCGGGTTACTAATTTGAAAAATCAAAAATCTGTTATTGTAAGAATAAATGACCGAAAACCGGATACCAATAACCGAGCGATTGATCTTTCTCTTGGAGCCGCAAAAGAAATTGATATGGTCAATGATGGTTTAGTCGAAGTAAGGATTGACATTTTAGAATGGGGAGGAGAGTAATTAGGAATTAGGAATTACGAATTAGTTTTGCTGCATGGTGGTCAATTCAAATCATACTGTGTTATGTTTTTTAAAACATTTCTTGAAATTATCGGCACTTGTATTTGCTCTGATTTTTGTCCAAATTAAGCACGATTTTTAGTGAAGAAAAGGAGAACTCGATGAACTTAGTAAAATTGATTTCCGTCTTTTTGTTGTTTGGTTTATTTCTTATACAAGCTCAAAAGATAGCAAACCCTCCGATTGTTGGAGGAGTGACATCTTCTTCAGCAAGTTTTGTAGTTCGAATTGACAAAGAAGCTGAAGTAAAAATTGCATTAGATAGTTCCGCCTCTTTTTTGAATCCGATTTTTACAAATTCAGTTTCTGCAAAAAGTGACTCCGATTTTTTCTGTTTAACTTCCATCTCCGGTTTACAACCCAAAACAAAATATTACTACAAAGTCTTTATCAACAATGCGGTAGCAGTTGATTCCGTTGAAAGATATTTTACAACCTTTCCGGTTGAAGGTGAAAAATCTCAATTCAAATTTGCTTTCGGGTCGTGTCAAAAGCAGGGGCAACCGGGAACGATCTTCAATAAAATAGCGGATGAAGGTCCTGTCTTTTTTCTTCAGCAAGGTGATTGGGGTTATCCCGATACAACCGAATCTCCCTTTTCTTTTAGTGACGATCTTGTGAAAGAAAGTTTTCGATCACGCTATTCTTTTACCCATCCCTCGTGGCAGTTGATAAGAAAAACTCCTTATGCCTATACTTATGATGACCATGATATGGCTGGCAATAACACTGACGGCTCGATCCTTTATTGGCAAGGCGCTCAAAAGATGCTGAACGCATATAACAAATTGTTCCCTCATTATTCTCTTCCCAATATTCAAAAAGGAATGTGGCAAAAATTTTCGTATGGAAATGTTGAAGTATTTATGACGGATAACCGCTCGCAAAGAGACGTGAATCTTTTAGCTTTTAAAACTGCAAACGATTCGATCTATTTTGCTCCTGATTCCACCCACTCAATTCTTGGCGATGAGCAAATGGAATGGCTGTTGGATGAATTAAAAAATTCAAAAGCCGATTGGAAATTTATTTCTTCCGGTACGGCATTTAATCCGGGAATGCGCGCAGTAATTGAGTTAGCTGTGCTTCTTCAAAACGATCCGAAGTATCAGGAGATTCCAACGCTTTACGGAATGTTTAATATTAAAGACATAGCTTTTGAACTTTCCGATAAATGGGCAGGTTTCCCGAAAGATAATTTCCGTTTGCTGCAAGCGATAAATGAAAATAAAATTACCAACGTAATTTTTCTTTCAGGTGATACTCACACTTCCGGTGTTGATAACGGAAAAAATTCCATGATTCCCGAAATGATGGCTGGACCACTCGATATAAAAAATATGGGATTCGTTTCTTTAATGGAACGGTTTGGAGTCTTCGTCTTTAATAGCGGCGGACATACTTCAAATCTTCCCGAATCGGAATTTGGAAATGCGTACGGACGCGTTACCGTCTTTAATGCTGATTCCGTGCTGCTTGAATCGGTTTCTGAAAATGGAAATGTTCTCGGCAAAACGACGGTAAAGAATGGTTATCTTCCGCAAACTATAGCTGCATCAGTGGCGCCAAGTATTTTAAATTTTGATTCTGTGGTTGTTGGTACATCAAAATTGTCGGTTTTCATACTTCTTAATACGGGTACCGATGATTTGATGATAAACCATATTGAATCCTCAAATCCAAATTTTTTAATCCCAATTATTCCGGACTCAGCAATAAGAATAAAGCCGGGAGACAAAGAAATATTTCTTGTTTATTATGTTCCGCACCTTGCGCCTAACCAGGGCACGTATGATGATTGTTATATCTCAATTGCTTCAAATGTTAGCGGCGGGCTTTCTCCTGTTTATTGCAAAGCGATTCCTTTCACTCCGAACAGTGTTGATGAAAAAAACAATATTCCCTCATTCGCATTACTTCAAAATTATCCCAATCCATTTAATCCAAGCACAGTCATCAGTTGGCAATTAGCAGTCGGCACTTACGTTACATTGAAAATATTTGATGTTCTTGGGAATGAAATAGCCACTTTGATAAATGAAGAACAGCAAGCAGGAAATCATTCATTCAATTTTGATGCTACTAATAAAAGACAACTAACAACTCACTCACTGCCGAGTGGTATTTATTTCTACCAATTAAGAGCAGGGAGTTTTGTGGAAACGAAAAAATTGGTAATAATTAAATAAAAACATATTTTTCAGTAACAAAAACATTTTTACACCTTAATAATTTATAGGGAGGTAATTTGTGCATTCTTTAAAAGAACTTTCAGTAAAAATAGTCTTTAGTGTTTTATTACTCTCAATCTACAATTACTCGCAAACGGATTTGGGCACTTCAAAAGAAATCAAAGAATCCGTCCTTAACTCCAATGCAATAACCACAGTAGTATTTAACTATGGTTCTATCGGTAAACCAAATTATCTCGGGAATATTGCGGATTTAGTCTGGAAGAATATGGGTTATATGTTTGAATTCGGACCAATGATTGCCGCAAGAGTTGTTGATAAAAACGGAGATTCTGTAAACATAATTAGTGATTCTCATATTTTATCTGGTCAAGGCGGTTATTCACCGGATGGAATAAATAAATGGGGATGGCTGCCCAGATCGGGCTTTGCAAATCCTTCCCAACCTGAAATTGCTACTGCAAAAAATCCTTCTTCCTGGCCCGCAAACTGGAATCAATGGTTTGGTGAATTTGGTGACGGACAAATTATAGGACGAGATGAAGCTTTTTATGTAATGGATGATTTTACTAATGCCGAATTTCCTTATTATCCCTTTCCAGATGACACAACTAAGCGCGGACTTGGTGTTAAAACCGAAGTTAGAGTTTATCAATTTGCGAATGGAATGCAAGATGCTCTGATTATTAAATATAAAATAACTAATGAAAGTCCCAAAACATTAAACGATGTTTATTTTGGTTTTATGGGAGATCCGCATATAGGTGGTTTTACCGATTATTCAGATGATAGAATAAATTTTATACGAAATAACTCTGCTAATCCTCTTCCTTTAAGAAATACAATTTATGCATGGGACGAAGATCTAATCGGTATGGGAGGAAGACAGCCAGGATATTTATCTTTCAAACTGCTTGAGACTCCGGACAATGTTGGCTTAACTTCATTTCATCCAGCTACATACACAAATTCTTTGCCGAACGTTCCGAAGAATCGTCCGCTGATGTGGCAGTGGTTCACAAATGGAATTGATTCGACAAATGCTTTATTAACAAATTCCGATGATAATGTTCTTCATTTTGGAACAGGACCATTTACTTTGAAATCGGGTGAAAGTAAAATTGTAAAACTTGCAATTGCTTTTTCAGACAATTATGAAGATATGGAAAACGATGTTACTTACATTTATTATCGTCATAATTGGCATTCACTAAGTTCATCCATTAACAGTGAAGGAGGAAATCCTAATTATAAAATTAATTTAACGTCACCTAACGGCGGCATTGTGCAAGGACTCAATCCCATCAACTGGAATTATACGGGAACAGATCCAAACGCACAAGTATTTATTGATTACTCTTTCGACTACGGTAAAACCTGGCAACCGGTTGTTTTTGAACAATTGGTTAATACCCCTTACGCATGGAATACAACCACCGTGAATGATGGCACAAACTATCTTTTGCGCATTGTAGCGTTTAATCCGAATGATCTATCTCAATATTATTATGATGTTTGTGATAGTAAATTTACGATTAACAACCCGGTGAATGGAAAACCGGAGATAGAAATACTAAATCCCTTCGACAGCCTGACTATCAACCGTTCTCCATTCAGTATCAGTTGGACTCTTGAAGACGCGGATAATGATGCTTCAATTATTTCTCTTTCTTATTCAAATAATAATGATGGTCCATTTTTCCCACTGATTGACGCAAAACAAAGTATGCCGGGGCAATATATTTATCATTGGGATTTTACAAATTTACCTAACTCAGATTCTTACTTTTTAAAACTTACTGCTTCCGATGGGAAAAGTGACACAACAATTCTTACTCCAAAATTTGCAATAAATCAAAAGGTTGGAAAATATCCGGAGGATATTTTTCAGCATACAAACGGAATTGGAACGCCGGAATTAGAATTACAAGTCATTGACCCTTCGCAGGTCACTGGTAATTCTTACGAATTAACTTTTGATGTTGATAGTTTGGGTAAAAAGCTAAATATAAAAAACCTTACGAGTAACAATTTTGTTTTATCCGGAATTCCATTAGACCCGTTACTTACAACGCCATATTTCGAAGGTTTAAAACTAAAAGTCATAGATAAACAAACAGAGATTGATTTTGTTAATTCAAAATTTAATCGAGGGGATTTAAATTCAACGTTTACAGTTAACCTCGCCCGGATTGGCAACCCTATAATTAAAGTCCCTGAAGATTGGATAATTGTTTTTAATAATCTTGATACCATTACAACAGGTCAATATCAATTTCCTGGCGATACTGTAAAAACGACAAATGGAAAAGATGTTATTTGTCCTTTTACCGTCACAAATTATCCATATTCCAATAAGGCTAACTATTTGATATATGAAACTCCACCTGCAACAAGAAATAATGGGAAATGGGATTTAACCGAATTAATTATTTTACGACCGCAAATTGCAACCGGCGCTACAACAAGTTATGAAGTCAATTTCAATTTTAACTCTTCCTTTAAACCAACTCAGGGAGATACACTGAAAATAGTGACAATCAAGCCCATAACTGCTAACGATGTTTTTAGATTTACAGCGGACAAAGATTTCATTCTTTCAGTAAAAGATAAATTAGCTTTATCCGGTTTTCAACTTTACCAGAATTATCCCAATCCATTTAATCCGTCAACAGTAATAAGTTATCGATTGGCAATAAACAGTAAAGTCAATTTGAAAATATTTGATATTCTCGGTAATGAAATAGCTACATTAGTAAATGAAGAACAGCAAGCAGGAATGCACAATTACGAATTAGGAATTAGGAATTACGAATTATCAAGTGGAGTTTATTTTTACCAATTAAGAGCAGGAAACTTTGTAGAAACGAAAAAGTTTATTCTTATGAAGTGATTTTTTTTATGACCTCGAAGGTGGAAGACGAATATGTATCCTCTCCTTCGAAGTCAAAATTATTTGGCTATTTCAGAACATTTTCTTTTTGATATTTGCCTTCGGCAATTTCTTTAACGGTAAGAAATGCAAGTTTAGTAATTTGTTGATATAGAGATTTATTCAGCGTTTCCGGTTTATCGGTTAATTCGTGTAGATGCTCATAACTGTTTTTTGTAACAAAATAAATTGCCGGAATTCCTTTATCATGGAAGGGAGCCGCATCAGCGCCGCCGCCGTTCCAGGTTGTCTCAATCATCATTTTATCATTGTTTACATCAATCTGCTTTGCTATTTGCCAAAGCTGCGGAGCGCTTTTCCCGTTTCCGATTTGAATGCTGTCGCCAAAACCAACACAATCCATATTCATCATTGCAACAACTTGCTCTTGTTTCACCGGCAAATGATTTGCCAAATATTTTGCACCGTATAAACCTTGCTCTTCGCACGTGAACAAAACAAAAATGATTGACCGCTTATTTTCAATTTTCCCTTCAGCAAAAGCATGTGCAATTTCCATTACAGCAGCAGAGCCGGAAGCATTATCGTTTGCGCCGGGGAAATATACTTTTCCCCCTTGTCCGCCAACATGATCAAGATGAGCGCCGATAATAATATATTCGTTTTTAAGTTTATCATCTTTTCCTTCAAGAAGTCCTACAACGTTCATCGTTTTTTTCTCTTTAGCGTAATCAGTTTCAACTTTTATTTTTACTTTGTTTTTAGTTGAAACAGAGAAAGGATTTTTTGTCGAATCAATTTTTGTTTGCAAATTTTTTAAAGTGAATTCTGTTCCGTTTAAGATTTCATCTGCGATAGGAAGATCAATATGTAATTCAGGAAAGTTGATATTCTGTTCACCGGAACCACTGATTACGCTGGCAATGGGAAGCTGCGGTTTATCATCATTAGGAAACGAGACGTATAAAATTCCAACCGCGCCATGTTGAAAAGCAATTCTTGCTTTTTCTCTCGGATTTCCATTTTGCCACACATGTTTTTCAATATTCCATTTAGGTTGATATTTAAAAACCATCGCAATTTTTCCGTTTAAATCAACGGATTTGTAATCGTCATAAAGAGAGTCAGATATTCCATATCCGCAAAAGACTACCGGTGCGGTTATATTCCCCGAACCTGAAAATCCACGGTAAATGTAGTCTTTCCCAATTTCACATTTCTTTTCCGAACCGTCGGCGCGAATAACGGAAAATTCCTCTCCCGGTAAAATCTGGTTGTATTCAATATTCAAATACTGAAAATATTTCTCACCGCCAAAAGGTTTCAACCCCGCTTTTCCAAATTCCTCCGCTCCGTAACTTGCCGCTGCATTGTAATATTCACTTCCGGCAAGTCTGCCTTGCAGTTTGGGGGAAGTGAGAAACTCAACCCGCTTCATCAAACTTTCCTCTCTAATAAGATTAGCAGTTTGCGCAAAAATTGATTGGACCATCAGAATCGGTAAGAGTAAATACAATTTTTTCATTTTAACTTTCATTTTTTTCTTTACCAAAATATAAAAGTCTGTTGGAACCGGAAAGAAAATATTTGATTGTTCTTTTTCCAGTTAAATAAAAATCTATCCGTTTATGGAAAAATATTTGGATATTTGCCGTTCAGAAGCTATGTTGTGTTCAATAAATAAACAGTGTTTAGTAACTAAACGAGGAAAAGTCATGGGAATCACCGAAAGAAAAGAATCTGATAAAGAAGTGATGAGGAAGAAAATTCTCAACTCTGCGATGAAACTCTTTTTGTCAGAAGGGTACGATAAAGTTTCGATTCGAAAAATTGCAGATGCGATAGAATATAGCCCGGCTACTGTTTATCTCTATTTCAAAGATAAAACGGCAATCTTCAATGCTCTGCAAAAAATCGCATTTGACAAGTTTTATGACACCCTTGCCGAATGTCTTAAAATTAAAGATGCGAAAAAACGGCTTGATGAAATGGGAGAACTTTACATGAAGTTTGCAATGGAAAATCCCGAATATTATGATTTAATGTTTATTATGAGCGCCCCTATCGATCGTGAAAAAGAAACTTGTTTTATGGACGACCGCGCTTTTAATTTGTTGAGTGGAACAATCGAAGAAGTATTCAAGAAAAAAGAAATCAAAAACATTGATGTCGAGGCAGCAACATTTTTACTTTGGGGATTTTCTCACGGATTCGCTTCACTCATTATCAGGAAACGGCTGGCAATGATTCCCGACGAGCACCTAAAAGGATTATTCCAAAAAATATCTAGAATGTTAGATAAAAAATTTTTTCAATAAATATAAAATGAGGAAAATATGGTGGCAAAAGTTGTATTCGTTTTTTTGTTTTTTTGTTTTGGAGTTGCATTTGCGCAAAACTCTCTCATAACCGGTAGGGTGGAAGATGCTTCGTCCGGTGAGATACTTATCGGTGCAAACGTTGTGGTTATTGAACGCAACAATACCGGTGCCGCAACTGATTTGAATGGGAATTTCCGCATTTCAGTTCCGGTAGGAAGTTATTCATTAAAGATCAGTTCAATCGGTTATCAGCAAATAGTAAAAACAGATGTCATTGTTAAATCGGGAAAAGAGACATTTGTGCCCATAAAATTAAATCCCATAAACGTTGAATTAAATGAAGTTGTTGTACAGAGTGATTACTTCGATAAATCAATTCAAGTAAATAGTCTTGCGACGGTGGTTTTGAGTTCTGAAGAAATCCGCAGATCTCCCGGGTCCGCCCAGGATTTTCAGAGAATTTTACAGGGTATGGCAGGGGTCTCTTTCTCAAATGATCAGAGTAATGAGCTGTTAGTTCGCGGTGGTTCGCCAAATGAAAATCTTACGGTGTACGATAATATGGAATTGCATTCCACCAATCACTATCCAAATGAAATGAACAGCGGCGGACCCATCAATATGGTAAATGTTGATCTGATCGAAAGTATTCAATTTTCTACCGGCGGATTTATTTCAAAATATGGTGATAAACTTTCTTCCGTAATGAGTATTGAAACTCGTGAAGGAACGAGAAATAGTTTACTAAAAGGAAACGCCAATCTTTCAATGGCTGGCGCGGGAGTGATTTTAGAAGGGGGAATAAATAATGGAAAAGGTTCGTGGATTTTTTCAGCGCGCAAAAGTTATATTGATTTAATTGCGCAATCGTTCGGATTAACTGCAATTCCAAAATACTACGATTTTCAATTTAAAGTTGGTTACGATATTTCTCCAATGCATCATCTCTCCATTTCCGGAATTTACGGAAATGATAAAATCCTTTTTGACGGGGAACCTGATGTAACGAAAGAGTGGCTTGCCAACGGCAAAGACTCTGTTGGGTATAACCGCATTGATGTTAAGCAAAGCCAATTTGCAATCGGGACATCTTTAAAAAGCATTTGGAGAAAGAATTTTTATTCGCTTATCACGGTATATCATAATAACTTCAAATATTTTGTTGATATTGATGAGAACTTTGTTCAGCGTTCATTTGATGTTTCGGGTAAGTCGTATGACCACCAGTTGCTTAATAATAGAAAAATCGTTCGAGACGATCACCATGCAGGAATTTTCGCCGGGAAGAGTGAATTTGTCTGGAAACTGTCGAATGAACATGAGTTAAGTTTCGGTGGATTTTTAGGATCGGGAGATTTCGTACAGGATGTTTATGTTTTTGGTGATTCCGCCCGCTATTGGCTTTCTCAGTTTAATGCCTGGTCGCCAACGGTCGTCACTCCTTTTTCTCAAATGACTACAGATATTCAATACTTCGATCACCAGAAATATTATTTCTTCGCAAATGACAAAATAAAACTTTTCGATGACCGCGTACTGCTAAATGTTGGTTTCCGTTATGATTATTTTTCGTATAGTGAAAAGGGAAATGTAAGTCCAAGAATTTCTGCTTCTTATTATATTATTCCTGGAATTACAAATTTCAATCTTGCATACGGTGAATATTATCAAACGCAATCGTATCCCACATATGGACCTTTGTACGGGAAAAACGAAGATGCAAATGTCAATCGGTATCTTAGAAACACCCATGCGCGGCATTATGTTGCCGGTTTTGAACATATTCTTGACGACGGTTTGAAACTTACATTGGAAGGGTATTACAAGCAATATTCAGATATTCCGGTGACAGAACAGTTTATCTTTTTTTTCGATAGAATGTATCGATCGAATATTACGATTAACACCGGCAAACAAAATGCGTATGGTATCGATTTAATGATCCAGCAAAAACTTGTAAAAGATTATTATGGTACGTTGAGCTATTCAAAAATGTTAAGTAAAATGAAAGATCCGCGTATAGGAAGAGAAGGACAAGAATATACTTCGGATTATGAATTCCCGAATATCTTAACACTTATTCTTGGAAAACGTTTTGCCGATTTACGGAAAAATCTTGACGAGATGCCGTTCTACATTAAATACCCGAGTATGATTCTTCCATTTTCAGATGACATGGAAATCAGTGTTCGCTATCGCTACGCAAGCGGAAAGGTTTATACTCCAAAAGAATGGAGAACCGGTGAACAATACTATGAAGGAGGAGTTCGTTGGAGCAAAGGTAATTGGGTGGAAGTAGATGAAATAAATTCAGCTCATTATCCCGATTATCACAGACTTGACATTGCGTTAAACAGCAGATACAATTTTGAAAAGTGGAGTCTCTCCGTTTACCTTTCAGTACAAAATCTCTATAACAGAAAAAATATCGCTGGTTATCAATATAATTCAGATGGAACACGAGATAACATTTACCAATTCTCGCTGCTTCCTGTTGGTGGAATCGAAGTGAATTTTTAATAAAACAGAAAAGCGTAAGAAAGATTTTATTTCTTACGCTTTTTACTTTCCACTTTTTATTTCTTCGGTTTGTACAAATGCGCGCTTTGCCCGAAAAATACTTCCGCAGCTTCCATAACCGTTTCAGAAAGAGTTGGATGGGGATGAATCGTTAACGCTAAATCCCTGGCATTTGCTCCCATTTCTATAGCAAGAGTACCTTCGGCAATAAGTTCCCCTGCTCCCGGACCACAAATACCAATACCAAGAATGCGTTCTGTTTCCGGCTCGATAATTAATTTAGTTACTCCATCATTTCGATCGAGTGTAACCGCTCTACCGGAAGCAGCCCAAGGAAATTTTGCAACTTCCACAACAATATTTTTTTCTTTGGCTTGGTTTTCCGTCAATCCAGCCCACGCAATTTCAGGATCTGTAAAAACGACTGCGGGAATTGCTTTCGGTTCAAATGCGACATTATGCCCCGCAATATGTTCAACTGCCACTCGCGCTTCGTGCGAAGCTTTATGTGCAAGCATTGGTTCGCCGGCAATATCGCCGATAGCATAAATGTTTGCATCATCGGTTTGCAATTGTTGATTTACTACAATCCAGCCGCGTTGGTTTACTTTTACATTTGTGTTTTCAAGTTCAAGTCCTTTGGTTTCCGGTTTTCGTCCAATCGACATTAAAACATAATCATAAATAATTTCATTAACAGATCCATCGGCTCCGCCTTCGGCGGATTGAATTTTAACTTTGATGCCGTCTTCAACTTCAACCATTTCCAAAACTTTTGATTTGAGCATTATTTTATCAAAAGATTTTTCAATTCGCTTTGCAAGAAATTGTACCAAATCTCTATCGGCTCCTGGGAGAAGTCCATCCATCATTTCAACTACACTTACTTTTGTTCCGAGCGCGTTGTAAACAGAGCCAAGTTCAAGCCCGATGTAACCGCCGCCAACAACGAGTAATGATTTTGGAATTGCCGGTAAATCCAGCGCCGATGTTGAGTTTAATAATCTTTTACTTTGAATATTTAACGAAGGAATAGTCGCAATAACAGATCCGGTTGCAATGATCGCTTTTTCAAATTTAAATTCTTCGATTGTTTTGTCAACTTTTTCAATTTTTAAAGTAGTTGAGTTGAGAAAACTTGCCCTTCCCTGGATGTAATTAATTTTGCGCTGTTTGGTCATACTCCCCAAACCGCCGGTAAGTTTTGCAACAACTTTGTTTTTGAATGTGCGAAGTTTGTCCAAATCAATTTTGGGTTCACCGAAATCAATTCCCCATGCTTTTGCTTCTTTTGTCTCGGTTAAAAGTTTTGCAACGTGAAGTAAAGCCTTTGAAGGAATACATCCCCGATAAAGACAAACGCCTCCGGGATTTTTTTCTAAATCTATTAACGTGACTTGCATGCCCAGATCAGCAGCAGCGAACGCAGCAGCGTAACCACCGGGACCACCGCCAATAACAACTACACTTTTATTTTGTTCCATAAATCTTTCGATTTTTCAATGATAAAAAATGGGACGCAGATTTGTTAATTCGCCGCGGCGAATTTTTATGATCAGTACGGATCATAAGCGATGCTAAAAAATCAGCGTACTATTGTATTAAAAATTTAGACGGATTTTCGAGTGAGACAACAATCCATCGTAAGAAACGAATTGCGTCAGCTCCGTCTATCACCCGGTGATCATACGATAATGATAACGGCAGCATCAAACGTGGAATGAAATGTCCATCTTTATAAACCGGTTCAAAAGTCCCACGAGAAACGCCGAGTATTGCAACTTCAGGTGAATTTACAATTGGTGTAAAATACGTTCCGCCAATCCCACCAAGATTGGAAATTGTAAAACATCCGCCTTGCAGATCATCCAACCCGATTTTACGTTTGCGCGCTTTTTCCGCTAACTCGTTCATCTCTTTTGTAAGTTGAAAAATATTTTTCTGATCAACATTTTTTACAACCGGAACGATAAGTCCGTTTTCTGTATCAACTGCAACACCGATGTTCGTATATTTTTTATAAATGATCTCTTTCTTTTCCATATCTACGCTTGCATTGAATTGCGGAAATTCTTTAATCGCAGAAGAAGCGATTTTCAAAAGAAAAGAAGTTACGGTTAACTTTATTCCATCTTGTTCCGGAATGGATGAAAATCCTTTTCTGATTTTTTCTAAATCAGTAATATCCGCTTTGTCAAACTGAGTTACATGCGGAATAGTTGCCCAAGCATAGCTTAAATGATCGGCAGTTTTTGAACGAATATTTGACATCGCTTTACGTTCAACTTCACCGAATTTTGAGAAGTCGGGGAGAGATTCTGCTTTAATTCCTATTCCAACTTGACCTGAAGATGAATCTCGATTTTCGTGTAATTTCTTCGAATACTCTTTTACGTCCGACATGCGGATTCTACCTCCGGAACCAGAACCGGGAACTTGGTTAATATCTATACCGATCTCACGTGCTAATCTTCTTACGGAAGGCGCCGCCGGAGCTGATTGTAAATTTATCTTTGGTTGATTATCAATAATTACAGCGGTAGCTGAACCGCGAACAATTTCGATGGTCTCTTCTTTTTTCTCCTGTGCAGTTAGAGCCGTTTCTACTTTAGTCTTCATTTCATTTGCTTGTGGAATAGAAGTTTCAACTCGTAAAACTACTTGTCCTACTTTTGCTTTTGTTCCTTCTTTTACAAAAAGTTCAACAACTTTTCCATTAAGAGTTGATGGGACTTCGATCGTAGCTTTATCGGTTTCAATTTCTAAAATTCCCTGTTCTTTTTGAATGACATCTCCGACAGAAACAAGAAGTTTTAAAACATTAGCCGATTCTATATTCTCACCTAATTCAGGAAGTTTAAATTCCGTAACAACGGAAGCTTGGGGTTTATTATCCCTTGCCGCTTTATCATTTTTTGCTGAAACAGTTTTCGCTTCGGTTTGGGTTGTCTTTGTACTTTGAGGTTGCACTTCAATTTCTTCAACGCGAAGAATGACTTGTCCGACTTTTATCTTTTCACCATCCTTTACAAAAACATCTTTAATTATCCCGCTTACTGTTGAAGGAACTTCAATAGTAGCTTTGTCTGTTTCAATTTCTAATACCGCTTGATCAAACTCAAGTATATCACCCGGTACAACGAGTACTTTTAGAATTGAAGCTGATTCAATATTTTCTCCCAATTCGGGAAGGATAAATTCTTTCATAAATTCTCTTAAAATTTTTTGTGCAATTATTTTAAAACATTTAACAAACCAATAACTATCTTAGTGTTTCTTGGTGTTCTTTGTGTCTTAGTGGTGAAAAATTATTTCCACTAAGGCACTTAGATCACGTAGCTTCACTAAGAAAAACTTTTCTTCTCGTACAGCTTTCAAATTTTACGAAATCATCGGATTTAATTTTTCCGGATTGATTTCCAATTCTTTAATCGCTTTTTCAACTTGCGTCAATTTGAGTTTACCTTCTTTTGCAAGCGCAAATAAAGTACCGACAACGATATACCGCGCATCAACTTCAAAAAAGTCACGGAGTTCGGGACGCGCTTCGCTTCTGCCGAAACCGTCTGTTCCGAGAGATACAATTTGTTTCGGGAGCCATTTTGAAATAGAATCGGGAAGCGTTTTTACATAATCGGATGAAGCGATAATTACCCCTTCATCATTTGTAAAACATTGTGAAATGTATGGAACTTTTTGTTCCGCTGTCGGATGGAGTAAATTCCATCGTTCAACATTCAATGCATCTCTCCGTAATTCTTTGTAGCTTGTAACGCTCCAAACGTCGGCGGAGACTTTATATTTTTCTTCAAGAATCTTTTGAGCTTTCAATGCTTCATTCACCATCGTGCCGCTGCCTAGTAAATTTGCTTTTAGTTTGTGCGAAGAATTTTCCGAAGCTTTTAATTTGTACATTCCTTTAAGAATTCCTTCTTTGCATCCTTCGGGCATTGCCGGCATTGCATAATTTTCATTCATAACAGTTAAGTAGTAAAAGATATTTTCTTTTTCTTCGTACATCCTTCTAATTCCGTCACGGATAATTACGGCAAGTTCAAATGCAAAGGCAGGATCATAAGTAACTAAGTTTGGAACCGGATAAGCAAGCAAATGCGTGTTACCATCTTGATGCTGCAAGCCTTCTCCGTTCAGAGTAGTTCTTCCGGCAGTTCCGCCAACAAGAAAACCTTTTACGCTCATATCGGCGCCAGCCCAAATCAGATCGCCGATCCTTTGGAAGCCGAACATTGAATAATAAATAAAAAATGGAATCGTATTTATACCGTGCGAAGCATACGCGGTTCCGGCTGCTATAAATGAGGACATTCCACCTGCTTCATTAATCCCTTCTTCAAAAATTTGTCCGTTTTGCGCTTCTTTATAATAGAGAAGACTGTCCTTATCAACCGGTTCATAAAGCTGACCGACGTGAGAATAAATTCCAACTTGTCTGAACAATGCTTCCATACCAAACGTGCGGGCTTCATCCGGAACGATTGGAACAATAAGTTTGCCGAGTTCTTTATCGCGTAAAAGTTTTGCAAGAATTCTTACAAAAACCATTGTTGAAGAAACAACTTTGCCGTCGGTTCCTTTGTAAAATTCTTCTAAGAGTTCTTCCGAAGGAGTTTTTAAAGGAGCGATGTCCGTTCTTCTTGAAGGAACAAAACCGCCAAGCAAGGCTCTTCTATCTTTTATGTATTTTACTTCGTGACTGTCTTCGTCGGGTTTGTAGAACGGAGCTTTTACCACTTCATCATCGGAAATAGGAATGCCGAAACGTGATCTAAATTCTTTTAATTCTTCTTCATTTAATTTTTTTTGCTGATGGGTGATGTTCTTTCCTTCACCGGCTTCACCTAATCCGTAGCCCTTAATGGTGTGGGCGAGAATAACGGTCGGCTGTCCTTTATGTTCTGTAGCGGCTTTGTATGCGGCATAAACTTTTTCGGGATCGTGACCGCCGCGTTTTAATTTTCGCAATTGTTCATCGGAAAGATGACTGACCATTTCTAATAATTCAGGATCAACTCCGAAGAAATCCTGGCGGAAATAAGCGCCTGATTCAACTGAATATTTTTGATATTGTCCATCAACAACTTCCATCATCCGTTTTACAAGTTTGCCGTGTTTATCTTTAGCAATGATCGGTTCCCAATCACTTCCCCAAAGGACTTTAATAACATTCCAGCCTGCACCGCGGAAAGCTGCTTCAAGTTCTTGAACAATTTTTCCATTCCCGCGCACCGGTCCATCAAGCCGTTGTAAATTACAATTGATGACGAAAGTTAAATTGTCAAGTTTTTCGCGCGAAGCCAGAGTAATTGCGCCGAGTGATTCCGGTTCGTCTGTTTCTCCATCGCCAAGAAAAGCGTAAACTCTTCCGGTATTTTTTTTTAATCCGCGATCTTCTAAATATCGGTTAAAGTAAGCTTGATAAATTGCCATGATTGGTCCGAGTCCCATAGAGACAGTTGGGAATTCCCAAAAATTTGGCATTAACCAGGGATGGGGATAAGAAGAAAGTCCGCCGTTAGGTTTTAATTCTCTTCTAAAATTTTCTAATTGTTCAACGGAAAGTCTTCCTTCAAGATAAGCGCGGGCATAAATGCCGGGAGAAGCATGTCCCTGGAAAAAAATTTGATCGCCGTCGTAATCTTCTCCTTTTCCTTTAAAGAAATGGTTGAATCCAACTTCATATAACGTTGCTGCAGAAGCATAGGTCGAAATATGTCCGCCAACTCCGGCATCTCCTTTATTTGCACGAACAACCATCGCCATTGCATTCCAGCGGATCAAACTTTTTATTCTTCTTTCGATTTCTCTATCGCCGGGATACGGCGGTTGTTTTTCTCGCGGAATAGAATTTATGTATGGAGTGTTAGCCGTAAAAGGAAGTTCGACTCCGGCTTTTTGAGCGCGGATTTGTAATTGTTGAAGAATTTCGATTACTCTTTTGGGTCCGCCGTGCTGTAACACGTAGTCTAGCGAGTACATCCATTCCTGGTTTTCTAATTCTTCAATAGATTTTTGATTTATTTTTTCGTTAGACATTTCCAAAGCCTTTAATGTATAGAATAATGGGAGAAAACGCTTGCTCTCTTATAATAAACACAACAATTATGAATTTTGTTCACTTGAAGTTGTCCCGGAGTGCGTTTTTTTTATAAAAACTACACCAATTTAAAAATTTTGGGGTATAAAAACAACGAAAGCATCGGGATTAGTCCCTTAAATACTTTTCATACCAATGCTTTCGTAGAGCGGCGACTTCTTTCCGGTGGTTTCTTAAATAATGAGTGCCGCGCTCAAGAATTACCAAGCGGTAGTTAATTTCGTTCTCCGTTAACTTTTTTGCCATTTCAATTGATTGGAGTGGAGAGATTATATCATCTGCGCCTCCGTGGATGAGCAAATAATTTGTCTCTCTGGCAAGTTTGTCAGCATGCTCAACGGCGCAGCGGTTAAACATTTCCGCATCGAAAATTTCTTTAGGGAATGCATGCTTGAATAACTCAGTCATCGAAGGAGTATTTTTTGCAGGCATTCTAACATCGGAAATTGCACCGACAAAAACCGCACATTTGAAATTATGATTTTTTTGAAGAATGAGATAGGTCATCAAACCGCCGCGGCTCCAGCCTTCAATGCCCCATTTTGTAGTATCGGCAAAAGGAAGTTCATCTGCAAGCGGGATTAAATTAAGGACATCATTTACATCCTCACCGCCGATTCGATCTTCTCCTTCTATACTGCCCCGGTACATTGAAGCAAAAACTACATAGCCCCAACTTGCAAGTTGACCAAACATACCACGGGCGGCAAAAGAATCGATCATTCCTTTTGCGCCGGCGCCGCCTCTGTTCCAAATGATGCAGGGAAATTTTTCATTTTCCTTTTGTTCTTTAGGATATGCTAAATATCCTTCTACGCGCAAACCATCCGACAAATAAATAATTTTTTCAACGTTGGCTTTTTCAATTGAATCTTTTCCCCAGCCGCTCGATAACATTTTTTCTTGTTGAATTGTAAGCGGTATTTCGGTTCTTTCTGTTATTTTTGAAGTCATAAAGTCAATAAATATTATTAAAAATTACAGATCAATTTATGAAAAAACAAAATGCGAATAGAGGAAAAACTGCAAACCGGAAGAAAATATTTTATGCTGCCGGGGCAATTATTGTCATAGCGGTTTACGTCATAGCTTTTATATTACCGAATTTTACAAGTAAAGAGCCCGACCAAACGGAATACACATTTATGAAAGATGGAACACTAACCTTTACCGACAGCCTAAACAATCCAATAACCAAAATTGATCTGGAAATTGTAAGCAGCGATTATGATACACAGCTTGGATTAATGTTTAGAAGATCAATGGAGATGAACCAGGGAATGTTGTTCATTTTCCCGGAGCAGGAGACCCGCTCTTTTTGGATGAGGAACACGTACATCTCGTTAGATATGATCTTTGTTAACGCTGACAAAAAAATTGTTACGATCCACAAAAACACAAAAACTTTATCCGATCAATCTTATCCCTCAACCGAACCGGCGCAATATGTTGTAGAAGTTGTTGCAGGATTTGCGGACAAATATTCGCTAAAAGTCGGCGATAGGATAAATTGGTAAGTAGTGTTTCTCAACAATTGAAACAATGCAAAGTCGGAAATTAGATGAAGTTCTAATTTATATTTGGACAAGTAGAAAATGATAACTCAAGAAACGTCATATAAAAAAATATCTGAACTCGTTGAACGCTTTGAGGAGCAATACGATTCGTACAAAAATTCGGATTATAACAAAACTTTGACGCGCCGAGATTTCATTGATCCGTTTTTTAAAGCTTTGGGTTGGGATGTTGATAACGAGCAGGGTTATGCAGAAGCTTACAGGGAAGTTATTCACGAAGACAAAATAAAGATCGGCGGAGGGACCAAAGCTCCTGATTATGCTTTTCGTATCGGTGGAGACAAAAAGCTTTTCTTTGTTGAAGCGAAAAAACCAAGCGTTGTAATTAAAGATGATATTCTTCCCGCTTATCAAGTAAGGCGTTATGGATGGAACGCGAAACTTTCAATAAGTATTGTTACTGACTTTGAGGAATTTGCCATTTACGACTGTACAAAAAAACCACTTCATACAGACAAAGCTTCAGTAGCAAGGGTAAAGTATCTCACGTTCCGCGACTATTTAAAAGAATTCGATTTTATCTGGGATACTTTTGCCAAGGAATCTGTTTTAAAAGGAAGCTTCGATAAATTTGTGCAAGGCACAGCCTATAAAAGAGGAACGGCAACGGTTGATAAAGAATTTTTACTATCGCTTGACAGTTGGCGAACCTATCTTGCAACTTCCATAAGCCATGAGAACAAAGAGCTTGACGAGGATGAGATAAATTTTGCCGTTCAACAAACCATAGACAGAATTATTTTCCTCCGCATTGCCGAAGACCGGAATGTTGAACCTTACGGCAACTTAAGAACCGCATTACAACGAGGGAATTATTATCAAAATCTTTTCAGCATTTTCAAAGAAGCCGACGATAAATACAATTCGGGTCTATTTGATTTTAAGCAAGATCAAATAAGTAAGAACCTAAAGGTTGATAACAAGGTAATAAAGACGATTGTTACGGAACTGTATTATCCCGAAAGTCCTTATGAATTTTCGGTTTTAGCCGTTGAAATATTAGGAAGCGCGTATGAACAGTTTCTTGGAAAAGTAATTCGGATAACCCCGACGCATCAGGCAAGAATTGAAGAAAAACCCGAAGTAAGAAAAGCAGGAGGAGTTTATTACACTCCAGAATATATTGTTGAATACATTGTAAAGAACACGGTCGGAAAACTGATTACAGGAAAGACTCCGAAAGAAATAAGCAAAATAAAAATTGTTGATCCCGCGTGCGGAAGCGGAAGTTTTTTGATCGGCGCTTATCAATATCTGTTGGACTATCATAAAAATTATTATTCGAACAATGGTAAATCGTCAAAAGGAAAAAGAGAAGACACGCTAACGCCGGAAGGATATTTAACCACCGCGGAGAAGAAAAGGATTTTGCTCAACAACATTTACGGTGTTGACATTGACGTAAACGCAGTTGAAGTAACAAAGTTAAGTCTGCTTTTGAAATGTATGGAAGGAGAAACAGAAGCTTCCATCGCTCATCAGTTATCAATGTTCCATGAAAGAGTTTTGCCAACACTTGAAAATAATATTAAGAGCGGGAACAGTTTAGTCGGCACCGATATTTATGAAAACGAATTATTTGAAGTTGATAAAAAGACCAAACCTTTCAATTGGGAGAAAGAATTTCCCGAAGTTTTCGTAGTGCGAATAGAAGAAACATATCCAAGAGAGGAGTTGAAAAGAATAGCTCATCAAGCCAAAGCGCATGCACAAAAAGAATTGGAATATTCTACTGAGTTATCTGAAAAATTGGAATTGGTTTACGAACCAAAGGTAAATTACGAAAAAAGTATTAAGGGGGGATTTGATGTGGTGATCGGGAATCCGCCGTATTTAAGGATGCAGGGATTACAGGAAACGCAACCAAATGCTGTTAATTATTACAAGCAGAATTATCTATCAGCAAAAGCGGGAAATTTTGATTTGTATGTTTTGTTTGATGAAAGAGGATTTAATCTACTTAATGAAAAAGGAATGCTCGGTTTTATACAGCCTCATAAATTTTTTCAGGCCGACTTTGGTGAAGGCCTTAGAAATTTACTTGCAAAAGAAAAAGCCCTCGAAGAAATTGTTAATTTTGGTTCACAACAAGTTTTCAGTGATGTAACCACTTATACTTGTTTGTTATTTCTTAACAAGAAAAAGCAAAATGAGATTAATATTACAACAGTAAATGATCTAAATACATTTAAACTTGATAGTTCTAATGCAGAAACGTTTTCATGTTTACAACCACAAATAAACACGAAATGGAATTTTGTTTCTTCTAAAAAGCAATCCTTACTTGATAAACTTTTCAAACAACAGAAGACATTAGCAGATATAACCAGAAAAATATTTGTCGGTCTACAAACAAGCGCGGATAAAATCTATGTTCTAGAAACAAAAACAGAAAAATCAAAAACCATTATCGCATATTCCCAATCTTTAGATGAGGAAGTTGAAATTGAAAAAGGGCTGATAAGGTCTTTCTTGATGGGAAAGGATGTTAAAAGGTATGAACCGCTTGTGCCAAGAAATGTTGTAATATTTCCTTATCTCGTTTCTAACGGGAAAGCCGTGTTAATGAATATTGAGTTCATTAAAAATAATTTTCCGTTAGGGTGGAACTATATTTTAAGAAATAAAAAAGAACTTGAAGGTAGAGAACATGATAAAATGAAAGGCGATCATTTTTATGCATATATCTATCCGAAAAATTTAGCAGAGTTTGAGGTAGAGAAAATATGCACTCCTGATATAGCGAGCAAACCCAAATTTACAATTGATAAATCGAAACAACTTTATCATACAACAACGGTTTACAGTTTTGTTTTCAAAGCCGACACTAAAGAAAACGAGAAATATTTTTTGGGATTACTAAATTCTCCTATTCTTTGGTATTTTTTGCAAAATACTGGTAATGTGTTAAGGGGTGGTTTCTTCAGATTTAAAACTGAATATCTTAAACCCTTTCCAATTAAGCTTATCGATTTCAAGAACAAAACAGAAGTTGAACAACACGATGAAATAGTAAAACTTGTTGACCAACTTTTGAAACTAAATGAAGAAAAAGCAAACACAAAACTGCAAAGCAAGATGGAAGAAATTCAACGGCACATTGAATTTTGTGAAGAGCAAATAAATATTAAAGTTTATAAACTCTACGAATTAACTACTGATGAAATAGAAATTGTGAAAGGAAAGTTGCTAACTCACTTGAAATAGCTGGACGTATGCGCTTCTATAACAGTTTTATGCTTAAACAAACTTTAGATTTTTCAAATCAGATTCAATAGTTATCGGGATGGTGCAAAGCTCCGCCATCGCAAATCTCTAAAACGTTAGCGGATCGAATAAAAAATATAAAAAGGAAATGATAAAAAAATATTTACCATGGACGATAAGAATTTTTATCTTCTTATTGTTTCTAGTTTCCGGTGTTGCCAAAATGTTTCCCGTTTGGACTTTTGAAAAGCAATTGGTTGACCTCGGCATAACAACGTGGTGCATTGCGCCTTATTTTGCGCGGTTACTTATCGCTTTAGAAATTGCTCTTGGTATTGCTATCCTTCAACGTCATTATATCAAAAAAATCGTTATTCCTTCTGCCATCTTGCTTTTAATTTCCTTCAGCATTCATTTGGTTATTGAAATGTACAAGCATGGCGCGATGACCGGTAATTGCGGATGCTTTGGACAGTTGATCGATATGACACCTCTTGCAGCATTCATCAAAAATGTAATTATGATAGGATTTCTTCTTTATCTATACAGACATGTAACCGGGAATGAAACAGCAGAAAATAAATTCATCTATCTTCTCTTGATTTGCCTATCTTCTCTTTTGTTCATGTTTATTTTCTTTCCCTTTAGTCCGTGCCAAAAGAAAGTTAACTCTGAAAGAACCGTCATACATAGCGATTCAATTCAAGACAAAGTACCAACCGCGGTTTTACATGTGGGTACTTCTGAAAATGCAGCTGTGAGAGATATAAATCAATCCAGACATGTTCTGTCTGAACCGGCAAAAGTAGATTCAAAATTTTCAGAGTACACAACTTTTGGAAGTAAGCGAGTGAGGCTTGACGAAGGGAAGAAAATTATTTGTCTCTTTGCCCCGGGATGTGACCATTGCAGGGAAGCAGCAAAAGCAATTTGCAAATTGTTGAAAAAAGATAATTTTCCTGAAGTATATATATTATTCATGAACGAGGAGACTGATTTGATTGCTGACTTCTTCAAAGAAGTGCAATGCGAATTTCCTTATCAAGTTATTGACATACTGAAGTTCTGGCAATTACTCGGTGACGCTACTAATACTCCCGGCGTATTCTTTTTATGGAATGGTAATATCATGAAATTTTATGAGGGAGTTGGAAATAATAAATTTAGTCCGGAAGGTCTTAAAAAGGCATCTGAATCCAAGTATAAATAACAAGGTGCTGGCCAAAACGGCGACTATTTACGCCTAACTTGCCTCAGGCAAAGAGCCTTACTTGTTATCGTAATCCTACTTTTAAACGGATTAAAAAATGTAGCAAGATTAAGGGTACGAGCAAGATTAAAAACTTCATACGTAACATGCTCACTAATTTTTAACTTTGATCAAGTCATAAATATTTGTTCAAAGCCGGTGAAAAAATTTCCCGGTAAAACTAAATTCTATTAAGGGTAATTGTAAAAATAGTTCGCTGCTCTTCGTTAGAAACGAAAGTGATCTTTCCTTTAAGATATTGTTCAACTAAAAGTTTAACGCTGTAGGTTCCGATGCCTCTTCCTTTTGAGGCTTTAGTGCTGAAGGAACGCTGGAACATTTGCAGTTGAACATTTTCAGGCATTACCGAGTAGTTCCATACATGAATGTATATCTCTTTTTCTGAAACTTCAGCGCTTAATTTTACTTCTTCTCCCGGTTTAGATGCTTCCAACGCATTTTTAATTAAGTTCCCGACAGAACGAACGAGCAGCGTTTTGTCGGATTGAAATTCAATATCTTTTTCCAACAAGGTAACTGAAATTCTTTTCTCTTTCGCAACATCATGTCCGGTGTATAAAACTCCCGCAGCATTTAAAATTATGTTAAGAGAAAGCGTTTTAATTTCGGGGACTAACGCACCGGACTCAGCGCTAAGCAGTTGGCGTTGTGCAAGGATCTCACTGATAAGTTGAGAAGAAACTTTTGGGAGTGTATCTTCTATTTCAACCAAATCTGTTCCCTCCGAATCGGGAAGAAGACTGATAAGTCCATCGAGCGCTCCGGCGGTATTTAATATGTCATGGAAGAAAATTCTTTCAAGCGCAAAGCGTCGTTTTTCGTCGGCAATATCTTTAATTGTAAAAAGGGTGAATGGAGTCCCCTCAATAGTAATTACCGAAGTGTGAACCCGCAGGTCAAGCGATTCTTCAACATCATTATTTTTTCGGGTGATTCTACATTCTTCAATTGCAGATACTTTATTGTCTATTGTATTTACGATGGCTTTTACTGCACACACTCCACACAAAATTTAGAAGTTCCGCAGCCTGCGGGCATTTCATGTGCATGAATACAATCCACAGCTTCACCGGGTCTCATTCCATAAACACCGGCTCTAAGTTCTTCCGGCACATAAGCAACAGCCTTTGCATTGAATGCTACAAGCTGGCGGTTTTGGTTCAAGAGTAAAGCTAAATCTGGAAATCCCTCCAATAATTCTATTACGGTAGGGTTTCTTCGAATGATTTGTCTTTCAAGTTCAATGTTTTCGTCAGCTGTGCGAAAAGGGGAAGCAAAATAAGTTTCTACGGTTTCTATACTCATGATATACTCCAATTTACAAATTTAAAAGTTAAAAGTTATTGGTCAATAGTATTATAATTTTCCATTCCTAATTCCTAATTCCTAATTCGTAATTCGTAATTCTTACTAAGTATTTCAGTTATTTTAGCAAAAGAAGCTTTTTCCCACTGCTAAAATTGCCTGCCTTTAAAATATAAAAATAGATACCGCTCGTCAAGTTTGAGCCGTCGAATTTAACTTGATGAAAACCGGTTTCATTTTCTTCGTTAACCAATTTTGCAACTTCGTTTCCCAGCACATCAAATATTTTTAACGAAACAAAAACTCTGGCGGGTAGTTGATATCGAATTGTTGTTTCAGGGTTAAATGGATTCGGATAATTCTGAAATAATTCAAACTTCTCAAGAATGATGCTTTCATCATCAATTCCGACAGCAACTGAAGAATTTTTCAAAATGAAATTATTCGGATCGAATTGCACCGAACTGACGCTTCCTTTTACTTCTAAATAAAATGACTGGGATAGTTGATTATTGAAAACAGTAATTAACGTATCGCCGAGTGAAGTTTTAATATTAATTTGTACCGGCATCGTAAAAAATTGCGGAGTAGAATTTTTCGTTTGCGCGATTAAAACATGAACCGATGAAGTTCCATTACCTGTTGGTGAAGCGCTCCATTTTACGGTATAATTTGGGAAGTTCTCGCCATAAATCCATTCTTTAAAAAAATAATCGAGCGAAGAGCCGTAAACGCTTTCCGCAACACCCTGGAAATCTTCTGTAGTTGCAACGTTGTAAGCATATCTCGGATCATTTAAATAGTTTTGCATAAGCGTAAAGAATTTTTCATCTCCAACAATTCCGCGCAACATGTGAAGAACTGTCCCACCTTTTTCGTATGAGCGGTAACGATTAAATATTTCGTTTACGCTGCTAATATCTTTCACATAAATTGATCCAGTGGCAAACTTTGCATAATACATATTTGAAGATATGTAAGAATTATACGTCGACTTCCCTCCCATCGCTTCAGCAAATACTGCTTCACAGTACGTTGCAAATCCTTCATTCAGCCAAATATTCTGCCAGTCTTTACACGTAACTTTATCACCAAACCATTGATGGGCTAGTTCATGTGAAATAAGATCCACCGAAAAATTTCCTCCACCAAGTGATGTAATTGTTTGGTGTTCCATTCCGCCTCCCCAGCCGAATGATGCATGTCCATATTTTTCTTTGATGTAAGGATACAATCCAAATTTATCCGAAAAGACTTGTAACATAGTAGTTGTAAGGCCGAGATTTGTTCTATTGTTTTCGAGATCTTCGGGATAGATGTAATGGATAACGGACATCGAATCTTTCTTAGAATATTTGAAATACTGCTGGTATTCATCATAGTTGGAAATTGCCATTGAAATTAAATATTGTGCGATAGGATATCGTTCCGCCCACTTCCAGGTTTTTGTACCCTCTCCATTGTTTGTGACTTCGACTAATTTTCCATTAGAAATTGCTTTTAAGGAAGAATCGCATCGGATCCAGATATCTGCGGAATCTGCTTTGTCTGCCGGCGTATCTTTGCAAGGCCACCAATCACTGGCACCGTAGGGTTCACTAAGAGTATATATAACGGGGTAGCCGTTGTGATAACCGGTTTCATAAGTACCAAAATCTTTTGAAATAGGAACTCCGTGGTAATAAACTTGCAATGAAAATATTTCGTTTAACGAATATGTTTTATCTAGTTGAACAGTAATAACATTACTTAAATGTTGAAAAAGAATTTTTGTGCCGGAAAGAGTAACGGAGTCAACCGTAAGATTATTTTGTAAATCAAGTTTAACCGATGTGAGATTATTTGTAAGACTTTTAGCCGTAATGGTCACATCTCCACTAATATACTTAGGAGTGTGCGTAACGAATACATTCAGTTTATAAAATTGCACATCAAAATTCGGGTCGCCGGGATAAGAAACTTTTGAGAAGTCCAACTTTCTTTCGAAAGCTTTTTTCTCAGATTGAATAAACTCGCTCTTTGCATCTTGAGCAAACAATATTCCATTCAAAACAAAAAAAGAAAGGAGCAATAACATTTTCATAATTTCCTCATGACATTATTAGAGTACATTTATATAAAATTTTCCTTAAATAGTTATAGAATCAAACTTAACCGATATACCAATTTGGTATTGCAATAGATCGGTTTTTGATCTTGATGGAAACAGTGTTACGGTTCCATCCGAATTACCAACTATCGAGCCTTTTGTAAGGTATTCAGCTTCTGTTCCCTTTAAATATCGAGCTTTGAAATCAAGATACAACGTTTGCAGATCAGATGGATCGGCTAGGTTGTGTTCATAGACTTTTATCATCAATCCACAACCAAATCCAAAGCTCCACGCATAATCACTAATGTTTGTTGAACTTGAAATCTCTTTATCTTCGCTTTCATCGGTTACTTTTGATTCGGTAAAAAGATAATTCCCGCCGAACAGCAGATCGAAATACGGTCTTATCGATTCCCCGTTTGTAGTCAATTGAAAAAGGACGTGGAAATTAATCAATTGATTTAACCTGCTTAACTTAACCGTTACACCGCTTAAAGGGACATCCAAATTCTCGCTACCATAAGCGATATAACCTAAATCCAAACCGAATCCGAAAGGAGTATTACCATTGTCAAAATAGTAAATCCCTTCCCCGCCTAACCCAATGCCGGAATTTTTCACGTTTTTACTAAACTCATTTTGAGGAACCGCAAGAATAAGGTTGAGTCCGATATTTTGCGCATAAAGAATATTCCCGCAATTGCTGGACAGGTTTGGCAAAAAAAACAAACAGAAGCTGAGAATAACTAATCGGATTGATCTCTTAACCATCTTTATTCCTTTACTTTTGATTACATAATTTCGAAAAAATTACTTAGTTTCCTTACAGTGTAAAATGAAAAGTTTAAACTGCAATTTCAATAGTAAAAATAAGGAAAATTAAGCTTGGGCGAAATTATATTTTGGACGCTTGTACGGATCTTAATTATAATTCCAACAATTTGGGTTCTGAGTAGCTACCTTGATTATCAAGTTTGGTGGAGCGCTTCGTTCTTGCTTTTGTATGGCGTTGTGCTGCATCCTGCAATTGTCCAGTTTAGATATTTTTTAGAAAAAAATAAAGATGTGCTCGAATCAACTTTATGTTCAAGCTGCGAACACTTTGATAAAAGCGCTGTCCTCTGCATGAAACATGATGAACATCCGACAAAACATTACCTGCCCTGCGATGGGATTGATTGGTCACCAAAAGGTAAAGGACACGAAATAGAAGACCTCTCGGAATAGAACGTGATGAACTGTTTTAGTGAGATAGAATAATATCCCCAATTAAATTATTGTTTTTGGGGTCAAGATTTACGAACAAGGATTAACGGAATATTGATTTTTGATTTTTGATTTTTTTAACTTCTAAAATCAAAAATCGTTAATCCTTTCCGCCGCGGCGGACTGAGATCAACTCGCCTGAGGTGGGTGGTTAGCGGCTCCTTCGCCCTAAGATAGAATGAAGATCATTGTTAAATACCTTAAAACTTACGCCATTCATCCATGCTTTCATTCATCCATTCTCTGAGCACAAAATTTCAGTTTCAGTCAGTTACATTTTCCTCACAAATAATTTTCCGTTCATATCTGAAACCAAAAATATTTTCCAGCATCACACAAATCAGAAAATCAAAACAAAAAGGAAATGAATATGAGTTTTTTAGTAGAAGGAACAGATAGCAATTTTGATTCGGAAGTTCTAAAATCAGATTTACCGGTTTTGGTAGATTTTTGGGCTCCCTGGTGCGGACCTTGCAGAATGGTCGGACCAATCGTTGACCAATTAGCCACGGAACTTCAGGGTAAATTAAAAGTTGTGAAAGTAAATACAGACGAAAATCAATCCGTTGCAGTTCGTTATGGAATCAGAAGCATCCCGACTCTTGGCATATTCAAAGATGGCAAAGTTGTTGATACGGTCATCGGTGCAGTTCCAAAACAATATTTACAAGAAAAAGTTCAACCTTATTTATCTGTTAATTAATTGTATGAAGCCGGATAAGGACTTATTATTCTTTTCCGGCTTTTACTTAACTAAAAAGATAAGCACAAAGCCCCAGACCACAATTGCCGTAACTATCCTTGCTCTTTCCGGAAATTTTACTTTGAATACATGCCAAATCTTTGCAACAAACATCATGGCAATAATAAACACCAATGTTACCGCAACAGCCTCAGCAACGTTTAATGATTGATGAACAAAATCTTGCAAGCTCCGGTCCCCGACGACCTTTCTGAAAATTATTTGTAAGTGAAGCCAGTAAACAACAAGCGATTCGCGGCTGACATCCAAAATATAATTTTCTTTCAAACCGATCCTGTTCTCAAAAAACCAGCACGATGAAAAAATCAGAAAAACATATCCAAGCCGCAGAAGAAAAAAGAGATAATTAGGCGGCGGCATTTTTACTTGAAGAAAAAATCCTTCCGTAATACAAAGATGTCCTACTAACACAAATACCAGACCGGCAAGAGATAAATTTCTAAAAAATATTTTCGTTGTTCCTTTCTCCTGCGCTTTAATAAAGTAAGAACAAGTAACGCCCCCCAAAAACATAAATCCAAGCCAGGGAACAAGCGGAAAAAAGGAACCGTCTTTTTTTGTAAGAAAGTTCGAAAGAAACATCGGAAGTGAGTGTGATGCATTTGTGTTCCAAAAGTATGGGGCGATCCAAACGGAAAATGCGCCAAGAAAAAAGATAAGCCACATGAAGATACTATCTTTTTTTATAATCAGCCGGAGAAGGAAGAGAACCAACAAACCGAAGGCGATGCACTGTAAGATATCAACATTAATAAAGCCGCTGATCTCTTCGGGGGTTGCTTTATGCAGCATTTTTTGAAGCGATAAATAAGGAAGATGCAGACTATAACCGACCAAAAATATTAACCCGATCCTCCCGATCTGCCGCCAAAATGCGAATTTATATTTTCGGAATTCTTCAAGTTTCTTTTTGCCGGCAAGCACAAAGGCAAAACCCGAAATGAATAAAAAGGAAGGAGCAACCAATCCATTTATAAAATTCAATTGAGAAAACCACCACAAGTTTTTTATGTGCGGTAAAAGCATCGAATTAAAAACATGAACCTCGATCATTACCAACAATACTAATCCGCGGTGCAGATCAACAAACAAAAGTCTCTGATTTTTTCCCATAACTATCTAAATCCGTCTATTAATTTTCTAACGCAAGAATTTTTTCAAGTCTTCTTTTGTGCCGTTCATCGTTTGAAAAAGTTGCATTGGCAAATGCATGAACAATTTCTTTTGCAGTTTCAATCCCAATTATCCTTCCACCGAGACATAAAACATTCATGTCGTCATGTTCAACGCCCTGATGCGCTGAATAAACATCATGGCAGACACAAGCGCGGATGCCCTTTATTTTGTTGGCGGCAATGCAAGCTCCAACTCCGCTGCCGCAAACGATGATTCCTTTTTCAGCTTCATTCGCTGAAATTTTTTTTGCAACTGCAATTGCAAAGTCGGGGTAATCATCTTTTGCATCGTAAACTAAATTGCCTGCATCAACAACTTCAAAATTATATGCAAGAAGATATTCCTTGATTTTTTCTTTTATCTCAAAACCACCGTGATCAGCGCCAAGAATAATTTTCATTTCATTTTCTTTCTAAGTTTATTTTTTGAATTTTAATTTATAAAGATCGTAACTGAGAAGTACAAAAAAGGGAATATATTCCAACAAGAGAACCCATGTATATTCCTGCCAAACTTTTCCCATTGGAGTAACATTCGTTAAGTTGATAGTGAATAGTAAACTCATAACCGAGGTAAACTGAATGAATGGATTTACCGCGGAAATCCAACCCAGGTACCAGGGGAAAAATGTCGGTGAAAAAATAATCATAACAAGTAAAACGGTATAAACAGCAGAAAGAAAATTCTTATACCTGAGTGAAATCACCGCAACAGCAGCCACTAAACTAGCTGTACAAATCAAACGCGTAGTTTGTCCGTTATGCAAAAACATGTTTAAGAAATTATAAATCGAGCCGTTAAATTCCCACCTCGACAAATATTTGAAGATCGAACCTGTTAACGGTTTATTGTCTGGAAGAAATGGGAGATAAAATGCGACAACAACAACTAAAAACAGTAAATAAAAAAAAACCGCTTTCTTAAACCAAAACTTTTTCAGAAGAAGAGGAAGAATAAAAACAGGGTACAATTTTATAAGAAAACTAAATGCAAATGAAAGTGAAGAACCGATCAAATTTTCCTTCATCGTATAATACAAAAACATGACAAAAAACATTACCGCCGCTGCATCGAGATGAGCGTTCACAAAAAATTCCATTACAGGCAGCGGAAGCCAAGCATAAAAAATAATTTGATGCTCGTTCTCTTTTTGCAAACGGAATAATTTTAGAAGAAAGAGAAGTGTGAAAAACTCGCAAAGCAAATAAATCAATTTTAAACCGACGGGCGATTCACCGCTGATAAAATAACCTGCGGCAAAGATCAATTGCGCTGCCGGCGGATAGATTGCCGCCATTGTTTTGAACGTTACTTTCGACGGGAGATCTTTTCCGTGCAAAAAATTGAGCGAAGAATCTGCCGGATTTTTTTCGTACGGATTTACACCATGCAGTAAAATTTTTCCTTCCCACAAATAGCGGTAATAATCATCTGAGGTTGTTGGGGCAGTAGGCACTAATGTTAAACGGAAAAGTAATCCGAATAAAACAATTACCTGCACAAGTGAAAACTCTCTTCCGAACAGCGAAATATTTTTTCTTTCACTTTTTTTTACCAATTGCACGGTAAGAAGAAAAAGCAAAAAGAATAGGGAGTAAATGATAATGTAAAGAAGAATATTCGGTGAAGCAGAATTAGAAAAAGTAAAATAAAGCAGCAACAATTCAATTAAAAAACCGAGCGCTAAAAATTTATTCCAAGAAAATTGAAGAAGCTGTTTTAGCATTGGTTAATTAGCAAACTCCCATGATATACCAAAGCGGATTCCTCTTCCCGGCATCGGGAAATACGGTGTAATGTAATAGAGATTTCCGAAAAGATTTTCCCACGAAAAAAAGATCATGGCAGATTTTTGTATCTCTCCCGAAAGATAGAAATCAAGCGTAAATGAAGCGGGAACTTGAGGCTTTGCAATATCATAATAGATTTCTGTTCTATAAAAATTATATTGCGCATAAACTTGTTTCCCGGAATATTTTGCTTCAAATCCGGTGCGTAGCCGTAAACTGGAATTAAAAAGTGTATCGCGGTATTCTATTTTCCAATTCAAAGTTAAGGTGGGAAGAATTGGCCCGATTGAGAAATAACGATACTTCCTTTTAGTAAATAAAGAATTTGTTAATGCGTGGATTTTCCAATATTGATAATGAAATGTTATACCTACACCATAATTTTCTTGAGTACTCCAAGATCCATCTCTATTATAAAAAAGGTTAAGTATGGTAGACATCTTTTCTGTCGTCGCTTTATAACCAATTTCTGAAATTAAAAGTGTATTAAAACTTTCTCCCAGAATACTAATGGTTAAAGGATCATAATCATGTGCTTTTTCAACATAAGAAATTCCAGAGTATATTGAAGAATGATCAGACATGAGGTATTTAATATCACCACCAAAACTAAAATATCTATTTCCCTTTGTAGAAACAACCTTCCCAAACACAGCAGGAATTAGTTTATTGTCTGAGTTATTCAATGTGAGAATTCCATCAAGAATGAAATTGTTCTTATCAGTGGAGTATCTACCATAAATACCACTGGAAGATGAATAATAGCCCGAATAATCCACGTGCTCGTAATTTCCTTTTATTGAAAAGTTGAAAATGTTAAAATTCATTTGGTGACTTACAATTCCGCCAAGTACTTTTGTCTTTCTATCAGAAAGAAAGGTCGGAAGATTACTTTGTATTCCAAATTCATTTTGCCGGTATTCATCTAAACTAAAACGATAATAAAATGAAAGTTCTGAAGTACTTTCTTCATATAAATGAGCCAGCATCCTTAAAGAAAAATTATGTTGCTTTACCTTTTGGTAGCGTTCGCGGATAACAACGGGAGAAGAAAGCAGATCGTATAAATACTTTTCGGGAGAAGTAGTAATCGTAGCTATGCTGTCGTAATTGATTCCGCCGTTCAGTCCGATATCCGATTTTACAAAATTGTAATTCAAGAAAAAGTTAAGCGCATTTGAGTACAAATATTTCAGTTTTACTTTTGCCTGCCACAAGCTGTAATCGGAATTATAAAATCCTTGATCCATTTTCCGGTTGGAAACATCAAAAGAAAAAAGATATTTTTTTGAAAAAAGAGAATTGAACTGTGCATCAACATAACCTTCGCCGAATGGAGATTCGATATATTTGAGGCGGGTGTAAGGCGGCATGGCAATAAAATCTTTGGTGATAAAATTTACCGTCGCTAAATTGTTAAAAACTCCGTGTAAAAATCCGCGGGGAGAAGGAACAAGTTCAATCGAATCAACATCTTCGGTTTGATACAAGTTCAGATCGTACACGTTCCGCATTCTGTCGTTCAGCAGAATTCCGTTTTCAAAATAACTTACGTTACCGAATCCTGCTCCGTAAAAATTCATTTCCTCCGGAAGTCCGCTAAAACCGAGGCTTCTTTTATAACTCACGGGAACTAAAGCGAAAAGATCCCCGGCATAACGTAAATTCATTCTCCGGATTTCTTCCTGCGCGATTATAGAACTAAACGGAAGTTCTGCTTTAAAAGTCAGCGGGATGATCGTGTCTCGAACCGCTTCCCTTGCAAGCGAATCAACTGCCGCCGAATCAACTACGGCAAACGAATTCGTTTTTAACGAATCAACCGAAACTAAAGAATCGCCGGTTGATAAATTACCAACGGCTAAAGTATCTCCGGTAGATCGGCTTGCCGCGGTAAGAGAATCGCTCATTGGAAAAGCTTGTTTTGCGAAAAAGAAAAATATTAGGATGAAGAATTTCATTATCTTTTTAATTAACTGATTATCTATTGGTAAATTAATAATTAAATTTGTAGTGAAAAAATCAAACAATAAAAGGCGCAGTGTGAAGCTTTCAGTTTTATTACCGGGAATGGATGATCAATTCCTCTGGTTCAGCAATTTGTACGACGTTTCAGGAAAAACAATTTTAGTGGTCGGTGAAAGTTCCGACGGACTGGCAAAATTTATTGAAGAAAATTTCCAAGCGAAAATATTTTTCATTGTGCATGAAGAAGATGCGCTCTTCCGCAGCCGGTTATCTCTCAGCGCTAACAAAAATGTTACCGTGCGGTTAATGGATTCTTCTCACACAGATTTTAAAGATAATTTTTTTGATGCCGTTTATGCGCAAGCTTCAGTTACGGTAAAAGAAAGGAGAAAAATTGCTAAGGAGTTTTTCCGCATTACCAAACCGGAGGGAGTTTTGTGTGTGGGCGAAATGTGCAATCTGAAAAAAGATGTTCCCCAAGTTATTGTGGATTTTTGGCTTCGTTCATCGCTTGCCCCGTTGTTTGTTGACGAACTTGTTCCTTTTTATGAAGCTGCTTCATGGAAACTTCTCGATTCAAAAGATCTGTCGGAAACGTTAGACCGTTTTTATATTGAATTTGAAAAGAAAGCCGCAAGAAATCTCCCCAATCTACCGGAAGGTGAAAAGAAACTGCACAAAAAATTCATTCACAAAATCAGCCACCATGCTAATGTTTTTTTACGGCACGGCGGATATAAGAATATCGGTTTTTCCGCCATGTTGTTTAAAAAGGAAGTTACATGAGAAGAAATGATCTTATTGAATTGACGATTCTAAGTTACGCGTATGAAGGAAAAGGGGTTGCTAAAATTCCGGTTGAAAAAGATGGAGAGACAAAAGATTTCGTCATCTTTGTTCAACATGCGTATCCCGGTGATGTGGTTAAAGTTGAAATAAAAAAAATTAAAAAGTCATACGCAGAAGCCAAACTTATTGAAGTTATTTCAGCTTCGGCAGAACGGACGACGGCTCGCTGTAGTTTTTTCGGAACTTGCGGCGGCTGTAAGCAGCAAGACCTTTCGTACCCGACGCAAGCCCGCTATAAACAAGAACAGGTGAAAGATATTTTTAACCGGCTTGGAGATTTCAAAGATTTCATTTTTGAAGAGATCATTCCCGCCGAACAGACTTTTTTTTACCGGAATAAAATGGAATTCTCCTTTGCCGGACAACGCTGGTTAACGCTGGATGAAATTAATTCAAACGAAATTATTGACAGAAATTTTGCGCTTGGACTTCACATCCCAAATCTGTTTGATAAAGTTTTAGACCTTAACGAATGTTTCTTGCAATCGGAAGCAAGTAACAAAATTCTCAACTTCACTAGAACATTTTTTAAGGAGAAGAATACTTCAATCTATACAACCAAAACGCACAGCGGGTATTTGCGGAACTTGGTAGTTAAAGAGTCAAAACATTTTCCTGAACTTATGGTCAATCTTGTTACATCCGAAGAAAATGATGAATTGATGGATGAGTACACACAGAGATTAAAAAAAGAAATCCCCTCCGTAACCACTATTATCAACAATATCAGCAAGAAGAAAGCGTTAGTTGCGCTTGGTGATTATGAAAAAGTTTTTCACGGAAACGGCATCATTCACGACTCGATCGGAGGTTTTAAATTTAGAATTAGCGCCAACTCATTTTTCCAAACGAACACACTGCAAGCAGGCAATCTTTATCAAACAGCGCTGGACTTTGCCGGACTTTCGGGTAATGAAATTGTGTATGATCTCTATTGCGGAGCCGGAACAATATCAATTTTTGTTTCGAAGTTCGCAAAAGAAATTTATGGATTTGAAGTTGTACCCTCTGCAATTGCAGATGCGGAAGTGAACAAAAAACTTAATCGAATTGAAAATGTGAAATTCTTTCTTGCCGATCTTTACAATTCTTTTATCGAAGTTATTGAAAGTCAAAACATTCCCAAACCCGACGTAATCATTGCAGACCCTCCACGAAACGGGATGCACAAAAACACAGTCGCTGATATTTTACAACTTTCTCCCAAAAAAATTGTTTATGTTAGCTGTAACCCGACAACTCAAGTGCGTGATATCAAGCTCTTCTGTGAAGCGGGATATAAGTTGATTAAAGTTAAGCCGGTTGATATGTTTCCACATACATATCACATAGAGAATATTGCATTGTTGGAAAGATCCTAAAAAACTATTGTATGAGAACCCGAAATAAATCTGAAGAATATCTAAAAAAAGGTGATGCTAAATATGGATGTTCAGACTACAAAGGAGCCATTCTGGATTATACTAAAGCAATTGAGATTAATCCTACTTTTGCTAAAGTATATTATTTACGTGGTAATGCCAAAGTTGAACTTTCGGACTACGGGGGAGCTATTGAAGATTACAACCACGCAATAGAGATTAACGATAATGATGCCGAGGTTTTCAATAATCGTGGTATCGCTAAGGCTAATCTGACAGACAACTATGCAGCTATTCAAGATTTTAACAAAGCAATAGAAATTAACCCTGCTTTTGCAGACGCTTATATCGGTCGCGGTCTTGCTAAATATAACCTTTCAGATTACAGTGGAGCTATTCAAGATTGTAACAGAGCAATAGAGATTAATCCTAACGATGCTGAGGCTTATCGGAATCGTGGTACGGTTAAAGATGGACTCTCAGATTACAAAGGAGCTGTTAAAGATTATACCAAAGCAATAGAGATTAATCCTAATGATGCCGAAGCTTATTATAATCGTGGAGATGTTAAAACTAAACTCTCGGATTATAGAGGGGCTCTTCAAGATTGTAACAAAGCGATAGAGATTAGTCCTAACGATGCTGTGGCTTATAATAATCGCGGGAATGTTAAAACTGAACTCTCAGATTTCAGAGGAGCTATTCAAGATTATACAAAAGCAATAGAGATTAACGCTAATGATGCGGAAGCTTATTATAATCGTGGTATTGCTAAGGCTAATCTGACAGACTTTAGTGGGGCTATTCAAGATTTTAACAAAGCCATTGAGATCAACCCTAATTTTGCTAAGGCTTATCATAATCGTGGGAATGTTAAGACTAAACTTTCGGATTATGGAGGAGCTATTCAAGATTTTAACCATGCTATAAAGGTTAACCCTTATGATGCTGTGGCTTATTATAATCGTGGGAATGTAAAAACTGAACTTTTAGACTACAGAGGAGCTATTCAAGATTTTACAAAAGCGATAGAGATTCACCCTCATTTTGCTGAGGCTTATAATAATTGTGGAAATGCTAAAACTAAACTCGCAGATTATAACGGAGCTATCCTAGATTATTCTAATGCAATAAAGATTAATCCGAAAGATGCTGAGACTTATAATAATCGTGGTAATGCTAAAACTAAAATTTCAGACTACAGCGGAGCAATTCGAGATTATGACAATGCATTAGAGATTCACCCAAATGATGTTAAGGTTTATTCTAATCGTGGTATGGCTAAAGGTAACTTAAAAGACTATAGCGGAGCTATCCAAGATTATTCCAAAGTTATAGAGATGAACCCTAAGTTTGCATTGGCTTATGTTGAACGCGGGATTGCTAAATATTTCTTTGGTGACAAAACGGGAGCTTGTTTAGATTGGAAGAAAGCCGGAAAATTTGGTTATAGTAAAGCCGATGAATTGATAAATGAATATTGTGATGAGTAGTTAGATGAAAGTCCTATCATAACTTCCAGATTTTTTGTGGCAAACCTGAACGCTTCGGGTGGAATAATTGTGGTGTTGGAGCCATTACATTTTCCATCGAACATTAAACATCAACCATGTGGGGTTACCGTACCGGGCATAACGTTCCGGGATGTCGAGACTCTAACGCCATTTGCTTTTACAACAGAAATTTGTACTTTCATTCTCAATTTCAATAATTTACAGGATAAAAAATGCAAAAGCTGGTTTGGAAAGACGCTTACGATATCGGCATACAAGTAATTGATGATCAGCATAAGATGTTGATCAACATCATCAATGATTTGTATGCTGCGAATGCTTCCGGTTCTGCACATCTTGTTATGGAATCTATCTTTAAACAGTTAGCCGATTATGTGCACTATCACTTCTCTACAGAAGAAGATATGTTTCAGCAATACGGTTATCCGGGGGCACAAGCACACATCGCGGAACATGATGAATTCCGGGATAAAATAAAAAATCTCCAGGGAGAGAACCGTAGTGGTAACATTATTTTAAGCCTTAAAACAATAGATTATCTGAAAGATTGGACAATAAACCATATTCTCGGAACTGACAGAGAATTTAGTAATTTTATAAAATCGGTTGAATTGTAGGTTTCAAACCAACGCCATTATTCAGAGTGCAGCAAGATGCAATGTTTGTTGTTTGAACGATAACGGTTGATGTAAGGAGACCAAAGCCTCACAAATATCTTGGCTTGCCTAAAGCAGGCATGCACAAAAAACAACTTTCCGTTCAGATAATAAAAAGTCTTAACAAATATGCTTTCCATTTCTTCTGTTATCGAGTAAAAGAACAAATTCCCCCTTCAGATTTTTTGCTTCAACTTCGTTTAGAATTTCTTGAGCAGAATCACGGAAATACTTTTCTGATGGAAGTGTTAAATTAAATGCAACAACTACACGGCAATATTTTCCGAGACTTTTACAATATCTGTCAGCAGCGCTTTTAAGCGGTAAGGAGTATCAAGAATAACTAATAAATCTTTTCTGTTTTTTAATTGCAGTAATTCCTTTTGCCGGATTTCCTTTTTGGAAGAAAGCCATCCGCAATAATAAAATTTTTCAAAATCCAAACCGGAACCGGTTAGTGCGGGAAGTAATGAATTTGCGCCGGGAATAGGAATCACTTCAATATTGTAACTTATGCAGAGATCAACCAAAACATGTCCGGGATCGGAAAAAAGGGGAGTTCCACAATCGGAAATTAATGCCGCAGTTTCTCCTTGAACTATTCGAAGCGCTATCTCTTCCGCTAAGTCTTTTTCGTTATGCTCATTAATAGAAACAAGTGGCTTTTCAATTTTATAATGCGAGAGCAGCCTTCGCGCTTCTTTATATTCCTCGCAAATAATAAAATTTACGTCAGTTAAAATTTTTAATGCACGCAGCGTAATATCGTCATAGTTTCCGATAGGAGTTGCAACAAGATAAAGTTGTTTTTTCATATCACTAACTTACGATTAGTCACTAAAGAAAAAAAGATGAGGGCAGATTAATAGAGCCGCAGAATGTTTTTAAATCACCCGTCAGGATTAACGACACTCGTTAGGCAGTTATTTTTGGAAACGCTTCTTACTCATAATCGTATTCTTAATCTTACTCTTACTCGTTTAGTAGATTTCAAAATCAGATTAAGAAAAAGATTAAGAAATCAATTTTATTTTATACGTAAGTGGATTTAACACTATTTTATCCCGCCCTCTTTCTCGTTATATTTGCATTCAAATTTAAGGAACACATGGAACAAATTCGGAATTTTTGCATCATCGCTCATATTGACCACGGAAAATCTACAATTGCAGATGCCCTGTTGGAATTTACGGGAACCGTAAGTAAGCGTGAAGCAAAAGCGCAGTTTCTTGACGATATGGATTTGGAACGCGAACGCGGCATTACAATAAAATCCCACGCCATTCAAATGAATTACAAAGCGAAAGACGGCATTACTTATATCCTAAATTTAATTGATACACCCGGTCATGTTGACTTTTCGTACGAAGTTTCCCGTTCGTTAGCTGCTTGCGAGGGAGCCGTCCTGATTGTTGACGCCGCACAAGGCGTTGAAGCGCAGACGATAAGCAATCTCTATTTGGCGCTTGATGCCGGACTTGAGATCATTCCCGTCTTAAATAAAATAGATTTACCGAGTGCAGAAGTTGATAAAGTAAAAGGACAGGTAATTGATCTTATCGGCTGTAACGATAGTGATATTATCTTAGCAAGCGCAAAAGCAAGAATTGGAATTGAAGAAATACTTGAAACCGTAATTAAGCGTATTCCCGCTCCCAAAGGAGATGAAACCAAACCTCTGCAGGCATTAATTTTTGATTCCGTTTTCGATCCTTACCGCGGGGCAATTGCTTACTTGCGTGTTTTTAACGGAACAATAAAGGAAAAACAGAGAATAAAATTCTTCGTGCATGATAAAGAATACGACACAGAAGATATCGGCATTCTGGGTATGAAGAAGATAAGAACCGGCGAACTTTCTGCAGGAAACGTAGGCTACATGATCGCCGGAATTAAAGATGTGAACGATACCAAAGTTGGCGATACCGTTACCTTAGCTAAGCACGGCGCGGTTGAACCTCTCCATGGGTATAAAGAAGTAAAGCCGATGGTTTACAGTGGATTATATCCGACGAACACCGAAGAGTTTGAAAATTTACGCGATACTTTGGACAAATTCCGCTTAAATGATTCCGCCCTTGTTTACGTTCCGGAAACTTCCGCCGCTCTGGGATTCGGATTTCGCTGTGGATTCCTCGGTCTGCTTCACATGGAAATTGTTCAGGAAAGATTGTATCGAGAGTTTAATCAATCCATTATTACAACGCTTCCAAACGTTGAGTATGTCGTTTACAAAAAGAATGGAACGAAAATTACAGTTGATAATCCGGCGACGATGCCGGCTGTCGGTGATATTGAATTGATTGAGGAGCCGTTTATGAAAGCTCAGATTGTAACGCCGAGCGAATACGTCGGGAACATTATGAAATTAGCGATGGATAAACGGGGCGTTTATATAAACACCACATACCTTGATCCCACCCGTGCTGATATTCAATTTGAATTTCCTCTTTCGGAAATTATTTTTGATTTTTACGATAAACTGAAATCAACTACCCGCGGTTATGCTTCCTTCGATTACGAATATATTGGATACAAAGAAGCCGATTTAGTGAAGCTTGATATTCTTCTTAACGGCGAAACCGTTGACGCTCTTTCGATGATCGTTCACCGCGTAAAAGCGTTTGATTGGGGACGGAAAGTTTGTGAAAAACTGAAAGAACTGATCCCGCGCCAATTGTTTGAAATTTCAATTCAAGCTGCTATTGGGGCAAAAATTATTTCTAGATCAACGGTAAAAGCAATGCGGAAGAACGTTCTTGCAAAATGCTACGGCGGCGATATTTCGCGTAAGCGGAAACTTCTGGAAAAACAAAAAGAAGGAAAGAAGAGAATGAAACAAGTTGGCAATGTTGAAATTCCGCAGGAAGCTTTTCTTGCCGTCCTCCAAATTGAAGATTGATTCTAAGGAAGTGTGTTATGAGAAAAATTATCCTTGCGATTAGTGTTGTAGTCTTAACAACTTTTTCGATGTTGGCGCAGCAAAAGTATTTGGTTTACTTTAAAGATAAAGGAATAACAAAACAAACATCTCTTCAGAAAACCTCACAAGCCTATGCCGATGCGGTTCAATCTCTTTCAGAAAGAAGTATCCAACGCAGAATAAAACATCGTGGTGAAGAAAATTTTATAACTTTTGAAGACGTTCCACTTTATCAACCTTATCTCACAGAACTTGAGAATTCCGGTGTGAAAATCTGGAATAAATTGAAATGGTTCAATGCGGTTTCGGTTTATGCGGATGAAGTTCAAATAGCAAAAATTTCATCTTTTCCTTTTGTTGAAAAAGTTGTCACGGTTAAAACCCTCGCTTATCAAAATGAAAATATAAAAGCACAACCGGAAAACTCTTTATCAAAATCAGCTTCTCAAAATTCTTCCTTAGCGTATAATTATGGGGCTTCTTATGGACAATATGCCCTATCGGATGTCCCGCAAGTGCATACAAAAGGAATTACCGGAGACAGCATCATCATTGGAATTTTAGATTCCGGTTTCCGTTGGAAATTACATGAATCGCTCTCTGCAAGAAAAGTTCTAGCGGAATATGATTTCGTTTTCCATGATAATAATACAGCAAACGAAGCCAATGACATTGGTGGACAAGACGGTCATGGTACATCCATTTTTTCAATTCTCGGTGGTTATAAAGATGGAAATATAGTTGCTCCGGCATTTAATGCTTCATTTCTTCTTGCAAAAACAGAGGATATTCGAAGCGAAACGCATGTAGAAGAAGACAATTACGCAGCAGCATTGCAGTGGATGGACAGTATCGGTGTTGATATTACCACAAGTTCGCTTGGATATAATGAGTTTGATCCCTCTACGTTTTCTTATGTTTACGCCGATATGAATGGGAAAACAACCGTTGTTACTTTAGCCGCCGAACTTGCCTTTACCCAATTTGGGATTGCAACATTTACATCCGCCGGAAATGATGGGAATAATTCATGGCATTATATCGGTGCTCCGGCAGATGGATTCAATATTATTGCGGTTGGCGCTGTTACAACTAACAATGTCAAAGCCTCTTTTAGCTCCTTTGGTCCAACATACGATGGAAGGATCAAACCGGAAGTTGTTGCACAAGGAACTGCCGTTTATTGCGCAAGCGCTTCAAGTTCTGCTAATAATTTGTATGGTACTAGCAGTGGAACTTCTGCAGCGGCTCCAATTGCTGCAGGGGTGGCAGGACAGCTTTTATCGCTTTATCCTCATTTAACTAATGTACAGATAAGAAATATTTTACTTGCAACTTCCGGCAATACATCCTCGCCAAATAATGAAATCGGTTATGGGCTAATTTCTGCTCTAAAGGCAATTATGTATCCAAACCTAAAAAAAACAGATCAGACTTATTCAATTAATAAATGTTTTGAAAAAGAAAATATTTTATCCCAAACGGTTGTGCTTCATCTTATTAAAGGAATTCAAACGGTTGATCTGCCGATGAGCATCGGGCAAAAGGGAATTTATTCATCATATCTTCCTTCCTACAACGAAGGTGATGCGCTTGAGCTTTATTTTACATATTCCGATAGCAATCTAACTTTGATAAGAGAACCGGCGGTGGGAAAGTTCAGTATTACTTCAATTAAGTACGATACACCGAAAGCGTATGGGCTTGAACAGAATTATCCGAATCCCTTTAATCCGAATACAAAAATTTGGTATTCAATTCAAAGCAGCCAGTTTGTAAGTCTAAAAGTATATGATCTGCTTGGTGATGAGGTAACAACGTTAGTGAATGAAGAGAAAACTCCGGGAATGTATCAAGTGGAGTTTCAGTCAAAGTTAGGAAATAGGCAGCTAGCTAGCGGTGTCTATTTTTATGTTTTGAATACCAACGGTAAACTACAAGCAAAAAAAATGATTCTGCTCAAATAGTCGTCAGTAATCAGTAATCAGTTTTCAGTAAAAAACCCATTATTGCAATGGGGGATTATATTCCTAACCTGTGGCATTCCTAATTCTTTTCACTCCCAGAGAACCACCAATGTACTCTTATAATTCGGCATTGGTATGACCCATTCTTTTAGGAAGAAGTCTTTTTTGTAATTACTGTCATTTAAGAGCCATGCATCTGCAAGAATATTCTCTGGTTCATTTGGGATTTCTTTCCCTTAAAAAGACGTGAATGGTTTATCGGCCTTTGGCAAAAATCCCGTGCCTTTTCTTTCCCTGTTTCTTTTTCTAACGCGTAATTTGGGTTAAATACAATAAAATGATCTTTTTCATTTTTATTCCTCTATTTTTGAGTGAAAAAATAATCTCTGCTTCCTTATTTATTTATACGGAGTTAGGATGTTAATAATTTCACCTATCACTTGTTCCGTTGGATAGCCTTCCATCGAATTCGTTGTTAAAATAACTGTAATTTTCTTTATCGGGTTATACCATAACTGGCTGTTATAACCAAATATAGCCCCCGGATGACCAACCCAGTCAAAAATTTTCTCAAGGCCAAAACCGGAGTATTTAAGTCCAGGAGCATCCGAATCAACCCAAGCAAATCTTTCACTCTTCATCTTTTCGGAAAGTAATTTCCTTTCACCCAATTCTTTTGCCCATATTTTAAGATCGGAAATATTTGAAATAAGTATTCCCGCAGCATCTCCCCATGATGGATTATAGTTCGTTACTTGCAAGCGGAATGTACGTTTACCAATTACGCGCAAACGAGTATGTTTCTACAAAAAAAATGATGCTTGTGAAGTAAAAACAACCTCACCCTTCATCCCTTTACAAGGAGAGAGAAAGTGGGAGAGGTCAGTTAATAAAAATAATAGAACTATTTATCACCTTTTTGGTATAGTGGTAACCCAAAGACGGAAACCAAATAATACAACCACTAAAAACCAATTTATCCCGCACTTTGCGGAAAAAAGGAGACTCTCTATGTCTATAGAAAACCGTGTTTCAGTTGTCATTCCTCAAGAGGTTAAAGAAGCAGTGCTTCAAAAATTAACCGAAGTGGATGAACTCTTAAAACCTTTCCTTATCGCCCTTCAGCCGGATGAAAGAAAAGCTCTACCCAAAATGGCAGATGGCAGCGCTCCCTTCGTTTCCAAAGCATTAGGGTACGTTAAAACCAACCCTCAATTTGTTCCGGCGTATATTAACGTCACCGAACTGGAAATTGATTTTAAAGCGGTAACCGATCTAACCGAATTTACCCATACCTGCTATAAATTAACTGACGGTTTAAAAGATACTATCATGCTTTCCGGAAGCGAAGCCTATGTAGCGGCGTTATCCTATTACAATTCGGTAAAAAACGCCGCAAAGATGAATGTTCCCGGCGCAAAGGCAATTTATGATGATTTGAAAAAACGATTTGAGAACCAAGGACCGGGCAAACCGCCGGATACACCGCCTCAACCGTAGTTTTTCTTAATTATCCGGGCTTTTTGTTCCTTTAAGTGAGTAAAAAGCCCTTTTAATTTCTTTCCATCACAAAGTAAATGAGTAAAAAGATGAACTCATTTACCTGTCAGGTGAATTGATTCAATAAGAAGATGAATGAGTTCGTAAAAAAGACGGATTAATTCACCTAAAAGATGAATGAGTCCGATAAAAGGGGAAGTTGATTCGGTTCAAAGATGAGTTAATTCACCTCCGGGTTGAATGAATTCAGCAAAAAGAGAAACTAATTGGTCAAAAAGGTGAATGAACTCGATTTCAAAGCGGGAAGGGGTACTTCAAAGTAGAGTTATCTCGACGAAAAGGTAAGTAATCCGAGCTAAAAGGTGAGATCGCGCACTAAATTACTCCGAACGAGGAGCAATTTACTCGGACATAGCAGCAAAAAGCTCCGGCATCTCTATTTTGATATGGAGTGGCGCACTTCGGATGAGTGGTGATTTAGCTAATATATCTTTTTTTAGCTTTCCAGAACCACAATGGAAATTGTATAACTGATTATCAGAGCATTCTTAGAATTTATACGGGAATGAGTCCGATTTATTAAACAATGGTCAAGGAATGATCCTTGACCACAGAAAAATTTGTCACAAAGAAAGATAACAATCAATTATATCCTGGATAGCCTTAATCTGATTACTGGTACTGTTAAGCATCACGGCTATGGTTGTTTTTCTTTCGGGTGAATGAATAATGAAAGTATGGTAACCAAAAACATCTCCACCATGCCCGTAAAATCCCTTATATTCCATTATTCCCAGGCCGTAATTCATATTAGCAGCAACAAAAGGAACCAATTTCATTCTTTCGGTTTGAGTTATGCTTGATAAAAGAGTCCCACCAGCGCAGGCCTGTATCCAAATTTTCAGGTCATAGATATTCGAAATCATTGCCCCTGCAGCCCAGGCAAGACTTAAGTCTAAGAATTCAGTAGCATCTCTGGGTCCTTTAACATTGCCATCGACTTCATAACCTTTAGTATAGGATAAACCTGAGGGAAAGGATAATGTGGTCGGGAAAAAAGTGCTGGTCAGATGTAATTTGTCGATTAATCTGTTTTTAACTTCTACTTCAATTTTGTTACCGGTCAGTGTTTCGATTATCAGTCCTAATAAGTAGGTGTTGGTATTTGAATAATGGAAATCGGTGCCTGGATTGAAGTAGAATGGAACGTCCTTTGCCCAGGAAATAGCTTCCCATGGAGTAACTGAATTAAGGGGATGCTCATTAATCCATACGGCGAAATTTTGAGTTTCCCAAAAATTAAAAATTCCTGATGTCATATTACATAACTGCCTGAGCGTAACTTCACCGGCACGGGGAAAGTCAGGGTAAAATTTACTTAGTTTATCATCGAGCGATACCTTTTTTTCGTCAACCAATTGAAGGAATACCGTAATTACAAAAGTTTTTGTGATACTCCCGATTCTGAATAAATTATTTGCTTTCATCGGTTCTTTAGTAATTATATCAGAAGTTCCGAAACTTTTTATATAACTGAAGTTAAGTTCGTCGGACCAAACGGCAATAACAGCACCAGGGACATTCGCATCAATGTCCTCATGCCCTACAATTTTTAGCTTGGTTGTTAGCGAATCACCGATCTTATCGATTACAGATTTAATTGGGTCTGTTTTTGTTGATTCGGGATTATTAGTTACTTTATCCGAACATGAAGAGATGAGAGCAGACAATAATAAAACGAATAGAAATTTAGATTTCATAATGCTACCTATATAAGTTTATAATCATAAAACAAAATTAATTAAAGAATCTTCCTTAGCTTTGCCGGTTAAAATTAACATTTCTATTAAAGATAATTACTGTGTGGAGATAGTTTTAATATTTTTCTCCATATAAAACCTCGATAAATTTAAATGCCAACTGAATAGGATTATGGGGATACAGTGTGCAATTGTATAAAACTACTATAGTCGCATTCTTTTCCTTGCTGTGAAACATAATGGTCTGATAGCCATGCAAACCACCTGTGTGCCCGAAGAAAGACCCAAACCGCTTCATACCAAGTCCATAATAAGTTACTCCGCCTTCTGGATTGTAATAATCAGTCATTCTGTTCTGCTGCATTGCGTCTGACAACAGACCGCCGTTAACCAGGGCTTCGCCGTATTTTTGAAGCTCCAGAGGAGTGGAGTATCCTGACCCCGCAGCCCATCCCCACGATATGTCATAACGGTTTGTATATTCATCATTTTCAATATAAGATCCGAAGTAATATCCTTTCGCATTGTTTCCCGGGAAGGTTACACCAGAATTGAGAAAGCCAGTATTGGTCAACTGCAGCTTCTGGATTATGCGCGTTTCAATTTCAGCTTTTAAGGTGCTGCCGGTGATTTTTTCTATTATAAGTCCAAGTATTATATAGTTTGTGTTTGTGTATCTGTTTTCTGTCCCCGGTGTGAAAACATAAGGATGACTGAATGCGAGGTTTATGAGCTCCTGCGGTAGCCAAACCTTTGTCGGATTGCTTACGAGAGTCTGCGTAAAAACGGAATCACTTGAATATTCCGGAATTCCGCTTGTCATATTGAGGAGCATTGTCAACGTTACTGAATCTGCTTTTGGATACTGGGGAAAAAACTTTGAGAGCTTATCATTCAGCGAAAGCTTTCCTTCATCAACCATCTGAAGTGCAACTGTGGCTACCATTGTTTTAGTGACACTTCCAATCCTGAAAGTATTGTCTAATGAGATCGGCTTCTTATCGAGTATGCTTGCCAGTCCCGCAGCATATGACCAGTTCAGGCCTTTCTTGTGATCCACAATTACAGCACATATTCCTGTAATTTGTGAATTCTGCATTGTAGAATCCGTAAGGTACTTTAGTTGATCAATTATCTTCTGATTTTCTACTGCAGCAGTATCGACAGAATTATTATCTTTTTTACAAGAAGTGATTAAAAAAGGGAAAATAATTAAACACAATAAAATGATCCTTTTCATTTTTGTTCCTCTATTTTTGAGTGAAAAAACAATCTCAATTCGGTTGTTTATTTATACGGAGTTAAGATGTCAATGAATGATGCAAATACATTATCCGCAGGCATACCGTCGTTCGAATTCGTATTTATAATAATTGTGATCTTCTTTATCGGATTGTACCATACCTCGCTGTTATAGCCAAATATAGAACCAGACTTTCCAATCCAATCAAAAACTTTTTCAACACCAAAACCAGAGTATTTAATTCCTGGTATATCATCAATCCATGCAAATCTTTCACTCTTCATTTTATCTGAAAGCAGTTTTCTATCATACAATTCTTTAGTCCATATTTTCATGTCGGAGATGTTGGAAATAAGAATACCTGCAGCATCTGCCCATGATGTATTCCAATTTGTTGATTCGATTAAAGAGCCTGTCAAAAGAGATGTATAACCGTGATTATATGGGTAAGGCAGGTAACGTGTATTTGGCCAGAACGTGTTTTTCATTCCTAATGGTTGAAAAATTTTTTCATTAAAAACATCTCTTACTTCTTTTCCGGTTACTTTTTTAATTAATAATCCCAATAAAACAGTATTGGCATTACAGTAATTGTATTCCGTACCGGGTTCAAAAAGCAGCGGATGACTGAAAGCCAGAGCCAATAATTCTTCCGGGGTGAAAACTTTTTCCTCGTTTGAATTTATGTACGGAGTCCATAAATTCATATCACTGGTATAGTCGAATAAACCGCTGCTCATATTTGCGAGCATCGGAATTGTAATTTTATCACCACTTGGAATATTTAATTCGGGCAAATAAAAAGAGATTGGTTTATTCAAATCAATTTTGCCTTCATCTACCAATATTAGGACTGCTTCGGTAGTAACTGTTTTTGTAATACTCCCTATTCTAAAATAATTATTAATATTCATCGGTTCGCTGGTAGCTAAATTGCTTACGCCCCGTGTAATATATAATCCTTCGCCTTCTCCATCTACACTAATATAAGCCATCATGCCCGGTGTTTGGTTTTCCATCATTACTTTGTCAGCAGCAGCTTGTAGCTTCTCAATGGTCTCTGCATTTAAAATTTTGATTTGTGGTTCGGTAGGTATTGAAGATTCTTTACATGAGATAGCGATAAAAGCAAAGAGACAAACAATTAGTAAACTGAATAGATTTGTAGATTTCCAGAATTTCATTTTATTTCCTTCATTTAATATTTAATGAACTTTCAGCAAGTCGGTTTATTTAGTTGGAGTTAAGATGTCAACAAATTATTAATAATGTCTTTTCTTTCAATACCCGGATAAATCATAACCCAGAATCTTTGCGAATTCTACAAAGGCAAAGCCGGCCGGATTGTCTTCAAATGTGTTTACGTGAATAATAATCGTAATCTTTCTTACACCGTCGCTGTATACCATACTGTTATAGCCCACTATCGCGCCGGCATGTCCAACCAAATTGCCATATAATTCAAGCCCGAAACCATAATGGGCTTCGGGTGATCCAATTTTAAACCGTTCAAGTTTCGCACTGGCGGAAAGTAATTTCATTTCGGATAATTCTTTAGCCCATATCTTTAAGTCTGCAAGATTAGAGATAAGTATACCCGCCGCGTTGCCCCATGAATTTCCATAATAAGTCACGTCAGCATTGGGGGGTCCCAATAAATTTGTATAGGCATGATGATAGGGAGATGGTAAAAAATTGGTTTCGGGCCAGAATGTGTGAGTTAGCCCCAGAGGCCGGAAAATTTTTTCGGAGAATACATCTTTTACCTCTTTCCCGGTTACTTTCTTGATTACCATCCCCAGCAAAATAGTATTTGTGTTGCAGTAAAAATAGTGAGTGCCGGGTGTAAACATAAGCTTTGAGTTTAATACCGGTGCAATTAATTCTTCGGGAGTAAATTTTGCGGTGCCCTGGCTGTTATAATATGCTGCCGATAGGACCGGGTCGCTCATGAACTCAATTAGTCCGCTTGTCATATTGCCCAGCATCCTGATTGTAATTGTGTCTTTTCCCGGCAGTGAATATTCGGGCAGATAAAAACCAATCGTTTTACCTAAATCAATTTTTCCTTCGTCTGCTAAAATAAGCACAGTTTCGGTAGTAAAAGTTTTTGTTACGCTTGCCACCCTGAAGTAGTTGTTAATGTTCATTGGTTCGCTTGTAGCCAGATTACCGACGCCTCGGGAAATGTAAAGTTCTCCCTCGCCTTCTACGGCTATATATGCAATCAGGCCCGGCATAGCCTTTTCCATCATTACCTTATCGGCGGCTGCTTGTAGCTTTTCAATGGTCTCTGCATTTAATATTTTGTTTTGTGGTTGGGTAGGTGATGAAGAATCTTTACATGAGATAGCAATAAATGCAAAGAGAAAAACAATTAGTAAACTGAGTAGATTTGTAGATTTCCAGAATTTCATTTTATTTCCTTCATTTAATATTTATTGAACTTTCAGCCAGTAAGTTTATTTAAGTGGACTTAAAATGTTCATAAATGCTACAAGTACGGGACCTCCTGGAAGGCCGTCCGCCGAAGTGGTATAAATAATAATAGTAATTTTATTTACAGTATTGCAGTATACTTTAGTATTGTAACCAGGAAGCGTTCCGTCATGAAAAATCCAATCACCATATTTCTCAACACCAAAACCAGAGGATGAAACTCCAGGAATCTCGGAATCAACCCATGAAAATCTTTCACTTTTCATTTTAGCTGAAAGAAGTTTACCCTCAACCATTTCTTTGCTCCATATTTTCATGTCGAAAATATTAGAGGTGAGAATTCCAGCGGCATTTCCCCATGATGGATTCCAATTTGTTACGTCAAGTAAAGAACCTTCATAGAGGTAATAGCCATGTGAATATGGATAAGGTAGGTAACTTGTATTTGGCCAAAATGTGTTTTTCATTCCCAGTGGTTGAAATATTTTTTCATTAAGAACATCTATGACAGGTTTTCCAGTCACTTTCGTAATTAATAATCCTAACAACAAATAGTTGGTATTGCAGTATTCGTATTTTGTACCCGGCTCAAACCGCATATTATAACTGAAAGCACCAGTTAAAAGTTGTTCCAGAGTGAAGACTTTTTGTCCATGCGAATCTGACAAAGATTTTAGCCAATCATCATCAGCATAGTCATACAAACCGCTGGTCATATTTGCTAGCATCGGAATTGTAATTTTATCACCGCTTGGAATTTTTAATTCGGGTAAATAAAAAGAGATTGGTTTATTCAGATCAATTTTGCCTTCGTCTACCAATATCAGAACTGCTTCGCCAACGATTGTTTTTGTTACGCTTCCTATTCTCCAACAGTTGTTAATATTCATTGGTTCATTGGTTACTATGTTGCTGACGCCACGTGTAATGTATATTCCTTCCCCTTCTCCTTCTACACTGATATAAGCCATCATACCTGGTGCTTGTATTTCCATCATTACTTTATCGGCAGCAGTCTGAAGTTTTTCAATGGTATCTGCGTTTAAAATTTTGATTTGTGGTTCGGTAGGTGATGAATCATCTTTACATGAGATAGAAATAAATACAATGAGAAAAACAATTAGTAAACTGAGTAGACTAGCGAATTTCCTGAATTTCATTTTATCGTCCTTAATTAATATTCAATTAGTTTTATTAAACATAATCTTGAGCTCGTAGTTGATTCCATTGAAAACTGACCAGTTCAAATTAACTATTTTTTGTATGTCTTCAAATAGTTCAGGACAAAAGTTGTGTTTTTTTAAGAGATAGTTTTGATGCTTCCAGATCGTTAATCAATTTGCCCGGACATCAGAGCAAAAAGCTCCGGCATCTCTGTTTTAGAGTGGGTGGGTGTACTTCAGAAGTGGGGTGATTAGTTTGAAACTTTAGAAATGCCCATTAATAAGCGGCAACCATTTTAGTCCTACCGGATTATTTCCAGCGTAATTCAATATTCCTAATTGAACGCCATGCAATTCGTTCGTGCTATTGAATAACGCAATAGATAATCCATTCATTTTAGTGGTTTTCGAATAACCGGCAATTCCAATTCCGTTAAAGCAAGAAGACTCTAAATAACCTGCGGTAACCGCTATCCCTTTAAAATTCTTTTCACTTGAAACGTATGCCAGACTGGAAGCAACTCCATTTATATCTCCATCGGTACCAACCGCTAATCCACAAACCGCTATTCCATTAATAGACTTTCTAGCTCCAATACCTAAACCCGATAAAGCGATCCCGTTTATAGAAGATTCGGGACCATCAGCCATTGTTAATAAACCGCTGATTGTCAATCCATTCATATAACCGCTTCCGCCAACAACAATTCCGCTGAGATTAAATCCATATAAATCATGTGCACCACCTACGCCAAGCAGTCCAATATTAACACCTCGCATAGTTCCTCCGGTTGGGATTACTCCGATGCTAATACCGTTTACAACCGACTCTTTGTTCCGGAACATCTTAAACCAAAGAGTTAAATTCAAACCATTGATCATTTCAACATTTTCATCGGCAAAATTTATTCGAATGCCATTAAAGCGATAAGAGTTACCGAAGCTTAGTCCGTAATGTTCAACCGGAACGTTAAATGATTTCGCATCTCTCAAAGTATCTTGAGCAAATAGATTATGTGCGCCAATAAAAAGAGCAATCAGAATAAACACTTGAAATTTTTTCATAGTAATAACTCGTTAATGTTTAGTTATAGATCACCTTACACAAGACCAAAAGTGATTTCTTAATCTCGCTCATAATCATTTTCTTAATCTTCTATAGCAGTCACAAATTGAGTAAGATTAAGAATACGATTATGTACAATTATAACAATCTGTGAACAAAACCTTCGTAATGAGACTTCTAAAATATTTGATAACCGAAAGATCAATCATCAATCAGGAAAGCATCTTTTAATGGTTCGGATTCCATAATCTCTTTCATCATTGATTTTATTTTTTCGTTTGGCTCAAAGAAATCAACGATCTTTTCAGTTACATCAATCGAAACAACATCGGCATCGCTGAAGACCAATTCCCACTTTGAAACGATGACGGAAAGGTTTTCACTTTTTGCAAGTTGAGCCAATTTATCTTTTATAGCCCCAGTGACATTATTGATGGACCCTCTCCCGAAGCCTTGCTCATGCATCATTACTTGCCGCAGAGACGCCTCTCGCTCAATTTTGGCAATGGCATCCTTATCGTCTTTTTCTTTTGCTTCTTTCATCCGCGTACCTAAGGAAGCAAAAATTTGTTGATTGGTTGAGAATTTAGAATTGTAAAAAGCAACAGCAACTGCTCTCGAATCGAAAACTCCGATGCGAAGTTTTGTTTGGGCGTTCGTTTCTTTTCCCGGGCTGAAAAAAAGTCCAAGAAGAATTAAACCAATTAAGGAAATTGAAAAAGAGCACTTTTGTGAAGACATAACTACTCCATTTATTTTGATGAAATTATTTTATTTGAAAAACCTTTTTTAATGCACTTTCTTTTGTAATTCGGTCGAGTGCAAATATCGATTTATTAAACTACGGTTTCGCCATCTGGATCGCTTTCAATCCTATCGCCGACAATGAGACTAACACCGGCAGTTACTAATGGAACCGTTACAACAACCGCTGTAATAATTTGCCCGATGATAAAACCTTTTGAGAGAATTAAAATTAAAAGTATGACCGTTATTCCGAGCACCACTCCGCCGATTGCACGCGGAAATTTTTTGGATAGCCATCCAATTCCTACAATTCCCCAAAACGGAGCTGATTCAATTAACATCCCAACTGAAAATCCATTTTCTAATGAAACAAACAATACTAACATCAAACCGACCCCCATAATTATTTTTGTTCCCGATTCACGATAATTCCCAATTAAAAAGACGTTAGACAAAGCCTTTGCTGCTAATCCTACAATTACGATCGCGTTAAAAAATTCCCAGCTATGATCTCCTTTATTACTTTGATAGACCGACATAATTATGCACGCAATTATCATTACGGCAAATGCAATATTTCCGGAACGGTATTGAATACTCATTTGGCGTTCATCAACGAGAGACTTCGCAATGTTGAGTGAAGCCAGCGTCGGTCGAAGCAGATACGAGCCTGCCAACAAGAACAGCCATAATTGATTTTGTGTTACGCCAAAAATGATAACTCCTAAAATGAAAATAGAAGTCGCCATCCAAAAGATCGGATCCTTTTTAAGCATAGTCTTTCTCCTCAAGTTGAAATAAATTTTCTACAGTTGTATTTAATTTGCGGGCTAATTGCAAAGCAAGTTTAACAGACAGGTTATAATCACCTCTCTCTATGGCTACGATGGTTTGCCTGGAAACTTTTACGGTATCAGCAAGCTGCTGCTGGCTCAACTCACCATTTTCAAAGCGATATTTTCTTAAATAAGTTTTGATAGTGGACTCTTTTAAATAATTCGACAAAATTTTACACAGCAAATGTAAGGCAAACTTGACATATTGTCAAGTATTATTTACTTATTGGACGGTTTTTCCTAAGCTGAATTGAAATAAGATACTGATTAAAAAGTTTTTTGTAATTTAATTATGACTTTAAATTGAAATAATGTGCAACTCTATTAACCAATAAAAGAGCGACAGGAATGAAAAAGGTATTAGTATATGGAATCCTTCTTTTTGTTGTAGTTATACTCGGTTATTATTTCTTGCCGGAGAAAAAATTAAACACTTCGAAAAAGATCGATAAAATTTTGGTAGTTAAACACAAAAGAGAATTAACAGTATTTTCAAAAGGGGAAGCCTTAAAGACTTATAAAATATCGCTTGGCGGCGTTCCGGTTGGTAAAAAAGAATTTGAAGGCGATAAAAAAACTCCAGAAGGTATCTACACGATTAATGATAGAAATCCCAACAGCGATTATCATTTGAACCTTGCCGTTTCTTATCCAAATCAATCTGATAGTCTTCACGCAAAACAATTTGGCAAATCTCCCGGAGGAGAAATTAAAATTCATGGTTTACCAAATGGATATGGATTCATCGGTAAATTCCAACGTTTCCAGGATTGGACTTTGGGCTGCATCGCACTTACAAATTCTGAAATTGAAGAACTCTTTTATAATGTTCCAATGGGAACGGAGATTGAAATTGTTCCGTAGCGGATAATTAAGAATTACGAATTAGGAATTAGGAATTAGGAATAAAAACAATCATATCATCCCAATCTTACAAGCATTGCTTGTTACTTTTTTATGGTCAACTTCCTTTATCATTATTAAATGGGGTTTGGTTGATATTCCGCCAGTAACTTATGCAGGCTTACGTTACTTTTTAGCTTTTCTTATTTTCATTCCATTCATTTTAAAAAAGAAATACTTAACTGAAATACGCCAACTGAATGCTGCTCAGTGGAAGCAACTTCTTCTGCTTGGACTTATTTTTTACACCTTTACTCAAGGCGCACAGTTTTTAGGATTGTCGTTGCTTCCTTCGGTAACGGTTAGTTTGCTGCTTAATTTCACTCCCATGCTTGTTGCAGTTGCAGGAATTTTTTTATTAAATGAGAAACCTTCATTCCTTCAGTGGATAGGATCAATTTTATTTATTATCGGAATTGCAACTTATTTTTTTCCAGTTGTGTTAATTGGGCATAAAGGGCTTGGTCTGGCGATAATGCTTGTTGGAGTGTTAGCTAATGCAGGTTCGGCGATTATTGGGCGGGATATAAACCGGAAGAAAAATATTAGTCCGGTTGTGGTAACATTTATTAGCATGGGCATCGGTGCAATAATATTAATGGTTATCGGTTTTACAATGAACGGACTCCCATCGTTAAATATTAAAAACTGGCTTTTCTTATTTTGGCTTGCGGGGATCAATACGGCTTTTGCATTCACGTTGTGGAATTTAACTCTTCGCTCACTCACGGCAATGGAATCAAGCATCATCAACGGAACAATGCTCATCCAAATTGCTGTTCTTGCCTGGTATTTTTTAGGAGAAACAATAACAATCCATGAGGGGATCGGGATGGCAATAGCCGCAATTGGTGCGGTACTGGTACCGATGAGAAAATAAATTATAAAAGCAAATCACATTAACCGCTTTAAAATAACTTATTACAAAACCGTTGAAACGGTTAAGAATATAGATTAATATTTCATTAACCCCTCGATTAATCGAGGGGTTAATGAAAATATTCAATACTTAATTAAACCGTTTTAACGGTTTATAAATTAATACGTCACTGGACTAAAACAAAAAAACGGCAAGCTTGAAAGCGTTTCGGTTAATTTTGTTTTTAAACTTTTCTTTGCAAAATTACATCATCATTCACCAAACATTTAACGTATATGAAACCTTGGGCAAAAATTCTTTTAGGTTCAGTCGTTTCTCTCGTCATCATTCTTCTTATCGCAGGTTACTTCTTCCGGCAGATGCTGTATAATTCTCTTCCCGAATATGAAGGAGAATTTCAAGCGGATAAGATCAAAAGTGATGTAGAAATTCACTTCGATTCATTAGCCATTCCGTACATTGTAACTGATAAGGAAGAAAGCGCCGCTTTTGCACTTGGGTTTTTGCATGCCCGCGAACGGATGTTTCAGATGGATTTGATCCGCCGTGCGGGAGCAGGAAGATTGAGTGAAGTTTTCGGAAGCAAAACTATTCCGTTTGATAAAATGTTTTTAACTGTGGGGATAAAACAAACTGCAGAAAAAATGTTTGAAGCTGCTCATCCCGAAACCAAGAAAATACTTACCGCATATTCTGATGGTGTAAATTATTTTATAAAGAAATTCCATAAAAAGCTTCCCATCGAATTTGATATTTTGAAATATGAGCCGTATGAATGGAAACCTGTACACAGTCTGATGATCATTCGTTTAATGGCTTGGGAATTAAATATCAGTTGGTGGACAGATATTATTTTTACACAGTTAGTGCAACAACTTGGGGAAGAAAAAGCAAGATTGATTCTACCCGATTACCCTGAAAACGCACCGACGATTATTCCTTCTTCGCTTATGAACGCGCCAAAAATAACTTCCGCGTTCATCGATGTTAACCGCGCTTACAAAGAGTTTACCGGTTTTACGGGAACACACATTGGCTCTAACAATTGGGTGGTGAATAAACAAAAATCGCAAAGCGGTAAGCCGGTTATTGCGAACGATCCACATCTTGCATTTACGGCTCCCGGCAAATGGTATGCGGCAGTTATCCGCGCCGGGAATTATCAAGTTGAAGGTGTAACACTTCCAGGCGTTCCCGCTGTGGTGATCGGGAAAAATAAAAATATTTCTTGGGTGCTCACCAATGTTATGGCAGATGATGCCGATTTCTATTTTGAAAAACTTGACCAAGCCGGAAAGAAATATTATTGTGATAATGATTGGCATAATTTAAAGATCAGAATAGAAAAGATAAAAGTAAAAGATGAACCGGATGTTTCGATTGAAATAAGAGAAACGCACCGGGGTCCGATCATCTCTAATATTCACAGCTTTAACTCGATGTACCCAAATTCGTTAGATAAAAATTTGAACATCAGTATGAGGTGGACTGGAAATGATGTGAGCGATGAGTTCTTTGCTTTTTATTCTGTGAACAAGTCTGCGGATTGGTCAACTTTCAAAACCGCAGTGTCAAACTTTACGGTGCCGGGACAAAATTTTGTTTATGCCGATGTAAAAGGGAATATCGGTTATCTCTGCGCAGCAAAACTTCCGGTTCGTTCGTCAAATTCGCCAACATTTGTTTTTGACGGAACTACCTCCGAGCATGATTGGAAAGGTTTTATTCCCTTCGATCAAATGCCGGCGCTTTTTAATCCGCCGCAAAATTTTATTGCTTCTGCAAATAACAAAACGGTAAAAAATTTTCCTTATCATATCTCAAATTTGTGGGAACCTTCATCGCGCATTGAAAGAATTACCGAACTATTAACCGCAAAGGGAAAACATTCATCCGAAGATTTCCAGCATTACCAGACGGATTTTGTTTCTCCTTACGCAAAAAATATTATCAAATATATTCTTCAAGCATTCGATACTAAAAAGGTGAAAGATAAAAATCTTACCACTGCGCTTGAGCTATTTAAAAAATGGGATGGTAAGTTTGATGCCTTCTATCAAACTCCGGCTATCTATGCCGTTTTTCTCACACAGTTTTTAAAAAATACTTTTATAGATGATCTTGGTTATAATCTTTTCAATGAATTTCTTTTCGTGCCGAATGTTCCGTACAGAGTGGTGCAAAGAATTTTAACAGAAAACACTTCTTCAATATTTGACGACAAGAAAACCTTAAAAATTGAAACACGCGATGACATCATTAGAAAGAGTCTAAGTGACGCTTTAACGGAACTTGAAATGAAAATAGGAGTCGACATAAACCAATGGCAGTGGGGCAAACTGCATACGCTAACGTTCAAACATTTTTTCAGCGGCGAAAATAAGTTTATTGACGGTATTGTAAACATTGGTCCGTTCGGTATTGGTGGAGACGGTACTACACTTTTTAATACCGAATATACTTTTAATGATTATCAAGGAAATATAAGAGCGTTTCAGCATAAAGAATATGAAAATCATCTCGGACCATCGATGCGGTATATTTATGATTTTGCTAATCCTGATGAATTTTATTTGGTACTACCTACCGGAGAATCCGGGCATCCGCTGAGCAAACATTATCAAGATCAAACGCAAATGTGGTTAAGTGGAAAGTATGTGACAATAAAAACCGATGCGGCTTCAATCAGCAGTTTGAAGAATAAAATTACTTTGGTGAAGTAAGAAGAAGAGAAACACAATAGCACACGGATTTACACAGTAATCATGGATTAACAAATTACTCCGCCGCCAAGGCAATAATCGCCGTCGTAAAACACGGCAAACTGTCCGGCTGCAATTCCTCTATCCGGTCTGTCTATCGTTACTTCTGCAAGGTTATCATTTTGAAATTTAAGTGAACAGTTGAAGAAATGTTCGCCATGCCTAATCTTTACCAAAAGATTTTCTTTTACCTGCCTTGCCGTCAGGCAGGTTGGCGGTTCATTTATCCAATTAAAATTAGTAACAGAAAAATGATTGTTTTCTTTTTCAATCAACTCGACATTTTTTGAAATAAGGATTTTGTTCTCTTTAACATTTTTCTCAACCACGAACCAGGGTCCGCCGCTCAAACCTATACCGCTTCGTTGTCCGATAGTAAAATAATAGTAACCGGGATGTTTGCCCAGAATTTTTCCCGTTTCAATTTCTATAATTTCACCGGGAATTTCACCAAGGTGATGTTTGATGAAATCGGAAAATTTAATTTGTCCGAGGAAGCAAATTCCCTGGCTGTCTTTTCGTGTCTGATTTGCAAGATTGTAATCCGCTGCGATTTTTCTTATCTCTTTCTTTGTGTATCTCCCGATTGGGAAGAGCGCCCGTGATAATTGCTGCTGTGTTAAGTAACCAAGAAAGTAAGTTTGGTCTTTAATCGGGTCGGGGGAACGTTTTAAATAATACTTTTCATGCTCGTAAGAAATATTGGCATAATGTCCGGAAGCGACTTTCTCAAAACTCGCATCAATTTTGTCATAAAACTCTCCGAACTTTATCAACCGGTTGCAGAACATATCGGGATTTGGCGTGCGTCCTTCTTTTATTTCATTGATCGTGTAAGAAACAACTTTATCCCAATATTCATTTTGAAGCGAGAGAACTTCAAGCGGAACATTTGTCTGCTCACAGACTTTACGCACGAATTCTAAATCTTCCTCCCACGGACAATTACCGAGGAAAGAAAACTCATCCTGGAGCCAAATCTTTAAATAGAAAGCGGTAACATCGTGACCTTCATTCTTTAATAATTGAAGAGCAACGGAACTATCAACACCGCCGGAAACCAAAACTGCTATTTTCATAATTTTATTTTTTGTTGAGGTAAATTTAAGAAGAAAAAGTTTGAGAGCTTTAACTCAATAGTAGTTAGTGTTCAGTTTTCAGTTGATAAGGTTATTGGTAGCAAAAAAATATGGATAACTAAAAACTGAATACTGAACACTGAAAACTGTTTACTTATAACTGCTAACTTTTAATCAAATAAATATTAAATTAGCACTACGAAAAATGAGATAGTATGAAAGTAATTGAACATCTTCAAAAAGCAAAAGAACCGTTAATCAGTTTTGAAATTATTCCGCCGAAACGCGGGGGCGACATTAAAAGTCTTTTAAATGTTGTTGACGATTTAGCAAAATATAATCCACCGTTTATTGATATTACAAGTCACGGAGCTGAAATTGTTTATGAAGAAACCGCTCATGGAATAAAGAAAAAAATTATTCGGAAGCGTCCGGGAACGCTTGGTATTTGTGCTTTGATCCAAAATAAATACAACATTGAAGCGGTGCCCCATATCCTTTGTAAAAATTTCACTCGAGAAGAGACGGAAGATTTTTTAATCGAATTAAATTATCTTGGCATCGAAAACGTTCTTGCAATCCGTGGCGATGATAATGGATTTGTAAAACCTGTTCCGCACGGCAGAAGCGCTAATGATTATGCGGTTGATCTGGTTTCACAAGTCAGCGCAATGAACAACGGAAAATATTTAGAAGATAATTTACTTGATGCAAAAGCTACTGATTTCTGTATTGGTGTAAGCGGATACCCCGAGAAACATTTTGAATCACCGAACTTTAAACTTGATATCAAGTATGTTAAACAAAAAATTAAAGCAGGAGCTCATTACATAGTGACTCAAATGTTTTATGATAACAATGTTTATTTCGATTATGTTGACGCATGCAATGAAGTAGGAATAGATGCGCCGATAATCCCCGGTCTTAAAATTCTTTCTCTAAAATCTAATCTAACAAATATCCCCCGTAATTTTTATATTAGCATCCCGGTTGCTTTGGCTGAAGAAGTTATGGCTGCCAAACCCGAACACATTTTGGAAATAGGAGTAAATTGGGCGGTAAAACAAGTGGAAGAACTTTTTAATCGAAATGTGCCCAGTATCCATTTTTACATTATGCAGAACTCAAAACCGATTAATCTCTTGATGAAAAAATTAAATCTTCATTTAAAAAAGTTAGTTGTAAAAAAATAATATGCTTGGAATAACAAAACGGATTTCGAAAAAATTAAAATGGGGAATTGCCGGTTGTGGAAAGTTTACCGAGACATCCATACTCCCAACCTTTAATTTAATTCCTAGGTCAAAGGTCAATGCGCTCTTTAGTAACGATGCAAAGCGGGCAAAATCATTAGCGGAAAAATTTCTCATTCCCAAATCATTCAATAATTTTGATGAGTTTCTTCAGTCGGATATTGATGTAGTTTATATAGCAAGCGCCAATGCTCATCATTACGAGCAGGTAATAAAAGCGGCAAAAGCAAAAAAACATATTCTGTGCGAAAAACCTCTTTCGGTCACTTCAGCCCAATCTGAAGAAATGGTTCGGGTCTGCAAAGAAAACGGCGTTCACTTTGCAGTTGATTTTGTTTACCGGTTCCATCCGCTCGTAGAAAAGACTAAAGCCATTATTGAAGCTTCATTGCTCGGAAAAATCATTTATATGAATGCTGAGTTTAATATTAATTTAATCCCAAGGGATAATTTCCGCTATAATAAAGCGGCAGCCGGCGGCGGGGCAGTAAGGGATTTAGGAACGCATCTGTTGGACTTGATGCGTTATCTCTGCGGAGAAATTGTTGAACTCAACGGCGTGAACGAAAGACTTATTTATAAATCAGAAGTTGAAGATTTTGCTGCAGGAATTGTAAAATTTGAACGTGGTGGATTCGGGCATTTCCAAGTTGCGTATTGCACACCGAAATCTTTTAATAGATTGGAAATCATCGGAACGAAAGGGGCTATTAGCATAGATGGACTTATCAGCGCCCGTTACGGTTCATCAAAGTTAAGTATCCTCCTTGAGGGAGAAGGGAAAAAAGTTTTTAGGAAAAGGGCGAATAAACTTTACCGGTTATTGAAGTCGGTCACAAAGTCTTTCTTGAAAAATGAAACACCACTTGTTACGGGTGAAGATGGGTTGGCAAATATGAGATTAATGGAAAAGTTTGAAAATAGATGCAGCAACGTGAAGAGTTAATCGCATATTGTCATAAAGTTTATGAAAAGGATTTTGTCTCTGCTTTTGACGGTAATTTATCTATAAGAACTCCAAATGGAACCATTCTTATCACCCGCTCTGCCGTTTGCAAAGGGGATGTTACTAATAACGACATTTTAGAAATTGACATGAATGGCGAAATCGTAAGTGGCTCCGGGAAAATTTCTACGGAAAACAAACTTCACTTATTTATTTATAAAAATCGAAAAGATGTTAATGCTGTTGTACACGCTCATCCCGTTTATTCAACTGCATTTGCTTCATCAAGAGATTCTTTAGACCGCCCGATTTTCCCGGAAGTAATTTTAACTTTAGGGCGAATCCCGCTTTGCAAATATGCCACTCCATCAACCGATGAATTGCCGGACAGCTTAAGGAATCATGTTAATTACGCAAATGTTTTTTTATTGGAAAATCACGGAGCTGTTTCGGTTGGTGTTAATTTGCGGCAGGCTTATTTTAGGATGGAAAAGTTAGAGCACACGGCAAAAACAATTTTTATTGCCACTAAACTCGGCGGTATTAAAGAAATTCCAAAATATAAATTGGATGAACTTTATTCTGTAGCTGAAAAAAACTATGGAATAAAATTGAACGAAAAAAATAAATTTTAGAATCACATTTCTATTTAACAAATTCGAAATAATATTTTAATAATATGAACGAAAAAAATAAATTAAATATTGCGTTAATTGTCGGTGGTGCTTCTGCCGAAAGGGAAGTGTCTAAACATTCGAGCCAAGCAATTTACAATTCGCTTTTGGAGCTTGGCTATTCCGTAACATTGATTGATCCCGGATACGGGTTAAATCAGCCGGAAAATCAGCAAGATTTTTTTTCTGAAAAAGATTTATTTCCGGTTTCTGCACGCAATTATCTCGAAGCTGTAAATTCTTCTTTGTTTGATAATATTGATGTCGCTTTTCTTGGGCTGCATGGTGAATGGGGTGAAGACGGGATTATTCAATCGCTTCTTGAGTTGCGGAATATTAAATATACCGGCTCGGATGTTTTGGCAAGTTCGTTAACGATGGATAAAATGATGTCCAAAATTGTTATGCGCGATCATAATATTTCTGTTCCGGATGGTTTTGTGATCGAGAAAAATTATTCTTACGAAACAATTCTCCAAAAAATAAAAAATGAATTTTCTCTCCCACTAATAGTAAAACCAAATGATCAAGGCTCCACGTTCGGATTAACCGTTTGCGAAAAAGAAGAAGATGTTAAAGATGCGCTGACGCTTTCATTCCAATATTCTGATAAAACTTTAATTGAAGAATTTATTCCTGGTAGAGAATTAACTGTCGGAATTTTAGCCGACGAAGTCTTTCCCGTGTTGGAAATTCGTCCGAAGCATAAATTGTATGATTACGAATGCAAATACACAAAAGGAATGAGTGAGTATATTGTGCCGGCTGATTTGCCAGTGCAATTAGCAGCACAAATTCAGGAACAAACACAACGGGCATTTGGTTCGCTGGGATGCAGTGGTTACGCCCGCGCAGATTTTCGTTTAAATGATGCAGGTAAATTTTACTGCCTTGAAGTAAATTCATTACCGGGAATGACGGCTACAAGTCTGCTTCCGAAAGCGGCAAAAGCTGTCGGCATTTCATTTACCGAATTGGTTGAAAAAATTGTGAATCTTGCACTTACATGAAATTACGTTTTTCAAATCAAAAGATTCTTCTCGTAATATTTTTTACAATTGCATTAGCAGGATTTTCCTATCTCGCATTTAATGAAACCGGAATTGTTAAATATATCAAAGTGAAAAGTGAACTCGACTCATTAAAAGCAGTGGTGAAAAGTTTGGAAGTTGAAAATAAAATTATTTCCGCAGAAAACGATTCACTCTTGAAAAAAGTCCCGGCAAAAATTGAACGCATTGCACGCGAGAAATATTCGATGGGCAAAAAAAATGAAATTGTAATTAAGATTGAGAAGCAATAATTGAATCCCGCAAAAATAAATTGAAAACAAATCAGTCAAATGTGAATATTCCTTTAGCTGAACGAGTAAGACCTGTCAGCCTTGATTTCTTTTTCGGACAGGAACATCTTTTAGGTAAAGGAAAGCCGATCCGTTTGATGATAGAGACCGATACTCTTTCATCCTTTATTTTATGGGGACCTCCAGGCACCGGCAAAACAACGATTGCAAAATTAATTGCTCTGAATACCAAATCCGAGTTTTTCCAAATTAACGCGGTCTCTTCCGGTGTTAAAGAAATTAGAGAAATTATTTCTTCAGCAACAAAGAACCGTCAATTCCATAAAAAAACAATTTTGTTTATCGATGAAATTCACCGCTTCAACAAAGCACAGCAGGATGCGCTATTGAGTGCGGTAGAATCAGGCTTGCTAACGTTGATCGGTGCAACTACAGAAAATCCTTCGTTTGAAGTGATTTCAGCTTTGCGTTCGCGTATGCGGATTTTCACATTAAAAGAATTAGAAAAAGAAGACCTTGAAAAAATTATTGATTCGGCACTACAAAAAGACGAACTGCTTTCATCCTATTCTATCAATATTATTGATAAAGATTTTCTTCTTTATCTTTCCGGCGGAGATGCCCGGACAATGTTAAATATTCTTGAAGCGGCAGTTCTTCAAGAAAAAGAAAAAGAAAAAATTGATTTAACAAAAGAAGTTTTTGAAAATGTTGTTCAGCAAAAAAATATTTTGTACGATAAGGATGGCGAAGAGCATTTCAATTTAATTTCCGCGTTTATCAAAAGTATTCGAGGAAGTGATCCCGATGCCGCATTATATTGGATGGCGAGAATGTTAGCCGGAGGCGAAGACCCGCTTTTTATTGCAAGAAGAATGATTGTGCTTGCTTCGGAAGATATTGGGAATGCATCGCCAAACGCCTTGCTACTTGCGGAAGCCTGCTTTTCTGCCGTTGATAAAATCGGGATGCCGGAAGCAAGAATTATTCTTGCGCAATGTGTAACCTATTTGGCTTCTTCCGTTAAAAGCAATGCATCTTATTCTGCAATTGAAAAAGCGCTGCGGGATGTTGAAGAAAAACCTTTCTACAAAGTTCCGCTTCATTTACGGAACGCACCAACTGCATTAATGAAAAAACTCGGCTACGGCAAAGAATATAAATATGCGCATGAGTTTAAAAATCATTTTGTGGAAGAAAATTATTTCCCCGAAGAGATGAAAGGAACGCAGTATTATTTCCCCAAAGAAATCGGGCAAGAGAAAAAAATATTTGACTGGTTAAAATTTCTCTGGAAAGATAAAAAGAAATATTGATGGGATATTTCTGTAAAATCTGCGGCAACAAAGAATCAAATCAATTTTACGATGTTCGCGAAATGCAATTCGGAACACGCGATAAATTTATCTACTGCCAATGTTCAAGCTGCGGTTGTTTGCAATTAACAAATCCCCCTGCTGATCTTTCCCATTATTATCCCGCTAAATATTTTTCTTTTCAACTGCCGAAAGGAAAATATATTAAGAAAAAATTAAATGTTTATAGAGATAGATATTCGTTTGGAATTCCTTCTCTTATCGGAAGAATTATATTTGCTAAATATGGTGCTCCAACTTACATAAACTGGTTAAATGAAATGGATGTGACTCTTACCAGTTCAATACTTGATGTAGGCAGCGGTGTTGGAAAACTTCTTTACAGAATGGGTGATGCCGGTTTTAATAATTTAACCGGAATAGATGCATTCATTGAGCAAGATATTATTTACGCTAACGGAGTTAAGATATTAAAGAAAAGTTTATTTGAAATAAGTGAAAAGTTTGATTTGGTGATGCTGCATCATTCGTTGGAACACATGGACGATCAACATTCGGTGTTTAAGAAATTGTCAACCATGCTTGATCCCGGAAAATTTTTATTTATTCGCATTCCGATTTGCTCTTCTTTTGCGTGGGAATATTACAAAGAAAATTGGTTCGCCCTTGAAGCCCCGAGACATTTCGTTAACCATTCGCTTAAAAGTTTGAACTATTTGGCAGAGAAATATGGATTTGTTGTTAAAAAAACAATCTACGATTCACGCAGTATTCAACTGTACGGAAGTGAACAGTATAAACAAAATATTCCATTAATGAATGACCGTTCTTATTTTGTTAATCCCGGCAATTCAATTTTTACTCATACGCAAATGCAAGAATTTGAAAAGGAAACGAAGAGATTGAATGAAACGGGCATGGGCGATCAAGCCGGATTTTTCTTAGTTAAGCGTTAACTAAATAATTACAAATACTTTCCCGGGGATCTGTTTTACCAACCCTTTAAATTCAAGCGTGAGCAAATTAACTAAACAATCGGAAGTTGATAGTCCGGTTTGAGTGGCAATATTATCTATCTGCATTTCCTTGTTCTCAAGAACCGTAAGAATTTTTTGTTCAAAAAGATTTAAATCGATATGGGGCTTTGGAATTGATTTTCCGATAACCGGTTTCAATTTTAATTCAAGCTCCACAAGAACATCTTCCGGATTACATACAAGTTTAGCTTCCCCTTTTTGGATAAGGGCATTAGTTCCTTCAGCTTGCTTAATTCCTAAATTTCCGGGTATCGCAAAAACCTCTCTTCCTTGATCCAACGCAAACGCCGCTGTTTGCAAAGCACCGCCCTGGATACCTGACTCAACAACAACGCACCCAAGACTCAATCCTGAAATTATTCTGTTGCGTGATGGGAAATTTTGTGCATCCGGTTTTGTTCCGAGTGAAAATTCACTTATCAACAATCCGTTGTTGGGAATTTCTTCATACAATTTTTTATTTTCCGGCGGATAGACAATGTTTAAACCACAGCCGAGAACGGCAATAGTCCTTCCGTTTGCTTTTAATGCGGCTTGATGCGCAATAGAATCAACTCCTCTCGCCAATCCGCTTGCGATAGTTATTCCTTGTGAAGCTAATGCAAATGAAAATTTTTCCGCTTGGATTTTTCCGTACGTTGTCGGTTGTCTTGTTCCTACAATGGCGATCGGGAAATTATCTTTCTCAAGAAAATCCCCCTTGATGTATAAAATCATCGGCGGGTCGTAAATTTTTTTCAAAAGATTCGGATAAGCTTCATCAAAAAAAGAAATTGCTTTTATTTTAAGAGATTGAAGTGCGGCAAATTCTTTTTCAAATTTTGAAAATGAAGAAGGGAAGTGTCGGATTGCTTCGGATAATTTTTTTGAAAGGAAAGTTCCGATCCCTTCAACATTTGATAAAGTGGATAAGTCGGCTTCGAAAATATTATCGATAGAATGAAAAGCCGAAAGTAAATTTCTAATTTTCACCGGACCGATTCCCTCAACTGAAAGAAGAAATCGCATTTGGGCAAATTCTTGAAAAGTTGTTCCCGCCAAGTTTATGCTTTTGAGTTTAAATAATCTATCTTGTCCACAATTGCAACAATTATTGAGTGTACCGGGGCTTTTTTGTGTCCTAAAATCTGTTGTACCGCATCACCTTCTTGTACAAGAAGAACTGTGTCGCCGATCCCTGAATCAATTAAATCGATGGCTACAACATCTTGTTTCCCAATATAATTTCCTTCAAGATCAATTTGATGAACGACCATCAATTTATTTCCCGTCAGATGTTCGTTCTTCTGTGTTGACACTACATTCCCTTTAACTTTAGCAAGCACCACGTTACTTTGATTCCTGTTCGGTCGTTTCTTTCTTTTTTATTAAAATTGATAGCGGAAAAAAAACTAAATAAACAAGAATGAGAATAATTGGAGCCAAATATAGTGAGGCGGTGCTGTTCCAGGGTTTAATGGAAAGAAAATAATAACCCAGCACCGAAAGAACAACGCCTAATGCCAAAATTATATAATTTGTTTTTGACCAATAAATACTAAAAGGAGAAGTCAAAATTTTTGAAACTTTTGGACTTCCTTTTTTCCTAACTGATTTTGCCATAATAGTCTCTTATAATTAAAAAATAAAAACCCAGTGTTGGGGAAGACACTGGGTTGTCTGTATAATCTTGCAGACCAGGGGAGAAATCTGCAAGAAAGACAATGAAAATATAGAACTTCAAAAGCACATTGTCAATATTTACTTACTTAACTGATAGACAATTTTTCTAATAGTGTCAAATTGAAGGTAAGGATATTCTTCTCTAATAGCATCAATAGCGTCTCCCGCACTGATTTTGCTCGTACGAAGCGTTCTGAACTTTTTGCGGATTTTGTAATCACGAACCGATTTTTCATCAATAAGCCCGTGATCATTCAACAGTTGGTAAATATCGTCACTGATAAGATCAGCTAACGGATTTTCCATTTTTGATATTACAGTTAGCATAGGTGTCACCTTTTGTTTGTTTTTTATTGAACATTACTCAAGGTATCAAATGGTCTATAATTTTCCTTCTTCTTTCACAAACAAAATTTTTATAAAAATAATTCCATTATTAGCTTTTTAGACACCTAACTGTGGCAGAAGTTTAAGAATTACTAAAACTTCATAAGTAATTTTGTCTTTTTTAAGAAGAAAGTCAACAGTTATTTTTTAAATATGTTCTATATCAATTTGGGGAAGGGGTCTGGAAACGGTGGCTCCGCTTTTCTGATTCCTAAAGAAATTTATTTAGGGGGAAATTTATCAGCAAATATTTTAAAATTTATTCTTAACTTTGAACCTATTAATAATAATTAGTTTATTCAATGCAGACAAAAAAAATAATGAAAATAGCGATCTTTTCGGTTTTAATGATTTTTCAAAACAGTCTTCAACCGCAAAACAAAAGTGAATTTAGTTTTGATTCGACACCAAAACAGAATACTATTAGTGTTACTATCGGGGGTGATTTCATTACGAATGGTACATTCCCAGCAGTAATTGGTGAAAGAGTTGATCAGTTCGTGACGAGAATATTCAATGTTGCTAAAAGCGAAAGAGTGGGAACAACAGCTAACGCTGAACAGCGGGAAATAATTTTTAATCAACTCGCAGATTTTACGAAACGAGAAATTCAGATTAAAAGAGTTAACGGACAGACTTTAACGATAGATTTAGAAAAATATAGATTGACCGGGAATTATTCTCAAAATCCCTACCTCCAAAACGACGATGTAATTCTTTTCCCTTTTAATGAGCGTGAAAGGAATTTTGTTTTTATTACTGGCGCAGTAAATAGAACTTCCAAATTTCAATTTGTCGAAGGAGATAAATTGGAAGATGCACTACTTTTTGCCGGTGGAGTTGATAAAGGAATAGATAAAGTAACTTCCGCTGAAATCAGCAGACTTGACGCATCAGGAGAAAAAGAGACCAAAACAGTTGTTAATCTTTCCGATAATCCCGCTTTAAGAAGGGGTGATAGGGTTACAGTAATCGGGGAAGAAACTTTTCGCCGGGATTTTAGAGTAACAGTTGCCGGTGAAGTCTCTCGTCCGGGAGCCGTCACTATCTCAAAGAGTTCTTCAACTTTAAAAGAAGTGATTGAAAAAGCAGGTGGATTTTTACCTAGTGCAGATTTATCAAGGGCAGAACTCTTAAGAGGTGCAAATGTATTCAAATCAACACTTTTTTCGGAAGAACTGGATCAATTTTTAATGAATAGGATGGCTGAGATTACTCCCGAAGACTCAATGAATTTAGCTGTGGATAACAAACTTCGTTTTATAAGAGGTAATGGTGTAATTGATTTTGCAAAAATAAGTGATACATCTTCTTCGGCAAGTAAATTTTCAGTTCGAAATGGAGATTATATTCATGTACCCGAAAAACTAAATTTAGTTTATGTGTATGGACAAGTCTATAACCCTGGATACATTGCTTTTATTGCTGACAAGGGAGTAGATTATTATATCGCTAAAGCCGATGGAAAAGGACAAAACGCAAGAGATGAAATCTATTTAATTAAAGGGAAAAGCCGGAGTTGGACAAAAATTGATAAAGAGGTTTCCTATACTATTGAGCCGGGAGATGTAATCTGGCTTCCGAAAGAACCGATACGAACTTTTAGTTATTATTTGGATAGAGTGATGGCAATAAGTAGTATTGTTACAGCGTTAGCCACTGTTTTATTATTAGTAATACAATTTAAGAAGTAATTTTATTAAAAGGATTTTTTTGTAATGCAGGAAATCGTTAATTCAGAAAACAAAACTAAAAACATTAAAAATTTTGAGGACTTTCTAATTATCCTTTTCAAATATGGAAGACTAATTTTTTGGAATACCCTTGTAATCACAATTTTTGCAATTATTATTAGTCTATTGATGGATAAATGGTTTACCTCTACTGCTTCGATAATACCTCCCAAAAAGAAAGGTGGAATTTTTGGAGACATTGGAAGTTTTTCAAGTACAATAAAAGATCTATCTAAAACTCTTGGGAAATTAGGAGCCGCTTCAGATGAGACTTACGATTATCTTGTAATTTTACAAAGTAGGAATGCAGCAGAAAAAGTTATCAAGAAGTTCAATTTACGAGAAGTCTATAAAATTGATAAGGATAAACCATTTGAAGATGTGATTTCAGAGTTAGGAAATAATGTTAAATTTAACATTGAAGATGAGGGGAATATAACGATTAGTGTCACAGATAAGAATCCAAATCGAGCTGCTGAGATGGCAAATTACTACGTACAGATATTAAATGAGATCAGCGTATCATTAGGAACCACAGAGGCGAAGAGCAATAGAGAATTTGTTGAAAAAAGATATGAACAAGTTAAGACTGATCTAGTTAAAGCAGAAGAGAATATGAAGGAATTCAGTAAAAAATATAATATCTATTCGATTGATGAACAAACGAAAGCTGCGATTGGAGCTGCTGCTGAATTAAAAGCGCAAATTGCTTTAAGTGAGATTGAACTTGGCGTTATGCTGAGAAGTTTAGGCTCAAATAACCCATTAATTCCTGGAGTTAAACTTAAAATTGAAGAAATGAATAAGAAACTTAAAAGCATGAAATTTGGGGAAAACAATAACTCAACGGATCAGCAACTTAATTTGTTTGTTCCTTTCACAAATTTGCCGGAGGTTGGGCTTCAATATATTAGGTATATGAGAGAATTTGAAATCCAAAATAAATTATTAGAATTTATTCTTCCACTCTATGAACAAGCAAAAATCGAAGAACAAAAAAATCTTCCGGTGGCACTTGTTCTAGATAAAGCAGTTCCCGCACAAAAAAAATCTAGTCCCAAAAGAGCAATAATTGTATTAGCTTCAATGCTGCTTTCCTTTTTCATATCTGTTATTTTTGCATTGATAATAAATTCTTTGAATGAAATTAAAGAAAATAAAGAAAGATACAGCAAAATTAACAATGGTATCTTTCAGCCTCTGCGTGGGATATTCTTCTTAAGAAGATGAATATCCACCCCTTAAACAAAATTCAAAAGCTAGTATGTATTAAAATAAATGAATAATTGAATGACATTATCAGAAATAAAAGATTTTAAATATCTATTCATTCTTGAATTATTTTTATTATCGATTTTCGTTGCTTTCGATTATGTCCCAGTTTTAATCATATTCGCAATTTTATTGATCTTCCCATCATTCTACTTTTTTTATGAAAAGCCGATTTTATTATTAGAACTGTTACTGTTTTCAATTCTTGCCGGATCGGTAGGTACAATGAAGTTGGGTGGGAAAATTCCTCAGATTTTATTTGTAGATATGTTATTCCCTGTTGTTCTCTTTTTCTTCGTCGTAAAGGGAATTAATGGTAGCATAAATAGTGAAGGGATATCAAAAATAACCCTACTTTTTTTTGCTTTCTTATTATGGGGACTTTTAAGCTTTTTTCTTGACACTGATAAGCTGAGAGTCCTTTTGAGTTGGAAAAGCTATTTTGCTGGATTTGTTTGTTTTCTTTTTGCTTATAATGTCTTAGAAACACATGGACAACTAATAAGATATTTGATCTTGTTAATCCTCTGGGGTATTATTTTATCAATAATCGAATTTTATATTACCTTAGAATTGGGTGGAATTAGAAGCGGGCTAGTTGGATTATTTTTGAAGAAAAACCTTCTAGCAACTTCTTGGGGTCGATCAAATTATTTGGCTACATTTTATGTCTTTATACTTCCAATCGCTACTGGTTTTTTTCTGATAGCAAAACCTTTTAAACTAAAAATTTTCGCTGCAATATCAATTCTGTTTATGGTAACTGGTCTAATTTTAACTCTTTCACGAGGAGGTTTGTTGGCATTAGGTATTGCAATGCTAATTTTCTTTGCAAGAGTAATGAAATTAAAAACTTTTATTCCGATAATAATTTTCTTGTTATTAGTCACTATAATTCTTGTAATAAATCCACTAACAAATGTTCTCTTTGCAGGACTAGGTGCCGTAGAAAAAAGTAATTCTTACTTTTCAAGGCTTAATTTTTACAAAGATGTATGGCGAATGTTTTTAGAAAATCCAATAACTGGGGTGGGATTGGGTAATCTTGGACTGCATGCAAAATTTGTTGTGCATAATTTTGCTTCAGCCCATAATATTGTTTTGGGATTATTAGGGGAAACCGGAATCGTAGGTGCCTTTTTATTTGTGTCAGTATTAATAGGTACCTTCTTAAAAAGTTTTAAGTATTATATTTCGGCAGTTAATGAAACTAATAAAATAGTCTTATGGGCGATTATCAGCTCAACTATCGGAGTTTTAATTCATTCTTTTATGGAACCAAATTTTGAGGGGTTTCAATTTTCTATGTTTTTCTGGACTTCAATTGGCGTGTTTTTTAGGGCATTTAAATCTGAGATTCAATTTAATGTATTATTTAAGAAGTAAGTCTCCGCTTGAAACTTTAATTTAATAAATAGATGATAAAAAGAGTTAGAGCACTTTTAAAGCAAAAAGATAAAAACAAATTAATTGAGAATATTTTTTCGTTGTCTGTCTTGCACGCAGCAAATTATATTTTGCCTTTGATTACTCTACCATATCTAGTTCGTGTTTTAGGCCCCGAGAAGTTTGGGTTGATAGCTTTTGCCCAAGCCTTTATACAATATTTTATGATGTTGACAGATTTCGGTTTTAATTTGTCTGCAACAAGAGAAATTTCAATTAATAGAAACAATAAAGAAAAGGTTGTAAATATTTTCTTCTCTGTTTTTGCCATTAAAATTGTTTTACTCCTCTTATCTTTTTTAATTCTTTTGCTTACTGTTACATTTTTTTTAAAATTTAATGCTGAAAGAACTCTTTATTTTTATACTTTTTTGTCGGTGGTTGGATGGGTAATGTTTCCTCAATGGTTTTATCAAGGTATTGAGAACATGAAATTTATCACTTTTTTCAATCTTGGAGCAAAACTTTTTTTTACTATATGTATTTTTATTTTTATTAAAACCAGAGAAGATTACCTTTTATTGTCTCTATTGAATTCTTTTGGGTATATCCTTTCCGGCATGCTCTCTTTGGTACTCTCTTTTAAATATTTTAAAATACATTTTTGCATACCTTCTTTTTCGGATATAAGACATCAATTTTATGAAGGGTGGCATGTTTTTCTTTCTAATTTGGCAATAAATATGTATACCACAAGTAATAGCGTTATTTTGGGGATACTTACTAATAATGTCTTGGTCGGGTACTATTCAGCTGCGGAGAAAGTCTTTAAAGCTTTTCAATATATGGGGATACCAATTTATCAAGCATTATTTCCTCATTTTTCAAAACTTATAGTTGAAAACCGTACTAAGGCTATTCATCTATTCAATAAACTCTTTAAAATGACGATGATTATTTCTTTTACTTTGTCTCTCATTTTAACTTTTCTCTCTCCAATTGTTGTTCATATATTATTAGGAGTTAATTACAACCCAAGTATTGCAATATTCAGCATTTTGGCATGGGTTATTTTGGCGAGTTTAACAAATTATACTTTAGGAATTCAAGGATTAGTAAATTTTGGGTATCAAAAAATTTTTTCTAAAATTGTTTTAATTTTTAGTTTTATTCATATTATTCTTATCATTATTTCAATTAAGATTTTTGGTTACCTAGCAGTCCCAGTAGTGTGGTTTTTAACTGAAAGTGCAATATCTCTAGTTGAGTACAGGTATCTAAAAAAAATTAACATAATTATTTGATTATATAATATTTTGCACAAGGATAATTATTCCCTTTTGATCAAAATCTATAAGGTATATGTCTGAGAGAAGAAACCTCAATAAAGTCTTAACAATGGTTGAGATTAGTGGTCAGCCGATACTTTGGCGCATATAGAAAAATGATTTTCACTAAGGTTTTCATGAGCTAATCAAACCCTATATTTTAAAAACATAAGCACTTAGGACTAGCAAGAAATAAGGATACACATGAAACAGAAGAAAGTATTGATTATTGGAATAACTGGGCAAGATGGAGCATATCTTTCTCAATTATTACTACAAAAGGGCTGCGAAGTGCATGGGACGTCACGCGACGCTGAGTTATCAAATTTTTCATCACTGAGACAATTAAATATTTATGAAAAAGTTAAATTACATTCTATGTCTTTGATTGATTTTAGAAGCGTAATGCAAACTATATTAGAAATCAAACCAGATGAGATTTATAACTTGGCAGGCCAGACTTCTGTAGGTTTATCATTCGTGCAGCCTGTAGAAACACTTGAAAGTATTAGCATAGGGACTTTAAATATTTTAGAAGTAATGAGATTCCATAAATTAGATGCAAAATTTTATAATGCATCTTCAGGCGAATGCTATGGAGAAACAGAAATTATAGGCGCTAACGAGGACACACAATTTAAACCAAGAAGCCCATATGCTGTTGCTAAAGCTGCAGCATTCTGGCAAGTAGCAAATTATCGGGAGGCTTATGGACTATTCGCTTGTTCAGGTATATTATTTAATCATGAGTCACCATTAAGACCACAACGATTTGTGACACGAAAGATAGTTAAAACCGTATGTGAGATAAAAAAAAATATTCAGAAAAACTTAATTTTGGGCAATCTCAAAATAAATAGAGATTGGGGATACGCACCAGAATATGTTTGTGCTATGTTTTTGATGTTACAGCAAGATAAACCCGATGATTTTATTATTGCTACCGGACATACAATAAGCCTGGAAGATTTTACAAAATTAGCGTTTAACTCTGTGGATCTGGAAATGAACAATCATATAATTATCAATGAAAGTTTGATGCGGCCATCTGACATTGTTTTTAGCAAAGGGAATCCATCAAAAGCTAATGAAATACTGAAATGGAAAGCCAAAACGAATGTGGAGGAATTAATTAAGATCATGATTCAAAGTGAATTAAGTAAGCTGTAATTAATGGTGATTTAGTTGTATTTAATAATGTATTCTGACTTAATGCGTAATTATGTTAAAATATATTAAATGACGGTTTACTAATATTTTATAAAGATGATGAGTTGCCGTTCAACTATAAAATTTATTTGCTACTACTTTTTCAGAGTAAAGTCATCGATTAAATAGTTATGTTTCATTCTGATTTACCGGAATGAAAAATCTGTTTTCAAATTAAAAATTCAAATATTTGATCCTGTTGTAAGCGGAATCAATAAGAAAAATGTACATTCATGTAAGAAGTATCATATAGTATGTTAAATGATATAATCCTTAACGAACTAATAAACAAAAACTAAATACAAAAGTAATTTTTATAATATATACCTTATGTCATTAGCATTTTCAATAGTTATTGTTAATTATAATTTAACTCATGAAATAAAAAATTGTATCAATTCAATTCTTGTAAATGAGAAAAGCAATAATTATGAAATTATTGTTGTTGATAATGCATCCACAGATGGGGGATTTAACAACCTATATAAAGATTTTCCAATCTCAGCATTCCCCCAAATATCATTTTATTATTTAAATGAAAATAGAGGATTTGGAGCTGGGAATAACTATGGTGTTTCAAAAGCTAGGGGAGAAATTATTTTTTTGTTGAATCCTGATGCTTTATTAATTGGAGAGATTTTTAACTCAGTAGAAACTTTTTTTAGAAATCAGAGTGGAATTGGAGCACTTGGTCCCAAAATAGTTGATAATCAAAATCAACAGGAAAAATCATTTGGGTTTTACCCATCAGTTTTACTTGAATTTCTTGATATCTTTTTACTAAGAAGAAAGTTCGAGTTAAAGGTTTTACTAAGAAAAATTAGTAATGGGGAGAAAGAAGTCAACGAAGTAAATTGGGTAACGGGTTCAGCTATGTTTATCCCCAAAAAAATTTATCAAGAAGTTCACGGTTTTGATGAAAAATTCTTCTTATATAATGAAGAAGTAGATTTATGTTTCCGAATAAAACAACTAGGCTATAAGATTTCGTTTTCTCCATCAATTCTAATAAAACACTTGGGAAGTGTAGGATCAAAAAAGAATTATTATCTTTTCACTAAATATAGTTATGAAAGTAAACTAATTTATATAAAAAAGCATTTTTCTTTTCCTAAAATTTTTTTTATTCGAATGTTTATTGCTTCTCAAATCATAGTTCAGATTGCTATATGGTCAATATTAATTTTTCCATTTAGAGCAAAAGCAAAGGGGAAACTCAAAGCATTCCCTTCAATATTATTTAAAACTCTTACCAACCAATGACAGATAATGTAAAAATAATTTGTATAGATGCACGGTATATTTTTCCTAATATGGACGGAATTGGGAGATATCTTTATAACTTGATTGACGAAATTTCATTACTCACAGAAAAAAGAAAAGACATTAAGTTTTTAATTCTTGAAATAGATAAATTTGCCGACACTTCCATCTTGAGGGCATTAGATAATAGACAAAATTTGCAATTTGTTAGAATTCGAGTTTTTCCACAAACTGTAAGAAATCACTTTTTACAAAATTATCTAAAAAAATATCAAATTGATCTTTTTCATTATCCACAATTTGATTTTCCTTTTTTTATAAATTATCCTTCAGTCGTCACACTCTATGATATGAATCCACAGACTCACACTAATTTTTTTCATGGGAAAAAAGGAATAATAAAAAAATATTATTCTATCCTTACAAATTATGTTGCAATAATAAAGGCTAATTCGGTTATTGCTATTTCTAAAACTACCAAAAGCGAGATTATAAATTTTTATGGGAATAAATATGGCGAAAAAATAGAAGTTGTGTATTTAGGTGTTGATAAAAAATTTTATGGGCTCACTACAAAATCTACCCATTTTAATCTTTTCCAAAAAATAAAAAATAAATATAATTTTGAAAAATATTTATTATATGTAGGCAATGACCGTCCGCATAAAAACATAAAAAATCTTCTTCTTAGTTTTAAAAATTTTAAAATACACAACAATAGTAATATAAAATTAATATTAGCCGGAAAGTTTTCGTACGATAAATCATTTGTTCTAAGCGAGGAGCTTGAAAAATTATTTCTCACGGAAGATGTAATCCAATTTACACCAAGCGATGATGAGTTAATAGTCTTATATTTATTTGCGGAAGCATTTTTGTTTTTATCTTTATCAGAGGGCTTTGGCTTGCCGATTCTAGAAGCCATGGCATTAGGGGTCCCAGTTATTACTTCAAATACAAGTTCATTGAAAGAAATCGGGGAAGGAGCTGCATTTTTAGTAAATCCTTTGAACTTTGAAGAAATTTCTGCTGCGATGGAAAAAGTTGTTATCCTTAATAATGAAAGAGAAAATCTCGTAACTTTAGGAAGGCTTAGAGCTAACAAATTTACATGGCAACTTTGTGCTGAACAAACTTTAACAATTTACGATAAAATATTAAACTCCGTTAGGCATTGAATGGTTAAAAAAAACAATAAAATTAAAATTTTAGAGATAATTACACTTTTTAGTATTGGAGGTGCAACTGAAACAGTAGTTTCTATGGCGAAAGGACTTCAGAAACTTGGTCACGAAGTTGAGATAGCCACGGGACCCCCTATTGTTTCAGAAGGAAGCATGTATGAAACAGCAGAGAGCTTAGGAATTCCAGTTTATACTTTTAAGAATTTAAGAAGAGATATTAATCTTGTTATAGATATTTTTATCATTTTTCAATTAGCATGGTTCATTCGGAAAAACAAATACGATATTGTTCACACACACAGTTCAAAAGCTGGCGTTGTCGGGAGGATTGCTGCTTATCTTGCCGGTGCAAAAGTAATTATTCATACCATCCATGGATTGCCTTTTCATAGATATCAATCTCCGCTACAAAAGAAACTTTTTATTTTTGTTGAAAAAATTTCGGCATTATTTTGCGATAAAATTATTTCTGTTACTCATACTATTGTTGATATTTTGGTAAAAGATAACATTGTGCCTCATAAAAAACTAATGGTAGTCAGGAGTGCTTTTAACATTGGTGAATATCTAAAAGTGAATGTTTCAAAAGAACAAACACGCACACGATTCGGTCTATTAAAAAATGATATTGTTATCGGTAAAATTGCACGGTTATCAAAATTAAAAGGACATGAATATTTGTTGTATGCTTTTGTAAAAGTTGCCAAATCAGTTCCGAATGCGAAACTATTGATTGTTGGGAACGGTGAATTAGAATCTGAACTAAAGCAATTTGTGAAAAAAGAAAATCTAAATGATAAAGTGATTTTCACCGGATTAGTTCTACCAGAAGATATCCCTTCAATTATTAATACAATGGATATTTTGGTCCATTCTTCTTTACTAGAAGGACTTGCTAGAGTCTTACCTCAAGCTATAATGATGGAGAAACCAGTTATTTCATTTGACTTAGATGGTGCGCATGAGGTAATTAAAGATGGGATCAACGGATATTTAATTGAACCATTAAACATTGAGCAACTGGCGGAGCGAATTATTGATCTATGCATTAATACAGCTAAAGCGCAAAATTTTGGAAAAGTTGGAAAAGAATTCCTGAAGGACGAATTTGATGACAGAAAAATGGTAGCAGAGATTGAAAAACTTTATGGTGAGTTGCTAATAAAAAGTTAATTATGTCTAAAAAGACTGAAAAAATATTAGTACTTCTCACAGATTTCCTCTCCATCAATCTTGCATGGTTAGTCTTCTTCCATTTCAGAGTAAATATGGGAATTTTTGATCTGCTTGTTCTGCCGGAATTCCTTTTCCCAATGTTGGTGGTTTATTTCTATTGGCTGCTTATTTTCTCTTTCGTCGGAATGTATCGCACCTGGTTTGCCCTCTCCCGGTTAGATGAAATTTCAACATTATTCAAAGCAAGTTTTGTTGGCATTTTCATCCTTTACTTTTTAATTTTATTTGATGATTACACACACGGTGTTTCTTCAGAAAGTAGATTTCTTATCTTCTTTTATTGGGGATTCTTTTTCCTTTTTGTAACTACCGGCAGACTCGTCATCCGCGGTTTTCAGCGAAGACTATTAATCAATGGTATCGGTAGAAGAAATGCACTAATAGTAGGATTCAATAAGAATGCAAACGAAATTCATGATGAAATTATTAATCATCCGGCGCTCGGAATAGACGTGGTTGGCTACATAACCATTGATGAGGAAAATTTCCAAAAAAAATATAAAAATATTAATGTCATAGGTAATGTTGCTGATATTCCACAAAAAATAGACGAACTGCATATTCAAGAGATCATCATTGTGTTGATGAAGTTTTCAGAAGAGGTGTTAATTGAAATTATTGGGAATTGCGAAAACAAAAATGTGGGATTAAAAATCGCTCCCGATTTATATAACATTTTAAGTGGTCAAGCGCGCACGGCACAACTTTACGGATTTCCACTTATTGATATTAATCCGCAGCTTATGCCCGTTTGGGAAGCTAAAGTTAAAAGATTTTTAGATCTCATTTTTGCATTCATCATTCTCCTTTTTACTTCTCCAGTAATGTTGTTAACTTCTCTTGCAATTAAGTTTGATAGTAAAGGTCCGGTTCTATTTAAACAAGAACGGTGCGGGTTAAACGGGAAATATTTTAGCATTTACAAATTTCGTTCAATGAAACAAGATGCCGAAAAACTGACCGGTCCGGTTTGGTCAACCAAAGACGATCCGCGGATTACACGTGTTGGTAAATTTGTTCGCAAAGTACGGATTGATGAACTTCCTCAGATGATAAATATTCTAAAGGGAGAAATGAGTTTAGTTGGTCCCCGTCCCGAAAGACCGTTTTTTGTTGAAAAATTATCACAGGAAATTCCTTATTATAAACGAAGATTGAAGGTTCGCCCCGGTATAACCGGCTGGGCGCAAGTAAAACATAAATATGATGAATCGGTGGAAGATGTTAAAGAGAAATTGAAATATGATCTATTCTATATTGAAAATATGTCGCTTCGTATGGATTTTAAAATTATGTTTAGAACCGTCTTCGTAATGCTTTTCGGAAAAGGACATTTTGACTAAATTAGGAATGAGGAATTACGAATTAGGAATTAATTCTTCTAAATATTAACTGAATACAAATAACTGAAAACTAATTATGCCCAAAACTTTGATTATCATTCCAACGTATAACGAATTAAACAATATCACCCGTTTAATTCCGGATATCTTTCAACTCCATCCAAACGATGTTGAAATTCTTGTTGTTGATGATAATTCTCCCGATGGTACGGGAAAGTACCTTGATGAATTATCTGTAATTAACAATAAAGTGCATGTGCTGCACCGAGAAAAAAAGCTTGGTTTGGGAACAGCATATTGTGCCGGATTTAAATACGCATTACAACGCGATTACGATTATATTTTTGAAATGGATGCTGATTATTCCCATGACCCAAAGGAAATAAAGAACTTTTTAAATGCTATCGAACATTGCGATTTTGTTATCGGCAGCCGTTATAAAACCGGTGTAAATGTTGTCAACTGGCCAATGCAGCGTTTAATGCTTAGTTGGTTCGCAAATAAATATACAAGAGTAATTACCGGAATGCGGATTACAGATTCTACCGGAGGCTTCAAATGTTTCCGTAGAAAAGTCTTGGAATCAATCGATCTCGAAAAAATTAAGTCTAATGGTTATGCTTTTCAAATTGAAATGAATTTTAAAGCGATTCATAATGGTTTTAAGTTTTGCGAAGTTCCGATCATTTTTATTGACCGCCATTCGGGACATTCTAAAATGTCTAAAAAAATTGTCCGCGAAGCAGTCTTTTTGGTATGGAAACTCCGCTTGCGGAGCATGTTTCATTTATTATAAAATGAGTTGACTTGGACCTTTCAATTATCATCGTTAATTACAACGTAAAAGAATTTTTACAAAATCTTCTCACTTCTCTATTTAAAGCGGTTGCTAATCTTACTTCAGAAATCATCATTGTAGATAATGGATCCGATGACGGAAGCGTTGAAATGTTGCGCGATAAATTTCCGCAAATAACCTTAATTGCAAACAAAGAAAATTTAGGATTCAGTAAAGCAAACAATCTCGGACTAAAAATAGCCAAGGGGAAATTTTTACTGCTTCTCAATCCCGATACAATTGTACAAGAAGATACATTTGAAAAACTGATTAAGTTTTTCAACCAACAACAAGATGCCGGAATGACAGGATGTAAAATTCTTAATCCCGACGGCACATTGCAGTTAGCATGCAGAAGAAGTTTTCCCGGACCGTGGACATCTTTTTGCAAGGTAAGCGGCTTAAGTGCATTATTTCCAAACAGTAGATTATTCGCCAGGTATAATTTAACTTTTATGGATGAGAATCAATCGTATGAAGTTGATGCGATCTCTGGTTCGTTTATGATGGTTAGGCGCGAAGTCTTTGAAAAGATCGGCGGATTGGATGAGCAGTTTTTTATGTACGGAGAAGATTTAGACTGGTGCTACCGTGTCCAAAAATCCGGCTGGAGAGTTTATTATGTACATGAAACAACGATCATTCATTATAAAGGTGAAAGCACAAAACGTAGCAGCTTGGATGAAACAAAATTTTTCTACCACGCAATGCATCTTTTTGTAAAGAAGCATTTTGCCTCGTCTTTATTGGTCGAGATCATTCTTCGATTGGCAATTATCTTCCGGCAGTTGCTTGCATTTCTCGGCAAGCAAAAACTTCCTATTGCGGCGCTTCTTTTAGATTTTGTATTTTTTAATCTCTCATTATTTCTCACGGAAAAACTTTATTCGCAATTTAGAACGTGGCGCGGTTTCCCGGAATCAACTCATCTTATCGTTTACACTATTCCAGCGCTTGTTCAAATTTTAGTGAGTGCAAGTTCCGGGGCATATAAAAAAGAAGCGCTCCCGGTTTTACGGATTTTTCCGGCACTACTTTCCGGTTTTTTTGTGATTTCTTCCCTCACTTATTTTTTTAAGGATTTTGCCTATAGCCGCGGCGTTGTTCTTTTAACTTTTATCTTGTTGGTTTTTATACTTAGTGGATGGCGTATTATATTTAGATTGATTTTCAAGATCGGTTTACCGCAAGTTGATAAAACTATAGTAAAAACGCTGGTTGTCGGTACAACAAAATCATCGCTCGAAATTGCAAAAAAATTGAAAGAAAAACCTTCAAGTTACCACGCAATTATCGGGCTAATCTCGGAAACCAGGAAAGAGATCGGCGAGCATTTCGGTGTCTTCGAAGTTATCGGCAGTTTGCAGAATATTCAAAAAGTAATTAGAGAAAAAAAAATTAGCGTAGTTATTTTTCCATCGGAAGAAGTTTCCTATACCGCAATGATGAGTGTGGTTGCCGACTGTCAGAAAGAAAATGTTGAGTTCAAACTTGCCGGTTCAAATCTCGATTTTCTTGTCGGCAAATCTTCCGTCTATCTTTTAGAGGATATTCCTTTCATTGAAATAACTTATAACATTTCGCAAACCGGACATCGCTTTATTAAAAGAAGTTTTGATTTACTGGTTGGGCTTTTTTTGTTATTTACTCTTTACCCGGTCTTCTTTTTGAAAAGAAATCTTTTAAAAAGAAAATCGCTCATGATGGATTTTATTTTAGAAATTCCAAAAGTAGTTGGAGGTAGGTTTAGTTTTGTTGGACCGAAAGAGAATATGGCTTCGAATCTTTTTTTAGGAAAGAAGGGAATTACAGGAATTTGGTTTACCGACTCTGAGAACGAGGAAAACTTGGAAAAATTGAATATATTTTACGCAAAGAATCAAAACATTTGGCTCGATTTGGAAATACTAAGCAAAACATTTTTCTTGCTCAAGGCAAGAAGGAAATAATTTATGGCAAAAGCGATTTTAGATTTTGAAAAACCTATTTATGAACTTGAAGAAAAGTTAGCCGAAATGAAAAAAGTTTCGGACAACCTGGATATTGCCGGTGAAATTAAAATAATTGAGGAGAAAGTGGAAACACTAAAGGAATCGATTTATAGAGATCTAACACGTTGGCAGCGCGTGCAACTAGCAAGACATCCTGAGCGTCCCTACACACTTGATTATATTTACATGATGACGCAAAATTTTATTGAATTGCATGGTGATAGAAATTTCGGTGACGATAAAGCTATTGTAGGTGGGTTTGCCAAGATTGATGAACATAAAGTGATGATTATCGGGCATCAAAAAGGACGGGACACAAAATCCAATCTTTACAGAAATTTTGGAATGCCAAATCCCGAAGGATACCGCAAAGCTTTGCGCTTGATGAAACTTGCGGAAAAATTTCATCGTCCCGTCATCACGATGATTGATACACCTGGTGCGTATCCCGGACTTGAAGCTGAAGAACGGGGACAAGCAGAAGCCATTGCCAGAAATTTATTGGAGATGAGCAGACTTAAAGTTCCGATCATCGTTGTTATTGTTGGCGAAGGGGCAAGCGGCGGTGCTTTGGGAATTGGGATTGGCGATAGAATTTTGATGCTGGAAAATACTTGGTACTCGGTTATTAGTCCCGAATCTTGCTCAAGTATTTTATGGCGGAGTTGGGAATACAAAGAACAAGCGGCGGAATCGTTAAGACTTACCGCACCTGATTTACTTGAACAAAAAGTAATTGACCGCATTGTTCCGGAACCACTCGGCGGTGCGCATAAAGATCAGGAACTTGCCGCCTCAATTTTGAAAAAGGTTTTATTGGAAGAATTGCAACTGCTGGAAAAAATTAAACCTGAGAAATTAGTTGATATGCGATTGGAAAAATTCGGCAAAATGGGTGCGTGGATTGAATAATCAACTTCAACAATTTCAATTTGCTAAATCACATCCTTCAGTTGGAGATTTCAAATCAACAGATAATGATGATAAGGAATATTGGCTTTCAAAATCGTTCATGGAAAGACTTGAAGCGATAGAATATTTAAGACAAATTATGTTTAGCTATTATCCGGTTACCGAGAGACTTCAAAGATTTTTTGAAGTTGTTAAACTAAATGATTTGTAGATTTAAGATTTTAGACGATTTAGAAAAATTATCTCCTTAATAATATGCTCAAACACATCTCTACAATTCGTGTGCGTTATGCAGATACCGATAAAATGCAATTTGTGTACAACGGAAAATATCTTGAATATTTTGAAGTCGGAAGAACCGAATTATTACGTTCGCTTGGCCTGCCATATAGTATAGTTGAAAATAACGGGTATCAGCTTCCGGTTATTGAAGCATCGGTGAAATATAAATCGCCTGCACATTACGATGATCTATTAGAAATTGAAACTACGGTAGAGAAGCTTCCAAATCCAAAATTCAGGATTCACTATGTTATCAGAAAAATAGAAACCCCCGAAAAAGAAATTGTAGCCGAAGGATTTACCGACCATCTTTTCATCAAAACAGAAACCAAACGCCCAACACGTCCGCCTAAATTTTATATGGATATCATTCTTCCTTTTTATCAATCAACATAAAAAGATGAAGAAGCAAAAATTTTCACAGCAATGAGAGAAAAAATTAAGCAGCTTACCAAGGACACCGCCTTGTACGGTATCAGTACAATGGTTGGAAGGTTTTTAAATTTTCTTCTTGTTCCGTTTTATACAAACATTTTTCCACCGGCAGATTACGGAGTTGTTGCTAATCTTTATACCCTTATCGCATTGCTCAATATTATTTTTCTCTACGGATTGGATTCTGCTTATTTAAAATTTGCCGCTTCGGATGATTTTGAAGATAAGAAAAAAGTTTTTTCATCTTCGTTTTTGACGGTTCTGTTTACATCGTTGATTTTTACCGGTATACTGCTTGCCTCAGGGAATTTCATAAATAAAATTTTTGCTGTTCCTGAACGATATGAAAACCTGTTAACAGTAACGGGATTCATTCTTCTCTTTGACGCTCTTTCTGCTTTACCCTTTATTTATTTGCGTATAGCAAGAAGGGCAGCGAAATTTTCAGCGATAAAAATCACAAATATTGCCTTAACAATTCTTCTAAATATTGTTTTGATTTTAATTCTTAAGAAGGGAATTGAAGCGGTATTCATCAGCAATTTAATAGCTTCGATTGCGACGTTTTTGATTTTACTGCCGGACATTTTCTCGCAGTTGAAACTTCATATTGATAAAGCCGTCCTAAAAAGATTAATGAAATTCGGCATCCCGTACTTACCAGGCGGACTAGCCGCAATGTTTATGCAGTTAATTGACCGCCCGATTGTTACGCATTTAACCGACTTAACCACAGTCGGCATTTATAATGCTAATTATAAACTTGGTATATTTATGATGCTTTTTGTTTCGATGTTTCAATATGCATGGCAACCGTTTTCACTTCAATATGCAAAAGACAAAGACGCAAAAGAATTATTTGCAAAAGTCTTTACCCTTTTTACCGTTGTGGGAACATTAATTTTGCTTTTTCTTTCACTCTTTATAACCGACATCGCAAAATTTTCCATCGGCGGAAAATCATTAATTGGTGAAGCATATTGGAGCGGATTATCAATTGTTCCGATTATTTTGACGGCATATTTATTTAACGGATTTTACATCAACTTTTCCGCAGCGATCTATATAAAAGAAAAAAGTTCATCCGTTCCTTTATTAATGGGAGTTGGAGCAATCACGAATGTTGCAGCAAATTTTTTGCTTATTCCAATTTTTAATATTACGGGTGCGGCGCTTGCAACCTTATTTAGCTATAGTGCGATGGCATTTGGTTTTTATTTCGTCTCGCAAAAGCATTTCCCAGTTAACTATGAATGGAGAAAAATCGGCAAAACTTTTTTTCTCTTAATGGTTATTGCAATGCTTTTTTACTCTATTCATTTTTTCGGAACGGTTGAACTCTATTATAAAATATTTTTGTTAATGCTTTTTATCGGAGGTTTATTCGGATTGAATATTATTCCTAAAAACGAATTGCTAATTGTAAAAAAATTCCTTTCAAGAAAGAATAACGATGGATGAAATAAAAGTTAAAGTGAAACGGCTTTCAGATGAGTTTGCAGATATTCCGCTTCCGGTCTATGCAACACACGGCAGCGCCGGATTAGATATTGCAGCCGCAGTTAAAGAAGAAATTATTATTCCGAAAGGAAAGATTAGTTTAATTCCAACGAATTTTTCGGTTGAAATTCCGGAAGGATATGAAATACAAGTTCGACCAAGGAGTGGATTAGCGATCAAACATGGAATAACCGTTCTCAACTCTCCTGGGACGATTGATTCAGATTACCGTGGTGAAGTGAAAATAATTTTAATAAATCTTGGCGAAGAAGATTATACAATTTCTCGTGGTGAGAGAATTGCACAGCTTGTGGTTTCTAAAGCATATCAGGCAAAATTTACGGAAGTGGAAGACTTGAACAACAGCCAAAGGGGCAAAGGGGGATTTGGGCATTCAGGGAAATGAAATTATGAAAGGTAACAATTATGAGTAACAAAATGATAGATGAAAATCAACTTCGATATTTGGATGGATTTCGGAACGAGGAAGATAAATTAATTCTCGAAATGGAATCGTTTGCCATCGAAAATGGAATTCCGATTCTTGACCGCTATGCTGCCGCGTTTCTTGAATTGCAAATTAGAATTTGTAAACCGAAAAGAGTTTTGGAAATTGGAACCGCAATCGGATATTCATCAATAAGAATAACGCGCAATCTATCCAAAAAATCTGTACTACACACGATTGAAAAAAGTGAAGACAATATCAAACTTGCGGAAGAAAATTTTAGTAAATCCGGTTTTTCGGAAAAAATAGTTCTCTACAAAGGTGATGCGCTCGAAATAATGCCAAATCTTTCTAGCAAATATGATTTCATTTTTCTTGATGCCGACAAAGAAGATTACAAGCGGTTGTTTGATTATTCTCTTATGCTCTTAAAGAAAAAAGGAATTCTTTTTGTCGATAATCTTTTGTGGCATGGTTACGCAGCTGCAACGCGAGTCCCCAAAAATTTTAAGAATTCTACAAAAATGATTAGAGAGTTTAACAAAGTTTTTATGACTCAACAAAATTTGCAATCAACCATTCTAACAATTGGAGATGGAATTGGATTAGCAGTAAAAACGAAAAAGCGAAACAACTAAAAATGGCTCAAGATGCTGAACTATTCTGCAATGAAGTTGAAAAATTTTCAGATATGAAATTATTAGTGAAACCTGATCTTCAAACGCTTGTAATGGCTTCCGCTAATTCATTCCATGAAGAGTTATTCTTCTCAATTGCTTTTTCCGCAAAATATGTGCGGGGATTGCTTAGAGTTATTCAACAAGGGGTAACCAACCCGGACATAAAAAATCTTGCTCAGATAAAAAAGGATTTAGCAGAAAACATGGAACAAATTACCGCCAATTTGAAAATCCTAATTGCAAATGAATCAACTGAAGTGAAAGAAGAATTCGAACAGAATTATTTCTCTTTAACCGCGGAATCGTTTGCAAATCTTCGGAAATTGTTAAATGATTTAGAGTGGGTAAAAATTTATCACAATCATTTGAAACGGACTAAATAAATATTATCTCAGGCTCAACTGCAAATTCAATTTTCCCGCTGGTTATAGCTACCAAAGTTTCTTTAATTTTTTCAAGAATTTTAACTTTGATTATCACGGAAAGAGAAATATTTTCGGAATAATTTGTTCCGGTGATTTTTATTTCAAGCTCGGTTAAAAGCTTATATACAGCATTAACCGCTTCAAAAGAGAATGTTAGGGTGACTTTTTGTGCCGGATACTTGATAACTTTTTTACTTTGCTCAAGCGTTTCTGTTGCAGTAAGATAATATGCTTTCCCTAAGGGACCAACGCCTAATTTTGTTCCGCCAAAATAACGGATAACAATTACTAAAACATTCGTTAAATTAAAATGGGTGATAGCGTTGAGAAGCCTGATGCCGGCTGTTCCCGATGGTTCACCGTCATCACTGAATTTCGTATCACCATTAGCGCATTTATAGGCATAACAATGATGCGTTGCATCAAAACGCTTTTTCTTCACTTCAGTTAGGATGTCTTTTGCTTCTTTGGCGGTAGTAATTGGAAAAACTTGTCCCACAAAACTCGAGCCTTTTTCTTTTAAAATATACTCGGTGAAACCTTCAACTATCGTAATTTGTTGTGATGAATTAGATGATTGTAACATTTGTAAGGGAAAAATTTGTTTTTCAAAATAATGATTACTAAAATAACTCTTTAAAAATAGAGACTTACGAAAATCTTGGAAACTGAAAAAATAATTATTAAGGGAGCGCGGCAGCACAACCTCAAAAACATTGATGTTGAAATTCCACGCAACAGCTTAACCGTAATCACCGGACTCTCTGGTTCGGGAAAATCCTCACTTGCATTCGATACCATTTATGCGGAAGGGCAGCGGCGGTATATCGAGTGTCTTTCCGCTTATGCCCGCCAATTTCTTGATATGCTTGAGAAACCCGATGTTGATTCGATTGAAGGATTAAGTCCAGCAATTTCAATCGAACAAAAAGCATCTTCGGGAAATCCACGCTCGACGGTTGGAACAGTAACGGAAATTTATGATTATCTTCGCCTCCTTTATGCGCGCGTTGGTCTTGCCCATTGTTATAATTGCGGGAAAGCGGTAGCCAAGCAAACCGCAGCACAAATAATTGAAACTGTTTTAAATGACTTAAAAGGTAAGAGAATTTTGATTCTTGCACCTGTTGTTCGTGGAAGGAAAGGGCATTACCGGGAGCTGTTTGAGGAAACTCAGAGCGATGGATTTCTCCGTGTCCGTATTGATAACGAGATTTGTGAAATCAGTAAGGGTTATCAAATTGATCGCTACAAAATTCATAATATTGAAATTGTGGTTGATAAAGTTAAAGTTGATGAGAGCGCTTCAGCACGAATTACTGAATCACTTGAAGTAGCATTGAATTACGGAAACGGAAGCGTAGTTATCAATGATGGAGAGAAAGATTTTCTTTTTAGCCGGCATTTGGCTTGCCTTGATTGCGGGATCAGTTATCAAGAGTTAGCCCCGAATTCTTTTTCTTTCAATTCACCTTACGGCTCGTGTCCCGATTGCGAAGGTCTCGGAGAGAAGAAAGAACTTGACATCGATCTTATTATTCCCGACTGGAAGAAATCAATTAATGAAGAGGGGATTGCGCCTTTAGGCAAGCCTCGTTCTACTTGGATATTTACACAGCTTAAAGCTGTTGCGGAAAAATTTGAATTCACTTTTGATACTCCGTTAAAAAATCTAACCAAAGAGCAAAAAGAAATTTTACTTGATGGAACGAAAGAAAAAATTGCTTTCTCTTACACGTATGGAAGCGGAAAACCGGTTACATATCATCATAAATTTTCCGGAATATTTACTTATTTGCAAAATAATTTCGCAAATTCAACTTCACCTAAAATCCATGAGTGGGTTGAATCGTATATGAATACCAAAACATGTACATCATGTAACGGTGGCAGATTGAAAAAAGAGTCGCTTGCAATTACTTTTCAAGAAATGAATATCAGCCAGATTACTGAGCTTTCAATCAACAGAACGAAAGATTTTTTTACATCAGTTCGGTTAAAAGGTAATGATGAAATTATTGCGAAACCAATTTTAAAAGAAATTTCAACCCGGCTCGATTTTTTACTCAATGTCGGATTGGAATACTTAACACTAAACAGAAGTGCAAAAACCTTATCCGGTGGCGAGTCTCAGCGTATTCGCCTGGCAACGCAAATTGGAACTCAGCTCTCCGGAGTGCTGTACGTACTGGATGAACCCAGCATTGGACTTCATCAAAGTGACAATATTAAATTGATCTCATCATTAAAAAAACTTCGCGATTTGAACAACACCGTAATTGTTGTTGAACACGATAAAGAAACTATGGAGCAATCGGATTATTTAATTGATTTAGGACCTGCTGCCGGAGTACACGGTGGTGAAGTTTGCGCGCAAGGTGAAACAATAAAATTATTAGATGCAAATAACGGATTTATTTCTTCGACGATAGATTATTTAACCGGGAAGAAACAAATTATTCTTCCACAAGAACGAAGAAAAGGGAATGGAAAGTTCTTAAAGTTAAAAGGAGCCTCAGGAAATAATTTAAAATACGTTTCTCTTTCAATTCCACTTGGCGCTTTAACAGCGGTTACCGGCGTTAGCGGTTCCGGCAAGTCTTCATTAATAAACGAAACACTCGTAAAAATATTGATGAAGGATATTTATCAATCAAAATTGGTTCCACTTCCTTATAAAAAAATTGAAGGTTTAGACAATCTTGATAAAATTATTGAGATTGATCAATCACCGATTGGAAGAACTCCGCGTTCAAATCCGGCAACCTACACGGGATTGTTCACTTTTATTAGAGATTTATTTACGCAATTACCGGAATCAAAAATGCGTGGTTATGCCGCCGGAAGGTTTAGTTTTAATGTTCCCGCCGGCAGATGCGAAGACTGCGGCGGTGCGGGATTAAAAAAAATAGAAATGAATTTCTTACCGGATGTTTACGTTACTTGCGAAGTTTGTCACGGTAAACGCTACAACCGGGAAACGTTGGAAGTTCTGTACAAAACAAAATCTATTGCCGACGTACTTGAGATGACGGTGGAGGACGCGCTGGATCTTTTTGAAGATTTACCGCGTATCAAAAGAAAAATAAAAGCGTTGTACGATGTCGGTTTGGGCTATATAAAACTTGGTCAACAAGCGACTACACTTTCCGGCGGAGAAGCGCAGCGTGTAAAACTTGCGGCGGAGTTGAGTAAAGTAAGTACCGGGAAAACGTTATATATTTTGGATGAACCGACAACCGGTTTACATTTTGAAGACGTGCGCGTTCTTCTGCACGTATTAAACAAACTCGTTGACAAAGGGAATACCGTTATTATTATTGAACATAATCTGGATGTTATTAAAACAGCAGATTGGATAATTGATCTTGGTCCCGGTGGCGGGGAATTCGGCGGCGAAATTATTGCAGTAGGAACTCCTGAACAAATTATAAAAGTGAAAAAAAGTTTAACGGGAAATCATTTAAAAAAAGAATTATACACAGCATGAGGTTTACATGAAGACTAAATCAATTTCTGAGACAAGAGCATATCGTTTGGAAATGAATGAGAAAATTTTGAATTCAGGATTCCGTGATTACAATAAATTTTTTGCTCTTGACAACAAAGCGTATGTGAAAGGCGCTTTACCTGCAAAAACAAAAGAGTTGATGGGGATTGTCGCTTCAATGGTTTTGCGTTGCAATGACTGCATCTTTTATCACATCGATCGTTCTATTTACGAAGGAGCAACGAAGGATGAGTTGATGGAATCATTCAATATCGCGTTGATAGTTGGCGGTTCAATTGTAATTCCGCATCTCCGGTACGCGTTTAATGTGATGGATGAATTGTTCGCATTGAAAAAAAATGAGAAAGAAGAAACTGCTTAAATGAAATTACTTTTTGCAACGACTAATAAGGGTAAATTAAAAGAAGTAAGAAAAGTCTTTTCGGAAACTTCATTTACAATAGTATCTCTGGAAGATTATCCTTCCGTTCCCGAAATAGTTGAAGACGGGCAAACTTTTGCGGAGAATGCGAAAATAAAGGCTAAAATCGTCTATGATTTATTTCATATTCCAACACTGGCGGATGATTCCGGACTTTCAGTAGATCAACTAAACGGTGAACCGGGAGTTTTTTCTGCAAGGTACGCGGGGGAAAATGCAACAGATGAACTGAACAATAAATTACTGATCGAAAAACTTTCTCACTTTCCTGAACCGCATCTTGCAAAATTTATTTGTTCTGCTGTATTTTATGATGGTGAAAATTTTATTCTTGCTGAAGATATTATGAAAGGAAAGATAATTAACGAACCGCGTGGTGTAAATGGATTTGGATATGATCCCTTCTTTACTGCTGAAGGTTATTCTGTTACAAATGGTGAATTATCTTTGGAAGAAAAGAATAAAATTAGTCACCGTGCAAAGGCATTCAACCGGCTCCACGAAATGATTCGTGAGAAATATCAATTATAATTTTGAAAATAATTACTTTTCTGCAATTACAACTTGCACTAATCCAAAAGTTAAATTGTACCGCTTAACTGTTTTGAAGCCAGCATTATAAAATAATTTTACCAAATCAATTGACTTATCAAATTCCTCAACTGAATCGGGTAAGTAAGTGTATGCCCGTTTATCTTTTGAAATTATCCTTCCGATCACCGGCAAAATAAATTTAAAGTACATTTGATAGAAAATTTTGATCAACGGACTTGTCGGCATGCTGAACTCAAGCACAGTAACTTTTCCTTTTTCCTTTAAAGCAAAATGAAAAGAAGAAAATGCCTCGGGGATATTGTAAAAATTTCTCACTCCGAATGCAACGGTGATGTTTGTGACTGTAGCTACTTTTAGTGGAAGTTTTTCAGCAACCATTTGAAAATCTCTTCCAACAATCCAATCACTTTTTTTGTTGAATAGACGCAGCATGTTTAATGAAAAATCTGCGCCGAAAATGTTTTCTACTCCGAATTTTTTCGCTTCAATTGCAAAGTCGCCAGTACCGCAGGCAACATCCAGTAGAACTGCATCTTTATTTAGTTTAGTTAACTTCAAAGCTTTCTTCCGCCAGTAAACATCAACACCGGCGCTGAGAACGTGATTGAGAAAATCGTAACGATAAGCGATTGCATCGAACATCTGTTTTACTTGAGTTTTTTTGTCTTGCATGTTTTACTGTAAAATTTCTTTGTTGAATAACTTTTGCCACCAATTAAAAAGTTTTTTACCGGACCAGAGAGAAAAAAGCATACACAAAAATCCGCCGAGAAGATCAACGACATAATGATAACGTAAATAAACGGTGGAAAAGATGAGCAAACTTCCGCAAATGACTAAAAACCATTTCGCTTTGCTGTTAAATTTTACCGACAAATACATCACGATGGCGGTCATCATCGTATGTCCGCTTGGAAAGACATCTCTTTGTACAAGCATTTGCGGATTGAGAGTTCCCGCCGGAATTGATTCTCCGGAGTTGATAATTTCACGTAAAAAATTTGTGAGAAAAATTCCCGGCAGCTCCTGATTCGTTGCGGCGAAGTCATGCAGCGTAAAACGGGGACCGATTGCCGGAAAGAAAAAATATCCGATGTATGAAACAAAGAATCCGTAAATCACAGCGAAGATAGCGTAATCGGCTTCTAAATATTTTTTGTTGAAGTAAAGTGAAACGGCAAGAATCATTGGCAGAAAATAAAAAGTTGCATAAACAATTTGTAAAAATTCCGTTAATAGTGGAAATGCAATTTTGTGCAACACCACGGTAGGATCGGCACCGAAAATCCAGCGGTCAATTTGGATGAGTAAATAATCGTAATCAACTTGCCGTATTGGTTTGATCATCAAATATAATTCTTTGAATGTTATAAAGATTAACGGAACCGGATACCAATAGTGAACAAGTTTAGAAAGTTTTGTTTGAAAATTGTTATTCCATTTCGCGGTTAGCGCAACAAGAATAATTACAACTACATTCATCAAAATGAGGTAGCGCCAAACTTTTACACTCTCCGGAAAAAATAAATTCAAAAGTGTGAGGAAGAGATAAAATACGATCACTACAAAATCGGTTGCTGAAAAGTATTTGGAATAATTTTTAATATATGAAATCAATACGCTTGTTTTCCTAAAATGCTGTGAGAAAGATTTGCCAGAGTCATAAAGTCATTGACCGATAATGTTTCTGCGCGTTGTGATGGTTCAATGCCGCATTGTTTTAGATCGAGCATTTCAAATATAGTATCGGCGAAGCAATTTTTTAAGGTTTTTCTTCTTTTGGAAAAAGCTGTTTTAATTAGTTGAAGATAAATTTTATCATCCGAGATAGGGACTTCATCAAATAAATTGAACCGCAATACCGCAGAAAAAACTTTTGGCTTTGGATAGAAAACATTTGGCGAAACTTTAAACAATAATTCCGGCTTTGCATATGCATTAATAAAAGCAGAGAGTATTCCGTATTCTTTTGAATTCGGTTTGGAAAGAATACGCTGTGCAACTTCCAATTGCATCATCAGTATGGCATCTGAAACACACGAACGGGATTCAATCAATTTAAATAGTATAGGTGAAGTAATGTTGTACGGAATATTTCCAACGATACGTACTTTTTTATTCGCTGTATGCGAAATTGTTTGTAAATCGAATTTTAGAAAATCATGGTGAATTATCTGCACAGATGGAAAACGGTTTTGCAAATCCGCAATTACTCGCGAATCTATCTCAACGGCAAATATATTTTTACATTTGTCAACCAAGAATTCCGTTAAAGCGCCCGTGCCGGGACCAATTTCAATGATAACATCGTCCGGCTGAATATTCATTTCCTCGGCGATTTTACGCAGAATATTTTTGTCCTTTAAGTAATTTTGCCCGAATTTTTTTAAAGGTTTAAATTTTCTGTTGGTATTTTGAAACTCTTGTTGCATATTTTCAATAAGTAATTATTATCTTTACAAAAACAAATGCAAAGATAATAAATAGCAGTCTCATTCCGTTACGAAAGATAAAAAGGAATTAAACATGAAGGATTATGTCATAAGTATTGATATGGGGGGAACAAAAATTCTTGCCGCTTTGATTAATTCTAAAGAAGGTATTCGTACAAGAATTAAAAAAGCCACAAAAACAAAAAACGGAAACACTAATTTTGTTAAAACCCTTTGGGGAATTACTCAAGAAGTGATGCTGGAAGCCGGTGTTACTGAAAAAAATATTAAAGCAATTTGCCTTGGGATTCCCGGTTCTGTAAACCCGATAACCGGAAGAATCGGTATTGCCCCAAACTTAAATATCAAAAACTTAAATATTAAAGAACAACTTCAGCAGTTCACTTCAATTCCCGTACTAATAGAAAATGATGTGAATTTGGCAGCGTTAGGGATTAAACATTTTGGACTCGGAAAAGATGTTGAAGATATGTTGGTTGTTTTTGTAGGAACAGGAATCGGCGGCGGATTAATATTCAATGGAAAAATGCACCGCGGTGCGAGTTTTACCGCCGGTGAAATTGGGCATATGATTATTCAACCGAATGGACCGTTGTGCGGCTGTGGACAGAAAGGCTGCTTTGAGGCGTTGGCAAGCAGAACAGCGATTGTTCGTGATATTACAAAAGAAGTAAAACTCGGTAAAAGGAGTTTGCTTGCAAAACTATTAAAAGAAAAAGTGCCTATTAAAAGTAAAGCGATTTCAAATGCACTAAAAAAGAAAGATACCGTGACGGTTAAAACCGTAACCAGCGCATCTGTGATAATCGGAAAAACTCTTGCTAATATTAACAACCTTCTTAATCTGCAGATGATCGTGCTAGGCGGTGGTGTTATGGAGGCGGCGGGTGATTTTATGACTCCGATTATTAAAAAATCTTTTAAAGAAAATTCTTTAAAAGATGCCGGGAAAACAGTAAAAATTTACGCTGCAAAACTTGGCGAAGAAGCTGCTTTATATGGAGGTATTGCTCTTGCCGAAGAATTTTTAGGGATAAAAATATAAACTATCTTCTCACTTTTTGTAACGGGTAATTGAATGAATATTTCCAAAATTGAGGTCATCCTTTTATTTGTTTTTATTTTCAACAATTTGTTCATATCAGCTCAAGAGAATGATTCTTCGTCGTCATCCAACTTAAAAGTTTTTATTGATTGTAATTATTGCTATGAAGATTTCATAAAAACTGAAATTGATTATATTAACTATGTCCGAGACCGCAAACAAGCAGATGTTCATATACTTATTACAACCCAAAACACCGGAAGCGGCGGAAGAGAATATGCACTTACATTATATGGGCAAAATAAATTTGAAAATTTTCGTGACACAATTATTTTTTATACCAAACAGGCAGATACAGAAGATGATATACGCACAAATTTAGTAAAGAAACTAAAACTTGGATTAGTTAGGTATTTATTAAAAACCCCTATGGCGGAAAAAATCAGCCTCTCATTTATAAATGAAAAAACAAATATTACTGTTGATAAATGGAAAAATTGGGTTTTTAGATTAAACATTAATTCATATCTCAACGGAGAAAAGTCCAGTAGTTATACTTCGGTGTATGGAAATTTTTCAATACGAAAAATAACCGAAGATATTAAGTTAAATTTCTCTCTTAACTCATCTTACGGCGAAAGTAAATTTGATCTTGGTGATCAAATTCTTTTCAGTCTTTCCAGAGGGCAATCGGTTAGTTCTTCGGTAGTACTAAGTGCCGGAGCTCATTGGTCATACGGCGGGTATGCATCACTTTCCAATTCGACCTATTCAAATAAAAAATCTCAAATTTATTTAGCCCCCGGGCTTGAGTATAATCTTTTCCCCTATAATGAATCTACAAGAAAGCAACTTCGTTTTTTATACAGAATAAGTGAAAATATTTTTCGTTACAACGAAGAAACTATTTATGGAAAACTCCGCGAAAACTTGACCCAGCAAAGTTTAATGGTTTCCTTGGACCTAAAACAAGTTTGGGGATCTGTTTCTTTAGCGGTTGAAGGCTCAAATTATTTGTATGATTTTAAGAAAAATAATTTGAATGTTTACAGTGAATTATCATTAAGAATTATCGAAGGATTATCTTTCACCCTTTATGGGCAATATGCGGTTGTTCACGACCAGCTATCACTTCCCAAAGGAGATGCTTCAACCGAACAGATTTTGTTACAGCGGAAACAACTTGAAACGCAGTATCAATATTATTCATCAATCGGATTGACCTATACTTTTGGGTCAATTTATAATAACATTGTCAATCCGAGATTTGGTAATTAAGAGGGGAGCAAACCCTCAAACCGTCGTTCAATTTCTAATAAATCGTGATTCAATTTTTCCCAACGTGCCATTTTATTTTGAAGATTTTCTTTTGCGGAATTGTATGCAGATTGAGTTTGTTTAATAAGTTGTGGGTTGGAATAAATCTTCTCATCTATTAAGTCAGCTTCAATTTTTTTTTCAGCAACTTCCAAGACAGAAATTTCTATTTCAAGGTTGGCAATTTCTTTCAAAAGATTTTTTGTGCTTTGGAATTTTTTTTGCCGGAGTTCAGCCTCAATCCGCTTTTGATCTTTTCTCGTTAGCGTTGATGATTCCGACTTAGTATGCATTTCCTCTTCTTGCTGATTGAGAGTCTCTTCTCTTTTTGCTAAGTAGTAATCAATCCCGTCTAAAAACACTTTAAAAGAATTTCGTTTTATTTCAATCACCTTATTTACAATCGGGCGCAGAAAATCAACATCGTGGGAAACAAGAACCAACGAACCGCTGAACGCCGCTAAAGCCTGTTGCAAAACTTCTTTAGAAGAAATATCAAGATGGTTAGTCGGTTCATCAAGAATAATTAAATTTGCTTTTGTAAGAAGAATTTTTGTAAGAGCGACACGGCTTTTTTCTCCGCCGGAAAGAACTCCAATTTTTTTAAAAACATCATCACCGCTAAAAAGAAAACAACCGAGCAAAGAACGCAATTGTCCGATTGTTTTTCCTTCTGCAATTCCTTCAATCGTTTCTAGAATATCTAAATCCGGATCGAGAACGTCCGCAACATCCTGAGCATAATATGCTATTGAAGTGTTGTGTCCGAGTATTCGCTCTCCTTTGTCAAAAGAAATGATGCCGGCGATAATTTTAGCCAGTGTTGTTTTCCCGGCGCCGTTCGGACCAACGAGAGCAATTTTCTCGCCTCGTTCAATTGTAAAATCTAATTTATTGAAAATGTTTTTTTCGCTGTAAGATTTGCATAATCGCTTTAACTCGATATTAATCCTTCCGCTTTGCGGCGGTTCGGGAAAACGGATCGTAATATCATCTTTATTTTCAGGGAGTTCAATCATTTCAACTTTTTCAAGTTGTTTTATCCTGCTCTGAACTTGTTTTGCTTTTGTTGCCTTGTAGCGGAATCGTTCAATAAAATTTTCCGTCTCTTTAATTTTCTTTTGCTGAAGCAGATATTGTTGTTCCAACATTCCATTTCGCTCTTCGGCGAATTTCAAATACGCATCATATTTTCCGTTGAACGAAGTGATTTTCCCTAAAAATATTTCAAGCGTTTTGTTTGTAACTTCGTTCACAAAATGTTTATCGTGCGAAACAAGGAGTAAAGCTCCTTTGTATCCCTTTAAAAAACTGATGAGCCATTCAAGTGAATCCAAATCAAGATGATTGGTCGGTTCGTCCATTAGTAAAACATCATTTTGTGAGATAAGAATTTTTGCAAGGGCAATTCGCATTTGCCACCCGCCTGAAAGCTCATCTGTCATTCTTGAAAAATCGGATTCTTCAAATCCGAGTCCGGCTAAAATTTTTTCAGTTCTTGCATTCGCGGTGTAACCGTCCAACTCTTCAAGTTTATGATGCACTTCGCCGAGCTGATTTACAAGGTCATTTTGCTCTTCATCGCTTAACGAAGGATTAGAAAGAAGTGAAGTTATTTCATGCTCTTTTTCGTGAAGAAGTTTAATATCCGTAAGTGCGGAGGCAGCTTCTTCAACTAAAGTTTTCCCTTTGTGGAGAATATTTTCCTGCGGAAGATAACCAAGTGAAATTCTTTTTTGTTTTGCCACCACTCCATTTTCAGGTTGGAGCGTTCCATAAATAATTTTCAAAAGAGAAGATTTTCCCGTACCGTTTGCACCGACGAGAGAAATTTTATCCCCGGCGTTTATCTTATAAGAAATATTTCTAAAAAGATAATTCCCACCGAACTGAAGCGAAATGTTTTGAAGATCTATCATTGAATTTTATTGTCTGATAATTGCAACTTTTCCGGTTGCAACAGAATTTCCCTCTTTATCATAAGCTACGATCAGATAAATTCCGGTATTTACAAATTTACCGTCATCATTTCTGCCGTCCCAAAAAGCAATTTTCCCACCGGGGGAACTAAACTCGCGGATCAGGTTACCGGCAATCGAAAGTATTTTTATATCGCTGTCTTTTATCAATCCATCAATTGTAAGCAATGTAGAATTATTCCCAATTAAAAACGGACTAGGAGAAATTTCAATTGAAGAAAAAGTTGTGTTTGGGGTTAATGCAGTTGTGTAGAATGCAGTTAAACCACCCTCTACAGCGGCATAGACAATTCCATTTTTTTCATCGATCGTAAGAGACTTTATTTGATCGGAAAGGAGCGGACTGTTTTTGCTGTCGAATGTTGCAAGAAGTGAAGAGCCGTCGGTTGCCGCAACGATTAATCCTTGATTCGTTCCGACCCATTTTCTGTTGATTGCATCTACCGCCAAACAATTTATTGCCTGTTGACGCAAACTAAAAACCGATGTAATTTTTAATGTTGTTGATGATGAAGTTAAAACTGTATTTGGATTTGAAATAACATTAACACCGGAATTTGTTCCCACCCATAACTCTCCTCGTTTATCAAATGCTAAACTTGAAACGCTATTACTATTTAGTCCCGAAACAAAACCGCTTCGATCGTCAGATAAATTGGCCAGTGAAGAATTTTCGTTGAAGTAATAAAGTCCAGATTTATTTGGATTGTTCGTGGCAAACCACTTTGTATCATATTGGTCGATGGCAAGTTTAGAGTATTGGTTAACATTCGGATCGGGAAGATTTTCGAAAAGGTGCCATGTACTGTCAGAGGTTAAGACACTTAATGCTTTTTTATCTGCCGCATCATGATTTAATACCCACAAATTACTTTTTGAGTCCGTTCTCATATCCGCAATCACTAGGAATTGAGGGTTGTCTTTTATTCCGACCAGAGGTGTATTGGATGCTGAAAAAGATTGAAAAGTGGAATCATTTTTAATTTTTAAGAACCCACTTCCCCAATTTGCAAAGTAAACAGAATTGTCCGATCCTAATGCGACTGCGTGGAATGCATTCGAAAGGAGCGGTGCCGAATTTACATTAAAAGTCTTCCAGGAAGCACCATCAAACTTATAGAACCCCACACCACCGGCATCCTTACCTGTTGCAACCCAAAGATTACTCCTTTGATCTACAGTCATATCAAAAAAATTATTATTCGATGGGCCATTGGGAGAAACTGCGAAAGACGCATAACTATTATTCTTGTCATAAAATGCGGCCCCTTGTCCATAGGTCAAAAGAATTTTCCCTTCCTTACAATAGGGCATCTTTTCTGCATATGCATATCCGATCGGTGAGTATCGGTTTATTAACTCATTTGCGTAGTAATAAACAATCCAATCGGATAAAATAAAAATTGAATCAAGGTTTGTTTGGAAATCCTGAACATGTCCATTTGGAAAGGTAGCTAGAAAATTTTGCCAGGAGTTTGAGTTAAATTTCGAAAAACCAACAGATGTAAGAACGAAAATGGAATCTTTGTATGACCCAATTTTAATCACGGTATTTGAGCTCAATCCATTAGCGGTGGTATAATTGTCCCATGATTCAGGAGCGACCAAATTTGTTGTTCCGGCTTTTTGTACCGCAATACCGGAGTTTGTTGCGGCATAAATAATATTATCTTTTTTAAAACTGTAATTCACTCCAATGTTTGAAGCAAAATTTCCAAACTTAAAAAAAGTGTCGTAAAAACTAAGTGTTTTTGTGTTGATCAAGGAAAGTCCGAACGAAGTTGAAACGAAAGCCGTGTCTCCATAAATAGCAATTGCAGTAACTTTTTTTTCTGTCCGTTCCGAATTATAAATATCAAAAATATTTTTAAATGTTTTTGTGGCTGGATCGAACACATCAATTTTTCCGTTTTGCGAACCAAACCAAATATTTCCGGAAGAATCTTTTGCGGTTGCTGTTATTGATGAACCGTTAACGCCTTCAGTCTTTGTAAAAGTTTTGTAAGTAGAATCTTTAAAATTGTAATAGAAAGCGCCACCTTCCGTCCCCGCCCAAACTCCTTCTGTAGTTACCACGGCAGAGGAAATTTTATTCATACTTGAATAATTTTGCCAGCCAGTTGTCAATTGTGCACTGACCGATAAGCTGACAGTAAAAAATAAGGAGATGATTTTTTTGTAATTCATAATTGACCAATAATTTTATGAAATTTTCCATTTGAAAAAAAGACGTAAAGTATTCCTTTCTCCTGTTTTACCGGAAAAGATAATTGCTTTCCGGTTTTCAACTTAAAATTAAGATTTTTTTTGTTATCAAAAAGTAGAAAATAATTATCCTTGTAATGTTGAAGAATTATGTTTCCACTTTTGTCTGAAGTCATTCCAATTTGTTCATCCCAACTTGTAAGATATGATTTGCTTAACACATCAATCTGAATTTCTCGTTTTAGATAATATTGGACAAGTTGATCAAATTGAAGTTGATAGATCGGCACATCACCGACTTTAGCAGGTATTGTCAGAAAGACGATGGAAGAATATTCGTTTGAGGAGAATTCTTTTTTTAATTCTGCAAACGCAAAGACCGATTTTTTTGAAATATCCCGCCAAGCGATTTCTTTTTGAACGAGGAAAAAAGCGTAAATGAAAAAAATCAGTAAAATTGAAAACTGAATAACTACTTTCTTTTTATTGAATGTGGTGAAAACTAAATAACAAATCAACAGTATAAATCCTGCCGAAGGTAAGTAAAGGTACCAACGCATGAACAATCTGCTTGTGGGTAAGATGGTTAGGATGATAAAAAGAAAAAGGAACCAAAAAAGTTTATCGGATTTCTTTTTATAAAGAAGAAATGAAAAAGCAACCAGTCCGACTCCGCAGACAATAAAAGTAAGTCCTTGATGTGCAATAAGAACATGCTGAATCTCCCGGGGAGAAAAAGGAAAAAGGAGAAATCCGGCAAAGAAAAAATAATTTTTAATGATGGTAAATAATCCAGCGCCAGTATGGGCATCCTGTGCCGTAAAAACATTATTATTGAAAAGAATTAGACGAAGTAAAAGATATCCAATTAAAAAGAGAAAATAAACTCCCGATTTTTTTAGGGCAGACTTGACTGAACTTTCTTTTTCATTTAAAAAATAATCTGAGATAAAAATTACCAATGGAAAACTGAAAGCCGCCTCTTTTGAAAGCATTGCCAGAATGAAAAAGAAAATGGAAGTAATGGTAACTTTGTAATTTTTAAAAAAGCTCAGCAAGGCAAGAAAATAAAGCCCGAACAACAAGCGGTCAAATAATGCAGTGTGCCAAAGCAGAGCATAATCATTTCCCGGGAAAACCATAAAGAGTATTGCCGCTGAGTAGGCGAGCATCGGATTTCCGATTTTTCCGGAAATAATTTTTGCGAATCGAAAGAAGATGAAAGTGTTGACGAGTTGCAGAAGAATATTGAAAAGACGATAGAGTTGAAAGTTGTCTCCAGCAAAAAATGTTAATATACCGGAGACAAAATTTCCCAGCGGACGATAGTAAAATCCATCATACGGTTTTTTTTCAAATAAACTTGGCAGCTGGGAAAAACTGGGAACTGTATTTCTTTTTACAAAGGCTATTTCATCGCTGAAAAAAGGAATTTGTAGAGAAGGTGCAAATATTAAAAGTGCGACAAACAGCAGAACGATGAAAAAGAAATAATCTTTTTTTGTTTCACTTATGTTCTGAAGGCGTTGATAAAATCTCATGTTTCTTTGAGTATCAACCTGCAAAGCTTACAGACTTTTAATTACGTTTGCCATTTCCATAGCTGTAAGTGCTGCATCCCAACCTTTGTTACCTGCTTTCGTTCCGGCGCGTTCAATTGCTTGTTCAATCGTGTCGGTGGTAAGTACGCCGAAGGCAACAGGGATTCCATATTTCAAAGAGACTGAGGCAATCCCTTTGCTTACCTCACTTGAGATAAAATCGAAATGAGGCGTTGCTCCGCGGATAACAGTACCCAAGCAGATTATGGCATCATATTTTTTTTGCTCGGCAAGTTTAGCTGCTGCTAACGGAATTTCAAAAGAACCGGGGACTTTTACTGTTGTGAAATTTTTTTCTTCTCCGCCGTGGCGAACTAAACAATCGATGGCTCCTTCAAAAAGTTTAGTAGTGATAAAATCATTGAACCGGCTTAGCACTATTCCGATTTGCAGATCTTTTGCAGTGAGGTTTCCTTCAATAGTTTTCATACTTAATCTCGTTTTTGTTAAAATTCTTAGTTCAAAAATATTCTATTAAACTTAATTAAAAAAGGATGATCAAAAATTAGCAGCAAGTTTTTCAAGAGATTTCCGCTTCATTGATTCAAAAGTGCCAAGCGGAGTATAAAATCTCCCAATATTATTTACGTCGGATCGAGTTCCTCCGTGAAAATCCGAGCCACCGGTACCGTAAAGAAAATAGTTTGTCGTTATTCCTTCATAATATTTCATTTGCTGTGCCGAATGAGAAGGATGGTAAATTTCAAATCCGTCGATATTTGCTTTGATCAATTCACGGATCGTCTCTTCCGGTAAAGCACCCGGATGAGCGATAACCGCTATACCGCCTACATCCTGAATTATTTTAATTGCATTTGCAGGCGAGACATAATATTTTTTTTCGTAAGCAGGAGAATTGTTTCCAAGTAATTTTTGAAAAGCCTCGTAAAAAGATTTCACGATCCCCAGTTTAACCAAGGCGTCTGCTATATGGGGTCTGCCAACCACTGAAGTTTCGGAAAAAGCGAAAACATCTTCTATCGTAATAGAGTATCCAAGATTATTTAACTTTGCTATAATTCTTTCGGCTCTTTTTATACGTTCTGACTTAAAGAGTGTAAGATAATTTCTGAATTTTTGGTCTGCGATATCAATGAAATATCCGAGAATGTGTAAATCCCTCTCTCCGTCTTGAGAACTCAATTCAATTCCGGGAACAACCGTAATACCAAAATTTTTCCCTAATGTAATTGCAGAAGGAATTGCATCAATAGTATCGTGATCGGTTATAGCTAAAATGGAAATATCTTTTTCGCTAACTTTTTCGAGAAGTTCTTGAGGTGTAAAATACCCGTCGGAAAATTTCGTATGTGAATGAAGATCAATTTTTGAGGGCATTATATCAATTCTTAGTCGAACATTTCTTTAAATTTTGCGTAATTAATAATCCGAAGTTTCGTTCCTTCGAGTTCAATAAGTCCTTTTTTAGCAAACGTATGAAGCGTACGTGAAATCGTTTCGCGCGAGGTTCCTGCCATATTTGCCAGATCATGCTGGAATGGAAGCTTATCAATTTCAACAACGCCTTGTTTTATTTTTCCGATGTCATCCGCCAATTGTAGAATTACGGTGGCAACTTTTCCTTCGGCATCTTTTAAAGAAAGCGATTTAATTTTCATATCGGCGCCGCGAAGACGTTTGGTAAGCTCTTGCAGTAACGAGATGGAAACTTCCGGATGATTGTAAAGCAAGTCAAGAAAGTCGCTTCGTTGGATAATAAATAATTCAGTCGCTTCAATTGCCGTAACATTTGCGGAACGGTTTTGACCATCGAGAATAGCCATCTCGCCGAAGAAATCGGAATCACTAAGAATAGTTAGAATAACTTCTCTGCCGTCATCGCTGTTACGCGATACTTTTACTTTTCCACAAACAATAACAAAGAGAGCGGAGCCGGTTTCATTCTCAAGAAGTATTACTGCGTCTTTTTCAAACTTCCGAAAATTTCCTAACTCGGCAATTTTATCTAATGTTGTCTGATCCAAATCTGTAAAAATGGGGACATATTTTAGAAAATCGTCTTTTATTGCCATAGTCTTTCCTATATTTTGATTTTTCTATGTTGAATATACTTTCAATGAAAACTAAAATCAATACAAGTTTAAGAAATAATCTTCTCTTTTAATTGATATTATTTTCAATCTTAGCTAAATTTACTCTGTAAATTATTTATTATTTGAACTAAGGAGATCATTATGGCAATTAAAGTTGGAATAAACGGATTTGGAAGAATCGGAAGATTACTATTTAGCGCATTAGTTGATAAGGGTTTGCTCGGGAAAGAAATTGATGTTGTAGCGGTTGTTGACGTTACCACCGATGCAAAATATTTTGCTTATCAACTAAAATATGATTCTGTTCATGGAAAATTTAATGGAACGATCACTACCGAAAAAAGCAGCCCTACTGTAGAAGCTGATGACGTTCTGGTTGTATACGGCGATAAAGTACGTTGTATCTTGGCTACCAAAGACCCAAGCCAATTACCGTGGAAAGAATTAGGAGTTGATTATGTTATTGAATCAACCGGGTTGTTTACCGATTCTGAAAAAGCTAAGGGACATTTAGCTGCCGGCGCAAAAAAAGTTATTATTTCCGCTCCCGGCAAAGGCGATGTTAAAACAATTGTAATTGGCGTTAACGATAACGAATATGACGCTGCAAAACATCATATTATTTCTAACGCTTCTTGCACTACAAACTGTTTAGCTCCCTTAGTGTATGTTTTATTGAAAGAAGGAATTGGAATTGAAACCGGTCTAATGACTACCATTCACTCTTACACTGCAACACAAAAAACTGTGGACGGTCCTTCTAAAAAAGATTGGAGAGGCGGACGCGCAGCTGCCATTAATATTATCCCCTCTTCTACAGGCGCAGCAAAAGCGGTTGGCGAAGTTCTTCCTGAAACAAAAGGAAAATTAACAGGAATGTCTTTCCGCGTTCCTACTGCAGATGTTTCTGTTGTTGACTTAACCTTTGCTTCAAAACGCGATACTTCTATTGAAGAAATTGATGGCTTGATGAAGAAAGCTTCCGAATCTTATTTGAAGAACATCCTTGGCTATACAAATGAAGAAGTTGTTTCTTCAGATTTTATTCATGATGAACGCTCTTCTATTTATGATTCTCTTGCGACCCTTCAGAATAATCTTAAGGGTGAAAAGAGATTCTTCAAGGTTGTTTCCTGGTATGATAACGAATGGGGTTATTCCAATCGTTGTGTTGAATTGTTACTGAAAATAGCAAAATAAATTTGTTATGCTTTTCTCCCTCCTCTTTTTTCAGAGGAGGGAAGAAGAAAATTTAAATTCCAAAGGACAAATACCAAAATTCAATTTAAATTTGGGATTTGTCTTTTGTTATTTGCAGTTTGGCATTAATAATTTCCCTTCTCAATTTCCTTTTTCTTCGCCTGAAGCTGAATCCCTTTTTTCATCAAGTCCAACGCATCTTCTTCATCTTCCGCCATAACCAATAAAGCATGGTTTTCAGCAATTTCTTTTTCGAGATGATAAAGTTTGAAAGATTTAATCAGGTCACTTCCGTATTTGAAGAATCGCTTTTCTTTATTCTCCGGTTTTCGCTGATCCCAGAGTTCACTGATGAGATATTTCTCAAAAGTAATTTCAAGAAGATATTCTTGCAGTTTTTCGTCTTCAATTTTTTCGAGTAATCTGCTTATCTCTAAAGGTTCATCATTTACCAAGGCATCGTAAACCAAATGAGCAAGTGTTTTGTGGTAAGGAATTTGGAATTCATCAGGATTCACATGGTCAAGCAAATAGCGGGTGATTTGTTCGTGACCTTCAAACAGTAAAATTATTATTTCCTGCTCATTCCTAAATTCCGCCGGGAGCATCTTTGCTTCAACCGCTTCGGCAATTTCTTTCTGCTGAATTTTCTCTTTCTGATTTCGTTCCTGCACGGCAAATTTATTTGTTCCGGCAATCGCTTTTTCAAGTTCAGCTTCTAAAAGTTTTTCACGCAAGCCGAATTTTTCTGCGATTGATTTTAAGAGAAAACTTCTCTTCAATTCATCATTTAGCAATGCCACCGGTTTTACAAGTTCGCGGATTGCTTCTGCGGACTTAACCGCATCGTTGAAATATCCTTGCTCTTCAAAAATTGCCGTTTGGTATTCTAAAAAATTTACCGCGCGGGAAATAATGTCAAGAAATGCATCGCTTCCGTTCCTCTGAACAAAAGAATCGGGATCTTCACCTTTTGGTAGCGTAGCAATTTTAATGTTCATGTTTTGTTTTAAAAGAATTTCGATACTCCGCATAGAAGCTTTAACACCGGCTGTATCGGCATCAAAAAGAAGAACGGTATTTTTCGTGTAGCGTGAAAGAAGCTGAACTTGCTCATCGGTAAATGCCGTACCTGAAACCGCGACAACATTTTTTATTCCGTGCTGATGCAGTGAAATTAAATCCATGTACCCCTCAACCACAATTGCTAAATCTTGTCGACGGATTTCATCTTTCCCGTGCGAAAGTCCGTAGAGCGTTCTTCCTTTGTGATAGATTTTAGATTCCGGTGAGTTTAAATATTTCGCAGCTCCTTCGCGGGCATCAAAAATCCTTCCGCCGAAACCAATTACTCTACCGTTCGGAGAAAATATCGGAAAGATCATTCTTCCTGCAAATTTGTCGTACAATTTCCCTTTTTCTGATTTGCCGATAACACCAAGCTGTAACGATTTTTCAATATCGATATTATTTTTATTTAGGAAGTTTACTGTTGCATCCCAATGATCGGGGCAGTAACCTAGACCGAATGCGCGCAATGTTTGAGGTTTAATTTTCCGTTGCTCAAAATATGCGCGGGCAATGTTTCCATCTTCTTCTTTCAAAAGATTATCGCTGAAAAATTTTGCAACTGAAGTGTTAATGTCGTAAAGAATTTCCGTTTCACTCTGCTCTGCATCGCTTTTCTGATCTTCATATTCAAGAGTAATACCAAGCTCGGCAGCCATTTCTTGCACCGACTCAACAAACGATATTTTTTTATACTCCATTAAAAATTTGAAAACATTTCCGCCTGCATGGCAGCCGAAACAATGATAGATTTGTTTGTCCTGGCTAACTGTAAACGAAGGAGTTTTTTCGTTGTGGAAAGGGCAGAGTCCGATGTAATTATTTCCGCGTTTACGCAATTGAACGCTGTTTGAAATTACATCAACGATATCTGCCGAAATTCTTATTTGTTCTATTTGTGCTTCTGAAATTCTCATAAGCAAATATAAAAAATTTCAGGATGAGGAAGGGTATTTGAAATTACTTTTTAGCTCCATTGGTGCTTACTGTTTATAGCATTTTAGAGAGAATAATTATTTCAGCTCCATCGGAGCGGGCTGTTCTATATGGCGGTGTTTTTAAGGTTGCAAGGAACAAAAAAACAAGAATTGTGCAGAAAAAGAACTATTTTTTAGAAACTTAAAAAGTAATTAAGTTATAAGCCAAAATTAAAAATTAAAGTAATAGAAAGTGTATTGCCATTAGAAACGAAATTGAGTAATATCTTTTTTTGGCTGAAATGAACAAGAAGTTACATGTTGTGTAAGAGGAAGATAATTAGATGTTTTTTATAAAATAATATTGGAAGTGCTATAATGAGTAGGTACATTCGGTCAGTAAATAATTTATTTTTCAATATCATTGCTAAAAAAATAGCCTATAATTAATTCTAATATAAGTAAATGTTAAGTCCAGCGTACACGACAAAACTCGGAAAGTGCTTTAATAATACCATCGAACAAGTGTTGGATTCAAAAAAAGTTCTCAAAAATAAATCAGTTGATTTAATTTTTACATCCCCTCCATTTCCGTTAAAAAGGAAGAAAAAATATGGGAACCTAAACGGTGAAGATTATATTAACTGGTTAGTGAGTGTTTTTTCGGGATTATTAAGGACTTTAAAAGACAACGGTTCTATCGTAATTGAAATTGGCAATGCATGGGATGCCGGCGTCCCCGTAATGTCTATACTACCAATGAAAACACTATTAGCACTAGTTGAAAAAAACGGACTTTATTTATGTCAACAATTTGTATGGTATAATAAAGCAAAATTACCCACCCCTGCTCAATGGGTAAATGTTAAAAGAGTTAGAGTAAAAGATGCATTCACGCATATTTGGTGGTTAAGCAAAACCCCATTTCCAAAAGCCAATAATAAAAAAGTCCTTGTTGAATACAGCGATTCAATGAAAGCCTTGCTAAAAACTCAAAAATATAATTTCGGGAAAAGACCGTCTGAACATGTGATTGGAGAAAAATCTTTTTTGAAGAATAATTCAGGAGCGATTCCATCAAACGTACTGATCAGTTCAAACACGCAATCTAGCTCAGATTATTTAAGGTATTGTAAAGAGAACAATTTAACCCCTCATCCAGCTCGGATGCCCTCAATGTTACCAGAATTCTTTATTGAATTTTTAACAGAGCAAGGAAACGTAGTCTTAGATCCCTTTGGAGGGAGTAATACCACTGGTGAAGTTTGTGAGAAATTAAAACGGAAATGGATTTCAGTAGAACCCGAGTTAAATTACATCCAGTCGTCAAAGGGAAGATTTTATAACAAATTGGTTAAGGATAATGTCAAGAATAATTAACACGCTTGCAAAAAGATCATTTGTGTTTCATGAGTTACATACTGTTGCTTATTATAGTGAAAGCGAGTTAGAAGACAAATTATTTCAGCACTTTGAAACCCTTTTCCCCGATTTCTATTTTTTCCCATTTAAAATTAACATTAAGGATCAAAACTTAAATAAGAAAAAGCAACCCGATTACTCCTTCTTAAAAAAAGATTTAACCGAATGGTGGGTTGTTGAAGTTGAACTGTATGGACACCCTGTTTCACATGTCAAAGACCAAGTAGATACATTTTTAAATGGCGATTATAATAGTATAAAGACAGCAAAATATATTAGCTCACAATTAAAAAAATATTGCCATGTAGAAATTCAAAAAGCAAAGATTGGATTATTAGTACAAGAAATGGCCCCGCGAATAATGATTATTGTTGACAAGTCCGTTGAGAATTGGGAAAATGAATTTGCAGGGCGGGGTGTCAAGATATTTGTTTTTGAGTTATATAAAAATACTGAACGTGAATATGTTTTTAGATTAAAAGGAGATTATCCAATTATAAAAATACATAGCGCTCATTGTCGTTTTTGTAAATACTTGAGAAATACACTTGAAATAACTTCGGATTGTCTTTTTTTAGATAATTTTCCAGACAATCTTGAAATTAATATTGGGGATCGATTAACATCATGGCAAAGAATTAAGAGTGAGGATAAAATGTATTTGCAATTCATCGGAAGTATGAACCCACTAGCAAATGATGGGAATTACTCTTTGATCATTGACTCTCAGAACAATCTTTACATCAAAAATAATTGAGGCTAAAATGAAATTTGAATTAGGTCCGGAAATTATTAATGCATATAAGAGATTATCTTATACACCATGGTATGCTTTAGCAGAATTCGTTGATAACTCGACCCAGTCCTTTATAAGTGATAGAAAAAAGCTTGAAGTGGTTTTCAAAGCTGAGAATAAAACTTTGGAAGTAAAAATCAAAGTTGAACCAAACCGCATTATCATTGAAGATAATGCAATGGGTATGTCAGAAAAAGAATTAGGCGAAGCAATAATTCTTGGGAAACCGACAGAACATTCTATCGGAAGATCAAAATATGGACTTGGTTTAAAAACTTCGGCTTGTTGGTTCGGGAATAATTGGTCTGTACGAACAAAAAAACTGGGTGAAAGTTTTGAACATTTTATTGAAATTGATGTCAATAAAATAGCCAGTGATGAGAGAGACATCAAAAACATATCCCACAAAAAGGGAAAAAATGAACACTATACAATTATCGAAATCTGGAATCTTAATAGAAAAATACCAGGAAAAACGGCAGGTAAAATAAAAGATTATTTACGTTCTTTTTATCGCTTTGATTTTACAGATATAAATTTAAAACTTTTTTATCAGGATGATCCTTTAATTTGGGATCAAGCCGCGATAGATAAAAGATTGAGCAAAGATAGATTTGGGAAATGTAAAAAAAGAGAGTTTAAGTTTAATATTGGGAAGAAAAAAGTAAGTGGCTGGGCTGGTGTTTTAGTGGTCGGAAGTAGACGGGATGCCGGATTCTCTTTAGTAATTGAAAACAGAGTAATTAGAGGATGGCCTAATGGTTATAGACCAGAAACTCTTTTCGGATCTCAAGAAGGAGGTTCGAACGATTTGGTAAATCAAAGATTAACTGGTGAAATAGTCCTTGAGGGATTTGACATAAGTCATACAAAAGATGAGGTATTGTTTTCCGATGAGGAATTGGAAATTTTTAATAATAAGTTATCTGAATTATTGGGTGATATAAGGCAGGAAGCTCTAACATTTAGAAAGAAAGATGTCGATTTGCCAAATCCAAATATGGATAACGACAGTGCTGAGGCACTAAATGAGTTTGAAGAAGAAATTAATTCACCAGAGATCAAAGACATAGTTGAACATTTTGAAACCCCAGAGTTAGAGGTCATCGAAAAAATAAATAGAATAATTATTAAAAAGGTAACCTCAACCACAAAAGAACCCGATCTTAATGCAAAAATTAATAATGTAGAAATAAAAATTTTTATACCAGACGATCTTTCTCCAAATGACCCGTATGTAATTGTTGAAACTACTGCAAAGAAGGAACAAATAATCGTTCTCATAAATAAAAATCATCCTCATTGGGAGGAATTAAAAAATGCAAACAGCATTCTAAATTTTTTCAGACACTGTACTTATGATGCAGTCGCAGAATGGAAGTGTTATTTTAAATACGGTAAAATTCAACCCGACACTGTTAAACTTCTTAAAGATAATTTGCTTCGCGTTCCACTGGAAATAAAGAAAAGCAAATAATCTAATTTTTACTTTTCAAAAAAGAATTAACTTGAATTTTTTTCTAATATATAGGTGAAAATTACTCGATTTAAGTTTTCTCGAATAATTTTTTGATGAAATAGACAATTGCTTAGCATCGTTACCACTTAAATTCTAAACTCAATCAGTTTACTTTTCTTTCTTTGAATTGTGCTGCTTTATTCAAACCTCCGCAGTTCTTAAAACTGCGGAGGTTGTTAAACCAATCAACTCGCCGGTGGCGGTGTTGGTGTATCCGGCGGAGTATCACCTTTTCCCTTACCACCGCCTCCTTTCGGTATCGTTGCAAATTCAAGAAGTATCGCCTCGTTTTCCTGGAAGGCAGCTTTAACAAAATTACGCAATTTGGTTTTCACCTTTTTCAAAGCTTTATCCGACGCATCGCGCACTAACGTTGCCTGCTCTTGCAGTTTCTTCGCGTCCTCTTGCGCCTTATCCGCGTCCACTATTCTTGCAGCCGCATCGTTCAAAGCGGTTACGTCACTCTGCACTAATCCGCTCTTCAAAAGCAGTACACTCCGCTCAGCAACAACAACCTGCAAATATTCGCAGAGAGAACGTAGCCCGTTTACAGAATCGGGTATCCGCTGCCCAACCTTAAATTGACTCAAATTCCGCTGATCATTTTCATAGGCGCTTTTTGCCGCCATATAAATTTTGGAGATTAGCGCCTTAGTTTCCTTTACCACCAGATTTTGCTCGGCGGTAAAATCCTCCAACGCCTTAACTGCTATGTTTTGCTCTCTTTCTTTTGCCGTTAGATCAGCTATGGCAGTATTCAGCGCAGTTTGAGTTTCCGTTTGAAACCCTTTTTCCGTAAGCAGAGTTAAGTTTCTGCTTACAGCTAATACCAGGGCGTTTCCGTCCTGCAAATTGAAATTGATTTTAGTGTTCATATAACACCCTTCAAATTAGTTGAAAATTAATTTATTTGCGGTATGAATGTCTTGATGTGATATTGAGCGGCACATACCTAACCCCCAATATTGAAAATTCCCACAATTTAAGCTAAAAACAAGCTTTTTCTCTAAAACAGCCTCAAAAGTTTCCATAACGGAATCAAAAGTTCGGGCAACGGAACCAAAAGTTCGGGGCAACGGAACCAAAAGTTCGGGCAACAGAACCATAAGTTCGGGCAACAGAACCAAAAGTACGGGCAACAGAGCCAAAAGTTCTGGCAACCGAACCAAAAGTACGGGCAACACAACCAAAAGTTAGAGTGACAGAACCTAAAAATTTAGCGACTGAGGGATATATTCTTTTATATGATCTAAATGAAATTATGTCGGATCTTCGATGTGGTAAGAAAGTCTCAACGGAAATAGAGTTTGATAGATTGGGAATTAAAAAAGTTGTAAAGGGTGTATAGGACTTAAAAAAAGTCACAGTTCTGCGGCGGCGGATAATCTCCGTTTCGAGTAATTTATTTTGAAAAAATTTGAACCTCTTAGATACTTCCGCCAAAACTCCTCCGCTTTGTAGTTGTAAACTACTTTGTCAAAAAGTAATTGTCAAGATAATTTTTTATTTGAATCCAACTTTTCAACTTTCACTTTCTTTTTGCATAATATTTCCCTTTTGTTTTACAAGTAAATTATTTATTAAGTTAAGTATATATGAATTATTTTTTTTTGGAATCTGTAGAGTGTTCACATAAGTAGCTTATATTTTTTAGCCCTGAATATTCTAGTTCTTCTTTTTATTAAACCGTTGTGATTAAAAGAAAGTTAAGCACAGAAAAATGGACTTTAGTATGATAACTTCATTTCTTTATTTTTAAAAATCATTACTAAGTTGTCCTTTTATCTAAATTAATTTTTTCCCCATGACAAACTGTAAAAACGATTATGAAATTAAAACTTCTTCTAACTTTTTTCACTACCATTTTCATCCTTTCATTTTCTCTACTCTTTATACTTCATAATTCTGTACAAAAAGAAATCGTTGAAAGATTTCAGGCACAGCAGCTTTTTACCACGAAACAACTTGCAAAAGAACTAGAAGTGTATTTGCAAAATGAAACTCAATCCGTTGGAAAACTTGCTTCATCAACCTTCCTAAAAAGTAATAATATAAACCAAATATCAGCAACTGTCCAAGAATACTCTGAGAATTATAAAAAAGAACATATTCGGTCGATTTGCGTATTTAACGAAAAGGGATCGATCATTTACTCGACCTTAAAAGAAGCTGTTTCACTTGAACATAGTGATGCTCAATTTTACAAATGGGGGAGACAAAAAGAAAATAAAGGGGAGCAATTTATTACTACTGAGGTGCCACTGGTCTTTTCACCTCCGGGTAAAGAATCAACTTTCCGCGTACTCATTGCTTCTCCGATTTATAATGAATCAAACTCTTTTGGTTTAATTTCGAAAAGCGTGCAGCGAGAGAAATTTCCCGATAGATACGTTGGACTTGTTGTTGTCGTTGTTGACTTAGGGGATATTTTATCTTCATTTTTCAAAAGTGAGAGGGTGTATAATACAAAAGGAAGTACATGGCTTTTGGATAACAATGGCACCCTGTTGTACCATCCTAAACATCCAGAAATGCTTATGTTTAACCTGCATCGGCAGGATGAAACGTGTCGTGAGTGTCATGATTCATTCAAATATGTAGAAACTATTCTTGCCAAAACATCTGGTACGACAGAATATCAACTTAAAGATAACCAACAGAAACTATCAAGCTTTACTTCACTCAGCTACAAAAACATTTCATGGAAAATTGTTGTTAATATGCCACTCGATGAGGTAACGAGTTTTGTAGATTCTAATCTCTATCAAACCTTAGCTCTTTTTGCAGTTATTACGCTCACACTCATAGGTACAGCATTTTATATTTTTCGTAGTGACCGGTTGAAAATTCGAGCAGAAGAAGAAACGAGACAATGGCAGCAAAAACGGGTGTTAGATGATGCAATACGGGAATCTGAAGAACGATACCGTCAGCTTGTAGAAATTTCACCCGATGCGATTGTCGTTTTATGTGAAGGGAAAATTGTTTATGCTAACTCCACGGCATTAGTATTGTACGGCGCTTCAATTCCCAACGATTTACTAGGAAAAAATGCACTCGATTTGGTGCACCCGGACGACCGAGAGATGGCTGGCAACCAGATATCGGAAGTATTAAGAACCGGACAAGCTGCGCCGATGATTGAGGAGCGGTTGACACGTTTAGATGGAAGTTATTTAGAAGTAGAAGTTTCTTCAGTCGTCTCCACTTATCTGAATAAACTGGCTGTACAAATAGTTGCGCACGATATCACAGAACGGAAACGAACGGAATTAGAACATCAGGTAATATTTGAAATTACACAGGGTATTACAGCCAATACAAATCTTGATGAACTGCTGAAGTTGATACATGATTCTCTGAAGAAAGCAATTTATGCGGAAAATTGTTTTGTTGCACTGCATGATCAAACTACAGGACTTTTTAGTTTTCCATATTTTATAGATAAATTTGATCAAACTCCAGAACCCGTAACGATGGAGAAAAGTTGCACTGCTTATGTATTCCGAACCGGAAAACCGTTGCTGCTTACGCAAGAATTATTTGACGGTCTTGTGGTGCAAAACGAAGTGGAGTTAGTTGGTTCAAATTCTCCGTCCTGGTTAGGTGTACCATTACGAACGCCCTCAAGGGTAATCGGCGTTTTAGTTCTTCAACATTACGAAGAAGAGAATGTCTATTCAGAAGGTGATATTAAATTTCTCGAAGCGGTTGGAAGCCAAATTGCCGTTGTTATAGAGCGTAAACGCGTAGAAGAAGATTTGAGAAATGAACGGTTATTGTTACGCACGATGATTGATCATATTCCCGATTCAATTTATTGCAAAGACACCGCCTGCCGCAAAACACTTGCCAACAAGACCGAATTACATTATTCGGGGGCAAAGACAGAAGCAGAAATTTTAGGGAAGACAGATTTTGATATGTATCCAAAAGAAATTGCAGATGGCTTTTTTGCAGATGATCAATTAGTGATACAAACAGGTCATCCGGTTCTTGATAGAGAAGAATATGTGCTTGATGAGAAGGGGCAAAAGCAGTGGCTGCTCACTTCAAAACTGCCTTTGAAAGATGAAAAAGGAAATATTACAGGCATTGTCGGTATTGGCCGTAATATCACTAAACGTAAACGAGCTGAAGAAGCGCTCACAAATGAAAGAACGTTACTCCGAACAATTATTGATTTAATTCCAGATGCTATCTATGTAAAAGATATTAATGGAAGAAAAATACTTGCCAATCCGAAGGAAGTTCAGATTTCCGGTAAGAATTCGGAAGATGAAGTTCTCGGGAAAACCGATGCTGAATTATTCCCTGAGCGTGTAGAGCAGCAATTCCAGGAAGAAGATCAATCCGTTTTACAATCGGGTAAATCTATCGTTGATATCGAGGGCAAATTGCTGGATAAAAACAGGCAGGTTCATTGGCTACTGGGATCAAAAGTACCATTGCTGGATGCACAGGGGAACATAATCGGTATAGTCGGTCTAAACCATGATATCACAGATCGAAAACGTTCAGAAGAAGAAATTACAAAAAGTAATGAACAACTTTCAAGAACCATTGCAGAAAAGGATAAATTTTTTTCGATTATAGCTCATGATTTAAGAAGTCCTTTCCATGGAATAATGACTTTAACCGAAATGATGGCAAGTGGGAGTGAGGAGTTTTCGAAAGATGAATTAATGGAATTCAGCCAAAATATGCATGAACAGGCTACTAATCTCTTCAAGTTGATTGAAAATTTATTAGAGTGGGCTCAAATGCAAAGAGGATCAATAACATTTACACCGCAGGAGTTAGGTCTATCCGATATGGTGACGCAAAGTATTGACACAATAAAGTTGCGAGCTGAACAAAAAGGAATTATTATTTCGAATGAAGTACCCGGATCCGTAAAGGTAGATGCAGACGAAAGAATGGTAAATACCGTCCTTAGAAATCTCATATCCAATTCAGTAAAATTTACAAAGCGAGATGGAAAAATAACTGTAAGAGCTAAAACAACAGACAATAATATGGTAGAAATTTGCGTTAGTGATAGTGGTGTAGGAATGAATGAAAAAAATGTTAACAGGTTGTTCAAGATGAATGAGAAGGTAGGTTCAAAGGGAACGGAAGGAGAGCCAAGCACTGGGTTGGGTTTATTACTTTGTAAAGAATTTGTCGAAAAACATGGTGGGAAAATTTGGGCTGAAAGTCAGCAAAATATTGGCAGTACCTTCTGTTTTACGCTTCCACAGGCAAATATAAAGGGAAATATTTAGTTGGATTACAAAGAAATGTAGAGAAAAGAAGAACGTTTAATTGCTCTTTTGTAAATTCCAGTTAATCTATACTGAGGTGATTCTCATACCAAATACATTACCAGTTTCCGGTTAAAGAGGATAATTACCAAAAGCGGGTAAAAATTCTTCCCATAAACGCAAAAAAATTTTCATTTAAATAAGAAAGTATTATATTTGAAATCCAATAAATTTGCATTTTAAAGAAAATGCTGGTAATTTTGTGTCTCTTTTGTCAATTATGGGCGGACGCCGGAGTTGGAGAGCCGGGGCGGACTGTAAATCCGTTGGCATACGCCTTTGGGGGTTCGAGTCCCTCGCCGCCCACAGAAGTTTTGTGTTCTTAAAATATTGGAAATATTACAACTGCGGGAGTAACTCAGTTGGCTAGAGTCACAGCCTTCCAAGCTGTTGGTCGCGGGTTCGAATCCCGTCTCCCGCTCTCTAGATTTTTTTAGAAGAGTTCTCTCTCCGCTGACGTAGCTCAGTTGGTAGAGCACATCCTTGGTAAGGATGAGGTCACCGGTTCAATCCCGGTCGTCAGCTCAATTAATTTATAAATAGAATAAGATAGTTATTATATGAGAGAAATAATCACCCTTGAATGTGTTGAGTGTAAAAGAAGAAATTACACCACAACAAAAAACAAACGTAACCATCCTAGTCGTGTAGAATTTAAAAAATACTGCCGATGGGATCGAAAGCATACTATTCACAAGGAAACCAAGTAGTACTTGCTACGTCAGTGGCTCAATTGGTAGAGCAGCGGTCTCCAAAACCGCAGGTTGGGGGTTCGAGTCCCTCCTGACGTGCAGAAAGCTTCAAACATTATGATAAATAAAATAAAAGCCTTCTTTAATGATGTAGTTAAAGAAATGAAAAAAGTTACTTGGCCGTCAAAAGAAGAACTCAAAGAGTCCACAACTATTGTGGTTATTGTTTGTTTGATTTTTGCCGCGCTAACTTATATCATTGATATGGCAATCACCCAGGTTTTTAAAGGAATATTTTAGGTATAATTGATGGATTCTCGTTGGTATGTAGTTAGAACGTTTTCAGGGCATGAAAACAAGGTAAAAAATCTTATTGATCTTGAATTGAAAGATAACGAAAAGCTTTTAGTGAAGATACAACAAGTCCTTGTTCCCACTGAAAAGGTTTTCGAAGTACGTGACGGAAAGAAAAGAAGCAAAACAAAAAACTTTTTTCCCGGATATATCCTTTTACAAGCTGAACTTGATGCTCAGGTTAAGGATTTTATTCTTAATACTCCGTCTGTTATGGGATTCCTCGGCCAGCAGAATAACCCAAATCCGCTTCAACCGGATGAAGTTAAGAGAATTGTCGGAAGAATTGCTCAGGATTCGGATGGAGAGAGAAGTGAAACGATTTATCGCCAAGGTGATTTAGTTAAAATTATTGATGGTCCTTTCAATAATTTTACCGGTAGTGTTGAAGAGGTTAACGAAGAGAAAATGAAAATTAAAGTGTTGGTCTCAATTTTTGGCAGAAAAACTCCTGTTGAAATTGATTTTGTTCAAGCAGAGTTAGAGAAGTAAATTCTAAAGGAATGTTACAATGGCTAAGAAAATCACAGCTTATATTAAATTACAAATTACAGCCGGAAAAGCTAATCCTTCTCCTCCGGTAGGTCCTGCTTTAGGTCAAAAAGGTGTTAATATCATGGAGTTTTGCAAGCAGTTTAATGCAAAAACTTCAGGTCAAGAAGGTTTAATTATTCCTGTAGTTATTACAGTTTTTTCAGATAAATCCTTCACCTTTATTACAAAAACTCCTCCTGCGGCTGTTCTTTTAAAAAGAGCGGCTAAAATTGAAAAAGGAGCGGCGGAACCGAACAAAATAAAAGTCGGAAAGGTTTCTAAAACTCAGGTTGAAGAAATTGCCAAATTAAAAATGCCTGATCTCAACGCAAATGATGTTGAACATGCTATGAGTATGGTTGCCGGAACCGCGAGAAGTATGGGAATTACTGTAGATGATTAATTATAATAATGAGATGATTTCAATATGAAAACTTCAAAAAGAGTTAAAGCAATTAATAAAGCGATTGATAAAAACAAAGATTATACAATTGCCGAAGCCGTTAAAACCCTGCAGGAGCAAACAAAGGTTAAGTTTGTTGAATCACTTGATTGTGCTATTCGCCTGGGTGTAGATCCAAGACATGCAGATCAGATGATTAGAGGAACGGTTTCTCTTCCAAACGGAACCGGAAAAGAAGTCCGGGTTTTGGTAATGGCTAAGGGTCCAAAAGCGAAAGAAGCTTTAGACGCAGGTGCAGACTATGCAGGCTTGGAAGATTACTTGGAAAAAATTAAAGGCGGATGGGCTGACATCGATGTGCTTATTGCAACCCCCGATGTGATGGCTGAAGTTGGTAAGCTTGGAAAAATATTAGGTCCAAAAGGTTTAATGCCTAATCCTAAAAGCGGAACTGTTACTATGGATGTAGAAAAAGCTGTAAAAGAAGTAAAAGCCGGAAAGATTGAATTCCGTGTTGATAAAACCGGGATTGTACATGTTTCCGTTGGTAAATTGAATTTTGAAACTGACAAATTAGTCGAGAATACAAACGCATTTCTTAATATGATAGTTAAACTGAAACCTGCTAGCGCAAAAGGTACATACGTTAAAAGTGTTTTCCTTTCGTCAACTATGGGCCCAGGTTTAAAAATATCAAAAGAAGAAGTTGCTGTACACTAAAAGTTTATTACGCACTGTAATGCTTCTATCCGACTCCATGTCAATAACTAAAATGATGTAGGAGAAAAATGAATAAAAACGAAAAAGCTGAAGTTGTTGAAAAAGTAGTTGATTTGGTGAACAAATCTACTGCTCTTTACATAACAGACTACAGCGGAATTAATGTTGAAGACATAAAAAATCTTCGGAGAGAATTCAGAAAACAAGGCGCTCAATACAAAGTAATTAAAAATACTTTGTTGAAAAGAGCTATCGTTCAAGCTGGAAAATATGAAAAACTCGAAGCAAGCTTAATCGGGATGTCCGGTGCTGTCTTTGCTGGAGAAAATTCTGTTGCCCCGGCTAAAATTATCAAAAAATATTACTCAGAGAAACAAAAGCTTCCGTTAAAAGCTTGCTATATTGAGTCTCAATACTTTGACGGCAAATTGCTCGATCAATTGGCTACGCTTCCGAGTAAACCGGAAATTATTGCAGGGATTTTGGGAAGTCTTAATGCCCCTGCCTCCGGGATTGTTGGTGTTATCAATTCTGTACTGCGCGAGCTTGTTAGTGTGGTTGACGAAATCGCCAAGAAAAAAGCCGCTTAAATAAATTTTAATAAAGAAAATAATTAGGAGATCTGAAATGTCCGAAAAAGTTGCTGAATTAGTAGAAAAAATAAAAAGCTTAACCTTGGTTGAAGCCTCTGAATTGAAAAAAGCTTTGGAAGAAGAATTTGGAGTTACTGCCGCTGCCCCTGTTGTTATGGGTGCTGCTGTTGCCGCCGCTGCTGCTCCGGTTGAAGAACAAACCGAATTTAACGTTAATCTTATAGCTGCAGGTGAGAAAAAAATCAATGTAATTAAAGTTGTCCGCGCTCATACCGGATTAGGTTTAAAAGAAGCAAAAGACCTTGTTGACAGCGCACCAAAAGCAGTCAAAGAAAGTGTTTCTAAAGACGAAGCCGAAAAACTTAAAAAAGAACTCGAAGAAGCCGGCGCTACAGTAGAAGTAAAATAATTATTAACTTTTTATTTCATCGTTCCCTTTTCTTAAAAAAGTGATCCCGATTACTTCGGGATCGCTTTTTCTTTTTGTTTGTAATGATGATACAGGATACAAGCTATGATTTCGAAAACTAATTGGAGGATTTCACTTGACTAATCAAAGAATTTCCTTTGGAAAAATTAAGCCGGTTCTTCCCATCCCGGATTTGCTCGATATTCAAAAAGAATCTTTTGAAGAATTTTTACAGCGTAATATTCCTAATGCTAAACGCGAAAATAAAGGTCTTCAAGCTGTTTTTACTTCCAACTTCCCGATTTTTGATAATAAAGAAAATTTCAGACTGGATTTTGTTGAATATAACATTGAAAAAGCCCGCTATTCAATTCAAGAATGTATTGAAAAGGGACTTACGTTTGCTGCACCTTTAAAAGCAAAATTAAGACTTGCAACGAAGGACCCCGATACGGAAGAATTTATTAATGCCGTAGAGCAAGAAGTTTATCTTGGAAACCTTCCGTTTATGACGGAACAGGGAACGTTTGTTATTAACGGGGCAGAAAGAGTAGTTGTAACTCAACTTCATCGTTCTCCCGGTGTTGCTTTCTCTCAAACAATTCATCCTAATGGCACACCACTTTATGCGGCAAGAATTATCCCGCTTAAGGGTTCATGGGTTGAATTTGCTACAGATATTAATCATATTTTGTACGTTTATATTGATAGAAGAAAAAAATTCCCTTCGACAACTTTATTAAGAGCGCTTGGTTATACAAATGATGAAGAAATTCTCCAGCTCTTTGATTTGGTTGAAACCGTAAATGTGAATAAAGTTCAAATTGAAAACTACATCGGCAGAATGATCGCCAGCGATGTTTTTGATACATCAAGCGGTGAAATTTTCCTTTCAAGAGAAAGTATTTTCTCTGAAGAAGATGTTGAAAGAGTAAAAGATGCCGAAGTTGAAGAAATCAAATTTATAAGTGAAGAAATTAACACCGACCAGAGTTTAATTCTCAATACATTAAGAAAAGATCCTGCGCACACCAAAGAAGAAGCTTTATTCGCAATTTATCGTCAACTTCGTACAGGTGAGGCCCCTGATGTAGATACCGCCGCTTCTCTTATTGAAAAACTTTTCTTTAATGACAAACGATATGACCTTGGTGATGTTGGTCGTCATCGTATGAATGATAAATTAAAATTAGATATTCCTGAAACCACCACCGTTCTTACTCCGGTTGATATTATTGAAATTATGCGCTATATCATCCGCATGAAAAACGGGTTGGAATCAACGGACGATATTGATCACTTAGGAAATAGAAGAGTTAGAACTGTTGGAGAGCAAATTCAACAGCAATTCAACGTTGGTATTTCGCGCATGTCGAGAACCATTAAAGAACGTATGAATGTGCGCGATTCGGAAAACTTTACTCCGCAAGAATTAGTAAACGCCAGAACAATAAGCAGCGTTATTAATGCATTCTTCGGAACAAATCCGCTTTCTCAATTTATGGATCAGACAAATCCGCTAGCGGAGTTAACTCACAAGAGGAGAATGTCTGCCTTAGGACCTGGCGGATTAACGAGAGAACGCGCCGGTTTTGAAGTCCGTGACGTTCATTACACACATTACGGGCGGTTATGCCCGATTGAAACGCCTGAAGGTCCGAACATTGGTCTTATTTCTTCGTTAACGATATTTGCAAGGGTAAACAAATACGGATTCCTTGAAACTCCATATCGAAAAGTAAAAGGGAAAAAAGCCACTGAAGATGTAACTTATTTAACTGCCGAACAAGAAGATTTATATACAATAGCTCAGGCAAATGCCGAGTTGAATGAAAAAAATGAATTCGTGAACGACCGTATTAAATCAAGGAACAAAGGCGAATTTCCTATCGTTCATCACGATCAATTACAATATATGGATGTAGCTCCCGCGCAGATCGTAAGCGCCGCCGCAACCTTAATCCCATTCCTGGAACATGATGATGCCAATAGAGCTTTGATGGGTTCAAACATGATGCGTCAAGCTGTTCCGTTATTGGTTACTGAAGCTCCAATTGTTGGAACCGGTTTTGAAGGAAAAATTGCCGTTGATTCCCGTGCGGTTATTCTTGCCGAAGATGACGGCTTTGTTGAATATGTTGATTCAAATAAAATTACTGTTATTTATGATTTAGATCCGAAATCAATTGAAGCTATTACAAGTTTCGACGATGTACGAAGAGAAACTTACCAACTTATTAAATTCACTGGAACCAACCAGGAAACAAGCATCAACCAAAAGCCGATTGTTAAAGAAAAACAACGCATTAAAAAGGGTGATGTTATAGCCGATGGTTGTGCTACCGATCAAGGAGAACTTGCTCTTGGTAGAAATGTTCTTGTAGCGTTTATGCCTTGGCGAGGTTACAATTTTGAGGATGCTATCATTTTAAGTGAACGACTTGTTGCCAACGATACTTTTACCTCGCTTCATGTTGAAGAATTTGAATTGCAAGTAAGAGAAACAAAACGTGGCGAAGAAGAGCTTACAAGAGAAATTCCAAACGTAAGCGAAGAAGCCGTAAAGAATCTAGACGAAAACGGAATTGTTCACGTCGGTGCAGAAGTAAAAGAAGGTGATATTCTGATTGGAAAAATTACTCCGAAAGGGGAGACCGATCCGACACCTGAAGAAAAATTATTACGCGCGATCTTTGGTGATAAAGCCGGCGATGTTAAAGATGCTTCTCTTAAAGCTTCTCCCGGTATTCGCGGAACGGTTATTAAAACAAGATTATTCAGCCGTAAGAAAAAAGAAGCTGACGGTAAGAAGGTTGAGAAAAAATCTTTCGAACAAGTAGAAGCGGCGCATAAAGTTAAAACTACCGCTCTTTATAAAAAATTGATTGATAAATTAACCATGATCTGCAACGGACAAACTTCTGTCGGCATCCGCGATGTGGATGGCTCCGTTGTGCTTAGAAGCGGTACAGCAATTAAAGAAAAAACTTTTTCTGATCTTGATGACGTTACAAAATTAGATTACACAAACGGCTGGTTTGATACTAAAAAAGTAAATCAGATCGTTCAAAAATTATATGCAAATTACTTTGATACGCTTTCAGATTTTGAAGAAGATTTCAAACGTGAAAAAATTAAAATTCAAATTGGAGATGAATTACCTCCAGGAATCGTTCAACTTGCAAAAGTTTACGTTGCAAAAAAACGTAAAATTTCTGTTGGTGATAAAATGGCGGGACGACACGGTAATAAAGGTGTTGTTTCTAAAGTTGTTCCGGTTGAAGACATGCCATTTATGCCCGACGGAACCCCTGTTGATATTATCTTAAATCCGCTCGGCGTTCCTTCCCGTATGAACCTCGGTCAATTGTACGAAACTGCACTCGGATGGGTAGGTAAACTTCTTGGAGTAAAATTTGCCACTCCTATTTTTGATGGAGCAAAATTATCCGATGTTGAAAACTGGCTTGAAAAAGCAGGATTAGACAAAGGAAGTAAAATCGAACTTTATGATGGAAGAAGTGGAGAGAAGTTCCATCAGAAAGTTACTTGTGGTTATATTTATATGTTAAAACTCGGTCACATGGTTGACGATAAGATCCATGCCCGTTCAATTGGACCATACTCGTTAATTACGCAGCAGCCACTTGGTGGAAAAGCGCAATTTGGTGGTCAAAGATTTGGTGAGATGGAAGTTTGGGCGCTAGAAGGTTACGGAGCATCAAATATTTTACAGGAAGTATTAACTGTAAAAAGTGATGACGTTGCCGGACGTTCCAAAGTGTATGAAGCTATTGTTAAAGGTGAAAATTTACCGGTACCTAATGTACCTGAATCGTTTAACGTTCTTATTAAAGAACTTCAAGGCTTAGGCTTAGATATTCACATTAATTAGCGCTAAACAATTTAATAAAGTCCGCCGAAGGTGGATAAGGAGATTATAAATGTCCTTCAGAAATCAAGAAAATACCGTAAGAGAAATTACAAATATTACTATCACCCTGGCTAGCCCGGATGATATTTTAGCGCGTTCTCATGGCGAAATCACTAAACCTGAAACGATCAATTATAGAACGTTTCGACCGGAAAAAGATGGTCTCTTTTGCGAAAAAATATTCGGACCAACCCGTGATTGGGAATGTTATTGCGGTAAATATAAAAGAATTAGATACAAAGGTATTGTCTGCGATCGTTGCGGTGTTGAAGTAACACAGAAAAGTGTCCGTAGAGAAAGAATGGGGCACATTGCTCTTGCTGTTCCTGTGGTTCATATTTGGTTCTTCCGCTCGCTTCCTTCTAAAATCGGAAATATGCTCGGATTTAGCACTAAAGAACTCGAAAGAATTATTTATTACGAATCTTATGTAGTTATGAATCCTGGGCCTACCGGACTTAAGAGAAAAGATTTAATTTCGGAAGATCAGTACTTTGAAGTATTAAATTCGTTACCGGCCGGGAATGATAGACTTCCGGAAAATGATCCGAATAAATTCTATGCACGTATTGGCGGAGATGCGGTTAAAGAGTTACTAAAACAAACTGAAACTGAGTCACTCTTCAATGCATTACGTGACCAAGTTAAAATTGAAACTTCCCAGCAGAAAAAAGAAGAAATTCTAAAAAGGTTAAAAGTTATTGAAGCTTTCCGTGAAAAAGAAGGAAAACTTCCTAATAAACCGGAATGGATGACACTCAGCTATATCCCTGTAATTCCGCCTGAACTTCGCCCTCTTGTTCCTCTTGAAGGAGGAAGATTTGCGACTTCAGATTTAAATGACTTATACAGACGCGTAATTATCCGTAATAACCGTTTAAAAAGATTAATTGACATTAAAGCTCCTGAAGTTATTCTTCGTAACGAAAAAAGAATGCTTCAAGAAGCAGTTGATGCGTTGTTCGATAATTCACGCCGCGGTTCTGCCGTTAGAAGCGATAACAATCGTCCTTTAAAATCTTTAAGTGATGTACTTAAAGGAAAACAAGGAAGATTCCGTCAAAATCTTTTAGGAAAAAGAGTTGATTATTCAGGCCGTTCGGTAATTGTAGTTGGTCCTGAATTAAAATTACATCAGTGCGGTTTACCAAAAGATATGGCGGTTGAATTATTCAAACCGTTTGTTATTAGAAAACTTATTGAACGCGGACACAACAAAACTGTAAAAAGCGCAAAAAAAGTTGTTGATAGAAAAGACCCGATTATTTGGGAAGTCTTAGAAAAAATTATTGATGGTCACCCGGTATTGTTAAACCGCGCGCCAACGTTGCATAGACTCGGTATCCAGGCTTTTCAACCGGTGCTTATAGATGAAAAAGCGATCCGTCTCCATCCTATGGTTTGTACGGCTTTCAATGCGGATTTCGACGGTGATCAAATGGCTGTTCACGTTCCGCTTTCTTATGAAGCGCAGTTAGAAGCATCTTTGTTAATGCTTAGTTCGCATAATATTCTTTCACCGCAGAACGGCAGCCCGATCGTTGTTCCAACGCAGGATATCGTTCTTGGTTGTTATTATTTAACAAAGAAGCGAGATGGTGATCTCGGAGAAGGAATGACCTTTAGTTGTCCTGAAGAAGCTATCATCGCTTATAATAACAAAGTGGTTGGATTGCACGCAAAAGCCAACGTAAGAATTAACGGCGAAATTATTGAAACTACTATTGGTAGAATTATTTTTAATCAAATCGTTCCAAAGGAAATGGGATTTTTTAATCACCTTCTTATAAAGAAAACCTTCGGTGGATTTATAGGCCAAGTTTTTCTAAAACTCGGTAATAAAGTTACCGCAAAATTCCTTGATGACTTAAAAGAAACCGGATTCCGCTATGCTACTGCAGGCGGTTTATCAATTAGTTTTAGTGATATGCTGATCCCTGCTGAAAAAGAAACTTATATCAATAGTGCTAATCAAAAAGTTGATCAAATTCTGAACGAGCATGAACAAGGTGTAATTACCGACACTGAACGGTATAATAAAATTATTGACGTTTGGACACATACCACCAACGATGTTGCAAAAATCTTGATGGAAAAATTAAAGAATGCTGAAAACGGATTTAACGCAGTTCACATGATGGTTGATTCAGGCGCGAGAGGGTCTCAAGAACAAGTTCGTCAGTTAGCCGGTATGCGTGGATTGATGATGAAGCCGCAGAAATCTTTAACCGGTCAAGCCGGGGAAATTATTGAGAATCCAATTATCGCTAATTTCAAAGAAGGGCTATCGGTACTTGAATATTTTATCTCTACACACGGTGCAAGAAAAGGTCTTGCCGATACAGCTCTTAAAACAGCTGATGCCGGTTATCTTACACGAAGATTAGTTGACGTTTCTCAAGATGTTATTATTACGGATATTGATTGCGGAACCATTCTCGGAATTCACATTACTGCATTAAAAGATGTTGAAGAAGAAAGAGAACCGCTTGCAGAACGTATAACAGGAAGGGTTTCTCAAGAAGATATTTATGATTCCAAAACTGATGAACTACTTGTCGGTGCTGGGGAATTAATTACGGAAACCATTGCTCAACGGGTTGAGGACGCAAATATTGATTCCGTTTATATCAGAACAGTGCTTACTTGCGAATCAAAACATGGAGTTTGCGCTAAATGTTACGGTAGAAATTTAACCACCGGAAAATTAGTTGAAGTTGGCGAAGCTGTTGGCGTGGTGGCTGCACAATCGATTGGAGAACCCGGTACACAGCTAACCTTAAGAACTTTCCACCTTGGCGGAACATCTTCGCGTATTGCAAGTCAGTCTCAAGTAGAAACGGTTGTTGGCGGTTATATCAAATTCAACAGAATTAATTCAGTTGAAAAAGAAGGTTTCTTCGGAAAAGTTCAAGTTGTTACAGGACGACGTGGTTCGGTTGAAATATATGACGATAATGATGTGGTTGTTAAAAAATATGATGTTCCTTACGGTGCGGAATTGCATGTTCGTGAAGGGACAAAAGTAACAAAGAAAACCGCATTGTATAATCACGATCCATACAATTCGCTTATCATCAGCGATATAGCGGGTAAAGTTAAATTTGTTGATTTGGTAGATAATAACACTATACAGCAGATCACTGATGAGCAAACTGGACACGTTCAAAAGATCGTAATCGAATCAAAAGATAAAAATTTAACTCCGAGTATAGCAATTGTAGCTCATGATGCTACTACCAAAACATTTAACTTACCTATTCGTGCATTTTTATCTGTTGAAGAAGGGGAAGAAATTTCTGCAGGTACCATTCTCGCAAAAATTTCTAAACAAGCTTCAAAATCAAGAGATATTACAGGCGGTCTTCCAAGAGTAACGGAACTTTTTGAAGCTCGCAGCCCGCAAGAGCCTTCAATTGTTTCCGAAATAGAAGGAATTGTTAAATTCGGTACAAAAAAGAAGGGCTCCCGAGAAATAATAATTGTTGCAATTGATGAATCGGATCAGAAAAAATATAATGTTCCGTTATCAAAGCATATTTTGGTTCAAGAAGGTGATGAAATCCCAGCCGGTGAAAAAATTACCGACGGACCGATAAATCCGCATGATATTTTGAATATCAACGGGACAAACGCAGTTCAGGAATATCTCTTAAATGAAATTCAGGATGTTTATCGTTTGCAAGGTGTAAAAATTAACGATAAACATATTGAAGTTATCGTAAGACAAATGTTACAGAAACTTCGCATAGTTGATTCCGGCGATTCTAAGTTTCTTGAAGACGATACTGTTGACCGCTATAATTTCTTTGAAGAAAATCAAAGAATATTAAATTCAGTTGTAGTTACTGTAAAAGGTGACTCTAAGTTAAAAGAGGGGCAAGTGGTATCGAAAGCTAAATTGCGAGATATTAATGCCGATCTTAAAAGAAAAGCAAAAAAAGAAATAGAAGTTCGCGAAGCCAAAGCGGCTACTTTCGAGCACATTTTGCTTGGAATAACACAGGCAGCTTTATCAACTGAAAGCTTTATCTCTGCAGCATCATTCCAAGAGACCACAAAAGTATTAACGAATGCAGCTATTGCCGCAAAAAATGATACTTTGCGTGGACTGAAGGAAAATGTAGTTATGGGTCAATTAATTCCGGCTGGAACCGGTTTGAAGAAATATAGAAATATTATTTTGAAGTCGGCAGAGCAAGAAGTTGAGGAATCACCAAGTATTTCTCAGGAAGCTTAAAATAAAAAGCAAAAAACATACTGGTTTTCTTGACAAAAAATAATATTAGTCCTATATTGTAAGGCTAATTTTTTTAATTACAGAATTTTTGGAGAGTTTTTAGTGCCAACAATAAACCAATTAGTGCGAAAAGGTCGCAAGGTTATTAAACAGAACAGCAAGGCGCCCGCACTTGACGGATGCCCACAAAAGCGTGGAGTTTGTACTAGGGTTTATACTACTACGCCCAAAAAACCTAACTCTGCATTAAGAAAAGTTGCAAGAGTTCGCTTGACAAATAATATGGAAGTTACTGCTTATATTCCGGGTGAAGGTCACAACCTTCAGGAACATTCAATTGTTTTAATCCGTGGTGGAAGAATTAAAGATCTTCCAGGTGTTCGGTACCATATTATACGTGGGACACTTGATACAAGCGGTGTTGAAGACAGAAAACAGAGTAGATCTAAATACGGTGCTAAAAAACCTAAATCGAAATAAGAAGTATGAGAAAGAAAAGAGCTGAAAAGCGGTATATAAAACCCGATCCTAAATACAACGATATGGTCGTGGCAAAATTTGTTAACGCCATTATGTATGAAGGAAAGAAATCAGTTGCAAGAGATATAGTGTATTCTGCGTTTGATATTCTTGAAGAAAAAACAAAAAAACCAGGCGTCGAAGTTTTCAAAAAAGCAATGAGTAACGTTCAACCTCTTATCGAAGTTCGCAGCAGAAGAGTCGGTGGCGCTACCTATCAAGTCCCTATGGAGGTTCGTCCTGAAAGACGGATTGCCTTGGCGATGAGATGGATTAAAACCTATGCTCGCAAAAGAAGCGAAAAATCAATGTCCGTTAAATTAGCTAATGAACTCTTAGCGGCTTCAAATAACGAAGGATCTTCTGTAAAGAAAAAAGAAGAAACTCATAAAATGGCTGAAGCGAATAAAGCTTTCGCTCATTTTAAATGGTAATGAAAATTTAAGATAAGAATGACACAACTTTATCCCATAGAAAAGGTTCGTAATATTGGTATTATGGCTCATATAGATGCCGGAAAAACAACTACGACCGAAAGAATTTTATATTATACAGGCAAATTGCATAGACTCGGTGAGGTGCATGACGGCGCAGCTACGATGGATTGGATGGAGCAGGAAAAAGAGCGTGGTATCACCATTACAAGCGCTGCAACTACATGTTATTGGAATGATCATCAAATAAATATTATTGATACTCCGGGTCACGTTGATTTTACCGCGGAAGTTGAAAGATCCCTTAGAGTTTTAGATGGCGCAATTGCATTGTTCTGTGCTGTTGGTGGCGTTGAACCACAATCGGAAACAGTGTGGAGACAGGCTGATAAGTACCAAGTTCCGAGAATTGCTTTTATTAATAAAATGGATCGAATCGGAGCTGATTTTTATAATGCTCTTCAAATGATTCGTGAGAGGCTTGGGGCTAACGCCATTCCGGTAACTTTACCGATTGGTGAAGGTGATTTGTTCTCCGGGATTATTGATTTGATAACCTTTAAATGTCTTATGTTCCATGAAGAGACTCTTGGCAGTACTTTTGATGAAATTGAAATTCCTCAAGGGTTAAGAAAAATTGCTGACAAATATCGCACTGAGATGTTGGAAGCCGTTTCTGATGTTGATGATACATTATTAGAAAAATATCTTGCCGGTTTGGAAATATCCGAAAAGGAAATCGTTAAAGTTTTAAGAACGGCTACGATTGAAGCAAAAATAATCCCCGTTCTTTGTGGGTCTTCATTTAAGAATAAAGGCGTTCAACGTCTTTTAGATGCTGTTATCGAGTTTCTTCCGGCTCCTTCCGATTCAATTGATGTTGTTGCGCACCACATTGGAAGCAATGACATTATTAAAAGAAAAATTAATGAAAACGAAAAATTTACTGCTTTAGCTTTTAAGATGATGAACGATCCTTTTGTTGGGAAGTTGACATTTTTCAGAGTTTATTCAGGTAAACTTGAAGCAGGCTCTTATGTTTACAATTCTGTTAGCCAGAAAAAAGAAAGAATTAGCCGATTACTTCAAATGCACGCTAATCATCGTGAAGAAATTGATAGCGTTCGTGCTGGTGATATTGCCGCTGCAATAGGGCTGAAATATACGAGGACTGGGGATACTTTGTGCAGTGAAAATGATCCTGTAGTTATGGAAAAAATTATTTTCCCGGAACCTGTTATCCAGATTGCAATTGAACCAAAAACAAAAGCTGATCAGGATAAACTCTCTGAAGCGTTAGCTAAACTCTCTGAAGAAGACCCGACTTTTAAAGTTAAAGTTGATGATGAAACCAGCCAGACGCTTATCAGCGGCATGGGTGAACTTCATCTTGAAATACTTGTTGATAGAATGAGACGTGAGTTTAAAGTTGAAGCGAATGTAGGAAAACCTCAAGTGGCTTATCGGGAAACAATAACCAATACAGTTAACGCTGAAGGTAAATTTGTTAAACAATCAGGCGGACGTGGAAAATTTGGTCATGTTTGGTTGGAGATTAGCCCAAATGAAGTTGGTAAAGGATATGAATTTATTAATGGAATTGTTGGTGGCGTAGTTCCAAAAGAATACATAACACCGGTTTCTGTGGGTATTCAAGAAGCAATGAAAAACGGTGTTGTTGCAGGATTCCCGATGGTAGATATAAAAGTAAAATTATATGATGGTTCGTATCATGACGTGGATTCCGATGAATTGTCTTTTAAGGTTGCAGGTTCAATGGGTTTCAAAGCTGGTGCTAGAAAAGCAAACCCGATTCTTTTAGAACCTATAATGGCGGTTGAAGTTGTATCTCCGGAAGATTATCTCGGAGATGTAATGGGCGATTTGAATTCGAGAAGAGGAAGAATTGAAGGGTTTGCCGCCAGAAAAGATGCACAAGTAATTAAAGCTCAAGTTCCTCTTGCTGAAATGTTTGGCTATTCTACTGTATTGCGCTCTATGACTCAGGGAAGAGCTATTTATTCAATGCAGTTTTCACATTATGCTGAAGTTCCTAAATCAGTTGCGGAAGAAATTGCTGAAAAATCAACTGGAAAAAGTCGTTAAAAAACAATTAATATTTTTGAAATCAAAGAAAATAAGTAAAAAGGAGAATTAAATGGCCAAAGAAAAATTTGACAGAAGTAAACCGCACGTAAACGTCGGAACAATCGGTCACGTAGATCATGGTAAAACAACCTTAACTGCAGCTATTACAATGGCTCTTGCTAGAAAAGGTCTTTCTCAAGTGAGAACATTCGATTCTATTGATAATGCTCCTGAAGAAAGAGAACGTGGTATTACTATTGCTACAGCACACGTAGAATATTCTACTGCAAAAAGACATTATGCACACGTTGACTGTCCAGGTCACGCTGATTATGTGAAAAACATGATTACCGGCGCGGCTCAAATGGATGGTGCAATCGTTGTGGTTGCTGCAACGGATGGTCCTATGCCGCAAACAAGAGAACACATTCTTTTAGCGCGCCAAGTTGGTGTTCCCAAGATCGTTGTTTTTATGAATAAAGTTGATGCGGTTGATGATCCTGAATTAATTGATTTAGTTGAAATGGAAATCAGAGAACTCTTAAGTAAATATGAATTTCCTGGTGATGAGATTCCAATTATCAAAGGATCTGCGTTAAGAGCGTTAGAAGCCGGTGCAAGCGGAGCTGAAATAACCGATGAACGTTACAATTGTATATGGGAATTAATGGATGCAGTTGACAACTATATTCCTGTCCCGGAAAGAAGCATTGACAAACCTTTCTTAATGCCTGTTGAAGACGTTTTCTCAATTACCGGACGCGGAACCGTTGCAACCGGAAGAGTTGAAAGAGGACAAGTAAAGATTCAGGAAGAAGTTGAACTTATTGGTTTAGGTTTACACAAAAAGACTGTTGTAACCGGAATAGAAATGTTTAGAAAAGAATTAGATGCCGCTATGGCCGGAGATAACGCCGGTATCCTTTTACGCGGTATTGATAAAAATGAAATTGAAAGAGGAATGGTTCTTGCCAAAACCGGTTCGATTACTCCTCACAAAAAATTTGAAGCTCAGGTTTATATCCTTTCAAAAGATGAAGGTGGACGACATACTCCATTTTTCAACGGCTACCGTCCTCAGTTCTATTTTAGAACAACTGATGTAACCGGTGTTGCTTCATTGCCTGAAGGAGTTGAAATGGTTATGCCTGGTGATGATGTTAGGTTATCAATAGTATTAATTACTACTATTGCCATGGAAGAAGGTTTACGCTTTGCTATCCGCGAAGGTGGACGTACAGTTGGTGCTGGTGTAGTTGGTAAAATTATAGAATAAATGAATTGAAAACGAAAGGGAGTTATTTAACTCCCTTTCGTTTCTAAATAATTGTTAAGGAGATATATAAGTGTCTGGTCAAAAGATTCGTATAAAACTAAAATCATATGATCATATTTTGATTGATAAATCGACTGAAAAGATTATCAAAACTGTTAGAAGTACCGGTGCGGTTGTTTCAGGTCCAATTCCATTGCCCACAAAGCGTACTCTTTATACAGTCTTGCGTTCTCCTCATGTCGATAAAAAGTCTCGTGAACAGTTTGAAACCAGAGCACATAAAAGAATTATCGATATTCATAATTCTAATTCTAAAACAATCGATTCTTTGAGCAAGTTGGACATTCCGGCTGGCGTTGATATTGAGATAAAGTTATAAGAAAGTGGAGTAACCATGTCTGGGTTATTAGGTAAAAAATTAGGAATGACAAATATTTTCAATGAAGAAGGTCAGCGAATAGTGGCTACGGCTATTATTGTTGGTCCTTGTAAAGTAACAGCGGTTAAAACGCTGGAGAAAAATGGCTATTCGGCTTTACAGTTAGGATTTCAGGAAAAAAAGGAAAAAGCTTTTTCAAAACCTCAAATCGGACATTTCAAGAAAAATAATCTCCCTTGCTATGCTGTTTTAAAGGAGTTTGCTTTCCCTTCAGTTGAATCTTATAAAGTTGGAGACGATTTGGATGTATCTCTTTTTGTTGAAGGAGAATTGATTAAAGTTCGCGGTATTAGTAAAGGAAAAGGTTTCCAGGGCGTAATGAAAAGACACGGATTTAGTGGTGTCGGCGGAACAACCCATGGTCAAAGTGACAGACTTAGAGCCCCTGGTTCTATCGGTTCTTCATCTTATCCTTCAAGAGTTTTTAAGGGAATGAAAATGGCCGGAAGAATGGGTAATGACTCAATAACCGTTGCTAACTTGAAAGTCCTTAAAATTAACACTGAACAAAACGTAATTTTTGTTAAAGGCTGTATTCCAGGATCAATTAATTCAATAGTTGAATTGTATAAAAAGTAGTTTGGTAAAAAAATGTTAATAGATGTTTATAAAATAGATGGTACCTTGTCCGGCGAGAAAGTTGAATTGAACGATGGTGTTTTCGGAATTGAACCGAATGACCACGTTATTTATTTATCGGTTAAAGCATATCTTGCAAACCAAAGACAAGGAACACATAAAACCAAAGAACGCGGCGAAGTTAGCGGCGGCGGCAAGAAACCTTGGAAGCAAAAAGGCAGAGGCGGCGCTCGTGCCGGTACAACTCGTTCACCTTTGTGGGTTGGCGGTGGTACTATCTTTGGACCTCGTCCAAGAGATTATAGACAAGATTTACCAAAAAAAGTTAAAGCTCTAGCAAGAAGGTCAGCTTTAAGTTATAAAGCAAAAGATGAGCAGTTACTTGTTGTAGATGATTTTAGTTTTGAAAATCCTAAAACACAAAGTTTCCTTTCAATTTTGAAAGCATTAAAGATCGACGGAAAAAAAACTTTACTGCTAACAAACGGAAAACAGGAAAATGTTTGGAAGTCCGGTAGAAACATAAACAAAGTAAAAATTCTTGAAGCACATAAGGCTTCCCCTTATCAGATTCTGAATAATCAAGTTCTTTTAGTACAAAAAAGCGCTATTGAGGTTTTGAACAATAATCAGGTTGCGCCGAAAGAGGAGGTAAACTAATGCAAGGTATATTAATTAAACCACTCTTTACTGAAAAAGTTACCAAAAGCAATACTGATCAGAACAAATATGGTTTTGTAGTTTCGGTTAAAGCTAATAAAATTGAAATTTCTAGAGCGATTGCTAAGAAATTCAACGTTACAGTAACTTCTGTTAATACAGTTGTTAATAAAGGCAAAGTTAAAACGCAGCTTTCAAAAGGCGGCAGATTCACGGGAAGTACTGCAAAATACAAAAAAGCATTTGTCTCTTTGAAGTCCGGTGATAAAATAGATTTATTTGAGCAAGTATAAGAAAAATGGATTTGGAGCTACGCTAAATGGCAATTAGAAAAATGAAACCCGTTACTCCGGGAACAAGATTTATGTCAGTTTCATCTTTTGATGAAATTACAAAATCAACACCGGAAAAATCTTTAACGGTATCCTTAAAAAAATCTGGTGGCAGAAATAATCACGGTCGTATTACATCACGTCATATTGGCGGTGGACACAAGAGAAGATATCGAATTATTGATTTTAAGAGAAATAAATTTGGTATTCCTGCAAAAGTGTTTTCAATTGAATATGATCCAAACAGAACTGCAAGAATTGCTCTTCTTCACTATGCAGATGGTGAAAAAAGATATATCATTGCCCCAGATGGTTTGAAAGTTGGCGAATCTATTCAATCAGGTACAGGATCAGAAATTAAAGTCGGTAATGCACTTCCTTTAAAAGAATTACCGCTTGGAAGTTTTTTGCATAATGTTGAAATGAAAGCAGGCAAAGGTGGTCAACTTGGTAGAAGTGCCGGTGCATCAATTCAGTTGATGGCTAAAGAAGGCGACTACGCACAGTTAAAATTATCTTCCGGTGAAATCAGATTAGTAAGGTTAGAATGTTATGCAACCTACGGTTCTGTTGGTAATGCTGAACAAGCAAACCTTAGCTTAGGTAAAGCCGGTAGAAGCAGATGGCTTGGAATTCGTTCTCATGTTCGTGGTGTTGCTATGAACCCTGTTGATCATCCTATGGGCGGCGGTGAAGGTAAAACTTCTGGCGGCGGTCATCCGGTTTCTCCTTGGGGACAACAAGCTAAAGGTTTAAAGACAAGAAAACATAAAAAAGTATCTAATAAACTTATTATCAAAAGACGAAAGTAAGTAGAGAGTTAATATGCCTCGTTCAGTTAAAAAAGGACCGTTTATTGATCTTAAATTGTTGAAAAAAGTTCAAGTGCTTAACCAATCAAGCCTAAAGAAAATTATTAAAACTTGGTCACGCGCTTCTACCATTTCTCCAGAATTTGTCGGTCACACTATTGCAGTACACAACGGAAATAAAATGATCCCTATTTATATTACAGAAAATATGGTTGGGCATAAGCTCGGCGAATTTTCTCCAACTCGTATTTTTAGAGGTCATCCTGGAACAAAAGCTGAAAAAGCATCAAAAGCGAAATAGGACGGAATAAAGGTTTATGGAAGCAAAAGCTATTACAAGGTATATCGGTTCATCTCCTCGGAAAATGAGATTGGTTATTGATCTAATCAGAGGAATTCCAGTTGATAAAGCAATTGAAATACTTCATTTTCAACCAAAACATGCATCAAAGGACGCAGAAAAAACTTTACGTTCTGCAGTCGCCAATCTTATTAATAAAGAAGATGGCGTTAAAGTTGAGACTAGCGAATTGATTGTTAAAACAGCATTCGTAGATCAAGGACCGACTGCTAAACGAATTTCACCGGCACCAATGGGCCGTGCATTCAGAATTAGAAAACGCTCTTGCCACGTCACTATTGTGGTAGCAACAAAATAAATTAGGAGATTTCTTTTTGGGACAGAAAACACATCCGGTCGGTTTTAGAGTAGGCATCATCAGAGGATGGGACTCAAATTGGTATGAAAATCATAGCTATGCCGCCAAATTAAAAGAAGATGATAAGCTTCGTTCTTATGTGCGAAATAGATTAAAAAAGGCTGGTATTTCAAAAATTATTATTGATAGAACTACAAAAAATATCATTCTTAACATTCATACTTCAAGACCCGGTGTAGTTATCGGAAAGAGCGGAAAAGAGATCACTCAACTTGAACAAGAATTAAGACAATTAACTGAAAAAGAAGTAAAGATTCAAATTTCTGAAATTAAGAGACCTGAGTTAGATGCTTATTTAGTAGCGGAAAACATCGCCAATCAGCTCGTTGGAAGAATTTCTTTTAGAAGAGCTATGAAATCAGCTATAAATTCTACGATGAGAATGGGAGCTGAGGGAATTAAAATTATGTGTGCCGGAAGATTAGGCGGAGCTGAAATGGCAAGAACCGAACAGTACAAAGAAGGAAGAGTTCCTCTTCATACTATCCGCGCCGATATTGATTATGCTAACGGCAGAGCGGAAACGGTTTACGGTTCGATCGGTATAAAGGTATGGATCTGCCGCGGTGAAATTTTAGGTAAACGAGCTTCAGAATAATATTACTGTAGGAGTTTTTTAAATATGTTAATGCCCAAAAGAGTTAAGTTTAGAAAATCGCAACGCGGAAGAATGGCCGGAAAAGCAAAACGCGGCAGCACGATTGCATTTGGAGATTTTGGTTTAAAAGCTCTTGAACCTGAATGGATCACAAGCAGACAAATTGAAGCTTGTCGTGTTGCTTTATCGAGAAAAATGAAGCGTGATGGAAAAGTTTGGATCAGAGTTTTTCCGGACAAACCGGTATCAAAAAAACCTCTAGAAACAAGAATGGGTAAGGGAAAAGGCGGTCCTGAGTTTTGGGTTGCCGTAGTAAAGCCGGGTAGAATTATGTTTGAAGTTTCAGGCGTAACAAAAGAAGTAGCTCATGAAGCATTAAAAGTTTGCTCGCATAAGCTTCCCATTAAAACAAAAATTATTGCAAGACCTGATTACGAATAAAAATTGGTAAATGAATATGAAACTTTCTGAAATAAAAGAAATGTCTTCCGAAGAAATTGGGAAACAAGTTGTTGGTGAAGAGAGCAATTTAGTTGATTTGCGTTTTTCTCACGAATTAAAGCAATTAACAAATACTGCCAAACTTCGTGCAACAAAAAAAGATATTGCCAGGATGAAAACTATTTTGAAAGAAAGAGAACTTTCGGAAAAGAAATCCCGCCTGATGCAGGATAAAGGAGTTGATGCTTGATTATGGAAAAAAGATCCTTACGTAAAACCAGAGTAGGTAAAGTTGTTAGCAACAAAATGGAAAAATCTATTACTGTTGCCATCGAAAGAAAAGTTCCACATCCCGTGTACAAAAAATATTTTAAAAAAACCACAAAGTTGATGGCTCACGACGAAAAAAACGAATGCAATATCGGCGACGTTGTAAAAATTATGGAAACCCGACCACTTAGCAAAATTAAAAGATGGCGCTTAGTTGAAGTCGTTGAAAAAGCTAAGTAGTTAAAGCAAGGAGTTAATGAAATGATTCAAGAAGAAACCAATTTAGTAGTTGCGGATAACTCCGGCGCTAAAAAAGTACGCTGCATAAGAGTGCTTGGCGGAAGTGGAAGACAATATGCAAGTTTAGGTGATCTAATAGTCGTCACCGTTAAATCAGCTATACCAAACGGTCAAGTTAAAAAAGGTGAAGTTTCAAGAGCCGTTATAGTTAGAACGAACAAAGAAGTTAGAAGAAAAGACGGTTCATACATAAGATTTGATGAAAACGCAGCGGTTCTCTTAAATGCACAAAACGAACCTAAAGGAACCCGTATTTTTGGTCCGGTTGCAAGAGAACTTAGAGAGAAACAGTTTATGAAGATAGTTTCACTAGCACCAGAAGTTTTATAATAGGTTAACCATGCAAATTAAAAAGAATGACAATATAATTGTAATTACCGGAAACAATAAAAATAAAACCGGAAAAGTTTTAAAAGTGTACCCAAAGGTAAACCGTGTGATCGTTGAGGGGATTAATATCCGTAAACGTCATACCAAACCTTCACAAAAAAGCCAACAAGGTGGCATTGTTGAAAAAGAAGCCCCGATACATGTTTCCAATGTAATGATTGTTGATCCAAAAACAAGCAAGCCTACTCGTATTGGTTCTAAAATAATTATTGATGAAAAGACAGGCAAAAAGAAAATTGCACGCGTAAGCAAAATTTCCGGCGAGATGTTATAAGTACTCATCATTTTCTAAAGGTTTGAAGAAATAATGGCAGAAAAAAAAGTAAAACAATCCGCCCCCGGCGGAACTACCGAAAAAAAAGGTAAACAACCGAAAGAAGCTTCCAAAGAGCCTGCAGCGCTTGCTCCGGAAGTTAGAGTACCCAACAGACTTTTGGGAGTTTATAGAAAGCAAATCGTTCCTGATTTAATTAAAAAATTAAATTATACAAACGTTATGCAAGCGCCGAAACTGACTAAAATTGTTGTAAATATGGGTGTTGGAGCCGCGGCTACCGATGCTAAAGTTATGGAAGAAGCAATCCGCGATCTTGAAACAATTGCGGGACAAAAAGCCAGCGTACGAAAAGCGAGAAAAGACATCTCAAACTTTAAACTTCGTAAGGGAGTAAACATTGGTGTTATGGTTACCTTGCGAAAAGAAAGAATGTATGAATTTCTTGATCGCTTTATCAATGTTGCTTTACCGCGAGTTAGAGATTTTAAGGGTCTTTCGGACAAATCTTTTGACGGTAGAGGTAACTATTCAATCGGTGTAAAAGAACAGATCATTTTCCCTGAAATTAATGCCGATAAAGTGCTTAAAGTTTTAGGAATGGATATAACTTTAGTAACTACTGCAAAAACGGATGCTGAGGCTTTTGAACTTTTACAAGCTTTTGGTTTCCCATTCAGAAAAAAAGAAATTAAATAAGGTTAAAGGATTTTTCATGGCAAGAAAGTGTTTGATTGCAAGAGAAGAAAAAAGAAGGGTTTTGGTTGAAAAATATCAAAAAATTCGTAGTGACCTTAAGAAAAAAGGTGACTGGGATGCGCTTCAGTTGCTCCCAAGAAACTCTTCAAAAGTCCGTTTGCACAATAGATGTATGGTAACAGGAAGATCCAGAGGATATCACAGAAAATTCGGAATCTCACGTTTAGTTTTGCGCGAAAAAGCTTTGCGCGGTGAAATTCCCGGTTTAAGAAAGGCAAGTTGGTAAAGGAAATTTTATGGCAGTAACAGATCCAATTGCAGATTTATTAACACGAATCAGAAATGCAGTTAAAGCACAAAAAAGAAGAGTTGATATTCCTGCTTCAAACCAAAAAAAGAATATTGTTGAAATCTTAAAAGCACAAAATTTTATCGTTGATTATCAAATTATTGAAGACGATAAACAAAATATTATCAGAGTATTTCTTCGCTATACAAATGGAGTTTCTGCGCTTAGTGGATTACAAAGAATTAGTAAACCCGGGTTGAGAATTTATTCGCAAAAAGAAAATCTTCCCAGGGTATTAAACGGATACGGAATTTCAATTATCTCCACTTCAAAAGGGTTGCTTACGGATAAACAAGCAAAACGCGAAGCAGTTGGTGGAGAAGTTATTTGTAAAATTTGGTAATTTATAACGGAGTTTTGTAGTGTCACGAATTGGAAAAAAACCGGTAGTAATACCTTCAAATATAACCGTAAAATTAGACGGTCATGCTCTTTCGGTTAAAGGACCGAAAGGGGAATTAAATGATACTTTTCATCCTAATATTTCGCTTGAAATTAAAGAGAATGAGATAATCGCAACCCGTTCAAATGATTTTAAAGAGAATCGTGCATTACACGGCTTGACAAGATCTCTAATACAAAATATGATCATTGGTGTTAGTGACGGCTATTCAAAAACATTAGATATCGTCGGTGTTGGATATCGTGTTGAATTAAAAGAAAACAATTTACTAATTAACATTGGTTATTCTCATCCGGTTTATTTTATGCCTCCGGCTGGAATAACATTACAGGCTCCAACGCAAACACAAATTGTTATTTCAGGAATTGACAAACAGCTTGTCGGCGCCGTTGCCTCAAAAATTAGATCAATACGAAAACCTGAACCGTACAAAGGCAAGGGTATTAAATATTCAACTGAAGTAATTAGAAGAAAAGCCGGAAAGACCGCTGGTAAATAATAGTAGGAGCTTTGGAAAAAGATGTATGTAAAAAAAGCAAATAGAGAACGATCAAAAACAAAAATTAGAAAAAAGATTTCCGGTACTGCTGTTAGACCACGCTTAACCGTCTATCGCAGCCTTGGTAAAATATATGGTCAAATGATTGATGATGTAACCGGAAATACGCTTGTTTCAGTTTCAGATCTAACTAAAGATTTAGCTGAAACTTTGAAACTAACTAAAGGCAAAATTGCAAAAAGTAAAGTTGTCGGAAAACATTTAGCAAAGTTGGCTTTAGAAAAAAATATTACGTCTGCCGTGTTTGATAGAAACGGTTATCGTTATCACGGAAGAGTTCAAGCATTAGCAGAAAGCGCCAGAGAAGGCGGATTAAAATTATAAAAACTGATTGCCGGGTCGTCTAATGGTAGGACAACGCCCTTTGGAGGCGTCTGCGGAGGTTCGAATCCTCCCTCGGCAGCGTAGAATTTCTTATGAAGGTAGTAAACGGAGTATCCATTGAAAAAAAATGTTAAATCGAACGAGCCATCTGACGGACTGAAAGAAAAAGTTGTTCACATCAACCGCGTTGCTAAAGTAGTTAAGGGTGGACGCCGGTTCAGTTTTAATGCTATTGTTGTTGTTGGGAACGGTGAAGGAACTGTCGGTATCGGTCTTGGAAAAGCCAATGAAGTTACAGATGCAATTTCTAAAGGAATTGACGATGCTAAGAAAAATTTAGTTTCGGTAACTCTTCATAAAAATACTATCCCGCATGAAATTATAGGTAAATTTGGCGCCGGAAAAGTTTTATTGAAACCTGCTTCTGCCGGAACCGGACTTATTGCCGGCGGTGGTGTAAGAGCTGTTTTAGAAGCTGCCGGAGTTCAAGATATTTTGACAAAGTCTTTGGGATCGAGTAATCCTCATAACCAAGTAAAAGCTACCTTAAATGCATTGCAATCTTTGATTAGTGCAAAAGCAATGGCTGCTAAAAGAGTGATGTCAATTAACCAATTGTTTAATGCATAAGCGAGAAGATGATGGCTAAGAAATTGAAAATAACGCAAACACGTAGTATTATTGATAGACCTGAAAGACAGAAATTGACGATCAAAGCTTTGGGTCTCGGCAGACCTAATTATCAGGTTATTCATAATGACACTCCTCAAATTAGAGGAATGGTTAGAAAAATTCCACATTTAGTTTCTGTTCAAGAAATTGACGAATAGTTTAAAAGAAAAGGTTAGTTTATGGATGTTTTAAGTAATCTAAAATATGCTAAAGGTTCTAGAAAGAATAGAAAAAGAATCGGTAGAGGAGAAGGCTCCGGGCATGGCGGTACATCTACCAAAGGTATGAATGGACAACATTCTCGTTCCGGCGCTAAATTTAGAGCATGGTTTGAGGGAGGTCAAATGCCTTTACAACGTAGAGTTCCTAAATTCGGCTTTACAAATATTTTCAAAAAAGAAGTTCAAATAATTAATGTTTCTGATTTACAGAAATTAGCAGATACATCATCTTTGCCAGAAATTTTAACCATTGAAGTCCTTGGACAACTTGGGTTACTTTCTTCAAAAAAACTTCCTTTAAAGATTTTAGGAAACGGTGAACTCAAAGCTAAACTATCTCTCGAAGCAAATGCCGTCAGTCAATCAGCTAAAGATAAGATTGAAGCTGTTGGCGGATCAATTAAATTAGTTTAATGCGGTTATAAATGCCAAAAATAACAGATACCTTTCGCAATATTTTTAAGATAACGGAACTCCGCCAGAGGATTTTATATACATTAGTTGTGTTATTGATTGTACGGTTTGGCGCTCACGTAACTGTTCCGGGTGTTGACGCTGCACTTTTAACGCAATCCATGAAAAATCAATCAAGCGATACATTGTTTGGTCTTTATGATTTATTTGTTGGCGGCGCCTTTTCTAATGCGGCAATTTTTGCTTTGGGAATAATGCCCTACATCTCAGCATCAATTATTCTTCAGTTGATGGGAGCTGTTGTTCCTTACTTTCAAAAACTTCAGCAAGAAGGGGAAGAGGGAAGAAAGAAGATTACGCAATTAACCCGTTACGGAACTGTTTTGATCTCCGCAATGCAGGCTTGGGGAATTACCATCCGCTTAGCCAATATTAATGTTGAAGGCGTTTCAATTATCCCGGCACAAGTGCAAGGAATTTCCTGGGTAATATCTACAATTCTTATTTTAACTGCCGGCACCGTATTTATGATGTGGCTCGGTGAACAAATTACAGAAAGAGGTCTTGGTAACGGAATCTCTTTAATTATTTTCATTGGCATCATAGACCGTTTCCCCTATGCTATACTTGATGAATATCAGATGATATCGCAAGGAACGAGAAGTTTAGTTGTTGAAATAGTTGTTGTTTCCTTCATGGTGTTAGTAATTGCCGGTGTTATTTTGGTTACTCAGGGAACAAGAAGAATTCCTGTTCAATACGCTAAAAGAGTTGTCGGTAGAAAAGTTTATGGTGGTGTTACCCAATATATCCCGTTACGTGTTAATACTGCGGGAGTAATGCCAATTATCTTTGCTCAATCAATTATGTTTATTCCAAATACGGTTTTGTCGTTCTTCCCAAACAGTGAAATGTTACAGAGTATTTCAAGTTACTTTGTTTATACATCACCGGTCTATTCATTTTTATATGCTTTGATGATAATCTTTTTCACTTATTTTTATACTGCAATAGCTTTTAATCCGAAAGACGTTGCTGACAATATGAAAAAACAAGGAGGATTTATTCCGGGCATTCGGCCTGGGAAACATACATCCGATTTTATAGATAATATTTTAACAAAAATTACTTTACCCGGCTCATTCTTTCTTGCAATTGTTGCAATATTGCCTGCATTTGTTGGTGGTTTTGGAGTTTCGGGAAGATTTGCTCAATTCTTTGGCGGTACAAGTTTACTGATTATTGTTGGCGTTGCTTTAGATACTTTACAGCAGATCGAATCTCACTTGTTAATGAGACATTATGACGGATTTATGAAATCTGGTAAAATAAAAGGCAGAAGAGCCTAAACGAAGTTGATTTTAATTAAGACAAAAAAAGAAATTGATTTTATTAGAGAAAGCTGTATAATTGTAGCACAAACACTTCAACTGGTCAAAGAAAATGTTCGACCTGGTGTTACAACTAAAGAATTAGACCTGATAGCGGAAGATTTTATTTTAACGAAAAATGCAAAACCGGCATTTAAAGGATACTCCCAAGGTGACGGTAATCCCTTTCCGGCAACCATTTGTTCTTCGAGAAATTGTGAAGTTGTTCACGGAATTCCTGCAAAAACAGTTTTAATTGAAGGCGATATTATTTCAATTGATGTCGGAGTAAATAAAAACGGATATTTTGGTGATGCCGCATTAACCGTAGCAGTTGGAAGTATTTCTTCCGATGTTCAAAAATTGATGGATGTAACTGAAAAGTCACTTTATTTTGGAATCGCTGAAGCAATTGAGAATAAACGTCTGCACAATATTTCCTATGCTGTACAGTCTTATGTTGAGGAAAACGGTTTTTCAATCGTAAGAGAATTGACCGGGCACGGAGTAGGTAAACGTTTGCATGAGGATCCTTCGATTCCTAATTATGGAAAAAGAGATTCGGGTCCCAAATTAAAAAGTGGAATGACGCTTGCAATTGAACCGATGGTTAATATGGGAAAGAAAGAAGTAATTGTAGGTTATGACGGCTGGACGGTTTTAACACAAGATGGGTTGCCGTCAGCACATTTTGAGCACACTATTTTGGTAACTAACGGGAAACCGGAAATTTTAACAGTTTGTTAATATGGCTAAACAAGGTCCAATAAAAGTTGACGGAATAATCTCAGAAACTTTACCTAATGCACATTTTAAAGTGCAGTTAGATAATGGTCACGAAATTCTTGCACATATTTCCGGCAAAATGAGAATGCATTTTATAAAAATATTGGTTGGAGATAAAGTATCTGTTGAACTATCGCCTTACGATCTAACTAAAGGCCGAATTACCTACAGATATAAATAAGCGGAGAAAATATGAAAGTTCGATCATCTGTTAAGAAAATTTGTGATAACTGTAAAGTTATCAAGCGTAAAGGTGTTGTGCGTGTGATTTGTAAAAATCCAAAACATAAACAACGCCAAGGATAATTTAAAATAAAGGAGATACATAGTTGGCTCGTATAGCTGGAGTTGATTTACCCAAAAACAAAAAAGTCTTTTTTGGTCTTCAATATATTTTTGGTATTGGTGAACAAGTAGCAAAAGAAGTTTTAGAAAAAGCAAAAGTTGATCGCGATAAAAAAGTTTCGGCGTTAAATGAAGACGAAGTTGCCGCAATTCGTTCTGTGCTTCAAGCAGATTATAAAGTTGAAGGAGCGCTGCGTTCCGAAGTTCAGCAAAATATTAAACGTTTGATGGATATTGGCAGCTATCGTGGACTTCGCCACAGAAGAAGTTTGCCTGCAAGAGGTCAACGTACAAGAACTAACTCAAGAACTCGTAAAGGTAAACGGAAAACCGTTGCCGGCAAGAAAAAAACTCCAACTAAGAAATAATTAAATAGATTAAACGAGGCTAAATCTTGGCTAAAAGTGTAAAAAAAACAAAAAAGAAAAATTTAGTAGATTCTAACGGCACTGCTCATATTAAAGCAACCTTTAATAATGTTCAAGTTACGTTAGCAGATATTTATGGCAATACCATCTCTTGGTCTTCTGCCGGGAGAAACGGATTTAAAGGATCAAGAAAGAATACTCCATTTGCCGCACAGGTTACGGCAGATGCAGCAGCAAAAGAAGCGTATGCGTTAGGGTTACGCCGGGTAGAAGTATTTGTTAAAGGTCCCGGCTCTGGTAGAGAATCTGCCATCCGTGCATTAAGCACTGCGGGAATTGAAATCACACAAATTAAAGATGTGACCCCTATTCCGCATAACGGCTGCAGACCCCCTAAGAAAAGAAGAGTTTAATTTTATATTGGAGAAGTAAGTAAATGGCAAGATACACAGGTCCTGTTTGTAAATTATGTAGACGCGAAAAACAGAAGTTATTCTTGAAAGGTCAAAAATGTTTTACGGAAAAATGTCCTCTTGAAAAGAAGAATTATCCTCCCGGACAACATGGTTTGAATCGTCGTGCAAAAATTTCCGAATATGGCATTCAATTACGTGAAAAGCAGAAGATTAAAAGACAGTATGGAGTTCTAGAAACTCAATTTAGAAATTACTTTGAATCCGCTAACAACCAAAAGGGTATTACCGGAGACAATCTGATAAAAATGCTCGAAAGCAGATTTGATAATGTTGTTTATAGATTAGGTTTGGCGTCCTCCAGAAAATCTGCGCGTCAATTGATTCGGCACAGACACGTAATGATTAACGATAGATTGGTTGATATTCCTTCTTATATTCTCAAAGCCGGTGACGTTATTAAAGTTCGTGATAAGAGTAAAAAACTTGATATTATTCACAACTCGTTAAAAAGAGTAAAAGATAACGTTTATTCTTGGTTGTCAATTGATAAAGCTACATTAAGCGGCACATATTTGCAAGTACCGGAAAGAGCTGATGTTCCTCTTAATGCAAATGAGCAACTTGTGGTTGAGCTTTATTCTAAATAATTTTTTTAAGAATGACAGAGGATAGAAATGACTTTAGTAAATTTTAAAATGCCTGAAATGGTTGTCTTAGATGACTCCACTTTCACAAATGATTATGGTAAATTTTCCTTACAGCCGCTTGAGAGAGGCTATGGCGTAACTTTAGGTAACTCTTTAAGAAGAGTTCTCTTATCATCGTTACCCGGCGCAGCAATTGTTGCCGTAAAATTTTCACATGTGCTTCATGAATTTAGCACAATTCAAGGAGTGGTTGAAGATACCGCTGAGATCATTCTTAACTTGAAACAAGTAAGGATGAAACTCTTAAATAAAAAACCAACCAAGATTGATTTATCATTCAGCGGTGAAGGTGAGTTTAAAGCAGCTGATATTCAAAAACAAAGCGCTGAAATTGAAATCCTTAATCCCGATTTGCACATTGCTACGCTTAATAAAACAGCAAAGTTTGATTTGGAACTTCGCATCGGCAGAGGTAGAGGGTTTATTCCTGCGAATGAAAACAAGTCACCGGAATATACTTTAGGCACAATTCCTATTGATTCCATTTATACTCCGATAAAAAATGTTAAATACGATATTGAAAATGTTCGTATCGGTGATAAAAACGATTTTGAAAAACTTACTCTTGAAATATGGACAGACGGTTCAATTGCTCCGGATGATGCATTAACGCAATCAGCTAAAATATTAAAAGATCATATTCAACTTTTCATAAATCTTGATTTAGAACCTGAAGAAAAGCAAGCTGAAATTCAGAGAGATTCTGAAAAAGAAAGAGTTAAAAAAATCTTATTAACCAACGTTGATGATCTTGAATTGAGCGTTCGTGCCCACAATTGTTTGAAAGCTGCGAACATTAAAAACATTGCGGAACTGGTAAAACGTGACGAAGCTGAAATGTTGAAATTTAGAAATTTTGGACGCAAATCACTTTCCGAATTAACCGAAATTGTTGAAACGTTAGGTTTGGAATTCGGGATGGATATTGACAGCTATATTAAAGACGAAAACGAAAACAACTGAAATTTAAAACATTCGTCCATGCATTCATTCATTCACTCTACAAAAACAGTAGTTTAATTGAACGGATGAATGATTGAATGAAAATTATTAAACAAAGGTTTAGCTATGAGACACAGTGTTAAAGGTAGAAAATTAAACAGAACAGCAAGTCACCGATCTGCTCTCCTACGGAATTTAGCTACTTCATTATTGAAACATAAAAGAATTAGAACAACAGTTGCAAAAGCAAAAGAACTTCGCGGTTTTGTTGAACCGCTACTAACCAAAGCTATTATCGGTGATCTCCACAATAAGAAACTTATAATGGATTCGATTAAAGATAAGGAAGTTGTGAAAGAGCTTTTCAGCAGTATTGTTACTACTCTTGGTGAAAGAAAAGGCGGTTATACCCGGGTCGTAAAACTTGGAAGACGCTTAGGTGACGGAGCCGAAATTGCGATCATTGAATTAGTTGACTACAACGAAGTCGCTAACCAAAAAGCGGTTGAAAACAAAGAAAAGAAAGAAGCCAAAGGCGAAGCTAAAAAAGCTAAAGCAGATACCAAAGGCGCTGTTGAAGATGCCAAGGTAATTGAAGAAACCGCCAAAGAGAAAAAATAAATTCTACACGGATTGGAGAAAAAAGAGTAGTCCTGATAAAGTCGGGGTTACTCTTTTTTTATTTATGTACAAAGAGTCAAGCTTTAAAAAATCAGTTTATGCAATTTCAGAACTTCCGACAGAAATATTCCCGGAAGTTGTACTTTGCGGCAGGTCAAATGTCGGGAAATCATCATTTATCAACTTTTTCTTTGGAAAAAAAAATTTAGCCAAAGTAAGTTCTGATCCCGGAAAAACACGATCGCTAAATTTTTACGAAATTGATAAATCATTTTATGTTGTTGATCTTCCCGGGTTTGGTTATGCAAAAATAAGTCAAGATGAAAGAAAACGGTGGGGAAAACTCATCGAAGATTATTTTCGCGTGGCAAAATCCATTGCGCTTGTCTTTCATTTTATAGACAGCCGCCATGAGCCGATGCAAAGTGATTTAGACTTGTTTAAGATGATTTCATTTTATCAATTGCCATATTTTATTGTTTTGAGCAAAGCTGATAAACTAAATCAATCGCAAATTGCTTCTGCGAAAAAAACAGTTGCAAGTTATTTCCCAAATTTTATTTTTGGTACAAATCTTTTTTTCTATTCAACCATGAACGGCAAATGGAAAAGAGACATAGAAAAACAGTTGTATAGTCAATTAGAACTGGTTAAATTAAATTCAATAGTTGCTAATAAACCGGGCTAAGGTTATATTTAGTAAAAAATTAATTAAACATTTTGCAATGGCTATGGATAGAAGACAAAAAAAAAGATTATTGTTTTTTTTAATTTTCCCCGTTCTACTTTCCGTAACATTTTTTGTGCATGATGTTGCAATTAGAATTGTTGCTCTCCTCCTTTCTTTTATTTACGTTGGATCAATTCTTTTTTTAAGAGATAATTTTCGTAAACCGCCAATTTTTGATCTTCAACATGAAACCATTGACCCCGAATCCCATAGGGATATCGAAAAATCAAACATACCCCATTCTCTTGATGAAGAAAGTTCGTTTCAGGTTATAAATAAACGCCCAAGCTCTGAAATAATAACAGAAGCTAATTATTTTAAAGTTAAAACTCCTCAATCCATTGAAAAACCACCGGATTTAAAAGAACGGTTTTCTGAAATAGTCAATGAAGAACTTCCAAAAGAGATTGGATATGATGGTCAATTTTCTTTTATTTTAGAAAAAATTCTTTCGGTTATCAAAGAAGCGTATGCCTCTAATACCGCTATCTTTTTTTGGTATAATAAAAAGAAAGAAAAACTTTCTGTGGAAAGATTTGTTTCAAATACTACGGAAGTTACAAAAAGCAAGTTGGGCATTGAGGATGACATCTTAAGTAAAATTGTAACAACAGGTGATCCTGAACTTCTTTCCGACATCTCCAAAACTGCGGAAGCTGATGTTATCCGCTATTACAATACCCCTCAAGGGATAAAAAGTTTTGTCGGAGTTCCAATTTATTATGAAAAAGATTTGATCGGCGTACTTGCAATTGATTCAAAAACCAATGACAGTTTCGGTATTGAAACAATTTTTTCGCTTGGTAGATTTGTCCGCTTGATTACCATATTAATTAATATCTTTGAGCAAAAATTTTCTGAGTTCGTTTCCCAAAGGAGATTGCATGGCTTACTTAGTTTAATTACACCTTCATCATCATTCGAACATGAAAAAGATGTTATGCAGGCGCTGGAAAAATCAATTGAATTTTTGCTTACGTGGGATGCTTTTGTTTTTGTTTATTACAATCCTATGGCAAAAAATTTCAAAACAATGCGGGTAAAAAATAAAACATCGCTAAAATATATCGGCGAAAATTTGGAAATTGAATTGAATGGAACACTTGCCGGCAAAAGTATCTTAACCGGCTTGCCTGTAAAAATTGATGATACTTCTGCAAATGATTATAAACGGTTTTCAAAAAATGAAGATGTAACCTTTGATGGTTCTTTCGTTGTTATTCCTCTTGTATTTCAGAACCAAAATTACGGCGCACTTTGTTTTGAAAGTTTGCGCAAAAATGCTTACTCAAAATCGGATATTGATTTTCTTCTTAACTCAGTTGGGATCCTCTCGTTTATAATTTATTCCTTTGCCACGCAAAGTGTTCTGAAAAGTTATCTTGCGATTGACATTGAGACAAAAGCATTAAATCCAAAAACTTTTAACGAAAGAGTATCAGAGGAATTGATAAAAGCTAAGGAATTTAATTTGGATTGTTCACTTGCGCTGATTCGTATTGATGATTTCCTTGAACAGGAATCACTATTTGACGGAAATCCTTTCGCTAAAATTTTAATATCAATCTCTGAAATGATTCTCTCTGAAATGAATCCTTACAGGCTTTTTGGCAGACTTGATGAAAAAATATTTGCCGTTTTTTTTCTAAATAATTCTTCAAAAGATGTTTACATCTGGGCTGAAAAGTTAAGGGTTAAAGTTGCCCGCCAGCCAATATCAGTAGTAGCGCGGCAAACCACTTTTACAATTTCTGTTGGTGTTGCTTCGGCAAAAGGAAAAACTGATAATGAAGAAGTGCTTTACAACGCTAATCTTGCTTTGGAAAAAGCCGTTGAAAGCGGTGGCAATAAAGTCAGAAATATAAATTGAGGCGGAAATAAATAATTTTATTTTTATAGTGTTGGATGGATTGGGAATCGGAGAATTACCCGACGCAAAGCTTTATGGTGATGAAGGAAGCAGCACTTTGGCTAATATAGCTGAAGCTGTTGGAGGCTTAGATTTACCGCATCTGCGAGCGTTTGGACTCGGCAATATTGCGTCAATTAAAGGAATTCAATCAGTTTCTTTTCCGACAGCTTCTTATGGAAAATTAAAAGAAATTTCTAAAGGGAAAGACTCAATAACAGGACACTGGGAATTAGCAGGAATTTTCATTGATTATGATTTCTCTTATTTCCCTAACGGTTTCCCGGAAGAAATGATGAAAAAATTTTTAAAATACACAAAGTGCAAAGGATATTTGGGTAATAAACCGGCGTCCGGTACAGAAATAATTCAAGAACTTGGTGAAGAACATCTTAAAACCGGTTTCCCTATTGTTTATACTTCCGCCGATTCGGTTTTTCAAATTGCGGCACATGAAGAAATAATTCCGTTGCAGCGTCTGTACGAAATTTGTAAAATCACTCGCGAAAAAGTTATTTCATCTCCATATCTTGTTGGCAGAGTGATTGCCCGCCCTTTCCTTGGTTCAAAAGGAAATTTTGCAAGAACTACTAACCGGCATGACTATGCAATTGATCCGACTGATAAAACCGTACTGGATGTTTTATATGAAAAAAAGATAAATACAATTGGGGTTGGAAAGATCAATGATCTTTTCAATAGAAGAGGAATTCAAATTCAAGACCCGACAAAATCGAATAAAGAGGGTTGCAACAAAACTCTCAAATATGCGTCAAAAGTTTCAAACAGCTTTATTTTTACAAATCTTGTTGACTTTGATGTTTACTTTGGACACCGAAATGATCCGGTTGGGTTTGCTAAAGCACTGAGAGAGTTTGATGATTTCCTTCCGTCCTTAATTGATAAAATGGACGAAACCGATGTTTTGCTTCTTTCTGCTGACCATGGCAACGACCCAACGACACCAAGTACAGATCACTCGCGCGAGTATGTTCCGATTTTGTTCTACAAAAAAAATAAATTTGGAAAAGATCTCGGAACCCGCGAGACCTTTTCTGATGCCGGAAAAACTGTGGCTGAATTTTTCAAAGTTAAAAATTCACTAAAAGGGAAAAGTTTTTTAAATGAATGAAACATTTTTTATTGAGAAGATTTGAAAAAATCGTAGCACAGACTTCAGTCTGTGTCTTAATAAATTAGAAAAATTAACGATAAAAACAATAAGAGTAATCAAAATGATTTTAGGAAAAGTTATCGGAACGGTTTGGTCAACAAAAAAGGATGAGAATTTAGTTGGCTCAAAACTACTAATTGTAAGACAACTTGGTATTGATTTTAAGGAAAAAGAGAATTTTGTGGTAGCCGTTGATAGTGTTGGAGCCGGGGAAGGTGAAATTGTTCTGGTCGCTACCGGAAGTTCCGCGCGCCAGACAAACAGCACGAAAAACCGTCCGGTTGATGCTGTCGTTATGGCAATTGTGGATAAGTTGGATATATCTTCTAATTGATACGGTTCTAATGAGTTATGGTACGCAAAAGATAAAATTAATTACCTTTTCATGCTCTTAATTTTATTCTTAATCTTAATCTTATTCTGGTTTAGATACTTAAAAACGGGTAATCCGCGGCGGCGGATAAGGATACGATTAAGATTCATTTTCCCTATTATACGCGTGACCTTAGTAAATAACTAAGGGACAATTATTTAAGTTGATAATGCCACAGGAATACCTTAAATTTGCAGACCTTTTTTAAGTCCTTCTAAACAAGAGGATAATGGATGTATTTCGGAAAAGTTATTGGAAATATTTGGGCTACGAAAAAGTACGAAGCAATGTTCAGCTTAAAAATGATGATCGTCCAACCTATATCTGCGGAACTGAAAAATTTAGGGGAACCCATAATTGCGGTTGATACAGTTGGCGCAGGTCCCGGAGAAATTGTTATTTACATCACTGCAAGTGAAGCAGTTATTCCGCTTCCGGTAGATTTTGCCCCGGTGGATGCTTCAATTGTTGGGATTGTTGATACTATAAATTTAGCAAATTAATTACGAGGTAACATACGTGAGAATAACAAAGCAATATACGAATCGTGAGAGCCAGTCTCTCGATAAATATTTGCAGGAAATTGGTAAGGTTAGTCTTCTTAATCCTGAGCAAGAAATTGAATTAGCTATCCGGATTAAAAAAGGAGAGCAATTAGCCTTAGAACAGCTTACAAAAGCAAATCTTCGTTTTGTGGTTAGCGTTGCAAAGCAATATCAAAATCAAGGTTTGTCCCTTGGGGATTTAATTAATGAAGGCAATCTTGGTTTGATCAAAGCCGCTAAACGATTTGACGAAACAAGAGGATTCAAATTTATTTCTTATGCTGTTTGGTGGATCCGTCAATCCATTTTGCAAGCTTTGGCTGAACAATCCAGAATTGTTCGTTTGCCGTTAAACCGTGTTGGAGCGTTAAATAAAATCGGGAAAGCGTATAGCAATCTCGAACAGGAATATGAACGCGAACCAAGCGCCGCCGAATTAGCAACCGAACTCGAAATGGATGTGAATGAAGTTGCCGACACTCTAAAAATTTCGGGCAGGCACGTCTCGATGGATGCACCTTTTGCCCAGGGTGAAGATAATAGACTGCTTGATGTTTTGCAGAATGATCAGCATCCGCAGCCTGATCAAACATTGATGACAGAATCATTAAAAGCCGAAATAGAGAGAGCGCTTTCAACGTTAACCGAACGTGAAGCTGAGGTAATTAAACTTTATTTCGGTTTGAACAAAGAACATTCGTTAACCCTTGAAGAAATTGGAGAAAGATTTAATTTAACTCGCGAACGTGTACGCCAGATCAAAGAAAAAGCGATCAGAAGATTGCGCCACGCATCCCGCAGTAAAAATCTTAAAGCTTATCTCGGGTAGTTTTTTGAACAGCAAAATTATCACAACCTTTTTTTTAGTAACAACCGGTATATTTTTTTTTACCGGTTGTTCTTCCCTAACACAATCAACGCGTTATTCAAAAAATCCTAAAGCAGAAAAAGAATCGCCCGTAACCACCAGGTTTAACCATGAGGTAGATTCAATTCAAAATGTTTCTTCAAATGATCCTTTATTGGAAGAGGGAGAAGAGCTTGAAGATTATGAAGCCGATTCCTCCCAAATTGATAGGAATGAAATATTAAAGAACTTCACATTAAACGAAAATACAATTGATAACGATTTCGGAACTTCAAAAGAAAAAATGTTGATGGAAATAATCCGCTGGTTAAATACTCCTTATAAGTACGGGGGAAATACAAAACGCGGAATAGATTGCTCTGCATTTACATCAACGGTTTTTAAAAGCTCGTTGAACTTTAGTCTTCTTCGCTCAGCGCGTGAGCAGTTTACTCAAGGTGAAGATGTGGATGACTTACAGTTTGGCGATCTGGTTTTTTTTAACACAACCCGGAGATCTCGTCCCGGTCATGTTGGTATTTATTTAGGGGATAATTTATTTGCTCATTCAAGTTCAAAACTTGGTGTGATCGTCTCTTCACTCGAAGAAAACTATTACAACAAACGCTTCATGGGGGGAAGAAGAATGGAGATGTTTCTTCAATCCGATAAGTAATTTTCAACTCCCTTCTTTTTAGTCCGTCATTTATTTCTAATGCCGCCTCTCTTGACTTTAAACTTTTGAATTTGTACGTTTGTAATAGAACAAAATAATTAATACATGGAACCGTATGAATTATGTGCGGGTTAAAAACAACACACATAGTCCCACTAAGAAAACTAAATTGAAAAAAGAGCTTGAACAAAGGATCATTTCGATAATAAAAATTTAGAACAAATAAGTACGAGCTAATAAAGAAAATGGGAAAAATTCTAAACATAGTTTGGCACGATAGTTACTCTCTCTCTCTCTCTCTCTCTCTCTCAGCGGTGGTGGAAGGGAAAGATGCAGCTAAATGTATTTCTCTCTTTACTTCCTCTCGTTTATGAAACTCCCGAAGTTTATTTACAAACATTCATTCAGTTATTTCCCCTTTCATTCATTCACCAAAACTATCCGACCGGTTTTATATGACGTTGATAAAATAAAAGTTGTTACTCTAAAGCAAACGCTTTGGAGTCTTTCCCTAAATATTTTATAAGGTAATTAAACGTGAAAAAAATATTGGTTTGTTGTTTGTTGGTAGTAGTTAGTTGTTCTTCGTTTGCTCAGCAAAGCAGACATGAAAAGCTACAGCAGTTAAAAAGCAGAGAGGATATTAAAGTAACAGAGGTAGAACCTAACTTACTGAAACTTGAATACCGAAACGGTAAAACTCTCTATAAAAACGTTGGTAATTATAAACCGACAACCAACAACAGCTTACAAAAAATAAACTACTCTCCCAATTACGACAGCACGATAATTGACATTAACACCATTGACACAACGCTTTATTACCAGAAGTATAGTTATTGGCAAACCGTGCCGCTTGGTAATTTCCGCACGTTATTGGTAGGTGATGTAAATAAGAACGGCAGACCGGAACTCTATGGACAAGTGAAAGACTATTGGACTGATTATACAGATATTATGGCTTTTGAAATGAACACAAATGGCAAATTCGAATCTGTTTTTAGTTATGATAGTACTGTCATCGCCGGGAATATCTATGATATCGATAAGGATGGGAAGGAAGAACTTCGTTTAGCGAAAAACTATGTCGATGAAAGATCAAGTTATTTGGTTTGGAGTTTTTTGTTTTATAAGCAAAGTAAAGATTCGGCGATTGCAAATAATTTGTCATTCACATTCAAAACGAGAGATACAAGTGATCAACAGAATGACAATTATTTTGGTGATTGGGATGGAGATCAATTCACTGACCAGATATTTATCGAACCATCCGGCATTGCCGATTTAAAGATTTATGAATATGATCCTTTACTTAATAATTTTGATATGGTTTATCAATACGATTATCATGATCTCGATCTTTATTATGGTGGTTTCTCAATTGGAGATTTCGATCAAGATGGGAAGACTGAATTTCTTGCAGGCAGCCTTCATGGGAAAGTCCTTTCTCTTGAAAATACAGGCAATAATTCATATACACCTATATGGGAAGGAAAAGTTGAAACCTATAATGCTTACCTCTGCGCTGAAACCAACGACCTTGACGGAAATGGCAAAAAAGAGATTTGGATTGGTGGTGACTCGTTTCATGATGGAGTTGGAGTAACCAGGATAACACTCTTTGAAACCGACGGGAAAGGTAGTTACCAGGTTGTTGGAAAAATTGATATAATCGGGATTTTCTCTTTTTATGCCGGAAATATTCAGGTAATTGATATTGATAAAGACGGTAAAGAAGAAGTGCTGCTCGGGTTGGATTATACGGTATTTATTCTAAAATTTAATGGAAGTAAAAATCATCAGACATACGAACTCTTCTATTTTAAGCAGAATATTTGGCAGGATAATAACATTGGTTATTATGGCGCTAATCTTTATGATCTGACCGGTGACGGAAAAGAAGAACTGTTGGTTAATTGTTGGGATGATCCGCCTACCCCCGGAACGATTAAATGGTTCAACTGGATATATAAGCCCAATTTTTCTGTGTCGGTAGAAAAAGAAGACAGCGACATTCCAAAAGAATTTTCATTATCACAAAATTATCCAAACCCGTTTAACCCGCAGACAAATATCAAATATAAGCTTGCAGAATATTCAGTAGTCTCGATAAAGGTTTATAATATATTAGGGAAAGAAATAACAACACTCGTAGAGAAAGAACAAACTCCCAGCGGTTATCAAATCAGTTGGGAAGCAAAAGACAGCGAAGGGAAATTACACCCTTCAGGAGTGTATTTAATCAGGTTATCCGCAAACGGAAAATCATTTACTTACACAAAAACAATTAAAGCAATATTAATTAAATAGAAAAACTATTATATAAAGGATTATTTAATGAAAAAGATACTTATTCTCTTTATAACAATAACCAGCTACATTTTTTCTCAAGGCTGGAATAATACAGTAACTACCACCATTAATGAACCAAATCTTGTGATGATGGATGTATTCAGCAACAAGGATGGTAATCATGTTATTGTCCAAAATTCAAATTCAACAAACTCAATAAACTATTATCTTCTGAACAGTTCAGGAGAATATATACGATCAACAACGATTGAAACTTCAGGAAATGCTGAATTCCCAAGCATTACTGGTGATAAAGATAAAGTCTATCTAGCTTATAAGCTCAGTAGTAATTTGAAAATTTCTTATTCAACAAATGCAGGTCAAAACTGGACTAATCTAAATCCCAAAGCTATCGGTAGCAACGCATGTAACGGGGTTGATATTGTTTACGGTGAAAACGGAGTACACGTAGTATATGCTATGCTTGATAATTTGACATATTATGAAACATATTACTATTTTCTTAATTCAAGTCATGCTTGGGTGGATTATAAAAATGTAACAGACTACAATAATTTTGTTGATGGTGGTAAACCAACGGTTGCCATTTCAAGTAATCGTGTTCATGTAAGTTGGAGTACAAGTGACAATAATTATTATCCTGGTGCGGTATTAAGCAGGGATAGGTATTACAGCACATGGCAAACCCCACAAATAGCAGTAGAGGGCGATTGGGGAGCAGACAATTCAATAAACGAGAGATTAGTTGTGAGTGGGACGAAACTCAATTTAATTTATGTTAAATATTTAAATAGCGGCGGACTTATCGGAAATTATCTAGCATATAAAACCAGAGATCTTTCGGGCACAAGTTGGTCGTCATCATCTGCAATAAGTAATAATTTATCCGGTGAATATGCTTGCAACCTTGCAGTTTCAAATAACGGCAATATCAATCTTGCTTTTGAAGATGATGGTATTCAGCACACTTATTTTAATGGCAGTAGTTGGTCAAGTTTTTATACCTTGGATGAAAACACAGAACCTTATCATCCAATAGGTATCTCAACAACCGGGAATGATGTTTATGTACTTTGGAAAAATTTAAGTGACAACTACTCCCGGTTCCAACGATATGATGCAAATCCAATAACACCCACAAACTTTGCAGGAACAACGTATAATAATCAACCAAAAATAACCTGGGGTTCTGTTAATGAACCGGATGTTTATAATTATATTGACGGGATCAAAGTTTATAGAGGGTATAAAGATGAAAGCGAAATTGAGTATTATATGCTTGCGGATGAAATCCCAGGAAATAGTACGAGCTGGATAGATACAGAGGTAACATTAGTTAACCCCAGACAACCTCATACAACTTATTTGTATAAAGTAAGCGCAGTTGATATCGGATTAAAAGAATCCGCGAAAACTACTGCGGTTCAGTACTCCGGCACAGGTCCTTTGTGGAAAATAAGCGGCGGAGAAAATTCAGAAGAATTGACAATCAATGAATTTAAACTTTCTCAGAACTACCCAAATCCCTTTAACCCAAGTACAGCAATAAGATACCAATTAGCGGCAAACGGTTTTGTTACCCTAAAAGTTTATGATGTTCTTGGAAGCGAAGTTGCCGTACTTGCAAATGAATGGCAAGAAGCGGGCAATTACAGTTTTCAGTTTACAACAAGCGGTAAGCAATTGGCAAGCGGAATGTATGTTTACCGTTTACAGGCAACAAACGGTGTCAGAGAAATTTATAGTGCAACAAAGAGAATGTTATTAGTTAAATAATACTGGTTGTTAAAAAGAACAAGGTTATTTCAGTAACAACAAAATTACAGAGGAGTTTCAGTTGCATATCAACAACTGACTCCTTCTGTAAGTAAATAGTTTCGTTTGACTATTGTGTCAATTAAAGGAAAAAGTGATAGGAATGAAAAAATTTGTGAAGACACTTTATTGCTTGTTTGCTGTTGTTATCACCAGCTATGCACAAACACCGGTTTGGGAAAATTATACAGATAGCAAACCAATTACTTCTATGGCAGACGGTGACAATTATCTTTGGATAGGAACAAATGGCGGACTTATCAGGCTCGATAAAAGTAGCGGGGAGAAAACTCTTTATAACAAAGGAATAAACGGCTTTCCCGACAATTTTATAAATACTATTACTATTGACAGTATTGGCAATAAATGGATTGGTACCAAAAACGGTGGAGTCGGTAAATTTGACGGGACAACATGGATTTCATACAATACAGTGAATTCAGCTTTGCCCAATAACAACGTTACTTCAATTAAAATAGATAAAAATGGTAATATGTGGTTTTCTACTCTTGGGGGCGGTATTGCGAAATATACAGGAACCGATTGGACTGTCTTCAATACTTCAAACTCTCCTCTGCCTAATAACAATATTGTTTCCCTTGTGGTAGATAAAGGCGAGAACAGCATTTGGGTGGCTCCGGTTGACGCCGGTTTTTATATCTATTTTGGTCGTTATGGGTGGAGCAATTATTCTATAATAAATCTTACATATAACAACGATATAAAGGTTTTAACAAACGGGTTGAAGAGGGAGATATGGATGGGATCATATGGATATATCACATGGTTTGATGCCGCGAACACAAATAATTCCGGAACTTATCAATGTCCTCTCTATACAGGCATTAGCACTGTCGCGGTGGATACTTTAAATAATAAATGGGTTGGAACAAAAGGACTTGGACTTGCATTTTTTGATGGTACAAATTGGTTAACCTACAACACATCAAATTCCGGTTTGCCTGGAAACAATATAACTTCAATTGTTATTGATCAGCAGGGGAATAAATGGATTGGCACTTATGATGGCGGTTTAGTAAAGTTTGACGGTGTAAACTGGTATGAGTATAACACTTCAAGCTCAGGTTTACCCCCTAACCGTGTCAGCGCTTTTGCTATTGATAGAAAAGGGGAGAAGTGGATTGGAACGTGGGGCGGCGGAGTAATTAGCTATGATAATAGTAACTGGATTGTTTACAACGACTCAAACTCGACTTTTCCAAATAATAATGTTACCTCCATTGCAATAGATGAAAGTGACCATAAATGGATTGGCACATACGGAGGAGGATTATGTGATTTCAACGGTATGGGATGGATTCTGTACAATTCCTCCAATTCAGGTTTACCCGATAACAATGTAACAAATGTGCGAGTTGATAAAAATGGAAATGTCTGGGTAGGAACTTGGGGCGGGGGACTTGCTAAATTTAACGGCACCGACTGGACTGTTTTTAATAGTGTGAATTCAGGACTAATGGACGACTACATTTATTCGTTAGTAATCGACCAAGCAGATAATATTTGGGTTGGCACTTGGGGTTTAGGGCTTATCAAATATGACGGCAATGCATGGACTGTTTATAATACTGATAATTCGAATATCCCCTATAACATAATTACTTGTGTTGCCGTTGATGCAAATGATAATAAGTGGATTGGTACAAATGGAGCCGGACTTGCAAAATTTGATGGAGATACTTGGACAATTTTTAATTCTATAAATTCAAATCTCCCTTCAAACAATATTAGAGCTGTAGATTTTGATACACTTGGCAATGTTTGGATTGGAACCATGAACGGCGGACTTGCAAAACTTAACACATCGCTTTCTGAATGGAGCGAGTATAACTTGTTTAACTCAGGTTTAATTGATAATGATGTTTACACTGTGAATATTGATAAGTTAGGAAAAGTTTGGTGTGGGACTGCATCCGGATTAGCTGTATTTACTCCTGGCAATACAACCTCAATTGAAAGAATGGACAATCCTCTTTACACAAAAGATTTTTTGCTCTATCAAAACTACCCCAACCCATTCAACCCAAGCACAGTAATCAGTTGGCAATTAGAGGTCGGCAGTCAAGTCTCGTTAAAAGTATATGATGTTTTGGGAAATGAAGTTGCAACATTAGTGAATGAAGAAAAAGCAGCGGGAAAATATCAAGTAGAGTTTGATGGGTCAAAATTGACGAGTGGAGTATATTTTTATAAATTAAGTGCGGGAGCGTTTACGGATACTAAGAAGTTCATTCTTATGAAGTGACCAGTTATCAGTTCGCCGCGGCGAATCAGTTTTCAGTTGGAAAGAATATTTGCAGTTAAATTTACTGACCACTGAAAACTGACGACTGACCACTCACCCCATTCTTCTCTTTCGGGATAACATGCGGCAACGATTAGAGAAGCAAAATAAAACAGCCGCGAAAAAAATAAATTTTCGGAGGATCGTATGGCTCAGAACATCATTTCTGCCGCATTAACGGCGGAACAGCTAACCGCAATCCAAAATAATCTTACGGAATTGCGAGAACAAATGCCTTTTCTCTTAGCGCTCTCAAAAGCCCAAAGGAAAAGAATGCCTAAACTTGGGAACACTTTCAAACCCTTTGTTTCAATTGCTGAAGAAGTGGTAAACCAGCATCCACAGATAATCAGTCCACTCTTTAGTAAAGAAGAATTCTTGCGTGATACCAAGTTGATGCGCGACCTTGTTCCCATCTACGAAAAATCAGTTGCCTTAACCGAAGCCCTGAACAATACCATCTTTGCAGCCGGGAGCGACGCGTTCGTAGAATCGCTTGAGATATATGCGGCGGTACTTGCAAACAAAGATAAAGTTCCCGGTCTGGAAGATGTAGCATCCCGAATGGCGGCGTTCTTCGAAAGAAAGAGAACAAAGAAAGAAGACCCTCCTCCTCCTCCGCAAAGTTAATTCTTCCTTGAAGAGTTATTTTGAGATGCATTGCCACGACTTTTAAGTCGTGGGATGAAAAGCACAAAAGGCACCTGGCTTTAGCCAAATGACTTCATTTTTTGTGGCTAAAGCCTATATTTTCTTTGTTAATTTGTCCACGTCCCGAAAGCTTTTGGGACGTGGTTATTCACATAAAACGCAATAGAGAGTAAAAAGTCCTAAAATAGGCTAAAAAGAGGGTTTTATGAGTAAAAAAGAAGCATCGTTTCGATATTTTTACCCAAACTTTCGATGTTACAACGTAGCACTTCGATAATTTATCGAAACTTTCCGATGTTGGGACGGAACACTTCGATGTTGGGGTGAACCATTTCGATATTTTTTCGCAACGTTCCGATGTTAGATCGCAACACTGCGATATTTTATCGAACCGTTTCGATATCAGAACGAACTATTTCGATTTTATGACGAAACTTTATAGTGGAATGACCTAATCATCCAACTCAAGTCCAACCTGTTTCTCACCCTGCGGCAATTCTTGAACATCCCGTAATCTTCTTTCAATTGAACGTGATCTTTTAGAAGCATCATCAATTGTATTGCTGGCTTCGGCAAGTTTTTTTTGTGTCTTTTCAAGAATATCGCCAAACTTTCCGAATTCGGTTTTAACGGCGCCGAGTAAATTCCACACATCGCTTGAGCGTTTTTCAATTGCCAATGATCTAAATCCCATTTGCAAACTGTTTAAGATTGCGGTTAATGTTGTTGGTCCGGTTAACACAACTTTATATTCAGTTTGAATCTTCTCAATTAATCCTGGACGTCGTAGAACTTCTGCGAACAATCCTTCAACCGGTAAAAACATTAAAGCAAAATCCGTTGTATTCGGCGGATCAAGATATTTATCGAAAATTGTTTTTGCTTCTCCTTTAATTCTGTTCTCAAGCGCTTTGGAAGCTTCTTCAATAGCGGGTAAATCAACCGCATCTTGCGCAAGCTGCAAACGCTGATAATCTTCCATCGGGAATTTTGCATCTATTGGAAGCCAAAGAACTTCATCTTTGTTGTTACTGCGTCCGGGCATTTTAATGGCAAATTCAACTCTGTCGTTGCTTCCTTTTTTTGTGGCGATGTTTTTAGCAAATTGTTCGGGAGTTAAAAGCTGGTCTATCAAATTTTCCAACTGGATTTCTCCCCACGTTCCACGGGATTTTACATTGGTCAAAACTTTTTTCAAATCACCAACGCCAACAGCCAAAGTTTGCATTTCTCCCAAACCTTTATGGACTTGTTCTAACCTATCGCTTACAAGTTTGAAAGATTCTCCCAATCTTTTTTCTAAAGTTGCATGGAGTTTTTCATCAACCGTTACCCGCATCTCTTCTAATTTTAGTGAATTGTTTTCCTGAAGCTGCTGGAGTTTCTGTTCTACCTTTTCTTTTAATTCTTCAAATTTTTTGTCATTCCTTTGGGTAAGTTTTTCAAGCCGCTCAGAAAAGGTGGTGAATTGATGGAAAAGGGAATCTTCAAATTTCTTGAAAGAAGAGAAAACCTCTTCTCGCAGATTTTTTTGCTGTAATCCGGTTTCTTCCCGGTTCCGCTGAAACTCTTTTTTTTGTAAATCGTCTAACTTGTCAAAACCATCGCGGAGTTTTTTTTCAATTTCCGGGAGCAAAAGTTCATCTTTCTTACGGGTGATTTTTTGATAAAGGAGAAAGAGGACGAGAAGAATTGCGATTTCTGTAACTAATAAAATATATTCCAAGACAGCCTCAAAGGTTAAATTTTATATTCATTCTCGTCCAAACGAGTGTTGTTCGATTAAAGAGAAAAAAATTATGCTTATATTTAGAGTGAAATTTTAACAAAATTACGGAATAATTTTTGAACAAAGAAAAAATTCTCGTTACTGCAGCTCTTCCTTACGCTAATGGTCCGATCCATCTCGGTCATTTGGCGGGCGCGTACCTTCCTGCAGATATTTTTGTGAGATATAACCGATTAAAAGGAAATGAGATTCTCTTTGTTTGCGGCTCAGACGAGCACGGGGTTCCGATCACAATTACTGCCGATAAGAAGGTCTTAAACCTAAAGACATTATAGATAGATTCCATGCAATTAACAAAGATTCATTCGAAAAGTTCGGAATGAACTTCGATATTTATTCACGCACAAGTCTTCCTATTCATCATGAAACCGGGAAAGAATTTTTTCTGGAATTTCTCAAACAAGGTTTATTAACTGAAAAAAAGACGCTTCAATTTTATGACGAAAAAGCAAATATGTTTTTGCCCGATCGTTACGTTGAAGGAACATGTCCAAACTGCGGAAATGAAAATGCAAGAAGCGATGAGTGCGAAACTTGCGGCGCGTTGTATGAGCCAAGCGCGTTAAAAAATCCGTTAAGCAAAATTAGCGGAAATACTCCTGTCTTGAAGGAAACATCTCATTGGTTTTTCCCGCTTGGAAAATTTCAAGAGCGGCTTGAAGCATATATCAAGGAGATGGATGAAAAATACCATTGGAAAGAAAATGTTCTTCAATATTGCCGGAGTTGGTTTAAGGACGGGTTGCAAGATAGAGCAGTAACGCGCGATCTGGATTGGGGCATTCCCGTTCCGCTGGATGACGCAAAAGGCAAAGTGCTTTATGTTTGGTTCGAAGCTGTTTTGGGTTACATCTCTGCGGCAAAAGAACTTTCTGAAAAAAGGGGAGAACCTGATCTCTGGAAAAATTACTGGCAAGATCCCAAAACAAAATATGTTGCCTTTATCGGCAAAGATAATGTCGTCTTTCACACTATCTTTTTCCCCGCAATGTTAATGGCTTGGAATGATGGAAGGGAAGACAAATACGTTCTCCCTCAAAATGTTCCCGCAAATGAGTTTTATAATTTTGAAGGAAAGAAATTTTCCAAAAGCAGAAATTGGGGAATTGATGTTATAGATTTCTTAAAAGCATTTCCCGCCGATCCGCTTCGTTATACACTTGCGGCAAATTTACCGGAAATGCGTGATACCGATTTCCATTGGAAAGAATTCCAGGCGCGCAATAATAATGAGCTTTCTTCAATTTTCGGAAATTTTATTAACCGGACATTTGCGTTTGTCTTTAAAAATTTTGACGGAAAGGTTCCTCCGCAATTTTCTTTGGAAGAAATCGATAGCTCAATGATCGCTCTTTTGGAATCTTATCCGGCAAAAATTTCATCTCTTTTTGAAAATTATAAAATTAAAGACGGCGTGCTTGAAATTATGAACCTGGCTCGAGCCGCTAATAAATATTTCAACGATGCTGAACCATGGAAAACGGTAAAATCAAATAATGACAATTGTTCAACTACTTTGAATATTTGTTTGCAAACCATTTTTACTTTAGCTGAATTAATTGAACCGATAATTCCATTCTCATCACAAAAAATATTTACGATGCTTAACGCCCGCCCGGTTACATGGGATGATTGTGGTAATCAGCATTTAGCAGTTGGACATTCATTAAATAATTTTGAAATTCTTTTTAAAAAAATTGAAGATGAAGAACTCGTTCCTTTTTTAGCGAATATTGATTCGGCTCCTTCAATTGAGGAGAAAGATGATAAACCTAAATTGGCTGATGGATTAATTTCAATTGAAGATTTTCAAAAAGTTCATCTAAAAGTTGCCGAAGTTCTCAAAGCAGAAAAAGTTGCAAAGAGTGAAAAACTCTTAAAGTTACAAGTTTCTCTTGGCACTGAAGAAAGACAAATTCTTGCCGGCATTGCCAAACAGTATTCTCCGGAAGAAATCGTCGGTAAAAAAGTAGTGATTGTCGCAAATCTAAAACCTGCAAAACTGATGGGAATGGAATCTCAAGGAATGGTTTTAGCTGTTGAAGGGGATGGGAAATTAAATCTCCTTAATGTTGATCCTTCAATCCCGAATGGTACAAGAGCAAAGTGATCATGTCGTCCGTTCATTCAAGTGAAAACACAAGTTGTAAATGAAAAAGGTGAAATTTCAATTTTATTTACCTTGTTTTTCTAAGGTTGGTTTACTAAAATTCTTAACTAAAATTTCTATTATGTAAAAAAATCGGAGTTATTCTTATGCGAAAATTTCTCTTAATCTTTTCATTCTTTTCAATTGTTCTTTTTTTCTCCGCATGTTCGCCGAAACATGGCGAAATACTTTTAGCTAAATTTGATAAGGGAAATATTACCCTTGGTGAATTTGAAAAAGCGTATGCTAAAAATTCAGGCGGACTTGAAGCTGCGAAAGACGACAGTCTGGAGCAATATCAAAAATTTTTAGACCTGTATCTTAATTTCAGATTGAAAATAAAAGATGCTTACGATAGAGGATACGATAAAAATCCTGATTTGTTAGCTGAATTAAACGATTATAAAAAGAAAGTTGGCGTTAGCTACCTTTTAGATAAAGAATTAGTTGAGCCTTCGATAAAAAAATTATATGATCAAAGAAAAATAGAATTACGCGTTAGCCATATTATGATCCGCCCTGATTCAACAGGTGATGAAGGAGCAAAAACAAAAGCAAACGCTGTATTGAAGAGAGTTCTTGCCGGTGAAAGTTTCGATAGTTTGGTAAATGAATTTTCTGCTGATCAATATTCAAAACCAAAAGGTGGAGATATTTATTATATTTCAGCAGGATTAGTAGTTCCGGAGTTTGAGGATGCTGCTTACAAAACAGAAGTCGGGAAAGTTTATCCTGAGGCAGTAAAAACAAGATTTGGTTATCATATTATAAAAGTTACTGAAAAAAGGGAAAGAATTCCTTCAATCCGGGCAAGCCATATTCTTCTCACATTCGCAAATGAAGCCGGGACAAGCGATACGTTAGCAGCTTTTCAAAAAATAGACAGTATTAAAACTGCCCTTAAAAACGGAGCTGATTTTGCCAAACTTGCAGAAGAATTTTCAAAAGATCCCGGCTCAGCCAAGAAAGGCGGAGACCTGGATTTCTTTTCACGCCGTGTAATGGTAAAAGAATTTGATGAAGCCGCTTTCAATTTGAAAGTTGGAGAAGTTTCCGATATTGTTAAAACAAATTATGGCTATCATCTCATAAAACAAACGGAAAGAAAATCATATCCAACTTTTGAAGAAGAAAAGGAAGAGTTAAAAAAAATCTATAAGCAGACAAGATACAACAGCGATAACGAAGCTCTTTTGATGACCTATAAAACTAAATATGGTTTTAAACTGAACGATGCCGGGATTGAAGCAATTCATGCTGCAAATGATTCGGTAAAAGTTGGCGCCGATTATTTTGAAAGTAAATTGAAAACGGATTTTGGCAAAACGGAGGTTTTTAGATTGAATGGAGAAGTTTTCAATCTTGATGCGGTACTTGATAAAATTCTTACGCAAGCGGAATATATGAATAAAGTAATTACGCGTGAAGTTTTAAAGGAAGCCGCAAACAAAATAAGCGGTGATCTTGCTTTAGAGACTGAAACTCTGACAATGGATAACCGCTACCCTGAATATGCTGAGTTGATGGAAGAATACAAAAACGGGATATTTATTTTCAAATTACAAGAAGAAGAAATTTGGAATAAAATAAAAATTGACGATGCAAAACTTGAAGAACATTTCAATAAGAATAAAGAAAAATATAACTGGAATGACCGGGTAGCATTTACGGAAATTTTTTCCCGTAAAGATTCTATCATTCAAGTTTGTAAAGACCTCTCGAAGAAGGGAACTAATTTTGATTCGTTAGCAGTAAAATATACTGAAAGAGCCGGAATGAAATCCAAAGGCGGCAAACATGAAATGATGGATGCAAGTAGTTCGCAAATTTCAAAAGAAGCATATAAGCTTGAAAATACGGGAGATATTTCTTCTTCAATAGCTAATGCAAACGGATATTCCTTGATAAAATTAGACCGCAAAGAAGTAGCTCGTTTAAAAACTTTTGAAGAAGCAAAAGCAGAAGTATCTGGTTCATTTCAAGAAGACGAAAGCAAACGATTGGAAAACGCATATAATGAATCATTGCGCTCAAAGTATAAACCGGAAATAAAAAAAGAAGAATTATCAAAAGTTTTTAAGAGTGAATAATTTTTTAATAGCATCGTTCAGTTTTGTTTTACTACTTTTTGCCGGTTGTGCAAAAGAGAAACCGACGGTTGAGTATGTTGCAAAAGTGAACGATGTTTATCTTTATAAAAAGGATTTTACTTTCCCACCCGATACGAATACTGCTTACAAAAATGAGTTTATTCGAAATTGGGTTACTACCGAATTACTTTCACAAGAAGCCCGGAAGAATGATCTGGAAAAAAGTGATGAGTTTCTTGAACTTTCTAATAAAGCCCGGAAAGAATTATTAAAAACACTGTGGCTAAAAAAATATGTTTCGGATAAAGAAATTTCCTTTACTTCAAAAGAATTAGAAAAATATTTCAACGCCAAACCGGAAGCATTCAAACTATTGCAGGATGCAGTTATTCTTAACCAAGTCTATCTTAAGCAGTATGATAAAGCCATTCAATTTAGAAATGTTCTTCTGGAAAGCGATTGGAACAAAACACTGAAAGCGTTTTTGAATGATTCTTCACTCGTTGCTTCATCTACAAATGCGTTGGTTTATTACTATCAAATCGGAGCCGGTAATTTATTAAACATCATCACTGAACTTCAGCAGAATGAAGTCAGTTTGGTTATTCAATTAAGAAAAAATCTTTTTACGGTTGTACAAGTGCTTCAAAAGTTAAAAAAAGATGAAGTTCCTCCTTTTGCGTCGCTTCGAAAAGAAATTGAAAAAACTTTTAGGGAAGAAAAACAAAAGCAGCTTATTGAAGAACATCTAAAGGAATTATATTCACAAAATGATATCGATATTAAAAAATAGGACAAACATGAAGAAGTACTTTCTCTTCCTTTTACTTTTTATATTCCCCGAAATAATTGCTCAACAATCCGTAGATAAAGTAATTGCAGTTGTTGATAATGAAATTATTCTAAAAAGTGAATTGGAATATCAAATAAACCTTTTAGCGGCTCAGCGGAAAGTTGATCCTAAAACAGCGGCGCTTCGCGAACAAGTATTGAAAATGCTTATAGATGAAAAATTAGTTTATGCGCAAGCCGGACTTGATTCTATTTCCGTTACGGAAGATGAAATAGGAAAACAAATTGATTATCAAGTTTCTCAATTGATGCAGCAATACGGCTCTAAGGAGCGCGTAGAACAAATGTATAACATGAGTATCGAAAAGATCAAAAGGGAATTGCGTGATGATGTCCGCAAGAATTTAATGGTCCAAAAAACGCAAGAAAAAAAATTCGGTCAAGTAGAATCAACACGCCGTGAGGTTGAAGATTTTTTTGCTCAATTTAAGGACAGCCTTGGTGTTATTCCTGAAAAAGTAAAATTATCCCACATTTTTAAGAATCCGCAAACTTCGTCAACTCTGAAAAATAAATACAAAGCCCAAGCGCAAGCAATATTAGATTCAATAAAAGCTGGCTCAGACTTTGCCGAACTCGCAAAAAAATATTCAGAGGACCCTGGCAGTGCGGTGCAAGGCGGTGATCTTGGTTTTGTAAAGCGCGGAGTTTTTTATCCCGAATTTGAAGCTGCCGCATATATATTAAAAGAGAAACAACTATCAGAAGTAACTGAATCACCTGTTGGTTTTCATATTATTCAATTACTGGAAAAACGGGGTGAATCAATTCACACCCGTCATATTCTGATTAAAATTAAAGCCGATGATGAGAGCGATCTTAACACTATTGAAGTGTTAACGGATATGCGCGACAGCATAGTTAGAAAATCCGGAACGTTTTATGAATTCGCAAAAAAATATTCTGATGATAAGGAGACGGTAAATCTTGGCGGTCAACTTGGGACCTTTTATCTCAACCAGCTTGATAAAGCTCTCCTCGAAATTGTCAGTAAGGTAAAAGAGAACGAAATCAGCTACCCGAAGCGTGTGAATTATGCTGCGGACAGTTACGGGTACCATATCGTTTGGTTAGAGAAACGCATTTCCCAGCATAAACCTAATATTGATGTTGATTATACTGAATTAAAAAAACTTTCCGATGAATATAAAAAGCAAAAGTTGTATGCACTATGGCTTGATGAATTAAAAACAAAAATCTTTTGGGAAATTAAAGAATAACGAGAAAGTTGACTAAGGAAAATTCCCTTGCAAAATGAAAATCAAAATAATGACGTTCAGTTAGTTGAGCAATTAGCCGGTTCTGTTCAATTAATTAAAAAAGAAATTGCCAAAGTTATTATCGGTCAAGATGAAATTATTGATCATTTACTTTTGTCGCTTCTTTCACGCGGGCATTGCTTGCTCGTTGGAGTTCCGGGTTTGGCAAAAACGTTAATCATAAAAACATTAGCCGACGTGCTCGATCTCAAGTTTAACAGAATTCAATTTACTCCCGATTTAATGCCAAGTGATATTACCGGTACTGAAATTCTTGAAGAAGACAGCATTACAAAAAAGCGGGAATTCAGATTTATTCTAGGACCGATTTTCGCGAACGTTATTTTAGCAGATGAAATAAATCGAACCCCACCTAAAACGCAGGCGGCGCTGCTTGAAGCTATGCAGGAACATAAAGTTACTATTGCAGGCAAAACTTATCCGCTTGATGAACCGTTTTTTGTTTTGGCTACACAAAATCCGATTGAGCAGGAGGGAACCTATCCGCTTCCTGAAGCGCAACTAGATAGATTTATGTTTAATCTTTGGCTTGATTATCCGTCTCTTGAAGAAGAGAAGGAAATTGTAAGGACTACGACGGGTGGATTTTTCCCGGAGCTAAATAAAATAGTATCAGCCGAGACTTTGAATAGTTTTCAGCGGTTGGTGCGCCGCGTTCCGGTTGCCGAAAATGTTATTTCGTTTGCAGTTAACTTTGTTAATAAAACACGTCCGAACAACGAACAAGCGCCGCAATTTATCAAAGAATGGCTTCGTTGGGGTGCGGGTCCCAGAGCTTCACAATATTTGATATTAGCTGCAAAAGCAAAAGCAGTTTGCGATGGAAGATTTACTCCGAACATTGACGATGTAAAATCTGTTCTGATTCCGGTTTTACGGCACCGTATTATCACAAATTTTAACGCTGAAGCTGAAGGAATTAATTCAGTTGAAGTGATAAAAAAAATATCTGAAGTTTAGGTTACATTCTTGTTATCCGGTAATTTTTCCACGCGAAGTAAAATTCCTTACTTGCTGTTTTTATTACAGTAGCAGTGGGGATCGCAATAAGCATCCCTAACACACCATATAACTGCCCGCCCGCAATGATTAAAAATATTATCATTAACGGATGCATGTTTACACTTTTTGAAAAAATGAACGGCTGGACAATGCCGTTATCTAAAGCATAAATTATTAAAAGAAAAAGAATAATTATTGGCGCTTTAGAGAAATCGCCATACTGCAGAAAAGAAATGAGAAGAGCCGGAATCCCCCCGATGATTGGTCCAAAATAAGGAATGAGATGACCAACACCTGCCAATGCTCCCAACGCAAGAGCATTATCAACACCGATTAATTGAAAAGATAATCCGCATGCTAACCCTATGAATAGGGCATCCAACATCCATCCGCGGACATACCTGCCAAGCTGTTGGGTAACTTTTTTTATTACGGTATATGACATTTCTAAATATCGATTTGGTAAAACAGAAACCACTCCCTTGATGATTTGAATTCTATCTCTTAAAATAAAAAAAGTGGTAAATGGAAGAATGATAATTACAGCTAAAAAAGAAAAAATGTTTGTGAGAAAGGGGGAAACTTGTTTGAAGAGATTTTCAAGCATTCCGGTTGAAAGTTTTTCAACTTGCCGGGTTATTACGTCTTTGGTTGCAAAAGGGAACAAAGTTTGCATGTGGTCTTCAAATAAACTAAACTGACTTTTAATTGTTTCAACATTCAGCTTTAAAAAAAGTGCATTAGTTTGTTTAAGGATCGCAGGAATTATGTAAGAATAAATACCGAGCCCCAACAGCGAAAAAATTAGAAATACAAAAAGGATGGCATGTAATCTTTTAAAGGAATTTTTTTCGAGGAAATTAATTATCGGATCAAAGATAAATGCAAGAAGAACGGAGAGGGCTAAAAGAATCAGCACATCTAATAAATAATAAATGAGAAAAAACAGCAACGGCAAAACAAGAAGCAGAAGCAAATAATTTCGTTTTATAGCTGCTTCGTTTTGCATGGTTTTATGAAACCGCTTCTACTCTTCTAATGCCTGGAACTTCTCTAATTAATGCACGCTCTACACCGGCGCGCAGCGTCATTTGAGACATAGGGCATGAACTGCACGCACCTATTAGCTTTACTTGTACAATTCCGTCTTTGGAAACATTTACCAGTTCCACGTCCCCGCCATCGGCTTGCAAATAGGGGCGGACATTATCGAGAGCCTTTTTTATTCTTTCTTCCATTAAAATATCTTCTTTTAATTTTCCATAACAATTTCAATTTTCGTTTCCGAAGCATTCATATTTCTGATGCTGACTTGAGCGGCTAAATTTCTTGCAATCGAATAAATTATTTCCGAATGAACCGAATCCGGAGTATCATAAACAATCGGGATTCCTTTATCGCCGCCTATCCGAATCCGGGGATCAATAGGAATACCACCCAGAAAAGGAGCTTCCAGTTCTTCTGCAAGTTTTTCTCCACCACCGTACCCGAAAATATCATATTTATTTCCAGTATCAGGTGCAATAAAATAACTCATGTTTTCTATAATACCAAGCACCGGAACATTTACTCTGTGAAACATCTTCAATCCTTTTCGTGCATCAATTAAAGAGACTTCCTGAGGTGTAGTAACAATCACTGCGCCTGTCAGCGGAATAGTTTGCGCTAAAGTTAATTGAATATCTCCCGTTCCAGGAGGCATATCAAAAATCAAATAATCAAGTTCACCCCATGCAACATCGGATAAAAATTGTTTTACTGCGCCGCTTGCCATCGGTCCGCGCCAAATAACAGGAGCGTTATCTTCAATTAAAAAGCCGATAGACATTAACTTAATTCCAAAATTTTCAAGGGGAAGCATTTTCATAGTGTCTTTATCTTGATAGACGCGGGGCTTTTCTTTAATGCCCATCATCAGAGGGATGCTTGGTCCATAAATGTCGGCATCGATTAACCCGACTTTGGCACCTTCTTTTGCAAGCGCAACGGCAAGATTAACGGCAACTGTGCTTTTTCCAACGCCCCCTTTTCCGCTTGCAATAGCTATCGTGTTTTTTACTCCCGGCAAAATTGCATCTTTAACTTCATTAATATGTGATGAAACTTTTGAACTCATTGTAACGGTAACTGTTGCTGCTTCGGGGAAATCCTGTTGAATGGAGTTTACACAATCTTCTTGAATTTTATCTTTTAATGGACAAGCCGGAGTTGTTAAAATAACTTCAACTGAAATCTTGTTCCCGTCTATTTGAATATTATCGATCATTTTTAGCGTCACTAAGTCTTTATGAAGGTCGGGGTTGTTCACCCTTTTTAGAGCGTTCAGAATTCCTTCTTTCGTAATTTGCATTTCCAATCCTATCTTTGATTTATTTAAAAACATCATTTAGCTTTTTTAATTTTACTTGCGGCTTTCTCCGAATGTTTCATCAGCCATTCCTGAATATTGAATTTCTTTTCATTCTCTCCGGGTTGAAGCAGGGAGTATTCCATCGAGGAATTTAGCTTCCTGGTTTTTGTATTATCTTTAAGATAAGGTTGAAGAATATTATTGATTAAAACATTCTTAAGTTTTTCATCCTCAACCGCGAATGTTGTTTCAACACGTCCGTCTAAGTTTCTTTGCATTAAATCAGCGCTACTCAAGTAAACTTCTTCGTTCCCGTTATTGTAGAAATAATAAATTCTACTGTGCTCCAAATATCTGCCGACAATACTTCTTACCGTAATATTTTCACTTAAACCTGGTATGCCCGGCACTAAACAACAAATTCCACGGACAATCAGTTCAATTTTTACACCGCTGTTTGATGCTTCATACAATCCGGCGATGCAAATTGGATCAACGATTGCATTTAATTTCAAGATCATTTTTCCCTCACCGCCGTTTTTAACATTCTCAATTTCTCGGAAGACCAATTTGAGAAAAGTATTTCGCAGGTTTAAGGGGGCAACAATTAATTTGTTGAATTCCGTTTGTTTTGAATAGCCGGTTAAAAAATTGAATACGTCTGATACATCCGAGCAGAGATCTTCATTTGTTGTGAAAAGCCCAATATCTGTATAAATTTTTGCAGTTGTAGCATTATAGTTTCCGGTGGCTAAATGAACATAACGTTTCAGTCCTTCAAATTCTTTTCGTACCACCAACGTCATTTTTGCATGCGTTTTTAAACCGACCAAACCGTAAACCACATGTGCGCCAACTTTTTCTAATTCTCTAGCCCAAAAAATATTATTCTCTTCATCGAAGCGGGCTTTTAATTCAACAAGTACTGCGACCTGCTTGCCCCGTTCGGCGGCTTCAATTAAATATTTTACGATAGGAGAATTTGAACCGACACGGTACAATGTTTGCTTTATTGCCAAAACATCGGGATCGTTTGCAGCTTGTTTTATAAATTCAACAACAGGCTTAAAAGCTTCATACGGATGATGAAGAAGAATATCTTTTCTACGGATAATAGAAAAAATATCTTCCTCTTCGTCAAACCATTTTGGCGTAACCGGGTAAAAGGGTCTTTCCTTTAATTGATGAAGAGGAAGATCATACAAGATCATTACATCGCTTAAGCCAAGAGGACCATCATAAATGTGCAGATCGCTTTCACGGATTTGAAGATTTTCTAAAAGAGTTTCAACCATGTAACCGGGCATATTTTTGTCAACTTCAATACGAACAACATTCCCGAACTTTCGTTGCCGGATATTTTCTTCGATCACGCGAAGTAAGTCATCAGCTTCATCTTCTTGAATTTCAATATCCGTGTCGCGTGTAACTCTAAAACGATGGGCTTCTAAAATTTCCATCTTCGGAAAGAGATGATGAAGATTTGCTTTTATCAAATCTCCGACCCAAATATATTTTGCTGAAAATCCCCCACCCTGATTTTTCTTTTTTAACGGATTGATTATATTATCCACTCGAAGCAAGCGGGGCAAAACGTTCGGCACTTTTACTCTTGCAAAATGTTTATCGCCTTTCGGATTTTTAAGAACGACGGCTAAACTTAAACTTAAATTTGAGATATAGGGAAAAGGTCTTCCCGGATCAAAAGCCAGAGGAGTTAATACAGGATATATTTCTTTTTTGAAATATGCATTTAATAAATTGTTTTCTTCCTCGGTAAGTTCGTTAAGATTATGAATGAAAACATTATTCTCCTTTAGCCCCTGAATGATTTCATTTTTCCATAACTCAACAAGCGATTCCAACATCGGTTTTAGAGCAGTTTCGATTTTCTGTAATTGCTCTCTCGGCGTTAATCCATCAATAGTTGGTTCGGAAACGTTGGCGGCAATTTGTTCCTTTAAACCGGAAACGCGGATCATGTAAAATTCGTCCAGGTTGGAAAAGAAGATGGAAATGAATTTAATTCTATCGAGCAACGGAATATCGGGATTTAATGCCTCTTCATAAACGCGGCGGTTAAACTCAATCCAGCTGAGATCGCGGTTAAAAAAATTCTCCGGTCTGTTATATTTTTTTTGTAAATCTTTCCAGGGCATTTGTTCACCAGGTTTCTGTGGTTAAAAAACTATCAATAGCTTTAGCGGCAGTTCTTCCGGCGCCCATTGCAAGAATAACAGTCGCACCACCGGAAACTATATCTCCACCGGCAAAAACACCTGTCTTTGATGTTTTCATTGTCTCCTCGTTTACAATAATATTGCCGCGCTTGTTATAGGATAAATCCGGTGTGGTTTTTTGAATTATAGGATTTGAACCGTTCCCGATAGCAACAACAGCCATATCTAAATCCGTAATAGATTCTGAGTTTGGAATTGGAACAGGTCTTCTTCTTCCGGAAGTGTCCGGTTCTCCAAGTTCCATTTTTTGCAATTTTACCCCATGAAGCCAGCCGGCTTCATCACCAAGAAATTCCAAAGGATTGGTAAGAAAAACAAACTCAACTCCTTCTTGTTTTGCATGATGAATTTCTTCCAGGCGGGCAGGCATTTCTTTTTCGGAACGGCGGTACATGATGTAAGCATTTTTTGCACCGAGACGTTTTGCGGTACGGACGGCATCCATTGCGGTATTTCCACCCCCGAAAACGGCTACATTTTTATTTTTGCAATCAAAGACAGGTGTATCGTATTCAGGAAATTTGTAGGCTTTCATCAAATTAACACGGGTGAGAAATTCGTTTGCAGAATAAACCCCGTTAAAATTTTCTCCCGGAATACTCATAAAATAGGGGAGACCTGCGCCAACGGCTATAAATACTGCATGATATCCGCTTTCAAAAAGTTCGTCAATTGTATCGGTAAATCCGATAACCGCATTTGTTTGGAATTCAACGCCAAGATTTCTTAAAGCGTCAACTTCGGCTTTTACGATATTTTTTGGTAAACGGAATTCAGGGATTCCATAAATTAATACTCCGCCGATTTCGTGGAGTGCCTCAAAAACAGTCACATCGTGTCCGAGCTGAATCAAATCACCGGCACAACTTAGCCCTGCCGGACCGCTTCCGACAATGGCGACTTTCTTTCCGGTTTTTGGTTTTACGTACGGAGTTCTAATTCCAACTTTTTCGCGTTCATAATCAGAAACAAATCTTTCCAACCTTCCGATTGCTACAGGGTCATGTTTAACGCCTACAACGCATTTTGCTTCACATTGTTCTTCCTGAGGACAAACTCTTCCGCAGACAGCCGGTAAAGCGTTATCTTCTTTTATTTTTGCAGCCGCACCGAGAAAATCTCCTTCGCCTACAAGCTGTATAAAATCTCTTATCTTAACGCCGACAGGACAACCATCAACACAAACCGGTTTGGGACATTGTAAACAACGAAGAGCTTCCATTTTTGCAAGTTCTTCTGTAAAACCCAAATTGACTTCTAAAAAGTTTCTACTTCTCGCTAAAGGTTCCTGCTCCGGCATAGGTTGACGGGGAATCTGCATTCTTTCTTTTTTTGTAAGAGGGGGCATAAAAAAAATCTCGTTATTGTGTTAGGATTCTGTAGTAACAGTTTCCAAAAAAGCTTTATCTAATTTGCAAAGGTGATTGTTGAGAGCCGCCTTTTCACTTTGATTATAAGTGCGGTTTCGTTTTGTCAGCAGATCGAAATCTACAAGGTGTGCGTCAAATTCTGGTCCATCAACACAAACGAAAACAGTTTTGTTGTCAACAGTTGCACGGCAACCGCCGCACATTCCTGTGCCGTCAACCATTACCGGATTTAAACTTACAACAGTTCTGATCCCGTATGGTTTGGTAGTATTGGCAACCGCCCTCATCATTGGAATTGGACCGATGGCTAGAACGAAATCAATTTTTCTTCCGCTGTCAATTAACTCTTGCAACTTTTGTGTAACAAATCCGTAATAACCATAACTGCCATCATCGGTAGTTATATAAAGTTCGTCAGCAACATTTTTTAGTTCTTCTTCAAGAATTACCAAATCTTTATTTCGAGCGCCGTTAATTACAATAGTGTGGTTTCCGGCTTCTTTTAAAGCAACTGCGGTGGGAAAAGCGATGGCTGTTCCAACTCCTCCACCGATGCTAATTGCCGTCCCGAAGTTTTCGATGTGAGAAGGTTTACCGAGAGGACCGACAACGTCTAGGAAAAAGTCTTCAGCCACAAGATTGTTAATCGCTCTGGTGGTTTTTCCGATTCCTTGGACGATAATAGTGATTGTTCCTTGTTCTTTGTTTGAATCTGCTATGGTGAGAGGGATTCTTTCCCCCCTTTCATCAATACGGACAATTACAAATTGTCCGGCTTTCCGTTTTGCGGCGATTTTAGGAGCTTCAATAACAAACCTTTTGATATCGGCTGCAAGAAACTCAGCAGAAATTATTTTATTCATCAATGGTTATTTCAGTAAGTTTAAGAAAATCTTTATGTTTGCATATAAAAATAAGGAAAAATTCATTATAAAAGATGGCAGATATCACCCGCTTTTCTCAACCATAAAGATGAATCCTCTAAAAAATTATCGAAGGGAAACTGAAAAAATTAAATGACACGTATTCTTGGGTTTCTTTTGTTAGGTGCAGTAGTTGGTCTTGGGCAGTTCAGCAGAAGAAATATTTTCGAACCGAAATTAGAAAACAGTAAATTAACGGTTGCAGACACAACGGGGAAAACTATTTTTGAAAAACATTTTAGCGAACCGGTAGAACTTTTTGTTGATCTAAGCGACCGTTCGGAAATTCAGTATCTCATTCGTGATAAAAAAAGTGTAAACGGGATACCGAAATATTTTGCTTTTGTCTATTGCATAACAGATTCTTTCTATTTAATTGATTCACTTTACTCAGGTGTTTATGAACCGGCTCCCTTTTATTCAGATGAATTGAAGAGGACGCTGCTTCTTACCGGAAATCCGGATATTGATTCTTTATATTCACCATTTGAGCATGAATATTTTTCGCCAATAAATTGTATGCAATATGAAGACGGAAGCTTGTATAATGTTAATGATCTGGTTTATGATGTTTATTTGCAGGAGAACGAACAGGTTATTTCCTTTATTGAAAGTTCATGGAGCGGTTCAGCAAAAGACTGCTCAACTTCAACAGAAATGAAATCTGCAGTTGCTGCCGTGTATGTAAATTACCTAAATGCCGGGGAAAAAGTTTTAGCTCATCAATTTCTAAATGATTATTATCTTTGCCCTGACAAGGAATCATTTAAAAGTTTTCTCGATTCACAATTTTAACAAGGTGAAAAATGGAAAAAATTAAAGTAGGAGTTATTGGTACGGGACATTTGGGGAAGCTACACACTAAAATGTTCTCTCAATTACAAAATGCCGATTTAATAGGCGTATATGATGCTGATTTTTCAACTGCAAAAATCGCAGCAAAAGAAAACAACACAAACGCATTTGAAACAATTGATGAATTAATAAGCAAAGTTGAAGCGGTTTCAATCGCCGCTGTTACCAGCGCACACTATCAATTAGCAAAAAAATGTTTGGAGAATAAAATCCATGTTTTTGTAGAAAAACCAATAACCGTTTCACTTGACGAAGCAGAAGAATTAGTTTTTCTTGCCCGTGAAAATAAAATGAATTTGCAGGTTGGGCACATTGAGCGGTTTAATCCGGCGCTGCTTGCATTAGAAAAATATAAATTGAATCCGCTCTTTGTTCAAAGCGATAGACTCGCGCAATTTAATCCACGCGGAACGGATGTGGCAGTCGTTTTGGATTTAATGATCCACGATATTGATATAATTTTAAGTCTCGTAAAAAGTGAAGTAAAAAGCATACAGGCAAGCGGTGTTGCTGTTGTTTCAAATAATATTGATATTGCAAATGCAAGAATTGAATTTGAAAATGGCGCTGTTGCTAATGTTACGGCAAGCAGAATCTCGCAGAAAAAAATGCGCAAGATGAGAATTTTTCAGAGAGAAGGATATCTCTCGCTTGATTTTATTACCGGAGTTTCGGAAGTATTTCGTCTTGTCCCTTCGGATCAAAAAATTGAAGAAGCGCATATCAACTTTGGCGAAATTGGCGTAGGAGATAAAAAGAAATTTGTTATTTATGAACAACCGGAACAAGTTGAAGTGAACGCATTGAAATACGAATTGGATTTATTTCTTCAATCGATAATTAAAAAAGAAAAACCGGTCGTTTCCGGTGAAGACGGATTGCGGGCATTAAAAGTCGCAGATCTGATTATCAAAAAGATTGAAGAATCTTTAATAAAATTAACACAATAATTCTGGAGGAATTTATGAAAAAAAGTATTTTGCTCATTGCACTGATAGTATTTGTATTTACTTCGTGCAGCATTTATCAATCAATTGTGAACGTTTCGCGTTTGAAATTTAAACTTGGCATAGTAAACGATGTCCGTTTAGCGAATATCTCTTTAGACGGAAAAACTAAGCTGGCAGACTTTTCTCCTATGGATGCGCTGAAACTTACATCTTCACTTACAAAAGGTTCATTACCAATTTCATTCGTCTTAAACATTGACGTAAAAAATCCGAATGACGGAACCGGTGGATACACTTCAACAAACGCTTCGATCGTTTCACTTCCGTACCGGCTTTTCGTGGATGAAAAAGAGATTCTGACTGGAGATATTTCTTCGCCGGTAACAATCCCGGGAACAGGTGAAGCCACTATCATTCCGCTTTCAATTAATTTTGATATAGTAAAAAATTTGCAAGATCGTGGCTTTCAATCGGTACTCAATCTTGCTTTAAATATTGCCGGAACGGGAAACGGAAGTTCCCGATTAGCGGTTTATACAAAACCAACCGTTAGTACGGTTCTCGGAAATATTTCATACCCCGGTGAATTAAAAATAGTTGATAAGGAATTCAGAGATAAATAAGTTTAACAGCAACAGACAAGCGGAGAATATTATGTCGAAATCTGAAAAATATGCTATCGGAATTGACTTAGGCGGAACATATATCAAGTTTGGCATTGTTACGGAAAAAGGAAAAATCGTCAGAAAATCTTTTGTTGATACTAAAGCTGAGGGCGGGCCTGATGTAGTCATTAAGCAGATGAAAAAAGGATTGAAAGAACTGCTTGATCCCGATAAATTAAAAATTGAGGGAATCGGAATCGGTTCTCCGGGAATCGTTTCAAAGAAAAAAGGAACGGTTGAAAATCCTCCGAATCTACCCGGATGGGGAAAAGTGCAGCTTGGGCATCTGATAGAAAAAACTTTTAAGATTCCGACCTTTGTTGAGAATGACGCAAATGCAGCAGCGATTGGTGAATTGATTTTTGGCGCCGGGAAAAATCATAAATCTTTTGTAATGATCACACTTGGCACAGGTGTCGGCGGTGGAATTATTCTAAATAAAAAATTATTCCGCGGAGATTTTGGCGCTGCCGGGGAGATCGGGCATATTACAATTGATGTTAATGGACCTAAATGCGGATGCGGTTCATACGGATGTATTGAAGCGTATGCCGGTAATAGTTATTTAATACAAAACGCAAAAGAAGGTTTGAAAAATCATCAAGATTCAAAAATAGTTGAATTAATTAGCGACGACTTTAATACTTTAACTCCCAAGGTGATTTGTACTGCCGCAGAATTGGGAGACCCCTATGCAAATGAAGTCATAAAAAATTTAGGAAAAAATATCGGCTACGCACTTGCCTCGGTTTCTAATCTGCTCGATGTTAGCACTTTTATTATCGGTGGAGGTGTTGCCGGATTTGGCAAATTACTGCTTGATAACATAGAAACATCTTTGAAGCAACGAGTGCTGAAATCGTTGGTGCCACGGTGCAAAGTGCTTCCGGCAAAATTAAAAAATGAAGCCGGGATAAAAGGAGCGTCATCACTTGTTTTTTATTCGATTTAATGCACACTTGATTTTAATTTAAATGAAAATTCTTCTGCTCCATATTTTTGTTCTCTCAATTGCCTGTTTCGGGCAAACGGATTCGTTAACGTTTTTTACAACTGATTCTTCCAAAGTACTTCAAGATTCGTTAGCCTTAAATGATTCAACAAAGAAAAGTACGGACATTGATTCCATTATCTATTCATCGGCGAAAGACTCCATCATCTTTTTTCTTGACCAAAAGAAAATGCACCTTTACGGCAGCGGAAATATGCGTTACAAAGATACCGGGTTGAAGAGCGGAAAAATTATCGTTGATTTTGAAACCTCCAATGTTGAATCGTTTGGACTCGGAAAGGATTCGGTGACAAACAAAGAAATAGAAGCGCCTGTTCTTGTTGACAAAAAAGAAGAATACAAAGGAATGCGCATGCGGTATAATTTTAAAACGACAAAAGGTTATATCACCTATGCCGCTTCTGAAATTGAACAGGCTTCTTACTCCGGCGCAAAAATAAAAAAAGTTGATAAGCAGACATTCTTTATTGAGAATGGAGTTTACTCAACTTGCACTGCGGAACATCCTCATTATTATTTTTTCGGAAATGAGATGAAAATGATCCAGAAACAACAGCTTATCGGTAGATGGATTTGGCTGGCATTCGGCGATGTTCCATTTCCAATTCCAATTCCTTTTGTTGTCTTTCCTTTGGAGTCGGGAAGACGCTCAGGACTACTTGCCCCCGCAATTGGTGAGCGTGCCGGATACGGAAGATATTTTTCCCGCTTCGGTTATTTTTGGGCGATCAGCGATTACATGGATTTATCTTTAACCGCAGATTATTATACTAAAGGCGGGTATAATCTGAATTCCCGTTTTCGTTATTTAAAACGTTATGATTTTACCGGAAATTTAGAAGCATCATATTCCGATTTACATCAAGGTGAAAGAACCGATCCTGATTATAACGAACAAAATGACTGGCGGGTAAGGTTTGTGCATAATCAAACGATAACACCTTCATCCCGGCTTGACGTTAATTTGGAATTCATGTCGGGGAATTATTTTCAGCAAAATAGTGCAGATTATAATCAGCTTTTAAGAAGAGAAATTGTTTCGAACGCAAACTATTATAAAAACTGGGAAGAATCGGGGAATAGCATTTCTCTTAGTTACAGCAGAAACCAGGAATTGCAAAGCGGAAACATTACAGAATATCTCCCCACGTTTTCATTTTCTAAATCTCAAATGTATCCTTTTAAAAGAAAAAAAGTTTCCGGCGAACAAAAATGGTATGAACTTATCGGATTGAATTACAATAATCAATTTCAAAATAGAAGAATAAAGCAAGGTGGGCAGCTTGCCATCCGCGGCGGAGTTCAGCATGGTTTAAATATTGGGGCATCACCAAAATTTGGATACATCAACATTTCTCCGAGCGTTAGCTATCGAGAACTTTGGTATAACAAAAGAATAAAGAAAGAAAATATTGTTTCGCCTTATACCGGGAATGACTCAGTTCTAACTTCTGATCTTAAACAATTTCAGTTTGTGAGAACCTTTAGTCTTGGAGTTTCAGCGTCAACAAAAATATACGGAATTTATCAACCGCAAAGCTTGGGTATTGCTGCGCTTAGACATACAATTCTGCCCTCAATTTCCTACAGCTTTCAACCCGATTTTTCGGAGCAAAAGTGGGGCTACTACGATTCGTACACGAACTCAAAAGGGGATAAAGTCCGCTACAGCAAATACGAACGTGAAATTTTTGGCGGTGTTTCTTCCGGTGAATCGCAAAGTTTAAGTTTTTCGCTTGGAAATATTTTTGAAATGAAAACGATGGTTGATAGAACCGATACAACTTCAAAAGAAAACAAAATTCAATTATTGAATTTGAATGCTGGTATCGGGTATAATTTTGCGGCTGATAGTTTGCGCTTTTCGGATTTAAATCTTTCCTACCGAACGCAAGTAGGTGACTTATTGAATCTTTCTGGCTCATCAACTTATTCGCTTTACGATTACAATGCAGCCGGCAATGCGATTAACAAATTTTTAATTGAACAAAAAAAAGGGTTTTTGCGCTTAAGGAGTTTTAATTTTTCTCTATCTACAACTTTTTCAGGCGATAAATTAAAATCGAACGATAAAAATGAGGAACAGGATTCTCTTCGTCAACAGGAAGCAGCCTTTCAAAAAGATAATAAAATGTACCGCGGAATTTATGATACACAAGAACCGGATTTTTCGATTCCGTGGAGTGTTTCACTCAATTATAATTATAGCGAATCACGTTACAATCCTTTAACACCAACCCGGTATTCAACGATAAGCGGGTCAGCAAATATCAGTTTAACCAAATTTTGGAAGATAAGTGTTAGTGGTAGTTATGATATTACAGGCAAACAATTTTCGGCGCCACAAATTATGATAAGTAGAGATTTGCATTGCTGGCTGATGAATTTTACGTGGAACCCGATTGGCACTTACACCGGTTACCGCTTGGAAGTTCGTGTGAAAGCCCCTCAGTTGCAAGATTTAAAAGTTACTAAGACAGATAATTTCTTTAGCGGAAGATGATACGTAAGAACGCAGAAAGCACGATGTTTAATTTAAAATGAAAACATTTTTAATTGATGGAAATAATCTTATCGGGAAGATAACCCGCCTTAGGCGGGCTCTTCAACAAAAAGATAAACAAGCTTCACGCGAGCAATTGGTCTTTCTGTTAGATAAATACTTTAAAGCACAGAAAAATAAAGGCGTGGTTTACTTTGACGGCTTCCAATCAACGGCAATTGCTTCGGACTTTCTCAAAATAAAATATTCGCAGAAACAAACCGCCGATGATCTCATTCGTGCAGATATTTCGAACGCAGCCAACCGAAAAAATTTAACAGTCATTACTTCTGATTTAGCGCTTGCCGGTTTCGCTAAAGCATGCTCAACCGAAGTTATGAAAAGTGAAGTTTTCGCAAAGCAAGCACTTCAATCAAAATCCGGCGAAGACGAAACCGGGATCATTGATAAACTCGCAAATCAAACCGCTGAATTCAAAAAACTTTTCGGCGTGTAATCAAAGAAATGAAAACATTAATTACCATTCTCTTCTTTTTTTATGTGGAAAGTTTTGCTCAATCTTTTTCTGTGCACAACGCCGATAAACAAACTTTCGGAAGCATTAAAATGTTGGAAGCGAACATACCGGAAATCCAAACCGAAATTATTCCACTTCAATTTGAAAAATCCGAACTAACTGCGTCAGTCTTTGGTTATCTGCCATATTGGGAATACAAATCCGCAGGAAATTATTTGCGGTATGATCTGCTCACCCACATTGCACTTTTTGATTTTGCCGCTGATAGTCTTGGCAATCTCCAAAATCCCTATTATTGGCCCTGGACGGATGTGATAAATAAAGCTCATTTGAATGGAGTAAAAGTTATTCTTTCTACTACAAATTTTGAAGCATCGCAAATGCGTCAATTGTTAAACTCAGATTCTGCAAAGCAAAATTTATTTGCAAACTTGAAGAATAAAGTTACGACCTATAAACTTGACGGTGTGAATATTGATTTTGAAGAATATTATTCTGCTGATCGGGGCGATCTTTTAAATGGATTTATGAGCGAACTTACAAATTATCTTCACACGGAAATTCCAAATTGTGAAGTGTCTTTTGCCGGTCCCGCCGTTAATTGGAGCGGTTGGAAACTTGCCGGATTAGCAAATGCGTGTGATTATATTTTTATTATGGGCTATGCGTTTGCCGGAAGTTGGAGCGATTACACGGGTTCTAACGCCCCGTTGCTCGGCGGCACTTACAATATTACGAACACTATAACAAAACAATATGCGGATGTTATTAAAATTAATCCGAAAAAATTAATTCTCGGCGTGCCTTACTATGGAAATAAATGGAAAACTAAAACTCAAGAGCCGCACACAGCAATCGTTAGTTATGGCAATACCACACGGTTCCGCGATGATGTTACTGTCTCACAAACGTATGGATTGCTTTGGGAAAACACACAGAAAACTCCCTGGTACCGCTGGAAACTAAACGACACAACCTGGTATCAAGTTTGGTTTGATAATGATTCGAGTTTGGGAATGAAGTATGATTTGGCAAAAGCAAATAATTTAAAAGGGATCGGAATGTGGGCTTTGGGTTACGATGGCAGCCGCACTGAATTATGGAATGCAGTTGAAAAACGTTTTGTTACTTCGGCGGTAAATGAAAAAAAAATTGCAGAACCAAAGTTTTTGCTTTCTCAAAATTATCCGAATCCGTTCAATCCGGAAACAGTTATAAGTTATCAGTTGTCAGTTGTCAGTAAGGTGACTTTAAAAGTATTTGATGTTCTTGGAAATGAAGTTGCGATCTTGGTTGATGATTGGAAAGAAGCCGGGGGGCACAATTATGAATTAGGAATTAGGAATTACGAATTGCCAAGTGGAGTTTATTTCTATCAACTACGGGCGGGAAAGTTTCTTCAAACAAAAAAAATGATTTATTTAAAATGAAAACTTCAATTGAACTTGTAAAAAAGATTCAGGCAATTGCATTTGCCGGATTAGAATATTGCGAAAGCGATTTTGACAGGGAACGCTATGACGAATTGAAGAAGCTCAGTCAATTATTGTTAGCGGAAATTACAGACACACCGGTAGAAAAAATTCAAAGTCTTTTTGCAAATGAAGTTGGATATCAAACTCCCAAAGTTGATGTACGGGCTGTAATATTTAAAGAAAATAAAATATTAATGGTGAAAGAAAAGATTGACGGCAAGTGGTCAATCCCCGGCGGCTGGGCTGATATTGGTCATTCACCTTCAGAAATTGCGGTTAAAGAAGCGAAGGAAGAATCCGGCACTGATGTGAAGCCGGTTAGATTGCTCGCCGTTATTGATAAGTTAAAACATGATTATCCGCTCTCCCCGTTTCATACTTACAAAATATTTATTCTTTGTGAGTTGGTGAATAATAATTTTTCTTCAGGAACAGAAACTTCTGAAGTAAATTTTTTCTCGAAAGATGATCTTCCGCCTCTTTCAGCAACAAGAATTACCGCTGAACAAGTTCATTTGCTTTTTCGTCTTTGGGAAAACCCTGCCGAACAGGTAGTTTTCGATTAACAATATTACTTTTTTCAAATGAGACCTATTTTTCTTACCGTATTTCTGTCGTTGGGATTTTGTGCTCAGCTTGTTAGTCAAACTACAATTTCCGGTACAAATGAAAATCAATTTGTTTTCACATCTTCCAACCTGCCAATTGTAGTACTTGAAACCCACGGACAAACAATAAAGAATGAGCCCAAAATAACCATCGACATGGGAATTATTTTTAACGGTGAAGGAGTTAGAAATAATTTGACTGATCCACAGAATAATTATAAAGGAAAAATTGGCATTGAAATTCGCGGTTCGACTTCACAGTGGTTTCCAAAGAAACAATACGCAGTTGAGCTACGAACCAACATTAATACCGATACCACGGCTTCACTACTTGGTCTCCCGGCTGAATCAGATTGGATTTTGTATGCACCCTACACCGATAAAACTTTTTTCCGCGATGTGCTTACCTATTGGCTTACTGCAAATATAGGTAGATATGCTTCACGATTTAAATTTTGCGAGCTAGTGTTGAATGGTGAGTACATGGGGGTGTATGTTTTATTTGAAAAAATCAAACGTGATAAAAATCGTGTTAACATTTCTAAAATAACAGTCGCCGATTCCATTGGCGATAATCTTACAGGCGGATATATTTTAAAAATTGATAAAGAAGACGGCTCGGGAAATGACGGTTGGAAATCAATTTATCCTCCTTATCTCGAGGCAACGCAAAAGATTTATTGGCAATATCATTATCCCAAACCGGAAGATATTACTCCGGAGCAAAAAACTTATATTCAAAAATATATTGAGGATTTTGAAACACTGATTTACAATCCGGATTATGCTGATCCGCTCACCGGCTATGCTTCCATAATTGATGTTCCATCCTTTGTTGATTTCTTTTTACTGAATGAAATGTGTAAAAGTGTTGACGCATACCGGCTTAGTGCATTTATGTACAAAGATAAAGATTCAAAAAATCGAAAACTGTTTATGGGACCGGTTTGGGATTATAATTTAGCATGGGGCAATTCCGATTATTATGATGCGTCACTAACTTACGGTTGGCATATTTCTTATCTAAGCTACAACACTTCATTCTTACAAGGTGATATGTTTCAAGTCCCTTTTTGGTGGAAGAAACTTGTAAACGATAAAAATTTTCAAAAGCAATTTGCCGAACGTTGGTTTGCTTTACGTCAAAATGCATTTAGTGTTTCAACTATTTTTAATTTTATTGATTCACTAAGAAGTGTTACGGATGAAGCGCGGATTCGAAATTACGAACGTTGGAAAATTTTAGGGACATACGTTTGGCCTAATTATTACATCGGTCAAACGTATAATGACGAAATGAATTACTTTAAGAACTGGATAACTGAAAGATTTTCTTGGATGGATGCTGAACTGAGGAGAATTGTTGATGTACACGAAACATCTGAAGAGAGACCGTCTTCTTTTAGGCTTTTTCAAAACTACCCGAATCCATTTAATCCGGGAACTGTTATTAGTTATCAGTTGGCAGTTTTCAGCAAAGTAAGTTTAAGAGTTTATGATGTATTAGGAAATGAAATAACGACTCTCGTAAATGAAGAGCAGCAAGCCGGGAGTTATAATTACGAATTACGATCTGCCACTGGCGGAAGGAATTACGAATTATCAAGTGGAATATATTTCTATCAATTGCGTGCAGGGAATTTTGTTCAAACAAGAAAAATGGTTCTACTCAGATAGATTGCTGTCTCTCATCTTCCTCTTTCTACTCCCAAAATTTTACTATATTTCAGCTAAAGAAATCTTCAATATTAACTATCGGCTAACTTCTTCACAGGATTGGACATGGAACAATTGCAAGTGCGTTTGAAAAAGAGTATTGCTTCAAAAATAAAATATGATCTTCACGTTGCAAAGAATGTGCGCATTAAATATCAATTTGATGAATCACTTTTTTCCGTCCAGGGAAACGTCCTAATCGCTAATTTTTATCAAGCCCGGCTTCTCGCGCAAAAAATAAACAGCAAACGTGAAGAGGAAAAAATATTTGATGCGTATGTTACGCCCGGACAATTAAATGCCGCAGGACTATTGCACGAAATTTTTCATTTCGTTATCAGACATTATGAAGAGAAAGAAAATCCCGGTGTGTTTGAACGGAGCATTTTCTATTTAAAGAATAGTTTGGGTGGAGATGAAGTCGAAAAGGTTTTAAGAAAATTTGTTGAGTTGTTTCCGCCGGTTGCAGTGCAAAAAGGAATTACGCCTCAAGTCCAATATTTAAGCGGAAGCACTAACGGAAAGCCCAATAGGGAAATTATTCTTGAAGAAATTATTCTGCTTCATCTGGAAAATCTGAATCCCGCTTTTCAAAATCTAAAAGAATTATTTGATGATAAACATATTGCGGAAGGATCGCCGTACAAAAATTTTCTTTCAACCACGGAAAAATTCTTTGAACAGGAAAAACCGTTAAGTATAGAAAATCTTTCACTTCTTTCTGCGTTAAGAAAACCGATCTTATCTAATTTAACAAATCTTGAAGCACAACTTGATTACATTCGTGAAAAATGGAAAGTAATTATTGATGAAAAACTTCTTGAAAAAATATTAGGCGGAGAAGATCTGATCCGTGAAGATGTAAAACTTTTTATACAGCATGGTGGGGTTGGAACTCCTCCGGTGCCCGATTACCAGCTCTTAATGACCGATGATGAGTTGGAAAAAATCCGTAAAGAATATGAGCAGCAAAAAGGATCGCTGGAAGATACCAGTTTAAGTTATCATTTTGAACCCGAACAATTTACGCAAGATATTGATTGGATGCCGCGTGTTGTGATGCTTGCAAAAAATATTTTCGTTTGGCTTGACCAACTTTCAAAAAAATATCAAAGAGATATTTTCCGGCTTGATCAAATTCCCGATGAAGAACTCGACCGCCTTGCGAGCTGGAATATTAACGCTTTATGGCTTATCGGTATTTGGGAGAGAAGCGCCGCATCAAAAAAAATAAAACAATTTTGCGGAAACCCCGAAGCGGCGCCATCTGCGTATTCACTTTATGATTATGTAATTGCCAACCAACTTGGCGGAGAACAAGCTTTTGAAAATTTTAAACATCGCTGTACGCAAAGGCATATCCGGCTTTCGAGCGATATGGTGCCGAATCATACCGGCATATTTTCCAAATGGATTTTGGAGCGACCCGATTATTTTATTCAAGCTTCGAACTCACCATACCCAAGTTATACTTTTACCGGGCCCGATTTATCCGATGATTCCCATTATCAAATTAGAATTGAAGACAAGTATTATGCAAAAACCGATGCCGCAGTAGTTTTTCAATTGATTGATAATTGGTCGGGACAAATTCGTTACATCTATCACGGGAATGATGGAACGAACATGCCCTGGAATGATACGGCGCAGTTAAATCTTTTGCTGCCTGAAGTTCGTGAATCATTAATCCAAACCATCATGCACGTTGCTCGTAAGACGCCGATAATACGTTTTGATGCGGCGATGACTCTGGCAAAGAAACATTTTTCAAGGTTGTGGTATCCGCAACCGGGACACGGCGGAGCAATTCCTTCGCGTTCCGATTATGCAATGTCTCACGAAGCATTTAACCGGGTTTTTTCGGAAGAATTTTGGCGTGAGGTGGTTGATAGAATTAATTACGAAATGCCGCACACACTTTTGCTTGCTGAAGCTTTTTGGTTGATGGAAGGATATTTTGTCCGTTCGCTTGGTATGCACCGAGTTTACAACAGCGCTTTTATGCACATGTTTATGAAGGAAGAAAATGATAAGTACCGCGACCTGATTACGAACACGCTTGAGTTCAATCCGGAGATTTTGAAACGGTATGTAAATTTTATGAGCAATCCCGATGAAGAAACTGCGGTTAACCAATTTGGAAAGGGGGATAAATACTTTGGTGTTGCAGTAATGATGATAACCTTGCCGGGCTTGCCGATGTTTGCACATGGACAAGTTGAAGGCTTTACGGAAAAATACGGTATGGAATATTACCGCGCATATTACAGCGAGTTTGTAGATGAAAATTTAGTTCGCCGCCATGAAGAAGAAATTTTTCCGCTGCTGGAGAAAAGATATTTATTTAGTCAAGTTTCTAATTTTGAGTTTTATGATTTCCTCGATGAATCCGGGAATGTAAATGAGAATGTTTTTGCTTTTTCAAATATGAAGGGGAACGAACGGACGCTTGTTTTTTATAACAATTCTTATGAGCAGGCAAAAGGAAAAATACATTTTTCAACCGGGAAAGTTTCTTCAGAAGCGAATACTGACCTGCGAAGCAAAAGTTTAACTGAAGCTTTGGACTTAAACGTTTTCGGTGATATTTATTTTGTATTAAAAGACCATAAAACAAAAATAGAATTTCTCCGTAATGGAAAAGAATTGATGGAAGAGGGAATTAGCGTTTTCTTAAATGGATACCAATATCATGTCTTTTTGGGATTTACCGAAGTTAAAGATGAGACGGGGGAATACCATGAGCTGCACAAATTATTGAACGGAAACGGAGTTCAATCAATAACCCAAGCTTTGAAAGAGCTTAAACTTTTCCCTTTGCATGAAGCGGTTATTAATCTTTGTAACAGGGAACTGCTCAAAGAATTCAGCATCGTCTGCGGTTTTATTGAACAGAGCAAATTAAAAGCCGGGAGTAAAAATTTAGAAAAAGTAACAAGTTATGGCAGAACAAAAATTCTAAACTTAGTGAACGAAGTAAAAACTTATTTGTTCATGCCGATCAATGAACAAAACATTGTCCATACGATCGAACAGAAATTTTTCATTCTGTCAACACTCGATCTTTTCGTTTCTTCTTTGAAGAAAAAAGAGGTGCAGGAAAGCCTCAAGCATGCATTAGTTTTTTACAACGGAAATTCAGCTTATAAAGATTTCTTTATCCTTTATACGATTATTCTTACCATCCTTGAAGCGGTAAAATCCAGCCATGAGAATGATGAACTGCTTCATCTCTATAATGAATTAGTGCTTGATAAACCGTTGTGGCAGGGACTTCTTCATCTCAGCGATACCTTTGAAACAATCAAACAGGAATTTGGTTTGGCAAAAATTCTACCGTCGGAAGAAAATATTTTTCCGGATGAACTTCTCGCCATTGTTAATTCCAAATCTTCACGGCGGAATACTACTCTAAAAGGAAAAGCGGCAGGGAAGAAGAGTGACTTCCTTAAACTGGTAAAGTTATTGAATAAAGATTTTGTTAAAAAATTTCTTAGTGTAAACGAGTATCAAGGGAAAGTTTATTTCAGTAAAGAGAATTTGGAAATATTCCTGCATTGGAGTTTTACTTTTACATTAGTTACTTGCACGGAAACTTATTTACAAGAGGAACTCCAAAAATCCGGCGGTACACAAAAAGAAATATCAGCGTATCTGCTTGAACCTTTTTATACAAATCATGTAAGCGAAATGCTAAACTTTATTGAAAAGGTTAAAACACTTTCAGATGCTTCGGGATATGATTATACGTTGTTTCTTGCTTCGTTGGGGAAGAAAAGTAAATAGCTAAAAATGAAAAATAAAATTGTTGAAATTATCTGTTTGTTTAAACTCAGTACAACTTTTTATAAAGTGGTTATAATTTTAATTTCCAGACTCCATCCCAATTTGATCCAACAAAAATATAGTTATCAATCACCACCGAACTTAAAATGCTTTCTTGTGGTAAGCCATCACCAATTCTGATCCAAGTATTTCCTTCATCAGAACTTGAAAAAACTGTTCCATAGGAAGTACAATAAATGTTGTTTTTGTTATCTCCCGAAAATGACCACGCTATATCGTCAGAACCAATACCTGTGTTAGCTGATCGCCAACTGTAACCGCCATTTGAGGAAATCATTATACCAATATTCTGTTGTTCTACCGAACTGAAAAGCGATGATTTTTTCCAATAAAATCTGACAAAACTAAGATTTGATTCGCCAAATTTAATCCATTTGGATAATACCGGTTCAAATACACAAACACCCTCCCACGTCCCCGCATAAATTCGCTCTTCATATTTATAGAATGCTCTAACCCCTATTGCCTCTAAACCGGTATCAAATGGTTCCCATTTGTCCCGATCTTTTCTCTTACGATAAATTTGAGCAGGTTTTGGTCTGTTAAGCGAAATAGATGGAAGTCCTGCGTATATATAATTACTATCTGAAATAAACGAGGAGATTTCAGGATAACTAGGAGCAATCGGTGTTTGAATCCCTATATTGGTTGGGGTCCATTGAATCCCAAAATCATAACTTACGTAAACACCGGCATCTTTTGTTCCGACATATATAATATTATTGTCAAAAAAGATTTTTCTAATATTCAATCTCTTGTCCTCCGTATTATAATTAGTCCAGGTTTTCCCTGTATCATTACTAACACAGACACCACTATCCGTACCCGCGAAGATAGTGTTGTTAAAGACTTGTAAATCATACACTGTTCGCGCTTCAACACCAACGTTTATTTTTTCCCATTTTGTATTTGGTACAATTGGGTTATCATCTTTTTTACATGAAAAAAAGAAAAAAAGACTTACCGTTAATAATATTGTTAATTTTATATCCATCTTCTCACTATTTTATTTACATCAAACTTATCCTAAGTTAGGCTGATTTTTGATTTATAGCTCATATTTCTTCGTACCGCCCCAACAATCTGTTTTTAACTTCTAAAATCAAAATTCGTTAATCCTTGTTCTGCAATCATGATAAAAAATATAAATTTAAACGGAGATCAATCCACTTAATTCTTTTTACTGTTTTACTCTTGAAAGATTTATCAGCGAACCGATAAAGAAGAAAATATTTACGAGCCATGCAGTAAGAACCGGGTCGAGCGCGCCGTTCTTGCCAAACGCTTGAATAATTTTCATCAACCCCAAATAAATAAAAGTGATGAGAATATTTATTCCGAACTGAAGCGCCAGTCCTCCCTTTCTTTTGTTTGCTGAAAGAGGCATCCCGAAGAGCACCACAACTAAACTTGCCATAGCGAATGAGTAACGCGAATAATATTCAATTTCTGCCGAAGTTGGATCGTTCCCAGCTTTTTGTTTATCTATAATCAAAGTTCTTAGTTCACCCAAATTCATTTGTTCCGGTTTTTGCTGTTTGAACGCGAGTTCGTTCGGTTTGAATTGTAACGAGGGCATTTCTTTCTGCGAGAAATTTTCAAGTGTGTCTGATAAAACACCGAATACCCTGAATGAACCGATTTTTGCAATCCACATATTTTTTGTGCTGTCAAAAACTAACTGCTGCGCATCCATCCGGTTCTTCATTTTAGTGATATCATTTTTATCAAACTCTTGAACGCTCACGCGGTGTGCAATAAGATTGGTCTCATCGTAGTACGAAATGTTTATGATTTTATTTTTTGTGTCCTGAAAAAAAATATTACTTCCCGAAAAAGAATATCCTTTTTTCAGATAATTTATCTCGATTTCAAGCTTTGCTTTGTTTGCTTTAGGAACAACATATCCGCCGAAATAGATGGAAAATAAACTCACTAAAAATGAAACGATCACTAATGGGAACATGAACCTGTAAATATTCACACCGCTTGCTTTTATGGCGGTTAATTCGTTTACGTTCGACATTTTCCCAACAGTAAAGAGTCCCGCAAACAATACGGCAACCGGAGTTATCAACTTTATGATTTCCGGAATAAAATAAATATAGTATTGAAAAATAATTGGAGAGGCGACATTTTGGTCAAGAAAATCATCAAGGTTTTCCATTAAATCTACAATAACAAAAATTGCAATGAATGCGAGTAAAGCAAAAAAGATTGTCTGCACAAATTGTTTTACAACGTAGCGGTCGATTATTTTCATGATGTAGTTTCTTCAGGCTCCTGCCATGCTTTTGGAATTAATTTTTTGAAGAATGAAAAATCAAGGGTAACAGTTTCGTTTGCAACTTTCTTGGTAAGTAATATTCCAACAAGTCCCATTAAAATATTTGCGCTCCACATTCCCCAGAACGGGGTCATAAACCCGCGGTCTGCAAGTTTTTCTCCGCCGATCAGTGAAGCCCAGTAAATCAAAAAGAAGAAAAGACTTACGCTTGCCGCCATACCGAAGCCTCCTTTTCGTGTAATAACTCCAAGTGGAGCGCCTAACAAAATAAAAATGATACATGCAGCGGGAATAGAATATTTCTTGTGAACTTCAACCATATATTTGTCAATTTCTTTATCAACAAAATCAACTTGAAGGAAGGAAGAAAGCATTTCGTTCTTAATGTTCTTTACCCGTTCAATCAGATTTGTGTAATTGTCATTCGGTGTATACGATTGGTGAATTTTCCCTTGAAGCGGTGCGGCAAAACTATCTCCGAGAAAAAACTTGTGTGTAGTTTTTTGAAACGAAGTGAAATATTTAGACCGCATTTGTTTTAAGCTGTCAACAATAGCAAGCATATCGGGAGCGCTCAATTCACGGTCGCTCCGCTGAACACCGGGACCGGATTGCTGAAATGAAAATTGTTGTGCGTCCATTGCAATTCGGTGATTAGTAAAAAGAAGTTTCCGGTAAAGTTTTGTATCTGAAACTCCGCTTTCATGGATCTCACCATTTTGTAAATCCATCAACAATTTTGTTTGATTTTTAGAGAAGTAGAGAAGTCCTTCTTTTGCAGTAACAATATTTATTTTATATGGATTTGTATAATCATAAATCGTAACGCCGTGCATTTTGTTCCCCTTTTGATCCATCGTGCGCGCAAGAATAGCATAGTTATCAACCTCTTGAGAAAAAACTCCAGGCTCAATGGAAAGAGTTGGTTTCTTTTGTTGAATATCCATCATCAAAATTTTTGCTTGATGATTTGCATCGGGAAGAACATCGTTATTAAAAAATATCAAGAAAACTCCGACAACTGCGCTTGCCGCCAAAGGTCCGGCTATCATTTTATACAGACTAACACCGGATGATTTCATTATCGTAATTTCATTATTCTGCGCCATTGCGCCAAACGCCATCAGCGTAGCAACCAACACTGCCATAGGAACCACCAACACCACCATCCACGCCAGGTTGTACATGATCAATTGAATAACGATCCAAGTGTCCAACCCTTTCCCAACGAGTTTGTCAGCAAACTTCATTAAAAATTGAAAAAGAAATATGAACATGAGCGTAGTTATAGAAAAAAGGAAAGGCGCCGCATGGTTACGCAATATGTATCTGAATAAAATCATAAGACAAATATAGGAAGCATTTCAAAGGTTGGCAAACGTATCCCCACTTTCACATGAATCTTTGGAATCTCTTTTGAAATGATTAGATTTGATACACAGTTATGAAAATTATAAATATTTTTGCCGTACTTCTTCTAATCTTCGGAAGTTTGCATGTACTGCTTTTTCTGGGAGATGATCTTCCGCTAAAACCGGATAAAAATTACCCGCGATGGCTAAAAACCGTTGATATGCATACGAACCAAACGAGTGGAATTGCTTTTTTAAAGGAAGCTGAAAGCAAAAAATTTTTTCTCCTTGCAGATGATATTGGTGACTTTTGGCGTCTTAGTATTGCACGGGATACAATTTTTGAATTAAAAAAGCTTGCCTTTTCTGCATCGGTTCAAAATTTTCTATCAAAATTTTCGAAGAAAGATTTTGAAGAAATTGTTTATGATAAATTCACCGGCGATATTTTCGTTTCTGTTGAAGGAAATCTTCCGGATGTAGAAAAATATGTTGGCATTTATCAATTGAAATTTTCCGAAAATAATTTGTTTGCCGATACCATAGTAAGTTTTGAAAAAATTCAGATTTATCCGCAAAAACTTTTTTTAAAGTACGTTGATAATAATATTGGATATGAAGGGTTGGCAGTATCGGAAAAATATTTATTCTTAGGTTTAGAGGGATTTGAAAAGAAATCGGTTTTTTCAGATAGCACGATGATCTTTATTGTTGATAAGAAAAGCAAAAGGATTATTAAACAACTCAACACCCGGAATTATAAAATCCAAACTATTTGCGGATTATATTGCGAAGGGAACAATACGCTTTGGGGTATTGATAGAAATAATGCAAAAATTTTTAGAATGAAATTGAATGAAAAACTTGATATTTCCGAAGTTAAATACTATGATGCAAAAGGAATTATTCCTAATTACAAAGATTACAACTACGGAGCAGCATTGGAATCAATAACTATGGATAACAATGCTAATCTTTATCTTGTAGATGATCCATGGAAAAAAGTTTTCGTTCCATCTAAATCAATATTGGAAAACTTGGATTCCTCAACTGTGGCAAATTTTAAACAACTCATTCCGGTTATCTATAAATTTAAACTCATCAATTAATAGAGAAAGGGTTCTCGATTGGAACCAATAATAAATTTCATTAAAAGCAACCATAATCTTTATGTAGAAGAGTTGCAATCATTCTTACGTATTCCGAGTATCAGTACTTTACAAGAAAACAACGAAGATATGAAACATTGTGCAACGTTTGTTGCCGATAAATTAAGACAAGCAGGAATGAATCAAGTAGAAATTTTTCAAACTGAAGGTCATCCCATCGTTTATGGTGAATGGCTCGGCGCTCCCGGCAAACCTACGGTTTTAATTTATGGGCATTACGATGTTCAACCTGTTGACCCGATTGAGTTATGGGACAGTCCGCCTTTTGAACCGACAATAAAAGGGGATAACATTTTTGCACGCGGCGCAACAGACGATAAAGGGCAAATGTTCATCCATATAAAAAGTGTTGAAGCATTTTTTAAAGTTAAAGGAAGTCTTCCGTTAAATGTAAAATTTATTATCGAAGGTGAAGAAGAAATTGGGAGCGAACATCTCGGCGGATTTATTGATCAACATAAAGATTTACTTAAATGTGATGCAGTTTTAATTTCCGATACTTCACTTTACGAAACTGGCATCCCGACCATTACTTACGGTTTACGCGGCTTAGCTTATATGGAAATTGAAGTGACCGGGCCCAACCGCGATTTGCATTCAGGTTCTTTCGGCGGTGCGGTCGCTAATCCTATTAATGTTCTTGCGGAAATAATTGCAAAACTTCATGATAAAAACGGAAGAGTTACAATTCCTAATTTTTATGATGATGTTTTACCTTTAACGAAAGAAGAAAAAAAGAATTTTGAACACCTTAATTTTTCCGATAAAAATTTTGCAAAAGACTTAGGCGTTAAGGAATTAACCGGAGAAGCTAAATTCTCAACACTCGAAAGACTTTGGGTTCGCCCCACTCTAGATTGTAACGGGATCATCGGCGGATTTACAGGCAAAGGAGCTAAAACGGTAATCGCCTCGCAGGCTACAGCTAAGATTAGTATGCGGTTAGTGCCCAATCAAGACCCAAAGAAAATTGCAAAAATCTTTACAAAGTATATAAAATCTATTGCTCCGAAATCTGTAAAAGTTAAAATTTCCGATCTGCATGGAGCCTATCCTTCACTTTCCCCATTAACCGGAAAAGCTATTAAAGCCGGTGCGGTTGCGATGGAAAAAGCCTTCAGCAAAAAAATCGTTTTTATGCGTGAAGGAGGAAGCATTCCCGTAGTGGCAACATTTCAGCGTGTGTTAAAAGCTCCTTCGGTATTGATGGGTTTTGGTTTGAATTCAGAAAATCTTCATTCGCCGAACGAACATTTTAGCTTAACTCATTTTCAATTAGGTATCCAGAGTTCAGCATATTTTTTTGAAGAATTTTCAAAATAAAATATCCCTAAGCAGGACGGAGTTCCCTATGAGCAAATTAGTTTCATTTCTTTTTCTAGTAGTAAGTCTTTTTGCATTTGCTGTTTCCGGCTGTGGCGAAGATAAAGTTGATACGGGTCAAAAAGTTGGAGATACTGAAGCCGATAATTATGATGTATCCAGAGATACTCAAAGGGATATGAGCATCCAGGAGTACAACATTCAAGAACGGAAAAAATTAGTCACAGTTCGGTTTCCCTGTGATACTATTGCTTTGATGGAATATGTTTTGAACAGCTACCCCGAAGGAACCTACCTGGTCGATTTTGATAGAACATTTACATACAATATTCCTAAATCTGCCGTTATTTATCAAAAAAATACCGACGGGCAATATGTCTTTGGCATAATTGCTAAGTCATGGTCAAACGATCATCGTTTAATAGAGATGAAAAACATTATAGGGTATGACCAAAGTTTTATTGATTTGGATAGTACTGAACTTGGCACAGCATTTTTTTATTTATCACTATTCAAATGTAACGTTACTGGAAAT